>NZ_JANFNH010000060.1 GCF_024436055.1 Streptantibioticus rubrisoli | reverse complement strand
ACCCCGTTGGGGGAGGTGCGCCTCGCTTCGAGGCTGTGCTCCGGCGGGATGCCATTCTCGGGGCCGCGCCCCGTAGCCCTCCGCTGGGGGCTCTGGTTTCAGGGCGGTGCGGTGCCGATCAGACCGGAACCGCCGAAGACTAGGAGTGGCCCAGTTCCTCCGTGGGGCCCTCGGGCTCCACCGAGCCGGAGGGGCGGGCGGGGTGGAGGGGCAGGGGCTCGGCGTTCATCTCGTCCAGGACCGGAGGGGCCGGGCGGGGCGGACGTGGCATGACCGCCGCCTCCGAGTGGCCGCCGCAGCCGAAGGCGAGGGAGACCACGTGACCGTCGGCGGGGCTGAACTCGTTGGCGCAGATGCCGAACGCCTGCCGCAGTGAGCCCGCGATCGGCACCAGGAACCCGCAGCTGACGCACTGCGCGGGCGCGGCCTGGGCCATCGGGGTCTTCGGGCCGTACGACTCCTCCCAGCGGTCGGCGGCGACGTGCAGCCCGTACCGCGAGAGCACCCGCGCGCGCCGCAGGCCCAGTTCCTCGGCGACGGCCGCGAGGCTGCCGCGCGCCGGGGTGGTCGGCAGGGCGGCGGGCGCGGTGGCCGTCACATCCGCGTCCTCGGCCTCCGCCAGTTCCGCGAGGTCCTCGGCGACCGGCGAGACCGCGGAGTCCACCGGCGCCTCCTCGGCGGCCAGCCAGCCGGGTTCCAGCCGCAGGTCGTCCGCCTCGGTCGGCAGCAGGTCGCCGGGGCCGAGGTCGCCGGGGCGCAGCCGCTCGCTCCACGGCACCCATTCGGGGGCCAGCAGCGCGTCCGCGTCGGGCAGCAGCGCCGTCTCATCGAGCGTGACGACCTTGGCGCGGGAGGCGCGGGCCACCGTGACCGCCCACCGCCAGCCGCGGTACGCGGGGTCCTGGCAGGCGAAGGAGTGCGTGACGACGCGGTCCCCCTCGGCCACGGCCCCGAGGTGCTCGCCGACAACCTCCGCCCCGGCGAGTTCCTCGGCCGCCGCGCGGGCGAGGTCAACCGCCTCGGCGCACAGGCGGTCCGGTGTCCGGCTTCGCATCGCAGCACTCACAAGAATCGATTCTCTCCTACGCCGTCTCACGGGTGCGCCGACCGAAGGGCGAGCGGGACGGAGCGGACCTGGGGACCGCGTCGACGTCCGCCCATCCGTCCTCGGGCGCACCGACTTGGTTCCCATTCTGCGGGATCGGTCGGCAGCGCGCGGCGAGGAAGTGCCGGTGACGGCGCGTGGGGCACGCTACCCGTCCGCGCTCCCGGCGGGAAGTCAGGGGTGCGTCCGACCCGCTCGGCACGGCGCCCGGCGGCGCGTCGCCGCCCGCCGTGCGCGACCCGCCGTACCGCCGTCAGCGGGGACATCCGGTGGACGGTGGCCAGAACCGCCAATGCGGGGCCGGTATTGGGGGCAGGATGCAGTTCGTGGGTGCCCTACGCCGCAGCACGGCCGGGACGATGCGTCGGCTCGGCCGGGCCGTCGCGTCCGCGGTGGTGCGGGTGGGGCGCGGTGCGCGGTCGGCGGTGCGGAAGGTGACGCACGCACAGGGTGCGGGCGAGACCGGGCTGGCGAAGCTGCTGGAGTTGCAGGCGGTCAGCTCCGCGGGCGACATGATGATCACGATTGCGCTCGCCAGCACCGTGTTCTTCTCCGCGCCGACCGGCCAGGCGCGCGGCCGGGTGGCGCTGTACCTGCTGGTCACCATGGCGCCGTTCACCCTGCTCGCCCCGGTGATCGGGCCGCTGCTGGACTCCATCCCGCACGGCCGCCGCGCGGCGATGGCCGGTTCGATGCTGGCCCGCGCGGTGCTGGCGTGGGCGATGGCCTCGGTGGTGTCGAGCGCGGGGCTCGGGCTGTATCCGGCGGCGCTCGGCGTGCTGGTGGCGTCCAAGGCGAACGGTGTGGTGCGCAGCGCCGTCGTACCGCGGCTGCTGCCGCCGCGGATCTCGTTGGTCAAGGCGAACTCCCGGATGACGCTCTCCGGGCTGCTGGCGACCGCGCTCGCCGCGCCGTTCGGCGCGCTGCTGCATCTGATCGGTCCGGCCTGGCCGCTGTACGGGGCGCTGGTGATCTTCTCGGCCGGTGCGTTCTGGTGCTTTTCGCTGCCGTCGCACGTGGACTCGGCCAAGGGCGAGCACAGGGCCTCGCTGCACCGTGAGGAGCTCGCGTCCGGAAAGCCGGTGCCGCGCCCGGGGCTGCGTACCGTGGGCGCGTCGGTGCTGTACGCGCTGCGGGCGAACTGCGCGCTGCGCGGGCTGTCCGGGCTGCTCACGTTCTTCCTGGCGTTCGTGCTGCGCGAGCATCCGCCCGGCGGGCTGAGCCCGGCGCTCGCGCTGGGTGTGGTGGCGGTGGCGGCGGGCGGTGGCAACGCCCTGGGAAATGTGCTCGGCGCGTGGCTGCGCACCCGGGCGCCGGAGGTGATCATCACGACGGTGCTGTTGGTGGCTCTCGGCATGCTGGTGTTCGCCGCGATCGGCTACGGAGCGGTGGCGGTGACCCTCGCGGCGGCGACCACCGGACTGACCCAGGCGCTCGGCAAGTTGTCGCTGGACGCGCTGATCCAGCGGGACGTCCCGGAGGAGGTGCGCACCTCGGCGTTCGCCCGTTCCGAGACGGTGCTTCAGTTGGCGTGGGTACTCGGCGGCGGGCTCGGGATCGTGCTGCCGCTGAACGGGGTGCTGGGTCTGGCGGTGGGCGCCGGGCTGGTCGCGGTGGCCGCGGCGGCGACGGTACGCGGCCTGCTGGCGGCGGCCAGACGCGGCACGCCGCACCCCCGCGCGGCGTGAACCAGGGCGCCCGGTAGCCTCAGCGTCATGACCATTCGCCGCAGTGCCGCCGCCGTGGGGGCGGTTGCCCTTGGGTTGTTCGCCCTTTCCGCCTGCACTAAGCCGACCCCGCTGGCGACCGTCACCGTCGGCTCGACCTCCGCGCACACGGAAGCGTCCTGCTACAACGGCGGTAAGGCGCTGAGCGACCTGTCCTCCTGCCTGAACAAGGCGCCCGAGCAGACCATCACGGTGCACGCCTCGGACAAGGTGCATATCGGGGTGGACCCGGCCATCGCCGACAAGGGCTGGGTCGTGCTGACCGCCACGGGCCAAAAGAGCGACATCCTGAAGAACCAGACGTACTACACCTTCGCCAACCCCAGCACCCTGTTCGTCGACCAGCAGACCGGCCAGAGCTCCAAGACCGCGAACCTGAGCATCGTGCAGGTCTCCGGCAAGGGCGGCGCCGCCGGGGTGTGGAACGTCAAGCTGGAGCTGGCGGACTGACGCCGTGCGGCTGCTCGTGGTGACCGCGGTGCCGGCGGAGCGCGACGCCGCCGCCCGCGGGCTGCACGCCGCGAACCAGGCGCGGCCCACGGGTGACGCCAACGTCGGGCTGCAACGTCCGCTGCCCGGCGGCTACTCGTTGCTGCGACTGGCCATGGCCCGGTTCGGCGCGCACGGCGCCGGCCGGGTGGATCTGCTGGACGCCGGGGTGGGCCAGGCGGCCGCCGCCGCCGGGACCGCGACCGCGCTGACCGCGGCGGAGCTCGCCGGGGAGCCGTACGACCTGGTGGTCTCGGCGGGCATCGGCGGCGGGTTCCAGCCCGCGGCGCCCGTCGGGTCGACCGTGGTCGCGGACGCGATCGTCGCCGCCGACCTCGGCGCCCAGACCGCCGAAGGGTTCGTCCCCGTCACCGAGTTGGGCTTCGGCACCGCCCGCCATCTGCCGCCCGCCCGGCTCTCCCGCACCGTGGCCGACGCGCTCGGCGCCGGGTACGGCACCGTGCTGACCGTCTCCACCGTCACCGGAACCGCCGGGAGCGCGGCGCAGCTGGCGGACCGTCACCCCACCGCGCTGGCCGAGGCGATGGAGGGGTTCGGCGTGGCGGAGGCGGCGGCCGGGCACCAGGTGCCGGTGCTGGAGATCCGTACGGTGTCGAACACGGTGGGTCCACGGGACCGCGCCGCCTGGCGGATCGGTGACGCGCTGGCCGCGCTGACCGAGGCCTTCCGCGCACTCGTACCCGTACTGGAATCGGAGGCCGCCAGCGATGGCTGAACCGCTGAAGATCGCCTACTCGCCCTGCCCCAACGACACCTTCGTCTTCCACGCCTGGGCGCACGGTCTGCTGCCCGACGCGCCGCCGCTCGACGTCACGTTCGCCGACATCGACATCACCAACGGGATGGCGGAGCGCGGCGAGTTGGACGTGCTCAAGGTCTCCTACGCCGTACTGCCGTGGGTGCTCGACGAGTACGCGCTGGTGCCGTGCGGCGGTGCGCTCGGCCGCGGCTGCGGGCCGCTGGTGCTGACCCGCCAGCCGGGCTCGGCCGCGGACCTGGCCGGGAAGACGGTGGCCGTGCCCAGCGAACGGTCCACCGCGTACCTGCTGTTCCGGCTGTGGACGGCCAGCGAGGTGCCGGGCGGCGTCGGCCGGATCGAGGTGCTGCCGTTCCACGAGATCATGCCCGCGGTGCGGGACGGCCGGGTGGACGCCGGTCTGGTGATCCACGAGGCCCGCTTCACCTACCAGGGCTACGGGCTGAGCTGCCTGGCCGACATGGGCGAGCACTGGGAGGAGACCACCGGGCTGCCGATCCCGCTCGGCGCGATCATCGCCAGGCGGTCACTGGGCGCACCGACGCTGCGCCGCATCGCCGGGGCCGCGCGCGCCTCGGTACGGATGGCCTGGGACGATCCGTCGGCCTCCCGAGGCTACGTGCTCGCGCACGCGCAGGAGATGGACGAGTCGGTCGCCCGGCAGCACATCGGGCTGTACGTGAACGACTTCACCGAGGACCTCGGCGAGGACGGTTACGCGGCGGTGCGCGGGTTGCTCACACGTGCGGCGGCCGGGGGGCTGGTGCCGCCGCTCGGGACTGACGCGCTGGACTTCCCGGCATAGCGCTGTGGGCCGCCCGCCGGTTGGCGGGCGGCCGTTTCGACGCCGGGTCGCTCAGACGTCCAGTTGGTCGGCGACCGCGCGCAGTACGCCCGCGATCTTGCGGCCGTGGCTCTTCTCCGGGTAGCGACCGCGCTGCAGCGAGCGGGCCACTTCCTCCAGCAGGGTGGTGACGTCCTGCACGATCGGCAGCAGTTCGTCCGGCTTGCGGCGTTGGGCGGCGGCCACCGAGGGCGCCGGGTCCAGCACCGTCACCGACAGCGCCTGGTCGCCGCGCTGGCCGGCGACGACCCCGAACTCCACCCGCTGGCCGGGCTTGAGCGAGTCCACCCCGGCGGGGAGGACGGACGAGTGCACGAAGACGTCGCCGCCGTCGTCGCGGGAGAGAAAGCCGAAGCCCTTCTCGCTGTTGAACCACTTGACCTTGCCGGTTGGCACGTCCGACCTCGTCCTCGTCTGATGGAGAAAATCCGTTTCGAACACCGCCGCCCGGAAAGGAGCCGTCGCCGACTCCGGGTAGCCCGGATAGCAGTGCAGCGGGTCCCCTGAAGACCCGCCTGTCACCAGGCTAATGGTCCGCGGGTGGGTGACAAGACGCCCAGGCCCCGATCCCGCGGCGCCTCTAGCGCGACCTACCCTGGTGAGGTGACTAGTGAAACCCGTATGCCTGGTGATCTGCTGGTGCGGATCGGCGCGATCGTGTTCATCATTGGCGCGGTCGCGACACTCGCCACCATCGCGCCGCTGTTCACCGGCTCGCATCCGCTGCCGACTGCCGCCTATCTGGTGTGCATGCTGATGGGCGTCGGCTTCCTGCTGGCGCTGGCCGGGCTACTGCGTTCGGCGCTGGCGCAGCGGCGTCAGACCCGCCCGTCGCCCACCACCCTCAGCTGAGGGCCTCCGGCGCACAGCGCTTGTCGCGAGGCTTCGGCCGGCTAGTCGTCGGATCCGCCCGCTCCCGCCACCTGTCCGGCGGCCCGCGCCGCGTAGCCGTGGAACCAGGCGGGGAACTCCGTCAGATCGCCCAGCAGCACATCGGCGCCCGCGGCGCGCAGCTCGTCGGCGTCGCACGGGCCGGTGGGCACCGCGACGGACAGCGCGCCCGCCGTACGGGCGCCGCGCACATCTCCGGTGTGATCGCCCACGTAGACCGACGCGCCGTGCTCTCGCAGCGCCTCGGCCTTGGCTTCCGCCCACAGCCAGCCGATCAGCGCGTCGGGCTCGATGCCCAGGTGCTTCAGGTGCAGTTCGGCGTTGGGCTGGTGCTTGGCCGTGACGACGATGGCCCGGCCGCCGACCCGACGTACCGCCTCGATGGCGGCACGGGCGCCGGGCATGGCCGGGGTGGGCGCGATGGCGTGCTCGACGTAGAGCGCCCGGTACCGCTCGGTGGCGTCGGGGATCTCGTCGGCGGGGAACCAGTACGCCAACTCCACGTCAAGCGGCGGACCGAGCCGGGTGACCGCCAACCGCGAGTCGATGTACCGGCCCGTCTCACGGGAGAGCTGGTCGTAGGCGGCCTTGATGCCCGGCCGGGAGTCGATCAGGGTCATGTCGAGGTCGAATCCGACCGTTATCGCGTTCAAGGCCATGGCAGCCATTGTGTCGGGCGCGGCGGCCACTCCCGCTGCCCGGGGGTGGCCGCGACGAGAACTCTCCGGTAACCACTCCCCGCCGCGACGGCGAGCACCCAACCTCGGCGGGTGCCGCGGCATCGCTGAGCGGCCTTAAGGCCGCCGGAGCCGCAACCACTCAACGCCGCGCGCTGCGCCACAGCAGAAACGCCGCCGTGCCCAGCGCGGCCACCTTCACCGTCACCGGAAAGTCAGCGGTGATCGCCTGACCGAGTCGGTCGGCGGAAAGCGGCGCGCCCCAGCGCCCGTCCGTGCGCCCCCACAGCCAGCCGAACTCCCCCAGCACGACCAGCCCCGGCACGCCCAGCGCGGCGAACTTCGCCTCCCGGCGCGCGATGCCGTGCGTGGAGTACGCCAGCAGCCAACCGGCGCCCAGCGCAAGCCAGTTGCCCAGCACCACCCCGGCCACCAGCGCCAGCGCCGCCAGCAGTTCCAGGGGCCCGACCGGCAGCCGCCGCCGCGCGGCCGCGTCCCCCGCGCCGGACGCCGCCGCCCGGCGCAGCCGGAACCGGAACCGGCGGCGTGGAGCAGCGGCCTCGGCGGTGTCGGGCTCGACCTCCTCGGCCGGTGCCGCGGGCTCGTCGTCCGGCTCCGGCGGCAACAGTCCACCGGACCACCCCGCCAGCACCTCGTTGGTGCTCGGCCCGCGTATCCCGCCGCCTTCCGCGCGCTGCGCATCGGGCGGCATCCGCCACCACTCGTCGGCCGCCGAGTCCGCCGCGGGGGACTTGTCCAGACTGACCGTCTCGCTGCGGCTCGGGGCGGGCGCCGCGACGACCGGCTCCTGCGTGCGCACCGAGCCCGGGCTCTGCCGGGCGGCCGCCTGCACCACCTCGTCCGGAGTGCCCAGCTTGCCCAGGATCCGCCGCACCACGGCCTCACTGTCGCTGCCGCCGCGCTGGCGCTCGATGTCGCCCCGCAGCCGGGCGACGAGTCTCATCCGGTCCGCCGAGCCCATGGCGGTCTGAGCAAGATCGCCGACCCGGCTCAGATAGTCGAAGACGAGCTTGTCGCTCTCGATGCCCATCGAAGTTCACCGCCCAACCCGCTGTACTGTCCGGCCCGTTGACCGTACCGCCGAGTCGGTGCGGGCCGCAGGGCGCACTGTGGATAAGTCGAGCGCCACCCGCCCCTGTCGTCGGTACCAAGCAAGCTCAGAGGAACAGGCCCTAATGTGGGACGACTGACCGCCTTAGGGTTTGGGTGACCGGCCCCGGAAACGGTCGATGACCACCGAGCGGAATCGGGAGGTGCGCGTGGCGAGCGGTGTCGAGGCGTCCGGCGCGGGTTCTGGCCCGCGCACCCTCGCGGAGGATCTGCGCGCCCGGGGCGACGACGCCGTGGCGGCCCTGCTGCTGGCCCGCCCCGACCTGGTCAACCCGGTTCCCGGCGACCTCACCCAACTGGCCACCCGGGCGGGCACCCGGGCGTCAGTGGTGCGCGCCCTGGAGCACCTGGACCGGTTCGCGCTGCAGACCGCCGAGGCGCTGGCGATCGCCGCCGACCCCTGCCCGTACGACACCCTGTGCGCGCTGATGACCGGCGACGAGGGCGCGCCGGAGATCGCCGAGGCGCTGCCCGCGGCGGTGGCCACGTTGCGGACGAACGCGCTGGTGTGGGGCGGCGGCGACCGGCTGCGGCTGGTGCGCACCGCCCGCGACCTGCTCGCCCCCTCCCCCGCCGCCCCCTCGCCGACCGGCCTGGGCCCGACGGTCGCGGAGGCCGCCGCGGGCATGTCACCGGGCCGCCTCCAGCAGATCGTGGCCGACGCCGGGCTGCCGGCCACCCACGACCCGGTGAGCGCGGTCGCGGCGCTCACGGAGCTGTTCTCGGACCGCGAGCGGCTCACCGCGCTGCTGGCCGGTGCCCCGGAGGGGGCGCGGGCGGTGCTGGACAAGCTCAAGTGGGGGCCGCCCTACGGCGAGGTGGCACAGGCCTCGCAACCGGTACGGGCGGCCACCGCCGAGACCCCCGTGCAGTGGCTGCTGGCCCGCGGTGTCCTGCTGCCCGCCGGGCCGAACACCGTGGTACTGCCCCGCGAGACCGCGCTACGGCTGCGCGGCGGACGCGCGCACCGGGCTCCCGAGCCGCTGCCGCCCGAGGTGCCGCCGAGCGCGCGGTACGACGCGGAGGTGGTGGACGGCACGGCCGCCGGTGAGGCGTTCACGGCGGTGCGCACCGTGGAGGAGCTGGTCAAGGGCTGGGACACCGGCGGCCCCCTGGTGCTGCGGGCGGGCGGCATGAGCGTGCGCGACCTCAAGCGCACCGCGGCCGCGCTGGACACCAGCGAGGAGCTGGCCGCGTTCTGGTTGGAGACCGCGTACGCCGCTGGCCTGGTGGCGTCCGACGGCGAGGTGGACGAGGCGTACGCACCGACGCCCGGGTACGACGAGTGGCTGCGGCTGCCCACCGAGGACCGCTGGGCGCGGCTGGCCTCCGCATGGCTGGCGGCGACCCGCACCCCGGGCCTGGTCGGCGGCCGGGACGCCAAGGGCCGCACGCTGGCCGCGCTCGGCCCCGACCTGGACCGCTCGGCGGCGCCCGGGGTGCGCCGCCGGACACTGGAGCTGCTCGCCGACCTCCCGGACGGTGCCTCCGCCCGGCCGCAGGACCTGCTGGCCCGGCTGCGCTGGGAGCGGCCGCTGCGCGGCGGCGCGGCGCTGGACGAGTTGCGGGAGCGGCTCGTCCAATGGACCGTCCAGGAAGCCGAGTTGCTGGGTGTGACCGGGCGCGGCGCGCTGTCCGGGCACGGCCGTGAGCTGCTCACCGCCCCGGACACGGCGGCGTCCCGGCTGGCCCCGCTGCTGCCCGAGCCGCTGGACCACGTGCTGCTGCAGGCCGACCTGACCGCAGTCGCCCCCGGCCCGCTGCGCACCGAGCTGGCCGAAACGCTGGGGGTGCTCGCCGACGTCGAGTCCAAGGGCGGGGCGACGGTGTACCGGTTCACCCCTCAGTCGGTGCGGCGGGCGCTGGACGCCGGGCGCACCGCGGCCGAGTTGCACACCTTCCTCGCCGCGCACTCGCGCACCCCGGTGCCGCAACCGCTCAGCTACCTGATCGACGACGTGGCCCGTCGACACGGGCGGCTGCGGGTCGGCGCCGCCTCGGCGTACGTGCGCTGCGACGACGACGCGGTGCTCTCCGAGATCCTCGCCGACCGCCGGGCCGCGGGGCTCGGCCTGCGGCGGTTGGCGCCGACCGTGCTGGCCGCGCAGTGCGAACCGGTGACCCTGCTGGAACGGTTGCGCACGATGGGCTTCGCGCCCGCCGCGGAGTCCGCCGAGGGCGACGTGCTGATCACCCGCGCCGACGCCCGCCGCACCCCGCCGCGCGCCGCGCCGGTCCCGGTGCCGGACGGGCCGCCGCGCCCGGACCGGACGCTGCTGGCGGCCGCGGTCAAGGCGATCCGCGCGGGCGACCACGCGGCCACCGCCCCCCGCAAACCGGCCCCGCACGGCTCCGTCCTGCCCCGCACCACGTCGGCGGAGACCCTGGCCACCGTGCAGGCCGCGGTCCTCACCGGTGAACCCCTGTGGATCGGCTACGTCAACGCCGACGGCGCCGCCAGCCAGCGCGTCATCGAACCGGTCAAGGTCGAGGGCGGCTTCGTCACCGCGTACGACCACACCACCGACGAGGTCCGCACCTACGCCCTGCACCGCATCACCGGCGTCGCCGAACTCACCGAGGACGCCCACTGACGCACGACCGGCCGGTTTCCCGCGCGATGCGCGACACTGGAAGCTTGTCCCCGTACCACGACCGAAGGGCCACGGCGTTGAACGGACCTCTCATCGTCCAAGCGATCAGGTCCGATACGCATACTAAGCCACCTAGTGGCCAGTGGCGACCATTTCCGCAGCTCAGCAGCGGGGACCCCCGCCCATGCGCCGGGAGGTAGCGCACGATCGGGGCCAGCGCGGGAGGCTGTCCACCTGAAGTGATGTGCTCCGCAAGGGTGCGGTGCTTAGATGAAAACAGCTCACGCAGAGCCGATCGTCTGACCTGCCCATCGCCCACCGGTGAGGAGGTTCCGCGTGGTTGCCCACACCACCCCTCCCCCCCATGCGGACCCCACCCTTGCCCGTGATTGCAGCGTGTGCCTGGGGTGGGGAACCGTGATCACGGATGAAGGCCGTCACGAGCTCTGCCCGGCCTGCCAGCACAGCGAGAGCTCCCAGCCGTCCGCCATGGAAGAGACGGACGACCGGGATCAAACCTCGGGGCGTCGGCCTAACGGCAGCACTGGATTCATACCGGCAGAGGCCATGAAGGACCGGCCGGATCGTTGATCCACACGTGCTGTGTGTGGTCGGGGGTCACTGTCATGCCGAAAGCGGATTGGTCGGGTGCTCCGGCCTTCTGCCAGGTGGCGATGGCGTCCTCCACCTGGTCCCAGAGCTGAAGCGGCCCGTGCTGGTGCACGGTCCACGTGTCTCCGGCGGGTTCTGTCCATGCCTGGGAACCGGTGGCGACGTCCCAAAGGATCACTCCGTCTCCGGTGGTCATCAGCTCCGCCGAGGGGGCGGCGAGCTGGGCTAGGAACCGCCCGGTCCAGCTCTCCAGCTCGTTCGGGTCGATGCGGCATTCGCGTACGGTCCCGTCGTGCTGGAAGTAGGCGGGGTGGGGTGGGCGCTCGTGTGGGCGGGCGAGCATGTAGGACACCTGGTCGCCGGTGAAGCGGCCGGACGCACCGCCGTCCTCGGTCAGGGTCAGGCGTACCAGCCCGGAGGCGAGCATCCAGCCGCTGACAGTGGTGGTGATGGTTCCGCCCTCGCGGACCTGAACCATCCAGGAGAAGGGGATCGTGCGCACGGCGCAGGTGGCTACCAGGGCGTCGTACGGGGCGCCCGGCTTGTGTCCATGGAGGCCGTCTCCGACCACGAGGGTCGGCGCGTATCCGATCTGTTGGAGAGTGGCGGCGGCGTGGTCGGCTACGCCCTGGTCGTACTCGATGGAGGTAACGCGCTCGGCTCCGAGGCGGTGGCACATGATGGCAGTTGAGTAGCCGGTGCCGGTGCCGATCTCCAGCACGTTGTCTGTGTCGCTGATGTTCGCTACTTCGAGCATCCGGACGACGAGGGACGGCAGCGTTGATGATGATGTCGGGCTGCCGGACAGGGGGGCGTCCGCGGCGGCGGCGTCGATGCCCTCGACCTGCGTCACCCATGTTTGGTCGCGGTAGGCCAGCCGTAGCCATTCGTCCTCGTCCGCTTGGTCGCGGCGCATCGGTTCCCAGGCCGTGCCGTTGGGTCGGAAGATGGCCGGGCCAAGGAACATCTCCCGGGGAATGTTCTCGACGGCTGCCCGCCATGCGGGGTCGGTCAGTGATCCGCTCTCCGCGATGTGGTCGGCAAGCGCGCGCCGCAGCGCTGCGGGATCGGTCGTCATGCTCGCTCTCCTGGGTGCTGTAGCTCGTCGGCTAGGGCTGTGGTGATCGGCTGGCAGATCGCGTCGGGAAACCAGGCCCATTGCCCGTTCGGGTTGCACTCGTAGAGCCACCATCGGCCATCGGCGCCTAATCCGAAGTCGAAAGCCCCGTAGATGAGCCCGAAGGCGTCGAGGTAGGCGTGCACTCCCTTGATGACGTCGGGCGGTGTCTCGATCGGGGTGTAGGTCAGCGCGTCGTAGTGGCGCCGCCAGTCCACGCCCGGCGATCCGTCGATGCGTACGGCGAACTGCTGATCGGCCACGACGGTCATCCGGATATCGGCTGTCTTCCTGACGCGCTGCTGGAACAGGTGCGCTGTTCGCGACACCCCGGCGTCGATGGCCTGGGGTGCCACGTCCTCGATCCATACCGTCCTGGCGCGTTCGTCAGGGCCGATGTAGTCGCTGTTCCACAGCGGCTTGTAGAGCACTGGCGCGTACTCGGTGGCGAACTGGCGGGCCTGGACCGGATCGTTGGTGATCAGCGTCGGCGGGACGTGGAGCCCGCAGCGTGCCGCTGTCGCGAGTTGGGCGGGCTTGTACTCGGCATCGCGGTTGCGCCAGGGGTGATTGACGTAGTGCGCGTGGGGGAGGGCCGCCAGAATGCCGCCGAGCCCGTAGCGGGCCTGGTCCACGCACCAGCGCCCATCCTGCTCGTCCAGGTCGGGTGCGGCTGTGTACGGGCTCGGGCGACGCCAGTAGACGGACCGCACCGCGCCGAGTTCGACGGTACGGGTCTGGGTCCGCATGGTGCCGCCCATGCCTGAGCAATCGAACGAGGCGTTCGCCGTAACGTGCTCCGGGAAGTCGCCCGGGTCGAGACGCACGACGGGTACACCGCGCCGGTTCAGCTCCTCGATCACCACATCCGCGGTGGCGTCGTCCAGGCACGTGATGACGAGCACGGACGGCTCAGCGGCCCTCCCGCGCATCAGTCGCTGTCTCCCTGTTGGTCGCTGCCCTGATCGCTATTGCCGTCCAGGCTGGTCCCCGTCTTCGTCTCCTTCGACGTCTCGGACTTCTTGTGCCTGTCCCATGCCGGGAGCGTGGCGCCGTCCTCGGCGAGCCATCGGCCGGTCTGCGTCTCGGGGTCAAGCACGACGCGGGTCTCCGGCACAACGGCACTGGCCGGGAACGGCTTCATCCGGTGAACTCCCCACGGGGCGGCTACGGTCACTGACACGTGTGGTCTTCCCTTCGTAGTCGGACGTTCTGAGGAAGGGTGATCTTCGGTTGCTCGGTCGGGCGAGACACGATTCGGCCGACCTTGTTCCTGTGAACCCACCCGGGGCTGCTTTCGACAGCCGGGCGGGGTCTTGCCCCGTCCCTGCCGGGATCCCGAAGACCCGGGGGTTGTCGTCCGGTTCCATCCGGCAGGGGCGGGAGTCCGTACGGCTAGCCGCCCGTTGGCTTGTCAGCGATTCGCTGACGCATTCGGGCGAGTAGGTCTAGCTTCTGGGCATGTTGCTTGCCTGCGTTCGCATCGTCCTTGCGGGTGGCCGCGGTGGGCTTCATCGCCCCCTTCGGCCTGCGCGTGAACATCGGCCTACTCATGCGGTGCACACCCCGTCTTGGTTCAAGATCATTAACCGGAACTCTTCTCACAGGCCCCGCTGTCGCACAGCGTGCAACCGGCGGATGGCGTCAAGCTGACGCGCTTCCCGCTCGGTGGCACGGCGCAACCGCAGATAGTTCTGCCGCCACACGTAGCCCGTGGGGCGCTCGATCTCGATGAACTTGCCGTCCACCTTCCGCACCTTGCCGGGCATGTCGTAGTCGCGATCGAAGACGAGCATGCCGATCCTGAGTTCGTCCGACGATCGGAAGACAGGCGGGCGCCGGATGTACCGAGGCGGGGCCGCGAGGGGGTTGCGCGTTCTCATGCCCGGTCGGCCTTTCTGTGCGGATGGTTGGCAAGTTCCTTGCTGCACTGCTGGACGGTGATCGGGCTCCCAGCAGAACGAGCTGCTTCACGCTGCCGGGCCAGGGCGCCACACACGTCACACCCGTCCACCGGCACGGGCTCAAGGTCCGGCGTGCGTAGCGCCGCGGCTGTCGAGTGGCTAGTCATCACCAAGCACCCTCTTCAGCCCCTCTTCGACTTCCGCCACCAGGGCGCGGGTTGCTCGCTTGTACGGCCCGCGCGGAACCTCTGGCGGCAACGGCGTCCACGGACCGAACCAGACTTCCTCTGGCGTCTGTGCCCACCGCTCACGCTGTGCCGCGCGCACCTCATCCGGCAGCAGCCCCGGCGCTATCCGCTTTCGCTGCGGCAACTCGTTACGAGGGGCGGCAGTTGGGGGAAGCTCCGTCATGAGGTCGGTCCTTAGTACGCCTTGCCGGTGACCATCACCGTCTGTACTCCAAGGGTCGCCCTCCGCGCGTACGCTCAACAGACACGAGGCTTGGACAGCCTCAACTGTCCAAGGTTTTTAGGGGCTTTGCGTGAGTGTCGAAGATCAGAACGAACCGGTTGACGACCCTGGCACCTCGCCACTTAGGCACTTCGGGTCCGAAGTCCAGTTAGAGCGTGAGCGTCTGGGTATGTCACGCAAGGAGTTGGGCAAGGAAGCTCATTGCGGTTACTCGCTGGTCGCCAAGATCGAAACCGGTGAGCGTGTGCCATCACTGGAGTTCGCTGAGACATGTGACCGGGTGTTCCCCCACGCAAACGGACGATTCGCACGGTTGTGGCCGTTGGCGATCCGTATTGCCTTCCCGCCGTGGTTTCGCCGGTACGTCGAGCTGGAGTGGAAGGCTGTCGCTGTCAGCATGTTCCACCCGGTACTGCTGCCGGGGCTCGTGCAAACGGAGAACTACGCACGCGCGGTGCTGCGGGCTGGCCGTCCTACGAACTTGGAAGACCTGGTGACTCTGCGGATGGAGCGCCAGCGCATCCTTGCCCGCGAGAAACCTGTACGACTGTGGCTCGTCCTTGACGAAGCCGTGTTGCGGAACATGGTGGGCGACAGAGCCATCATGCGCGAGCAGCTTGGGCGCCTGGGGGAGCTTGCCGAGGTCCCATCAAACCGGGTCCAGATCATCAAGGACGGTGGTCAGCACCGCACTCCAGTTCAGAGCCCGTTCGGGATCCTGTCCTTCAACGAGGGGGCGGACGTCGTACACGTCGATGGCTTCCCGAAGGGTTACGTGCTAGCCGAGCCGGACGACGTTACCGCAGCCCACGATGCCTATGATCTGCTCAAGGCCATGGCCCAACCGCCGGATGAGTCGGTCCAGTTGATCGACTCCATTTCGAAGGACTTGTACTCATGATCCACGACCTGACCGGCGCCGACTGGCGCAGCTCGACGTACAGCCAATCCAACGGCGGTGAGTGCATCGAATGGGCACCGGACTACGCGGTACGCGGCCTTGTCCCCGTCCGTGACAGCAAGGATCCCGCAGGGCCTGCCTTGGCCTTCTCCGCTGCCTCCTGGGTGTCGTTCGTTGACGCGGTAAAGCGCGGGGAGTTGCCGACCGCCTGAGCCTCACGCACCCGTACACAACCCCGTCCGGTGACTGCCGGGCGGGGTTTCGTCATTGTGGCAGTTTGCTGATGTTGCCCGTTCGGACCTGAGCCACGGAAAGTGAGCCACGATGGCGGGTGCGTCGAGCGATCAGGCGCGCGTGTGCCACCTGTACCCCCGCCGGTCCCGGCCACTCCATCTCTGATCGTCACGGCGGGGGCACGGGCGGCCGGTGCGGTGGGTCGCTCTCCCCAGGCGCGACCTACCGGCGGTGAGCCGTGTCCTCGCCGCGGGTGGGCTCGTTGATGCGCCTGAAACCCTGGTGGACAGTTCCCCGAGCCTCCCTGTCATGGTGCTCGGGGGACGGGGTGGGGCTGGAGCGGCCCCTTCTGGCGCCAGGTGTCACGCGCCGCACGTAAAGATCCCCTCGGAGGCGCGTGATGCCTGGGGCCTTCGTGCTTGGGCCACCGCGGAATTGCGCTGGCTGTCCTGGCCCGTGGTGCAGGGTGCCTTGGCTGGCAGAGGCGCTGTTTCGCCGTGGGGGTGAGTCTTGGGCGGTGCCTGTCTGGGGCGTACTTCGGGCTGGCGTGCGGGTTCCGTTCGGCCCTTGGTGCTTCTTCGCGCGCCAGTCACGGGCCGTTGCGAGCGGGGCGTAGACAGGAGCGGGCGGCGGCCGGGGGCGGCGCGCGGCGGGCCGCGTCAGCGGACCGCCCTTGATTCAGTAATGGTGGTTTGAACGCACGCCTCATTTCCGGCGTCGTCTTGTGCGTCATGGCGTGCGGCGTCTTCGGCGCTTCGTGCTGCCTTCGGCTCCCCGCGTCTGCGGGCGATGGACCGCCATGCGCCGATTCCTTGGATGACCCGGGGCCGGATGCGCCGATGAGCGACAGATGCCGCTGGTTCTCGAACGCCATGAATGTGCCTTGGTTCACGCCGAGTTGACGCGGAAGCGTGTCGCCTTTTCTGCGACTCCTGGGTTGGTGCGCGGCGGAACATAGCACGGGTTTCCCGGTTACCGAAACCGGGCTTCGTATGGATCCATTGATGGTGTTCCCGCCGCTTCGGCGTCTACGCGGGGGCTGTCTTTGTTGTGCCGAGCTACGACTGGAGTGGACGGAGGTGTCGGGCTTGATCTGGGATGGCTGATGGTCTGAGGGGTCGGATTCCGCCCCGAGGGGTCAGATTCCGGCCCCTTGAAGGGTCGGATTCCGATACCTCACGCTGAACTTTTTGGTCAACGGCCGATCTGGGCCTACGGTTTTGGAACCACCCGGCGTGCACCGCTGACCTGCCTGGTGTCTTGTCTCGTGCTGTCTGGTCCAGGCCGTTCGTGCGGACATCCCGGTAATTGATCTTGGTCGTTTGGTGCAACCGGAATTCCGCCCTAATCTCCTCCCCGTCGCTGCCGCCCGGCATGGGGTGGTGGTTGAACTCGCCTGTCTACTGCTCGTGAAAGGAGTCGCCTGACTCGATAGACGTTGTGTAGTGCTGCGGGCCTTACGTGCCCGACACGGCGGCGTGACCGCCGGATCTCTTCCCCTCTTTGTTTCTGCCGCGCCTGGCGCTGAGCGAAAACCGCTCCATGCTGTGGTGCTGGCCCCGTGCGCCCAATTCGCGTGAAACGGGCGCCTTCTTGAAAGGAATTGCTTTGCAGTCCATCGACGTAGCAACCCGCAACAAGGTCTACATGCTCGCGCTCTTGACGGAACCGAAGATCAACGGGCAGACGGGCGAGCCTGCCACGGACTACACCACCGGCGAATTGCTGCTCCTTGTCAGCGTGTTGCAGACCAGCGAGGGCAAGGCCGAGGTGGTGAAGATGGCCGTGCCCGAGTCGGGTGTCCCGGAGGGCCTTGCGGTTGGTACGTATGTGCGTCCCGTGGGGCTGGTCGCCACCCCGTGGGCGCGTGTGAACAACAACGGCCAGTTGGCCGAGGGCATCGCCTACCGCGCCACCGCTATCGAGGTCAGCAGCGCCCCCGCCGCCCCCGCCCCTTCGGCCGCGGCCTCTGCGGCCTCTCCGGCCGCTTCGGCGGTGAAGTCGGCGAACCCGAACCCGAACCAGAAGACGGAGAACACCAAGTGACTGCCTTCACCCCTGCTCCCGTGCCCGCCTCGTTGCCCGGCGACGGTCCGTTGTATCCGGCCTACCCGGTGCCCTGGCCCGAGGAGTGCGACGACCTGTTCTCGCCCGGCCTGATCGTTGACGTGGCCTTGGTGCTCCAGCAGCACGGCTATCCGCCGGTCGCTGACCTGCGGGATCAGGCTGCCTTGGGGATGCACCTGTACCGCTTCCTCTACCAGGGCCGCTAGCCCCACCCCTTTCCTGTCCCCTTTCGGTGCGGCGGTCCGCCCCGCCCCCCTCGGCCCTGCCCCTGTTCCGGGGCGGTCCGCCGCACCCCTGTTTCTCTCGCAAAGGAACATCTCATGCGCAACCTGTCCCCCCTGACCGAGCACGTCTACCCCCTCCCCCGCAGGCAGGGTGACTCCCGTCTTTCCCCGGGGCTGCTGGAGAGCATCGCGGCTCAGATCGCCGCCCACGGCTTCCCGCCCGTCTGCCTGCCGGGTGATCGCGCTCAACTGGCCGCCGCTGTCCTGGACTTCCTCTATAACGGGCCTGGCCGCTCGGATATCGAGATCTCTGGCGAGTGCGTCTACCCGCTGCCGCCCCGCCGTAAAGACGACTACCGGCTGAGCGGAGACCTCCTCGCAGGCATCGGCGTGGTCCTGGCCATTCACGGCTTCCCGCCGGTCGAACTCCACCTCGACCAGATCCAGTTGGCCGAGGTCCTGCGCGGCTTCCTCTACCAGGAAGAGCAGGGCCAGTGATGACGGACATCACCACCGCGCCCACCCACATCGCCGCTGCCCTGGCCGCGCTGGCCGCCGCGGTCCTGCTCGGCCTGCTCGTCCACACCAGTGTTCGCTACCTGCGAGCCGATGACGAGTTGCGGGCCAGCTTGAGGCTTGAGTGGCGCATCCGCCGGACCTGGAAGCGGCAAGCCCCCATGCACGGTCTGTCGGTGAAGGACCACACCCCCACCACAGCGGCGCAACTCGCCACCAAGGACGGGCGCAAGCCCGAGGTGCGTGAACTCGTCCCCAAGATCCACACCCGCGTGGACCGCACCGGTGTCACCGTGCGCATGCGCACCCTTGCGGGCATCGGGCTGGCCGAACTGCAAAAGGCCGCACCCTATCTGGCCGACACCTGGCGCTGCCCCCGGATCTCAGTTCTGCCGGACCAGCCGGGTTGGCTGTCCCTTCGCGCGGTGCGCTACGACCCACTGGCCACCACGACCGCCTACCGCCCCGACGGGACGGTGCCGAAGGACTTGGGGACATGGCCTGTGGGGACGGATGAGTTCGCCACTGCGGTGAAGCTGCCGCTCAAGCAGGTGCCGGGGGTGACGGTGGCGGGCCTGCCCGGCTACGGCAAGACCTCGCTCATCAACGGCCTGATCTGCCGCCTAGCACCCTCCAATGCGGTGCAGTTCGCTGTAGCCGACGGCAAAGCCTCCGCCGCATCTGAAGGCGATTACGCCGATACCGCCTCCCGGCTGTTCGCGTTCGTCGGTGACGACCTGGCCGAGGCCAACCGGCTCTTCCACAAGCTGGTGAAGCTGCACCGCGGCCGGTACGCGCACATCCGCAAGGCGTTGGGCACCACCGACTTCTGGAAGGTCGGCCCCACCCCGGCGTGGCCGCTGGTGGTGTTGGTCATCGACGAGGCACACACCTACTTCCGTGACCACAAGGGCAGCGACCCGGCGACCAAGAAACTGGCCGCGCTGGCGCACGAGAACGCCCGGCTCGTGGAACACCTGGTCAAGAAGGGCCGCAGCGTGGGCATCCTGGTCATCCTCGCCACCCAGAAGGCCACCGGCGACGCCCTACCCACGTTCATCCGCGATATCTGCCCGGTGAACCTGTCCTTCGCGCAGAACACCGCTGACGCCGCCGTGGCCGCCCTGGGCGACGACATCCGCAACTGGCCGGACGTCAGCCCGGTCAGCCTTCGCGACCCCGCCTATGTCGGCGTCGCGTCCATGGCCCTGCCCGGCCGCGTCGGCTTCACCCGCGTCCGCACCCCCTACGTGGAACCGGACGACGCCGCCCGGATCGCCGAACAAAGCGCCCACCTGACCTGCGACCCCGCCACCCTCCTACCCGGCTCGGGTGGCCCGGAGTTCGTCAAGGCGGCCTGAAAACCGGCCAGTTCACCACCAGGAGGTACCCCGGTGAGACCCCCGCCGGCCACCTCGGCCGACCCGCACCACCCTGACCACCCCATGAGGCTGGCCGCCCCGAGCAGTACCCCCGCATTGCTCGGGGCGGTCAGCCCAACCTTACGGAAGCACTCCCTCCGCATGCACACCGCCCACGACCTTCGTCACATCGTCAGTCCCGCCGTGCGGGACCTGCTCGAACTCGCCGCACACCCGGATTTCGACCGCACCCGCGAGCAGGTCCAACGCCTCGGCGGCTGCACTCGCCCGATCGCCCTCGTCGGCCACACCACCACCTACGACGCCACCAGGCGGGAGGTACTGCACTCCTACCGCACCGCCGACGAGCCCACCGGCCGACTCCTGCTCGCCTGCGGTAACCGCCGCGCCTCACGCTGCCCGACCTGCTCACGCGTCTACGCCGCCGACACCTACCACCTCATACGCGCCGGACTCGTCGGCGGAAAGACCGTCCCCGAGACCGTCACCACTCACCCGCGCGTGTTCGCCACCCTCACCGCGCCCAGCTTCGGCCCCGTCCACAACCGGCCCACCACCCCCGCGGGACTACAACGGCCCTGCCGCTGCGGCACCTGGCACAGCGAGGATGACCCGGCACTTGGAACCCCGGTCGATCCCCTCACCTACGACTACTGCGGATCGGTCCTGTTCAACGCCCACGCAGGCGCCCTGTGGGCACGCTTCACCACCTACCTGCGCCGAGAGATCGCCGCCCGCGCCGGACTCTCCCAGCGAGCCCTCGCCAGTCACCTCCGGCTGTCGTTCGCCAAGGTCGCCGAATACCAAAAACGCGGCGTGGTCCACTTCCACGCCGTGATCCGGCTGGATGGCCCCGAGGGCAGCACCGAGCACCCGCCCGCCTGGGCCACCACCGCACTCCTGGCCGACGCCATCTTCGCCGCGGCTACTCGTGTCCGGCTCACCGTGGCCTCGGACACCATCGGGGACCGGGAGGTGACCTGGGGCTCCCAGATCGACGTACGCGAGATCGCCCCCGCCAACACCGACGCACCCCTGACCGATCAAGGCGTCGCCGCCTACGTCGCCAAATACGCCACCAAGGGCGCCGAAGACTCCGGCACCATCGACCGCCCCCTGTACTGCACTCCCTGTCGCGGACGCGGCGCCACCACCACACCCACCGGCTACCCCACCCAATGCCCCCACTGCACCGGAACCGGACTCGCCGAACTCCCCGCATCCCTCCCCGTCACCCGGCACGTCCGGCAACTCCTCCGCACCTGCTGGAACCTCGGCCAACACCCCGAGTTCGCCCACCTCAACCTATGGAAATGGGCACACATGCTCGGCCACCGAGGCCACTTCTCCACCAAATCCCGCCGCTACTCCACCACCCTCGGCGCACTCCGAGACGCGCGCCGCACCCACGCGGCCGAACAAGCCCGCATCCGCAATGGGCACCCGGCGCACGACCCGGCCGAAACCCTCGTCGTCTCCGACTGGCGATACCTCACCACCGGCTACACCCCCGGCGAAGAACTCCTCGCCGAAACCGTCCGCCACAACCGCACCAACGCCCTACAGCTCAAGTCCGAAGGGGAGGTGTGCCCATGAGCCACCGCGCCCATCCACTGGCGGGGTCTTTCCATCCCTCAGGCACTTCAGCGGCCGGGCCTGTATCAGCGTCGGGCTGGCGGGTGACGACGCGTAATAAGGCTCTCGCGGTGGTTGTCGCTGAACTTCTCGGCGGTCTACCTGAGAGGCGGTGGACGACGGATGCGGACGCCTTCGAGGTGGATACCCAATCAGCAAGCGTGCGGATCGTGATCGATGGTCCCGGTGCCGTCAGTGCAGGTATGACAACCAGCGATCAGCACCGCGCACCACAGCCGGAAACGAAGATCGCTTTCCGTCTCGCTGAAGACTACGGCTTGGGGGCGTTCTCCTTGAAGTCCGCGTCTTGGGATCTCGCCGAGAGCGTCTCCGACCTCCGACAGTCCCTCGCTTCCATCGGTGGGGAGGTTCTTGGCGAGTTGTTGCTAGAGCGCGTCGAGTTCACCGCACGGGGCGGCGTTTCGTTGTCCTACTGTCGGCCAGTCGTCAAGGTGATCGGGCCATGGCTCGAACAACTGGAACAAGAAGCCGCCTGAGCATCACGTCAGAAACGGTGCAGCCCCTGCCGACATCATCGTTCGGCAGGGGCTGCACCCATTCACACTTCCGCGCCCTCGTCAGGCTCCATCGGCCGGAGCGTCTTTGCGATCAGCAGCAGCACGACGCATGTGGCCTTGCTCGCCGAAGTACACCGACAACCGCGACGTGTCCAGCTTCTTGCCACCGCGCTTGGCTGGGGCCACTTCCACGTACCCGCCAGCGTTCAACAGGAGATCCCTCTTTCCTACCGTGTCCTCTGTCTTCCACAGTTCCGCGTGGGTCTTGCCCGTCGGAACTGCCTCCTTCCCGGCAGGCTTCGCGGTGCGCTGCTTCTCCTTGAGGCCCGCCAGCCGCTCTTCGAGCTCTGCGTACTGCGCCGCGTAACGCTGCGCACCGTCGTCGCCCTTGAACAGTCCTCGGTCGTAGCGGTCCTTTTGGAGATCGCTCAGGGCTTCCTCCGCCTGCCGGATCTGCGGCCGGAAGTCCTCCCCTGCACGCTCGACCATGCGGACAACGGGGAGGTTGCCGTACTTGCCCAGGAATTCGGCTATCACATGCGCTTCGGTCGTCTCTCCCGCCACAGACGGCCCGTAGCACGCACCCTGCTCGCCGGTCCGCTGCCGATGCTTCAACCTCCCGATGCACCGGTACCGGACGAGCCCCTTGGCCGTGAACGTGTACATGCGGGAACCGCACACCCCACAGTGCAGGATGCCGCGCAGCAGCGAAGTTCCTTCACGCCGCTGATCACCACGGTGCTCCCGCCGCTTCAGCTCGTCCTGCAACGCGTGCCAGGTGTCCATGTCCAGAATCGGCGGGCGGTTCACCAGCGGCAGACCGTCCGTACGCAAGATCGGCTTGCCATCTTCGATGACCTGGCCGAGAAGCTGCGGGTTGGTGAGCAGGCTACGCAGCGTACTCGTGTACCACTGCTTGGAGTCGCTGCGCTTTCCCGTCCCCTGCCGCGAGCTGTGGCCAGGAGAAGGGATATCCGACTTGCTGAGGTCCGCCGCGATCTTCATCAGCGAGTCTTTAGCAAGGACCCGCTTCACGATCTTCTGGACGGTCTTGGCCTCATCGGGATTGACCTCCAGCACCTTCCCTGCCCCACGCGGGTTAGGGACCACCCGGTACCCGAACGGCACCCGGCCACCCGTCCAGCGCCCTTCCCGCCGGAGGTGCTCATGCGCGCTGGAGACGCGCATCCCTATCGTGTCGGACTCCAGCTCGGCGAAGACCGCGATCACCTTCGCCATGGCACGCCCCATGGACGATGTGAGGTCCAGCGGCTCAGTCGCCGACGCGAGCGCCACGCTCTGAGCTTCGGCAAGCCTCATGATCTCGGCGAAGTCCACAGTTGACCGTGCCAGCCGGTCGATCTTGAAGAAGACGATCACGTCGAACTCGGCGAGACGGGCCAAGATCCGCTGAAGCCCCGGACGATCCAGCCCGCGTGAGAAGCCGGAAACGTCGATGTCTTCCTCGACCGCGACCACGTTCCATCCGCGTGCTTCGCACAGTGATTCGCACGCTGCCCTCTGCCGTTCCGGCGAAGTGCTTTCCTCTGTGTCGCGCGATAGGCGAACATAGATAGCTGCGCGCATCCCCGGCGCGCTGGCCGGGACGCCCTTCCGGCGCCGAGCCCGGGGCAGAGGCCGGGCTGGAATAGACGCTTCGGGTGTTTCACTTGGCACCAGGCGATCCTATCGACGGAGGTATGTGTGTCCTGCCTGATCGTCCAGAGCGACAAGACGCTGCTGCTGGAGGTGGACCACCCGAGCGCGGACGAGTGCCGTCGGGCGATCGCGCCGTTCGCCGAGTTGGAGCGGGCGCCGGAGCACATCCACACCTACCGGGTCACACCGCTCGGGCTGTGGAACGCGCGGGCGGCCGGGCACGACGCAGAGCAGGTCGTGGACGCGCTGGTGAAGCACTCGCGGTATCCGGTACCGCACGCGCTGCTGATCGACGTCGCCGAGACGATGGCGCGGTACGGACGGCTGCGGCTGGTCAAGCACCCCACGCATGGGCTGGTGCTGGAGACCAGCGACCGGCCGGTGCTGCACGAGGTGCTGCGGTCCAAGAAGATCCATCCGCTGGTCGGTGCCCGGATCGACGAGGACACCGTGGTGGTGCACCCGTCGGAGCGCGGGCAGATCAAGCAGGTGCTGCTGAAGCTCGGCTGGCCCGCCGAGGACCTCGCCGGGTACGTGGACGGCGAGGCGCACCCCATCGAGCTGCGGGAGGACGGCTGGGCGCTGCGCCCGTACCAGCAGCAGGCCGTCCAGGGCTTCTGGCACGGCGGCTCCGGGGTGGTCGTGCTGCCGTGCGGCGCGGGCAAGACGCTGGTGGGCGCGGGCGCGATGGCCCAGGCCAAGGCGACCACGCTGATCCTGGTGACCAACACGGTCTCCGCACGGCAGTGGAAGCACGAGCTGGTGCGCCGCACCTCGCTGACCGAGGACGAGATCGGCGAGTACAGCGGGACCCGCAAGGAGATCCGGCCGGTCACCATCGCCACCTACCAGGTGCTGACCACCAAGCGGAAGGGCATCTACCCGCACCTGGAGTTGTTCGACTCGCGGGACTGGGGCCTGATCGTCTACGACGAGGTGCACCTGCTGCCCGCGCCGGTCTTCAAGTTCACCGCCGACCTCCAGGCACGCCGCCGCCTGGGACTGACCGCGACGCTGGTGCGCGAGGACGGCCGGGAGTCGGACGTGTTCTCGCTGATCGGGCCGAAGCGGTACGACGCGCCGTGGAAGGAGATCGAGGCGCAGGGCTACATCGCGCCCGCCGACTGCGTCGAGGTCCGGGTGAACCTGACGGACTCCGAGCGGCTGGCGTACGCCACGGCGGAGGCCGACGAGAAGTACCGGTACTGCGCGACCACCGCGACCAAGCGGCGGGTGATCGAGGCGCTGGTGGCCCAGCACAAGGGCCAGCAGACGCTGGTCATCGGTCAGTACATCGACCAGCTCGACGAGTTGGGCGAGCACCTGGACGCGCCGGTGATCAAGGGCGAGACGACCAACGCGCAGCGCGAGAAGCTGTTCGACGCGTTCCGGGCGGGCGAGATCAGCGTGTTGGTGGTCTCCAAGGTCGCGAACTTCTCAATCGACCTTCCGGAAGCCACAGTTGCCATCCAGGTGTCCGGCACCTTCGGCTCCCGGCAGGAGGAGGCGCAGCGGCTCGGCCGGGTGCTGCGGCCGAAGGCCGACGGGCACAAGGCGCACTTCTACTCGGTGGTCGCCCGCGACACCATCGACCAGGACTTCGCCGCGCACCGCCAGCGCTTCCTGGCGGAACAGGGCTACGCCTACCGCATCGCCGACGCCGACGAGATCCTCACCGGCGAGGTCGACGGGGTCTAGGCGGCGGCGCGCCGGGCGCGTGCCGCCGCCACCGCCAGGAACGCCAGGCCCATCAACGGGTAGGGGGACGCCAGGGGTTGGGCCCACCACGGCAGGTGCAGCACATAGCCGCCCGGCAGGTGGACGATCCACATCGTGCGCGCCGTGAAGCCGATGACCACCGCCGCGAACGCCGCCCACCGCCAGCGCACCCGGCGTGCCTCGGCGGCGAGCATGACGATCAGCGGTACGCACCACACCCAGTGGTGCGACCAGCTGATCGGCGAGATCAGCAGCGCGGTGACCGCGGCGCACAGCACACCCCAGGTCTCCAGCCCGCGCCGCGCCGCGCGCACCGCGACCAGCAGTCCGGCGACCGCGGTGAGCGCGGCCGGTACCGTCCACCACACACCCGGATCCGGGGTGTGCAGCAGCCGGGCGACCAGGCCCTGCAGTGACTGGTTGTCGACGATCCAGACCTTGCCGACCCGCGCGGTCTCGAACATCCGCCGGGTCCAGAAGTCCACGGTGGCGCCCGGCAGCACCAGCCACCCGACCAGCACCGTCCCGGCGAAGGACGCGGCCGACATGACCGCCGCCCGTACCCGGCCGGTCAGCAGCAGATAGACGGCGAACAGCGCCGGAGTGAGCTTGATACCGGCCGCGACCCCGATCGCCAGGCCCTTGCCGCGCGCGCCGTCCGGACGCGAGAGGTCCCACAGGACGAGGCAGGCCAGCGCGAGGTTGATCTGGCCGAAGACGAAGGTCTGGAAGACCGGTTCGATCCACACCCCGAGCGCGACCGCCATGATGATCGCGACCGGCCGCAGCTCCACCCGGCGCGGCCAGTCCACGAACCGGAAGGACAGGTGGGCCAGCAGCCCCAGCAGGGCGACGTTGACCTCGGTGACGCCGAGCCGCAGCACGTCGAGCGGCAGCCACGCGGTCGGGATGAACAGAATCGCGGCGAACGGCGGATAGGTGGCGGGCAGGTTCCACTCGGTGACCCGCAGGTCGTACAGGCCGCGCCCGGTCGCGGCGGCCATCCCCTCGGCCCGGTAGACGATGGCGTCGGCCATCTCGAAGCGCATCGTCAGGCACAGCCCGGCGTAGGCGGTGAGCGACACGGCGAGCACAGCGGTGGCGAACATCAGCGGGCGCCGGGGCGTGGCGGCCAGTGCCACCCGTAGCGGCTGCGCCTGCCACCTCGTCCGGTTCGCGCCGCGCGCAGCCGTCGTCGTACTCACCAAGCCACACCCTTCGATCGCCGTCCGCCCCGGCGGCGACCCTACCCGGCGGTGGTTGGCATACGCTCAGCGGCACATGCCGCTTACCGGGGGTTATTCCTGGTTGTCACCGGAACGCTGTGATATGCGCAGGGGCTGCTCGCGCTGCTTGGTGCCGTCGGTGCCCAGGACCACGATGCGGAAGGCGGTGTCGGCGAACACGCCGATCGCGCGCATCGCGCTGCCGAGGAGATGACGCGGATGGGTGCGCCGGGCCGAGTCGCCGGGAGCGTCCGCCGGACCCATGGCGGTGCTGCCCCGGATCGGGGTGAAGGTCGTGGTAGCCATGGTTCAACGGTAGTTTTCACCCCCTTGGCGCACATCGGTCCGCAGGATGATCGGATAGCCCCGTCCCGTACGCCCTCGGACCAGGGCATCAGCCCCGAGGGCTACCCGGCCCCCTAGGGGTGTCATCCCGGGTACGTACGCCGCCGGAAAACCGTTCGCGTCACCGGGGCCGACGGCGTAACATCGCGCGTCTTGCCGCCTCCGCGCCGTCCGCGCGCCGGAGAGCGCCGACCGCACGGCAACCGGTCGGCAGCCACGCACCACACGTCGCGTCCACTCACGGACGTCTGCCCTGCGTACCGCCGGAGGCACCGAACCGTGTCCATCGACACAACCGAACCGCTCGACCGTGAGCGCGCCCATCTCGCCGCGTCCCGAGCCGCGCTACGTGCCATGCGCGCCGACGCCGAGGCGCTCGACATCCGCGATGTGACCGCCAACTGGGTCAACGCGCAGGTGCTGCAGCAGCAGATCGAGCAGCGCATCGAGGCGCTCGCCGACCTGTCGCACACCCCGCTGTTCTTCGGCCGCCTCGACTACCTGCACCCGCCCGGCGCGGACCAGGCGGAAGGGGCCACTGGCCGGTTCTACATCGGCCGCCGCCATGTGCACGACGCGGACGGCGACCCGATGGTCATCGACTGGCGCGCCCCCGTCTCCCAGCCGTTCTACCGGGCCTCGCGCAAGGACCCGATGGACATCGCGATGCGGCGCCGATTCGGTTACACCGGCGGCCGGTTGACGGCCTACGAGGACGAGCACCTCAGCGATCCGGCGGAGGCCGAGACCGGCAGCAAGCTGCTCCAGGCCGAGATCGAGCGGCCGCGCGTCGGCCCGATGCGGGACATCGTCGCCACCATCCAGCCCGAGCAGGACGAGATCGTGCGGGCCGGGATCGGTGGCACGGTGTGCGTCCAGGGCGCGCCCGGCACCGGGAAGACCGCGGTCGGCCTGCACCGGGTCGCGTACCTGCTCTACGCGCACCGCGAGCGGCTGGCCCGCACCGGCACGCTGGTGGTCGGCCCCAACCGGTCCTTCCTGCACTACATCGAGCAAGTGCTGCCCGCGCTGGGCGAGTTGCACGTCAAACAGGCCACCGTGGACGACCTCGTGGCCCATGTTCCGGTACGGGCCACCGACACCGCGCGGGCCGCCCGGCTCAAGGGCGACGCGCGGATGGCTCAGGTGCTGCGGCGCGCGGTGCGCGACGGGATCAGCGCGCCGACCGAACCCGTGGTGGTGGTCCGCGGCTCCCGGCGCTGGCGCGTCCCGGCCTATGAACTGGAGGAGATCCTGGGCGAGTTGAAGGCCCGGGACATTCGCCACGGCGCGGCCGCCGACGCGCTGCCGCAGCGCATCGCGCACGCGGTGCTGACCCGGATGGAGGCCGCCGGAGAGGCTCCGGACGACCGGGTACAGGACGCGGTGGCCCGCTCGCAGCCGGTCCGGGCGGCGGCCAAGGCGATGTGGCCGCCGGTGGATCCGGCGAAGACCGTGCTGCGGCTGCTGTCCGAGCCGGAGTTCCTCGCCCGGTGCGCGGACGGGCTGCTCAGTGAGGACGAGCAGAAGGAGATCCTGTGGGCCAAGCCGGGCCGCGGCGTGAAGTCGGCGCCGTGGACGGCGGCGGACGCGGTGCTGGTGGACGAGGCGATGGACCTGGTGCGCCGCACGCCCTCGCTCGGCCATGTCGTACTGGACGAGGCACAGGACCTGTCCCCCATGCAGTACCGCGCGGTGGGCCGCCGCTGCACCACCGGCTCCGCGACCGTGCTCGGCGACCTCGCGCAGGGCACCACGCCCTGGGCGACGGCGAGTTGGCAGGAGGCGCTGGCGCATCTGGGCAAGCCGGACGCGACGGTCGAGGAGCTGACCCGGGGGTTCCGGGTGCCCCGCGAGGTGATCGCGTACGCCTCCCGGCTGCTGCCCGCCATCGCGCCGGACCTGGCCCCGGCCACCTCGGTCCGCGAGTCTCCCGGTGACCTGCGGGTGCGGCAGGTGGCGCCGCAGGAGCTGACCGCGGCGGTGCTCGCGGCGAGCCTGGAGTCGCTGGAGCGGGAGGGGTCGATCGGGCTGATCGCCGCCGACGCGCGGATCGACGCGCTGGCCGAGGCGCTGGACGACGCGGGGGTGCGCTACCTCTCGCCCGGCGAGGAGACCTCCGAGCAGGCTCGGCTGACGCTGGTACCGGCTTCGCTGGCGAAGGGCCTGGAGTACGACTACGTGGTGCTGGACGAGCCTTCGGCCGTCGTGGACGGTGAGCCTGACGTCCGCACCGGGCTTCGGCGGTTGTACGTGGCGCTCACTCGGGCGGTTTCGGGGTTGATCGTGGTCCATGCGGCTGCGTTGCCGGAACAACTCGCCGGGTAGCACGGGCGCCCGCGGCGCGGCGTTTTCCACCGCCGCGACGGCGAGCGACCCCCGATGAGCGAACCGGCGGTATCAAGCACACCGCGACCGACAACCGCCCAACCAACCGCCCGAAGGACACACCGCACCGCGACACCCAAAGATCCGCCGGAAGGGCTCACCGCACCGGCAGCGGGGCGTCGAGGGCGTCGCGCCACTCGCGTACCGCCTCCGGGGTGACCGGGGCGGTCCAGCCGCCGAGGCGGACCGCGGCGCCCACGTGGAAGGCGTCGACGCCCGCGGCGCGCAGCCGCGGGAGGTGGCCGATCCGCAGGCCGCCGCCCACCATCAGGCGGGGCTCGTAGCCGGGCTCGCCGGACCGGGTTCTGGCCGCCTCCTCCAGCAGGACCGGCAGGCCGTCCGCCACGCCGAGCGGGGAGCCCGCGGTGAGGTAGGTGTCCAGACCGGGCAGCCCGGTGAGCGCCTTGCGCAGCGCCGCCCGGTCGGCCGCGCGGTCAATGGCACGGTGGAAGGTCCAGCGGCTCTCCTCGACCGCGTCGGCCAGCGCCCGTACCGCCGCCAGGTCTGGGCCGCCGTACCGGTCGAGGAAGCCCATCACGAACTCCTCGGCGCCCTCGGCCCGCAGCGCCCGTGCCCGTGCGCACAGCGCGGCCACGTCACGCGGGTCGCCCGCGCCGAAGCCGTCCGTCATCCGCAGCATCACCCGCACCGGGATGGCGACCGCCGCCCGTACCGCCGCGAACGTCTCCAGGCTGGGCGTGAGGCCGTCGGCGGCCATGTCCGTGACCAGTTCGAGGCGGTCCGCCCCACCGGCCTGCGCGGCGACCGCGTCGTCGACCCCCAGAGCGATCACTTCGAAGATTGGTCTAGACATGTAGCACAGCCTGCCATACGCCCTTACGCGCTGCCAGACGACCCTCCACAATGGCGAGAATGGGCACCATGGCCACGCCCCCGACGCCCCACCACCCCTGCCATGACGCCCTGCTCACCCGCTGGACGGCACTGCTGCGGCGCGCCGGGTGCACCGTCGACCCGGTCCCGTACGGCGAGAAGCTGCTGGCCCGCTGGGCCGAGCCGCAGCGCCGCTACCACACCACCGACCATCTGGTCGCGACCCTCGACCACGCCGAGTCGCTCGCCTCGCACGCCGCGCACCCGGACGCCGTGCTGCTCGCCGTGTGGTTCCACGACGCCGTCTACCGGCCCGACCGCTCGGAGAACGAGGAGCGCAGCGCCGACCTCGCGCAGCGCGCGCTGACCGAAGCGGGGCTGCCGCGGCACCTGGTCGCCGAGGTCGTCCGCCTGGTCCGGCTGACCGTCAGCCACGACCCGGCCGACGGCGACCGCGACGGCGAGGTGCTGTGCGACGCGGACCTCGCGGTGCTCGCCGCCGCCCCACGCGAGTACGCCGCCTACGCGGCCGCGGTGCGCGAGGAGTACGGATTCGTACCGGACGAGGTCTTCAACGCCGGACGAGCCGAGGTACTGCGCCAACTCCTCGCCCTGCCAAGGCTGTTCCGCACGCCGTACGGACACCAGCACTGGGAGCGGACCGCCCGACACAATCTGGAGACGGAACTGCAACTGATCAACGCCTGATCCCGGGAATGCCCGCCGCCCGCTCGGGACTTGTACGAAGCATGTCGAACGACCAGGGCAACCGCACGACCACCGTACCCACCGACCAGACTCCGGCCGCCACCGTCGACCAACCCGCCGCCCGCATGCCGGTGGCGGTCTACGTCCTCGGGCTGTCCGTATTCGCCCTGGGCACCTCCGAGTTCATGCTCTCCGGTCTGCTGCCGCCGCTCGCCACCGACCTGGGAGTCTCCATCCCCCGGGCCGGACTGCTCATCTCCGCCTTCGCCATCGGCATGGTGGTCGGCGCACCGGTGCTCGCCGCGTCGACGCTGCGGCTGCCGCGCCGCACGACGCTGCTGGCCCTGCTCGGCGCGTTCGGCCTCGGCCAGGTGGCGGGCGCGCTCGCGCCCTCCTATGGCGTGCTGTTCGCCTCACGCGTCGTCAGCGCGCTGGCCTGCGCCGGGTTCTGGGCGGTCGGCGCGGCGGTCGCGGTGGCGATGGTGCCGTACCAGGCGCGGGCCCGCGCGATGGCCGTCATGGTGGGCGGCCTGAGCATCGCCAACATCGCGGGCGTCCCGGCCGGTACGTTCCTGGGCCAGCACGCCGGTTGGCGCAGCGCCTTCTGGGCGGTCGCCGGGCTGACGGTGCTCGGCATGGTCGGCGTCGCGGTGCTGGTGCCCCGGGTTCCGCGGCCCAAGAGCGCGCCGCGGCTCCGCAGCGAGCTGCGGATCTACCGGGATCGCAGCGTCTGGCTGGCGCTCGCCACCACCGCGTTCGTACAGGCCGCCATCTTCTGCACCTTCAGCTATCTCGCGCCGCTGCTCACCGGGACCGCGGGCCTGGACGAGAGCTGGGTGCCGACGGTACTCGCGCTGTTCGGCATCGGGGCGCTCATCGGTACGGCGCTCGGCGGGCGGATCGCCGACGCCCGGCTGTTCGGCACGCTGAAGGGCGGTATCGCCGCGACGACGCTGGTGCTCGCGGCGCTCGCGGTGACGGCACGGCATCCGGCCGCCGCGGTGACGCTGTCGCTGCTGCTGGGCGTGACGGCGTTCACCGCGGCGCCCGCGCTCAACGCGCGGATGTTCAACGTGGCGGGCGCCGCGCCGACGCTCGCGGGGGCGACCACCACGGCCGCGTTCAACATCGGCAACACGGCTGGCCCCTGGCTGGGCGGCCTGGCCATCAACGCGGGCGCCGGGTACTCCGGCGTGGCCTGGGTCAGCGTCGCGCTCGCCGCGGTGGCGTTCGCGCTCACTTACCTGCAGGTGCGTTTCCGATGAGGCCCTTTGCCCAACAGCCCGCCCGCACACCGCCCAGACGGCGGACCTGCCCGGCAGGAATCCAGTGACGGGAAACGGGCGGGTGTGTGGGCAAGTTCGCAAAGCTCAGCCGAGACGAACCCGCAGATGGCCGACAGCCGCGATGACCAGCCCGTCCTTCCCGCACACCCAGTGCGGATCCGGACCGAGTTCGGGCTCCACGTCAAGGGCGTGGACCTCCTCACACGCCGGGCACAGCGGCCAGCGCCCGTACCGGTCGAGGAGCGCGTCCTGCACGTCCTGGGCGACCAGCCCGGTGACGTACTCCGCCCCGTCCGGCCACTGCTCCACCCACCACCGGCGGTTCGCCACCGCGTCCTCGACCAGCGACACCACCGCGGCGTCATCCACACCGCAGGCCGCCAGATCGGCCAGCACCAGCGCACGGGCCGCGTGCAGCGCGGGTTCGAGATCCATACGTCGATTGTCCCTCTCCCGCCGCGGTGAACCGGCCCCGGATGATTGACCGGTCGGCGTGATGAAAATATCTTTCAAGGTGTGACGCAGAACGCGAAGGAATCTTTCCGCCAGCGCGGCACCGGCCCAGCCCTGGCCGCCAAGGTCAGAACCCTCGCCCCCACCATGCCCCGCTCGATGCAGCGCGTCGCCGAAGCCGTCGCCGCCGACCCGGCCGGATGCGCCCAGCTCACCGTCACCGCACTCGCCCAGCGCACCGGCACCAGCGAGGCCACCGTCGTACGCACCGCCCGGGTCCTGGGCTATCCCGGCTACCGTGACCTGCGCCTCGCACTCGCCGCGTTCGCCGCCCAGCAGCAGTCGGGCGCACCGGCCTCGGTCACCGCGGACATCGCGGTGGACGACCCACTGGCCGACGTGATCGCCAAACTCGCCCACGACGAGCGGCAGACCCTGGCCGACACCGCGGCCGGACTCGACGTCTCCCAACTGGAGGCAGCGGTAGGCGCGTTGACCGCCGCCCGCCGCATCGACGTCTACGGCATCGGGGCGTCCGCCCTGGTCGGCCAGGACCTGGTGCAGAAACTGCTGCGCATCGGGCTGATCGCACATGCCCACAGTGATCCGCATCTGGCCGTCACCAACGCCGTCCAACTGCGCCAGGGCGACGTGGCGTTGGCGATCACCCACTCCGGCAACACCGTGGACGTCATAGAACCGCTGCGCGCCGCCTTCGACCGGGGCGCCACCACGGTGGCGATCACCGGGCGCCCGGACGGTGCGGTGGCCAGGTACGCCGATGTCATCCTGACCACCGCGGTGCGCCGGGAGAGCGAGCTGCGCCCGGCCGCCATGTCCAGCCGCACCAGCCAACTCCTGGTGGTGGACTGCCTGTTCGTCGGTGTCGCACAGCGAACCTACGAACACGCCGCGCCCGCCCTTTCCGCCTCGTACGAGGCGCTCGCCCACCGCCACAGCCCCGAAGCGCCCACCGCACGTTAGGAACCACCAGCCGCCATGTCCCGCGACACCCCCTACGGTGAGCTGCGCCGCGAGTTGGCCACCCTCACCACCGAGGAGTTCCAGCCGGAGCTGTCGGACATCGACCAGCTGCCGACCCTCGACATCGCCCGGATCATGAACGGCCAGGACGCCACCGTCGCAGCCGCCGTCGCCGACCGGCTGCCGTCCATCGCCGCAGCCATCGACGCCACCGCAGAGCGGATGGCCCGCGGCGGACGCCTGGTCTACGCGGGCGCGGGCACCGCCGGACGGCTCGGCGTACTGGACGCCAGCGAGTGCCCGCCCACCTTCAACACCCGCCCCGGACAGGTCGTCGGCCTGATCGCTGGCGGCCCCGAGGCGATGCTGACCGCGGTCGAGGGCGCGGAGGACAGCGCCGAACTCGCCGCCGAGGACCTGGACGCGCTGGGCGTCGGCTCCGATGACACCGTCGTCGGAATCTCGGCCTCCGGCCGCACCCCGTACGCCGTCGCGGCGGTCGAACACGCCCGTGCGCGGGGCGCGTTGACCATCGGACTGTCCTGCAACGCGGACTCCGCGCTGGCCGCCGCGGCCGAGCACGGCATCGAGGTGGTGGTCGGCCCCGAACTGCTCACCGGCTCCACCCGGTTGAAGGCGGGCACCGCGCAGAAGCTGGTGCTCAACATGATCTCGACCATCACGATGATCCGGCTCGGCAAGACCTACGGGAACCTGATGGTCGACGTACGCTCCTCCAACGAGAAGCTGCGCGCCCGCGCCCGCCGCATCGTCGCACTGGCCACCGGCGCCGCGGACGAGGAGATCGAGTCGGCGCTGACCGCGACCGGCGGCGAGGTGAAGAACGCCATCCTCACCATCCTGGGCGAGGTGGACGCCGCCACCGCCGAACGGCTGCTGGCCCGGCACGGCGGCCGACTGCGCGCCGCGCTGCGGGCGGCGCTCGGCTAGGCGGAAAGCCAGGCGGAAACGCCCGAGGGCGGTACCCCTGGTGGGGTACCGCCCTCGGGTTGGACCTCGGGTTGGCCGGAGCCTGATCCTCGACGGATCAGAAGTCCATGCCACCGCCCATGCCGGCAGCGGCGGCGTCGGCGCCAGCGGCGGCCTTCTCCGGCTTGTCGGCGATGACGGCCTCGGTGGTGAGGAACAGCGCCGCGATGGAGGCGGCGTTCTGCAGCGCGGAGCGGGTCACCTTGGCCGGGTCGATGATGCCCTCGGCGATCATGTCGACGTACTCACCGGTCGCGGCGTTCAGGCCGTGGCCGACGGGCAGGTTGCGCACCTTCTCGACGATGACGCCGCCCTCGAGACCGGCGTTGACCGAGATCTGCTTGAGCGGGGCCTCCAGGGCCAGCTTGACGGCGGCGGCACCGGTGGCCTCGTCGCCCTCCAGCTCCAGCTTCTCGAAGACCTCGGACGCCTGCAGCAGGGCCACGCCACCACCGGCGACGATGCCCTCCTCAACGGCGGCCTTGGCGTTGCGCACCGCGTCCTCGATGCGGTGCTTGCGCTCCTTGAGCTCCACCTCGGTGGCGGCACCGGCCTTGATGACGGCCACGCCGCCGGCCAGCTTGGCGAGGCGCTCCTGGAGCTTCTCGCGGTCGTAGTCGGAGTCCGACTGCTCGATCTCGGCGCGGATCTGGTTGACGCGACCGGCGACCTGGTCGCTGTCACCGGCACCGTCGACGATGGTGGTCTCGTCCTTGGTGATGACGACCTTGCGGGCGCGGCCGAGCAGGTCGAGACCGGCGTTCTCCAGCTTGAGGCCGACCTCCTCGGAGATGACGGTGCCACCGGTGAGGATGGCGATGTCGCCCAGCATGGCCTTGCGGCGGTCACCGAAGCCCGGAGCCTTGACGGCGACGGACTTGAAGGTGCCACGGATCTTGTTGACCACCAGGGTGGACAGGGCCTCGCCCTCGACGTCCTCGGCGATGATCAGCAGCGGCTTGCCGGACTGCATGACCTTCTCCAGCAGCGGGAGCAGGTCCTTCACCGCGGAGACCTTGGAGTTGACGATCAGGATGTAGGGGTCCTCGAGGACGGCCTCCATCCGCTCCATGTCGGTCGCGAAGTAGGCGGAGATGTAGCCCTTGTCGAAGCGCATGCCCTCGGTGAGCTCAAGCTCCAGGCCGAAGGTCTGCGACTCCTCGACGGTGATGACGCCTTCCTTGCCGACCTTGTCCATGGCCTCGGCGATCAGCTCACCGATCTGGGTGTCGGCGGCGGAGATGGAGGCGGTGGAGGCGATCTGCTCCTTGGTCTCCACGTCCTTGGCCTGCTCGAGCAGCTGGGCCGAGACGGCCTCGACGGCACGCTCGATACCGCGCTTCAGAGCCATCGGGTTCGCACCGGCGGCGACGTTGCGCAGGCCCTCGCGGACCAGCGCCTGGGCCAGCACGGTGGCGGTGGTCGTACCGTCGCCCGCGACATCGTCCGTCTTCTTGGCGACCTCCTTGACCAGCTCGGCGCCGATCTTCTCGTACGGGTCCTCGAGCTCGATCTCCTTGGCGATGGACACACCATCGTTGGTGATCGTGGGCGCGCCCCACTTCTTCTCAAGGACGACGTTGCGGCCCTTGGGGCCGAGGGTCACCTTTACGGCGTCGGCGAGCTGGTTCATACCGCGCTCAAGGCCGCGCCGTGCCTCCTCGTCGAACGCGATGATCTTGGCCATGTGAAGTGGTCCTCCCGGACGGGGTTTGCGTCGGACCGCGCTGGCGCCCGCGACGGACGGCCAGTCGGCCACCGGTTCCGTCCCGACGGCCGAACGGGCCTCACCGACCCGGTCCATCTGTCACTCTCAACGTCAGAGTGCTAACGCCAATGATTAGCACTCTGCCCCCTAGAGTGCAAGCGGCCCGCAGGGCCTCGATGAGAGGTGGCGGCCGGGCGACGGGAGGGCGCAAGCCGCCCGCAGGGCGTCCAATAGGGGTGGCGGTCGGGCGACGGGAGGGCGCAAGCCGCCCGCAGGGCCTCGATCGCCGTCACGTATAGACGAAGGGTCCGCACCCCAAGGGGTGCGGACCCTTCGAACACGAGGTCTCGTGGCGCGATGCGCCGGAGGTCAACCGGCGATCCGGACCATGTCAGCCTGCGGCCCCTTCTGGCCCTGCGAGATCTCGAACTCGACCCGCTGGCCTTCCTCGAGGGTGCGGTAGCCGTCCATCTGGATCGCGCTGTAGTGCACGAAGACGTCCGCACCACCGTCGACCGCGATGAAGCCGTATCCCTTCTCCGCGTTGAACCACTTGACGGTGCCCTGAGCCATCCCTAACTCCCCTATTACTGGCCCTTGCACGGGGCCGCACTCCGCGGACCCGGGTCAGACCTCACCCCCTCAACACACGGAGGTGTGCGCCGGAACGCGTGTCGACCGCGGCTGAATGTATCTGCCCGGACGCCCTCTGCAACAGGTCAATCGGACGAGAATTCTGGGCGCGCCCGATCGGTAATTCCGGGAAAAAGGCCGGGAATTCAGGGCAACTCGGGCCGGGCATAGCGGACTAACACGACAAATGGCACCCCGATTTCAGGTACAACTTGTCGCGTTCTTCACGTGCCCACGGCACGTGCGTCACGCCCCGAGCCCGAGCGGCTGTACGGCGGTGGTGCGGCGGTGCGAACTGCGCTGGCGGCCAGCGTGGTTGGACGACCGTTGGCGAATGACCGGAAATGAGGTTTGGCCGCCTCCAAGCGGAGCCCTTGAATCATGGACGACCGCTGTCGCGCATACTCTACCGCGTCCGAGAAGATGCGCGTGCCCCGCCTGCCGCATTGGCAAACGGGGCATTCGCAAATGGCCGGAACTGTTCGGTCAGAGAGGGTCAGCCTCCGGCGACAGCCGGAATAATCGACACTCCGGAACCATCCGGGGTGGCCGTCTCAAGGCCGTTGTCGAACCGCACGTCGTCGTCGTTGACATAGACGTTCACGAAACGGCGCAGCTTGCCCTGGTCGTCCAGCACGCGGGCGGAGATACCGGGGTGGTTCTTCTCCAGCGAGGCGATGACCTCGGACAGCGTGCTGCCCTCGGCCGTCACCTCGGCCTGTCCGCCGGTGTAGGTGCGCAGGATGGTCGGGATGCGGACATTGACACTCATGCGAGGCCAGCCTCTCGGAACGAGTCAAGGGTGGGACGGATGATCGCGGTCGGTCCGGTGGTCGGTGCCACCGCGTCCAGGGTCTTCAGGCCGTCACCGGTGTTGATGGCGACGGTCTCGGCGGCCGGATCGAGCTGACCGGTCTCGATCAGCTTCTTCAGCACACCGATGGTCACCCCGCCCGCGGTCTCGGCGAAGATGCCCTCGGTGCGGGCCAGCAGCTTGATCGCGTCGACGATCTGCTCGTCGTTGACGTCCTCGACGGCACCGCCGGTGCGGCGGGCGATGTCCAGCACGTAGGGGCCGTCGGCCGGGTTGCCGATCGCCAGCGACTTGGCGATGGTGTTCGGCTTCTGCGGACGCACCACGTCGTGACCGGCCCGGAACGCGGTGGACACCGGGGAGCAGCCCTCGGCCTGCGCACCGTAGATGCGGTACTGCTTGTCCTCGACCAGTCCGAGCTTGACCAGCTCCTGCAACCCCTTGTCGATCTTGGTGAGTTGGGAGCCGGAGGCGACCGGGATGACGATGTTGTCCGGCAGCCGCCAGCCGAGCTGCTCGCAGATCTCGTAGGCCAGCGTCTTGGAGCCCTCGCCGTAGTAGGGGCGCAGGTTGACGTTGGTGAAGCCCCAGCCCTCGCCGAGCGGATCGCCGATCAACTCGCTGCAGAAACGGTTCACATCGTCGTACGTGCCCTCGATGCCGACCAGTTCGCCGCCGTAGACCGCGGCCATCACCACCTTGCCCGCCTCCAGGTCGTGCGGGATGAACACGCAGCTACGGAAGCCCGCGCGCACCGCGGCGGCGCCGACGGCACCGGCCAGGTTGCCGGTGGAGGAGCAGGACAGCGTGGTCAGGCCGAAGTTGCGGGCCGCCTCCACGGCGATGGCCACCACCCGGTCCTTGAAGGAGTGCGTGGGGTTGCCGGAGTCGTCCTTGACGTGCAGGGCACCGGTGACGCCCAGTTCGCGGGCGAGCCGGTCGGCCTTGACCAGCTTGGTGAAGCCGGGGTCCAGGTTGGGCTTGCTGGCCACGTCCGCCGGGACGGGCAGCAGCGGCGCGTACCGCCAGATGCTGTGGGGCCCGGCCTCGATCCGCTTCCTGAGCCCCTCCGGGTCACCGCTGGGGAACTCGTACGCGACCTCAAGCGGACCGAAACACACTTCGCACGCGAAGATCGGGCCGAGCGGGAAGCGCTCCGCGCACTCACGGCAGGACAGGGCCACGGCCGGGCCGAAGTCGGTGGAAGCGCTGACGGTGGATGCGATGGTTTCGACAGCCATATGGCGAGGCCTCTCTCCTCATCTTCCCCACGGCGCTCCTCGCCGCGGGCCGGAATTGGCACCTTCCCCACCGTGGCCTCGGCTGACAGCTGCGCGGCCGGTAGGAGGGTTGCCGGGACTTCAACGGGCCGTTCCCTCAGTCCCTCTGGATGAGCTCTATGGCGCTGGGCAGTTGGCCCAGGCGTTTTTTCACGCGCTGACCCCGGCATGCGGTCGTCATACGCGTTGGTCAAGACTGTAACTGAAGGGTCGGACAAGTTGAGACAGCCGTCCGATCCGCGAGATGGATCACACGCGCGATCGCGCTTACAGGGGAGACGGCACGTGCTGAAAGAGGTGGAGCGCTGGCTGGAGCGGCGCTCCTGGTCCGTCGCCGACCGTCCGCTCGACCAGTTGCTGGCGGCCAAGCGTGCGGCAGGGGCGGCTGGCACGGTGAGCGTGGTGCTCCCCGCGCTCAACGAGGAGGCCACCGTCGGGGCGATCGTCGGGGAGATCCGGCGCGAGCTGATGGGCGAGGCGGCGCCGCTGGTGGACGAGCTGGTGGTGATGGACTCCGGCTCCACCGACCGCACCGCCGAGGTGGCCACGCGGGCCGGGGCGCGGGTGGCGCACCGGGACGCGGTGCTGCCGCGGATTCCGGCGGTGCCTGGCAAGGGCGAGGTGCTGTGGCGGTCGCTGCTGGCCACCAGCGGCGAGATCATCTGCTTCGTCGACGCCGATCTGCGGGACTTCGACGCCGGTTTCGTGTACGGGATCGTCGGGCCGCTGCTGACCGATCCCGGGGTGCACCTGGTCAAGGCGATGTACGACCGGCCGCTGGACACCGGGGGAACCGTCGTCCCGGCGGGCGGCGGGCGGGTCACCGAGCTGGTCGCCCGACCGCTGCTGAACCTGCACTGGCCGCAGCTGGCCGGGTTCGTCCAGCCGCTGGGCGGCGAGTACGCGGCGCGGCGCTCGTTGCTTGAGCGGTTGCCGTTCCCGGTCGGGTACGGGGTGGAGCTGGGCATGCTGGTGGACGCGCTGGCCAGCGTGGGGCTGGACGGGTTGGCCCAGGTGGACGTCGGGGTACGGCACCACCGGCATCAGGATGCCCATGCGCTCGGCCGGATGGCCGCGACGATCTACCGCACCGCGCAGGTGCGGCTGGCTCGGGCGGCCATGGTGCGGCCGGTTCTTACGCAGTTCGACCGGGGGCCGGAGGGCGGTTTTGAGCCACGGGTTCACGAGGTGGCCACGGAGGAGCGGCCGCCCATGATCACGGTGCCCGAGTACGCCTCCCGCCGCGCGGCGTAGCCGCTCACGCTGGGTGGTTCCGGATATACGCCCACCCCCCACCCGTTTGCCGCTCACCTTTGCTTGCCGTTGCGCGCGGCTGCGTACGGCTCGAGTTTCGCGCTGCGCTGCGGGAGCGTGGGGGGGAGCCTCCCCACCCACCCACCCGATTCCCGTCCACCATTGCTTGCCGGTGCGCACGGCTGCGTACGGCTCGGGTCTCGCGCTGCGCTGCGGGAG
>NZ_JANFNH010000005.1 GCF_024436055.1 Streptantibioticus rubrisoli | reverse complement strand
GGGGCGCCCGGGTCGGTGTCGACGGTGATGATGGGGGTGCCCACGTCCACCGTCGCGCCCTCGTCGAAGCGGAGCTCGGACACCACCCCGTCGAAGGGGATGGGCAGTTCGACGGCTGCCTTGGCCGTCTCCACCTCACAGACGACCTGTCCGTCGGAGACGGTGTCCCCAACGACCACGTACCACTTGAGGATTTCGGCCTCGGTGAGTCCCTCGCCCACGTCGGGCATCTTGAACTCGCGGAAGCGCTGCGCGGACTCAGTCACGGTCACTGCTCTCCTCGGCTCTCAGAAGGCCAGCGCGCGGTCGACGGAGTCGAGCACCCGGTCCAGGTTGGGCAGGTAGTCCTCCTCCAACCTGGCGGGCGGGTACGGCGCGTGGAAACCGCCCACGCGAAGCACCGGCGCCTCAAGGTGGAAGAAGCAGCGCTCGGTGATCCGGGCCGCGATCTCGGCGCCCGTGCCCAGGAAGACCGGTGCCTCGTGCACCACCACCAGCCGCCGGGTCTTCTCCACCGACGCCTGCAGGGTGTCGAAGTCGATCGGTGACATCGACCGCAGATCCACCACCTCCAGGCTACGGCCCTCCTCTTCGGCCGCCGAGGCGGCCTCAAGGCAGGTCTTCACCATCGGACCGTAGGCGGCCAGCGTCAGGTCGGTGCCCTCACGGACCACCCGGGCGCGGTGCAGCGGCGCGGGCACGGCGGAGGTGTCCACCTCGCCCTTGTCCCAGTAGCGCCGCTTGGGCTCGAAGAAGATGACCGGGTCGTCGCACTCGATGGCCTGCCGCATCATCCAGTACGCGTCCGACGGCGTCGCCGGTGAGACCACCTTCAGGCCCGCGACATGCGCGAACAGCGCCTCCGGCGACTCACTGTGGTGCTCCACCGCGCCGATGCCACCGCCGTAGGGAATGCGAATGACGACCGGCAGCTTCACCTTGCCGAGCGCGCGGGCGTGCATCTTCGCCAGCTGGGTGACGATCTGGTCGTACGCGGGGAAGACGAAACCGTCGAACTGGATCTCGGCGACCGGACGGTAGCCGCGCAGCGCGAGGCCGATCGCGGTGCCGATGATGCCCGACTCGGCGAGCGGGGTGTCGATCACCCGGTCCTCGCCGAAGTCCTTCTGCAGCCCGTCGGTGATCCGGAAGACACCGCCGAGCTTGCCCACGTCCTCGCCCATGACCAGGACCTTGGGGTCGGTCTCCAGGGAGGTGCGCAGCGATTCGTTGATCGCCTTGGCGATCGTCATGGACTTCGGCGCCGTCATCGCGCAGCCCCTTCCTCGGAACCCTCGAACTGGGCCTGGTATGCGGCGAATTGTGCGCGCTCCTCGTCCACCAGCGCATGCCCGTCCGCGTAGATGTTGTCGAAGATCGCCATCGGGTCGGGGTTCGGCATGGCGCGTACCCCCTCGCGGACCCGCTTGGCGAGCGCGTCGGATTCCGCCTCGACCTCGGCGAAGAACGCCTCGTCCGCGAGGCCCTCGTTGGCCAGGTAGGTCTTCAGCCGGGCGATCGGGTCCTTGGCCGCCCACTCGGCGGTCTCCTCGTCCAGCCGGTAGCGGGTGGCGTCGTCGGAGGTGGTGTGCGCGCCCATCCGGTAGGTGAACGCCTCGACCAGCATCGGCCCCTCGCCGGAGCGCGCGTGCTCCAGCGCCGCCCGGGTCACCGCGAGCACCGCGAGCACGTCGTTGCCGTCCACCCGCACGCCCGGGAAGCCGAATCCGGCGGAGCGCTGGTAGATCGGCACCCGGCTCTGCCGTTCGGTGGGCTCGGAGATCGCCCACTGGTTGTTCTGGCAGAAGAACACCACCGGAGCGTTGTAGACCGCCGCGAAGGTGAACGCCTCGGCAACGTCACCCTGGCTGGAGGCGCCATCACCGAAATAGGCGATGACCGCGGAGTCCGAACCGTCCTTGGCCGCGCCCATCGCGTAACCGGTGGCGTGCAGGGCCTGCGAGCCGATGACGATCGTGTAGAGGTGGAAGTTGTTCTGGTTGGGGTCCCAGCCGCCGTTGTTGACCCCGCGGAACATGCCGAGCAGGTTCAGCGGGTCAACGCCACGGGTCCAGGCGACACCGTGCTCCCGGTAGGTGGGGAAGACGTAGTCGTCCGGGCGGGTGGCCCGCCCGGAACCGATCTGGGCGGCCTCCTGACCCAACAGCGACGCCCAAAGACCCAGCTCGCCCTGGCGCTGCAGGGTGACCGCCTCGCCGTCGAAGCGCCGGGTGAACACCATGTCGCGGTACAGACCGCGCAGTTCTTCCGGGGTCAGGTCGATGGAGTACTCGCTGTGTTCGACGCGTTCACCTTCGGGGGTCAGAAGCTGTACGAGTTCGGGCTTGCGCCCGGCTCCCCCTCGACGCTTCGCGCCGCCGCGGCTGCTGCGCGCGGCAGTGCTCTTCACGCTCACGTCTGCTCCTCCGTCTGTCCGGCCCCCGGGGTCCGCCGGGAGCCAGTGCGGGCTCACCCGACTCGGCGCGGCGCACGGGGTGTGTGCGGCGGGCCGTGCCAGGAGTGACTTCTGCCCCGGCTGACGGCCTGCAAAAAGCACGTTACCCACAACTCCCGCAAATGCGCGAAGGGGCATCTACCTGCGGTTTTGCTTGGATTTCCTAGTAACTCGGCATTCCGGCAGGCCACCGGGACAACGGCACGCTATCTCGCGGATCGAAACTGCGTAAGAGGTCAGCGGATCCAATTGTGTGCGAGGCTGGTTTGGTGCCTGATGGAGGAAAAATCACGGTATTCCTGGTTGACGACCACGAAGTGGTACGCCGTGGTGTCCATGAGTTGCTCTCCGTAGACGACGACATCGAGGTGGTGGGCGAGGCGGGCACCGCCGCGGACGCGCTGGCCCGCGTCCCGGCCACCCGGCCGGATGTCGCGGTGCTCGACGTGCGGCTGCCGGACGGCAGCGGGGTCGAGGTGTGCCGCGAGGTGCGCTCGGCGCATCCAGACATCAAGTGCCTGATGCTCACCTCGTACGCGGACGACGAGGCGCTCTTCGACGCGATCATGGCGGGGGCCGCCGGTTACGTCCTCAAGGCGATCCGCGGCACCGATCTGCTCTCGGCGGTACGGGACGTGGCGGCCGGCCGGTCGCTGCTGGACCCGGTGGCCACCGCCCGGGTGCTGGAGCGGCTGCGGGGCGGTGACGGCAAGGGCGACGCGCGGCTGGAGAACCTCACCGAACGGGAGCGCAGGATCCTGGACCTGATCGGCGAGGGCCTCACCAACCGGCAGATCGGCGAGCGGCTGCACCTGGCCGAGAAGACCGTGAAGAACTACGTCTCCTCGCTGCTCGCCAAACTCGGCATGGAACGCCGCACCCAGGCGGCCGCGTTCGTGGCCCGCATGCGGACCGGGGACCGGCAGGACGGAACCGATCCGTCATAACTCACCCGTCATAGCTCATCCGTCATAACTCAGGTGAGCACGGCTGCGCGCAGTTGTATCGTTCGGGGAACGTAGGAAATCGCCGCGACAACCCCTGTCACCTGCGCATTGGGCCATCCGCCCGGCTTCGGCCGTCCCTCGTGAGTGGTTGCGCGGATACGCCACGTGAGCTGCGGTGATCTACCATTCGCCGGGTGCCCCCTCCTAGTCCGGCGACGGCGCCGCCGCCCACCGACCACACGCTGGGAGCGCTGCTCCGCCGCTACGACGGTGCCGGGACGCCGCTGTCCTGCGAGCCGGTGGCGCAGGGGCTGCTCAACCGGGGGTACCAGCTCGCCACCACCCGCGGCCGGTTCTTCCTCAAGCACTATCTGCACGATCCGGATCGGGGCACCGACCGGGACACCGCCCACCCCGCCACCATCGCCCGCCAGCACCGCGCCACACTGCGGCTCGGCGCCCTCGGGCTGCCGGTCGCGGCGCCGCTGGCCGACGCAGAGGGCCGCACGGTGGCGGTCATCGGCGGCCGCCCGTACGCGCTGTACCCCTGGGTGGAGGGACGGCACCGGGCGGGCACCGAGCTGACCGAGCGGCAGTGCCGCCACCTGGGCTCGCTGCTCGGCCTGGTGCACACCACGCTGGCCCGGGTGCTGCCCGACGACGCGCTGGCCGCCCACCCGGCCGCGCACTCCTCCGCGGTGCCCGAGGACACCTACGCGCTCATCGACGAACTGCTCCGGCTGGCCCGCGAGCGGCGGCCCCGCGACGCCTTCGACGAACTGGCCGAACACCGCCTCCTGGAGCGCCGGGCACTGCTGGAGCGGCACGCCCACCGCCGTCCCGCCGACGCCACCACCCGGGTCACCGGCTGGGTGCACGGCGACTTCCACCCGCTCAACCTGCTCTACCAAGGGGCGGAACCGGCCGCGATCGTCGACTGGGACCGGCTCGGCGTCCAGCCGCGCGCGGAGGAGGCGGTACGGGCCGCGGTGATCTTCTTCGTCCGGGACTGCGACGGCACCCTGGAGCTGGCCAAGGTGCGTGAGTACGCCCGCGCCTACCGCTCGGCCGCCGGGGTGCCGGTGGCCGAGCTGGCGGCGGCGGTGCACCGGGTGTGGTGGGAGCGGCTCAACGACTTCTGGATGTTGCGCTGGCGCTACCAGCGGCACGACTTCCGCGCCGACCCGCTGTTCCCGGCCGCGGCCGGGCTCGCGGTGTGGTGGACCCGCGAGTACGAGGCCGTACTCGCGGCGTTCACCGGCTGAGCGGCGTCAGCGGGCGGGGCTCACCCGATGCCCTGGATGGTGCCCCCCTGGCTGGTGGTGCCCTTGCTGGTACCGCTGGTCTGACCGTCTGTGGAGCCCTGCGACGTACCGGTGGTGTTACCGGACGACGTACCGCTGTTGCCTCCGGTGCCGCTGGTCGTGCCGCTGTTGGTGCCGCCCTGCGAGGTGCCCTGGTTCGTGGTGCCCTCGGACGTCCCCGGCGAGGACGGCGGCGGCGAGGAGGGCGGCTCCGAGGACGGCGGCTGAGAGCTGGGCTCACGGCTGTGCGTCGGATAGCTCGGCTCGCCCGTGGAGTTGTCGCCGCCCTGGCCGCTGCTGGTGTCCACGCTGGGCTGGTCGCTGGGCGAGCTGCTGTCGCTGGGCGAGTCGCTCGGGCTGGCGCTCTGCGACACGCTCGGCGCGGGGCTGTGCTCGTTGGCCGTACCGCCCTTGCCGCTGCCGTGGCTCATGCTGACCGCGAAGACGACGCCCAGGCTGATCGCCAGGATGGCGGCCAGCACCAGCAGCACGGTGTTGCGCCCGCGGTGGCCACCGCCGCCACGGCCGTCCCGGCCGCCGTTGCCGTGGCCGCCGTCGCCGTAACCGCCGGTGCCCTCGCCGCCGGGCGGGCCCATCAGCAGCGGCGGGCCCAACTCGGCGGTGTGCCCGGCCTGGGCGTGCGGCAGCACCGTGGTGGCCGCGGTACCGGCGGCGGACGCCGCGGAGGCCGAGTGGTCGACGTAGCCGGTGTCCCAGGCGCCGGTCCAGCCGCCCTGTTCATGCAGCATGCGCAGGGCGTACTGCACCAGGCCGTGCATCTCCTCGGCGCTCTGGAACCGGTCGTCGGGGTTCTTGGCGAGCGCGCGCAGCACCATGCCGTCCAGCTCCGGCGGCACCCGGTCGTTGACGTCCGAGGGGATCCGCGGATCGTCCTGGACGTGCTGGTAGACCACCGACAGCGGGGTCTCGCCGGTGAACGGCGGGCGCAGCGTCAGCAGTTCGTAGAGCAGGCAGCCGGTCGCGTACAGGTCGGAGCGGTGGTCGACGGCCTTGCCCAGCGCCTGTTCAGGTGACAGGTACTGCGGCGTGCCCATGACCATGCCGGTCTGCGTCATGGTGGTCGACGCGCCGTGCAGCGCCCGGGCGATGCCGAAGTCCATCACCTTGACCGCGCCCGTGTTGGTGATGATCACGTTCGCGGGCTTGATGTCGCGGTGCACGATGCCGTGCTGATGGCTGTAGGCGAGCGCCTCCAGCACCCCGGAGACGATGATCAAAGCCTGGTCGACCGGCGGTGCCTCGGAGTTGATCAGCAGGTCACGGATGGTGCGGCCCTCGCACAGCTCCATGACGATGTACGGGACGACGTTGTTGCCGACCCGGTCCTCGCCGGAGTCGTACACCGCGACCACCGCGTGGTGGTTGAGCCCGGCGACCGACTGGGCCTCGCGGGTGAACCGGGCCTTGGAGACCGGGTCCTCCGCGAGGTCGCTGCGCAGCAGCTTCACCGCCACCGTACGGCCCAGCCGTACGTCCTCCGCCGCGAAGACCTCGGCCATGCCGCCGCGCCCCAGGCGCCGGGTGAGCCGGTACCGGCCGTCACCCATGAACCCGTTCGCGCCCCACAGCTCCGGTGTGTCGTACGCCTCGGCACCGAGGGCCGAGGACTCCTCGGGGTCGCCCGAGGGCTGCGTCTGGTCCATCAGTCCTCGCCGTCGCTCATCGCCTCGTACAGGTGCTGCATACTCCGCCGGACCCAGGGGGTCCGAAGATGAACGCTACCGCCTTCCCGGTGAACCATGGGACGCGTCACTCGGGACAAGACCGCCCGTACCGCTCTCACCTGCACAAACCGTATTGGGCACAGACTGCTCACAGGCGCGATGAACACGTTGTTCACAGTTCGGGAACGGTTTCCTGGGCATCCGGTGACGGAACGGTCAAGCAACTTGACGCGTCAACCGACTCCGGCAGACTTGGCGGGCAGGATCAAGCAAGCTGAAGATCGGTGTCTTGTGCGTACGGCTCCCGTGCGCCGAGGGGGAAGCGGTTAGATGAGCGGGGACGCACGGGGCGACTTCTCGGGCACTACGGTCGGCGGCGGCCGGTACGAGTTGCGCAGCCTGCTCGGCGAGGGCGGAATGGCATCCGTCCACTTCGGCTATGACACTGTGCTGGAACGCCCGGTCGCGATCAAGACCCTGCACAGCGAACTCGGCCGAGAGGCGTCCTTCCGCGAGCGCTTCCGCCGCGAGGCGCAGTCGGTCGCCAAGCTCAACCACACCAACATCGTCTCGGTCTTCGACTCCGGCGAGGACGAGATAGACGGCCGCTCCATCCCGTACATCGTGATGGAGCTGGTGGACGGCAAGCCGCTGCGGCAGATCCTCGACGAGGACGTGGCACAGCACGGCGCGATGCCGACCGAGAAGGCACTGAAGATCACCGGTGATGTGCTGGCCGCGCTCGCGGTCAGCCATGAGATGGGCCTGGTGCACCGGGACATCAAGCCGGGCAACGTCATGCTGACCAAGCGCGGCGTGGTCAAGGTGATGGACTTCGGCATCGCGCGGGCGCTCCAGTCCGGCGTCACGTCCATGACACAGACCGGCATGGTGGTCGGCACCCCGCAGTACCTGTCCCCTGAACAGGCGCTGGGTCGCGGTGTGGACGCGCGCTCCGACCTGTACTCGGTCGGCTGCATGCTGTTCGAGCTGCTGACCGGGCGGCTGCCGTTCGACGGCGACTCCCCGCTGTCGGTGGCCTACCAGCACGTGCAGGAGGAGCCGCCCGCCCCCTCGTCGATCAACCAGTCGCTGCCGCCCGCGGTGGACGCGCTGGTGGCGCGGGCGCTGCGGAAGAACCCTGCGGACCGCTTCCCGACCGCGGAGGCGATGCAGGACGAGTGCGAGCGGGTCGCCGCGGCCGCCAAGGGCATCGCCACGCCGCTGGTGATCAGCGAGGGGCCGAAGGCCCACCAGCCCACCGCCCAGCCGGACGCCTTCGCGGTCTTCCCCAACGCCACCGGCGACCCGCACACGCCCTCGCCGTACCAGCAGGCGCCCACGCCGCAGATGAACTACGGGCCGCCGACCCCGCCGCCCAACCAGTACCAGCAGCAGCCGTACAGCCCCACCGGCTACCAGACCCCGCCGCCCACGACGCGTCCGACGACACCCGCGTACCGCACCCCGCCGCCCGCGCCGCGCAAGAGCGGCGGCAACTGGAAGCCGTTGCTGATCTTCGTCGGGGTCGCCGCGGTGATCGGCGTGGTGCTGATCACGGTGATCGTGTCGATGAGCGAAAAGACCAAGCAGCACAGCGGCGACAACACCAACACCGTGACGCAGCACACCGATTCGCCCACCGACCAGGGCGGCAATGGCGGCAACGGCGGCAACGGCGACATCAAGATGGGCGACCCGAGCCGCACGGTCGACCCCAGCACCTGCACCCAGGCGTCCGGTGGCTTCACCGACAACGGCGGCAAGATCATCATGCCCGACCTGACCTTCAAGTACATCGACTCGGTCAAGGCCTGCATGGACGCGGCCGGTTGGAAGTACAAGCTCCAGCACGAGGACGAGAACGTCTGGGGCAAGGGCATCGTGATGAGCGAATCCCCGGACAAGTACAACGAGTTCAACCCGAAGACGGACGTCATCACGCTGATCGTGTCGACGGGCAAGAGCAGCGGCTGAGGCGCGAAGACGGGTTTGAGGGCCGGGGCGCCACTTAATGTGCGGCGCCCCTGAGGGGCGGGCGCCCGTTGGTGCGCGCTGCCGCCTGACGCGCGGGCGCCGGTCAAGCGCCGCGCCCCCGACGAGAAGGTCCCGGCACACCGAGTGTGCCGGGACCGTTTCATCCCCGCCGGATCACAGGTACGGGCCGGAGCGCGTGGCGCCCGGATGGCCGCCCTCCTCGTCCTCGTGCCCCGAGACGAGGCCGGGCGGAAGGGCGCGCCGCATCTGCTCCAACTGCGCCCGTGCCGCCATCTGCTGGGCGAACAGCGTGGTCTGGATGCCGTGGAACAGCCCCTCCAGCCAGCCCACCAACTGAGCCTGGGCGATGCGCAGTTCGGCCTCGCTCGGCACACTCTCCTCGGTGAACGGGAGCGAGAGCCGCTCCAGTTCCTCGACGAGCTCCGGCGCCAGGCCGTCTTCCAGTTCCTTGATCGAGCTGTGGTGGATCTCCTTGAGGCGCTGCCGACTCGCCTCGTCCAGAGGTGCCGCCCGCACTTCCTCAAGCAGCTGCTTGATCATGCTGCCGATACGCATGACCTTCGCGGGCTGCTCGACCATCTCGGTGACCGGAGTCTCGTGGGACTCGCTCTCCTGACCGTTCTGGCCGCCGCCCAGGGCCATTCCGTCCGGGCCGACGACCAGCACGTGCGGGGTGTCCTGCTGCGACCGTTCGTTCATCGGCATCTCCATGCCGCCATTCTCTCGCACACCTGGCTCACCCATGGGTGTGCCCCGGCACATCCGTGATCAACCTGCCACGCGGCGGCGGCTTTCAGCGTCGGCGCAGTCGCAGCGCCATGAAGCCGAGCCCGAGGCCGGTCAGGGTGAGGCCGGTGCCGAGCCGCAGGATGTTGAGCGCCGGACCGACGGAGCGACGGGCGGCCGAAGCGGCGCTGAGGTCGGCGGTGCCGGTGGCGGAGACGCTGGGGACGGCGGACGCGGGAGCAGGCGGCGCCGTGGGCTGGGACGGCTGGGCGGGCGGTGCCACGGTCCCGGTGCGGTACGGACGTTCCTCGTCGGCCTGAAATTGGTCGTCCTGATCCGGACGCTGGTCTTCCAGACGCTGGTCTTCCGGACGCCGGTCTTCCGGACGCCGGTCGAGGTCCTGCCACGGGTCGGGCGGTACGGCGTCCTCGGCGTCCACCGGCCGCTCGGTGGGCCGGGGGTGGTGGGGCGGCTGGGATATCCGCTCCGGCCGCGGCCTGCCGGTGGGGACGGGGTCACGGCGGGTGGCGCCAGGGTGCGGTGCCAGCTTCGCCAGGGGAGTCGCGGGCGGGGTGCGGCGGCCCGGGTGCCTGTGCGTCGGCGGTCGCGCGGCCCGGTCACCGGGCTCGGGGCGGGCTGTGGGAAGCCGGTGCGGGGTGCGTGACGCGGCGGGCCGGGCGGTGTGCCGTGTGCCGTGCGGGCCGTGCGCGGCGGCGGGCGGGGCGTGCAGCACGAACGACGTCAGCAGGGCGGAGGCGGCGACGGTGAGGCCCGCGGCTCTTCCGGGCACGCACCGGGTTCGGGCTGCTGGCGTCACGGCACGGCACCTCCGCCTTCCACGGCCGACTCACTGGAGTGCCTTCAGCGTTACACAGCGCGACAAACCCGGCATCTCGGGCTAAGGCCTGCCCGGCGGATGCCGGGACTTCGCGGGACTCGCCCCCAAATAGCTCAGCCGTGACGGCGGGGGCCACGATGACGCGCCCCTGCGGTCGTGCCGCCATCGCGTCCGCGCCACCCGCCATCGCGTCCGCGCCACCCGCCATCGGGCCGCACGCCCCGCCATCGCGTCCGCGCGCCCCGCAATCCGCCGGACAGATCCGGAGCGGAGCGGACGGACCGCCCCGCCCCAAGCCCGCCGCTCAGGCGACCAGTACCACCTTGCCCACGTGCTCGCTCGCCTCGACCACCCGGTGCGCCTCGGCCACCTCACGCATCGCGATCGTGCGGTCCACGACCGGCTTGACCCGGCCGCTCTCGATGAGCGGCCAGACGTGTTCGCGCACCGCCGCGATGATCGACGCCTTCTCGGCGAGCGGTCGGGCGCGCAGCGTCGTGGCCATCACCGCGGCCCGCTTGGCCAGCAGCTTGCCGAGGTCCAACTCGGCCTTCGCGCCGCCCTGTAGGCCGATGATGGCGAGGCGGCCGTTGACCGCCAGCGCGTCCACGTTACGGCTCAGGTACTTGGCGCCCATGATGTCGAGGATGACGTCGGCGCCCGCGCCGTCCGTCGCCTTGCGCACCTCGACCACGAAGTCCTGCTCGCGGTAGTCGATCAGCACGTCGGCGCCCAACTCGGCGCAGTGGTCCAGCTTGCGCCCACCGGAGGCGGTGACCGCGACCCGGGCGCCGACCGCCTTGGCGAGTTGGATCGCCATGGTGCCGATGCCGCTGGCACCGCCGTGCACCAACAGCGTCTCACCCGGCCGCAGATGGGCGACCATGAAGACGTTGGACCACACGGTCGCGGCCACCTCGGGCAGCGCCGCCGCGTGCGCGAGGTCAACGCCCTTGGGTACGGGCAGCAGTTGGCCCGCTGGTACGGCAACCTTCTGCGCGTAGCCGCCGCCCGCGAGCAGCGCGCACACCTCGTCGCCCACCGACCAGCCGGAGACGCCGGGGCCGAGCGCCGAGATCCGTCCGGCGCACTCCAGACCCGGGTAGGGCGAAGCGCCGGGCGGCGGATCGTAGTAGCCCTGGCGCTGCAGCACATCGGCGCGGTTGACGGCGCTGGCCGCCACGTCGACCAGCACCTCGCCCTCGCCGAGTTCGGGATCGGGGACCTCGGTCCACACCAGGGCCTCTGGGCCGCCGGGTTCGGGAATCGTGATCGCGTACATGGCCGCGAGGCTACTCCGCCCGTCCCGTCACATCAGTGACCGTGGGCACCGCATCAGTGACCGTGGGCACCGCCGAAGTCACGGCATTCGCCGCGAAAGCCGGTCATCGCCATCACCTGGACCAGCCGGTGGGACTACTCCCAGTCGAGGTCCAGCACCACGACCTCGGTGCCGCGCTCGGCCGTGCCGCCGGGCGGGATGACGGCCATGGCGTCCGCCGCCGCGATACCGCGCAGCATCGCGGGTCCGTGGTAGCGCAGCGGCTCGGCCGTGCGTCCGTCGAGCGCGACGGGGACGAGCCGGGTGTCCATGGGGTGCCCGGGAACCGCGTCGGCCAACTCCGCCCGGCGTACGGCCGGTTCGGGGCGACCGCCGAGGGCGCGCAGCACCGGCGCGACGAGGGTCAGCACGCCGGAGACCGCGGCCAGCGGATTGCCCGGCAGCCCCACCAGCGGCCGCCCGTCGGGCAGTTGGGCCACCAGCATCGGATGCCCCGGGCGCACCGCCACACCGTCCACCAGCAGCCGAGCGCCAACTCGCCGCAGTACGGGGTGCACGAAGTCGACCGGTCCCGACGCCGTACCTCCGGTGGTGACGATCAGGTCGGCATCGCTGTCGTCGACCGCCCGGTACAGCGACTCGGCGTCATCGCCCAGCCGCCGTACCGCCCCGACCGCGCCGCCGAGTCGGGTCAGCCAGGGCGGCAGCAGCGGGCCCAGGGCGTCCCTGACCCGGCCGTCGCGCGGCAGCCCCTGGCCGAGCAACTCGTCGCCCAGTACCAGGAGTTCCACCCGGGGGCGCGGCACGACGCGCAGTTCGTCGTATCCGGCCGCCGCCGCCAGGCCCAGCACCGCCGGGGTGACCGGGGTGCCGGACGGCAGCAGTCGTTCACCTGCCCGGCACTCCTGGCCGCGTGGCCGGATGTCCTGCCCTGGAACCGGCGACGGCGGCACGCTGAGGTGGAGCCGGTCGTCGGTGACGCGTCCGTTCTCCCTGCGTATGACGGCGGTCGCGCCGGGCGGCAGGGCGGCTCCGGTGGCGATGCGTACCGCCTGGCCTGCCAGCAGTGCGGGGGACGGGTGCTGTCCGGCCAGCGCCTCGCCGACGATCCGCCATGGGCCGGTACCGGCGATCGCCCAGCCGTCCATGGCCGAGGTGTCGAACGCGGGCAGATCGGTCAACGCGTCGAGCGGCCCGTCCAGTACGCCACCGAGCGCCTCGTCCAGTGGCTTTGGCGCCCCCGCCAGCCGCCGTCCCGCGCCGGTCGCGACACGGCGGGCCTCGGGCCAGGGCAGGGCCTCACGCGTTGCCGGGGCAGCGCTCACCGGGTGCCCGGATGCGGCGGAGCGGCTCATCGCGGAGACGTTCCCGCCCCGGGCCCGCCGCTGTCCTCGGTGCCCTCGGCGGCCCAACGCCGGGCCAGCTCAGCGGCCTTGCGGGCGGCCTGCGCGACCGCTTCCGGGCCACCGCCCGCGCGGGCCGCCGCGTAGCCGACCAGGAACGTGGTCAGCGGTGCGGCGGGGCGGGCCACGCCGTGTGCGGCGTCGCGTGCCAGGTCGAGCAGGGTCGCGGTGTCCACGTCGAGGTCGAGGCCGAGTTCGGCCTTGGCCGCGGCAATCCATTCGTCCAACACACGTCCATGCTCCCTGATGCGGGCGCGGGCGGTGCTCAGGGCATCCCAGGTGTCGCAGTCGTAGCAGGCCAGGCCGCCCGGATCGGGCAGCCGCACAAGCTCCAGCTCGGCGGTGAGCAGCCGCAGCGGCAGTCCCGCCAGGGCGCCGCGGTCCTCTTCCAGCGCTTGGAGTCCGCGCCGCAGCGATGCCGTGCGATAGGCGGCGACCAGCGGGTTGTCCTTGCCCTCCGAGTCCACCAGGACGGCACCGTCGGCGTCGCCGGTCACCTGGTCGAGCAGTGCGCCGACGGTGGCCTCGGTGAGGAACGGCAGGTCGGCGGCGAGGACCAGGACCACCGGGGCCGAGGTCTCCCGCAGCCCGGCCGCCAGTGCGGGCAGCGGCCCACCGCCGGGCGGGTCCTCCCGGGTCCACCGGACCGGTCGCAGGGTCGGCCGGTCCGGTGGACCCACGACGACCGCGGCACCCGCCCCCGCGCAGGCGTCCAGCACCCGGTCCAGCAGGGTCGTACCGCCCACCCGCAGCGCGGCCTTGTCCACCCCGCCCAGCCGCCGCGCGGACCCTCCGGCGAGCACGACGGCGTCGAATCCTGTTCTGGTGCCCATGACCGCGAGTATGCCGCCTGGAGGTCCGGGGGCCTTCCCCGGAACACCCACCCGACGACGGCGAGCGGCCTCCGGCGTGAGGTGGCGGTGCGCGCAACCGCCACCCGGCGCCTCCAGCGCGGGCTAAACGCCGCGCAGCAGTACCGCGGGCTGCTCGACGCAATCCGCCACGTACCGCAGGAAGCCCCCGGACGTCCCGCCGTCGCACACCCGGTGGTCGAAGGTGAACGACAGCTGCACGACCTGCCGTACCGCCAACTCGCCTTGGTACACCCATGGCTTGGGCGCTATCCGCCCGACGCCGAGCATCGCCGCCTCCGGGTAGTTGATGATCGGCGTGGAGCCGTCGACGCCGAAGACGCCGTAGTTGTTGAGCGTGAAGGTGCCGCCGGTAAGCTCGGCGGGGCTGAGCGTGCCCGCCCGGGCCGCCTCGGTCAGCCGTGCGATCTCCGCCGCCAGTTCCTCGGTGGTGCGGGTGTGGGCGTCCCGTATCACCGGGACCACCAGGCCGCGGTCGGTCTGCGCGGCGAACCCGAGGTGCACCGCGGGCAGCCGCACCACCTCGTTGCGCTCGGTGTCCACCATGGCGTTGAGCTCCGGGTAGCGGGCCAGCGCCGCGGTGCAGACGCGGGCCAGCAGCGCCAGCACCGAGACCTTCTGGGCACCGCTCGCGGCGTTCATCGCGGCGCGTACCGCCAGCAGTTCGGTGGCGTCGGCGTCCACCCATGTGGTGGCGTCCGGTATCTCCCGGCGGCTGCGGGACAGCTTCTCGGCGACGACTCCGCGCAGCCCGCGCAACGGCACCCGGGTCTCCGCTCCGGTGGAGCGCGGTGAACCGGCGCCCAGCGCGACGCCGTTGGCGACGGCGGCGGGCACCTGCTGCGTCGCGGCGATGGCGCGTTCCACATCCGCCCGCAGTATCAGGCCGTTCTTGCCGCTGCCGTGCAACGCCCGCAAGTCCAGGCCGTGTTCCCGCGCCAGTCGGCGGACCAGCGGGGAGACCACCGGCACCGGCCCCTCGGCGACCGGCTGGGCCGTGGCGCCGCCCGGCTCCGCGCCCAGCGCGCCCGGCCTGGTGCCCGGCTCCGCTCCCGGCCGGACGCGGCGGCGGCGTGGCACCGCGCCGCCCGTCCCGTAGCCGACGAGCACGCTTCCGGAACCCTCGCCACCGGTCTGCGCGGCGGGCCGCTCCACGTCATCGGCCTCCGCTTCCCGACCGCCCACCGCGACCGTCACCAGCGGCTGCCCGACCGGCACCTCGTCGCCCGGCTCGCCGAAGCGCGCGGTGACCACGCCACCGTAAGGGCAGGGCACCTCGACCATGGCCTTCGCCGTCTCGACCTCGACCACCGGCTGGTCGACGGCGACCACGTCGCCGACCTCGACCAGCCACCGTACGATCTCCGCCTCGGTCAGCCCCTCCCCCAGGTCGGGCAGGGTGAACTCCAGTACCTGGGCCATCAGTTCACCTCCCACTGCAGACGCGCCACCGCGTCCAGCACCCGGTCGACACCGGGCAGGTGGTACCGCTCCAGCATCGGCGGCGGATAGGGGATGTCGAAGCCCGCGACGCGCAGCACCGGAGCCTCCAGGTGGTGGAAGCAGCGCTCGGTGACCCGGGCGGCTATCTCCGCGCCCGCGCCGCCGAACCCGCTGGACTCGTGGACCACCACCGCCCGGCCGGTCCTGCGCACCGAGGCGCACACCGTCTCGTCGTCGAACGGCACCAGGCTGCGCAGGTCCACGACCTCCAGTTCCCAGCCCTCCTGCCGCCCGGCCTCGGCCGCCTCCAGGCACACCGGCAGCGAGGGGCCGTAGGTGATGAGCGTCGCCGAGCGCCCGGTGCGGCGCACCACGGCGCGGCCCAGCGGGGGCACGCTCTGCGGCGCGTCGGACGACCAGTCGGCCTTGGACCAGTACAGCCGCTTGGGCTCCAGGAACACCACCGGGTCGTCGGAGGCGATCGAGGCGCGCAGCAGCCCGTAGGCGTCGGCGACGGTCGCCGGGGTGACCACGTGGAGGCCCGGCGTGTGCAGGTAGTACGCCTCCGAGGAGTCGCTGTGGTGCTCCACGCCGCCGATCCCGCCGCCGTACGGGATGCGGATGGTGATCGGCAGCGGCATCGCGCCCCGGGTGCGGTTGCGCATCCGGGCGACATGGCTGATCAGTTGCTCAAGCGCTGGATAGGCGAAGGCGTCGAACTGCATCTCCACCACCGGCCGAAGCCCGTACATCGCCATTCCGACGGCGGTGCCCAGGATCCCGGCCTCGGCCAGCGGGGTGTCGGTGACCCGGTCGGGGCCGAACTCCTTGGTGAGGCCGTCGGTGATGCGGAAGACACCGCCCAGGGTGCCCACGTCCTCGCCCATCACATGGACGTGGGGATCGTCCGCGAGGGCGTCGCGCAGCGCCTGGCGCAACGCCTGGGCCATGGTGGCCGGTTTGCGCGTGGCGGGCGCGGACGCCGGGGCGGTCGCGGTGCTCATCGGTCCTCCTCGGCGTCCAGCTCGGCGCGCAACTGGGCGGCCTGCTCACGTAGTTGGGTGGTCTGCTCGGCGTAGACGTGGTCGAACAGCTCCATCGGGTCCAGCACCGGGTCCGCGTTCATCTCCTCGCGCAGCCGGGCCGCCAGCGCCTCCGCGCCGTCCGCGACCGCCTTCGACTCCGCGTCGTCGATCAGGTTCCGGTCGCGCAACTCGCGCTCCAGCAGGTCGATGGGATCGTGGGCGCACCATGCCTCGACCTCGGCGGCATCGCGGTAGCGGGTGGCGTCATCGGCGTTGGTGTGCGCGTCGATCCGGTAGGTGACCGCCTCGACCAGGGTGGGGCCACCGCCTGCCGCGGCCCGCTCGATGGCCTCGGTCAGCACCTGGTGCACCGCCGGGGCGTCATTGCCGTCCACCAGCCGTCCGGGCATCCCGTAGCCGACCGCCTTGTGGGCGAGGGAGGGCGCGGCCGTCTGCTTCTCCAGCGGGACGGAGATGGCGAACCCGTTGTTCTGTATCAGGAAGACCACCGGGGCCCGCCACACGGCGGCGAAGTTGAGCGCCTCGTGGAAGTCGCCCTCGCTGGTGCCGCCGTCGCCGACCATGGCCAGCGCCACCGTGTCGTCCCCGGCCAGCCGGGCGGCGTGGGCGAGACCGACGGCGTGCGGCAGTTGGGTGGCGAGCGGGGTGCACAGCGGCGCGACGTGCCGGGCCCGCGGGTCGTACCCGGTGTGCCAGTCGCCGCGCAGCAGGGTCAGCGCCTGCACCGGGTCGACGCCGCGGGCGACGACCGCGAGGGTGTCCCGGTAGCTGGGGAACAGCCAGTCCTGGGGTCGCAGCGCCAGCGCCGCGGCGACCTGGCAGGCCTCCTGCCCGGTGCTCGACGGGTACACCGCCAGCCTGCCCTGCTGGGTGAGCGCGGTGGCCTGCCGGTTGTAGCGGCGGCCGCGCACCAGTTCCTCGTACAGCCGGCGCAGCAGCGCGGGGTCGAGGTCCCGGGCCGCGGGCGTGCCGAGCAGCCGGTACGGCTCGGGCTCGGGCAGCAGCGGTGCCGGGTCGATCCGGGCGTGCCAGCCGGGCGGCGGTGTGTGGCCGGATCCGGCGGCCTCCGGCGGCTTGGGGGCGGGCCGCGCGGAGCGCTTCGCGGGACCGGCGGCGGCCGGTGACGGTGGGGACAGGCGGGCCATTGCGCACCTCCTCATGGGCGGTGTCCGCGCACCCGCCGAAGGGCGAGTGCCACACAGGGCGAGTGGGGTTCCACTCGCCTACCGATTGTTCGGTCGTCGGCGGCATTTTGGCCACAGTCGTGTCGAGCCTGTGGACAAACGGTTCTCCACACCCTCTGATGGAGGCAGTACGTCCATGGTAGGGAGGCCCGGGGGGATGGCGACTGAACATATGGCCGAGATCCGGCAGCCCGCGCGTCCGCTGGACGCCATCGACCGGGCGATCCTGCGCCTGCTCCAGGAGGACGGGCGGGCGTCGATACGCTCCGTCGCCGACCGGGTGCACGTCTCGCGTGCCAACGCGTACGCGCGCATCAACCGGCTGGTGGAGGACGGGATCATCCGCGGATTCGCGGCCCGTGTCGACCACGAGCGGGCAGGTCAGGGCGCATCCGCGTACATCACACTCAAGATCGTGCAGAACTCATGGCGCACCGTACGCGAGCAGCTCCTCACACTGCCGGGTGTCGCGCACATCGCCCTGGTCAGCGGGGACTTCGACGTGCTGATGCTGGTGCACACCGCGGACAACCGCACGCTGCGGGAACTGGTGCTGACCAGGATCCAGGCGGTGCCCGAGGTCCTGAGCAGCAGGACACTGCTGGTCTTCGAGGAGACCGACCTGGTGGTGGACGACTACCCACGGTAGCCAGCCCGCGCGGCGGGCTCGTCGCGGCGAAGCCCCGGCCCCCGGGGGCACCGCGGGCACGGCCCGCCGATGCCCCCTTGAGACCGCGCGCCAGCCGCCTTACGTGCGGAGGCCGTCGAAGGCGAGCCGGACCACGGTGTCCGACACCTGATCGCTGACCGCCGGACCGCCAGACGGCGGCCGGTACCACTCCACGATCGAGTTGATCATGCCGAACAGCAGCCGGGTGGCGAGCCGTATGTCCACGTCGGCCCGCAGGTCGCCGTCGGCGACGGCGGCGTCCAGCAGTTCGGCCATCCGCTGGTCGAACTCCCTGCGCCGCTCCAGCGCCCAGCGCTCGGTGTGGGTGTTGCCGCGCACCCGCAGCAGCAGGGTGACGTACGGCAGCTCCGCCATCAGCACGTCCGCGGTGCGGTGGACCACGTACTCCAGCCGCTCCACCGCCCGGCCCTGCAGTGCCCGCGGCTCCTCCAGGATGCCGAACAGGCCGTCCAGCGCGCGCCCGACCGCGCGCTCCAGCAACTCCTCCTTGCCGCGCACATGGTGGTAGATCGACGACTTCGAGATACCGGCGGCGCGCGACAGATGCTCCATGGAGGTCCCGTCGTAGCCGCGCTCGATGAACACCTCCACCGCGACCGCGAGGAGGGTTTCGGGCGTGTAGGTGTCCCGCTTGGGGTCGGAGGTACCGCGCTGTGCCATGGTCATGATGACAGCACACCTCCCGGTGCCATGCTCCAGCGGCTCAGCGCGACGCTGGGTGCGTAGCGGCCGGTGGGGTACGCGGCGTGGAGTCGGTCGAGCACTCCGGCCACCCACTGCGGCGTCAGCCGGCCACCCCACTCCAGCGGTCCGAGCGGGTAGTTGACGCCCAGCCGCATGGCGGTGTCGATGTCGGCGGGCGAGGCGACACCCCGTTCGACGGCGTCCGCCGCGAAGTCGACCAGCATCGCCACGGTACGGGCGACGACCATCCCCGGTGTGTCCCGCACCACGCTGACCCGCTTGCCGAGCGCCTGGAACAGGCCGACCGCCGCCGCCACCGCCTCTGGCGCCGCGCCCCGCGCCGGGGCCAGGGCGACCCGGGTGGCGGTCCGGTAGTCAAGGGCGAGGTCGAACTGGATGGTGTCCGCACCGTGGCTGGCCGCCAGCGAGCCGTCCGCGAGCATCAACTGCCCGGATCCGGGCAGCCCGAGGAAGCCGTACCGGCCAACTCCCGAGCGGCGCACCGCGATTCCCGCCTCCGCCACCAGCTCCACCAACTCGCGGACCGGGGCCGGGCCGTCGGTGAAGACCACCGACTCCGGCGGGTCGCTCGGCGGCGCGGTGTGCGGTTCCGGTTGGCCGTCCTGCGGGCCGTAACGGAACCAGCCGCGGCCGGACTTGCGGCCGTGCAGTCCTGACTGCACGAGTCGGCGCTGGGCGAGCGAGGGGGTGAACTTCGGATCCTGGAAGAAGGACTCCCAAACCGACCTGGTCACCGCCTCGTTGACGTCCTGGCCGATCAGGTCGGTGAGTTCGAACGGGCCCATGCGAAAGCCGCCGCTCTCCCGCAGCACCGCGTCGACGGTGGCCGGGTCCGCGGCCCGCTCCTCATGGAGCCGGAACGCCTCCGCGTAGAACGGGCGGGCGATCCGGTTGACGATGAAGCCGGGGGTGTCGGTACAGCGCACCGGTGTCTTGCCCCAGGCGGCTGCCGTCTCGTACGCGAAGTCGGCCACTGCCTGCTCGGTGGCGTGCCCGCGGACCACCTCGACCAGCGGGAGCAACGGTGCCGGGTTGAAGAAGTGCATCCCGACGAAGCGTCCGGGCAGCCGCAGCGCGCCCGCGATGGCGGTGACGGACAGCGAGGAGGTGTTGGTGGCCAGCACGCAGTCGTCCGCGACGACGCCTTCGAGGTCGCCGAAAAGCCGCTGTTTCACCGCCAGGTCCTCGGCCACCGCCTCGATGACCAGCCCGGCACCGGCGAGGTCGCCCAGTTCGGCCGCGGGAGTGATCGCGGCCACCGCGGCGTCCCGCGCCGCCTGGTCGATCCGGCCTTTTTCCGCCAGCCGGTCCAGGCGGGCGGATATCTCCTGCACGGCCTGCTCGACCCTGCCTGGCACCGCGTCGTAGAGCGCCACCGGGTGGCCCGCTACCAGCGCGACCTGCGCGATTCCCTGGCCCATGGTGCCCGTGCCGACGACGGCGACGGTGGTGTGCGTGACCGGTTTGTCCATCGTGTCCGCTCCCAGAGTTATCCACAGGACCGAAAGCCCCTCTTGCCCCGACCGACCATTCGGTCAAGACTGATCTCGCACACCATATTGCCCGTACCCGCTCGACAAGGAGTGGCCGCATGGCCGAAGAGCTTTCCGCCGCACAGTTGATCGAACGGCATCGAGCCACTTTGGACAAGGCTCTCCAGGCAATCCGCACCCGTGAGTACTGGTCGCCGTTCCCGGAACACCCGAAGGCCTACGGCGACGGCAACGGGCTGGGCCCAGCCGAGGGCAAGGCCGCCTTCGAGGCGGTGCTGGGGCAGCGCTTCGCCCTGGAACAGCCCGGCACCGACGCCTGGACGGGCGCCGAAGTCTCCCCGTACGGCATCGAGTTGGGGGTCAGCTACCCGCACCCGGACGTCGACGCGCTGCTGCCCGCGATGCGTGCCGCGATGCCGCGCTGGCGGGACGCCGGAGCCGAGGCCCGCGCCCTGGTCTGCCTGGAGGTGCTGGCTCGGATCAACGCGGCGAGCCATGAGTTCGCGCACGCGGTCATGCACACCACTGGCCAGGCGTTCACCATGGCCTTCCAGGCGGGCGGGCCGCACGCCCAGGACCGCGGCCTGGAGGCGGTGGCCTACGCCTACGAGGAGCAGACCCGGGTGCCCGGCGAGGCGGCGTGGGTCAAGCCGCAGGGCAAGCGCGACCCGCTGCGGCTGCGGACCACGTTCACCGCCGTTCCGCGCGGGATCGCCCTGCTCGTCGGCTGCAACACCTTCCCCACCTGGAACGGCTTCCCTGGCCTGTTCGCCTCCCTGGCGACCGGCAACCCGGTGCTGGTCAAGCCGCACCCGCGCGCCGTGCTGCCGCTGGCGCTCACCGTCCGGCTGGCCCGCGAGGTGCTGGCCGAGGCCGGGTTCGACCCGAACCTGGTGTGCCTGGCGGCCGAGCGGCCGGACGAGGGGCTGGCCAAGACGCTCGCCGTCCGCCCGGAGATCCGGATCATCGACTACACCGGCTCCACCGCGTTCGGCGACTGGCTGGAGGCCAACGCCCGGCAAGCCCAGGTCTTCACCGAGAAGGCCGGGGTGAACACGGTGGTCATCGACTCCACCGACGACTACCGCGGCATGCTCTCCAACCTGGCGTTCGCCCTGTCGCTCTACAGCGGCCAGATGTGCACCACCCCGCAGAACCTGCTGATCCCGCGCGACGGCGTCGACACAGACGCCGGGCACAAGAGCTTCGACGAGGTGGTGGCCGACCTCGCGGCGGCCGTGGAAGGGCTGCTGGGCGACGATGCCCGGGCCAACGCGCTGCTGGGCGCGATCGTCAACCCGCAGGTGCTGGAGCGGCTTGAGGCCGCGCCGTCGCTCGGCTCGGTGGCACTGGCCTCGCGGACGGTGACGCATCCGGAGTTCCCCGACGCGGTGGTGCGCACCCCGGTGATCGTCTCGCTCGACGGGGCGAAGCCGGACGCGGAGAGGGCCTGTCTGTCGGAGTGCTTCGGCCCGGTCTCCTTCGCCGTCGCGGTGGACTCCACGGCGGACGCCCTCGCGCTGCTGCGCCGCACGATCCGCGAGAAGGGCGCGATGACGGTCGGCGCCTACACCACCTCCCCGCAGGTGGAGCGGGCGATCGAGGAGGTGTGCGCCGAGGAGCTGGCCCAGCTGTCGCTGAACCTGACCGGCGGGGTGTACGTCAACCAGACCGCCGCCTTCGCCGACTTCCACGGCACCGGGGGCAACCCCGCGGCCAACTCGGCGCTGTGCGACGGGGCGTTCGTGGCGAACCGGTTCCGGACGGTGGAGGTGCGCAGGCCGCAGTGACGGCACCGGGCAGGGCGGCCCCCACGCGGGGCCGCCCTGCGGGCGCCGGGCCGGACCGTAGGCTGAGGCCATGAGCGAGGACGAAGCCATGGCCGCGGCGCTTGAGTGGCGCACCACCGCCCCCGAAGCCGTGCTGCTGGACGGCTTCCACGCGCTGAAGCACGCGCTGCGCTTCGACGCCGACGTACGGCTGGTGCTGACCAGCGACAAGGCGGCGCTGAGGGCGCTGGCCGAGAAGCTGGCGGGCGATGTCGCCGACCGCCTTGACGCGCTCGCCCGGCAGGTTCCGGCCGAGGTGCTACGGGAGTCGCTCGCCAAGGCACCCCATCCCACCGGGGTGGCCGCCCTGGCGGTCCGGCCCAGCACCCGCTCAAACCTGGAGACGCTGAACCAGCGGCCCAGGCCAACTCCCCTGGTGGTGCTGGACAATCCGCGCAACCTCGGCAACGTCGGCGCCGTCATCCGGCTCGCCGCCGGGTTCGACGCCACCGGCGTGATCACCACCGGCGACCTCGACCCGTGGCACCCCAACGCCGTCCGCGCCTCCGCCGGGCTGCACTTCGCCACCGCCGTCGAGCGGTTGGCCCCCGCCGATCTCCCCCAGGGCCCGTTGTACGTCCTCGACCCGGAGGGCGAGGACATCCGCTCGACCACCATCCCCGACGACGCGCTGCTGGCGTTCGGCTCGGAGCGCCATGGCGTCTCGGAGCAACTGCGCGCCCAGGCAACGAAGTTGCTGGCCATTCCGATGCGTCCCCAGGTCTCCAGCTTCAACCTCGCGACCAGCGTCGCCATGGGCCTGTACCACTGGCGCTCGACGACGCGGCACGGGTAGTCCCCCGGTCGGCTATCCCACCAGCGTGGACCTCGACGGCTCGTCCGCGGAACGCTGCCGGGGGATGACCGCCGCGCGGGCCGGGCGCAGCAGCCGGACGAGGCGGTCGCCGAGCCAGCGCAGGAACCCGGTGGGCAGGAAGACCGCGTCCGCCGCGATCATCGCCAGGGAGAAGAACGGCAGCCCCAGGATCACCGCGATTCCGGCGTGCTCGCACATCATCAGGGCGAGCAGCACGTTCTTCACCCGGCGGTTGAACAGCGTGAAGGGGAAGGCGACCTGCACGATCACCGTGCCGTAGCTGATCAGCATCACCATCAGGCCGTTGCCCGCGAGCGCGTGGGAGAGCGCGGGCCAGGGGGTGAAGTCGTTGAGGTGCAGCGGGTAGTACAGGGCCGTGCCGTCCTCCCAGCGCGAGCCCTGGATCTTGTACCAGCCAGCCGTCGCGTAGACCAGGCACACCTCGACGACGATGACCAGCATCGCCCCGGCGTGCACCAGGTTGCCGATCATGTCGAGAACGGTGCGCGGCTCACCGGGGGCGTGGCGGCGCACCAGCCACCAGGCGGCCTGCGTCGCCATCGCCGTCCACAGCGCGGCGGTCCACAAGCCGCTGAGGTCGCCGACCGCGGTGACCCAGGCCAGCACGACGGCGGAGCAGATCCACAGGGCGATGCCCACCGGATCGCGGCCGGGCGCGCCGGAGTCGGCGGTGCGGCGGGACCGTCGGCTGTCCAGTGACCAGACCTGTCCGCAGCGGGTGAACGCCAGGTAGATGGCCATGATGTGCAGGACGTTGTCGCCGCCGTCGCCCACGAACACGCTGCGGTTCTGCAACGCCAGCACACCGACCATGAACAGCAGTGACGCGGTGCGGGTGCGCCAGCCGAGCAGCAGCATGACGCTGGCCGCGATGGCGACGGCGTAGACGACCTCGAACCACACCCCGCTGTCGGACCACATCAGTGCGGTGAAGGCGTGGTTGGTGGCGATCAGGGAGCGCGCCATGTTCCAACTCCACGGGCTGCCCGGCCCGTAGAGCTCGTCGCGGTGCGGCCATTCACGCAGCAGGAACAGCAGCCAGGTCAGTGAGAAGCCGATGCGGATGACCGCGGACTGGTAGGGCGCGACGGCGCTGCCGGTGATCCTGGCCAGGCCACGGGCGACCGCGCGGTCGACGCCGCGCAGCAGTCCGACGAACGGCGAGGGGACCGGCGCGGCGGGGCCGGTGGCGGAGCGGGGGGTGGCGGTGGGCTGGTCGGTCACGCGAAGTCCTCGGGGCTTACGGCCCACCACGGAAGGGTGCGGTAGTAGGTCCGGGTGTCGATCTTCTCCGTGCTCCACGGCGGGGCGCCCACCGCCGTGGTCGCCGAGCGCACCTGGATGCGCTGGACGTCGCCGCCGTTGAGGTGCGGGCCGAAGCGGTGCGCCACGATCCGCAGGACGTAGGACTGGGCGAGATCACCGCGCAGCCCGTTGGAGCGGTTCTGGTCGTCGTGCGTGTCGGTGTAGAAGGACCAGGCGCGGCGCAGTTCGTTCTGCTCGGTGTGGCTGGGGATCGGGTTGTGGAGTATCCGCGCGATGTCCATCGCGGTCAGGTCGACCCAGCCGGTGGTGGCGGTGGTGCCGTCCGGTTTGCGCACTTCGGCGCGCGCCTGGACGTCGCTGTTCTCCTGGAGCGGGTTGGGCGCGAACAGCTTCCAGTTCTGTTCGAACTCCGGATAGACGTAGTCGCCGATCGTCCGGGCGTACTTCTGGGAGACGGTGTTCGTCGGGGCTACGTGCAGGAAGACCATCGCGAGGTGGACGGCGGCGCCCACGGTGACGGCCGCCACGGCGAGGGCGACCACGATCCGCGAGGGCACCGACAGGCGGGATATTCCGCCCAGTTCGTCGGCGGCTTCCTCGGTCCCCGCCGCGCCGTCCGCGCCACCCGTGTCGGCCGGGGCGGTTCCGGCGGCGCCGGAGGCCGGGGTGCCCACGGTGTCGGGTGGGCTGCTCGCCGCTTTCTCGTCCGCCGCCCTGTCCTCGGGTGGCTCCATGTCGTTCCCCGTCTCGTCGGTCTCTTCGTTCCGGCCGTTCGCACCGGAACGGTACTCATGCCGCCGCCGGGAGGACAGGCCGTAGAGGTTTTCCACAGGGCGGTGCGGCCCCGGGGTGGGGCTTTTCCACAGCCCTGGATCAGCCTTGACACCCTACGTCGCCGGATCCACCATTGAACCGAACGGTCGGTCGGGAGCAGGGAGGCTTCTGGAATGACCACGGCACCGGCGGCAGGCGCCGCCAACGAGACGGCACCCGCCGAGTTGGTGGCGGAGTTCGACGCGGTGGTGGCCGCGGACGGTCGCATCGAGCCGCGCGACTGGATGCCGGACGCTTACCGGGCCACCTTGATCCGGCAGATAGCGCAGCACGCGCACTCCGAGATCATCGGCATGCAACCGGAGGCCAACTGGATCACCCGCGCGCCCAGTCTGCGCCGCAAGGCCATCCTGATCGCCAAGGTGCAGGACGAGGCCGGGCACGGCCTGTATCTGTACGGGGCGGCGGAGACGTTGGGCGTCAGCCGCGCCGAGCTGCTCGACAAGCTGCACTCCGGCCGCCAGCGCTACAGCTCGATCTTCAACTACCCGACGCTGACCTGGGCGGACGTCGGCGCCATCGGCTGGCTGGTGGACGGCGCCGCGATCACCAACCAGGTGCCGCTGTGCCGCTGCTCCTACGGGCCGTACGCCCGGGCGATGGTGCGGGTCTGCAAGGAGGAGTCCTTCCACCAGCGCCAGGGCTACGAGCTGCTGTACACGCTGTCGCACGGCACCGAGGAGCAGCACGCGATGGCGCAGGACGCGGTCAACCGCTGGTGGTGGCCGTCGCTGATGATGTTCGGCCCGCCGGACGACGAGTCGGCGCACTCCGCGCAGTCCATGGCCTGGCGCATCAAGCGGCACTCCAACGACGAGCTGCGGCAGCGCTTCGTGGACATATGCGTTCCGCAGGCCGAAGCGCTGGGTCTGACGCTCCCCGATCCCGACCTGCGGTGGAACGAGGAGCGCGGCCGGTGGGACTTCGGAGAGATCGACTGGGAGGAGTTCCAGCAGGTGCTGCGCGGCAACGGCCCGTGCAACGAGCAGCGGCTGACCCAGCGGCGCACCGCCCATGAGGACGGCGCCTGGGTACGCGAGGCGGCCGCCGCGTACGCGGCCAAACACCAGACGGACACAGGCCGGGAGGCGACGGCGGTATGAGCACGCAGAACACCGACTGGCCGCTGTGGGAGGTCTTCGTGCGCAGCAAGCGCGGGCTGAGCCACAGCCACGCGGGCAGCCTGCACGCCCCGGACGCCACCATGGCGCTGCGCAACGCCCGCGACCTGTTCACCCGGCGCGGCGAGGGCGTGTCGATCTGGGTGGTGCCCGCCGCCGCGATCACCGCCTCGTCTCCGGACGAGAAGGACCCGTTCTTCGAACCGGCCGCCGACAAGACGTACCGCCACCCGACCTTCTACACGATCCCGGAGGGGGTGAAGCACCTGTGACCACCACGACCGTACCGACCACGGCCGCCCTGTCACTCGCCGATGACGCGCTGGTGCTCTCCCACCGGCTGGGTGAGTGGATCGGGCACGCGCCGGTGCTGGAGGAGGAGGTGGCGCTCGCCAACATAGCGCTGGATCTGCTGGGCCAGGCCCGCTTCCTGTACTCGATGGTGGGCGACGAGGACGAGTTGGCCTACCGCCGGGAGGAACGCGCCTTTCTCAACGTGCAGTTGGTGGAGCAGACGAACGGTGACTTCGCCGCCACCATCGCCCGCCAGCTCTACTTCTCCTGCTACCAGGGCCTGCTGTACGGCGAATTGGCCGCGGCCGACGGCGAACTCGCGGCGCTGGCCGCGAGGGCGGTCAAGGAGGTGGCCTACCACCAGGACCACGCGGTGCAGTGGACGCTCAGGCTCGGCGACGGCACACCGGAGAGCCGGACCCGGATGCAGGACGCGCTCAACGCCCTGTGGCGGTACACCGGCGAGCTGTTCACACCGGTGGAGGGGCTGCCGGTGGACCCCGCCGCCCTGCGCGACCGCTGGCTGGACGTGGTCGGCGGCGTCATACGACAGGCGACCTTGACCATGCCGGACGGGCCGGACCACACCCCGTGGGCGGCCGGTGCCGGACGGCAGGGGATACACACCGAGCCGTTCGGCCGGATGCTCGCCGAGATGCAGCATCTGCACCGCGCGCACCCGGGGGCGTCATGGTGACCACGGTGCTGGAGGACGAGCTACGGCGGATCGCGGGCAGCGTCCCCGACCCCGAACTGCCGGTGCTCACCTTGGACGAACTGGGCGTGCTGCGCGGGCTGAGGGTCACCGGCCCGGGCCGGGTGGAGGTCGAGCTGACCCCGACCTACACCGGCTGCCCGGCGGTGGAGGCGATGGCGGCCGACATCACCGAGCGGCTCAAGGCGCAGGGCATGGCAGAGGTGTCGGTACGGACCGTGCTGTCGCCGCCGTGGAGCAGCGACGCGATCAGCGCCGAAGGGCGGCGCAAACTGGCGGAGTTCGGCATAGCGCCGCCCCGGCCGACCACGGCGGGCGGGCCGGTGCCGCTGACGCTGTCGGTGCGCTGTCCGCACTGCGGCTCGCTGGACACCACGCTGCTGAACCGCTTCTCGTCCACGGCCTGCAAGGCACTGCGGCGGTGCGAGTCGTGCGGTGAACCCTTCGACCACTTCAAGGAGTTCTGATGGTGGCCGGTTCGGTCGCTCGGCACGGTGCGTTCCATCCGCTGCGGGTGGCGGACGTCGAGCGGCTCACCGAGGACGCGGTGGCGCTCACCTTCGAGGTGCCCGCCGAGCTGCGTGACGCCTACCGGTTCGCACCGGGCCAGCACATCGCGCTGCGGCGGTACGCCAACGGCGGGGAGATACGCCGCACTTACTCGGTATGCGATCCGGCACCGGCTCCCGGGTCGGAGGGACCGCGGCGGCTGCGGGTCGCGGTGCGGCTGGTGGAAGGCGGCGAGTTCTCCACGTACGCGCTCAAGGAGTTGCTGGCGGGCGAGACGCTGGAGGTGATGACCCCCGCCGGGCGGTTCGGGCACGCGCTGCCGCTGTCCGGTCCCGGGCACTACGCGGCCATCGTGGGCGGCAGTGGCATCACCCCGGTGCTGTCGATCGTCGCGACGGTCCTTCAGCGGCAGCCCGAGGCGCGTTTCTGCCTGATACGCAGCGACCGGACCGCGGCCTCGACGATGTTCCTGGAGGAGGTGGCCGACCTCAAGGACCGCTATCCGGACCGGCTCCAGCTCGTCCATGTGCTCTCCCGGGAGGAGCAGCAGGCGGGGCTGCCCTCGGGCCGTCTCGACCAGGAGCGGCTGACCGGGCTGCTGCCCGCGCTGCTGCGGCCGCAGAGCGTGGACGGCTGGTTCCTGTGCGGGCCGTACGGGCTGGTCGAGGATGCCGAGCGGGCGTTGCGGGCCCTCGGGGTGGAGCGGGCGCGGATCCACCAGGAGATCTTCCACGTGGACGAGGGCTCGGCGAAGGCCCCCGCCCGAGCTGGAGACGCCACCGGCGCCACGGTCAGCGCGACGTTGGACGGGCGCGCCGGGAGCTGGCCCGCGCGGGAGGGGGAGTCGGTGCTGGAGACGGTGCTGCGCAACCGCGCGGACGCGCCGTATGCGTGCAAGGGAGGGGTGTGCGGTACGTGCAGGGTGCGGTTGGTCGAGGGTGAGGTGCGGATGGACCGCAACTTCGCCTTGGAGCCCGATGAGTTGGCGGCCGGGTATGTGCTGGCCTGCCAGTCGCATCCGGTCACCGAGCGCGTTGCGGTGGACTTCGACGCGTAAAGGGCCAGCCTGCCTGCGGGCGCCAACTCCACGGCGCCAGCGGCCTGTTCAGTTCGTAGAACCTGTTCTAACCTGACGCCCAGTCAGCAAGTGGATGCGGTGGCGGGAGGGACGAGCAGTGGACTTCAGCTTCAGCGAGGAGCAGCAGGCCGCCGTGGAGGCGGCGCGCGCGGTCTTCTCTTCGGTTGCGCCCGACGCGGTACCCAGTCCGTCGCTGACGCCGGGCGCGGTCGCCGCCGACTTCGACCGTACGCTGTGGCACCGGCTCGCCGACGCCGATCTGCTGGGCCTGGTGCTCGACCCCGAGCACGGCGGTGCCGGGCTGGACCCGATCGCGCTGTGCCTGGTGCTGCGCGAGGCCGGGCGGGTACTGGCCCGCGTCCCGCTGCTGGAGACCTGCGCGGCCGCGCTGGCGGTCCAGGCCTATGGCGAGGGCGAGTTGACGACGCGGCTGCTGCCCGCCATCGGGCGCGGCGAGACCGTGCTCACCGTCGCCGCCAGCGGCCGTACCGGGCATGAACCGGCCGAAGCCGCCGTGACCGCACGGGAGTCGAACGGCGCATGGCTGCTGGACGGGGTGCAGACGGCCGTGCCCTGGGCGCAGCAGGCCGATCGGCTACTGGTCCCGGCCCGTACCAGCGCCGACCGTACGGTGATCGCCGTGGTGCCCCGGGCGCACGAGGGGGTGGCCCTGGACGACCAGGTGTCCACCAACGGTGAGCGGTGCGCTCGGCTGCGGCTGGACGCGGTGCGGATTCCGGTCGGTGACATGGTGACCGCTGCCGGGGCCTGGGAGTGGCTGCGCGATCTGCTGGCCACCGGCACCTGTGCGCTGGCGCTCGGGCTGGCCACCCAGGTGATCGCCATGACCAGTGAGTACACCAGCAAGCGCGAGCAGTTCGGGCATCCGCTCGCCACCTTCCAGGCGGTTGCCGTCCAGGCCGCGGACCGCTACATCGACACCCGTGCGATGGAGGTCACCCTCTGGCAGGCCGCCTGGCGGTTGAGCACCGGCACCGCGGGCCCGCTGCCGGTCACCGCCGATGTGTCGGTCGCCAAGATCTGGGCCTCGGAGGGCATGCGCCGGGTGGTGCAGACCGCACAGCATCTGCACGGCGGCTTCGGCGCCGACACGGACTACGCGTTGCACCGGTACCACGCCTGGGCCAAGACGCTTGAGCTGGCGCTCGGCCCCGCGGCGGCCCATGAGGAGCGGCTTGGGGCGTTGCTCGCCGCACACGCGGGGTGAGAGGGAGGCGGCGTCTGGCCGCTGCTCCGCGCCACTCGCGACTGGTTCGAGACCGCCGGGCTCCGCCGTTGCGCGGGGCGCCGTCGCGGTGCGGGAAGTTCAACGCCGCTAGCCGCCCGCGCCCGCCCGGACCACCCAGGCGACCACCGTCAGGCGACCACCGCGGGACCGCCGTGGTCGGTGGTCAGGGGGCGGCCCGCCCGCTCCCAGGCCAGCATGCCGCCGTCCACGTTGACCGCGTCCAGGCCCTGGGCGATGAGGTACTGGGCGACCTGCGCGGAGCGCCCGCCGACCCGGCACACCACATGCACCCGCCGGTCCACCGGCACCTCGCCGATCCGGGCGACCAGCTCGCTCATCGGAATGTGCACCGCCTGCTCGGCGTGCCCGGCCGCCCACTCGTCATCCTCACGGACATCGAGCAGGAACCCGTCGGACGGCACGGCGGCGGCCTGCACGGCGGGCAGCGGGGCGAAGTTCATGGGTGAGCCTTTCTCGGGGTCCTCGGGGTCGGTCCCGCTCCAACGTATCTCGTCGGACCGCGTCAGTCGGCGGCCGGACGCAGCAGTTCCTCAAGGCGCCGCTCGCGCTCCGCGACCTGGGCGAGCAGTTGCTCGGCGATCTCGTTGAGCAGCCCGTCCGGGTCCTCGGGGGCCATCTTCATCATCTGGCCGATCGCGCTGGACCCCAGTTCCGCGGCGAGCGCCGCGAGCGCCTCCTTGCGCTCCGCCAGCCACTCAAGCCGTGCGTACAGCTCCTCCGCCTTGCTGGGTGCGGGCCGCTCCGCCGGTGGCCCGGCCGCCCACTCCTCGGCGAGGGCGCGCAGCGCGGCCTCGTCCCCGTAGCTGTAGGCCTCGTTCACCCGGGCGATGAAGTCGCCCCGCCGCTTCTGCTCCGCCTCGTCCTGGGCCAGGTCAGGGTGGGCCTGGCGGACCAGCTCGCGGTAGAGGCGGCGGGCCTCCTCGCCCGGCCGGACCCGGCGCGGCGCCTGCGGGTCGTCCACCGGCCGTACGCCGTCGGAGCCCAGCAGCCCCTCGAACAGCTCCTCGATGCCCGGCATGGGCATCACCAGGGCGCGGGCCTCCCAGGCCCGCGCGATGTCCTCGCGCTCGCCGGTGTGCGCGGCGACCGCCTCGGCGATCAGCGCGTCCAGCTCGTCGAGCCGGGTGTACATCGGGCCGAGCCGCTGGTGGTGCAGCCGGGAGAAGTTCTCCACCTCGACCCGGAAGGTCTCCACCGCGATCTCGAACTCGATCAGCGCCTGCTCCGCGGCCCGCACCGCCTTCTCCAGACGGTCCTCCGCGCCCTGCTGCTCTGGCTGTACGCCCTCCGGGTTCATCACCCGCCCAGCCTACGAGGAGCCGCGCGCCGACCGTTCCCCGAGCGGCCCGAGCGGCCGCACGACGCGGGTCGGCGGTGCCACACCCCCAGCGGCATCCGGGTCGCCAGACCGCGCCCGCGAACCGTCGGCCGGGCCGCGAAGCGATGCCGTCGGGCGCCGTAGCGTTTCCTCCCACCACGGGTGGCCAAACTCGGTATTTTCCCAAACTCCTGTGACGTTTCATGCTTGCCTTGTCATCAGACGCCGCTCCTTGCGGCCGCCTCCCGCCACGACCCCGGGTGCACGACGTTGGACAAGATGATCAAGCCGCTCGGCGAGCAGTCCCACGACAGACGTCCGCCGCCCGACGGAATCGCCGCCCTGCTACGGCTCGCCGTGGTCTGCGTCGACGCCGACGGGGACGTCTCCTACTGGAACCGGGGCGCCGAGGAGTTGTTCGGCCACCGTTGGGAGGCTGTCTTCGGTCACCGTGCCAGGGGCCTGCTGCCCGCGCCCGCCGAGCCGCCCGCGTCCGGTGAGCGGGACGCCGTCGAGCTGCTGGACGGCCTCACCCGGCCGCGCTGGTGCGGCGCGTTCCCGGTGACCGACCACTCCGGCGCGGTGCGCGACACACTGTGGTGGTCGTACCGGATGGCCGAACCGGCCGACCGCGGTCTGCTCGTCCTGGCAGCGCACGCCAAACCGCTGCGCTCCGGCGCCCTGCGGCTGGCCATCGGCGACCGCATGCTGCCGTACGTGCTCGACGCGGCGGCCGGGGCGGACGGCGTCCGGCTCAGCCCCCGGTTCGGCTCCGCGCCCAACGCGCCCGACGCGGACGCCGAGCCCCGGCTGATCACGCGGCTCGCCGACGTACTGCCCCGGGTCAGCCCCGGGCGGCTGGAGCGGATCACCCGGCGGATCGCCCAACTCGGCGCCCCCGCACTGCAGATCGAGGGCAGCGCACCGCTTGCCGTCCTCCCGTACGAGGCGGTCCGGCCGCCACGCCGCCGTGGTGAGACCACCGTGCCCGCCCGGCGCCGCGCCGAACTCCCCGCGGCGCCACGGCACAGCGCCCGCAGAAGACCGCCCCTGACCCCGGTACCGCCGCCGGGCTTTCCGCCGCCCGCGCCCGGCGGGCTGCTCGACCAGCAGCTCGCACTGCTCCGGGAGACCGGCGCACGGGTCGGCACCACCCTCGAACCCGACACCACGGCAGCCGAGTTGTGTGCGGTCGCGGTACCGCGGTTCGCCGACTTCGCCAGTGTGCTCGTCGTCGACCACCTCTTCTCCGACGCCCCGCGGGACGGCTCGTCACCCGGGCGCAAGGAGCGGACGGTCACCGTGCGCAGGCTCGCGGTGTCCGGCGACTGCTCCGGTGTGTCCTGGGATTCCGTGGTGCCCGAGGGCGAGTTGTTCACGCTGCCCGCCGGGCCGGGCGGGCAGGCGACCGGGCTGGCCGAGCCACTGCTGCTCCCGGTGGTCGATCCGGCACTGGCCGAGGACGTGGCCGCGGACCTGGGCGCTCCGGCCCTCGGCGATCTGCTCGCCGGGCGCTCGGTGCTGGTCACCCCGCTGGTCGCGCGCGGTGTGGTGCTGGGCCAGATGCGGTTCGTACGGGATCCGGACCGGCGTCCGTTCGACGTCAAGGACGCCGCGACCGCGGTGGAGTTCGCGGCGCGCGGCGCCGTGCACCTGGACAACGCGCGGCTGCACCGGCTGGAGTCGCGCGCCGCCGCCACCTTGCAGCGCAGCATGCTGCCGAGCAGTCCGCCGCGCATCCCCGGGGTGCGGATCGCCCACCACTACCGGCCGGGGGACCGCCAGGCGCAGGTCGGCGGCGACTGGTTCGACGCCATCCAACTCCCGGGCGGCCGGGTCGCGTTGGTGGTCGGCGACGTCATGGGGCACGGCCTGCTGAGCGCCGCGGTGATGGGTCAGTTCCGCACCGCCGTACAGACCATGGCCGCGCTCGACCTGCCGCCCGCGCAACTGCTGCGCCACCTGGACAACCTGGCGCACCGGCTCGGCACCACGGACCATCTGGCCACCTGTGTCTACGCGGTCTACGACCCGATCCACCGCACGCTGTCGGTGGCCAACGCGGGCCACATCCCGCCGGTGCTGGCCCGGCACGACGGGCGCAGCGAACCGCTGCGGATCCCCGAGGGCGCACCCATCGGCGTGGGCGGGGTGCCGTTCGAGACGGTGGAGATCCCGGTGCCGGACGGGAGTTGGCTGGTGCTGTGCACCGACGGCCTGGTCGAGGTGCGCGGGCAGGGTATAGACGCCGGGCTGGCCGCGCTGTGCGCCAACGTCATCGAACCGCAGCAGACACCGGAGGACGTCTGCAACCAGATCCTCAGCCAGGTGCACTACGAGGAGCGCGGCGACGACGTGGCGCTGCTCGTCGCGCGGTTCGAGGGCATCCCGCCGCAGGACGTCGCCGAGCTGCGGCTGCGGCTCGACCACTCGCAGGTGCGTACGGCGCGGGCGTTCACCCGCAAGCAGCTCGCCGACTGGGGGATCGGCCAACTCGGCGACCTGGCCGAGTTGTTGGTGAGCGAGCTGGTGACCAACGCGCTGCGGGTGGCCAGCCATGAGGTGCAGCTTCGGCTGATGCGGGTGGGCAAACTGCTGGTCGAGGTCAGCGACGACGACCACAACCTGCCGCAGTTGCGGCGCGCGGACGAGGACGACGAGGACGGGCGGGGGCTCGCCCTGGTCAGCAATCTCTCCCACCGCTGGGGGACGAGCCGCAAGGCGGTGGGAAAGGTGGTGTGGTTCGAACTCCCGCTGCCCCAGGAGTAGTTCGGGCGGCGTTAGGCTCCCTCAGACCGCTACGGCCTGTTCCATTTCCTCCGCTTCCTCCGCTTCTTCCCTTTCGACTGCCCGGGCCACCGGTACGGCCTCGGCCGCCGCGTGACGGCGTTCGGTGAGGGCCGCCGCCGTCACCGCCACCACGCCCACGGCCAGCCATACGGCCAGGACCAGGACGCCGCCGCCCAGACCGTGGCTGCGGAAGTAGACCAGGTCGCGGGCGCCCTCGATGAACCCGGCTCCGTTCCAGAAGGCGTGCAGCGCACCGAAGAACCCGTTCTGCAGCTCGGGCCGGAAGACGCCACCCGAGCTGGTGAAGTTCAGCATGACGAACAGCACCATCACCCCCAGCGTGGTCCACCGCCTGAGGAAGGTGTGCAGACCGGTACCGATCAGCAGGATCCCCGCCGAGTACAGCCAGATCAGCCCCCACACGCCCGGCAGCCCGTGGTCGACGATGCGGAAGACCGGACCGGCGAACAGCGCGCCCACCGCGCTCACCACCAGCGACATTCCGGCGGCCAGCAGCGCCCGTGTCCGCATCGGCAGCACCGCGCCCGCCCCGCCGATCACCGCGACCGAGGCGTACGAGCCGATGCTCACCGCGACCAGCAGGAAGAACAGCCCCTGCCCTGTGGGGTCGTGCGGTGCGGGCGGCACCACGTCGGTGACGTTCAGCGGCACGCCCTGCCGGGCGGCGATGGGGGTGAAGACCTTCTCGGCGGCCGTGGCGTTGGTGTCCGATCCGGCCGAGGCGACCAGCAGCTCCGGTGCGGCGCGGTCGGTTACGTACGCGCCGTAGATCTGCCGGTCCTTCAGCAGCCGCACCGCGTCCTCACGGGACGGCACCGTGCGCACGTCGAGCGCGTCACCCGCCCTGTCCTGCAGGGTCTGGGCCATCACCAGTCGTGCGGGCGCCTGCCCGACGACGGCGACCGGCAGATGGTGCGGGGCCGGATCGCCGAACGCGCCGAGGTAGCCGAGGCCCATGCCGACGCACATCAGCAGCGGGGTGAGCAGGTGGGTGAGGACATGGCGGATCGCGCCAGGCGGTGTCTTCCCGGTCATCGGCGGGCCTCCCGAGGAAGCTGGTTGGCTTTTACAACTGCAGTCACGTTGTACTATACAACCATCCGAGAGGAGAACCACCATGCCGTCCAGCCGGGACCAATCCGTCGAGACGATCCAACGCGAACTGACCGCCTTCGCGCGGCGCGCCCGGGCGACGGCCGCGCGCACGCACCCCCAGCTCTCGCTGGTCTCCTTCACCCTGCTGGCACACCTCGCTGACCAGCGGGGATGCCGGGCGACCGATCTGGCGGCGCACTACATGCTGGACAAGTCCACGGTCAGCAGGCAGGTGGCGGCGCTGGAGAAGCTGGGCTTCGTGGAACGCCGCCCCGACCCGGACGACCAGCGGGTCCAGGTGCTGCATCCCACACCGCTGGGGTACGAGACGCTCGCCTCGGTGGCGGCCAGTCGGCGTGCGGCGTTCCAGGAACGCCTCGCCGACTGGTCAGAGCAGGATCTGGCGCGGTTCGCGGAGTACCTGGTCCGCTACGGGCGCGCCTCGACGCGCCCTCGAAGCTAGGCGCTCCGCTGGGAGTGCGGCGATCTGCCGTCGGTCGGCTGCGGCATCGTCGTGGCTGGTCGCGCCCACGCGGCGGAGCCGCACATGAACACAGCCCCGCGCTCCTTCAGGGCGACATCCCGGGGCGGCCCCAGAGCCGTTAGGCGGCGGGGCCGCGGGGGCAGGGCGGGGCTTCCGGCATGTGCTTGGCGGCCCAGTCGGCGAGTTCGTTCATCGCGGGGGCCAACGCGTCGCCCGCGGGCGTGAGTTGGTAGCTCACCCGCAGCGGCGGGCCCTCGTCCACCTCGCGCACCAGCAGTCCGGCACCGGCGAGTTCGGTCAGCCGGTCCGAGAGCATCCGCTCGCTGATCCCGGGGATGGCCCGGCGCAGCTCAGCGAAGTACGAACGGCCGTTGCTCATCAGCACGGCGATGATCAGGCCGGTCCACCGCTTGCCGAGCAGCGTGAACACCCGCGTGATGCCCTGGTCGATCGCACTGCATTCCCGGGAGACCGCCATGGCCTCATCGTACCCCCCGCCAGCTTAGGGGCTGCAATTTAGTAAGTAGGTGTGCTATCTATAGTGGACGTACGGATTTCAACATCCTTGTTGGAGGCACTCCCATGGCCACCCTGCTGCACCTTGACTCGTCCCTGTACCCGCAGGGCTCGGCATCCCGCGACGTCACCGCCACTTTCCGCAAGGAGTGGGAGGCCCAGCACCCGGACGGCAAGGTCATCTACCGCGACCTGGCGGCCGAGCCGCTGCCGCACCTGGAACTGGACGCCGCTCTCGCCGGTTTCACCGCGCCCGACCAGCGCACCGCCGAGCAGTCCGCCGCCTTCGTGCTGCGCGACCAGCTCGCCGCCGAGCTGGAGGAGGCCGACGCCATCCTCATCGGCGCGCCGATGTACAACTTCACGATTCCGTCGACCCTGAAGGCCTGGCTGGACCAGGTGATCATCATGGGCCGCACCGCGGGCGAGAAGCCGTCCGCCGCCGGAACCCCGGTGGTCGTGGTGGCCAGCCGCGGCGGCTCCTACGCGCCCGGCACGCCGCGGGAGGGCTTCGAGTTCGTCCAGACCTACCTGGAGAAGGTGCTGGGCGGCGGGCTCGGCCTCGACGTCGAGTTCATCGTGCCGGAGCTGACGCTCGCCCGTACCAACCCGGCGATGGCCGACCTGATCGAGCTGGCCGACGCGTCCAAGGCCAAGGCGCACGAGGACGCGGCCACCAAGGCCAAGGCGCTGGCCAGCCGCCTGGCCGCCTGAGCCGCCGGGACACAACGCGGGTCGGCCGTTCCCGTCGCGGGGCGGCCGACCCCGTTCACGTTTTTCCGCGGGTTACAGCTGGACGCCGTAGTCGCTGGCTATTCCGGCGAGCCCGGAGGCGTAGCCCTGGCCGATGGCGCGGAACTTCCAGTCGGCGCCGACCCGGTACAACTCGCCGAAGACCATGGCGGTTTCGGTCGAGGCGTCCTCGGTCAGGTCGAAACGGGCCAGCTCCCTGCCGTCGGCCTGGTTGACCACCCGGATGAACGCGTTGCGGACCTGGCCGAAGTTCTGGGCGCGCGCCTCGCCGTCGTAGATCGAGACCGGGAAGACGATCCGCTCGATCTCGGGGGAGACGGCCGACAGGTTCACCCTGACCGACTCGTCGTCGCCCTCGCCCTCACCGGTGAGGTTGTCACCGGCGTGCTCGACCGAACCGTCCACGCTCTTGAGATTGTTGAAGAACACGAAGTGCCCGTTGGACGGCACCTTCCCGGTGGCGTCCAGCAGCAGCGCGCTGGCATCGAGGTCGAAGTCGCTGCCCGTGGTGGTGCGTACGTCCCAACCCAGTCCGACGGTGACCGCGCCCAGGCCCGGGGCCTCCTTGGTCAGCGAGATGTTGCCGCCCTTGCTGAGGCTGACGCCCATGGATCTCCTGCGCATTCCGGCGCGGGCCACGCCACTTGACGACTGCTTTGCCCTGTAGCCTCAACGGGCGCGCCCGGCAAGGCGTTCCCGGCCACCACCCCTCCTTCGGGAGGTGATCTCCTCAGACCTGCGGCGGTACGCCGGGCCCGCGGTCAACCAGAAGGCGTACACCCCGTTTGCACCACAGGTGGACGCATTCCGGTCAGGAAGCGGGAAGGCTGGAGGTGACCAAGACGCTTCCGTGGACCGCGAAAGGACCCCGCATGCCTCCCAAGGCGAGCCTTGTAACGGCCGTCACCATCGGTGCCGTCGGCCTCGGCAGCCTGGCGGTCGTCGGCGGCCCCGGCGCCGTCGACTGGTTCAGGGGACGGCATGTGCAGCAGGCCTCGTACGACAGTGGCCGGGCGGCCAAGTCGGACCGCGCCTCGATGCCGCGCTGGCTGCCGGACACCGCGACCTCCGTCCACTACCGGATGTCCACGACCGGCGGCGACCGGCTACTGAAGGCCACCCTCCCCGAGCCCAAGCTCCCCCACGGCTGCAAGCCGGGCGGCACCCACGTCCGCGCCCACCTGAAGGCGTCCTGGTTCCCCAAGGGCACCGACCACCAGTCCCAGGCCACCTGCGGCGGCACGTACAACGCCGTCCTGAAGGGCAAGGAGCTCTACGCCTGGCAGGACAACGCCTCCTGGGTCGCCGCCCACAAGGCCAGCCACGAACACCCGCCGTCCCCGGCCCATCACCACCACAAGCAGAAGGACCACTGAGCGCGAGGGGACCGCAAAGGTGTCCGGCGGGCGCGTTCCGCGGAGCGCACCGCAGGCCCATCGCCGCGTCCACCCCCCGCACAACGAAGAACCCCTGGTCCGGATCTCTCCGAACCAGGGGTTCTGATCTGTGCGCGAGGGGGGAGTTGAACCCCCACGCCCTTGCGGGCACTGGAACCTGAATCCAGCGCGTCTGCCTATTCCGCCACCCGCGCATTGGGTGTTGTCAGTTGATTCTGCCACACTCTCCGGGGTGTCCGGTCCGCTGGACCGGTCTTCCGGGGCCGTGTGGAGCGCCTTCCGACATGCAGAACACTAGCACGTGCCGGAGGGTGCGTTCACATCCGTTCCCCGGCCCCGGGAGAGGGGAACCCTCGGTACTTGCGGGACACTGGCCCGGGGCGCATCTACCATCCCTGTGAAGCATCCCCGTGAAGCCACCGGCGTGCGGTGCGGCGGACCGGGCGGAGCGCACCCGAAGGCGGCCCCACCAGGGGTCGGGGAACTCTGTGAGGGTCGACACTGTTGTAGTCGGTAGCCGAGGGGAACCACCCGTTTCCCAGCCGCGTGGATACGATCAGTAAGCAGTACGACAACGCAGACACGTCAACGCATGAGAACGTCGAGGAGGGAGGTGCCCCGTGGGAGTACTGAAGCGCTTTGAGCAGCGTCTCGAAGGCCTCGTCAACGGCACCTTCGCCAAGGTGTTCAAGTCCGAGGTCCAGCCCGTCGAGATCGCGGGCGCGCTCCAGCGGGAGTGCGACAACAACGCGACCATCTGGAACCGCGAGCGCACGGTCGTCCCCAACGACTTCATCGTGGAGCTGAGCACCCCGGACTACGAGCGGCTCAGCCCGTACGCGACGCAGCTCGGCGAGGAGCTCTCCGGCATGGTCCGGGACTACGCCAAGCAGCAGCGCTACACCTTCATGGGACCGATCAAGGTCCACTTGGAGAAGGCCGACGACCTCGACACCGGCCTGTACCGGGTGCGCAGCCGCACCCTCGCCTCCAGCGAGTCCCAGCCGCACGGCGCCGAGCCCCGAGGGCAGTTCGGCGGACCGACGCAGGCGGGCCAGCCCCCGCAGCGTCCGGGCGGTTACGGCTTCCCTCCGGCGCCGCCCGCCGGTGCGCCGCCGATGCCGTCCAGCCCGCCCGGCGCCGGACGCCCCGGTGTGGCCCCGGTCACCAGGCTGCCCGGCACCGGCGACCCCTCCGCGAGCACCCGGCGCTGGATCGAGATCAACGGCAACCGCCACCAGATCTCCCGGCCGACCATGGTGCTCGGCCGCAGCACGGAGGCGGACGTGCGGATCGACGATCCTGGAGTGTCCCGCAGGCACTGTGAGATCCGGGTCGGCACGCCGTCCGTGATCCAGGACCTGGGGTCGACCAACGGAATCGTGGTGGACGGGCAGCACACCCAACGCGCTACGCTCCGCGACGGCTCACGCATCGTCGTGGGCAGCACCACCATCGTGTACCGGCAAGCCGAAGGGTGAAGCGGGGAGAATGTCAGAGCTGACCCTGACGGTCATGCGGTTGGGTTTCCTCGCCGTGCTGTGGCTGTTCGTCATCGTGGCCGTACAGGTCATCCGTAGTGATCTGTTCGGCACCAAGGTCACCCAGCGCGGCACCCGCCGTACCGCGGGCGCGGAGCAGCGGCCGCCGCAGCAGCGCCAGCAGCAGCCGCAGGCCCAGCAGGGCCGGGGCAACCGCCAGCGGCGCGGCGCGCCCACCAAACTGGTGGTCTCGGAAGGGTCGCTTACGGGTACGACGGTCGCACTGCAGGGTCAGACGATCACCCTCGGTCGGGCGCATGACTCGACGATCGTGCTCGACGACGACTACGCGTCCTCCCGGCATGCCAGGATCTACCCGGACCGCGATGGTCAGTGGATCGTCGAGGACCTCGGATCCACCAACGGCACCTATCTGGACCGCACGCGGCTCACCACACCGACGCCGGTCCCGCTCGGTGCCCCGATCCGCATCGGCAAGACCGTCATCGAGCTGCGGAAGTAGTCGCGCAATGGGCGAGCGAATGAGGCAGGGTGGCCTCGGCAGGCTCATCAACGGAGGGTGGGGACGTTGCGGATGTACCCCGAGCCGACCGGCGAGGTGCGCATGAGCCTGTCCCTGCGCTTCGCCGCCGGATCCCACAAGGGCATGATCCGGGAGGGCAACGAGGACTCCGGCTACGCCGGTCCGCGGCTGCTCGCCATCGCCGACGGCATGGGTGGCCAGGCGGCCGGTGAGGTCGCCAGCTCCGAGGTGATCTCCACCCTCGTCTCGCTCGACGACGACATCCCCGGCTCGGACATCCTCACCTCGCTCGGCTCCGCCGTGCAGCGCGCCAACGACCAGCTGCGGGTGATGGTCGAGGAGGACCCGCAGCTGGAGGGCATGGGCTGCACGCTGACCGCGATGCTGTGGACCGGCCAGCGGCTCGGTCTGGTGCACGTCGGCGACTCGCGCGGCTATCTGCTGCGGGACGGTGTGCTCACCCAGATCACCCAGGACCACACCTGGGTGCAGCGGCTGGTCGACGAGGGCCGGATCACCGAGGAGGAGGCCGGTACGCACCCGCAGCGTTCGCTGCTGATGCGCGCGCTGGACGGGCGCGGCCAGGTCGAGCCCGACCTGTCGATCCGCGAGGTGCGCGCGGGTGACCGGTATCTCATCTGCTCCGACGGTCTGTCCGGGGTGGTCAGCCACCAGACGCTGGAGGAGACGCTCGCCAGCTACCAGGGTCCGTACGAGACCGTGCAGGAGCTGATCCAGCTCGCGCTGCGCGGCGGCGGCCCGGACAACATCACCTGCATCGTGGCGGACGTCCTGGACGTGGAGGACGGCGACAGCCTCGGCGGGCAGTTCAACGAGAGCCCGGTGGTGGTCGGCGCGGTCGCGGAGAACCAGCACGCGCTGCACGACCCCAGTCATCTGCAGACCCCGGCCGGCCGAGCCGCCGAGCTCGGCCGTTCCGTACCGCAGCAGTCCCCGGCTCCCGAAGGCGCGTTCGGCCCGCCGGACAGCGGTGAGCCGCTGGCCGCGCCGCCGATGGGCAGCTTCGGGCCGTACGACGAGACGGCCGCCGAGGGGCACGCCAAGCCGAAGCGCAAGCGCAAGTGGCTCAAGCGCTCGGCCATCACCGTGGTGGTGCTCGCGCTGATCGGCGGTGGTGTCTACGGCGGCTACCAGTGGACCCAGAGCCAGTACTACGTGGGCGCCAACGGCGACCACGTGGCCGTTTACCAGGGCATCAGCCAGAACCTGCTGGGGATGAACCTGTCCAAGGTCCACCAGGACTACCCGCAGATCGAACTCAAGTACCTGCCGAGCTACCAGCGCACCCAGGTGCAGAGCACGATCGCCACCGACAATCTGGCACAGGCCACGCAGAAGGCGGACGACCTGCAGAAGCAGGCGACGATCTGCAAGGCGGTGGCCGACGCCAAGTCCAAGCCCGCCAGCGGCGCCTCCGGCAACCCGGAGGGCAAGCCCGGCGGCGCGCCCAGCGCCAGCCCCAGCCACTCCCCGGATCTGCCGCACAACACGACCAACACCACGACAAAGACGTCGCAGACCACCCAGTCCGCTCCGTCGCCCGGCCCAACGCTCTCGGTGGAAGACCAGAACCTGGCCAAGCAGTGCGACAACGGGACGCAGTAGCAGGAGGGGCCGGCCTGCCGTGAGCACTGTCACCAACACCACCACGATCTCCTCGGTCGGGGCGCCGAACCGTCGCAACACCGAACTGGTGCTGCTGCTGTTCGCCGTGGCGATCCCAGTGCTGGCGTACGCCAACGTCGGCCTGGCCAAGGACGGTTCGGTTCCCGGCGGAATACTCGGCTATGGGCTCGGGCTCGGACTGCTGGCCGCGGTGGCGCACCTGATGGTGCGCAGGTTCGCGCCGTACGCGGACCCGTTGATGCTGCCGATCGCCACCTTGCTCAACGGGCTCGGTCTGGTCTTCATCTACCGGCTGGACCTGGAGCCCGCGGTCACCACCAAGGCGCTGGGCGGTCCCAAGGCGCCGGGCCAGCTGATGTGGTCGGCGCTGGCGGTGGCGGTCTTCATCGGCATCCTGGTGCTGCTGAAGGACCACCGCATCCTGCAGCGCTACACCTACATCTCGGGCGCGGTGGCACTGGTGCTGCTGGTCGCCCCGGTGTTCTTCCCGGCGGTGAACGGCTCCAAGCTGTGGATCGTTGTCCCCGGCGTGGGATCGATCCAGCCCGGGGAGTTCGCGAAGATCATCCTGGCGGTGTTCTTCGCGGGCTACCTCATGGTCAAGCGGGACGCGCTCGCCCTGGCCAGCCGCCGGTTCATGGGCCTGTACTGGCCGCGCGGCCGGGACCTCGGCCCGATCCTGGCCATCTGGGCGCTGAGCATGATGATCCTTGTCCTCGAGGACGACCTGGGCTCCACGCTGCTGTACTTCGGGCTGTTCGTGGTGATGCTGTACGTCGCCACCGAGCGGACCAGCTGGGTGATCTTCGGGTTGCTGCTGGCGTCCGGCGGCGCCGCCGTGGTCGGCATGACCTCGGGGCACGTCAAGGTCCGCATCCACAACTGGCTCGACCCGTTCGCGGGCATCGCCCAGCACGGTGCCTCCGAGGCCGCGCAGGTGCTGTGGTCCTTCGGCTCCGGCGGAGTGCTGGGGTCCGGGCTCGGCCAGGGGTTCTCCCGGCTGATCGGCGGCATCGGCGTGAAGAGCGACTACATCCTGGCCACCGTCGGCGAGGAACTGGGGCTGTCCGGGCTGATGGCGGTGCTCCTGCTGTACGGTCTGCTCATCGAGCGCGGAGCGCGCACCGCGCTGGCCGCCCGTGATCCGTTCGGCAAGCTGCTGGCGATCGGGCTGGCCAGTGCCATGGCGCTCCAGGTGTTCGTGGTCGCGGGCGGGGTCACCGGCCTCATCCCGCTGACCGGTATGACCATGCCGTTCCTGGCCCAGGGCGGTTCCTCCGTGGTCGCCAACTGGGCGCTGGTCGCGATCCTGCTGCGGATCAGCCACACCGCGCGCCGCCCAGCGCCCGCGCCCGCCCCGTCCCCCGACGCCGAGCCGACCCAGGTGGTCCGACTGTGAACAAGCCCCTGCGCAGGGTCGCGATCTTCTGCGGCCTGCTGGTCTTCGCGCTGCTGCTCCGGGACAACTGGGTGCAGTTCGTGCAGGCCGACTCGCTCAAGAACAACAAGTACAACCGCCGCGTGATGATGCAGGAGTACGCGCAGCCGCGCGGCGACATCATCGTGGACGGCAAGCCGATAACCGGTTCCACCACGGTCAGCGGCAGTGACTTCAAGTACAAGCGCACCTACACCGACGGCCCGATGTGGGCGCCGGTGACCGGCTTCGCCTCGCAGGCGTTCGGCTCGAACGCGCTGGAGAGCATCGAGGACAAGATCCTCACCGGCCAGGACGACCGGCTGTTCTTCAACCGCACGGTCGACATGCTCACCGGCAAGAAGCAGCAGGGCGGCGACGTGGTCACCACGCTCAACGCCAAGGCGCAGGCCGCCGCGTACAAGGGGCTCGGCGACAAGAAGGGCGCGGTCGCCGCCATCGACCCGCAGACCGGCAAGATCCTGGCGCTGGTCAGCACCCCGTCCTACGACCCGGGCAGCATCGCCGGGATGTCCAACCAGGACAAGCAGAACTGGACGAACCTCAAGCCCAACGACCCCGACAGCGTCATGATCGACAAGGCGCTGCGGCAGACCTACCCGCCGGGCTCCACCTTCAAGGTGGTGACCGCGGCCGCGGCGATGGAGAACGGCCTGTACTCCAGCATCGACCAGCCGACGAGCTCGCCGCTGCCGTACACGCTGCCGAACACCACCACCCAGCTGAAGAACGAGGGGAACATCCCCTGCCAGAACGCCACGCTGCGGGTGGCGCTGCAGTACTCGTGCAACACGGTCTTCGGCAAGATCGGCGCGGACCTGGGCAAGGACAAGATGCTGGCGCAGGCGAAGAAGTTCGGCTTCGACCAGACCATCGACACCCCGGTGCGTGCCGTGGCCAGCAACTTCCCGACCTCGATGGACAAGCCGCAGACCGCGCTGTCGTCCATCGGCCAGTTCGACACCGCCGCCACCCCGCTGCAGATGGCGATGGTCGCCGCCGCGGTGGCCAACGACGGCAAGCTGATGCAGCCGTACATGGTCGACCAGCTGCGCGCGCCGAACCTGAACGTGATCGAGCAGACCCAGCCGAAGGTGTTCAGCCAGGCGATGTCGCCGGCGACCGCGCAGAAGCTCCAGCAGATGATGGAGACCGTGGTCCAGGACGGCACCGGCACCATGGCCAAGATCGACGGCGTGACCGTCGGCGGTAAGACCGGTACCGCGCAGCACGGCATCAACAACAGCGGGCTGCCGTACGCCTGGTTCATCTCCTACGCCAAGACGGCGCAGGGCTCCCCGATCGCGGTCGCCGTGGTGGTCGAGGACGGCAACGCCAACCGGGACGACATCTCCGGTGGCGGTCTGGCCGCGCCGATCGCCAAGAGCGTGATGGAGGCCGTCCTGAACAAGTGACTCCGGTCACGTCCAGCTACCGGGCTAGCTGTGTTTCCGCACGTCGCGGTACCAGTCGTGTATCAGGTTGCGGTGAGGGCCAGGATCGCCTCGGCATGGCCGGTACCGTAAGCCCGAGCAGCACGCAGCCGATAAGGGAGAGGCTGGAAGACTATGGATGAGCCGCGTCGCCTCGGCGGCCGGTACGAGCTGGGCTCGGTGCTCGGCCGTGGTGGCATGGCCGAGGTCTACCTCGCCCATGACTCCCGCCTTGGCCGCACGGTGGCTGTGAAGACGCTGCGGGCGGACCTCGCCCGTGATCCGTCGTTCCAGGCCCGGTTCCGCCGGGAGGCCCAGTCGGCCGCCTCGCTCAACCATCCGGCGATCGTCGCGGTCTACGACACCGGCGAGGACTACGTCGACGGTGTCTCGATCCCGTACATCGTCATGGAGTACGTGGACGGCTCGACGCTCCGTGAGCTGCTGCACAGCGGGCGCAAGCTGCTGCCGGAGCGCTCGCTGGAGATGACGGTCGGGATCCTCCAGGCGCTGGAGTACTCGCACCGCAACGGCATCGTGCACCGGGACATCAAGCCCGCGAACGTGATGCTCACCCGCACCGGCCAGGTCAAGGTGATGGACTTCGGCATCGCCCGGGCCATGGGCGACTCCGGCATGACCATGACGCAGACCGCGGCGGTCATCGGCACCGCGCAGTACCTCTCGCCCGAGCAGGCCAAGGGCGAGACCGTGGACGCGCGCTCCGACCTGTACTCCACCGGCTGTCTGCTCTACGAGCTGCTCACCGTGCGGCCGCCGTTCGTCGGCGACTCCCCGGTGGCCGTCGCCTACCAGCACGTGCGGGAGGACCCGCAGCCGCCGAGCGCGTTCGACCCCGAGGTCACGCCGGAGATGGACGCCATCGTCCTCAAGGCGCTGACCAAGGACCCCGACTACCGCTACCAGAGCGCCGACGAGATGCGGGCCGATATCGAGGCGTACCTCGACGGCCAGCCGGTCGCCGCCACCGCCGCGATGGGCGCGGCCGGTTACGGCTACGGCGGCGGCTCGTACAGCGACGGCGCGCCGACCACCGCGCTGCCGCCGCAGGACGGTGGCCCCAAGACGTCGATGATGCCGCCGCTGAGCGACGACGACGGCTACGGCGGCGGTTACGACGACCGGCCCGGACGGCGCCGCCAGAAGAAGTCCCGCACCTCCACGGTGCTGCTGGTCTTCGCGGGCATCCTGGTGCTGATCGGCGCGATCTTCATCGGCAAGTCGCTGTTCTCGAGCAGCGGCAACACAGGCAGCCTCTCCGCGCCCGACCTGCGCGGCCAGTCCCTGCAGGACGCCCAGACCTCCGCCAGCAACGTCGGGCTGAAGGTGGTCAGGGGCGGCGAGGAGTACTGCCCCAAGTACGACAAGGGGCAGGTGTGCACCCAGAATCCGGCGGCGGGCGCATCGGTCACCAGGAACCAGACGATCACCGTCGTGCTGTCCAAGGGCGCCCAGCCGATCGACGTGCCCGACGAGACCGGTAAGTCCTTCAATGACGCCCAGCAGGACCTGCAGTCCAAGGGCTTCACCAACATCCAGGAGAAGCAGGACGACGGCAACTCCGGCAAGGACCCGGGCACGGTCCTGGACCAGAACCCGTCGGCCGGGTCCAAGGCGGACAAGAACGCCACGATCACGCTGACGGTCGCCAAGGCGCCGACGACGAGGACCGTGCCCAACGTCACCAACAAGCAACTGGCCGACGCGCAGGCGCAGTTGCAGAGTATCGGCTTCAAGGTCCAGGTCCAGGACCAGCAGTCGACCCAGCCGCCGAACACGGTCATCAGCCAGAGCCCCGGCCCTGACAACCAGGCTCCGATCGGCTCGACGGTCACCTTGACCATCGCCCAGGCGCCCACCCCGCAGACGCTGCCCGCGGACATCGTGGGCAAGAAGCTGAAGGACGTGCAGTCGGAGCTGTCCGGGCTGAACCTGAACCTGTCGGTCGCCGGTCCCAGTGACGACAAGGCCGTCGTGGTGGGCAGCAACCCGCAGCCGGGCAGCCAGGTCACCCAGGGCCAGGCCGTCCAGCTCCAGACCATGGAGGCCCCGGGCGGCAACGGAAACGGCGGCAACGGCGGCGGCCTCTTCGGCGGAGCGTTCGGCTAGCGCCGCGCAGCGATACGGCAGGGGCCGCGGACGGTGATCGTCCGCGGCCCCTGCGTATGCGTCGCCGTATGCGTCGCCGTATGCCGTCGCTCAGCCCAGCTCCGCCGGAGGCGTGCGCTTGGCGTCTGCCTTCTGGGTGCGGACCAGTTCGCCCCAGACGATGTAGCGGTACTCGGAGGTGAAGACCGGGGTGCAGGTCGTCAGGGTGATGTAGCGGCCCGGCTTGGTCTTGCCGGACTCCTTGGGGATCTGGTCGATGACGTGCACGTCGTACTTCGAGGTCTGGCTGAGGATGTCGTAGACCTTGTAGACGTACCAGGTGTCCCTGGTCTCGAAGACGATCGCGTCGCCGTCCTTGATCTTGTCGATGTTGTGGAACTTGGCGCCGTGGCCGTCCCGGTGGGCGGCGAGGGTGACGTTGCCGGTCCTGTCCCACGGCATCGCGGACTTCACCGGGTCCGTGTAGTACCCGGCGACGCCCTCGTTCAGCACGTCGACCGAGGTGCCCTTCTTCACCAGCACCTCGAAGTTCCTGCCCATCGCCGGGACGTGCAGGAAGCCGATGCCGTCCGCGGTGTCCAGCGGTCCGGGCGGGCCGCCGCCCGCCTGCTGCTGCGCCCAGTGCTGGCGGACCCGGTCGCCTTCCCGCTGCGCCTGGCGGTCGGCTATGACGTTCGTCCACCACAGCGAGTAGACGACGAACAGCCCGAGCACCAGCCCGCCGGTGATGAGCAGTTCACCGATGACGCTGATGGTGGCGGCGATCCGGCCGCGACCGCGTCGGCGCCGGTGGGTCGCGGGCGCGACCTGGGTGTCGTTCTCGTGCTCGGTGGTAGCCACCGGTCACCCCGTTCTTTGTACGAGTTGCTGGTACGCGCTCATCCGCCGAGCAGTGCGTCCGGTTTGCCTTCGCTGCGTGGCCGGACGTCGACCATCTTGCCCCACACGATCAAGCGGTACTTGCTGGTGAACTCGGGAGTGCAGGTGGTGAGCGTGATGTAACGGCCGGGCTGGGTGAAGCCGGAGCCGACCGGGATCGGCTGGATCACCCCGACGTTGGCGGGCGAGGTCTGCGGCAGCATGCTGGTGACCTCGTACGTGTAGTACGTGCTCGCCGTCTCCACCACGACCTTGTCGCCGGGTACCAGCTTGTTGATGTAACGGAACGGCTCGCCATGGGTGTTGCGGTGCCCGGCGAGCGCGAAGTTGCCGGTCTTGGCCCAGGGCATCGCGGTCGCCTGGGCGCCGGAGTAGTGGCCGACCATGCCCTTGTCGAGGATCTTGGTCTTGTCGGTGCCCTCGGCGATCGGGGCCTCCACGTCGAGCTTCGGGATGTAGATGATCGCGAAGCCCTGACCGGGCGAGAAGGCACCGGGGTTGCGGTCGTCGTTGGAACTGTGCTTGCTGTTCCACTGGTGCTGGAGGCTGTTGGCGGCGCTGTTGGACGCCTCGTGCGCCAGGACGTTGGTCCACCACAACTGGTACGCCACGAACAGCAGCATCAGCGCGCCGATGGTGATGAAGACCTCGCCCAGTACGCGGCAGGCGATCACACCGGGGCTGTCCTTGGCGGCCCGGGCCGCGCGTCTGGCCTCCAGCCGGGAGGTGGGCTGCCGTGGCGCGGACGCCGGAGTGGGGGCCGCCGCGGGAGCGCGGCCACCGTGCTTGGCCGCCTTGCGGCGCGCGGCCCGGCCGCCCGGCGCGGGGGGCAACTCCGGTTCGCCGCTCGGCGGTTGGGCGGCGTGCCCGGAGCGTGCGGCACGGCGGCGCGCGGCCCGGCCGCCGGGTACCGGGTCCGCTTCCGCGGGCGGTACGACGGGCAGCGGCGCGGTCGTCTCGGCGCGGCGGGGGGTGGGCCGCTCGGCGCGGCGGGGGGCGCCGGGCGGCTCGACCAGCGGGAGTTGGGCGGTGACCTGCGGCGCGGGTTGCGGCTGCGGCTGCGGGGCGACCGTCGGGTACGGCATCGCGCCGGGGGTGGCCGACGAGGGGCGGGGCCACCTGGCGGGGGCGCTGCCCGCTATCGGCAGCGGGTCGGTGAGCGGATCCGCGAGCTGGTCGACGGCCGCCTCGAACTCGGCGGTGTCCTCGAAGCCGTCAGGCAGGCCAGGCGTGTTCTCCGGTCGTAGGGTCGTCACGCCCCGCCCTTGCCGACCACCGGCGCGAGCCCCGCCGACCGCGCGACGGCGCCCTTGTCGCCGCAGACGTCGAGCCAGTTGGCGAGCATGCGGTGGCCCCACTCGGTGAGCACCGACTCGGGGTGGAACTGCACGCCCTCGACCGGCAGTTCACGGTGGCGCAGCCCCATGATGACTCCGGTGCCGGTCCAAGCGGTGATCTCCAACTCCTGCGGCACGGTGTCCCGTTCCACCGCCAGCGAGTGGTAGCGGGTCGCGGTGTACGGCGACGGCAGGCCGGTGAAGACGCCCCGGCCCTCGTGCGTCACCAGCGAGGTCTTGCCGTGCAGCAGCTCCGGCGCGCGGTCCACCACGCCCCCGTAGGCCACCGCGATGGACTGCAGGCCGAGGCAGACACCGAACAGCGGTACGCCGGTGGCCGCGCAGTGCCGCACCATCTCGACGCAGATCCCGGCCTCCTCCGGCGTCCCGGGTCCCGGCGAGAGCAGCACCCCGTGGAACCCGTCCTGGGCGTGTCCCGTGGTCACCTCGTCGTTGCGGACCACCTCGCACTCGGCGCCGAGTTGGTACAGGTACTGGACGAGGTTGAAGACGAAGCTGTCGTAGTTGTCGACGACGAGAATCCGTGCGCTCATCAGCCCGCGCTGCCTCCACCGTTCACTGTCACGTCGTTGAACGGCAGCAGCGGCTCCGCCCAGGGGAACACCCACTGGAACAGGACGAAGACGATCGCCAGGACGAGCACGAGCGAGATGACCGCTTTCACCCATGCGTTGCCCGGCAGATGCCGCCAGATCCAGCCGTACATTCGGTGCCTTCCGTTTCTAGGCCACTTCCGCACCAGAGTAAGGGGCGAGGCTGAGTGTTGCGGGTCAGCTGAGCAAAGCTCTCGGCATCCCTTGTGCAACGGGCTGGGTGGCGTCCAGATGGCCCCAGGCGATCAGCCGGTGGCTGTGCCCCCACGGCGGGTCGCAGGTGGTGAGGGTCAGATAGCGGCCGGGTGCGGGGTACGGCGTGGCGGAGCGGTCCAGCGGGGCGGGCAGCGGGTCGATGACGCCGGTGTCGTCCGGCAGCGTGAGGTACGGCGGCTTGTCGATCAGGTAGGTGTACCAGGTGACGCCGTCGGTGAGGACGACCTTGTCGCCCGGACGCAGTTCGGGGAAGTCCTCGAACGGATCGCCGTAGGTACGGCGGTGTCCGGCCACCGCGAAGTTGCCCTGCCCACCGAGCCGGGCGGTGCCCGCGTAGTGGCCGAGGCCGTGCTGGAGGTCGTCGGTGCCGGTGCCCTGGAGCACCGGCTTGTGCCAGTCGGCGCCGAACCGGGGGATGTACATGATCGCGAACGGCTGCCCCTCGCGATACGCGGCGGACGCCGGGGAACCGGTGCCGTGCGCCGCGGGCCTTCCGTTGAGGGTGGTGGCGGGCGACGGGCGGGCGGAGCTGACCGGGGTCCTGGCCCAGCGGTCCTGGAGCGCGCTGACCTCACGGTCCATGGCGTGGTTGGCGCGCACCCCGGTCCAGTAGAGGAGGTAGACCACCAGCAGCAGGATCAACACCCCTACGGTGACGCACAGTTCGCTCAGGGCGCGCACGGTCCCGCGTACTGTCAGCGTCACGCGGATCCCCTCCAGGCGGGCGGTGCCGGGGCTATCCCATGGGCTGTGCGTAGTGGAGGTCCACTGTGCCCGAGTACCCCGGAAGAGTCACCTGGTTGTGCGCCTCGACTTTCCAGCCGAGGCCGTACGCGGTCACGTATTGGCGGTAGTTGGTGATCGCCGGGTCCTGGTCGAGCGCGGTGCGCAGCGCGTTCTGGTCGCCCACGGCGGTGATCGTGTACGGCGGTGAGTAGACGCGGCCCTGGAGCAGCAGGGTGTTGCCCACGCAGCGCACCGCGCTGGTGGAGATCAGCCGCTGGTCCATCACCTGGATGCCCTGGGCGCCGCCCCGCCACAGGGCGTTGACCACAGCCTGCAGGTCCTGTTGGTGGATGACCAGGTCGTTGGGCTGCGGCTCGGGGACGCCGGGGATGCGGGCGGTGGCGTTGGGCGGCGCGTCGTTGAGGGTGACGCTGATGGCGTCGCCGGTCAGCGGCTTGGTTCCGGCGGCGCGCTCCAGGGCGTCGGTCCTGCGCTGGTCGGCGGGGCTCTGGATGCCCTCGCGGTGGGCGAGGGCATCGACGTCGCCGCGCAGCGCGCCGAGTTGCTGTTCCAGGTCGGCGTTCTGGTGGCTCTTGGCGCGGATCAGGTCGGAGGTGCGCAGCAGCGAGTCGTCGCTGCGGATGTTGCTGCCGTGCGCGGTGTCGTAGCTGGTCCAGAACAGCACACCGGCGAGCGCGAAGACCGCCGCGGAGAGTACCTTCGGCAGTGCGGGGCGTCGGCCGGGGCGCACCGGAGCGCCGGCGGAATCGCTCATGGGACCCTTATCTCCTTCGCACCCGCGGAAGCACTACGCTAACGGACGCCCGGGGGCGGCACACCACGCTCCCCGCCTGGCGAAACACACCGCATCCGCCCTGCGTGTCCCGCAGCGCATCGACAGGAGAGCCCCTCGTGCCGAAGTCACGGATCCGCAAGAAGGCCGACTTCACGCCGCCGCCGGAGAAGACCACCGCCACGTTCAAGCTGAACACGGGCCGACGCTGGGTCGCCCCGCTGATGCTGGCGCTGTTCCTGATCGGTCTGGCGTGGATCGTCGTCTTCTACGTGACCACGGGGAACCTGCCGATCGAGGCGTGGGGCAACTGGAACATCGTGGTCGGCTTCGGCTTCATCGCGGCGGGGTTCGTCGTCTCGACGCAGTGGAAGTAACGGTCCCGCGGGAGGCCCTCCTGCGGGGCCTCCATGTCAACCTCTCGCCCTGACTGTCCACAGAGTTATCCACAGGGGAATCCACAGTGGGGAAAAGGTCGGAAGATCTGTGGATAACCTCTCGCCCGTTGACACCGGTGTGACCGGCGAACCACCGCCCAAGCAGTGCCCAGCCTGTCGCGATCTTGCTGGTGAAACGTATATGCGGCCAGGCCACGTGGGCGTCGCACACGCGATGCACAGGCGCTCGCACGCTCTGTGGATAAGTGCGATGAACGTCGTCCTCAACTGTTGATCAGCGGTTGATTAGCGGTTGATCAGCCGTTGATCCGGATCACTCCGGCGGCCACCACGGCCACGATCACCAGGCCCATCGCGGCACACGTCCCCCACTGCACCAGGGCTCGCCGCTGGCGCGGGGCGTGCACCATCCCGTAGGCGATCACCGTGCCCGTCACCAGGCCGCCGACGTGCGCGCGCCAGTCGATGGTCTGCGACTGGGCGAAGGTGAACAGCAGGTTCAGCACGATGATCGCGACGATCGGCCGCAGATCGTAGTTGAGCCGCCGCATCAGCACGAACGTCGCGCCGAGCAGCCCGAAGATCGCCCCGGAAGCGCCCAGCGAGGTCGACCCCGCCCCGGCGACCAGGAACGACAAAGCGCTGCCGCCCAGCCCGGACAGCAGGTACAGCGTCAGATAGCGCGCCCGGCCGAGGGCGACCTCCAGCCCGGGGCCGATCCACCACAGCGACAGCATGTTGAAGCCGATGTGGATGAGCTGCTGGTGCAGGAAGACCGCGGTCAGCAACCGGTAGTACTGGCCGTCGGCGACGCCGATCGTGGCGTGGAACGGCGGCGGTGGCCAGGCACCGACCAGCGCCAGGTCCTCGACCAGCGTCTTGTTCGCCTGTACGGCGAGGAACACCGCGAGGTTGATCCCGATCAGGATCATGGTGACCAGCCGCGGGTTGGCGACGACCGTGCCGCCCGCGACGGTGCGCGGCCGCGCTGCCGACTGGTGGCCAGCGCTTATGCACTCCGGGCACTGGAACCCGACCGAAGCGCTGACCATGCACTCCGGGCAGATCGGACGGTTGCAGCGGGCGCAGCGCACGCCCGTCTCGCGGTCCGGATGCCGGTAGCAGCAGACCGCCTGGTCCATGGTCATCTTCTTCCCTCTACCGACTCTACCGACGGGGGTTCCGCACGGCCGCGCGTCAGGCCGCCCAACCCGGCGCCCCGCCCGTCCGTACGAGTGAATTACGAGGAATCACGAGGAATACGGACGGGCGGGGCGTCTGGGTTCCCGGCGGGCCGGGTGGCTGGTTCAGCCCTCGCGCTTCTCCACCACGACACGCTCGATGACCACGTCGTTGAGCGGGCGGTCGGTGCGCGGGTTGGTCTGCGTGGTGGCGATGGCGTCCACGACCTTCTTGCTCGCCTCGTCGGCGACCTCGCCGAAGATGGTGTGCTTGCCGGTCAGCCACGCGGTCGGGGCCACGGTGATGAAGAACTGCGAGCCGTTGGTGCCCGGACCGGCGTTGGCCATGGCCAGCAGGTACGGCTTGTTGAAGGACAGGTCGGGGTGGAACTCGTCGGCGAAGGTGTACCCCGGGCCGCCGGTGCCGTTGCCCAGCGGGTCACCGCCCTGGATCATGAAGCCGGAGATGACCCGGTGGAAGACCGTGCCGTCGTAAAGGCGGTCCGTGCTCTTCTTGCCGGTCTGCGGGTGCGTCCACTCGCGCTGGCCCTCGGCGAGCTCCACGAAGTTCTTCACGGTCTTGGGAGCGTGGTCCGGCAGGAGCCGGACGGCGATGTCGCCCTGATTGGTCTTGAGGGTGGCGTAGAGCTGCTCGGCCACGACGTACCTTCCATCGACTTCACTGACAACCACGAATCCTCGCACGGGCGGACTTCCAAGGAGTAGCCCGACCGCCCGACGGGCCGCTTGTGCCCCGGATGCCTGAACGTACATGCCGTACGGCGCGCGAGCGGGCATGATCTCTATTCGGGTGGAAAGGCGATAAGCCGGACGCCACCGAGAAGGAGGTTCTCGTGACCCGCAAGAACAGCGTGCGCAACGCGGCCGTGGCGACCAAGGAGAGCGTGCAGCACGCGGCGGAGGTGGTGGCACCGTACGCGGGTACGGCGCGGGACACCGCCGTGCAGTACGCGGACGAGGCGCGCCGGAGGCTGGCGCCCAAGGTGTCGTCCGCCGCGAACTACGCCGCGCTGCAGGCGCGCACCCAGTACGACGCCCATCTCCAGCCCCGTATCGCCCAGGCGATCGAGGCGGTACCGCCGGGGGTGAGCGCCACGGCCACCAAGGCTTCCCGTAAGACGCGCAAGGCGGCCCGTAAGACGCGCAAGGCCGCCCGCAAGGCCGCGGGCTACGCGGCGCCCCGGGTCGGCCAGGCCGCCCAGGCGGCCCGCGCGGCGGCCGAGCCGGTGCGACAGGAGGCAACCGCCCGAAGCGCCGCGGCGCTGGCCGCGCTGCGCGGCGGGGTGTCGGCCGCCGACATCGAGAAGCTGGCCAGACGGCGCAGCCGCCGGTGCCGGGTGGGCCGGATCGCCAAACTGCTGGCGGCACTCGGTGTGCTGGGCGGCGGTACGTTCGCGGCGGTGCGGTGGTGGAAGCGGCAGACCAGTCCTGAGTGGCTGGTGGAGCCGCCGTCTCCCACCGAGGTCCCGGACACCGGCCGCGCGCCCCTGCACGCGGTGGACACGGACGCGGCTGACGCCGCGGGGGAGGAAAAGCGCAGCAAGGACAAGGGCGCGGGCTGAGGGCTCAGGGCTGAGGCCCGGACGGGTTGCGGTTGGCTCGGCACCGCCGAGCCACGCCGCGGGGGCGCTCGCCGCTGCGGCGGAGCTCTCGGAGGCGAGCCCCAAGCCCCCGGGCTGAGGCGGTGGGGCGGCGCCGCCCAACCCACCGCACCCCCCCGCGACAGCGAACCCACCGCACCCCGCTACGGCGGCCAGGACGCCCCCGTCAGCACCGCCAGTGCCGTCGTGCGGTCCAGGGACGCGCCCGTGGCGTAGGCCGCCGCGTAGGCGGGGGCGCCCAGGGACGCGCGGGCCGCGTCCGCGAGCTGGGGCTCGTGGGCGCTCCCGCACATCCCGTCGACCACACCCAGCAGTCGCGCCGCGTGCTCCGCCGCACCGTCCAGCAGCGCGAGTGCCGCCCGCGCCTGAGCGACCCGTACCGCCACCGGCAGTACGCGTAGCGCGGAACCGCTCACCTCCGCGAGGTGCCCCCGCGCCGTCTCCGCGTCGCCCTCCGCCACCGCCGTCCTGGCCAGTACGACGAGGGTGTCCGCCCGGGCCAGCTCACCGGCGAACCCTCCGGCCGGGCACTCGCGCAGCGCCAGTTCACACAGCCTGCGGGCCTCCCCGTACTCCCCCCGCAGCCATGCGCTCTCGCCCAGCCCACGGTGCGCCGCGGCGAGCGCCTCCAACGCGCCCATGGAGCGCGCGAGTTCGGCCGCCCGCCGGAACCCGGCGTCCGCCGCCTCGAACTCGCCGACCCGCGCCAGGCTCTCGGAACGCAGCGCCAGCTCCTCCACCATCTCCTGATCGGCGTCCAACTCCGCACTGAGCGCCAGCGCCTGGTCGAACAGCTCGATGGCACGCCTGGGTTCGTCCTGGAACGCGGCGAGAAAGGCGCGCCACGACAGGGCCATCGCCATGCCCCAACGATCGCCTAGCGTACGGAAGTCAGTGAGCGCGCGGTCCATCTCAGCGGCGCCGCCGACCAGTTCGGCCTGCGTGAGCCACAGTTGGACACCGGCGCCCAGCCGCATCAGCGCACCGGACCACACATCCGACGGCTCCGCGGGCTCCAGCGGCACCGACCCCGTCGGCACCCCCTCGTACGTCCCCCACAGCAGCATCAGCACGGGGTACCGCCGTGGCAGCGGTCCCCCGCGCCCGGCGACCTTCCGGGCCGCGGCCAGGTGCGGTGCCAGGCCCTCGGCGTCGGACCCGTCGGACGCCGCCGCCAGCACGCACAGCGCGTACTCCTCCGCCAGCCCGGCGGGCGGGTTCGGGCTGAGCGCGGCCAGCACCTGCCGGGCCGGGGCGGCGCCCTCGTACCGCATCCCGCGCAGTGCCCAGTAGGTGGACAGTCCGCCGAAGAACCGCAGCGCGGTGGTGGTGTCGCCGTCCGCGACGGCGCGGCGCAGCGCGGTGTGCAGGTTGTCGTGCTCGGCGCGGATCCGTGCCAGCCAGTGGAGTTGCCGCGCACCACGCAGGTGCGGTTCGGCGGCGGTGGCCAGTTCGCCGAAGTACCCGCTGTGCGCGCGGCGTACGGCACCGGCCTCACCGGCGGCTTCTAGCCGTTCCGCGCAGTAGGCGCGGATCGTCTCCAGCATGCGGTAGCGCACGCTGTCCGAGCCGTCGGACCGGTCGGCCACCACCAGCGACTTGTCGACCAGCGACTCGGTCAGGTCGAGCACGTCGGCCGCCTCGATGCCCGCCTCGGCGCCCGCCGTCGGGTCCGCGCAGACCGCCTCGGCGGCGGCCAGCGTCCAGCCCCCGGCAAAGACGGCAGCCCGGCGCAGTACGGCGCGCTCCGGTTCGGTGAGCAGTTGCCAGCTCCAGTCGACGACCGCGCGCAGCGTCCGCTGCCGTGGCTGGGCGGTACGACTGCCCCGGGACAGCAGTTGGAACCGCTGGTCACGAGCGGACGGCAGTGCGCTGAGCCGGGCCGCGATGTCGGCCGCGGAGAGCGAGCGCAACCGGGCCGCGGCCAACTCGATGGCGAGCGGCAGCCCGTCGAGCGCCTCGCAGACCCGCAGCACCGCCGCCAGATCGCCATCCCGCACGGCGTCCGGGCGGACGGCGGCGGCACGTTGCAGAAACAGCCGCACCGCGGGGAAGTCCCGCGCCACCTGGGCGTCGGTCCCCGGCGGCGGCAGCGGCAACGGCGTGACGGCGCACAGGACTTCGCCGGTGATGCCGAGCGCCTCGCGGCTGGTGGCGAGCACCCGCAGCCCCGGGCAGTCGGCGAGCAGCCGGGCGACGAGCGAGGCGACGTCCTCGACGAGGTGCTCGCAGTTGTCGAGCACCAGCAGGGTGGGACGGTCGGCGAGCACCGCCGTCAGCCGCGCCACCGGATCGCGCGTGTCGCGGGATCCGGTCATCCGGCTCGCGTCGCGCACGCCGAGTGCGCCCAGCAGCGTCTGCGGCACTTCGGCGCCGTCGCTGGCCCCGGACAGGCCGACGAAGCACACCTCGCCCGGGTGCCGTCCGGCCGCCTCGACCGACAGCCGGGTCTTGCCCGCGCCTCCGGGACCGATCAGCGTGACCAGCCGCTCGGTGGCCAACCACCGCTCGATGGCGGCCAGTTCGTCGGCCCGTCCCACGAATCCGCCCAGTTGGGCCGGGAGGCCATGGCGTGCGGGTTTGTCGGGCACCGGGTCCGCGCGCAGTACCGCGAGGTGTGCCCGGTTCAGCTCGGGCCCGGGGTCGGCGCCGAGGTCCTCGGCCAGGGTCCGGCGCGCCTCCTCGTACACCGCCAGCGCCTCGGCGCCCTGCCCGGCGCCGTGCAGCGCGTGCATCAGCTGGGCGCGCAGCCGCTCCCGCAGCGGGTTGGCGGCGACCAAGTCGCGCAGTTCCGGGACGAGTTCGCGGTGCGCGCCGAGCGCCAGGTCGGCGGCGACGCGGTCCTCCAGGGCCGCCAGCCGCGACTCCTCGATCCTGGCGACCTGCCCCGCGGCGAACGGCGCCGCACCCACATCGGCCAGTGCGGGCCCCCGCCACACCGCCAGCGCCTCCCGCAGCAGCCCGGCCGCCCGTACCGGGTCACCCGCGCCGAGGGCGGCGCGCCCGAGCCCGGCCAGCCGCTCGAAGCGGTGCACATCCACCTCGTCCGGGTCGACGGCGAACCGGTAGCCGCCGGGATGGCGTTCGATGGGCTCGTCCAGCACGGCACGCAACCGCGACACCTGTGCCTGCACGGCGTTGACGGCCCCCGCCGGTGGCTCCGTCCCGTACACCCCGTCCACCAGCCGCTCCACCGGCACGGCCCGCCCCGCGTCCAGCAGCAGCAACGCGAACACCGCCCGCCGCACCGCCCCACCCAGCGCGACCACCGCACCATCCCTGCGCAGCGCCCGCGTCTCCCCCAGAATCCCGAATCGCACGGGGGTGATTGTCCCTTGGGACGGAGTTCAGACTCATCGAGCGGTACGCCGGAGGGCCTGTGGCCCCCAGACACCGTCATGGTGTCCGTGGTGAGCTGTACGACGACGGGCTTGCGGGAGACGGAAGCGAACCCGAAATGCACCGGCGGTTGGACAGGCATCAGCCGACCCAAGTCGTTCGCCTCGAAGACGACATCAGCCGTGGTGATCCGCCGCAGGTCTTGCACGCCGTACCACTCACGACGCACCCCTCCGACCACGGGCGTGTGCGCCCGTCAGGAGGCATGCCGGAAGGTGCCAGATTGGTGCCCGGACGCGGCGCCAGGTGGACGGCGGGGTGCTCGGTGCGCCTCGTCAGCGGTGACCGTACGCAGGCGGGTGTTGCCGTCCAGATGGTTGGTGCCGACCCCCGCTCGGGCGATCACGGCGAGGGTGCAGTACTGCGGGCGACGATCCGGCCCATCGCGGTGTCCCAGTCGCTCTCCACCAGCCGATCGCCATCGCATACCAGCGGCCTGGTCGGGAGGTCGCGGGAGTGGTTGGCCTGCCCCGGTCGTCCACTACTCACCCGGAGTCAAAGACGTTCGGTTCGCGATTCCCCGTCCGGCCGCACTGCGCACCGCCCCAGAGGTACCCGAAGGCTAGGCGGACAGCGCCCCTTGCGGAGACCCAGCCGTTTGTGCCGTGTCCTCACGGTTCGGTTCCGTGTTTAGTGCCGCAGGCAGGGGCTACTCGGTGGGTTGAGGTTGCAGGTCAGCCCTGCCGCCGTAATCGAACCAGCATCTGCCCACGGTGCGCTGACGGCCCGAGAGAGGAGGGCAGTTGATGACCGCCTGTCTGCGGGACCCGAGAAGCGACCGGTTGAGTTTGCTTGGGGTCTACCTCAACGATCACTTGGCCGGCGCCACGCTCGGCACGGAACTGGCCCGCCGGATGGCCAAGGCAGAACGCCACGCGGCAACCGCTCAGGAGCTGCGGCGGCTGGCGGCCGAGATCGCGGAGGATCGGGCATCGCTTCTGGACATCATGAGGGCGCTCGGTGTGCGGCCCCGCCGCTACAAGGCGGGCGCCGGTTGGCTCGCCGAGAAGGCCGGGCGTCTTAAGGGGAACCGCCAGTTGGTGCGTCGCTCGCCGCTCAGCTCCCTGCTGGAGCTGGAGATGCTCCGGATCGGGGTCGAGGGCAAGGCATTGGGGTGGCGTGCGCTGCGCGAAGTGGCGGACGGCCACGAGCGTCTCGACAAGCGTCGGCTCGACGGCCTGCTCGACCGCGCACGCGACCAGGGCGCCACTCTCGAACGCCTGCATCTCCAGCGGGTAGCGCACGCCCTCCCGGCTTCCTGACCGCGGTCGCTGCACCTTTGGACGCTTTGGAGGCGGCCATCCCGTCCACACACCGGCAGGGCCTGCCGCCCGCCAGGTGCCGTGGTCAGCCCGCGCTCTCCTGCAATCTGGCGTACCCCAGTTGCAGCGTGTCGGCTACGGCCACAGCGGTCATTCCGCCCGCGATCCAGCGAGTTGTCCGCGGAGCCGCCGCGAGTCCGGCGAGACCGATGGTGGCCAGCCACTGGGTCAGGCAGAACGGCCAGGTCAGCAGCTCACCCACCGCGTGCCGTACCGGACCGGTACGGGGGGTCTCCACGACCTCACCCGGACCGCTGGTGCCCTGGTACATGGTGAAGGGCGCCCTCAGCGGCGACATCACAGCGTCCTTGGCCAGTATCCGGCTGGCCCGGAACGTCGCCACACCCAGCAGCGCCAGATCGCTCGCGGCGGGCCGGTATGGGAGTGGCCCACGTCTCACCGCTGCGGCGGCAGCGCAAGCCGCCAGGAGTGCGTAGCCCCCGAGAAGCACGCTGTAACCGGCCAGCGGGCGCCCCTCCCCGGCTTCGTCTGTGCCCTGCTCATAGCTGCTGTGGAGCCGCGCCCACCAGCCGCGCTGCTGCCGTCGCTGTCCCACACACCCTCCCGATCGCACGAGCCCGGCGGGTACCGGGGGCCTTCGACGTTATGCCGCCACGGTGTGGGCCGCGATCGCCTGTACGCCCAACGAGTGACCCGATGAGTCACGAGGCTCGACGAAGATCGGAGAGATCGGAGAGATCGGAACGCTGGTGCCCGGAGCCGTCCCGCCAGCTGATCAACAGCTTCCTGACACAGCTCCAGGGCAGTCAGGGCAAGGCGTGGGGGTCGCGCTCATCGTCGGCACCGCGGTCGCGGTGGGATAGCACGCACGTTACGAGTTAGGAGTGGAGCCTAGGGGAGTCGAACCCCTGACATCTGCCATGCAAAGACAGCGCTCTACCAACTGAGCTAAGGCCCCTCGGCGTGGGTGAGCACGCCGCAGACCAGGGTACCGGGTACCCGGGGGAATCTTGTACACGGTTTCGGCTGGAGCGGAGGTGGGGCGGGGTTCGTAGGATGGTTTTGCTGTATTCGCAGCCGCAAACAGGAGCTGGGATGGACACCTCGTCGCCGCAGGACGCCGCTGTTCGGGCGCGGGAGCAGCAGCGGGGGTGGTACGGGGAGCCGCTGGGGGATCTGTTCCGGCGGCTGATCGGGGACCTCGGGCTGAACCAGGCCCGGCTCGCCTCGGTGCTCGGGCTGTCCGCGCCGATGCTGTCGCAGTTGATGAGCGGGCAGCGGGCCAAGATCGGCAACCCGGCGGTGGTGCAGCGGCTGCAACTGTTGCGGGAGCTGTCCGCGCAGGTGGCGGACGGTGCGGTGACGGCCGTCGAGGCGGCCGCGCGGATGGAGGAGATCCGGGAGGCGGCCGGGGCCACGCTGCTGGGCAGCGCCACGCAGTCCACCGGCGGGCGGGCGGTGCCGTCGCCGCGCCGGGTGGTGCGGGAGATCCAGTCGCTGCTGCGGTCGCTGAGCTCGGCCGACGAGTTGCTGAGCGCGGCAGGCGCCCTCGCCGACAGCCATCCGCAACTGGCAGAGTTCCTCCGTGTGTACGGCGCCGGGCGCACCGATGACGCCGTGGCGCACTTCGAGGCGCATCAGGACTGAAGCGAACACTACGTCTGAGGGGCGCGCGGCATGGGTGAGGTCTTCGCGGGCCGCTACGAACTGGTCGACCCGATCGGGCGCGGCGGGGTGGGGGCGGTCTGGCGCGCCTGGGACCTGCGGCGGCGCAGATACGTGGCGGCCAAGGTGCTCCAGCAGGGCGACGCGCACTCGCTGCTGCGTTTCGTACGCGAGCAAGCGCTGCGCATCGACCACCCGCACGTACTGGCCCCGGCGAGTTGGGCGGCGGACGACGAGAAGGTGCTGTTCACCATGGATCTGGTGCGCGGCGGTTCGCTGGCGCACCTGGTCGGGGACTACGGACCGCTGCCGCCGCGGTATGTGTGCGTGCTGCTGGACCAGTTGCTGGCCGGGCTGACCGCGGTGCACGCGGAGGGCGTGGTGCACCGGGACATCAAGCCCGCCAACGTGCTGCTGGAGGCGACCGGAACGGGCCGTCCGCATGTGCGGCTGTCCGACTTCGGGATCGCGATGCGCAAGGGCGAGCCGCGGCTGACCGACACCAACTACGTGGTCGGCACGCCGGGTTACTTCGCCCCCGAGCAACTGGCGGGCGCGGAACCGGACTTCCCCGCCGACCTGTACGCGGTCGGCCTGGTCGCCCTCTTCCTGCTCACCGGCCGCAAACCGGACTCCCAGGCACTGGTCGAGCGGTTCCTGGAGTACGGCGTGCCAGCCGCCCCGCAGGGCGTGCCCGAGCCGTTGTGGCAGGTCATCGCCACCTTGCTGAACCCGAACCCGGAGGCCAGGTTCCGTACCCCCACCGGGGCGCGCAAGGCGCTGGCGGCGGCGATGGAGCTGTTGCCCGAGCCGGACATCGACGAGGAGCCCATTGAGGTGTTCGACCAACTCGGGCCGCTGCCCGAGGGGTTCGGCCCCGACGGCCCGGTCCGGCTCACCGCACCGGACGACAGCGCCGGGGAGTTCACCGGAGCCGACGGGCTGAGCGCGCCCGTGGCGTGGGCCGGGGTGCGCGGCACCCCGCCCTACTCGCCGACCGTGCCGCTGGCCGGGACGACCAGGCGGTACACCTCGGTGCCGGTGGCGGACCGACCGGCGGCGGCGCGGAAGGTGCCCGCACCGCGGGCCAAGGTGGTGGTGCCGGTGCTGGTGGTGGCGGTGCTCTGCTTCGCGGTGGGCATCTGGGCGCTCGCCGTGGCGTAGCTCACCGTCTGCGGGCCCGTACCGCCCATACGGCGAGTCCGGCCACCAGCAGGGTGCCGGTGACCACGCCGCCGTAGCCGACGGCCAGCAGCATGCGGTTGGGGGTGGCACCGCCGTCGTCGCCGGAGGTCGAGTCCGCGGTGACGCCGAATCCGGCGCTGGTGGCGTCACCTGTGTAGTGCGGGCCGGGCTTCCGGGTGCCGGTGACGGCGAGCCGCAGGGTGACGTCCACGCCGCCGGTGGTGTACTTCGCCACGTCGGGGTGGAGGCTGAGCTGCGCGTAGTACCAACCGGCCACCGGCGCGGAGTTGACCCGCACGTCCGTGGAGTCCCGGTTGAGGTAGTCCACGGTGGGAGTCTGGGCGGTGACGGCCGCCTGCGCACCGCTGTATGAGGCGGTCGCGTCGCTCACCAGACCACGGGCCGGGTTGTAGAGCACCAGACGTACGCCGCTGGTGGAGAAGCCGCCGCTGCCGGTGGTACCGGCGTTGGCGAACTCGGCGGTGGCGACGAGCCGTTGGCCCCAGTCGACCGGGATCCGGTAGAAGTGCGTTTCACCGGGCGCCAGATGGTCCTGGTAGACACCGCTACCGGGCAGTCGGGCGGTGTCGCCGTCCATGTCGGGGGCACCGGTGACCGCTGTGGGCGAGCCGTTGATGACCGGCGGTGTGGCCGTCGTATAGCTCTGTACGGGGCCGGATTCCACCGCGCTCACCGGGGGTTCGGACATATAGCGGATGTCCAGCGGCCAGTCCTCGGCGCTGGAGGCCGCCGCGTTGACCCGCTGCACGGACAGCAGGTAGTCACCGGCCTGCTGGCAGCCGCCGTCCGGCCGGATGGTGCGCACCACGGCGCCGCCCACCGGCTGGACGGCACCGTCCGCGCCGAACCGCGCGTCGTACGCGTCGCACGGCGTGCCGTCCCGGCCGGATAACTTCAGGCTGACGCCGTCGAGGAAGCCGACCCGGCTACCGCGCGGCGGAACGGCGAAGACCGACAGATACGCGGAGGAGCGCGCGTCGAGGCGTATCGCGTAGTACTTGGTGCCGCCCTTGGCGAGGGTGTCCTGGTAGGTGTGTCCGGCCGTCAGCCGCGGCGCACTACCGCTCCTGGCCGTGCCGGATATCCGCTCACCGTGCGGTACCCAGCCCTGCGGGGCGGTGTCCGCCGCCGCGCTCGCGCCGGGCAGCGCAAGGGCCACCAGCACCGCGAGCGCCGCCAGGATGCCTTGCCGGTCCCTTGCCACGCCCCACCCCTCGATCTTTGCTTACGCGAAGATATTGATGTGCGTATGCGAATTCAATAGTGAGCCCAATGGCGAAGCCCCGACCGCGAGGCGGTCGGGGCCCGACTGAGACTATGGATACGGGGCTCAGGCGCTCGTGCCGGAACCTGCCGGTACGGAGTCGGTCGCCTCCGTCCACAGGTCCTGCTCGGCGCGGTCCGCCTGGATCTGGCGGTACACGAGGAGCCCGCCGATGGCGGCCAGTGCGACCAGGAGAAACTTCTTCACCGCGCGACCTCGTCCTTCTTACGTTGGGAGTCCTCCGATGCGCCCGATGATACACACCGGCCGATATAGAACGGTGACCTAGGCCCGACCGGGTCAACTCCCGCCAGCGGCAAGCAGAAGGGGTCGGACACTCGATCGAGTATCCGGCCTCTTCGCGCTGGTGGGGCTGCCAGGACCTGAACCGGTGAGCCACAGGGCGGGGCCGGACGGGCGTTGACAGCCGGTTGTCGCGGCGCGAGCCTGAAATTGATGTGCTTGATCGTCCAGGGACGGCGCGGGCGATGCGGGCCCGAGAAACAAGCGCAGTCGAGCGGGTCCGACGCTTCCGTTTCGCCACCCGTGCGAGTCCAGGGGCTGCGCCCGGGCTCAGCGCCCTGACCGGAACGCTTCTTCCCTCAGGGGCCACGTCATGTCGATTTCCGTTGGCCCCAGCCGTTCGACCCACCGGCGTCGGACGGTGGTTGCCGTCATCGTCACGCCCTTGCTGCTGGCTTCGGTTGGCGCGATGTCACAGCCCGCGAGCGCGTCGGCGCCCCCGAAGATCACGGCCGCTACGGCGCACCCCAGCAGAACGCAGCCCAGCAGGACGTTCCCCTGCGAGGTGCTCAAGAACTGGATGGACAACCACCCAGCGAACACAGCGCAGTGGCGCAAGGTCTCCCTGATTTGGCTGGACCAGGGATGCCCGGGGCGCTGAGCCTCGGCTGCGGCTTCAGCGGCTGAACAGCCACAGAACGAAGAGGCGGGCCGTGCCCACCGGGGATGGCCCGGGCGAAGCCGATCGGCTGATGTCAGGCACGGATGCCAAACGCCCCCAACGGTGATCCGTTGAGGGCGTTCGCGCTGGTGGGGCTAACAGGACTTGAACCTGTGGCCTCTTCCTTATCAGGGAAGCGCTCTAACCGTCTGAGCTATAGCCCCGCGCTGCACCGAAAGATTAGCGCACAGATGGCGCTGTCCCAAAATCGGTGACCGGCTGCGGTCACTCGTCCTCGGCGAGGGTCAACTCGATGCCGCCCACGAAACCGGACGTCAGGTTGTAGAGGAACGAGCCCAGTGTGGCCAGCGCGGTCAGCAGCACCACGTCGATCACCGCGATGATCGCGGTGAACTCCACGACGTGCGAGAGCGACAGGAAGGACTGCAGGTCGAAGCCGGTCTGCTGGCCGGACCCGGTGGCCTCGGTGATGGTGTTGCCGACCGTGGAGAACACTCCCAGCGCGTCCAGCACCATCCACAGCACGGACACCGCGACGACCGTGCACACGCCGAGCGCGATGGAGAACAGGAAGCTGACCTTCATCACCGACCACGGATCGGCCTTGGCGATCCGCAGCCGGGCGCTGCGGGTGCGCGGCGCCGTGCGGGCGGCGGCCGGGCGCGGCTTGCGCACCCCGCCTTGTACCGGCAGCCCGGCGACGCCCTGCGGCGGCTGGTAGGCCTGCGGCGGCTGGTGCGGCGGAGCCGGAACGCCCCGGTCGTTCTCGGCGGCGGTCCGCCCGGCCGCCGCGCCCTGGGTGGCCGAGCCACGGGCACCACCGACCGGGGCGGACTCGGTGGCGGCTCCCGGCCGTCCGTCCGCCCCTGCGCCGCCCGCGGCAGCGCCCGTGGCTCCACTCACGGTTTACTCCTCCGGCTCGTCGGCCGCGGACGGGGTGCCCACGGCACTCTCGGCTGCCTGGGCGTCGGCAGCCGCTTCGACCTCTTCGGCTTCCTCGCCCGCCTCGGCGTTGCGGGCGATGCCGACCACGGCGTCCCGCTTGCCCAGGTTGATCAGTTGGACGCCCATGGTGTCACGGCCCGTCTCCCTGACTCCGTTGACCCGCGTACGGATCACACCGCCGCTGAGGGTGATGGCGAGGATCTCGTCGCTCTCCTCGACCACCAGCGCGCCGACCAACGAGCCGCGGTCCTCCACGATCTTGGCGGCCTTGATGCCGAGGCCGCCGCGGCCCTGGACCCGGTACTCGTCCACCGGGGTGCGCTTGGCGTACCCACCATCGGTGGCGGTGAAGACGAACGTACCCGCCCGAACCACATTCATCGAGAGCAGTTCGTCACCTTCACGGAAACTCATGCCCTTCACACCGGATGTCGCCCGGCCCATCGGCCGCAGCGCCTCATCCGTCGCGGTGAACCGGATGGACTGTGCCTTACGGCTGACCAACAGCAGGTCGTCGTCCGGGGAGACCAGTTCGGCGCCGATCAACTCGTCCTCGCGGCCGTCCTCCATCTCACGCAGGTTGATCGCGATGACACCGCCGGAGCGCGGGGAGTCGTAGTCCTTCAGCGGGGTCTTCTTCACCAGGCCGGACTTGGTGGCCAGCACCAGGTAGGGCGCCGCCTCGTAGTTGCGGATCGCCATGACCTGGGCGATGTGCTCGTCCGGCTGGAAGGCCAGCAGGTTGGCCACGTGCTGGCCGCGCGCGTCCCGGCCCGCGTCCGGCAGCTCGTAGGCCTTGGCCCGGTAGACGCGGCCCTTGTTGGTGAAGAACAGCAGCCAGTTGTGGGTGGTGGTGACGAAGAAGTGGTCGACGATGTCGTCCTGCTTCAGCTGCGTGCCGCGCACACCCTTGCCGCCGCGCTTCTGGGAGCGGTAGTGCTCGGTCTTGGTGCGCTTGACATAGCCGCCGCGGGTGATGGTGACGACGATGTCCTCCTCGGCGATCAGGTCCTCGATGGACATATCGCCGTCGAACGGCACCAGTTGGCTGCGCCGGTCGTCGCCGTACTTCTCCACCAGCGCGGTGAGCTCCTCGCTGATGATGCCGCGCTGCCGCTCGGGGGAGACCAGGATCGCGTTGTACTCGTCGATCTTCGCCTGGAGTTCGTCGTGCTCGGCCACGATCTTCCGGCGCTCCAGGGCGGCCAGTCGGCGCAGCTGCATCTCCAGGATCGCGTTGGCCTGGATCTCGTCGATCTCCAGCAGGCCCATCAGGCCCTCGCGCGCCACCTCGACCGTGTCGCTGCGCCGGATCAGCGCGATGACCTCGTCGATGGCGTCCAGTGCCTTGAGCAGACCGCGCAGAATGTGGGCGCGCTCCTCGGCCTTGCGCAGCCGGAACTTGGTGCGCCGGACGATGACCTCGACCTGGTGCGTCACCCAGTGCCGGATGAACTGGTCGAGCGAGAGGGTGCGCGGCACTCCGTCGACCAGCGCCAGCATGTTGGCGCCGAAGTTGGTCTGCAGATCGGTGTGCTTGTAGAGGTTGTTGAGCACGACCTTGGCGACGGCGTCCCGCTTGAGCACGATCACCAGGCGCTGGCCGGTGCGCGAGGAGGTCTCGTCGCGCACGTCGGCGATGCCGCCGATCTTGCCGTCCTTGACCAGGTCGGCGATCTTCTGCGCCAGGTTGTCGGGGTTGGTCTGGTACGGCAGTTCGGTGACCACCAGGCACTGGCGGTTCTGGATCTCCTCGACCTCGACCACCGCGCGCATGGTGATCGAGCCGCGCCCGGTGCGGTACGCCTCCTCGATGCCGCGGCGGCCGACGACCAGGGCGCCGGTCGGGAAGTCCGGGCCCTTGATCCGCTCCATGAGGGCCTCCAGCAGCTCCTCGCTGGAGGCGTTCGGGTTGGCCAGGTACCACTGGGCACCGTCGGCCACCTCGCGCAGGTTGTGCGGCGGGATGTTGGTGGCCATGCCGACCGCGATACCGGCCGAGCCGTTGATCAGCAGGTTGGGGAACCGGGACGGCAGGACCGTCGGCTCCTGGTTGCGGCCGTCGTAGTTGTCCTGGAAGTCGACGGTCTCCTCGTCGATGTCCCGGACCATCTCCATCGACAGCGGCGCCATCTTGCACTCGGTGTAGCGCATGGCCGCCGCCGGGTCGTTGCCCGGCGAGCCGAAGTTGCCGTTGGAGTCGACCAGCGGCATCCGCATCGCCCACGGCTGGGCGAGGCGCACCAGCGCGTCGTAGATCGAGGCGTCACCGTGCGGGTGGTAGGTACCCATGACGTCACCGACGACACGGGCGCACTTGTAGAAGCCCTTCTCCGGCCGGTATCCACCGTCGTACATCGCGTACAGCACGCGGCGGTGCACCGGCTTGAGGCCGTCTCGGACGTCGGGCAGCGCGCGGGAGACGATCACGCTCATCGCGTAGTCGAGGTAGCTGCGCTGCATCTCCGTCTCGAGCCCGACGGGCTCGACGCGAAGGCCCACGCCTTCGACGGTGGCGGGTCCGCCCTCGGGCGTGACGGGGGTCGGGGAACCCTCAGGGGTGATGGGGGTCTCGTCGGCCATCGCTGGTCAAATCCTTTCGCGCTGCGGGCAGTTGAGGGGCCGACTCGACTCAGATGTCGAGGAACCGGACGTCCTTGGCGTTGCGCTGGATGAACGAGCGCCGCGCCTCGACGTCCTCGCCCATCAGCACCGAGAACAGGTCGTCCGCCTGTGCCGCGTCGTCCAGGGAGACCTGGCCGAGCACCCGGTGGTCCACGTCCATGGTGGTGACCCGCAGCTCCTCGGCGTTCATCTCACCGAGGCCCTTGAAGCGCTGTACGGAGTCGTCCTTGATCCGCTTGCCGTTGTTCCGGCCGAGTTCGATCAGCGCGTCGCGCTCGCGGTCGGAGTACGCGTACTCGAAGTCGTCCTTGCCCCACTTGATCTTGTAGAGCGGCGGACGGGAGAGGTACACGTGCCCGGCCTCGACCAGCGGGCGCATGAAGCGGAACAGGAAGGTCAGCAGCAGGGTGTTGATGTGCTGACCGTCGACATCGGCGTCCGCCATCAAGATGATCTTGTGGTAGCGGAGCTTGGAGATGTCGAAGTCCTCGTGCACACCCGTGCCGAAGGCCGAGATCAGCGCCTGGATCTCCTGGTTCTGCAGGATCTTGTCGATCCTGGCCTTCTCCACGTTGAGGATCTTGCCGCGGATCGGCAGGATCGCCTGGTACTCGGGGTTGCGGCCGGACTTGGCCGAGCCACCCGCGGAGTCACCCTCGACGATGAAGATCTCGCACTTGGCCGGGTCGTTGGACTGGCAGTCGCTGAGCTTGCCGGGCAGCGACGCGGTCTCCAGCAGGCCCTTGCGCCGGGTCAGATCGCGCGCCTTGCGGGCGGCGACCCGGGCGGTGGCGGCCTGGATGGACTTGCGGATGATGTCCGCGGCCTCGTTCGGGTTGCGGTCCAGCCAGTCGTTGAGCTGCTCGTAAACCGCCTTCTGGACAAAGGTCTTGGCCTCGGTGTTGCCCAGCTTGGTCTTGGTCTGGCCCTCGAACTGCGGCTCGCTGAGCTTGACCGAGATGATCGCGGTCAGGCCCTCGCGGATGTCGTCACCGGTGAGGTTGTCGTCCCGCTCGCGCAACAGCTTCTTGTCGCGCGCGTACTTGTTGATCAGTGAGGTCAGCGCGGCGCGGAAACCCTCTTCGTGGGTGCCGCCCTCGTGGGTGTGGATGATGTTGGCGAAGGAGTAGACACCCTCGGTGTACTGGGTGTTCCACTGCATCGCGATTTCGAGCGAGAGCATCCGCTCGGTGTCCTCGGCCTCGAAGCCGATGACGGTGGGGTGAACCGCCTCGCCCTTGCGGGAGTTGAGGTACTTCACGAAGTCGACGATGCCGCCCTCGTAGCAGTACCGCACCGACAGCGGCTGGCCGTTCTCGTCGACGTGCTCGGGGCGCTGGTCGGTGAGGGAGATGGTCAGGCCCTTGTTGAGGAAGGCCATCTCCTGGAAGCGCCGCGAGAGCGTCTCGAAGGAGTACTCGGTGGTCTCGAAGATGTCCGGGTCCGCCCAGAACGTCACCGAGGTTCCGGTCTCCTCGGTCGCCTCGTTCTTCTGCAGCGGAGCGGTGGGGACACCGAGCTTGTAGTCCTGGGTCCAGCGGAAGCCGTCCGTCTTGACCTCGACGGCCACCCTGCTGGAGAGGGCGTTCACCACGGACACACCGACGCCGTGCAGACCGCCGGAGACCGCGTATCCGCCGCCGCCGAACTTGCCGCCCGCGTGCAGCACGGTCAGCACGACCTCGACCGCGGGCTTGCCCTCGGACGGAACGATTCCCACCGGGATGCCGCGGCCGTTGTCCACCACGCGCACCCCGCCGTCCGGCAGGATCGTCACGTCGATGGTGTCGGCGTGCCCGGCCAGGGCCTCGTCGACCGAGTTGTCGACCACCTCGTAGACGAGGTGGTGCAGACCACGCTCGCCGGTGGAGCCGATGTACATACCGGGGCGCTTGCGGACCGCGTCGAGGCCTTCCAGGACGGTGATCGCGCTGGCGTCGTACGACGCGCCTCCCGGCGCCGCATCGGTGCCCGTTGTGGATGTGTGGATCTCGTTGGGGTTGCCGGAATCGGCCACGAAGCGCCCTTTCTGGCACAGCACGAGCCGACTCCGGGCGTGCAGGAGCGGCTGCGTCGTTCGACATGTTCCGCTGGGGTTCCCCGGCCTGGGGCTGGGGTGGGCGGTTGTCCCCCAGTCTACCGGTAGCGGTGACATAGATGGGGGTTTGGCGGTACCTGAGTTCGCATGTGCCGCCCGAAGAGGCCTTGCGCCGACTCCCCATACGCGGACCCGGGCTCTGAGACGCTCACAACGGCGCTCAGGGCTTCGGGCCGATTACTTTGCGCACCGGCCCCGAGCCCCGGTTCCACGCCGGGGGCCCGGTGAGACGCACATCACCCGTAGGTGTCCCCAGGACCGGTGCTCCCCGGAGCGCGCAGCCGCCCGTACGAGCGGGCGGGGCCCGACGGACCCAGGACCTTGATCAACTTTACGGTGCCATGGCCCAGGTCCGCATTGAGCCTGGCCACCAACTGAGGCGCCAGCAGCCGCAGTTGGGTGGCCCACGCGGTGGAGTCGCAGCGCACGGTGAGGACCTTCTCCTCCTCGTCGTAGCGCTGCGGCTCACAGTGCCGGGCCAGGTCCTCGCCGACGATCTGCGGCCAGCGGCCCATCACCCCGCCGACCGCGGCCGGGGCCTCCCAGCCGCGTTCGGTGATCAGCCGGCTGATCGCGGCCCCCAACGGCAGCGGATCGCGGCCGTCCGCGCGTGCGCCGCTGCGCAGTCCGCCGCGCCTGGCCTGCTTCTTCTGCTGGGCGGCGGCGCCCCGGGCGCGGGCCTGCTCCTTGGCGGCGCGCAGCGCGACCCGGGCCAGGTCGACGCCGGACGGCTGGGGGGCGCCGAGCTGCTGCGCGGGCTGCTGGGAGAGGTTCTCTGGAGGGTGTTCGGTCATCGCCGCTCCACCGTTCCCCCGGCCACCGTGAAGCGGGCGCCCGCCAGCACACTGGGCACATCGTCGTCCACCGCGGCGGTCACCAGCACCTGCTCGCCGGGGGCGACCAGCTCCGCGAGCCGGTCGCGGCGTCTGGCGTCCAGCTCGGCGAAGACGTCGTCGAGCACCAGCACCGGCTCGCCGCCCGGACCGCCCTCCGCGCGCAGCAGGTCGTACGAGGCCAGCCGCAGCGCCAGCGCGTACGACCAGGACTCGCCATGGCTGGCGTAGCCCTTGGCGGGCAGCCGCCCCAGGTTCAGCAGCAGGTCGTCGCGGTGCGGGCCGACGAGGGTGACGCCGCGTTCGATCTCCTGGCCGCGTACATCGGCGAGGGCGGCCAGCAGCGCCTCGTACAGTTCCTCGCGGGTGGTGGCTCCCGTCTCGCCCGCCGAGTTGCGGTACTCCAGGCCGATCGGGCCGCCGCCGGGGGCCAGTTGCTCGTACGCCTTGTCGGCGAGCGGCAGCAGGGCGGCGATCAGGTCCAGGCGCTGGGCGAGCAGTTCGGCGCCGGAGCGGGCCAGGTGCTGGTCCCACACGTCCAGCGTCGACATGTCCGCCCCCAGGCCCGAGTCCGCTCGCCCGGGAGGTGCCCCCCGCCGTCCGCCGTGCCGCCGGGCCAGCGCGGCGGACTTCAGCAGGGTGTTGCGCTGCCTGAGCACCCGGTCGTAGTCCTGCCGCACGCCCGCCATCCGCGGTGCGCGGGCGGTGATCAACTCGTCCAGGAAACGGCGGCGTTCGCCCGGGTCGCCCTTGACCAGAGCCAGGTCCTCGGGGGCGAACAGCACGGTGCGCACGATGCCCAGCACATCGCGCGGTCGCACCTGCGAGGAGCGGTTGATCCGGGCGCGGTTGGCCTTGCCCGGGTTGATCTCCAGTTCGACCAGCTGCTGGCGGTCGCCGTGCACGACGCTGGCGCGGATTACGGCGCGCTCCGCGCCGAGCCGGACCAACGGCGCGTCGGAGGCGACCCGGTGGCTGCCGAGGGTGGCCAGATAGCCGACCGCCTCGACCAGGTTGGTCTTGCCCTGGCCGTTGGGGCCCACGAAGGCGGTGACGCCCGGGTCGAGCGGGACCTCGACCCGGGCGTAGGAGCGGAAGTCGGCGAGCGACAGGTGCGCTACGTACATCGCGTTGCTGTGGCGCGGGTCCGCGCCGGCCTCCCCTTTTCCTGCTGGTTTCCCTGCTTGGCTGACTACTTGTCCGCGGCGGCCGACTCGACCGCGTGGCCGCCGAACTGGTTGCGCAGCGCGGCGATCATCTTCATCTGCGGGGAGTCGTCCTGGCGCGAGGCGAAGCGGGCGAACAGCGACGCGGTGATCGCGGGCAGCGGCACCGCGTGGTCGATGGCGGCCTCCACGGTCCACCGGCCCTCACCGGAGTCCTGGGCGTAGCCGCGCAGCTTGTCCAGGTGCTCGTCCGCGTCGAGCGCGTTGACGGCCAGGTCGAGCAGCCAGGAGCGGATCACCGTGCCCTCCTGCCAGGAGCGGAAGACCTCGCGGACGTCGGTGACCGAGTCCACCGCCTCCAGCAGCTCCCAACCCTCGGCGTAGGCCTGCATCATGGCGTACTCGATGCCGTTGTGCACCATCTTGGCGAAGTGGCCCGCGCCGACCTTGCCCGCGTGCACCGAGCCGTGCTCGCCCTCCGGCTTGAGCGCGTCGAAGATCGGCTGGACCTTGGCGACGTTCTCCGGGTCGCCGCCGTACATCAGCGCGTAGCCGTACTCCAGGCCCCAGACGCCGCCGGAGACACCGCAGTCCACAAAGCCGATCCCGCGCTCGGCCAGTTCCTTGGCGTGCTTCTCGTCATCCGTCCAGCGCGAGTTGCCGCCGTCGACGACCACGTCGCCGGGGGAGAGCAGACCGGCCAGTTCGTCGATCGTCGCCTGGGTGGGCTCCCCGGCCGGAACCATCACCCACACGACGCGGGGGCCCTGCAGCTTGTCCACCATCGCCTTCAGGCTGGGGACGTCGGCGAGGTCCGGGTTGCGGTCGTAGCCGATGACGGTGTGGCCGGCGCGGCGGATGCGCTCACGCATGTTTCCGCCCATCTTGCCGAGACCGATGAGACCGAGCTCCATCACAGATCCTTCGTTCAGACGTGCCTGACCTAGTCCCGAGCCTAGCCCCGGGCCCCATAGACGGCCCGGGGCGGTGCGCCGTTCTCCGGGTGCGGGCGGAATATGACGTCTGCCACGGTTCCGGGCTTCTGGGGGGATCTGGGCGGGGTACGGCGGGTTCGGCGACGCCGGTCCGACGATGGCGCGCCCCCGGATCCCCGGTTCCGGCCAGGCCCGCCCCGCCGGGCCGCCGAGCCTGGCCGGAAAACGGCTCTCGGGTCAGCCCGACAGCCGGACGGGCATGATCAGGTACTTGTAGGACTCGACCGCCTCCGCGTCCACCGCGGGCTTGCCGCTGAGCAGGGCGGGCTTGGTCGACGTGGTGAACGACAACTGGGCGACCGGGGAGTCGATCGCGCTCAGGCCGTCCAGCAGGAAGGTCGGGTTGAAGGCGATCGAGATGTCGTCGCCCTCCAACTGGGCGTCCACCCGCTCCACAGCCTGTGCGTCGTCGCTGGAGCCCGCCTCCAGCGTCAGCACGCTGTCCGTGAAGTTCAGCCGGATCGGCGTGTTCCGCTCGGCCACCAGCGCCACACGCTTGACCGCCTCGACGAACGGCGCGGTCTCGATGACCGCCACCGACGCGAACTCGGTCGGGAACAGCGTCCGGTACTTCGGCAGGTCGCCTTCCAGCAGCCGGGTGGTGGTACGGCGCCCGGCGCCCTCGAAGCCGATCAGACCCTCACCGGCGCCGGATCCGGCCAGCGCGAGCGCCACCGTGTCACCGCTGGTCAGCGCCTTGGCGGTGTCCAGCAGGGTCTTGGCCGGGACGAGCGCGACCGCGGACAGGTCCGGCGTCTCCGGCTTCCACAGGAACTCGCGGACGGCGAACCGGTAGCGGTCGGTGGCGGCCAGGGTGACCGTGTCGCCCTCGATCTCGATCCGCACACCGGTCAGCACCGGCAGCGTGTCGTCGCGGCCGGCGGCGATGGCGACCTGGGAGACGGCGGCGGCGAACACCTCACCGGGCACGGTGCCGGAAGCGGACGGCATCGCGGGCAGCGCGGGGTACTCCTCCACAGGCAGGGTGTGGAGTGTGAATCGCGAACTGCCGCACACGACGGTCACCCGCACCCCGTCGGTGGAGATTTCCACAGGCCTGTTGGGAAGTGCGCGCGAGATGTCGGCGAGCAGTCGGCCGGAGACCAGGACGGTGCCCTCCTCGTCGATCTCCGCCTCCACCGAGACTCGCGCCGAGACCTCGTAGTCGAAGGCCGACAGGCTCAGCTGCCCGTCCTCGGCCTTCAGCAGCAGACCGGCGAGCACGGGCGCCGGTGGGCGGGCCGGGAGACTGCGGGCCGCCCAGGCCACTGCCTCCGCGAGTACGTCGCGTTCCACCCGGAACTTCACCGGAACCGCCTCCTGCTGTTGCTGGCCGTCTCTGCCTGGCCGTCCTACGTCTGATGGCCGTCTGCCGGAGAACAGTCTGACGCACACCGCCGACAACAGGTGCGGCTTGGGGTCAAGCCGGGCTTCGCGGTGTCGAGCGCCGCACGGCGAGGTTGTGCACAGGCCCGACTTCGATCTTGCTTCCCCGGTATCTCTACGTGGTCGTAGTAATAGGGGGTGTGGATACCGTGGATAACCGGTTCCAGTGCAGGTCAGCGCGGCTTTTTTGTCCACCGCGGCTGGGGATGGCGCCCGTGGACAACCGGCCGCTTCTGTGGACGGCCGGAAGTTGTGCACACGCGATGCACAGGGTGGCCCCGGTTCTCCCCAGTGTCGTCCCCAGGAATACCCACGTTCTCCCCAGCCCAACCAGTGGACCTGGTGTGACGCCTTTCACTCCATCCGGCGACCGTCCCCGTTTCCTTGCCGAACAGTGGACAGAGGTGTGGAGAAGCCGGGAGAAGCTGTTCATAACTCGCCACAGCCTGTGGGCGAGCGGTGGACAACCGCCAACGGTCCTTGCGGAACAGGGCGTTGTCCACAACCTGTGGAAGGTGGTTAGCCACAATTCCACACGCGGTTGACCTGGGAGGATGAACCTTCTACAGGCTTGCCTGTGGAGGCGGTTGGGACAACTTCGTACTCCCCAGCCTGTGGACAGCCGAATCGCCCCGAACCTGTGGAGTACTGCCATACCGAGCAAAGGATTCGAACAACAAGAAGCGCCCTGGAAGTGAACTTCCAGGGCGCCAGCGGTGAATCCGCGTTGTGTGCTCAGGACTTGATGCGGTTGGTCAGCTCGGTCACCTGGTTGAAGATGGACCGCCGTTCCGCCATCAGCGCCCGGATCTTGCGGTCCGCGTGCATCACCGTGGTGTGGTCGCGCCCGCCGAACAGCGCGCCAATCTTCGGCAGCGACAGGTCAGTTAGCTCCCGGCACAGGTACATGGCGATCTGCCGTGCGGTGACCAGGACCCGGCTGCGCGACGAGCCGCACAGGTCCTCGACGGTCAGCCCGAAGTAGGCGGCCGTCTCCGCCATGATCGCGTTCCCGGTGATCTCCGGAACCACGTCCTCCCCGCCCGGGATCAGGTCCTTGAGGACGATCTCGGTCAACTGCAGGTCCACCGGCTGCCGGTTGAGGCTGGCGAACGCCGTCACCCGGATCAGCGCGCCCTCCAACTCGCGGATGTTGCGCGAGATCCGGGAGGCGATGAACTCCAGCACTTCCGGAGGGGCGTTGAGCTGTTCCTGGACCGCCTTCTTGCGCAGGATCGCGATCCGCGTCTCCAGCTCGGGCGGCTGGACGTCGGTGATCAGTCCCCACTCGAAGCGGTTGCGCAGCCGGTCCTCCAGGGTCACCAGCTGCTTGGGCGGCCGGTCGGAGGACAGCACGATCTGCTTGTTGGCGTTGTGCAGGGTGTTGAAGGTGTGGAAGAACTCCTCCTGCGTCGACTCCTTGCTCGCCAGGAACTGGATGTCGTCGACCAGCAGGATGTCCATCTCGCGGTAGCGCTTGCGGAACGCGTCGCCCTTGCCGTCGCGGATGGAGTTGATGAACTCGTTGGTGAACTCCTCGGAGCTGACGTACCGCACCCGGGTGCCCGGGTAGAGGCTGCGGGCGTAGTGCCCGATCGCGTGCAGCAGATGGGTCTTGCCCAGGCCGGACTCGCCGTAGATGAACAACGGGTTGTACGCCTTGGCCGGGGCTTCGGCGACCGCGACCGCCGCGGCGTGCGCGAAGCGGTTGGAGGCGCCGATGACGAAGGTGTCGAAGAGGTACTTGGGGTTCAGCCGGGCCGTCGGCTCACCGGGTCCGGTGGCGGGCGCCGGCTGGGCGGCGAGCGGTCCGGGGGCGCCGCTGGGCGGGGCGGGCAGCGGGTCCTGCGGGCGGCCGCCGACGGGTCGCTCGGTGGGCTGCCGCTGCTGGTAGCCGGGCTGCTGCTGGCCGTAGTCCCGCTGCGGGACCGGGGGGTACGGGTCGCGCTCGGCGAAGCCGCCGTGCTGCTGCCAGTTCTCGGTGCGGGAGTGACCGTCGTCCTGGGGGCGACCGTGGCCCTGCGCGTGGCCGTACGCGTCGGGGCCGCTCACTGCGGCCGGGCGCGGCCAACCGCCGGTGGGCTCGTGGCCGGTGGGGTAGTCGGGGTAGGCGCGGCGGATCATCGGGCCGTCGCCGCCGGGGCGCCCGTACTCGTCCCACTGCCCGCGCTGCTCGGCGTACGGCGCCGGGTTGCCGGGCGCGGTCTGAGCGGGCGGGGTCTGCGGGGCCTGCGGGGCCGCCGAGTCCGTGCTGGCGTCGACGGTGATCGCGATGCGGATCGGGCGGCCGAACTCGCGGCTGAGGCCCTCGGTGATCAACGGCAGCAGGCGGCCCTCCAGTACGCCCTTGGCGTACTCGTTGGGCGCGGCCAGTAGCGCGGTGTCGGCCACCAGCGCCAGCGCCTGGCACACCTTGAGCCAGCGCTGGTCCTTGGCCTCGACGCCCTGGCCCTCGGCGAGGAGCTGCTCGAGCACCCGAGGCCACACTGCGGCTAGATCGGCAGTTACATCAGCCACAGTGCACGCTCTCTCGCTCGGTGGGTGGGCTCGCTCGGTGGAATCGAGAGGGCGCCGACGTGTCCCACGAAGGTGTGGTTCTCGGGAAGTGCGGGAAGTATGTCGGGTTGGTTCGGCGGAGATCCCTGAGTCCAGCCACGGTAGTCAGCGCCCCGTCTGTGGTTCAAGTCGTTGTCCACAGGGTGTGTACAAATGTGCCATGTGTCAGCGGGCCGTGCTTCAGTGGGTCGGGGTCGGCGCGTCGGCCGCCTGGCGGAGCTGGTTTGACCGAATGGCGTAGCCGCGCGTACCGTAACCAGGTCGAGTTGTCGATGGCTGCTGCCGCCTGCCTGACGAAGGGCACAGATCACTTCAGGTGACTGGATAAGCGGTTACACCCAAGGCGTATCGCGAGCTTCGTGGGCGCACGGTGACAGCCAAGCGACGCCCCACACACGTCTCGGACAAAGCGGACGAGACACCAAGCATTCCTGGAGTCCCCGAGTGAGCAAGCGCACCTTCCAGCCGAACAACCGCCGCCGCGCGAAGACCCACGGCTTCCGGCTGCGCATGCGCACCCGTGCCGGGCGCGCCATCCTCGCGTCGCGCCGCAGCAAGGGTCGCGCGCGCCTGTCCGCCTGATCGCACGGGTCATGCCGTGCTGCCCACCGAGAACCGGCTGAGGCGGCGCCAGGACTTCGCGACAGCGGTACGACGGGGGCGCCGAGCCGGACGCCCACTGCTCGTCGTGCACCTGCGAGACAGCGAGATTACGGACCCGCACGCTACGGGGGGGAGTGTTCCCCCGGCGCGTGCGGGTTTCGTCGTGAGCAAGGCCGTGGGCGGTGCGGTCGAACGGAACCGGGTCAAGCGCCGACTGCGGCACCTGGTTCGCGAACGCCTGTCCGAGCTTCCCGCAGGTAGCCTGGTGGTTGTACGGGCGCTGCCCGGCGCCGGCGCCGCGGATCACGCTTCCCTGGCCCGCGACCTGGACGCCGCACTACGGCGGCTACTGGGGGGGAGGGGCGTGCGATGAAATATCCGTTGATGTGGCTCATCAAGCTGTACCAGTGGACGATCAGCCCGCTGCTCGGGCCGGTCTGCAAGTACTACCCCTCCTGTTCCCACTACGGGTACGAGGCCATTGCCGTGCACGGCGCGGTCAAGGGCACGGCCCTGACCGCGTGGCGCGTCCTGCGCTGCAACCCGTGGTCCCTGGGCGGTGTGGACCATGTTCCGCCGCGCAAGCGACCGCCGTGGCACGCTCGACTGCGCGAGGCGCTACGGAAAGACCCCGGCGGGCACCCCGCCGCCGAACCCAACAGGGCGACCGAGACACAGCCCACTGCCCAAGGAGCCTGATCTGTGGGAACGATCCTGAGTCCCCTCTATACCGCTGTTTCGTGGATCATCGTCCAGTTCCACACGTTCTACAGCCTGATCTTCAAGCCTGACAGCGGTTGGGCGTGGGGTCTGTCCATCGTCTCGCTGGTTGTGCTGATCCGGATCTGCCTGATCCCGCTGTTCGTCAAGCAGATCAAGGCGACGCGGAACATGCAGGTGCTCCAGCCGAAGATGAAGGCGATCCAGGAGCGCTACAAGCACGACAAGCAGCGCCAGTCCGAAGAGATGATGAAGCTGTACAAGGAGTCGGGTACCAACCCGCTCTCCAGCTGCCTTCCCATCCTCGTACAGTCGCCCTTCTTCATGTCGCTGTACGGCGTGCTGCACAACATCGCCAGCGGCCACCAGGTCGGCGTCATCCACAAGTCGCTGCTGGACAGCGCCCGGCACGCGCACATCTTCGGCGCCCCGCTGTCGGTGAAGTTCACCGACAGCGCCAGCAAGATCGCCTCGCTCGGCGCCTCAGCGACCGATGTGCGAATCGTCACGGTCATCATGATCGTCCTGATGTCGGCGTCGCAGTTCTACACGCAGCGCCAGCTGATGACCAAGAACGTCGACATGACGGTGAAGACGCCGTTCATGCAGCAGCAGAAGATGCTGATGTACGTCTTCCCGGTGATGTTCGCCGTCTTCGGCATCAACTTCCCCGTCGGTGTCCTGGTGTACTGGTTGACCACGAACGTGTGGACCATGGGCCAGCAGATGTTCGTCATCCGCCGCAACCCCACCCCGGGCAGCCTCGCCTACAAGGAGCGCCAGGCGCGGCTGCAGGCCAAGGGCAAGCTCGTCGAGGAGCCGAAGGCCGCCGTCCGTGCCGCCGAGAGCGGTCAGCCGGTCAAGCGTCAGCAGCCCAAGCGGCAGACCAAGGCCCAGCGGCAGTCGGGTTCCGCCCATGCCGCGGCCGTCGGTTCGGCGAAGAGCGACACGGGGTCCGATGCCGCGCCGAAGCTGGACAAGGAGCCGGAGGACGCCAAGGCGTCCGGTGGCTCCGCCAAGGGCGGCCAGTCCAAGGGCGCCCAGCGCAAGGGCCAGCAGCGGTCCAAGCACCCGTCGAAGAAGTAGCGCCGGAAGAATCCGCGCCCAGCGAGCGCAGCGCAAATGGAAGCGCAAATGGATAGGAGTCCATCCGTGACGGAAGGCAACACCCCCGTCGTCGAGGGCGAGGACGCCCTGACCCGCCTTGAGCAGGAAGGGGAGATCGCCGCCGATTACCTTGAGGGCCTGCTGGACATCGCCGATCTGGACGGTGACATCGACATGGACGTCGAGGGCGACCGCGCGGCCGTCTCGATCGTCGGTGACTCGGCCAGTCGTGACCTGCAGAAGCTGGTCGGCCGGGACGGTGAGGTGCTGGAGGCGCTGCAGGAGCTGACCCGGCTGGCGGTGCACCGGGAGACCGGTGACCGCAGCCGCCTGATGCTCGACATCGGTGGTTTCCGGGCCCGCAAGCGCGCGGAGCTCACCGAGCTGGGTGCCAAGGCGGCCGAGGAGGCCAAGGGCAGCGGTGAGCCGGTCAAGCTGCGGCCGATGACTCCTTTCGAGCGCAAGGTCGTGCACGACGCGGTGGCGGCGGCCGGGCTGCGCAGTGAGTCTGAGGGTGAGGAGCCCCAGCGCCGGGTGGTCGTCCTCCCGGCTTGATGCTGTACACACCTTGTTGGACGGCCCCGCCTGTGGGTCCGGGAGCACCCCGGGCGCGGACGCAGGCGGGGCCGACACTTGTCAGTCTGCTAGTCGGGCCCTGACCGCGCCGCGGTCCGGGCACCGTGGAACTGAAGGGACGGCCCCGTGACGGAGGCAGCCGCAGAGCTTCCCCCCGCGCCCCAGCAGGCGCACACGATTTTCGGTGACCGGTTCGCCGACGCCGTGCGGTACGCGGAACTGCTCGCCGATGCCGGGGTGCGCCGAGGGCTGATCGGCCCGCGTGAGGTTCCTCGGCTGTGGGAACGGCATCTGCTGAACTGCGCTGTGCTCTCCGATGTGGTCCCGCAGGGCGTGTCCGTGTGCGACGTGGGCTCGGGCGCCGGGCTGCCGGGGATTCCCCTGGCGCTGGCGCGGCCGGATCTGCGGATCACACTGCTGGAACCGCTGCTGCGGCGGACGACCTTCCTGGAGGAGGTCGTGATGCTGCTGGGGCTGGACAACGTCTCGGTGGTACGGGGGCGGGCCGAGGAGATGATCGGCCACCTTCCACCGGTGGACGTGGTCACCGCTCGGGCGGTGGCGCCACTGGACCGGCTTGCGGGGTGGGGGCTTCCGCTGCTGCGGCCGCACGGCGAGATGCTGGCGATCAAGGGCGACACCGCGGAGGAGGAGCTGAAGGCCGCGCGTGCCGCTCTCAGCAAGCTCGGCGCGGTCGAGACCTCCGTGGTGCAGGCGGGTGTGGGGTTGGTGGATCCGCCGTCCACCGTGGTCCGGGTAGTGGTCGGCGAGAGTCCTGGTGGGGTGCGCGCCGCGACCCGTAGGGCGAAGGCGGCTCGGGCGAACCGTCCGGTGAAGGGCGCTCGACGGCGCCGCTGACAGCCGCTGTGCTCCATACAAACGGCCAAAACTACATATTTCGGAGTGTCGTGGACTAAACAGACACCCGCCTGTGCATCGTGTTTCACGTGAAACGTCGCTCACTGCTGCCAGGAATCCTCAGCCGTGGCCGCGCGGCGGCCGAGGCGCGCACACGTAAGCCCCACCATGCGGGGGGCTCATCCACAGATTCATCCACAGGAGAACAGGCCTCACTGGTTCACGACCCGGAAAACATGGCAGGCTCTGTGCATCGCGAGCCTGCAGTCGAGGAGAGTGAGTCCTTGCGGTCCGACGCCAATGCCGCGGGACCGATGACCGATCCGGTCCCCGGCCCCCGAAGTGAATCGACAGGGGACGGTGTTTCACGTGAAACGCTGCCCCCCATGGACGACACCCCGATCGGCCGGGCCGCCCAACTGGCGGTGGAGGCGCTGGGAAGGGCCGGTGAGGGGCTTCCCCGGCCGGAGCAGACCAGAGTGATCGTGGTCGCGAACCAGAAGGGCGGGGTGGGCAAAACCACCACAACGGTCAACCTCGCCGCCTCACTCGCCCTGCACGGCGGGCGGGTTCTGGTGGTGGATCTGGACCCACAGGGCAACGCCTCCACGGCACTGGGCATCGACCACCATGCCGAAGTCCCCTCCATCTATGACGTTCTGGTGGAGGGTCGGGCGCTCTCCGAGGTTGTACAGCCGGTCCCGGATGTCGAGGGGCTGTTCTGTGCGCCCGCCACGATCGACCTGGCCGGTGCCGAGATCGAACTGGTTTCGCTGGTGGCCCGGGAGAGCCGTCTCCAACGCGCCATCGAGTCCTACGAACAGCCGTTGGACTACATTCTCATCGACTGCCCGCCCTCACTGGGTCTGCTGACGGTCAACGCCCTGGTCGCGGGCGCTGAAGTGCTGATCCCCATCCAGTGCGAGTACTACGCCCTGGAAGGCCTCGGCCAGTTGCTACGGAACGTGGACCTGGTACGCGGGCATCTCAACCCGAAACTGCATGTGTCCACCATCCTGTTGACCATGTACGACGGCCGCACCCGGCTCGCCGCCCAGGTCGCCGAGGAGGTACGCAGCCACTTCGGCAAGGAGGTGCTGCGCACCAGCATTCCGCGCTCGGTCCGCATCTCCGAGGCGCCCAGCTACGGCCAGACGGTACTCACCTATGACCCTGGCTCCAGTGGGGCGCTGTCCTACCTTGAGGCCGCCAGGGAAATGGCGCTCCGCGGCGTTGGGATGGGCGTCGAGTACGACGGGCGGCACGCGCATATGGCGCCCCAGAACAGTGAGTACGGTCAGCACAGCATGTCGGAGGGGATCAAGTGAGCGAGCGACGCAGAGGGTTGGGGCGGGGGCTCGGTGCGCTGATTCCCGCCGCACCGACGGGATCCGACAAGGCCAGTCCCACCGTGGGGGCCGCGGTCACCTCCCCGTCCGCGGTGCCGGTGCTCGCGCCGGAGCGCGGTGTCGCGGCGGCCAAGGTCGCGGGGCTGGCGGACCGCGGGACGCGAGAGACGCCAGCGGTGGCCGACCTTCCTGTTTCACGTGAAACCGAGGCCGCTGCCACCGAGGTCGCGCCCTCCGGGGTGGCCGGAGCACACTTCGCCGAGTTGCCGATCGACTCCATCTCGCCGAACCCACGGCAGCCGCGTGAGGTCTTCGACGAGGACGCGCTGGCCGAACTGGTCACCTCCATCAAGGAGGTCGGCCTCCTCCAGCCGGTTGTGGTGCGCCAGACGGGTCCTCAGCGCCATGAGCTGATCATGGGCGAGCGCCGCTGGCGGGCATGCCGCGAGGCGGGGCTTGAGCGCATCCCCGCCATCGTCCGCGCGACTGAGGACGAGAAGCTGCTGCTGGACGCCCTGCTGGAGAACCTGCACCGGGCTCAGCTCAATCCACTGGAAGAGGCCGCCGCCTACGACCAGTTGCTCCAGGACTTCAGCTGCACCCATGAGGAGCTGGCCGATCGTATCGGACGCTCTCGTTCCCAAGTATCCAACACACTAAGGCTGTTGAAGCTGTCCCCTCCCGTTCAACGACGGGTGGCGGCAGGAGTTCTGTCCGCGGGGCACGCCCGAGCGCTGCTCGCGCTGGATGATGTTCAGGAGCAGGACCGGCTGGCCCAGCGGATCGTTGCCGAGGGACTGTCGGTGCGTTCGGTCGAGGAGATCGTGGCTTTGATGGGCGCCGAGCCCAGCGCCACCAAGAAGCCCAAGGGTCCACGGGCCGGTAGGCGGCTGTCCCCCGCCCTCACTGATCTCGCCTCCCGGCTGTCGGACCGCTTCGACACTCGGGTGAAGGTGGACCTGGGGCAGCGCAAGGGAAAGATCGTCGTTGAGTTCGCCTCAATAGAGGATCTGGAGCGCATCCTCGGGGAGATCGCCCCGGGCGAAGGCAGGGTGCTTGAGCAGGGCTTGGCCGCCGAGTCCGAGGACGACGACTCGGAGTGAGCTGAGCCCGCAGTGGCCAGGGCGGGTCGCGTCCCGTGGAACGCGACCCGCCCTTTGCGGGCCCTCGGTATCGGGCAGGTCGCGACCCGGTTACGATGCGGGTGGGTATGGCGCTCCACGGTGAAGGGAAGCCCATGCGATCGGTGAGCCGCACTCTGCTGGGACACGACTGGCGCAAGACCGCTCTGGTGGCCACTGGGTTGGGTCTGGGGGTGGTGGGCGGCTTCGTCGGCAGCCTGCTGAAGGAGCGCGAGGCGCTGGACGCGGCGCGTACGGCCGTCAGCGGCCCTCCTGTCGGCGACGTTCTGGCCCCCCGCCGCATGGCGGCGCGGCGGCTCACACCGGCGGGGGCGACCGACCGTCCGCTAGAGATGAGGGCCTGAGGCCATGGGGCGTCGGCTCGTACCGCTGACCTTGGACAACCTTCCGGATCTGCCCAAGCGTTGCCGCTCCTGTGTCTTCTGGGAACTCGACCCGGTAAGCGGTGAGGCGGCGGCGCAGGCGGGCAAGCCGGAACTGGAGAAGGAAGCCTGGATCTCGGCCGTGCTGCTGGAGTGGGGCTCCTGCGGCCGGGTCGCCTATGTGGACGAAGTACCGGCCGGGTTCGTGCTCTACGCCCCGCCCGCCTACGTACCGCGGTCGCTGGCGTTTCCCACCAGCCCGGTCTCCCCCGACGCCGTGCAGTTGATGACCTCACGCGTGCTTCCCGGGTACCAAGGGCAGGGACTTGGCAGAGTGCTGGTGCAGACGGTGGCCAAGGATCTGGTACGGCGGGGGTTCAAAGCGATCGAGGCTTTCGGAGACGCCAAGTGGGAGGAGCCCGGCTGCATACTGCCCGCGGACCATCTGACGGCGGTGGGCTTCAAGACGGTACGGCCCCATCCGCGTTATCCACGGCTGCGACTGGATCTGCGGACCACCATCTCCTGGAAGGAAGACGTGGAGATGGCCATCGACCGGCTGCTCGGCGCGGTCCAGAAGGAACCGGCGTTGCGGCCGTTGTGAGTGCGTGTTTCACGTGAAACATGGAGAGGGGGCGCCCACCGGGGCGCCCCCTCTCCATGTGCCGGGCGATGATCAGCCGATGAAGTCGGCCAGGTCGCGCTCGATCGCGGCCTTCGGCTTGGCGCCGACGATGGTCTTGACGACCTCACCACCCTTGTAGACGTTCATCGTCGGGATCGACATCACCCCGTACTTGGCGGTGATGGTGGGGTTCTGGTCGATGTTGAGCTTGACGATCTCCAGCTTGTCGCCGTGCTCCGCGGCGATCGCCTCCAGTGAGGGAGCGACCTGGCGGCACGGCCCGCACCACTCAGCCCAGAAGTCGACCAGTACGGGCTTGTCGCTCTTGAGGACGTCCTCGTCGAAAGAGGCGTCGGTTACGGACTTGAGAGCCACGGCTTTTTCTCCTCAGTGTCGCTGCGTGCGGGGTGGGTTTCAGGGGGACGGTTCAGACGGCGGCGGCCGACTTCTCCGGCTCTGCCGCCTTCTCGGCATCGTTCAGGGCGGCCAGGTACCGCTCGGCGTCCAGCGCGGCGGCACAACCGGTACCGGCCGCGGTGATCGCCTGACGGTAGGTGTGGTCGACCACGTCACCGGCCGCGAACACACCGGTCAGGTTGGTGCGGGTGCTGGGTGCGTCGACCTTGAGGTAGCCGTCGCCGTCCAGCTCCAACTGCCCCTTGAACAGTTCGGTGCGCGGGTCATGGCCGATCGCGATGAACAGCCCAGTCACCGGCAGTTGGGCGGTCTCACCGGACTGCACGTTGCGCAGCGTAAGACCGGAGAGCTTGCCCTCGCCGTGGATCTCGGCGACCTCGCTGTCCCAGATGAACGAGATCTTCGGGTCGGCGAACGCCCGCTCCTGCATCGCCTTGGAGGCCCGCAGAGTGTCACGGCGGTGCACGACGGTGACGGACTTGGCGAACCGGGAGAGGAAGGTCGCCTCCTCCATCGCCGTGTCACCGCCGCCGACCACGGCGATGTCCTGGTCCTTGAAGAAGAAGCCGTCACACGTGGCACACCACGACACGCCACGGCCGGACAGTTCGTCCTCAGAGGGCAGGTTCAGCTTCCGGTGCTGCGAACCGGTGCTCACGATGACCGCCTTGGCGCGGTGTACGTTGCCCGCCGAGTCGGTGACGGTCTTGATCTCGCCGGTGAGGTCCACCGCCGTCACGTCGTCCGGCACCAGTTCGGCGCCGAAGCGCTCGGCCTGGGCCCGCATGTTGTCCATCAGGTCCGGGCCCATGATGCCGTCGCGGAAGCCGGGGAAGTTCTCGACCTCGGTGGTGTTCATCAGCGCACCGCCAGCGGTGACGGAGCCCTCGAAAACCAGCGGCTTCAAGGAGGCCCGGGCAGTGTAGAGGGCCGCGGTGTAGCCCGCCGGCCCGGACCCGATGATGATCACGTTGCGGACATCGCTCACGGCTTCTTCCTCGTCTCTGCCGACTGCTGTGGGAACCCTTGCGGAAGCTTCACCCCGCCTAACGGATCCTACGATGCGGGCATTCCCGGGGAGGTCGACCGTCACCGCTCTCCGTCATCCCGCGCGGTGAAGGTTCACACGGCCAAGCGTGCGGGACCGCTCGGAGGGGCTCAGCGGTTGTACGTCTGCTCGGTCAGGACATGGCCCGGCGTGGAGGATCCCGCGCTCGCGCATGACGCGTCGACGACATAGGCGTCGACCTTCGCGGGGTCGGACGGGTGCGGCAGCACGATCAGATATGCCGCACGCCCCTCGTACGTGCCCGGCGAGAGGGCCAGTGGAGTCCCGGCCCGGCCGGTGGCCTGCAGCACGCAGGACGGCGCGGGAGCGGCCTTGGTGGCGAACGGAGTCTCCTCGGCGTGCCCGCCGGTCTTCGGGGAAGCGGCGCCGGTGTTGGCCAGCAGCTCGTGGACCTTCGTGGGCAGCGCCGCTCCGGAGAACATTCCCGGCTGCTGGGCGCCAGCGGTGGTCGTTGTCGCGGGTCCGCCGCTGTGGGACGTGCCGAGCGAGCTCACGAAGAGTCCACCGAGGGCAATTACGGCGGCAGCGCTCGCGGCGGCCAGCAGGGTGCGACCCCGACGCCACCGCGGCCGGGAGCGCCCCGGTCCGGTGGACGCGTGCGCATGTCCGGCGGGGCGGGGGGCCGAGCGCGCTGTTTCACGTGAAACATGGGCCGCGTCCGCCCGCACCGGGCTGACCGCGTCTCCGCGCACCGGGTTGGGCGGGGCAGCGGGCATCGAGTCCGGCGTGGTGGCGTTGATCAATGCCTCGGCGGCGAGCGCGGCGTCGATCCGCTCCGCGACATCTGCAGGCATCCGGCACGGTCCCGGGAGGCTGCCGAGCAGACCGCGGATCTCATCCAGGGAGTCCCGCACATCGGTGCACAGGACGCAGTCGGCGAGGTGGCCGCGGAGGGCGGCCGTGCGCTCGGGGGGCAGGATGCCCTCGGCGAATGCCGAGATCTCGGAGACTTCGGGGTGGTCGTCCGTGCTGGCCGTCGATGTCACTGTTGACCACCTCCGCCCTTCACGGCGTCCTTCGGATCTTTCGCTGACGTCTCTGGGACGGATGTCGCCTGCGTCCGGTTCCTTCCCCCACCGGCACCCGCGCTACCCCCGTGGTGCGTACGCAGGTGGGTGAGTAGCGGAAGCAGCCGGGCGCGGCCCCGGGCACATCTGCTTTTGACCGTGCCGGGGGGCACGTCGAGGACCTTCGCGGCCTCGGCGACCGGGTAGCCCTGCATGTCCACCAGCACCAGGGCGGCGCGCTGGTCGGGCGGGAGCGTGGCGAGGGCGTGGATGAGTTCGCGGTGCAGTTCCCCGCGTTCGGCCGGGGCCTCGGCGGACTCGTGCGGCTCGACCAGCGTCTCCAGGTGCTCGGTGTCGGCGAGCGGTGCGGTGCGCCGGGAGGCGGCCTTGCGGGCCCGGTCGAGGCAGGCGTTCACGGTGATGCGGTGCAGCCAGGTGGTGACGGCCGACTGGCCGCGGAAGGTGTGCGCCGAACGGAAGGCGGAGACCAGGGCATCCTGCACCGCGTCCGCGGCCTCCTCGGGGTCGCCGAGGGTGCGCACCGCGACCGCCCACAGACGGTCGCGGTGGCGCCGCACCAACTCGGCGAAGGCGTCGGGATCGCCCGCGACATGGCGGGAGAGGAGATCCGGGTCGGTGGCCTCCTTATGCGATCCCTCGCCCAACGCCATGCCTCCTCCTACGACGACAGGCCGCTGAACGACACGTTCGTTATGGCCTGCTTGTAACCAGCGCCACTGTAAGTGCTGGAATCCGCAGGGGAGTTAGGCACGGCGGTGATCCAGACGAGGACATACCGTGTCGACACCGGGGCCTTGGCGGTGAGTTGGGCGGTGGTGCTTTCGGTGCGCGCCGAGGCGATCTGGTGCATGCCCGACGGCTGCGTCGACGGCGAGAGCGAGTCCGCCGCGTACAGCGCGACCGCGGTGTACGAACCGCTGTAGCGGAAGGTGATGGTGCCGCCGCTGACCTTCTGCGCCGAGCCGAGGTCATAGACGATGCCGACGCCCTGTTTGTACGGGGCCAGCACTGGGCCGTCGTTGAAGGCTTTGGTGATCCAGTACTTCGAACCCCCCTTGCCGTAGGTGTCGTTGACCTGACCGGGATGCTGCGGGGATCCGTCCGGCGCGTACTCCTGGGCGTTGACGATGGCCAGCGGCTTGGGGGTGCCGTGTTGGGTGCCGGTGCTCGCGCTGCCCTTCTGCTGTTGCGGCTGCTGCTGGGTGGACCCCGACTGGCCGCCCTGGTTCATCAGGGTGTCCGCAACCTGCCAACTGCCAAGCCCCAGCGCGGCGATGAGCAGCGCGGCGACGCTCCATTTGAACACCTTGCCCGCACGGCCGGAGAGCGCCGGAGGCGGGGGCGGTGTCACCGGAACCTGACGGGTGGGGCCCGGCTGGCCGGGGCGCGCCGGGGGCTGACGGTAGGCGGTCTGCGGGAACGTCGGTCCCTGCGGCTCCGGCGGCCGGATCCGAGGCAGCGCGGCGACGGCCTTGGCGAGCTCCTCGGGAGTGGTGAGCGGCTGTTCGTGGCGTGACGGATGGGCGCCGTCGTTGATCAGGGCGCGCATGGCCAGCCCGGACAGACCGCGGTGCACACCCGCCCGTACCTGGTCCGGGGGGACCAGTCCGAGGTCCTTGGGCAGGCCCTTGAGGCCGTGGGCGTCCTCCGGGTACGGCCAGCGGCCGGTCAGGGACGAGTACAGCAGGGCGCCGATCGCCTCGGTGTCGGTGCGCTTGGGGCGCTCCGACTCGATTCCACGCAGCGCCGCGTCAACTGCCAGCCCCCGGATGCGGTACTGGCCGGACTCGGAGCGCAGCACCGAGCCGGGGTTGAGCCGGAGGTGGGAGAGGCCCTCGCGGTGGGCTGCCGCCATGGCCTGGGAGACCTGGGTGACGAGTTGGTACGCGTCGTACGGCTCCAGTGGACCGGAGGCGAGCAGCGGGCCCAACTCCGTTGCGTCAGGCAGCCATTCGTGGACGACGTAGACGAGGTCGTTCTCCTCCACGGCGTCAAGGACCTGAACGAAGCGCGGATCGCCCAGTAGTGCCGCGGAGCGGGCGGCTGACAACACGGCGCGGGAACGGGGGTGATCGGCGGGCAGCAGGTGGACGCCGACGGCGCGACGGAGCTTTTCGTCGACGGCACGCCAACTGCTGAAGCCGTCAACGCGGGTGACGCACTCTTCCAGGCGGTAGCGCCGGGCGAGTCTGTGGCCGCTGTGCAACTCCGGGGGTTCGGGGTGCGGTGGGGTCGGCGCGGTCTCTTCCGAAGTCTTCCGCTCCGCGTCCTGCGTTTCGCTCTGGGCCGTCGCCTCGTCGCCCGTGGCCCCGCCCGCGCTGGCGGCGAGCGGCGCTTGGCCGCTCTCGTTGGCCACGTCGACGGCAGCCGTGCTCCGCTCCGCCACCGTCGTTCCTGCCTCCCCATCCGTTGGACGCGTCGTGCACAGCGTCTGTACCGAAGCCGTCTGTATCAAAGCCAAAGACAATTGTGCCCACAGTCCGCCGCTATGCACGACACACGAAGGCGGGCGATGGTTGCCCGCTGGCGCCGCGTCAACGACCCAGACGACCGCGCACCATACCCACCATCGCTGTCAATTCCTCGATGCGCATCCGGCGTGCTGCTCCATAGAAGACCCCTAGCAGAATGATGCCGCCGCCCACCAGTGAGGCGAGCGAACCGAAGAAACCTCCACCGAGCATCCCACCGATCCAATAGGCGGCGGCCCCACCGAGCAGGGCCGCCGGCAGACTGGCGCCGATCAGCCGCGCGTAGGTGCGGATGACGTGCGCGCCGTCCAAGTCGCCGTCAAGGCGCTTACCCAGTCGCTTCACCGCGACTCCCACTCCGACCAGGTAGGCCAGGCCGTAGGAGGCGGCCATGCCGACGACGGCCCAGCGGGCGGGCAGCGTGAGGAAGCACAGTCCGGAGGCCGCCGCGTTGACCACTGCGACGATCACCGTGTTGTAGAAGGGCGTGCGGGTGTCCTCGTAGGCGTAGAAGCCGCGCAGCACGACGTACTGCACCGAGTACGGGATCAGGCCGAGGCCGAACGCCATCAGGACGTAGCCGATGTTGCGGGCGCCGGACTCGCCGGAGCTGGAGTACATCATGGTGGCCATCGGCACGCCGAGCGCCAGGAAGGCGAAGGCGCACGGGACGATCGCGACGGCCGAGGTCCGCAGCCCGTACGACAGGTCGTCGCGCACCGCTGAGGCGTCGCCGTCGGCCGCGGCGCGGGAGATGCGCGGCAGTACCGCCGTCATCACCGAGACCGTGATGATCGCCTGAGGCATCTGCCAGAGCAGCAGCGCGTAGTTGTAGGCGGTGATACCGGTACCGGGGTGGCCCTGCTTGTCGGCGACCGCGCCCGCCCAGGTGGCGAGTTGCGTGACGACCACCATGCCCGCCTGGTTGGCCAGCACGAACAGGAAGGTCCACTTGGCGAGCTTGGCGGCGTGGCCCAGGCCGTGTCCACGCCAGTCGAAGCGCGGCCGGATGCGCAGTCCCGACTCGCGCAGGTACGGGATCATGGCCAGCGCCTGGACCGCGAGACCCAGCAGCGTGCCGATGCCGAGCAGCCGAATGCCCTCGGGGGAGATCGAGGCGGCGTCCACGCCCGAGGTGCGGGCGGTGCCGTAGACCCAGATGAAGGCGCCGAAAGTGGCGATGACGACGATGTTGTTCAGGACCGGGGTCCACATCATCGCGCCGAACCGGCCACGGGCGTTGAGGATCTGTCCGAGTACGACGTGCACGCCCATGAAGAACATGGTCGGCAGGCAGTAGCGGGTGAAGGACACGGCGACGTTCATCGTCACCGGGTCGGAGGCGATCTTGTCCGACATCAGCCGCACCAGCACGGGCGCGCCGAGCACCATGACCGTGGTGACGGCCGCCAGGCCCACCACGACGAGGGTCAGCAGCCGGTTGGCGTAGGCCTCGCCGCCGTCCTCGTCGTTCTTCATCGCCCGCACCAACTGCGGAATGAACACCGCGTTGAGCGCGCCGCCGCCGACCAAGATGTAGATCATCGTCGGCAGGGTGTTGGCCACCTGGTAGCTGTCGTTCAGCGTCGAGACGCCGATGGCCCCACCGATGACCAGGGTGCGCAGGAAGCCGGTGACGCGGGAGACCAGTGTTCCCGCGGCCATCACCGCGCTGGACTTGAGCAGGCTGCTTGCCCGGCCCCCGGAGCGGGTGGCCTCGGCGGTGGCCTCCGGCTGCGGATCCGCGGCCACCTCGGATTCCGGCGCCGGTTCGGCGGCGACGTCGGTGAACACCGGTTGCTGCTGGGTGGCCGCGGGCTGGTCGCGGAAGAAGTGCGCGTACGGGTCCTGGGCCGGCTGCTGCTGCGTCGCGTCGCTGGCTCCGGCGTACGAGTTCGGGCTCGCCTCGGCGTACGGGTTCGCCTGGCCGCTGCCGTAGGGCGCGTGCTCTGGCTGGCCCTCCGGATGGCGGGGCGGCTGGGGCGCCCACTGCCGGGGGTCGGCGGCGGGCTGCTGGTAGCCCTGGGGCGGGTTCGGCGGCGGAACGGACGGCGTCGGGGTCGGCGCGGGCCGGTCGTAGTGGGCCTCGGCGGCCGGGGCTTGCTGGGCGTACGGGTTGTGGGCGTACGACTCCGGTGGGTAAGGGCTGGTACCGGAGCGGTGCTCGGGCGGAGGCGGCGGGCTCGCGGCCGTCGCGTCGTCGTACGACGACGCCCGGTCACGCTCCCCGTCGTACGGCGCGTTCATCACTGCCCCACCTTAAGGTTTACGGCCCAGGCCCTGCCCCTGGCTATCTGTCCACCTTCTCACCCGCTGCCCGGGTCCCCGGGCTTTCCGCCGCGGTGTCAGCGGCCGGGTCACCCGGCTGCTCAGGGACCGTACCGGCGCCTTCGGCGGCCTGACCACGGCCGTCGTCCGGTGCCTGCGGTTCCTCGGATGTGTCGTCCGTCTCGTCGGACGCCAGCAGTGCCCGGCGCTTGCGGTGCCGGTACATACGGAATCCAGCCAGGACCAGCAGCAGCAGCCCCCCGGCGATCACCAGCATCACGGTGTCGGTGATGGAGGTGACGTTCACCTGGAAGACCATGGGCTGGCCGTAGGGCGTGCCGTCCGCGGTGAACAACTGGGCGGAAACCCAGGTGATGCCGTTGGCGCTGGCGGTGGTGCGGAACTTCAACGAGCGGCTGTGGCCGCCGTCGACGGTCACGGCCTGCGGGATGCCCACGTCCAGCCGGTTGTTCTGGCTGGAGGTCAGCCGCAGCTGCAACCCCGTGACCTGCTGGGTGAGGCTGTTCTGGACGGTCACCGGGATCGTGGCGGTACGCCCGGAAAGAGTGATCGACTTCTTGTCGACGATGTGTACGTACTGGGTGAGGTCGCTCAGGTACGACGCGACGTCGCCCCTGAAGGCCGCGGCGTTGTCCGGGTCACCGCGCCACTGGGTCGACATCGAGCGCAGGACGGCGGTTCCGAACGGGGTGGTGACCCGGTCCTTGCGGGAGAGGATCACCAGGAAGCTGTTGAGCGAGTCCTGGACGGACTGGATCTGCTGGAAGGCGTCGGTGGTGAGCTCCTGCCGCCGCAGCGATGCCGGATAGGCGTCGGCACTGGGCACCGACTCGTTCGCCCCCGGGTCGGGGGTGGCCTTGGCGGCGGCGCTGAGGGGGGCCGGGTCGGTCCAGCCGCCGGTGCGGGAGGCGGAGATCGCCGCGGCCATGGCCTGCGCCTGGCTGGTGGTCGGCATCCGCTGCGGTGCGACGACGATGTTCCGCTGCTGCCCGGGCGCCTGCTCGTCGATCATCAGGGACTGGGCCAGGAACTTCTGGACGGCCAGCGTCTCGGCGTCAGCCCGGGTCAGATCACCCATGAACGCCTTGGACAGCGGGCTGTCGGCGACGACCGCGGTGGTGCCGCCGCCGATGGGACGGGCGGCGGACGGCGTGTAGCTGAGCGCCCCGGTCTCCCGCAGGCTGTCGCTACGGGCGATGATCTTGTCGGCCCCGCCCGCGGTGGCCACGCCGACGATGGACGGGTCGACGGCGCCGTCAGCGGGCCAGGCGAAGTCGGTACGCGGGCTGACCCCGAGCACCGTCTGGACGGTCACGGCGGCCAGGTCGGTGGCGGCCTTCAGATGGCCGATGGTCCCGGAGACGTCCTTGCCGTGGTGCGCGATGGAGGCGATGTCCGGGTCGCCGAACGGCAGGGCGACCACCTCGTCGCCCTGGATGGCGTGCTGGAGCTCGTTGAGCCACTGCTTGGCGTACTCGGTGCCGGTGCCCGGTGTGGCCTGCTTGGGGTCGCCGTCCGGGCCGAGGACCTTGTACGGCTTGGTCATGGCGTCGACGGTGGCCAGCAGGTCCGGATCGATCACCCAGGTCACCGGGAGCCCCTTGGCGAGCGACACCATCTGGTCGAGTCGACCGCCGGGGGCGAGCTCCGCCGCGAGGTCGTCGTCGCGGAACAGCGGCGACTGCTGGTCGTCGCCCGGGGTGCGGATGTCCATGTGCGGGCGGTCGATCAGCGGCCACAGGAAGGTGGTCCTGGTCTTCTCGCCGCCGCCCTGGGAGTACCAGGGCAGGAAGGTCCGCTTGATGCCGAGAACGTGCTGGTAGTTGGCGTCCTTGGTGGTGCCGGACGCGGTCACACCGAGTTGGTAGACCCCGTCGTTGCCCAGGCCGAGCGCGCTGACCGGTACATCGAGGGTGAAAGGAAGGCTGATGTGCGGCGGGATGTCGGGCAGATTGGCGGTGTGGTCGGCGATCTCGTTGCCGTCGAGCACGGAGAACGCGCCGCTGGCCGCGGTGTTGCTTATGGCGCTGCGGCTGCTCAGCGGGCCACCGCTGCCGAGGCGTAGGCCGACGTGGGCGCTGGAGATGGTCTCATCGCCGTCGTTGGTGACCGTGCCGCTGATGGTGAGGGTGTCGTTTTTGGCCGGCGTGGTGGGGCTGAGGGAGTCCACGTCCACCTCGGCGGTGCTGGAGCCGCTGCCCGTGTCGGCGTGCGCGCTGGTCGCGGTGGGGAACTGGACGAGGCTGGTCAGCAGGGCGGCGCCGACAAGCGTCGCGGCGCGTCGCAGCCAGGAACGAGCAGGGGTGGTTCCGGGGTGCCGTGCCGCCTCGCCCACGCGGTCGTCCGTCCGTCTCTCGTCGCCATCGGATGTGCGTCCTGGCATGGTAACGATGGCTGCTGAGGGTAAGTGCCGTGGAGTGCCCTCCAAGATCACCAAAGGGCCGGTAATCCGGCAGCCCGAGTCCTCGGCGGCCACGTATTCTGTTCTGTTGTGCCGAACGCCAACAATGTCTCTCAAGCCCCGCCGTCCGCGGAAGCCAGTGCCCTGAACCAGGCGCAGCGTCGCGCTGTGGGCGAGCTGCTGCGGGTATCACCGGTCGCCGACGACCTGGGTCGGCGTTTCCAGGAGGCGGGCTTCAAGCTCGCCTTGGTCGGTGGATCGGTCCGGGACGCGCTACTGGGTCGGCTCGGCAATGATCTGGACTTCACCACGGACGCCCGGCCCGAGCAGGTGCTGAAGATCGTGCGTGGCTGGGCGGACGCGGTGTGGGAGGTCGGCATCGCCTTCGGCACCGTGGGCTGCCGGAAGACGGACGCCGAGGGCAACGACTTCCAGATCGAGGTGACGACGTACCGGTCGGAGGCCTACGACCGCAACTCGCGCAAGCCCGAGGTCTCCTACGGCGACACCATCGAGCAGGACCTGGTGCGCCGGGACTTCACGGTGAACGCGATGGCGGTCGCGCTGCCGGGCATCGAGTTCGTCGATCCGTACAACGGCCTTGAGCACCTCGCCCAGCGGGTTCTGCGGACACCGGGCACCCCGGAGGAGTCCTTCTCGGACGATCCGCTGCGGATGATGCGTGCCGCGCGCTTCGCAGCGCAGCTCGACTTCACGGTGGCACCGGAAGTGGTCGCCGCGATGAAGGAGATGGCCGACCGTATCGAGATCGTGTCGGCGGAGCGGGTGCGTGACGAGCTGAACAAGCTCATCCTCAGTGATCACCCTCGCAAGGGCCTTCGGCTGCTGGTGGAGACCGGCCTGGCGCAACGGGTGATCCCCGAGCTGCCCGCGCTGCGGCTGGAGCGTGACGAGCACTTCCGGCACAAGGACGTCTACGAGCACAGCCTGATCGTGCTGGAGCAGGCGATGGCCCTGGAGACGGAAGGCCCGGACCTGGTACTGAGGCTGGCGGCGCTGCTGCACGACATCGGCAAGCCCAGGACGCGGCGGTTCGAGCCGGATGGGCGCGTCTCCTTCCACCACCACGAGGTGGTGGGGGCGAAGATGACCAAATCCCGGCTGACCAAGTTGAAGTACCCGAATGACATGGTCAAGGACGTCGCGAAGCTGGTCGAACTGCACCTGCGGTTCCACGGCTACGGCAGCGGCGAATGGACGGACTCCGCGGTGCGGCGGTATGTCCGGGACGCCGGACCGCTGCTGGACCGGCTGCACAAGCTGACCCGTTCGGACTGCACGACCCGCAACAAGAAGAAGGCTGCTGCGCTGGCCCGGACGTATGACTCCTTGGAGGAGCGGATCGCCCAATTGAAGGAGCGGGAGGAACTCGACTCCATCCGGCCGGACCTCAACGGCAACCAGATCATGGAGATCCTGGGGGTTCCGGCGGGCCCTGTGGTCGGCAAGGCGTACAAGTACCTGCTTGAACTGCGGCTGGAGAACGGTCCGATGGGCTACGACGACGCGGCGGCCGCGCTCAGGGAATGGTGGGCCGGACAGCAGTAGCCACGGCGCGGACGCTTGGCGGTCCGGTGCGATGTTTCACGTGAAACAGAGGTCCCCCGACGCCATGTTTCACGTGAAACACCGCACCGGACCGCCTTGATGTTTCACGTGAAACACCGCGGCGCGTCGGACCGCCTCCGCAGCAGGACCGTCCCGATGGCGGTGGCTCCGTACAGCACGGCGATCAGGATCAGCAGCAGCGGTGAGCGGCCGTCAGGCGGGAGCATCAACGCGGCGACCGCGGCCGAGCCGACGAAGGCGACATTGAAGAAGACGTCGTAGAGGGCGAAGACACGGCCGCGGTAGGCATCGTCCACGGAGGACTGGACGATGGTGTCGGTGGCGATCTTCGCGCCCTGCGTGGTGACCCCCAGCAGGAACGCCGCGACCAGCATCGGCGCCGGGCGGAACGGCAGACCAAGCGCGGGCTCCACCACCGTGGCGGCAGCGGCGCACACCGTGATCCAGCCCGCGACCCCGAACCGCCCGGTCGCCCACGGCGTGACGACCGCCGCCACGAAGAACCCCGCACCGGAGACCCCGACCGCGAGCCCGAGCAGCGCCAGTCCCCCGGAAGTGTTCGAGGGGGCGGCCCAGGAGTACCGGCACAGCATCAGCACGGTCACCGTCAGCGCCCCGTAGCAGAACCGCAGCACCGCCATGGCGCCCATCGCGTACGCCGCCGGGCGATGCGTCGCCAGGTGCCGTAGCCCTTCGAGTAGCCCGCGTGCCGTGCTGGCCACCGCCGCGCCGATCCGGGGCTGGAGGAAATGCGGATCGGGCCCGAGCAGATCCGCGCCCATCGTGCGGGCGGACAGTCCCGCGCACAGGTACAGCAGTGCCGCCATGACAACGACCGCCGCGTCGGCCCCGATGCCCGCCGCCATCCAGAGGTGTACGACGAAGGCGGCTCCGCCGCCCGCGGTGGCGGCGATCGTCCCCGCCGTCGGCGATACCGAGTTGGCCACCACCAGCCGTTCGCTGTCCACCACTCGCGGAAGGGCGGCGGACAGCCCCGCGAGGATGAAGCGGTTGACGGCGGTGACGGATAGCGCGGAAAGGTAGAACACCCAGTCCGGCACATGGGTGACGATCAGCACGCCGGTGCCCGCCGCGAGCACGGCGCGCAGCAGGTTGCCGTAGAGCAGCACCTGACGCCTGCGCCAGCGATCGAGGAGGACGCCGGTGAACGGGCCGAGCAGGGAGTACGGCAGCAGCAGCACGGCCATCGCGGCGGCGATGGCCGTGGGCGAGGCTTGCCTTTCCGGGGTGAAGACCACGTAGGCGGCGAGCGCGACCTGGTACACGCCGTCGGAGAGCTGCGAGAGCAGGCGTACCACCAGCAGCCGCCGGAAATCGCGGAACCGCAGCAGCACGCGAAGATCCCGAACGACGGCCATGCCGACAGCCTCACACAAGCGCCAGGCCCCCGGACGCATTGTCCGGGGGCCTGCGATCAAGACGTTGCAGATGCGTTGCCCGCGCTTTAGCGCGTCGCACCGCCTCCACCAGCGCACGCCGTGAGCCAGCGCTCGGCGCGGTGTCTCGCTAGCGCGCCGCGCCGTGTCTCGCTAGCGCGCCGCGCCGTGTCTCGCTAGCGCTCGACCTCACCCTTGATGAACTTCTCGACGTTGTTGCGGGCCTCGTCGTCGAAGTACTGAACCGGCGGGGACTTCATGAAGTACGAGGACGCGGAGAGCACCGGGCCACCGATGCCGCGGTCCTTGGCGATCTTCGCGGCGCGCAGGGCGTCGATGATGACACCCGCGGAGTTCGGGGAGTCCCAGACCTCGAGCTTGTACTCCAGGTTCAGCGGAACGTCGCCGAAGGCACGGCCCTCAAGGCGGACGTAGGCCCACTTGCGGTCGTCAAGCCAGGCCACGTAGTCGGACGGGCCGATGTGGACGTTCTTCTCGCCCAGCTCGCGGTCCGGGATCTGCGAGGTGACGGCCTGCGTCTTGGAGATCTTCTTGGACTCCAGCCGCTCACGCTCCAGCATGTTCTTGAAGTCCATGTTGCCGCCGACGTTCAGCTGCATCGTGCGGTCCAGGATGACACCGCGGTCCTCGAAGAGCTTCGCCATCACGCGGTGCGTGATGGTGGCGCCCACCTGGGACTTGATGTCGTCGCCGACGATCGGCACGCCCGCCTCGGTGAACTTGTCCGCCCACTCCTTGGTACCGGCGATGAAGACCGGCAGGGCGTTGACGAACGCGACCTTGGCGTCGATGGCGCACTGGGCGTAGAACTTGGCGGCGTCTTCGGAGCCGACCGGGAGGTAGCAGACCAGGACGTCGACCTGCTTGTCCTTGAGGACCTGCACCACGTCGACCGGAGCCTCCGGCGACTCCTCGATGGTCTGCCGGTAGTACTTGCCGAGACCGTCGAGGGTGTGGCCCCGCTGGACCGTGACACCGGTCTGCGGAACGTCGCAGATCTTGATGGTGTTGTTCTCGCTGGCACCGATCGCGTCCGCGAGGTCGAGGCCGACCTTCTTGGCGTCGACGTCGAAGGCGGCCACGAACTCCACGTCCCGGACGTGGTACTCACCGAACTGCACGTGCATCAGGCCGGGCACGCGGCTGTCCGGGTCGGCGTCCTTGTAGTACTCGACGCCCTGCACCAGCGACGCGGCGCAGTTGCCCACGCCGACGATGGCTACGCGAACCGAACCCATTCCGGTTGCTCCCTGTGTACTCGATTACTCGGCCCTACGTCTGCGGGGCCTCATGTGGTGGTGTCGGTCGGATCCGTATCGTCGCGACCTTGGTCGGCGGGGCGGCCCTTGGCGCGGCCTCGGCCCGCCCGCTCTGTCTCGATCAGCTCGTTGAGCCAGCGGACCTCGCGCTCCACCGACTCCATGCCGTGCCGTTGCAGCTCAAGGGTGTAGTCGTCGAGCCGCTCACGGGTGCGGGCCAGTGAGGCACGCATCCTCTCCAGCCGCTCCTCTAGGCGGCTGCGGCGCCCTTCCAGGACCCGCATCCTCACGTCGCGTTCGGTGTGGCCGAAGAAGGCGAAGCGCACGCCGAACTGCTCGTCCTCCCAGGCGTCCGGACCGCTCTGGGCCAGCAGATCCTCGAAGTGCTCCTTCCCAGCGGAGGTCAGCCGGTAGACAATCTTCGCCCGTCGCCCGGCAAGCGGCGCGGCGAGCGGGTCATCAGGGGCCGTCTCCTCGGTCAGCCATCCCTGAGCGACCAGCGTCTTCAGGCACGGGTAGAGGGTGCCGTAGCTGAAGGCGCGGAAGACGCCGAGCGAGGTGTTGAGCCGCTTGCGCAGCTCGTAACCGTGCATCGGCGACTCCCGGAGCAGGCCCAGGACCGCGAATTCGAGGACGCCGGAGCGCCTGCTCATACTCGCCTCCTTGGCTCTTGGGTAGCCGTGGTAGTCCTGCCCCTACCTGTCGTCCGTGCTGTTCGTGATCTTCTTTATCTCGTTCTGATGTATCGAGTCGATACATCGCGACGATAGAACGGCCTTGTGGATCACGCAAGACACGGCATGGTGAGCGGCGTCACATCTGGGGCTCGTAAGGAGTTTCGTGGGCCGTCAACTGTCCGTTATGTGGCGAACGTTGGGGTAGTTCGGTCTTTGACGGTGCGTACTCTGTTCGCCATGCAAACCAACGGGAACCTTGTGGCGCCGGGAGGCGTCATGGTCCTGGGTGCCGTGTGGCCCGGCGGGGCCGCGATCCGGGGGGACCGGAAGTCAACTGCGACCTTCAGGCGACACCGCCTGCCCGAGGAGTAGCTGGAACGATGAGCGAGCACCGCCGAAAGCCGCCGCAGCCGAACGGTGGCGGGCGACCCGCACCCCGGCGCGGAGCCCAGCCGCCCCCGACCGCCTCACCAGGACGGCGGGCCACGCCACAGCGTGAGGGGCACGGAACCAGAGGACCGGCCGCGGGCGGACGCCCGGCCGAGGACGCCGCGGGGCAGCCGTACGCCAGCCGCGCGGAGGCCCGACGGGCGGCGCAGAGCGGTGGCCGCCGCAGGGGCGCCGCGGCGGGCGGTGGCGCCGGAGGGCGCGGCGGCGGGCGCCGGGGCACCGGTGGGCCGGGAGGCGAACGGCCGAAGCGCTTCATCGACTACCCGCGCTGGGGCAAGAGCGGATGGCGCCGCTGGATGCCGTCCTTCAAGCAGATCTCCGCGATCTGCCTGGTGTTCCTCGGCACGCTGGTCGGCCTGATCGGCGTCTCCTACGCGATGGTCACCGTGCCGGACCCGAACGCCGCCGCCAACACGCAGAAGAACGTCTACTACTGGGCTGACGGCACCCGCATGGTGGTGTCGGGCGGCGGTGACCTCAACCGGCAGATCGTCCCGCTGGACCAGATCTCCAAGAACATGCAGAACGCGGTGATCTCCATGGAGAACGCCTCGTTCTGGACCGACTCCGGCGTTGACCCCCAGGGCATCGCGCGCGCGGTGCTGCGCATGGCCGAGGGCGGCGAGACCCAGAGTGGCTCGACCATCACCCAGCAGTACGTGAAGAACACCTACCTGGACCAGTCGCAGACCGTCACCCGCAAGTTCAAGGAGCTGATGATCTCGATCAAGGTGGGCCAGACCGTGTCGAAGCGGGATGTTCTCGCCGGGTATCTCAACACCGCCTACTACGGCCGCGGCGCCTACGGCATCCAGGCCGCCTCACAGGCGTACTACGGCGTGAACGCCAATGCCCTCAAGCCGGACCAGGCCGCCTTCCTGGCCGCCGTGCTCAACGGCCCGAACCTGTACGACCCGGCGGGCGGCGTCGGCGAAAACGCCACGCCCGACCAGAACACCGCACGCGCCGAGCAGCGTTGGCGCGAGGTGCTCGACCGCGAGGTCAAGACCGGTGACATGAGCCAGCAGGATCGGCAGAAGTACCAGACGTTCCCGATGCCGCAGAAGCCCAAGCGGTCCACCGACAAGGCGGGCCAGATCGGTTATATGACGGACCTCGCGGACAAGTACGTCTTCAACAACACCAACATCACCCAGCAGGATCTGGCCCATGGCGGCTACCAGATCTACACGACCTTCGACAAGAAGGACATGACGGCGCTGCAGAACGCCGTCGACGACGTCCGGAAGAAGAACATCCGGCCGGACCTGCGCCCGGATACCGACAAGTACGTCCAGTTCGGCGGCGCTTCCGTGGTGCCGGGCGATGGCGCCATCAAGGCGATCTACGGCGGTGAGAACTACCTGAAGCACTTCACCGACAACGCCGACTACACCGGTGCCCAGGTAGGTTCGACCTTCAAGCCGTTCGTGCTGGCGGCGGCGATGCGCGATGGCGTGCGCAAGCCCACCGGTCCCCCGGACCAGCCGGACTCCATGCGCACCGTGGTCTCGCCGAAGTCCATGTACACCGGTATAAACAAGTGGAAGGTGCTCAACTACGACGGGTCCGTCTGGCAGGACAAGGACGGCAACGAGTGGTTGCAGCAGAACGACGACAACGATTCGTTCAAGTCCATCGACCTCAAGAGCGCGATGGAGCAGTCGGTCAACTCCACCTATGTCCAGCTCGGCATGGACGTGGGCCTGGACAAGGTCAAGCAGGCGGCCCTGGACGCGGGCGTCACCTCGGACAGTCTGGCCAGCACCAACGGCCCGTCGTTCTCCATCGGTACCTCCTCGCCCAGCGCGATCAGGATGGCGGACGCCTACGCGACCTTCGCCAAGAGCGGTCTGCAGGCCGAGCCCTACTCGGTCACCAAGGTCATGGGCCCCAAGGGCTTGGCTTACCAGCACGAGGCCAAGACCAAGAAGGCCTTCGACCCGGCGGTCGCCGACAACGTCACCGACGTGCTGCAGGGCGTCATCCAGGAGGGCACCGGTACCGCCGCCAAGGCGCTCGGCCGGTACGCGGCCGGTAAGACCGGTACCACGGACGACAACAAGTCCGCGTGGTTCACCGGCTACACCCCGCAGCTGTCGACGTCGATCGGCATGTACCGGATGGACGACCAGGCCAAGAACCCCACGTTCCTGAAGATGTACGGGGTCGGCGGTCTGCAGAAGATCTACGGTGCGTCCTTCCCGACCGAGATCTGGACCGAGTACATGAAGGCGGCGCTCGCCGGGCAGCCGAACGAGAACTTCGAGACCCCGCAGCCCATCGGCCAGATGGTCTACGGTCCCGGCGCGAGCCCGTCGCCGAGCGCGACTCCGTCGGCGACTCCGTCGGTGACGCCGAGCACCAAGCCGTCCGCGCCGCCCTCGCACTCCCCCTCGCCGTCGACCACTCCGTCGCCGTCCCAGTCCTGTGGCGACCTGTTCAACTGCCAGCCGGGTGGTACGACCAACGGTGGCGGTACGAACGGCGGACCTGGTGGCGGCCCCGGCGGTGGTCCTGGCGGTGGCACAACCGGTACCACCAACGGAGGCCCCGGTACCGGGGGCACCACCAAGGGCAACGGCAACGGCGGCCTGTTCGGCGGGCCGAACGGCTAGCCACCGCATTAACCGGCGGTAGGCCGGCAAAACACGGCCGCCGCTCAGTTTCGTACGGCAGGATGTCTCGCATGACGACCGCGCGCGAGAACGACGACAGCGCCGCCCCCGTGCAGGCCGCGACCGTACCGCCGACCGCCGAGGACCCGCTGGCCGAGGCGGGCAGCGAGCTGATCGGCGGTCCCGTCGGACGGCGCGCGACGACTGGTCGAAGCGGTTGGTGGAATCCGCTGCGGATCCTCGCACTGGTCGTCATCGGCATGTTTGCGCTCGGCATGGTGCAGAAGGTGCCGTGTTATGACAGCGGCTGGTTCTTCGGCGCGAACGACCAGTACACCCACGCCTGCTACTCCGACATCCCGCACCTGTTCTACGCCCGCGGCTTCGCCGACGATCTGGTGCCGTATTTCGACCACATCCCCGACGCGACCTCGGGCGGCATGGGCTACCTCGAGTACCCGGTGCTGACCGGCCTGTTCATGGAGGTCGCCTCCTGGTTCACCCCGCACGGTTCGGACCTGGTGCACCGCGAGCAGGTCTACTGGCTGGTCAACGCGGCGATGCTGATGGTCTGCGCGGTGGTCGTGGTGGTCGCCGTGGCGCGCACCCACCGCCGTCGGCCGTGGGACGGCCTGCTGGTCGCGCTGGCGCCCGCGTTCGCGCTCACCGCGACGATCAACTGGGACCTGCTGGCGGTGGCGCTCACCGCGGTCGGGATGCTGATGTGGGCGCGCAGCCGACCGGTGGCGGCCGGGGTGCTGATCGGCCTGGCGACCGCCGCGAAGCTCTACCCCGTGCTGCTGCTGGGCCCGTTGCTGCTGCTGTGTCTGCGGGCCGGGCGGATGCGGACGTACTGGCAGGCGTTCGGCGCCGCGGTGGTCGCCTGGCTGGTGGTCAACGTGCCGGTGATGGTCTTCGCCTGGGACGGCTGGGAGAAGTTCTACACCTACAGCCAGTCGCGCGGTGTGGACTTCGGCTCGCTGTGGCTGATCATCTCGCAGCAGACCGGCGATCCGCTCGACGGTGCCAACTCGTATGCCGTCGCGCTGATGCTGCTGCTGTGTGCCGCCATCGCCGCGCTCATCCTGTACGCACCGCGCAGGCCGCGTTTCGCACAGGTCGCGTTCCTGGTGATCGCCGCGTTCGTGCTGACCAACAAGGTCTACTCACCGCAGTACGTGCTGTGGCTGATCCCGCTGGCCGCGCTGGCCCGGCCGCGCTGGCGGGACTTCCTGGTCTGGCAGACCTGCGAGGTCATGTACTTCCTCGGCATCTGGATGTACCTGGCGTACACCACGGGCGGCAACAACAAGGGCCTGCCAGAAGGCGGTTACGACTTCGCGATCGCGCTGCACCTGCTCGGCACGCTCTACCTGTGCGTCGTGATCGCGCGCGACGCGCTGATGGCGGAGCGGGACCCGGTGCGGCGGGACGGTTCCGACGACCCGTCCGGCGGGGTGCTGGACGGCGCGCGGGATGTGTTCGTACTGGGGCGGCGCGCGCATCAGCCGCGACACGCCGCCCAGTTCACCAGCGGTTACGTCGAATGGGGCCGGGAGAACGCGGACGCCTGACGGCTCAGCGCTCGACCACCCGGTCCGCCCGCGTGGTGGTGTTGCGCAGGTGGGCGACCAACTCATCGCCCACCGCGGGCGGGGCCACGTCGCTCGGCAGGAACAGCAGCGAGACCTGCATGTGCGGGGGCTCGGCGAACCAGCGCTGCTTGCCCGCCCAGATGAACGGCGAGAGGTTCCGGTTGACGGTCGCCAACCCGGCCCGCGCCACGCCCTTGGCCCGCGGCATCACGCCGTGCACCGCCTTGGGCGCCTCCAGGCCCACACCGTGCGACGTACCACCGGCCACCACCACCAGATGACCGTCTCCAGCGGCCTTCTGCTGCCGGTAACCGAAGCGCTCGCCCCGGGATACCCGGGTGACGTCCAGTACCGCGCCGCGGTACTCCAGCGCCGCCGCGTCGCCCAGCCACAGCCGGGTGCCGATCCGGGCGCGGAACCGGGTCTGCGGGAACTGCTGTTGCAACTGGGCTAGTTGGGTGGGGCTGATGTGGCTGACGAACATGGTGCTCAGCGGCAGCCGGGCGGTGCGCAGCCGCTCCATCCAGCCGAACACCTCCTCCACCGGGTCGATGGCGCGCTCGACGCCGTCCAGCGGCAGATGGATGGAGAAGCCCTCCAGCCGTACGTCCTCTATGGCGCCGTGCAGCTTGGCGAGGTCGTCCGGCGAGACGCCGTGCCGCCGCATGGTGCTCATCACCTCGATCACCACGCGCGCGCCGACCAGCGCGCGCACGCCCTCGACGGAGGAGACGGAGCGCACCACACGGTCCGGCAGCGGCACCGGCTCCTCGCCCATCCGGTACGGGGTCAGCACCAGCAGGTCACCGCCGAACCAGTCCTTCATCTGGGCGGCCTCATAGGTGGTCCCCACGGCCAGCAGATCGGCGCCCAGTCGGCTCGTCTCGTCCGCCAGGCGCTCGTGGCCGAAGCCGTAGCCGTTGCCCTTGCAGACCGGCACTATTCCGGGGAACTGGTCCACCACGGTCTTCTGGTGAGCACGCCAGCGCGCGGTGTCGACGTACAGGGTGAGCGCCATGGCTGGGTCGGGACCTTTCCTTGAGTGCGACGGGACGGGGATCAGCGGCGCGACATGTAGATGTCAAGCGCCTTGTGGAGCAGCTTGTTGAGCGGGAAGTCCCATTCGCCCAAGTACTCGGCGGCCTGGCCGCCCGTTCCCACCTTGAACTGGATCAGGCCGAAGAGGTGGTCGTTCTCGTCCAGCGAGTCGCTGATGCCACGCAGGTCGTAGACGCTGGCGCCGAGCGCGTAGGCGTCCCGCAGCATCCGCCACTGCATGGCGTTGGACGGCCGCACCTCGCGCTTGTGGTTGGCGGAGGCGCCGTAGGAGTACCAGACGTGGCCGCCGACGATGAGCATCGTGGCGGCGGCGACCGCCTCGCCCTCGTGCATGGCGAAGTACAGCCGCATCCGGTTGGGGTCCTCGGTGTTGAGGGCGGTCCACATGCGCTGGAAGTACGACAGCGGGCGCGGCCGGAAGTGGTCGCGCTCGGCCGTGATCTCGTACAGCTGCTGCCAGATGGGCAATTGGTCGTAGCCGCCCTGGACCACCTCGACGCCGGCCTTCTCGGCCTTCTTGATGTTGCGGCGCCACAGCTGGTTGAAGCCCTTGTGGACGTCCTCCAGGCTGCGGCCCTCAAGGGGGACCTGGAAGACGTAGCGCGGCTGTACGTCGCCGAATCCGGCGCCGCCGTCCTCGCCCTGCTGCCAGCCCATGCGGCGCAGCCGGTCGGCGACCTCGAAGGCGCGCGGCTCGATGAAGGTGGCCTCGACGTCACGCAGCCGCTTGACGTCCGGGTCGGAGATGCCGTTCTTGATCGCTCCGGCGTCCCAGCGGCGGATGACCACCGGCGGGCCCATCTTCACCGAGAACGCGCCCTGCTGCTTGAGGTGGGCGAGCATCGGCTGCAGCCACTCTTCGAGGTTCGGCGCGTACCAGTTGATGACCGGGCCCTCGGGGAGATAGGCCAAGTAGCGCTTGATCTTGGGGAGTTGGCGGTAGAGCACCAGGCCGACGCCGACCAGCTCGCCGCTCTTGTCGAACCAGCCCAGGTTCTCGGACCGCCATTCGGCCTTCACGTCCGCCCAGGCCGGAACCTGCATGTGGCTCGCCGCCGGCAGGCTCTGGATGTAGGCCAGATGCTGCTCTCGGCTGATCGTCCTCAGGGTCAGGCTCATTCGGGGCGCTCCCCATCGCTGCAGGTTCTACCGGGCTTTCCCGGCGAAGCCTACTGCGCGAGGGCAAGAGCCCGTCCTGTGACCGGGGTGGAACGGCGCTAGATGCCGCCCCAGAGCCCGCCGTGTGCCACACCCAGGAAGAATCCGATGGCAGACGCCCCGAGGGCGATCACCAGGACGAAGCGCTCGCCCGTGGTCGCCGAGATGAACTGACCGTAGGCGCCCGTGAAGATTCCCGCCAGGCCGGTCCATGAGCTGAGCAGGTGCAGGTTGGTGGACAGGGAGGTGATGATCGCGATCGCGCCGAGCACCGCGGTGACGGCGACGAGGGAGTTCTCTTTTGGATGGGCCTTGCCGTCGGTGTTGAGGATGGCGAGGACACCGTGCGGCCGGTAGGTCTGTGCCATGGAGCACCTCCGTGAGCGGATGGCGGCGCGTTCGTGGCGCCGTGCAAACCGTCGTGTACAGATTGTCCCGGTTCCCCGCGCGATTTCAAGCGGGCGGCGTTGTGCGGGTACTGTGTACGGTCTGCACCGGTGTCTGTGTGGTCCCGCCCGGCACTCCCAGCCGGATCCCGGGGTCCGCGTCACCGATGCGACGCAAACGCAAACCCTCCTGCCACGGAAACGCCGTGGCCGTTGAGTCCAAAGGAGGTGGGTTCCACCATGCGTCACTACGAGGTGATGGTCATCCTCGACCCCGATCTGGAGGAGCGCGCTGTCGCCCCCCTGATCGAGAACTTCCTTGGCGTCGTCCGCGATGGCGGCGGCAAGGTCGAGAAGGTCGACACCTGGGGCCGTCGTCGTCTCGCCTACGAGATCAAGAAGAAGCCCGAGGGTATCTACTCCGTCCTCGACATCAACGCTGAGCCGTCGGTCGTCAAGGAGCTCGACCGTCAGCTCAACCTGAACGAGTCGGTCCTTCGGACCAAGGTCCTCCGCCCGGAAATGCACTGAGCGCCTAAGCGCCAGAGCTGAGTACGGCTACCGAGCAGCCAGCAGCACAGCACACCCGCCGAGAGGTCACCCACCATGGCAGGCGAGACCGTCATCACGGTCGTCGGCAACCTTGTCGACGATCCCGAGCTGCGCTTCACCCCCTCCGGTGCGGCGGTCGCGAAATTCCGTGTCGCGTCCACTCCCCGCACCTTCGACCGGCAGACCAACGAGTGGAAGGACGGCGAGAGCCTCTTCCTCACCTGCTCGGTCTGGCGTCAGGCGGCGGAGAACGTGGCCGAGTCGCTCCAGCGCGGCATGCGCGTCATCGTGCAGGGCCGTCTGAAGCAGCGGTCCTACGAGGACCGCGAGGGCGTCAAGCGGACGGTCTACGAGCTGGAGGTCGACGAGGTCGGCGCCTCCCTGCGCAACGCGACCGCCAAGGTCACCAAGACCGCAGGTCGCGGCGGCCAGGGCGGCTACGGCGGCGGCGGTCAGGGTGGCGGCGGCTGGGGCGGCCCACAGGGCGGTCCCAGCGGCGCACCGGCCGACGACCCGTGGGCGACCAGCGCCCCGGCCGGCGGCCAGAGCCAGGGCGGCGGTGGCAACTGGGGCGGAAGCTCCGGTGGCGGCTACTCGGACGAGCCGCCCTTCTAGGCCCGACGAGGGCCAAGGGCGACGAGTTACTACTTCTTGATCACAGTGGAGAAAAACAATGGCTAAGCCGCCCCCGCGCAAGCCGAAGAAGAAGGTCTGCGCGTTCTGCAAGGACAAGGTCGCCTACGTCGACTACAAGGACACGAACCTGCTGCGGAAGTTCATCTCCGACCGCGGCAAGATCCGTGCCCGCCGGGTCACCGGCAACTGCACCCAGCACCAGCGCGACGTTGCCACGGCTGTGAAGAACAGCCGTGAGATGGCGCTGCTGCCCTACACCTCGACTGCTCGCTGAGAGAGGGTGACCGAAGCATGAAGATCATCCTCACCAACGAGGTCAGCGGCCTCGGCGCCGCTGGCGATGTCGTCGAGGTCAAGGACGGCTACGCCCGCAACTACCTGGTTCCGCGTGGTTTCGCGATCCGCTGGACCAAGGGTGGCGAGAAGGACGTCGAGCAGATCCGCCGTGCGCGCCGGATCCGCGAGATCGCCACGCTGGAGCAGGCCAACGAGGTCAAGAACCAGCTCGAGGCCGTCAAGGTCAAGCTGGCGACCCGTGCCGGTGACACCGGCCGGCTGTTCGGCTCCGTCACCCCGGCCGACATCGCCGGTGCGATCAAGGCCGCTGGTGGCCCGGACGTCGACAAGCGCCGTGTCGCGCTGGTCGCGCCGATCAAGACCGTCGGTTCGCACCAGGTGACCGTCAGCCTCCACCCGGAGGTCTCGGTCAAGCTCGACCTCGAGGTCGTCGCTGCCTGACGCATTCCGCGTGAGTCACTTCGAAGGGTCGGTACCCCACCGGGTGCCGATCCTTCGGCTTTGGTCTTCGGTGTTTCACGTGAAACCGTGCCGCCCAGCGTCGCGCTGTTTCACGTGAAACACCGCCCGTAGGGCGTCAGGCGCGTACCGCTCCGGTCACCACCCAGCGCCCGGACCGCGCCCGAAGCCACAGGAACACCAGGCGGGTCAGCAGGAACAGCGACATGGCCCACCACAGCGCGGTCAGACCGCCGCCGAGGGCGGGCACCGCCAGCGCGGCGGGCGCGAAGACGGCGAGCGTCCCCAACATCGCCCAGGCAAGATACGGGCCGTCGCCCGCGCCCATCAGCACACCGTCGAGCACGAAGACGATGCCCGACACCGGCTGGGTCACCGCGACCACCAGTAGCGCGGGCAGTAGTTGGCCCCGCACCACGGAGTCGCTGGTGAACAACGGGATGAACAGCGGCCGTGAGGCGGCCACCAGCACCCCGAGCAGGATGCCGGAGGCCATTCCCCACTGCACCATGCGGCGACAGGCGGCCCTGGCGGCCAGCGCGTCATCGGCGCCCAGATAGCGCCCGATGATGGCCTGACCCGCGATGGCGATGGCGTCCAGCGCGAACGCCAGCAGGCTCCACAAGGTGAGCAGGATCTGGTGCGCGGCGATCTCGGCGTCGCCAAGACGGGCGGCGACCGCGGTGGCGATCATGAGGATGGCCCGCAGGCTCAGGGTGCGGACCAGCAGCGGTACCCCGGCGCTCGCGCAGGCGCGGATTCCGGCGGCGTCCGGCCCAAGTGGCGCGCCGTGCCGCTTCGCGGCGCGCACCACGACGGTCAGGTAGGTGGCGGCCATGCCGCACTGGGCGATCACGGTGCCCCAGGCGGATCCGGCGATGCCCAGCCCGGCGCCGTAGACCAGTCCGGCGTTGAGCCCGGCGTTGGCGGCGAAGCCCGCGATGGCCACCACGAGGGGGGTGCGGGTGTCGTGCAGTCCGCGCAGTACGCCGGTGGCGGCGAGCACCACGAGCATCGCGGGAATCCCCAGCGAGCTGATCCGCAGATAGGTGACGGCGTACGAGGTCGCGTCGCCGGAGGCGCCGAACAGGCCCGCCAGCGTCGGTGCGGTGGGGACGACGACCGCGATCACGGCCGCCCCCAGCAGTAGCGCCAGCCAGATGCCGTCGACGCCCTGGCGGATCGCGGCCCGCAGATCCGCGGCGCCGACCCGGCGTGCGACGGCCGCCGTGGTGGCGTAGGCCAGGAACACGAAGACGTTGACCGCGGTGTTCAGCATGGCGGCCGCCACGCCGAGACCGGCCAGCTGCGGGGTCCCGAGATGGCCGACGATGGCGCTGTCCGCCATGACGAAGAGCGGCTCGGCGACCAGTGCTCCGAAGGCGGGCAGGGCGAGGGCGACGATCTCTCGATCGTGGTGTCGTCTGACCTCTCTGGGGAGCCGGGCCGGGTGCTTCGCGGGGGCGCCGGGATACTCCCGCGAGGCGGTCGTGGATCTCTGGGAGGCCGATTTCACAGGCTTAGGATAATCTTCCACAGGTAATAGGCGCAATGGCAGTGTGGTCATTACTGCCGGTGGCGCTGAGTGATCAGGTCCGCGCCGTTTGTCGTGATCTTGCGCCAACCGGGAAAGTTTTTCTCCTGCACAGCCGGTGGATGATGAAAGTGCAGGTCAGAGCCGGTGCGGCCAAGTCGTCCGAGTCTTGTCCACAGCGCTTTCCCCCGGCCTGTACACAGGTTTGGCGGGCTTCTCCACAGGCTCTCGCCGTTCATCCACATGGCCTGTGGATAACCATCTTGGCTGACGGGGGCTGTGGCCCTACCGTAGTCCGGCGCCCGCCTTCGTCCGGTCCTCGCACTCGACGCGCCGCAAGCGGAGCCGCGTGTCTGTTTGTCGGAGCCGTGCCGTAAGAAAGAGGGGCACGGATCGGGGTCCGAAGGACCGGGAGGAGGTGGCGGGGGTGAGCCAGCCCGAACCCGCGGACAACCACTGGGGGGACGCGCCGCCGATCGATCCACCGTTCTCCGACGGCCCCGGCGACCGACTCCCGGCAGCCCGCTACCGCCGATCCGACCGCGACGGCGGTGGCCGTGACGGTGGTGGCCGCGACGGCGGGGCGAGGGAACACGGACGGGACGGCGGCGGCTGGTCGGAGGGCGGATTCGAGCGGGTCCCCCCGCAGGACCTCGACGCCGAGCAGTCAGTGCTCGGCGGCATGCTGCTCTCCAAGGACGCCATCGCCGACGTGGTCGAGGTGCTCAAGGCGGGGGACTTCTACCGCCCGGCGCACGAGACGATCTACACGGCGATCCTCGACCTCTACGCCAAGGGCGAGCCCGCCGACCCGATCACCCTGGCCGCCGAGCTGACCAGGCGTGGTGAGATCACCAGGGTCGGCGGCGCCGCGTACCTGCACACGTTGGTCAACGCGGTGCCCACCGCCGCCAACGCCGAGTACTACGCCGAGATCGTCCACGAACGCGCCGTGCTGCGCCGCCTGGTGGAGGCCGGAACCCGCATCACCCAGATGGGATACGCGGCCGACGGCGATGTCGACGAGATCGTCAACCGAGCGCAGGCCGAGATCTACGCGGTCACCGAGCAGCGCACCTCGGAGGACTACCTTCCGCTCAGCGAGATCATGGAGGGCGCCCTCGACGAGATCGAGGCGATCGGCTCCCGCAGCGGCCAGATGACCGGTGTCCCCACCGGCTTCACCGATCTCGACGCGTTGACCAACGGCCTGCACCCGGGCCAGATGATCGTCATCGCCGCGCGCCCCGCGATGGGCAAGAGCACCCTGGCGCTGGACTTCGCCCGCTCCTGCTCCATCCAGTACGGGCTGCCCAGCGTCTTCTTCTCCCTCGAAATGGGCCGCAACGAGATCGCGATGCGGCTGCTGTCCGCCGAGGCGCGGGTCGCGCTGCACCACATGCGCTCCGGCAACATGACCGACGACGACTGGACCCGGCTGGCCCGCCGCATGCCGGAGGTCTCGGCCGGACCGCTGTACATCGACGACTCGCCCAACCTGTCGATGATGGAGATCCGCGCCAAGTGCCGCCGCCTCAAACAGCGCAACGACCTGCGGCTGGTCGTCATCGACTACCTCCAACTGATGCAGTCCGGCGGCTCCCGCCGCCCGGAAAGCCGCCAACAGGAGGTCTCGGAGATGTCCCGTAACCTCAAGTTGCTCGCCAAGGAGCTGGAGGTCCCGGTCATCGCCCTCTCCCAGCTCAACCGTGGCCCCGAGCAGCGCACCGACAAGAAGCCGATGGTCTCGGACCTGCGTGAGTCGGGCTCCATCGAGCAGGACGCGGACATGGTCATCCTGCTGCACCGCGAGGACGCCTACGAGAAGGAGTCCCCCCGCGCGGGCGAGGCCGACCTCATCGTCGCCAAGCACCGCAACGGCCCCACCGCCACCATCACCGTCGCCTTCCAGGGCCACTACTCCCGCTTCGTGGACATGGCGGGGAACGTCTGACGGGTTGTAGGTGCTCAACTCCCGCTGGACGGCCCCAGGTCCGGCCGCACCGCGGCTGCGGGTGTGAAGCGCTAACGGGACTCACTGGCGGCCCTGCCGTAGCGCGGGACAGCTTCGCTCTGGTCAACCACGCCTGGTCCAGATGGAGATGAGGCCGCCGCCGCGCCGCCACCGCCAGCGGTCGGACGAATTGTCGGTGGCCGGAGAGGAACATCATCGGTATCCGGAGAGGAACATCATCGGTATCCGGAGAGGAACATCATGAGTACGGGGACCATCAAATCCGTTGCGTGAAAAGGCATTTCGTGACCTCTTCCAGAGGCCGATACGGTCAGATTCATGGAGTGGAATTTTGCGACGGCCGAAGAACTCGCGGCTGCCTTGCGCGCCGGTGAAGTGACGTCGACGGAACTGACCGAAGAGGCGATCGCCCGTATCGAGCGGGACGACAAGGCGGTCAACGCGATCTGCGTGCCGGACTTCGACCGTGCGCGAGCCGCCGCGCGCGGTGCCGACCAGGCGCGCGCCCGCGGTGAGGACCGGCCACTGCTCGGCATTCCGGTGACGGTCAAGGAGTCCTACAACATCGCCGGGCTGCCCACGACCTGGGGCATACCGCAACACCGGAACTACATACCGGCCGAGGACGCGGTGCAGGTGTCGCGGCTCAAGGCCGCGGGCGCGGTGGTGCTCGGTAAGACCAATGTGCCCTTGGGGCTGCAGGACATTCAGAGCTACAACGAGATCTACGGCAGCACCAATAACCCGTGGGATCACGGTCGCACGCCGGGTGGATCCTCCGGCGGATCGGCGGCGGCCCTGGCGTGCGGATTCGGCGCGTTGTCCATAGGTTCCGACATCGGCGGTTCGTTGCGCACCCCCGCGCACTTCTGCGGTGTCTACGCGCACAAGCCGACGCTCGGGCTGGCGGCGAGCCGCGGTATGGTCCCGCCGCCCGCCCCCGCACTGCCGGTCGACCTCGACCTCGCCGTCGTCGGCCCGATGGCGCGCACCGCCCGCGACCTCACGCTCCTGCTCGAGGTCATGGCCGGACCGGACCCGCTGACGCTCGGTGTTGCGCACGAGTTGACGCTGCCGCCCGCGCGCCACGATCGGCTCCGCGACTTCCGGGTCCTGGTCCTCGACGAGCATCCGCTCATTCCGACCGGGTCCGCTGTGCGGGCGGGCGTGAGGCGGGTGGCCGACGCGCTTGTCGACGGTGGCGCCCGCGTCGAACGGCACAGTCCGCTGCTGCCCGATCTGACCGAAGCCGCGATGCTCTACATGCGGTTGCTGTTTTCGGGCTTCAGCGCGCGTTTTCCCGTCGAAGCGTACGAGCAGCTGCGGACCCGCGCTGCTGGACTGAGCGCGGACGACCGGAGCCTCGATGCGGCGCGGCTGCGCGGCATAGTGCTCAGCCACCGCGACTGGATCGAGGCGAACAGCCGCCGCGAGTTCCACCGCCACGGCTGGCGGCAGCTCTTCGCCGAGTTCGACGCCGTGGTGTGTCCCATCACACCCACTCCCGCGTTCCCGCACGACCACAACCCCGATCTGTTGGAACGCCGGATCGACATCGACGGCGTCGAGTACCCGTACCTCGACCAGCTCGTCTGGGCCGGTCTGGCCACCATGCCCGGTCTACCCGCTACCGCCATACCAGCGGGCCGGTCCCCTGGGGGTCTGCCGGTGGGAGTGCAGCTCATCGGCCCGATGTTCGAGGACCGCACCCCGCTGCGGCTGGCCGAACTGCTTGAGCAGAAGATCGGCGGCTTCCAGGCGCCGACGGCCCACCGGTGAAGCAGCCGGAGGCAACCCGAGGCAGCGCGGAAGGCGAAGGTCACGAAGCCGCCCTAGGAAGCCGAGCGCGAGACCCTACAGACGTTGTGAGGTCTCCGGTTTCATGGCGGAAGCTCAAGGCCGCTCTACTGTGATGATGGCCAGGTGAAAGAGGACCCAGCCGCGCCGACGCCCGTCATCCTCGGCATCGACGACATCCGACCGCTCCCCAGAGCCACGCGGGTCGCCCGCACCAGCCGCGAAGGCATCGAGCTTCTGCGAGAGCACCGTGACAGCTTCATCGACGAACTCTGGCTCGACCATGATCTCGGTGGCGACGACAGCATCATGCCCGTGGTGACCCTCATGGAAGAAGCCGCCTTCAGCGGACGGCCGTTCCACATCGGAACGATCTTCGTCCACAGCGCCAACCCCATCGGCGCCGAAACCGTCGTCCGGGCGCTCACCCGCTGGAACTACCAAGTCCGGCGGGCAACGGCTCACGGAACCTGATGCCGGTTGGGGGCATCGCTGCGAGCCCCGGTCGTTGTCAGTGGGGCCTGGCAGGCTGGTCGCATGAAGCCGTCGACTCCGTGGACGCTCGTCCACATTCAGCGTGCGCTGCAAGCCAGTTGGGCCGCGGACACCTGTTCAGCGGACGATCTCGCGCGTGCTCCCTGGCAGCCGGACAATCCAGCGTGGGGCCACTGCGACATCACCGCGCTGGTGGTCAACGACCTCTTCGGCGGCGACCTGGTGCTCGGGCAGGTGCGCCTCGGCGACGAGGGCCGCGGCCACCACTGGTGGAACCGACTGCCCAGTGGTCTGGAGGTCGACCTTACGCGCGAGCAGTTCCGGCTGGGGGAGGCCGTGGACGGCGGACGGATCGTGCCGCGTCCACCCGGAACGCCGGTGCGCAGAAGGACGGAGTACCTGTTGCTGCGCAGCCGCTTGGAGCGGCAGTTGGGAGCGGAGTTCCCGCCCTACCAGCCCGAACCAGCACGTGGGTGCCTGGAGCTCGACGGGAGGCGGCTGTCGTACCTGGACTTCGGGGGTCCGGGTCGGCCACTGCTCGCGCTGCACGGGCACTTCTGCGAGGGCCGTACGTTCACCCGCCTCGCCCGCCAACTCGCCCCCGAGTGGCGGGTTATCGCGCCCGACCAGCGCGGTCACGGCCACTCGGACCGGCCCATATCAGGGGAGGGTGAGCAGCCGGACTACTCCCGCTCCGGTTACCTCCAGGACGCGGCGGCCCTGCTCGACCGGCTCGACCTCGGCCCCGCGGTGGTGCTGGGCCACTCGCTCGGCGGGGTCAACGCCTACCAACTGGCCGCTGCCTACCCACACTTGGTCAGCGCCCTTGTGATCGAGGACATCGGTGCGGTGGTCGACGACGACCTGTCCTTCTGCCTGGTGTGGCCCAGCCGGGCGCCGAGCAGGGACGCATTGGTCGAGCGGCTGGGAGACGCGGCACGCTATCTCACGGACTCCATACGTGAGTTCCCCGATGGCTGGGGTCTGGCCTTCCGCCCGACGGACATGGTCGCCTCGCACCAGCAGGTCATCGGTGACCACTGGGCGGACTGGCTGGCCACGGACTGCCCCGCGCTGCTCGTCCACGGCACGTCCAGCGACACGCTGGACGCCGAGCACGCCAAGGAGATGGCGGCTCGGCGTCCCAACACACGGCTCGTGCGGTTGCCCACCGGACACACGGTCCACCAGAGCGATCCCACTGGATTCGCCCTGGCCGTGGGCGAGTTCCTCAACTCGCTGTGAGCTGCCGCCAGGGGCGGACAAAGTCGTAGAGGGCGCGCCGCGCGGCGGGGGCGAGTGACCGGTCGTTGGCCGGGGTACCCGCCGGGTGCAACAGGTGGTCGATGCCGGGCAGTACCCGTAGCCCGGGACCGGTGGTACGGGTGCTGGCCAGGGCGGCGAGCAGCGGCGGAGTGGTGCGGCACGGCACGTTGGTGTCCGCGGTGCCACAGGTGACCAGGGCGCGGGTGCGATGGGCGATGCTCCGGGCGATGTCCGGCGGATAGTCGGCGTCGTCGCTGCGGACGAAGACGGCGTTGTGCGGACCGAACAGGGCGCCCAGGAAGGAGGCGATGGATGGCAGCAGCCCCGAGGTGTCCACCGGACGGTGGGCGCGGAAGTCCGCGATGGCCCGGCGCACACCCGCCTTGTTCAACGCCGCCTGTTCGACGCTGAGTTGGCCGACGGCCACGGCCTGGTCGAGCTGACCGGCGAGCTGGTAGTCGATCGCGTCCAGCAGTCTGGTGTCCTGCGGGGCGATGAGTGCCAGCCCGGCGGGCTTGGCCGGTACGGCGCGGTCCACCAGCAGGGCCTGGAGGCCTCCCTCGCTGTGCCCGACGATCAGCATCGCGCTCGGGTCGGCCTCGGGCTGGGCGCGCAGCGCGTCGTAGGCGGCCACGGCCTGGCCAGTGAAGGCGGCCAGGTCGATGTGGTCGGAGTTCCGGTAGCGGCCCCATCCGGTCCGCCCGGTGCCGTACTTGTCGAAGCGCAGGCTCATCACACCGTCATCGCCGAGGGTGTCGGCGAACAGGGCGAGGGTGTGCGGGGTGAACGCGGGCGGTTCGTCACCGTCGCGGTCGGTCAGCCCGCTGCCCGGGAGCAGCAGCGCGGCGGCGAGCCGGTGGCCCGCGCGGTGGGCGGGGATGTGCACGGTGCCGTACGCCGTGCTGCCGTCAGCGGTGAACCGTATCTCGCGGTCGGCGGCCGGTACCAGGGGCACGGGCCGAGGGGCCGCGGTCGCCTGGGCCACCGGCGCGACCGTGGTGGCGGCCACCGCGGCCAGTAAGGCGGCCAGAACACGGTGCCGCCAGGAGCTGTTGCGCCAACGCATGCTTCCTCCGGGGAGGTTGAGAGGTCACAAGAGGGTGGTGATGGTGATGTGACGGAACGGGAGGTCAGTGGACGATCAGCGGCAGCAGAAGCGGAACGCCGATGATGAGCAGGAACACCAGCAGTGCGCGCGGGTTGCCGAAGTTGAAGGTCCAGCCGAAACCGGACCGTTTCTGCACCATCAGCGAGGGATCCGCGCGGTTGACGTAGACCGATCCGGCTGCGTGCCAGTACCGGTCGTCGTCGCGCTGGACCATGCCGGTGTCCGGCTCCCGTTCCGCGTCCGGCGCCTCGGGCAGTCGGCTGCCCGCCTGCCCGGTGCGCAGCGCGATGCCGACCACGACGGCCAGACCGATCAGCAGCGGCAGCAGGACCAGCACCGGCGACAGGCTTCCGGCATGCCACATCGACCAGGCCGCGACCAACATCGAGAGGTTGGCGCACGCGGCGAGCAGCAGCACGGAGACCACCGCGCGTACCGAGAAGCGCCGGTGCCTGCGCGCGGAGTCGACCGGCCGGGCCGGGTCCAGCTCGGGCCGGGCGCGGAACGCGAGCCAGGACACCACCAGGAGCAACGCGGTCACACCGAGCTGTGCGAAGACCGGGCCGAACACGCTGCCGACCGACTTGGTGGCGTAGCGGTCCGCGTGACCGGCCGCGTCGAAGTGCACCGGAAGGCGCCCGGGCAGCGACGGGTAGACGACCACGCCGGTCACCGCCGTGCCCACGACGATCAGCAGTGCGGGGATCGACCAGAGCCAGGGGAAGCGTCCCGGCTCGGTGCGCAGCGAGGTGTCGGTCACCACGCCCTGGCGCAGGCCGCGGTACCAGTCCTCGTCCCGTTTGGCGGAGACGATCGCCGTGCGGGCCCGGACGAAGGCGGCCAGGCACATGGCCAGGACCAGCAAGGGCAGCACACCGGGAAAGGGGAAGCCGATGGTGGCCGCCAGCGCGGTCCACACGGTGGTCAGTCCCAGGCCGCCGACGGCCACCAACCACCGGTAGCGCGCGCGTTGTTCGCCGATCACTGCGGCGTCGGCCCGCTCGGCGGGGACCCGTACCCCGAAGGGCAGCGTGGTATTGGTCAGCGAGGGCGTGAGCCACGCCAGTGCCGTGATCACCACTGCCAGGACCGCGTCCAGTGCCGCGCTGTTCATGACGCCGAATCTCCTTGCTCTGCCCCGTGGTCCGCGCCCTGTGCGGTGGGCGCGGTCGGTGTGAACGAGGTCAGTACGGCGGCGCAGCTGCCCAGTACCGCCGGGTGGTCGACGCCATGGGCGACCGCTTCGGCGAGCAGCGTCCGCAGCCGTGTCTCCCACTCGTCGGTGAAGCCGGGCTCCGGTGGGCCGGTGCGGGCGTCACGCTGCACCAGGGCACCGCTCTTGCGGTTGATCCGCAGCAGCCCTTCCTGTCGCAGCAGGTCGTAGGCCTTGTTCACGGTGTGGAAATTGATGCCGAGATCGACCGCGAGCTGCCGGGTGGATGGCAGCGAACTGCCTTCTGCCAGCTCGCCGGACGCGATGGCCTCCACGATCCGGTCCCGGATCTGCAGATATATCGGCACCTCGCTGTCCAGGTCGAGGCTGAGGATCACGTCCGGACTCCCACTGTCGGTCTGTTCTAGCTTTTATAGAACAGACCGACCAACAGCGGCATCCCCAGGGGCGTTAGGGATGCGTCAACGATCGGCTGGCGCGCCGGGTGCGCCCCCGGGGCTTGATCACCGAGATCGCGGTGATGAACACATACAGCGCCAGCGCCACGCTGGGTGCGATGACCAGGTCCCGGCCCCCGGCAGGTACCGGAAGTCCGGCCACCGCCGCGTCGGCTGCCTGCCCGATGATGGTGCGCAACGCCAGTATCGAGGCCCCGGTGGCGGCGAGCGTCAGCCAGAACTTCGTGTGGACCCAGCGGTGCCGGACCAGGCCCCAGTGCGTTCCGAGCGCCAGCACCAGGCCGCTGACCAGCGAGAGAAGGCTGACCGGGGTGATCAGCCAGTCGGCGAGGATGCGCATGGCGCGGTAGGCGGCGGCAGCGGTACCGGGACCACGGCTCGTGGCACCGGCGATGCCCAGCGCGAGCAGCGCGGCGGTGAGACCGAGCCAGCCGACGGAGACGGCGACGTGGAGCACGAGGACGGCGCGACGCGTCCGGCGGGTGAGGTTCATGGCTCCAACCGTGGCCCCGACCACGCGCCGGGGCGTCGCACGGCGGGAGTATTCACGGCGTCTTCCCTGGCAGCAGGCCCATCGCGGCCCGCCGATATCGTGCCGTGACACACACAAGGGGGTCTCGGTGGGGAAGCTGCACCTTTTCGACATGGACGGAACGCTTCTGTATGGCTCGTCCGCGAATGTGGAACTCGCCCGGGAACTGGGGCTTATCGAGGAGTTCCGGGCGCTGGACGCCGAGTTCATGGCCGGGCTGATCGATTCGCCAGGTTATGCGCGACGGGCCTACGAGTTGTGGCAGGGCCTTACCGTCGAGCAGGTCGCGGCGGCCTTCGAAGGGGCGCCCTGGTTGGATGGCATACGCGAGGTCTGGGCCGACATCCGGGCACGCGGTGAGTTCTGCGCGGTGATCTCGCTTTCCCCGGACTTCTTCGTGCGGCGGCTTACGGAGTGGGGCGCGCACGCGGCGTTCGGCGGCAGGTTTCCGGAACTGCCTTTCCGGGGAGCACCGTTGGATGTGTCGGGTGTTCTGGTGCCGGAGTCGAAGGTGCGGATCGCGGACCGGCTGTGCGCGGAGTACGGGCTCACACGTGCGCAGTGCGTGGCGTACGGGGACTCCATGTCGGACGCCGCGTTGTTCTCGGTGGTGTCCACCTCGGTGGCGGTGAACGGCGACCACCATGTGAGCGAGCTCGCCACGTTCTCCTACGCCGGTCAGGACCTGTGCGCCGCCTACGAGTTGGTACTGGGCGGATGACCTGCGCGAAGGCAGCGCCTCACCCGTTATTACCGCCCAGTAAAGCGGGGAGTTCAACTCGACCGTCCCGCCAAAGCGGTTGATGGTGGGCGGCGACGCTGCGTAAGTGAATTCCGGGCGTCTGTGGGCAGAGTCACGGAAATTGGCGGAACTTGGATGCGCCGGGGGTATCGGGGCTTGTGGATTCACGACCGCCCGGTATGGTCGACTGCGATCGTTCGCGGCCTGCCGCCGCGAAGCCGGAGAGTCTGTCGGGTGGAATCGATGTGCAGCAAGGGCAGGGTCGAAGCGATGAGCCAACCCACCTTAACCTGAACAGCCTTCCGTTACCCGGACTTCCGGCTATTTGTCCTATGCCGTTGCGAGACGTGGCACGCTCTCCCCGTTGCGACCGGCCGTCGACGGCCACGCCTGGGGGCCGGTGCGGCGCGTCCGCGCCATCGGTACTGGGTGCGGCCCAGCGGGTAAGCGCCGGTACGGGCGGAACGCGGACATTGAATGGGGGAAACAGCCGGAACGCCGCTTGATGCGTTTCGATCGTGACGTATGGAATCCGACCGGGAGATGTTCGAGGCAGACCATGGACGCTCTGACCAGCAGTTCGGCCGATCGGGGGCCCGGACCCAATAGGGGATACGGCAACGGCCGATCTGGCGAGGCGAACGCCGCTTCCGCCGCATCCGCGTCGGAAAACCAGGGCGATTGGGACTGGTTCAGCCCGGCGAAGCCGCACTCCACGGCCGATCCGGCCAATGACGATCCCGCCACCGGCGACTTTTCCGACTCCGGGCAGCGGGAAACAGCCGCGCACCAGCGGTCGGCCGATGGCGGCAGCGCCGGAATACCGAGCCGCACCCCGACGGCGATACGGCCGGTGGGCAGCACCGCCCGGCGGCCGGAGCCCGGTGGTCAGGAGCCACCCTCCGAGGCGCCGTGGGCCACGGAGCGGGACGTTCCTCCTCCAGCGGAGGCCACTCGTCCACTGCTGCCGACCCGGCAAGGGCGGTCCGCGAGGTCCGCCGCAGAGGCGGCGGCCGCCATGCTGGGTGATCGTTCGGAGACGGCGCCTCAGCAGCGCGGACCGCAACCCGAGGCTGGGGACCGGGAGGTGGGGGCGTCCGCGCCGCAGGCAGCACGCCCTGAGACGCCGACCGGTTCCGAAGGCTCCTGGTTCTACCCCTCCCCGGCCCATCCCGCCGAGCACCAGCACTCCAAGCACGGCGAGGGCGCGCCGCGACCGGCCGCCGATGCCCGGCCGCCGGAGCCGACCGCCACCTGGGGGCAGACCCCGCCGGTGCCGGGTGTCCACACCCCGCCGGGGCCCGGTGCCACATCGCCCGAACGTTCCGGCACGGCAGAGCAGTTCACGGCGGCGGCACGGCCGCCCGCCGCGGGGGACCACACCCCGCGGGAGCACGGCGGCATGCCCGAGCGCCAACCCACCACGCCCGCAAGGCCGTCCATGTCCCCCGAGCCCCAACTCACCGCTCGACCGGGGCAGTCCGCGGCACCAAGGACGGCAGCACCAAGGACGGCTGCGGCGGCACGGCCGCCCGCCGCGCCGGAACGCAGCGGCGCACCAGAACCTCCCACTCGGCGGGAGGAACCCAGGCGGACCCCTGCCGCCACGCTCCGAGCGACGGCCAGCCAGGCCGCTCCGTCCGCCGACGCCATACTCATCCGTCGCACGATGGAGGCCATCGAGCCCATCGCGGACAAGACCACGTCGTACTTCTACGCGTCGCTGTTCCTGCGCAACCCCGAGCTGCGCGACCTGTTCCCCGCGGCGATGGACGTACAGCGCGACCGGCTGTTCAAGGCACTGCTGACCGCCGCCAAGCACGTGGACGACGTCGACACGCTCACCGAGTACCTGTCCAACCTCGGCCGCGGACACCGCAAGTACGGCACCCGGCCTGAGCACTACCCCGCGGTCGGCGAGTGCCTGATCGGCGCGCTCACCCGCTATGCCTCCGACGTCTGGAACGAGGAGGTCGAAGCCGCGTGGGTGCGCGCGTACACCACCATCTCGCAGATCATGATCGACGCCGCGGCCGCCGCCGCGCTGACCTCACCGGCGTGGTGGCAGGCGGAGATCGTCTCCCACGAGCGGCGTACCCAGGACATCGCCGTCATCACCGTTCGTCCCGACCAGCCGTACCCCTTTCTCGCCGGGCAGTACACCAGCGTGGAAACCCCGTGGTGGCCGCGGGTGTGGCGGCACTACTCGTTCGCGTCCGCCCCGCGTCCGGATGGACTTCTGTCGTTCCACATCAAGGCGGTACCGGCCGGATGGGTCAGCTCGGCTCTCGTCAACCGTGCCCGCCCCGGTGACGTGATCCGGCTCGGTCCTCCCGCCGGTTCCATGATTGTGGACCACGGCACTGACAACGGGCTGTTGTGCCTGGGCGGTGGAACCGGAATCGCGCCGATCAAGGCGCTGATCGAGGACGTGGCGGAGCACGGCCGCAGACGCGCGGTCGAGGTCTTCTACGGTGCCCGCAGCGGCCATGACCTCTACGACCTGGACACCATGCTCCGGCTGGAGCAGGAGTACGGCTGGCTGTCGGTGCGCCCCGTGGTCTCCGAAGGACCGTCCGACGGGCTGGTCGGGCCGCTGTCCGAGGTGGTGTCGCGGTGCGGTCCATGGCACTCGTATGACGCGTATCTGTCCGGCCCGGCCGGGATGATCCGCAGCAGTGTCGACGCACTGGTTGGCACCGGCATGCCCGCGCACCGCATACGCCATGACTCGGTGGCCGAGTTGGTCGGCGTGGCCGACCACTGAACACAGAAAGGTGCTCAACCAACCGTGTCCGAAAGGCCGTTCAACACATCTCGGGAGAAACGTTGACCCAAGATCCTCTTGACGAGGCGTTCGGCGCCCGGCGGCCCGGTAGCGATGGTGAGCACCAGATCCAGCAGGAGCTCGGCACGGTAGACCGTGCCACCCGCTTCTACGACGGGCAGGTCCGCGACCGACTCAACGAGCGGATGCGGGAGTTCACGGCGCGCCAGGAGATGATGTTCCTGTCGACGGCGGACCGCAACGGCGAGTGTGACAGCTCGTTCCGGGCGGGACCTCCGGGGTTCATCCAGGTACTGGACGACCGGACGCTGACGTACCCCGAGTACCGGGGCAACGGTGTGATGGCCTCGCTGGGCAACATCCGGGAGAACCCGCACATCGGGATACTGATGATCGACTTCGCCCGGGACCGCATAGGCCTGCACGTCAACGGCCGCGCCCGGCTGGTCCCCGACGAGCTGATGCGCGCCGTCCACCCGCGGCTTCCGGTCGACCCGGTGCCCGGGCGGCGTCCGCAGGTGTGGGTGGAGGTGGCGGTCATGGAGGCGTACATGCACTGCTCGAAGCACATTCCCCGACTGGTCAAGGCACCGCGAACCGGGGCCAATGGTGACGGCGAACAGGTTTGGGGCACGGACGACGCCAAACGCAAGGGTGGTGACTACTTCGGCGTTGCCGCCGAGACCCGGCAACCGGTGGCCGCCGAGCCGTGCGGGATGGGCAGCGCCGACCAGCAGGGCGGATTCGAGTGGTTCGCTTGAGGTCCGCTCATCCGAGGTCGGTGGCGAGCAGCGCCCGAACGCCTTCGATGTTCGCGTCGAGGTAGCGGCGCAGCGACGTGGGGACGACGTCGACGGATGTCACGCCCGCGCGGGTGAACGGGACGCGGACGAACTCGTAGGTGCCACACGGCTCGTCGACCTCGGGGCCGTGCCGTCGGGACAGGTCCATCGAAGCCAGTCTGCAGACGAAGAAGTGCTGCACCTTCACTCCGCGCGCGCCGTCCTCACGGACATGTTCGACGGTGTCCACGAAGGCCGGAACCACGTCCGCCACCTTGGCGCCGAGCTCCTCGTCGAGCTCGCGGTGCAGAGCGTCGACCACCGTGGCGTCCTCGGGCTCCACACCGCCACCCGGGGTGATCCAGTACGGCGGCTCGCCCGGCTTGGTGCGCTTGATCAACAGAAGATGGTCACCGTCGAGGAGGATCGCCCGTGCGGTGCGTTTGACCACCGGCCGGGCGGCGGGATCTGGGCTGTCCGCTGCCATGCAGGGAAAATGCCGCGCCGCAGCGGCGGTGAAACGCCTTGACCGGAGCGAATCGGAACGCGTGATTCCCAAGGAACGCCTGATTGCAGGCAGTGCCTGATTCCAAGAAGCGCCGGGGTGCCAAGGAGTGCCCGGTTCCGGTGGCTACCACTCGGCGGCCGCGGTCAGCAGCCGCTCGTGCGCGCGGGCCAGATGCGGCAGGGCGAGGGTGCCCGCGCGGACCACGATGTAGTAGGTGCGCAGCGGTGGGACCGGCGGTTCGAGCACCGGGACCACCTCACCGGCGGCGATCGCCGCGGCACACAGATAGCGCGGCAGCACGGCCATCCCGGCGCCCGACCGTACGCACTCCAGCACCGCTCTCAGGTCCGGTGCCACCACGGTGGCGTCGGCCACCGGCTTGCCGCCGAACACCTCCGCCCAGTAGCCGACCAGCAGCGGCAGGTCCTCCTCGTAGCCGACCAGCGGAACGCTGTCGAGCGCGTCGACCAGTTCCGCGGCGGGCCCGGGGCCCGGGGCCTGGAACGGTCTTGGCGGGTCCGCCGTGAAGAGCGCGCCGATACGTTCTGCCCAGCGCCGGGAGGCGACCAGGACCTGCTCCTCGTCCCACAGCGGTGTGGCGTGCAGCAGCCGGGCCCGGGGCCGGGTGGTGCCGATGACCAGGTCGTGCCGCCCCTCCGCGAGGCCGGTGAGCACCTCGTCCCCGGAGCCGAGCGCGACGCGCAGGGCGAGGCTTTCCCCGGCGAGCGGCGCCAGCGCGGGCAGCACCCGTAGCGCGGTGAACTCCGCGGGACCGGCGAGGTGCAGGGTACGGTCCTGGGCCGCGCCGTCAAGCTCGCTTTCGGTGATCTCACGGAGCGCGTCCAGATGCGGGGCCACCTTGTGGGCGAGTTCGTCCCCCACCGTGGTGGCGGCGACGCCGCGCGGCAGCCGGAGGAACAACTGGCGGCCCAGCTGGCGTTCAAGGCTGCGGATCTGGCCGGTAACCGCCGGCTGGGAGAGCCCCAGGAGCTGCGCGGCCCTGGTGAACGACCCGGCCCGGTGCACAGCGACGAAGGTGCGCAGCAGGGCCAGATCCATAGGTGCTCCTCGTTCCATGCGTATGCAGAAGGCGCTTGCCTGGTGAATCGGCAACGATAAATATGTCGATGGGCACGCTCTATAACTGTGATTGGACACTGACGCAGAGTCAACTAGCCTTGTGGAGGCGTTACTTCGCGCCGAGGGGCAGGGCGGTCAGAGCCACGAGGGGGGAGGCTCTGACCGCCCGCTCCCGTTACGCGCCGCTACCGGTCCGGGCAGCGATGTGGAGGCGTGGCCGCTGCTGCGGGCTCTGGCCGACTCGCCGCCATCGAGTGACGATCACGGAGTGTGGTCCGTTGACTCGCTATTGCTTCGGTGAGCTGTCCCCCGAAGCAGAGGAGACCCCATGGGCATCATCGCCCGCCGAACCGTTCCGCTGGCGCTCGCCCTGTCCGCGCTGCTGGCTCCGGCGACCTCGGCCGCCGCCGAACCAGCCGCCCGTGCGGTGCTGAAGCTCACCGTCGAGCACCGGCACCACCATGGCCGCACCGCGCCCGTCAGCGTCCTGCTGCTGTGTGGGCCCGCTGGTGGTACGCATCCGCATCCGCAGGCGGCCTGCGCAGCTCTGGAGGACGCGCGCGGCCGCTTCAGAAGGCTGCGGCGGGTGGCGCGGCGGTGTCCGAGGGTCGTGGACCCGGTGACCGTCAAGGCGCGCGGCCACTGGTGGGGCAGGCGGGTGTGGTTCCGGCGGACATATGTGAACCGTTGCGTGGCCGCCCGACGGACCGGAGGCGTCTTCGCGTTCTGAGCCCGCCGCGCCGCGGGCTCAACGCGCGGCGTCCAGCGCCTGGAGCACGTCCGCGAGGATGTCCTGTGCCTCCTCGACGCCCACGGAGAACCGGATGAACCCTTCGGGAACCGTGTCCCCGCCCCACCGGGCCCGGCGTTCGGCCGTGCTGAGTACCGAGCCGAAGCTGGTCGCCTCCCCGGTCAGCCGCAGCGCGGCGAGGAACCGCTCGGCATGCCCGCGGTCCGGCAGCACGAAGGACACCACCGGCCCGAAGTTTCGCATCTGGCCCGCCGCCACCTGGTGTGCCGGATCGGTCGGCAGTCCGGGATAGCGCAGCCCGGTCACCTCCTCGCGCTGGCCGAGGGCGGCGGCCAACGCGAGCGCGTTCCGCTGTTGCTGGCCGATCCGCAGATGGAGCGTCGCCAGGGAACGGTGGGCCAGCCAGGCCTCCATCGGACCGGGGATCGCGCCCACGGTCTTGCGCCACAGCCGCACTGATGACGCCAACCGCGCGTCCCGTGCGGTCACATAGCCCAGCAGGAGATCACCATGGCCGGTCAGCGCCTTGGTGCCGCTGGCCACCGCGAAGTCCGCGCCCAGTTCCAGGGGCCGTTGGCCCAGCGGTGTGGACAGCGTGTTGTCGACCGCGACCAGGGCACCGGCCGAATGCGCGGCCTGCGCCAGCCGCCTGATGTCGCAGACGTCCAAGCCCGGATTGGAGGGCGTCTCGATCCACAGCAGCCGCGCGCCGTCCAAGGCGCCGAGTTGGGCATCGCCCGCTGTGGGGGCCAGCCGCACCTGGACGCCATATGACTCAAGCCGCTCTTGGAGTACGCGAGTTGTCTGGTAGCAGTCGGAGGGAAGCACGACCGTGTCCCCGCACCGCACCTGGGAGAGGAGCACCGCCGAGACCGCGGCCATGCCGGAGGCGAAGGCGATCGTCTCCGCGGGAATCTCCGGTGACTCCAGTTGGGAGATGGCCTCTTCCAGACGGCTCCAGGTCGGGTTGCCGTCGCGGCCGTAGGTGTACGGGCCCGCCGCCTCGCCGGGCAGGTGGTAGTGCGCCACGAAGGTCGGCCCCGGCAGCGATGGGGCGTACGGCTCGGCGGGCGGCCTACCGGCATGGACGCTTCGGGTGCCGTCTGCTGTCCCGGTGGGGCGTTCGGACATCGCTGCCTCCTGCTGCACGGTCGATGTTTCACGTGAAACCACGGGCCGCCGATGGGCGGGCCTCTGCGCGCTGGTTGTATATGGCCGTGATCCTAGAAGGCCGGGCGCTGCCGAGATGGCGCGCTGTGGCGCCTCGCGCCGCTGTCGCACTGGTGTGGTTCTACGAGGGTCTGTGGTGCAAGGTCGTCCCCGGGCGGGCTGACCAGCGCGCGATCATCGCGCAGATCCCGCTGCTGCCGCACTGGGCGGCGATACCGCTGATGGTGTCAATCGGCCTGGCGGAGGGGGCGGTTGGGGTGTGGGTGCTCAGCGGAGCGCGGCCGTATCTGGCGGCGGGCGTCCAGACCTGGCTGATCGGTTCGTTCAATCTGGGTGGGCTGGTGTTCGCGCCGGACCGAATAGCCGAGCCGGGGCGGCTGATCGTGATGAACCTCGCGCTGATCTGCCTGATCTGGCTGGTCGCCGAGCGGGGAGCGTCCCGATGAAGGAGACACCCTGGTCGGCCGGTCGGATCCTCACCGCGCAGACCACCGGCCCGCGGCTGCTGTTCGGCCGGATGTACGAGGACCCTCGGGTAGAGCTGAACGCCTTCCCCGCCGCCCCCGCCCGAGTGCTGTGCATCGCCTCGGCGGGCGACATGGCGGCCGCCCTCGCCCACGCTGGACACGATGTCACCGCCGTCGACATCAACCCGTGCCAACTCGCCTATGCCGCAGACCGCGTGACCCATGGCGCCCAGGCCCGCACCGGTACCGCCGAGCGCCTGACGGCCGTCGGACGACGTGCCGCCACCGCCCTCCCCGGCTGGCGCCCCGCCGCCCTCGCTGCGTTCCTCGAACTGGACGATCCCGCACGCCAGTTGACCTGGTGGCGGCAGCGACTGGACGGTCCCGGGCTGCGACTGCTGATGGGTCCCGCGCTGCGGCCAGCGGGTCCGCTCGCGGGGCTGCTGCGTCCCGGATTCCGCGGGGTGGTCCCCGCGCGCTTCGACGCGGTGCTACGGGAGCGCATCGCCGACACCGTCGCCCGGCACCCGAACGCCGACAACCATCTGCTGCGGCTGCTGCTGCTCGGCCAGGCCCCGGATCTGGCGCCCGTGCCGGACGTGCGGTTCGTGCACGCCGAGGTCGCCGAGCATCTGGAGTCAGTGGCGCCCGGCAGCTATGACGCCGTGACGCTCTCCAACGTCCTGGACGGCCCCGGCGGTTCGTACGCCCGGCGGTTGCGCGCTGCCGTGGAGCGCGCAGTACGGCCGGGCGGCATCGCCGTACTGCGCAGCCTGCGCGGTACGGGACGGTCCACCGACGACCGCTGCCCGCTGTGGGGCACGGTGCGTCTGATCCGTACTGGAGGCACCCGGTGAAGCATCTGCTGCGCCGCCATCCGATCCCGCTGCGCACGCACTTCGCGCACTCACTGGTACTGACCTACGCCTTTCCCGCCGACGTGCTGCGTCCACTGCTCACTCCCGGCCTGGAACTCGACACCTATACCGCGGGTGGGCAGGAGTACGGCTTCGCGGCCGTCGCGCTGGTCGATCTGCGGGCGTTACGGCCGCCGTTCGCGCCACGGGTACTCGGCACCGACCAGCTGATGACCGGATACCGGGTCTTCACCCGCTTGCGCACCCCGGGCGGCCGGACCATGCGGGGCCTGCGCATCCTGCGCAGTGACACCTCCAGCCGGGTGCTTGCCCTCGGCGGCAACGTGCTGACCCGCTACCACTACCAACTGGCCCGGCTCGGCTGCCGGTTGACCGACGACCGGCTGGAGTTCGCGGTCCGCACCCGGGACGCGTCGGCCGATCTGCTGGTCGCCGCGGACCTCAGGGGCGCCGCCGCCCTGCCCGAGGGCAGCCCCTTCGCCACCGAGCGGGACGCCCGGCGCTTCGCGGGGCCTCTTCCGTACACGTTCGAGTACGAACCGCGCGATGACAGCGTCACGGTGGTGAAGGCCTACCGCACCCATTGGGCACCCCGGCAAGTCGCCGTCGACGTACGGCGGTTGACCTTCTTCGAGCACGGTGCCTTCGCGGGTACCCGGCCGCTGCTGGCCAACGCCTTCCATGTGGCGGGCGTCGACTACGGGTGGCACGCCGGAGTACGGCACAGAACGGACGGGAGCCGGATATGACCACCGAGTCCGCGGACCGGGCACCCGCCCCATCCGGCGCCCTGCGGGTCGTCACCTACAACTGGCCGCTGTACTTGACGGGTGCGGCGGCGGTCGGCGTTGGCGCGGTGGTCGGACGCCGCCACCGGGCGGCCTGGGCGGGTGGTGCGCTGGCCGCGTGGTGGCTGTCGGCCAGTGTGCTGGCCAGCCACCGCGTCTACGACCGCTCACCGCTGCACACTTGGCGCTGGCTGGACGGTGTGCTGCCCGACGGGCCCGGAGACCATCTGGTGGTCTCGGCCGGGCTGGACGAGGCGAGCGCCGTACTACGCGCCCGCTATCCGGGTGCCGCGCAGACGGTGGCCGATCTGTATGACGCGCTACCGGTGACGGAGCCCTCACTGCGCCGGGCACGCCGCCGGGTGCCACCGCGGCCCGGCTCGCTACCGGCACGGCCGCAGCGGCTGCCGGGCGCTGACGCCTCCTACGACACGGTGATCGCGCCCTTCGCGGCGCATGAACTGCGGCGGGCCGTGGACCGGGAGGCGCTGCTGGAGGAGTGCGCCCGGGTGCTGCGGCCGGGCGGTGCCGTCGTGCTGGTCGAGCACTGCCGGGACGCGGCCAACGCGGTGGTCTACGGGCCGGGCGCCTGGCACTTCATGCCACGGCGTGAGTGGTTTCGGTTGGCTGCACGCTCGGGCCTCACGGTCGCCCATGAAGGGCGGATCGCGGGCTACGTCACCGTACTGGTGCTGCGGAAGTGGAGAGCGGTGTGACGGCACTGCTCACCCTTGAGGGGCAGCTACGGCTGGTCGGTCTGGCGCTGGTGATCATGGGGGCGGTGCATGCCGTGCTTCCCCGGGCGATGGGCTGGCCCGCCGATCTCGCGGGCAGCACCCTGCTGACCCGGCAGGTGTCCTATGCGCACTTGTTCTTCATCGGCTTGGTCTGTGTGCTGTTCGGGCTGCTGCCGTTGGCGCTCGCACCGGAACTGCTCGCCGGGACGCGGCTTGGCACCGCGCTGCTCGCGGGGGAGACGGTTTTCTGGGGGGTGCGCTGGGTGTTCCAGTTCACGGTGTTCCCGGCGCGGTTGTGGCGCGGGAACCGGATGCGTACCGCTGCGCACATCGCGCTGGCGGTGTTGTGGACTTGGGTGGCGGCCGTGTTCGGCTATGCGCTGGCCGCCACCCCGTGATGCCGTGTTTCACGTGAAACATCAGCCGTCGTGGACATCAGCGGCGGTCGTCCTCGTCCGGCAGGACCAGATGCATCGCCCAGGCGACGATGCTCACCACCAGGCCACCGACGAATGCGGCCCAGAAGCCCGACACATGGAAGTTCAGGCTCAGCTTGTTCGACAGGTACGAGGTGAGCATCAGCATCAGCGCGTTCACGACCAGCGTGAACAAGCCGAGGGTGAGGATGAACAACGGCAGGGACAGCAGCTTCACGACCGGCTTGACGAGCCAGTTCACCACGCCGAAGACGAGCGCGACCAGGACCAGGGTCAGGGCCTTGTGCGCGGTGCTGGAGCCGGTGAGCGTTATGCCCTTGATCAGCCAGACGGCGACGCCGAGCGCCACCGCGTTGGCCAGTGTCTTGACTAGGAATTTCTTCATGGAGCGATCGTCGCAGAGACTGCGGTGGGGGACGAGACAGAAGCAGTGGAGAGAAGGCGAGGGACCGGGCACATGAAGGTGTTCCGGCTGGACGACCTGGATGCCGAGCGCGCGGCGAACGACGGCGCGTACCTGCGCTTCCTGCGGGAACGGAACATGTCCGCCGGGCTGTACGCGCTTCCGGCGGGCGGCACCGACACGCAGTCGCCGCATCCGCAGGACGAGATCTACCTGGTGGTGAGCGGTCGGGCGTCGATCACGGTGGGGGAGGAGACGACCCATGTCGCCCGGGGCAGCGTCGTCTACGTACCGGCCCGCACGCCGCACCGCTTCCACCACATCACCGAGGATCTGCGGGTGCTGGTGGTCTTCTCCCCGCCCGAAGAATGACCGGCGGCTTCAGGGTCCCGTAAGGGTCCGTTCAGGGGTGGACGGGGGCCGTTGACCCTCGGATCCGGGTGCTCGTGACCGTAAGCTCGAATCACAAGCCAAGTTGGGGCGGAGGGAGTCGGAAATGAGCGACAACGGGTTCTTGAGCGGACTGCCCTGGTGGGTCAAGTGGATCGCCGTGCCGGTGATCGCAGTGGTGGTCTTCGGCGGGCTGATCGCCAGCATCATCGGGTTCGTCGCCTGGCTGCTGTTCAAGGTCGTGCTGTTCGCCGCGCTGGTCGGCGGGCTGGTCTACCTGGTGAAGAAGTTCACCTCGTCGTCCACCTCGCGCAGCGACTGGTAGGCGCCGATGGCGCGGATTCGGCGAGAACAGCGAACGCTCGCGGCGGAGGAGACTCCGCACCGCGAGCGTCGCTGTTTTTTCCGGTCAACTACCGAGGAGTGATTACGAGTTGTGCCCGTCGTCCTGAAGCGGTACCCGCTCAGTACGCGGCGCGGAACCGCTGGGTGCCACCGCGGTGGCGTCCTTGGCGGCCTCGTTGTTCATGGAGGCGAGGAGCTGACGGGCGAGACCCAGCCCGGTGCCGCCCATGGTCAGCGCCTTGGCGAACATGTCGGACATGCCGTCGGCGCCGTTGAGCAGCACCATGTGGTCGACGTTGCCGAAGGCGGCAGAGCCCGCCTTGACGATCTCCGGCCAGTTCTCGGCGAGTTGCTGGGCGACGACCGCCTCCTGGTTCTCGGCCAGCGCCGCTGCCCGCGCCTGGATGGCCTCCGCCTCGGCCAGACCCTTGGCCCGGGCCGCCTCGGCCTCGGCCAGACCACGCGCCTGAGCGGCGGCCGCCTCCGCCTCACCAGTGGCCTTGGTAGCCGCTGCCGCGGCCAGACCGCGGGCCTTGGTCGCCTCCGCCTCGGCGGCCGCGGCGGTCTTCACCCGGGTCGCCTCGGCCGCGGCGGCCAACTCGGTCTCCTTCGCCTTGGCCTGCGCGGCCGAGATGCGGGCGTCCCGCTCGGCTTCCGCCAGTGTGCGCTTCTCGTACGCCTTGGCGTCCGCGGGCTTGCGGATGTCCGCCTGGAGCTGCTGCTCGCGGCGGTGCGCCTCGAGTTCCGCGACGCGGGTCTCCTGGACCACGACCTCCTGGCGCGCCGCGGCCTCCGACAGCGGACCCGCCTGACGTGCGGCGGCCGCCGCCTTGTCGCGTTCGGCCTGGTAACCGGCCTGCAGGATCTCGCTGTCCCGGGTCGCCTCGGACATCCGGGCCTTGGCCTTCTGCTCGGCCTCGGTGGCCAGCCGGTCCGCCTCCGCCTGCGCGATACGGGCGTCCCGCTGGACGGCCGCGGCGTGCGGCGCGGCCAGGTTCTTGATGTAGCCGGTGGGGTCCTCGATCTCGTGGATCTGCAACGAGTCGACGATCAGACCCAGCTTCTCCATCTCCGTACCCGAAGCGGAACGGGTCTGCGCGGTGAGCTTCTCCCGGTCGCGGATCATCTCCTCGACCGTCAACCCGCCGACGATGGACCGCAGATGGCCGGCGAACACGTTGTGCACCCGGTCCCCCATGTACCTCTGCTGGTCCAGGAAGCGGCGGGCGGCGTTGGCGATCGACACGAAGTCGTCGCCGACCTTGAAGATGACCACGCCGCGGACCTTCAGCGGAATGCCCTGCTTGGTCACGCAGTCCACCGACAGCTCGGCCTGGTTGAGGTCGAGCGAGAGCTTGCGGACCGCCTGCATACCGGGGAGTACCAGCGTTCCGCGTCCGGTGACGATGCGGAAGCCCATCCCCTCCTCCAGGCCCTCGGTACGGTGCTTGGAACCGGAGATGACCAGTGCCTCGTTGGGCTCGGCCACGCGCCACATCAGCTTGAACAGCGTGACCAGGATGATGATTGCGACGAGTACCGCACCCGCCACGACGCCGATGACCATCGGCACATGCCCCCTCTTACCACGGCTCCCCTGATGGAGCCGACGCACGCGAGTCTGCTCCCGCCTACGGCGGGCGCCAAGACGTGGACCCGCGTCCGACACGCTTGTCGAACGCTTGGTTCACACCCGCGTCCAGACCGTTATCGATCTTCGGGTTTAGCCGAGGCGTCTAGGTGAGGGGCGCCACGTAGACCGTGCGCGGCGGCTGGTGCTCGACGACCACGACGAGCGTGCCGGTCTCGATGCGCTGACCAGCCTCCATCGGGTAGGCCAGGAAGTGCTCGGCACCACCCCGTATCCGCACGATCACTTCGCCCACCAGACCCGGGCCGATCGTCCCCGTCACGCGTCCTTCAAGCCCCACCATGTCCGGAGGGTAACTCAGACCCTGCGCCGACGACCCCTGCGATGAGTCCGCTGCGGGCGGTCGGCGCAGACCACCAGGGCCGCCAGCACGGTGGTCAGCGGTACGGACGCGACCAGCCCGATGCTGCCCACCAGCGTGCGCACGATCTCCTCGGCGACGACCTCGCTGTTCGCCACCGTCACCACTCCGCTGCGCGCGATGGTGAACAACAGCAGCAGCGGCAGGGAGGCGCCCGCGTACGCCATCACCAAGGTGTTCACCACGGAGGCGATGTGGTCGCGGCCGATGCGCATCCCCGCGCCGTACAGCCGCCGCCAACTCGCCGCGGGATCCGCCTCCTTGAGCTCCCAGACCGCCGCGACCTGGGTTACCGTCACATCGTCGAGCACGCCGAGCGAGCCGATGATGACGCCCGCGAGCAGCAGGCCGCGGATCTCGATGCCCGGATAGAGGGTGTGCACCAGACCGGTCTCGTCCGAGGTGTCGCCGGTCAGCAGCGCCCAGTCGGTGAACACCGAGCCCAACAGCCCGATCAGCAGCAGCGAGCACAGGGTGCCGAGCACCGCCACCGAGGTACGCGCCCCCACGCCATGGCACAGGTAGAGCGCCACCAGCATGATCGCGCTGGCCCCGACCACCGCCACCAGCAGCGGATTCTCGCCCTGAAGGATCGCCGGAAGCATGAACAGGGTCAGCACGGCGAAGCTGATCACCAACGCCACCAGCGCGGTCACCCCGCGCAGCCGTCCCACCGCCACGACGGTGAGGGCGAACACCGCGGCGAGCGCGGCCATCGGAACCGTACGCTCCACGTCGATGACCGAGTACCGCAGGTTCGCCGGGGCACCCGGCGCATAGGCGACCACCACCCGCTGTCCGGCGGTGTAGCGGCGCGGTTGGCCCGGCTGGACGATCTCGGTGAACGTATGCCCGGCGTCCTTGCCGGAGGCCAACTGGACGACGGCGTGCTGGCAGACGCCCGAAGTCGCGGTCGATATCGGCCCGTTGGAACACCGGGCGTCATTCACCCGGAGCACCTGGGCACTTCGCGTCTGCTGGTCGAAGCCGACTCCGGGGTGCGGGTGCGCCGGTGTGCCGTTCGGCCACAGCGCGAGCAGGCCCATGGCGACGGCCGCGGCGAACGGGACCAGGATCGCGGCGATCACCTTGCGCAGGTGTGCCGAGACCGGATGGGCGGGACCGTGCGCATGGCCATGGCAGTGCCCCGGAGGACGGGCGGCGGCCGGTGCCGCGCCCGTTCGGTGCGCGATGCCCGCCGTTTCCGATGTGTCCGTCGTGTCCACCGGCAGATCATGGCAAGGGCCCCTGGCGCCGCGCCCGGGTGACCCGCTAGCGTTGTGCGTACCTTTGCAATCGCGGGAGCTCGGAGCACCGGGCTGAGAGGGCGCTGACCTCCGTACCACGGGACGTACGGAAGCCGCTGCGTCGACCGCTGAACCTGTTACCGGGTAATGCCGGCGTAGGGAGTGGGTCTCATGACCATGCAGGATGCACGCACGCCTGAAACCTCTTCGGAGATCGGGTGGCACAAGGGCTACCTCGAAGGATCCCGCCCGGACCTTCGGGTGCCCGTGCGCCGGGTGCACCTCACCAACGGCCGCCACGTGACGCTGTACGACACCTCCGGCCCGTACACCGACCCCAACATCGAGACCGACGTACGGCGTGGCCTCGCCCCGCTGCGGGAGAACTGGATCATCGCCCGGGGTGACACCGAGGAGTACCCCGGCCGTGAGCTGCGCCCCGAGGACGACGGACTGAAGCACACCTCCCCGCGCGGCGGACTGCGCAACCTTGACGCGGTGTTCCCCGGGCGGCCGCGGCTGCCCCGCCGTGGCCGCGGCGGCCAGGCGGTGACCCAACTCGCGTACGCCAGGCGCGGGGAGGTCACCGCGGAGATGGAGTACGTCGCGCTGCGCGAGGGCGTCTCCCCCGAGGTGGTGCGCGAGGAGATCGCGGCCGGGCGTGCGGTGCTGCCCGCCAACGTCAACCACCCGGAGATCGAGCCGATGATCATCGGCAAGCGGTTCCTGGTGAAGGTCAACGCCAACATCGGCAATTCGGCGGTCACTTCCTCCATCGAGGAGGAGGTGGAGAAGATGACCTGGGCGACGCGGTGGGGCGCCGACACGGTCATGGACCTGTCCACCGGCCGCAACATCCACACCACCCGCGAGTGGGTGCTGCGCAACTCGCCGGTCCCGATCGGCACCGTGCCGCTCTACCAGGCGCTGGAGAAGGTGGACGGCAAGGCCGAGGAACTCACCTGGGAGATCTACAAGGACACCGTCATCGAGCAGGCCGAGCAGGGCGTCGACTACATGACGGTGCACGCCGGTGTGCTGCTGCGTTACGTCCCGCTGACGGCCCGGCGCAAGACCGGCATCGTCTCGCGCGGTGGCTCGATCATGGCCGCGTGGTGCCTGGCGCACCACAAGGAGAGCTTCCTGTACGAGAACTTCGAGGAGCTCTGCGAGATCCTGCGGGCGTACGACATCACGTTCTCGCTGGGCGACGGTCTGCGTCCGGGCTCCATCGCGGACGCCAACGACGAGGCGCAGTTCGCGGAGTTGCGCACGCTCGGCGAGCTGAACCAGATCGCCAAGTCGCATGACGTGCAGACGATGATCGAGGGCCCGGGCCATGTCCCGATGCACAAGATCAAGGAGAACATCGACCTCCAGCAGGAGATCTGCGAGGAGGCCCCGTTCTACACCCTCGGCCCGCTGACCACCGATGTCGCACCGGGGTACGACCACATCACCTCCGGCATCGGCGCGGCGATGATCGGCTGGTGGGGCACGGCCATGCTCTGCTACGTAACTCCCAAGGAGCACCTGGGCCTTCCGGACCGCGACGACGTGAAGACCGGCGTCATCACGTACAAGATCGCGGCCCATGCGGCGGACCTGGCCAAGGGCCACCCCGGTGCCCAGGAGTGGGACGACGCGCTGTCCGACGCGCGCTTCGAGTTCCGCTGGGAGGACCAGTTCAACCTGGCCCTGGACCCCGACACGGCCCGCGCGTTCCACGACGAGACCCTCCCCGCGGAGCCCGCCAAGACGGCCCACTTCTGCTCGATGTGCGGGCCGAAGTTCTGCTCGATGAAGATCTCGCAGGACATCCGCCGGGAGCACGGCGGCACGGCCGAGGAGATCGAGGCCGGAATGGCCGAGAAGTCCAAGGAGTTCGCGGCGGCGGGGAACCGGGTGTACCTGCCGCTGGCGGACTGACGTTCGCCGCGACGTGTGGGCGTCGTTCGGGGACCGTATGCCGTTCCCGAACGGCGCCCAGCGTTTGCGTCAGCACGGGATGTGCCGCCGTGCCTTCGCCAGCTCTGCGCGGCGACGATCTCGCGGCGGAGTGGCTGGCTGCCGTCGGCCGTTGCTGGTTATTCGTCCCTGACGGTGAACGACGTGCCAGTTGAGACGTCCGAACCGTCGGCTGACCGCTGGGTGACGGTGACATTGTGGGTGCCAGGATCCATTGGCGCCTGGAACGTCGCACCCAGCGGCCCTGAGGGTCCGCATTAGGCGCTCTCCCCCTCGGGTGCCGCCGGGCATCGGCTGTGCACCGGTTCGACGGCTAGCTTCCGACTGCCTTCCCGGCGAGATGCAGGGCACCGGTCAGACCTTGAGGGGATCGGCTCTCACCTTTTCTTTGGCTTTGTATGAGAACCGCGACATGCGCAGGACTGAGTACCGTCACAGCGACCGCAGCGCGCCCCCCTCGATGTGGATCATCGTGCCGGTGGTGTAGGAGGCGACCGGGGAGAGGATGACGGCGGCCAGGCGGCCGAATTCTTCCGGGGTGCCGTAGCGGCGTAGGGGGATTTCGGCTGTTCGCTGCGTGCGGGTCCGCTCGGGATCGCCCGTGGCCTGTTCGAGTTGGGTCAGGCGGTCGGTGGCTATGGAGCCGACGACGAAGCCGTTGACCCTGATGCCGCGTGGGCCGAGTTCGTCGGCCAGCGTCTTCGCCGCCATGGCGAGCCCGGGGCGAAGGCCGTTGGAGACGCTCATGTTGGGCCACGCGGCCTTGACGGACAGGGACAGGACGAAGCCGATGGACCCTCCGGCGGGCAGTAGCGGCGCGGCGGTGCGGGCGACGCGTAGGGCGCCGAGGAAGACGGACTCGAAGGAGTCCCGCCACTGGGCGTCGGTGATGGTGGTGATGGGCCCGGTCGGCGGGCCGCCCGCGCTGATCAGGGCGCCGTCCAGGCGGCCGTACTGCCGCAGGGCGGCCGCCGTCAGGCGGTCGGCCGCCTCGGGGTCGGCGTTGTCGACGGCCAGCCCGATGGCGTGCTCGGGGCCGCCCAACTCCGCGACGGCCTTGTCCACGGACTCCTGGGTGCGCGAGGACACGACCACCCGGGCGCCTTCCGCGGTGAGGGCCTGGGCCGCGGCCAGCCCAAGCCCCTTCGTTCCGCCGGTGACCAGGAACACCTTGCCGTCGATCATCAGGTCCATGGATGACCGAACGCCGGGGACGCGTGTCTCATTCCTCTCAACCGACCAGCTCGGCAAGGCGGTTGACCTGGTCGGGGTCCGCAGCCCAGCAGTAGAGCATCACCTCGTCGGCGCCGATGTCGGCGAAGCCGGTCAGAGCTTCGCGGATCTGGGTGGGGGTGGTGAGCATGGAGTCGACGGGGCGGTAGTCGCTCCCGGCGAACCCGTAGTACGCGGTGATGGATTCACGGGCCTCGGCCACCACCGCGTCCGGTCCCAGGGCGGCGTTGACCTGGGCGACGAGCCGGGGGCGGCCGGTGCGACCGGCCGTCTGCCAGCACTGTTCGACGCGGCGGAACAAGCCGTCCATGTGCTGCGGCGGAAGCGCCGCGCCCAGGAAGCCGTCGCCCCAGCGTGCCACGCGTTCCATCACGACCGGGGCGAAGCCGCCGAAGAGGATCTCCGGGCCACCGGGCCGGGCGGGCGCGGGGCCGATGGGGCCTACGTCCGTCGAGTGCGGTTCGCCGGACCACAGTCGGCGGAGCTCGGTCAACTGCTCGTCCAGGCGGCGGCCACGGCCGCGTATGTCGACATCGGCGGCGAGGTAGTCGTCCGCGCGGGCACCGACGCCGATGCCTAGGGTGAAGCGGCCACCGCACACCCGGTCGAGCGTGGCGCACTGCTTGGCGAGCAGCGCGGCGGGGCGCAACGGTGCCAGCAGCACCTCGGTCTGCACCCGAACGCGCGAGGTGGCACCGGCGAGCGCGGCCAGGGTGACCATGGGCTCGGGGTTGTCGTAGACGAGCCGGTCCAGCAGCGCGATGGTGCGGTACGGGCCCTCGTCGGCGCGCCGCGCCCAGGTCAGCAGCGCCGCCGGGTCGCTGATGGGCAGGCCGAGGCCGACATCGATGCGAGGCATGGGATCGTTCCTCCGGAAGGGATCGGGGCATGGCTGGTCAACTGCCGCCCCTTCGTTGCCCGTTGCCGGGTTCGCTCCCGCACTGCGGCGTACTTCTGGAGAGCGTGATTCCGCTGAAGTGCGTTCACCTTAACCGCGGTTCCGGGCGCGCGCGACAGGGTTTCCGGATGGCGCGTCCGGAAACCCTGTCGGAGCGGAGGTCACGTGGACGTCAGCGGTGGCGGTAGGCGCACCAGCGCACGGTGCGGCCGAGGGTGCGGACGTAGTGGGCGGACGACCACGTGCCGTCGGTCAGCAGGTACCAGCGCTGGTTGCCGTAGATGGACTCGCCCCTGACCGCGCAACGGATGCTCAGGATCGAGCCGTTGGCGTGCCAGCCGAGGACGCGGCTGTGCGTGGTCGGGCGCTGGCGGACGTTGAGACCGCGCCGGGCGATGACCCGGCCCCGGTAGCTGTGGTGGCGCCCGCTGTGCAGGCGGTGGTCGTCGTGCCGCCCGTGGGCGTCGCGACCGTGGCCGTACCCGCCTTCGCCTCTGTGGTCGCCTCTGGGGTAGCGGCCGTGGTCGCGGTCACCGTCGCCACGGTGGTCACGCCCATGCTGGTCGCGCCCGTGATCCCCTCCGTTGTCGCGGTCGCGGTCGCGGTCGCGGTCGTGGTCGTGGTCGCGGTCGTGGTCGCGGTCGCGGTCGTGGCGGCCGTCGTGGTGGTGCGGGTCGTCGGTGGGGCTGGAGACGGAGGCCGGGCGTACGTCGGCGAGCGCGGGGACGGCGGCGCCCGCGGTGAGGATCGCGCTGGCGGCGACGGCGACAAGTGCCCTGTTGAGCTTTGACTGCGGAACCATCTGCTCACTCCTGGGAACGGAAGACCGGCCCGTCCGTGAGCCGTGCAGAAGGGCAGGCGGACTAGGCAGGTGTGCGGGGTGGGGGAAGCCCTGACGCACACCGAAGCTAGTTCGCGGTGCACCCGATGCCCCCCAACGCCCGGTGCGATAGGCCGATTAACCACCCATCTGCGGAGTTCGCGCAGGTCAGGCGGGCAGGGCTGGGCCACGTCCGGCGGCGCTGGCATGTCGGTGCCGCCGCGCGCCAACCGCTCAGCCGCGCCCGGCGTCCGACTCGCCGAAGTCGGGGCTGCCGAAGTCCGGGCTGGAGTACCGCGGGCTGTTGAACCGTGGCGCCCCGGACTCCGGCTCCTCGCCGCCCGGGCTGGAGAAGCCGGGGCGCGAGTACCCCAGACCGTGCGGCATATGGGGCCGGTCGTCCGTGGACGTGTCCTCGGCGCGTGAACCGGGCAGCCCGGCAGCGGAGTTGGCGCGTCCGCTGCTCTCCTGGGCCTCGCGCAGGAACGGCAGCATGCCGCGCTCCAGGAGCGCCGTGAGCCAGGCGTCCTTGGCCGCCATCACCTCGGCCGGGTCATCGTTCCCGGTCGCCCGGATCGCCGATGAGCCGTCCCGCAGCGCGGTCAGCACCAAGCCGACCATGCCCGCCAGCACCCCGGCCCCGGCGACCGCCAGGAACAGCCAGCCCGCCGTGCGCAGCGGCGCCGCTATCGCGGGCTCCGGGTCCATCGCCTCCAGTACGTAGCCCACCAGCAGGAAGATCAGCGCGGCGGTACCGGCCAGGATCGGGGTCAGCACCGCCACGATCGCGAACAGTCCCGCGCCCCCCGAGGTATCTCCCGCGCCGCCGCCCGCCGTGGCGTGCCCGTTGTCAGCGCGCGACGGCTCGGGAGCGGCGGCGCGCCGCGCCTGGCGCACCCGCAGGTAGTGGTCGTACTCGGCGGCGGCGCACGCCGAGATCGCGGCGGCGGCACTGAGCGCCATGGTGCGCAGCTGCGCGGAGCTGAGCCGGGTGCCGTTGGCGGCGGGTGCGTCCGCCACCGCTCGCAGTGCCTCGTCGAGGACCCGCTCGAAGTCCGGGCGGTCTTCGGTCAGCAGGTGCGGAGCGCTGTTCATGTACATCCCCCGATGCTCCGTTCCCCTCCCACCTGCCACGTCCCGGTCCGGTGCCGGGGCGGCTGGTCGAAAGCGGAAGGCGAGCGTATGACGGATAAACCGATGGTAGAGCGCGGCACTGACACGGTGACAGAGTGTTTACCGAATTCGGCTGCTCAGGCGGGTACTTACGGTCCTTCCGGATCGGGACGCCGTCGTCCGTCTCGCGTGGATCGCCCGTTACCAGGGCGCTCTGCGGCGAGTGGGCCAAAACCTATACGGTGAGCGGGAGTTGGGCCACAAGTAGCTTCCCCTCCATCGTCACTCCGCCGTCCATCGCGACCGCGAGGTCGTCCGCGTAGACGTGCGGCCCGGACACCGCGGGCGCGCTGGCCTCGCCGCCGTCCTCGCTGCCCACCTCGCCCGTCAGGTAGGGGATGGGGCTGTGGCCGTGGACGACGCGCTGTCCGCCGTAGGCGTCGAGGAGTTCGCGCGCCGCCGTGGTGCCCGTGTCGCCGCGGAAGGCGAACCGCTTGGTGAACTTGCGGAACAGCTCCCAGCACTCGTCCGCGTCGGCGCGCTGCAGCACACCGGTCACCGCGTCGTTGACCGCGTCGATGGTCGTGCCGTACTCCAGGTACGCGGTGGTGTCCGAGTGCAGCAGCAGATGGTCGTCCTCCAGTGCCACCGCGTCCAGCCGGGACATCCAGGCGACATGGTGGTCCTGGAGGCGCTCCATGTCACTGGGCTGACCGCCGTTGAGCCGCCAGGCGGCGAGGAAGGAGGCGGTTCCGGCGGTGGAGTTGACGGGGGTGTCGTCGAACTTCTTGGCGCCGATCAGCAGCAGTTCGTGGTTGCCCATCAACGCCTTCGCGTAGCCGCCCGCGGCGGCGGCCTCGGCGGACAACTGCATCACCAGGTCGATGACGCCGATGCCGTCAGGGCCGCGGTCGGTGAAGTCGCCGAGGAACCACAGCCGGGCGCGGCCCGCCGACCAGTGGCCTTCGGCGTCGATGAGGCCCTCGGCGTGCAGCGCGGCGCGCAACTCGTCGAGGTAGCCGTGCACATCACCGACGACGTACAGCGGACCCGGCGGTGCCTCGTCCGGTTCGGCCACGGCCTCGAGCTGGACGGTCGGGGTGTACTCGGCACGCCGCACCACGGGAAGGTCATGGGCGGTCGGCGTGTACTCGACCACGGGCGGCGCGGGCACCGCCGCCCCCGCGGGCGGGAAGCCGGGCGCGACCGGGGCGCCGGGGAGGCCCGGCGTCAGCGGTGGCGCGGGCGGAAGGCCCTGGCCGGTCACGGCGGACGGGGCCGTGGGGAAGCCGGATGCGGGCGGGACCGCGGCGATCACCGGCAAGGCGGTCGCCTCCTCGAACACGGTCGGGCCGTTCGGAACCGCCACCGCGGGCGATACCTCCATGCCCGGCGGCACGACAGGCTCGGCCGGGCGCCAGCTCCCCGACGCACTCGCCCCGCGCGTTACGGGTTCCTGACCGGCCCCCTGAGTCATCGACCCCTCCACCTTCGCGCCGCCGTGCACCGCCGCCGCGCCCTGCGCGGCCTGCGCCGACGCGTCCTCCGGTGTCATCCGCCCATCATAGGAACGCCGCTCTCGGGTTGCGACGCACCTGCCGCCTGCCAATTGGGGCGGAGCGGACAATCTCCGTGAAACTTCCGCCGGCTGTCGTCAATACACCCTGAAGACGATCGTTGGACCGCCGGATTCCGTTCAATCGTTCTCCGGGGAGCGCGGTGGGCTCACTGTGGTTCGGGTGGAGCGCCGCTGCGAGGAGGCCCGCACGATCAGATCGGTCGGCATCACCTGCGCGACCGGACGACCGGCGCCCACTCCCTCGATCGCGTCGATCAGCAGTTGGACGACCGCGGTGCCGATCCGGCCGGGCTTGAGGGAGAGCGTGCTGATCGGCGGCTCGGTGGTGGCGTAGGCCGCGCGTTCGCTGCAACAGACCAGCAGCAGGTCCTCCGGGACGCGCAGCCCGTACCGCCTGGCCGCGGCCAGCAGGTCGGTGCCGTTCGGGTCGAACAGGCCGTAGACCGCGTCGGGTCGGTCGGGCCTGGCCAGCAGCCGGTCGGCGGCGACCGCGCCCGCGCAGGGGTCGTGCGCCGGGTACGCCTCGTACACCGGCTCCTGGCCCACGCGCTCGCACCAGTTGAGGTAGGCGGTGGTCGACAGCCGGGTGTAGGTGTCCGTGCTGGTGCCGGTGAGCAGGCCGATGCGGCGGGCGCCGGAGTCCGCGAGGTGGTCGAGGATGCCGAGCACCGCCTGTTCGTGATCGTTGTCCACCCAGGCGTGCACCGGCAGATTTCCCGCCGGGCGACCGTCGCTGACCACCGGGATGCCCTGGCGGACCAGGTCGGCCACCACCGGATCGTGGTCGGAGGGGTCGATGACCACCGTGCCGTCCAGCGCCACGTTGCTCCACACGTCGTGGCGGGAGGACGCCGGCAGGATCACCAGGGCGTAACCGCGGGCCAGGGCGGCGGAGGTCGCGGCACGGGCCATCTCGGCGAAGTAGGCGAACTCGGTAAAGGTGAAAGGTTCTTCCCCATATGTGGTGACCGTCAAGCCGATCAGCCCCGATCTACCCGTGCGCAGGGTTCGCGCTGCGGCAGATGGGCGATAGCCCAGCCGGTTCGCGACCTCGCGGACGTGTCGACGGGTAGCGTCGGGCAGACGGCCTTTGCCGTTGAGTGCGTCGGAGACAGTGGTGATCGAGACCCCGGCCGCGGCTGCCACGTCCCGGATCCCCGCTCGCTCCAGCCGGCGCCCGGACCGGCTCGCCTGGTGGTTACCTGCTGCTGTCATGGCAGGCCGATAGTAGGGCTCGGGTGGTCCGGTGGCGGGGGTTGGCGAACGCCGGGATGCAGTGACGTTTCTGCATATGCGTGGGGCGGGTGTTCCCTTGAAATGCCAGGCAGAACAAGGGATTTGGACTCTCTGGTTGGCTGTACGGTCCGCTTGACTCGCTGTGTGGTCCAGTTTTCGGAGACCTTCCACCTCACCTGTACGAGTGATGCGCGCCAGGGCGCACGCCACCGGCGTACGCCCGGGGCAAATCACCTCTCCCGCTCGACACGCGCCCCTCTTAGGGTGTGTGCAGCGGGTGTGAGCAGCCGCTGAGTACGGCGTGGCAGTACGGGCGGCCGCCATCGGTCGCCCCGTACCCCGGGATGGTCGAGGAGGACCTTACGGTGACAGAAGCACAACCCAGGCTCCGTGCCGCCTTGCGTGGCATCCCTGCCTACAAGCCGGGCAAGCCCGCGGTCTCCGGGACCGGCGTGCCCGCCTACAAGCTGTCCTCCAACGAGAACCCCTACCCCCCGCTGCCTGGTGTGATGGAGTCGGTGACCAACGCCGCGCGCTCCTTCAACCGCTACCCGGATATGGCGTGCGCCGGGCTCACCGCCGAGCTGGCCAAGCGCTTCGACGTACCGGAGACGCACATCGCGACCGGCACCGGCTCGGTGGGCGTGGCCCAGCAGCTGCTGCAGGCCACCTCCGAGCCGGGCGACGAGGTGATCTACGCCTGGCGGTCGTTCGAGGCGTACCCGATCATCACCCAGATCTCCGGCGCCACCTCGATACCGGTGCCGCTGACCGAGGGCGAGGTGCACGACCTCGACGCGATGGCCGCCGCGATCACCGACCGCACCCGGCTGATCTTCGTGTGCAACCCCAACAACCCGACCGGCACCGTGGTGCGCCGCGCCGAACTGGAGCGGTTCTTGGACCGGGTGCCGTCCGACGTGCTGGTGGTGCTGGACGAGGCGTACCGGGAGTTCATCCGCGACCCCCAGGTGCCGGACGGCACCGAGCTGTACCGGGACCGGCCCAACGTCTGTGTGCTGCGCACCTTCTCCAAGGCGTACGGGCTGGCCGGGCTGCGGGTCGGCTTCGCCGTCGCGCACGAGCCGGTGGCGGCGGCGCTGCGGCAGACCGCGGTGCCGTTCGGGGTGAGCCAGCTCGCGCAGGACGCGGCGGTGGCGTCGCTGCGCTCTGAGGAGGCGCTGCTGGAGCGGGTGGAGGCGCTGGTCGGCGAGCGCACCCGGGTCTCCCAGGCGCTGACCGAGCAGGGTTGGACGGTGCCGGAGTCCCAGGCGAACTTCGTCTGGCTGCGGCTGGGCGAGCGCACGCTGGACTTCGCCGCGGCGTGTGAGCGCGCGGGGGTGGTGGTGCGGCCGTTCGCGGGCGAGGGCGTCCGGGCGACGATCGGGGAGCGGGAGGCCAACGACCTGTTTCTGCGGGCGGCCGCGGAGTTCCGCAAGGAGCTGTAGCCCGCCAAGGAAATCGTGCGGGGGCGTGCCGTGGTGGGCGCGCCCCCGCCCGCGTTTCCGTCCCTTTGCGGCGGGCGCTCCACCAAACACCGAAGCCGTGTGAAGAGGGTCACCCCACCCCCTGTCAAGAGCGAGAACTGGCCTGGGTAATAATTGCTTGTGAATGTGAACGCGTTCACAAGCTCACCCGCGCGCCAAGGTAAGGAGACGCGACGTGGACCTGGCTCTCGCCCCGGAGACACTGGCCCGGTGGCAGTTCGGCATCACGACCGTCTACCACTTCCTCTTCGTCCCGCTCACCATCAGCCTCTCCGCGATCACCGCCGGGTTCGAGACGGCGTGGGTGCGGACCGGAAAGCTGAAGTACTTCCACGCCACCAAGTTCTGGGGAAAGCTCTTCCTCATCAACATCGCGATGGGCGTGGTCACCGGCATCGTGCAGGAGTTCCAGTTCGGCATGAACTGGTCGGACTACTCGCGGTTCGTCGGTGATGTCTTCGGCGCCCCGCTGGCGATGGAAGCGCTGATCGCCTTCTTCTTCGAGTCCACCTTCATCGGACTGTGGATATTCGGCTGGGACAAGCTGCCCAAGAAGCTGCACTGCGCGTGCATCTGGATCGTGTCGATCGGCACCCTGCTGTCGGCGTACTTCATCCTGGCCGCCAACTCCTGGATGCAGCACCCCAACGGCTACCGGATCAGCCCGCACACCGGACGCGCCCAACTCACCAGCATCTGGACCGTGCTCACCCAGAACACCACGCTCGTCCAGGCCTTCCACACGCTCACCGCCTCCTTCCTCACCGGCGCCGCGTTCGTCGTGGGCATCGCCTCGTACCACCTGTGGAAGGCCAAGCGGCGGCAGAACGCGGGCGGGACCGCCACCGACAAGGACCGCAAGAAGATCGGCGCGATGCGCAGTTCGCTGCGTACCGGTCTGGTGCTCGCGGTGATCGCCGGACTCGGCACCGCCGTCAGCGGCGACACCCTGGGCAAGGTGATGTTCGAGCAGCAGCCGATGAAGATGGCGGCGGCCGAAGCGCTCTGGGACACCCAGGCGCCCGCGCCCTTCTCGGTGTTCGCGGTCGGTGATGTCAACAAGGGCCACAACACCGTGGAACTGTCCGTCCCCGGCGTCCTGTCCTTCCTGGCGCACAGCAACTTCCACGAGGCCGTCCCCGGGATCAACGATGTCGCCAAGCAGGAGGCGGCCCGGTACGGCGGCAAGCCGGAGGACTACATCCCCAACATCTTCGTCACCTTCTGGGGCTTCCGGTTGATGATCGGGTTCGGGATGACCTCCTTCGTCGCCGGACTGATCGGACTGTGGACCACCCGCGGGAAGCGCTGGCTGGCACCGGAGTTCCGCACCGGCGAGGACGACGTGCCGCGGCTGATGCTCACGCCCAGGCGGGAGATGAGCACCCTCCTCACCAGGTGGTCCTGGCGCATCGGCATCCTGACCATGGGCTTCCCACTGATCGCCAACTCCTTCGGCTGGGTCTTCACCGAGATGGGCCGGCAGCCATGGGTGGTCTACGGGCTGATGAAGACCCGCAACGCGGTCTCCCCCGGCGTCAGCCAGACCGAGGTCATCGTCTCGGTGTCCGCCTTCACACTGCTGTACGCGATCCTCGCGGTCATCGAGGTGCGGCTGATGGTCCGCTACGCCAAGGCCGGACCGGTCACCGACGAACTGCCACCGGCCAACGACCCACGGCTGCGCGGCTCGTCGGGCGGCACCGGCACCGAGTCGGACAGCGGCGAGCACGCCGAGTCCGACAAGCCCATGGCCTTCGCCTACTGACCGGCGTACGGCAGAGATCGGGAGAGAACGACCATGCACCTTCACGACGTCTGGTTCGTGCTGATCGCCGTTTTGTGGACCGGCTACTTCTTCCTGGAGGGCTTCGACTTCGGCATCGGTGTGCTCACCAAGCTGCTGGCGCGGGACGAGAAGGAGCGCCGGGTGCTGATCAACACGATCGGCCCGGTCTGGGACGGCAACGAGGTCTGGCTGCTCACCGCGGGCGGTGCCACCTTCGCGGCCTTCCCCGACTGGTACGCCACGCTGTTCAGCGGCTTCTACCTACCGCTGCTGATCATCCTGGTCTGCCTGATCGTGCGCGGTGTCGCCTTCGAGTACCGCGCCAAGCGCGATGACGCACGCTGGAAGCGCAACTGGGAACACGCGATCTTCTTCACCTCCTTGCTGCCCGCCTTCCTGTGGGGCGTGGCGTTCGCCAACATCGTGCGAGGCGTGCCGATCAACGCGGACAAGGACTTCACCGGCACGGTGCTGGACCTGCTGAGCCCCTATGCGCTGCTCGGCGGAGTGGTGACGCTGACGCTGTTCACCTTCCACGGTGCGGTGTTCGCGGCGCTGAAGACGCTCGGCGAGGTTCGGACCAGGGCGCGCGCGATGGCCGGGGTCCTCGGCCTGGTGGCCGCGGCCGCCGCGTCGGCCTTCCTGGTCTGGACGCAGGCGCACAGCGGCAACGCGCGCAGCCTGGCCGCGCTGCTGGTCGCCGTGGTGGCGCTGGCCATTGCGCTGGCCTGCAATCGGCTCGGCCGGGAGGGCTGGTCGTTCGCGCTGTCCGGAGTGACCATCGCGGCCGTGGTGGCCATGTTGTTCCTGGCGCTGTTCCCGAACGTGATGCCGTCCACCACCAACCCGGCATGGAGCCTGACCGTCTCCAACGCGTCGTCCAGCCCATACACGTTGAAGATCATGACGTGGGTCGCGGGCATCATGACGCCGCTCGTGCTCGGCTACCAGGCGTGGACCTACTGGGTCTTCCGCAAGCGCATCGGAACCCAGCACATACCCGACCCGATCACCCACTGAGGCCACCGTGCGACCTGTCGACCCGCGCCTGCTCCGGTGCGCCAGCACCACCCGCGTCTTCCTCGCCGCGACGGTGGCACTCGGGCTCGCCGGGGCGGGACTGGTCGTCGCCCAGGCGATGCTCATCGCCGAGATCGTGGTCGGCGCCTTCCAGCACCACTACGGAACATCCCAACTCACCTCTGCCATAACCCTCCTGATCGCCGTCGCCATCGGTCGCGCCACCGTGGGCTGGCTCACCGAACTCGCCGCCCACCGCACCAGCGCCTCCGTCAAATCCGAACTGCGCCGCCGACTGCTCGCCCACGCCACCCGGCTCGGCCCCACGCCGCCCGACCCGGGACGCGGCGGGCCGCAGCGCATCGGTGAACTCAGCACCCTCGCATTGCGCGGAGTCGACGCGCTGGACGACTACTTCGCGCGCTACCTTCCCCAACTCGGCCTGGCCGTCGTGGTACCGGCCGCCGTACTGGCCAGGATCGCCACCGCCGACTGGGAGTCGGCGCTGGTGATCGTGGTGACCCTGCCGCTGATCCCGATGTTCATGGCCCTGATCGGCTGGTACACCGACGTGCGGATGAAGCGGCAGTGGCGGCTGCTGTCCCGGCTGTCGGGTCACTTTCTCGACGTGGTCTGCGGGCTGCCCACGTTGAAGGTCTTCGGCCGGGCCAAGGCCCAGGCGGCCTCGATCCGAAAGATCACCGACGACTACCGGCGGGCGACGCTCAAGACACTGCGCATAGCGTTCCTCTCCTCCTTCGCACTGGAACTGCTCTCCACAATCTCGGTGGCACTGGTCGCGGTCGGCATCGGCTTCCGGCTGGTCGACGGCGGGCTCGACCTCTACACCGGTCTGCTGGTGCTCGTCCTGGCACCCGAGGCGTACCTACCGCTGCGCCAGGTCGGCGCCCAGTATCACGCGGCGGCGGAGGGGCTCGCCGCCGCGGACGAGGTGTTCGCGCTGCTGGAGACCCCGGCACCGGCCGAGGGCACTGCCGTGGCCCCCGATGCCCGGACCGCCACGATCACCGTGGAACGGCTGACCGTGACCCATCAGGGGCGGGGCGAACCCTCGCTTCCGGAGACCAGCTTCACGATCCGGCCGGGCGAGACGGTGGCGATCACCGGCCCGTCCGGCGCGGGCAAGACCACGCTGCTGGGCGCCCTACTGGGCTTCGTACGGCCAACGTGCGGCCGTATTCGCGTCAACTCCACGGATCTCACCTCCCTTTGTCCCGACAGTTGGCGGAGCCAGATCGCCTGGGTTCCGCAACGTCCGTACCTGTTCGCCGGATCGATCGCCGACAACGTCCGGCTGGCGCGCCCTGAAGCGAGCGACGCGGAGGTCACCGAAGCGCTTCGGAGTGCCAACGCCCTCGACTTCACTGAAAGCTTGCCACGGGGGTCTGACACTCGGCTCGGCGAGGACGGCACGGGCCTGTCGGCCGGGCAGCGGCAACGCCTCGCGCTGGCCCGGGCGTTTCTGGCCGACCGTCCGGTGCTGCTGCTGGACGAGCCGACGGCGAACTTGGACGGGGAGACCGAGGCGGCCGTGGTGGACGCGGTGCGGCGGCTCGCCGAGGGGCGCACGGTGATTCTGGTCGTGCACCGTCCGGCGTTGCTGGCGGTCGCGGACCGGGTGGTACGAGTGGGCGACGGCGACCAACGGGCGTACGGTGACGTGGAGTTGCGGGGGCCGGGCGCCGGGGTGGCGGGCGCTCCCGGAGAGGGCGCCGTCACCGTAGCGGACGCCGCTGCGACGGGCGCCGTCGCCGGGCCCACGGGCGTAGCGAGCCCCGCGGCCGTAACGAGCCCCGTAACCGGTGATCCTCCAAGCGCGCCCGGTGCGTTGGCCCGCGTGCGGCGGATGGCGCGCCCCCTGCGGGCGCGGTTCGCGCTCGCCGTGCTCCTGGGAGCCCTCACGCTGGGCAGTGCGATCGGGCTGATGGCCATCTCGGGGTGGCTGATATCCCGCGCCTCCCAACACCCGCCGGTGCTCTACCTACTTGTGGCCACCACCGCGACCCGCGCCTTCGGCATCGGCCGCGCGGTCTTCCGCTACGCCGAGCGCCTGGTCTCCCATGACGCGGTCTTCCGCGCGCTCGCCGACCTGCGGGCCGCCGTCTACCGGCGGCTGGAGCGGCTGGCGCCCGCCGGACTGCGCCACACCCGGCGCGGCGACCTGCTCTCCCGGCTGGTCGCCGACGTCGACTCGCTGCAGGACTACTTCCTGCGCTGGCTGCTTCCGGCGGTCACCGCGGTGGTGGTCAGCGCGGCCTGCGTCGGGTTCGTCGGCTGGCTGCTGCCGGTGGCGGGCGCGGTGCTCGCCGGAGGTCTGCTCGCCGCCGGAGCCGGTGTTCCGGCGCTGGCCGCCGTGGTGTCCCGGCGTACCGAGGTCAAACTGGCGCCAGCGCGTGGCGAGTTGTCCACCCAGGTGGTGGACCTGCTCTCCGGCACCGCCGAGTTGACGGTCGCGGGCGCCTTGCCCGTCCGGCTGGACGGGACCGTCCGGGCGGACCGGCTGCTGACCCGTATCGCCGCCCGCTCGGCGTCGGCCACCGCGCTCGGTGCCGGGCTCTCCGCGCTGATCACCGGTGTGACCGTCGCGGCCAGCGCCTACGTGGGCGTGCGGGCGGTGGCCGACGGTCGGCTGGCCGGGGTGGAGCTGGCCGTTGTCGTCCTCACCCCGCTCGCCGCGTTCGAGGCGGTGGCCGGGATGCCGCTGGCGGCGCTGCATCGGCGCCGTAGCCGCAGGGCCGCCGAGCGCGTTCATGAGGTGCTGGACGCGCCCGTTCCGGTGCGCGAACCGGCGGAGCCAGCCGCTCCGCCCGCGTCCCCGTTCCCGCTCGCCGTACGGGGACTGACGGTACGTCACCCAGGCCAGGCGGGCCTGGCGCTGGACGGGCTTGACTTGGAGCTCGTCGCCGGGCGTCGGATCGCCGTCATCGGGCCGTCGGGGGCCGGGAAGACGACACTTGCTCAGGCGCTGCTGCGGTTCGTGGACCGGGAGGCCGGGACCTACACGCTGGGCGGCGTTGACGCGGCGGCGCTGGACGGGGACGAGGTGCGCCGCATGATCGGGCTGTGCGCACAGGACGCCCATGTCTTCGACAGTTCGGTGCGGGAGAACCTGCGCCTGGCGCGTCCCACGGCGGACGAGGCGCAGTTGCGCGGCGCACTCGCCGCCGCGCGCCTACTCGACTGGGTGGATTCGCTGCCCGACGGTTTGGACACCCTCGTCGGTGAACACGGCGCGCGGATGTCCGGTGGGCAACGACAGCGGCTGGCGCTGGCCCGCGCGCTGCTCGCCGACTTCCCGGTCCTGGTGCTGGACGAGCCCGCCGAGCACCTTGACCTGCCGACCGCGGACGCGCTCACCGCCGATCTGCTGCGGGCGACCGAGGGCCGTACCACCGTGCTGATCACCCATCGGCTCGCCGGGCTCGCGGCATCCGGCGCGGTGGACGAGATCATCGTCCTCGATCGCGGCCAGGCGGTACAGCGCGGTACGTACCAGGAGCTGGCCGCCGTCGAGGGGCCGTTCCGCCGCCTGCTGGAACGTGAGCGGGCCAGCGAGGCCGTACCGGTGGGTTAATGCGCCGCCCGGCGCTCCGCCGCCTGGTTGGCGTCAGCGAATGCCAACTTATGTATTCTTTAGCCACTTCTCATAGCAAAGCGGTCCATTTACCCTCGTCTGCATGGCAGACCGCGCAGATGACCTCGCGGAGCTGAGCGAGCTGGGCGAGCTGGGCCGGCTTCCTCAGCTGCTGTCCGCCGTGGTCCCCGTGGGCTCCGGCCGTGATCTCCGTGAGACGCTGCGCCGGATCGTCGCGACCGGCGCCGAACTGGTCGGTGCCCGCTGTGCCGCGCTCGGGGTGGCCGACCCGGGCGGCGACGGGCTGCGCGATGTCGTCACCCACGGCATCGACCAGATCGACCAGAACGTGGCCGACCGCGTCGGTGCGCTGCCGGACGGAGACCAGGGGCTGCTGGACGCGCTGCTGCACGATCCGGCGTCGCGCCCCGTCCTGGGCGTTCCCGTGCGGGTGGACGGGGAGGTTCTCGGGGACCTCTACCTGACCGGGAAACGCGACGGCGGCCAGTTCTCCGAAGCCGACCTGCACACCGCGCGGATACTCGCCGCCCAGGCGGGCGTGGCGATCGGCAACGCCCGGCTGTACGAGGCGACGCGGCAGCGCGACCGGTGGATCGAAGGCGTCCACGCCGTCACCACGGCACTGGTCAGCGGAAGCGACCCGGACGAGGCGCTGCAGGTGGTCGCCGAGCAGGCACGGCGGCTGGCCGACTCGGTGGCCGGGGTGGTGCTGCTGCCCACACAGGAGCGCGGAATGGAGATCGTCGCGGCCTCCACCGAGGAACCGCTGCCGCTGCTCGGCACGGTGGTCGCGCCCACCAGCCCGGTCGTCTCCCAACTCCTCGCGGGCGAGCCGGTGTTCGTCGACGACTCGGCCACCGACCCGCGGATGACCACTGATGTCTCCCGCTTCTTCGGCCCGAGCATGATGCTGCCGCTGAGCAGCGGCGGACAGGTGATCGGCACGCTGGCGGTGCCGCGTAGGCGAGGGGACAGGCCGTTCTCGGACACGGAGCGGCGGCTGGCCGAACAGTTCGCGCACCAGGCCGCGGTGGTGCTGGTGCTCGCCGACGCGCAGCGGGACCGCGAGCGGCTCGCGGTCTTCGAGGACCGGGACCGGATCGCGCGGGACCTGCACGACCTGGTGGTCCAGCGGCTGTTCGCCACCGGGATGCTGCTGGAGAGCGCGCAGCACCGGGCGGAGGTCCCCGAGGTGCGGGAACGCATCGGCGACGCGGCGGACGAGCTGGACGCCACGATCCAGGAGGTGCGCACCGCGATCTTCGCGCTGCAGCAGGGTCCCGCCGACGCACCGGCCGGACTGCGCACCCGCGTGCTGCGCGAGCTTGGGCAGGCCTCGGTGCCGCTCGGGTTCGCGCCGTCGGTGCGGTTCACCGGCGCGGTGGACGCCCTGGTGAGCGACACGACCGCGAAGAACCTCATCGCGGCACTGCGGGAGACGTTGTCGAACGCGTTCCGGCACGCCAGGGCCTCGCGCATCGACATCCACGTGGATGCGACGGTCACCCTGCCGAGTGGGCGGAGCGGGGTGCGCTTGACGGTGGTCGATGACGGGATCGGCATTCCGGAGGGCGGCCGCCGCAGCGGCCTGCGGAACCTCTCCCGCCGCGCGGAGGCCTTGGGCGGCTCCAGCAGCTACGGCGAGGGGCCGGACGGTGTGGGGGCTCAGGTGGTCTGGGAGGCGCCGCTTTAGCCGGTCCGGCGGAACCACGGGGGGTGCGACGGGGCCTGCGGTGCGAGGGGGCCTGCAGAGGGGCGCGGTGCGGTGGGGTGCGGTGCGTCGCGGTGGGGTTCGGCGGGAGCCGGGCTGGTTGGGGGGCTGCTGGCCGTTGCGGCGGCACCCGGCTGGTTCGGGGCTGTCTGCTTGCCGTCGCGGCGGGACGGTTCCGGGGGCCAGGCGCCAGCATCTGCGCGGAGGCGAGCCCCGGGGGCCCTCGGCTACGCGTAGTCGCTCAGGATGGCTTCGATGACGTGGGCCACGCCGTCGTCCTCGTTGGCGGAGGTGCGGTGGGTGGTCGCGGCGAGGACATCGGGGTGGGCGTTGGCCACCGCGTACGACGTACCGGCCCAGCTGAGCATCGCCAGGTCGTTCGGCATGTCGCCGAAGGCGATCACCTCGTCGGCGGTGATGCCGCGCTCCGCGCAGCAGCGGGCCAGGGTGCTGGCCTTACTGACACCAACCCCGCTGATCTCCAGCAACGCCGAGGGGCTGGACCTGGTGAACTCCGCGTGCTGCCCGGCCACGCCGCGTGCCGCTGCCAGGAACGCATCCGGGTCCGCCGAGTCGTGCCTTGCCAGCAGCTTGAGCACCGGCTGGTCCGCGTCGGAGGCCAGCAGTTCCTCGATGGGGCCGACGAGGGAGTCGGCCTCCGCCCAGGCAGCGGCGTACTCCGGCTCGTAGTGGAATCCACCGGTCCGCTCGATCGCGAAGGTGGTGCCGGGCACGGCATCCCGTACCGCCGCCACCACCGCGCGGGCGTCCGGCTCGGCCAGCGGGAACGCCTCGAGCAGCAGGTCGCGGTGGAGGTCGTAGACGGCGGCGCCGTTGGCGCAGATCGCGATGCCGTTGGTGAGGAACGACCGGCGGGCGGGGTCGCCGTCCAGCGGAGCGGTGGCCACCACATGCATCCAGCGGGCCGGGCGGCCGGTGACGAAGAAGACCTCGATGCCCGCCGCCTCCGCGGCGGCCAGCGCCGCGATGGTCCGGGCGGAGACCGTGCGGTCGTCGCGCAGCAGGGTGCCGTCCAGGTCGGTGGCGATCAGCCGGGGTGCCTTGAGGTGACCCGGGAGCTGCTGCTGGGACCGGGAAGGGTGCGGGGGCCGGGAGAGCGAGGTCACGGGGTCCATAGTGGCGCACCGCGGTGCGCGGGTGCGCGGGAGGGGCGGTAGACGCGGGTGGCCGGTCCTGGGGACCGGCCACTGTGTTCGCAGCGTGCAGGGGGCACGCCGGCGGGATCAGAGATCGAATATCTCGCCTTCGGGAGGCGGCGGCCCCGACTTCGGGATGGGGGGGATGCGCTCGTCCTCCAGCATCCCGCGGATTTGCTGGCGCAGCTCCGGACTGTCCTTGTGGTGGTGGTCGGCGACCGCGTGCTCGACGGCTACCCGGACCACTTCCTCTTCTTCCCCGGCGATGGCGATCGTGCAGTGCGACTCACTGGGGAACTTGCTGCAGTCGGCGATTTTCCTTGTCATCACGGCCTCCTGGGGCGAACCTCGCTATTCAGGTTAAACCCGTGTGAAATGGACGTCTCGCGCAGCAGAGGGCGCCTTACGTGGTGATCTGTCGCCCACTTGTCGTCGGCTCGTGCGGGGAGGGCGTTTCGGGCGGCTTCTTGGTTCGCGCGGCGGGCCGCTTACAGTCGACGGCATGCGACTGAGCACTGTGATTCTCCCGGTACACCGCTGGTCTGAGGGGCGCGAGCTGTGGTGGCGCGCCGAGCAGCTCGGCTTTCACGCCGCGTACACCTACGACCACCTTTCCTGGCGCAGCTTCCGTGATCTGCCGTGGTTCGGGGCGGTGCCGACGCTGACGGCGGCGGCCGGGGTGACATCGCGGATGCGCCTGGGCACGCTGGTAACCTCGCCGAACTTCCGGCACCCGGTGACCCTGGCGAAGGAACTGATCACGCTGGACGATGTCAGCGGTGGCCGGGTGACGCTCGGGATCGGCGCGGGCGGCACCGGGTTCGACGCGACCGCGCTGGGCAACGAGGCGTGGTCGCCGCGCGAACGCGCCGACCGCTTCGGGGAGTTCGTCGGGCTGCTCGACGAGCTGCTGACCAACGATGTGGTGTCGCGGGAGGGCCAGTTCTACTCGGCGCATGAGGTCCGCAACATCCCCGGTTGTGTACAGCGCCCGCGGCTGCCGTTCGCGGTTGCCGCGACCGGTCCGCGCGGTCTGCGGCTCGCCGCCCGGTACGGGCAGGCGTGGGTGACGTACGGCGACCCGCGCGGGCCGAAGGACGTGCCGGTGGCGGACTGCCCGGGTGTGGTGCGGGCGCAGATCGAGAAGCTGCAGGCGGCTTGCGCCGAGACCGGCCGTGATCCGCGTGAGCTGGACCGGATCCTGCTTCAGGGGTCCACGAGTGAGCGCCCGCTGGACTCGGTGGACGCCTTCGTCGACTACGCGGGCCGGTACGCGGAGCTGGGCATCACCGAGATCGTTCTGCACTGGCCGATTCCGGATTCGATCTTCGAGGCGGACCTGGCGACCTTCGAGAAGATCGCCACGGACGGGCTGGCGCAGCTCTAGCCTTCGGCGCTGCTGGGGTCGGGTGCGGCTTGTCCGGCACCGCCGGGCTCCGGCGTTGGGGTGGGCGCGCCGGTGCTGCTCGCCGGTGCGTTGTTCGCGGTGCGGTTGCTCGTGGGGCTGCGGGTGTTTCCGGCCTATGGCATCAGCCTGTCCATCGTGCGGGCCTGGACCTCGCGTTCGGCGGCGGCGGCGATGAACGCCGCTGTGTTGCGGGGGCCGACCAGTGCCCGCACCGACCGCACCGTGGACGCGGGCAGGGTGACGGTGCTGTACCGCGGCTGTGCCGGTGGCTCCTGTGCTGCCGGTGCCTGGCGTGGTTCCGGCCGCTGGTGGTGCGGGCCGAGGTGGCGCTGTACCAGCTGGATCGCCAACTGCCGCATCGCGCGGGCGAGTTCTGCGTCCACGGTCTGCTGGGCGAGCGGGCGCAGCCGACGCACCAGCGCGGCGGCCTCGGTGGCCTCCGCGTCGGTCGGCGGGTGGTCGAGGTAGGGCTGGAACACGTACTCGGTGGTGAACGCCATGAACCGCTCGGCCATGTGCTCGACCTGGCCGCGTAGCTCCCTGAGGTGACCGGTGATCGCGGACAACGGCACGCCCACCGCGTGGAGTTCGGCGGCGACCGCCAACTCCTGCGGGCTGGGCACCACGAACTCGTCGTCCGTGCCCGGCACCGGTTCCAGCACACCGAGTTCGACGGCCTCGGCGATGGCCTCATCGTCCGCGATGCCGCCGAACGCCTCGCTGAGCTGGGTCCGCCCCATCCGCGCCGGGCGCTCGTCGGACCACGGCCGATCCACCTCGCTGACCAGTCCCAGGACTCCGCCGAGCCCGGTACCGGCGTCCCAGGCCTCCAACAGCTCCTTGATGCTGGCGAGGGTGTATCCGCGCTCCAGCAGTTCGGCGATCTGCCGCAGCCGGGCCAGATGCGCATCCCCGTACAGGTTGGCTCGGCCGCGTCGCTCGGGCTTGGGCAGCAGGCCTCGGTCCAGATAGGCGCGAATGGTCCGGACCGTGGTGCCGCTCTCGTGGGCCAGGTCCTCGATGCGGTACGCCGGATCGTCGACCGTGCCGGTCGGTGGTTCCGGGGTGGTGCCCGGCGACTTTCCCGTCACTTCCTCGTGCTCCTTACGGGGCTTCGGCTACGACACCGCCGCCCGGCCGATCGCGCCCGCCGCCGCCCTGGCCGCCGGGGACGTGGCCAGGTACTCGACGGCCGCACGCAGCGACCCTTCCTGAGAGGGATGGTACGACCGTCGCAGGTAGCGTGGGATGGCCGCGCCGAGCTCGCGCCAGGAGGGCAGCAGGCCCTTGCGCACCGCCGTGTTGTGCTCGTGCAGCGTGTACCGCAGTCGGCCGCGAAGCTGAGGGTCGTGGCGTATGAGGTAAGCGGCCCCGAACGCCCACAGCCACACCAGTATCGGGGCGGTGAACGCCATGCCCCCGATCCGCCGAGCGTACCGGGGCAGCCCGCTGCCACCGGTGTGCTGGTACATGTCGAAGGCGACCGCGCGGTGCTCGACCTCCTCCGCACCGTGCCAGCGCAGCAGATCCAGCATCACCTCGTCCGACTGTGCCCGCTCCAGCCCCTCGGCGCGCAGCACCCAGTCGCCGAGCACAGCGGTGAACTGCTCTATCGCGGCGATCAGCGACAGCCGGAAGCGCAGCCACTCGCGTGCTGAGACCGGCAGTCCGCCGGGCGGACGTTCGCCGAGCATGACGTCGAACATCCAGTCCACGTGCTTGGTGTAGGGACGGGTATCCAGTCCCTGCTCCGCCAAGTGGTCCAGTACGTAGGAGTGTTGGATGCTGTGGGTGGCCTCCTGGCCCATGAAGCCCTTGACGTCCTTGAGTAGTTCGGGATCGGTGACCAGCGGCAGCGCCTCCTTGAAGACCTTGACGAACCAGCGCTCTCCGGCCGGGAGCAGCAGGTGCAGCACGTTGATGACATGGGTGGCGGTGGGTTCGTCCGGTATCCAGTGCAGTGGGGTGCGCTGCCAGTCGAAGGAGACGCGGCGCGGCCTTATGGGGTGAGTGGCGGCGGACGGCGTTGTCGAGGTGGGGCTCGGGGCCGGGTCCGTGGTGTCCATGGCGGTGCTTCCTTCTGACGGTGGCTGGTGCGGTGCCTACAGGGGCGGGTCGATCCGGGCCATCGCCCGCAGGGCCTTGGGCGACAGCCGGGCGAGCAGATGGGCGCCGCGTGCCTCGGGCGTCACCGGCACCACCGCGGCGTTGCGCAGGACGCCGTTCAGTACGGCGTCGGCGACTTTCTCCGGCGGGTAGTTGCGTATTCGGTACAGCCGCGAGGACTTGGCGCGCAGGCGTTCCTGCTCGCTCTCCGAGGCGCCGGTGAAGTGCGCCGTGGCGGTGATGTTGGTGTTGACAATGCCGGGGCATATCGCGGTCACCCCGATGCCGTGTGCGGACAACTCGGCGCGCAGGCACTCGCTGAGCATGAGGACGGCGGCTTTGGAGGTGCTGTACGCGGGCAGCGCGCGGGAGGGCTGGTAGGCCGCGGCGGAGGCTGTGTTGACGATGTGGCCGCCCTGGCCGCGTTCCACCATCTGCTGGGCAAAGGCCCGGCAGCCGTGGATGACGCCCCACAGGTTGACATCCAGCACCTTGCGCCAGTCGTCGGTGGAGGTGGTCAGGAACGAGCCGGACATACCGATCCCGGCGTTGTTCACCAGGATGTCCACCACGCCGTGTTCGGTGGCGGTCCGGGCGGCGAGCTTCTCCATCGCCTGCTCGTCCGAGACGTCCACCGTCTCCGCCCACGCGGCCCCGGCGCCCAACAGCCGTGAGAGCTCGGCCGTTCTGCTCGCGGCCTGCGCGTCCCGGTCGACGGCGATCACCCGCGCCCCCGCCTCGGCGAACGCGAAGGACGTGGCGCGGCCTATGCCGCTTCCCGCACCGGTCACCAGCACCAGCTGTCCGGCGAATCGCTGTGCGTATGCCGCCTGGACCCGGGCGGACCTGCTGGGCGGCCTGCCGCTGCGTGCTCTGTGAGCCGGGCGGTTCGCGGCCGTGCCGAGCGGTTGGCCGACATCGGCGTGCTGGTGAGCCAGGACGAACTGGCCGATCCACTCGGCCAGTTGGTCCGGCCTGGTGCGTGGCACCCAGTGCTTGGTGGGCAGGGTCCTGCGCCGTAGATCGGGCGCCCAGCGCTCCAGATCGTCGTAGAGCCGTGGGGACAGGAACGGATCGTCGAGCGGGGTGATCAGCTGCACCGGCACATGGGCGTAGGCGTCGTCGCGCGGATTGCGCAGCCGGGCGCGGACGTTGTCCCGGTACAGCCAGGCGCCGTGAGCCGCGTCGTCCGGGAGCGACCGAGTGGGGTAGCTGTCCGGTACAAGCCGTTCGGCGCGGGCCAGGAGCTTTGGCCACTGCCTGCCGAGCGGGCCGCGCCAGGCCAACTCCGGTAGCAGCGGCGTATGGAGGGCGTAGACGTACCACGACTTGGCGCACTGGCCGAGGAGTTGCGCGGCTCGCCGTGGAGTGGGGCGTTTCAGGCGCTGGTTGATCCAGTGGCCGAAGTGGTCCAGGGACGGACCGGAGATGGAGGTGAAGGAGGCGATCCGGCCCTCCGTGCGGCCAACGGTGGCGAACTCCCAGCCCTGTACCGAACCCCAGTCGTGGCCGACGAGATGGACCGGGCGCTCCGGGCTGACCGCGTTCGCCACCGCCAGGAAGTCATCGGTCAGCCTCTCCAGCCGGAATCCGCCGCGCAGCGGCGCCGGAGCAGATGACCGGCCGTGCCCCCGCACGTCGTACAGCACCACATGGAAGCGGTCGGCCAGCCGCTCGGCGACCGGAGTCCACACTTCCTTGCTGTCCGGATAGCCGTGCACCAAGACGACGGTCGGGTGCGCGGTGTCCCCGTACTCGACGGCGCACAGCTCGACTTCGCCCGAGCGCACCATGCGCTCGCGAACCTCGGACATCATGCTCCCCCCTTCGCGTCTGTGAGTGACGCTGCTTGCTTCCACCGCTTCACATGCGGCAGTTCGTCATCGAGCCAGAAGGCGCTCTGTTCCGGATCGGCCGAGTCGGTGACGACGAGGATCTCCTCGAACTTCGCGCCGGTGCCGCGGAATCCCAGGTGCGGCTCAACCGCCCACAGACCCGGGTGCGGTGGATGATCCGAGATCCGATACGGGCTCCACAGCGGTGACCAGCCCTCGCGGTGGCCGTGCACCGCGTCCTTGACCAGACCGCGCAGACCCTGGGTGCCGAACCCGGCGACCCGCGGTGACCAGCGGCGCTCCTTGACCTGGTCGACCTTGTGCGCGATCACCCCGAACGGGTAGGCGCGGTGCCGGTTCTGGTAGCCCTGCCTGACCATCAGCCGGTCGACGTCCTCATATATCTGCCGCAGCGAACGCCGCTTTCTGACCTCGCGCAGGATGAGCTCGCGGTGCTCGCGCAGATCGGTCATCAGCCGGTCCTGCAGGGGGTTGGGGCCGAGGCTGCCGGAGTAGCCGATGTCGGCGGTGAACCCGCCGTGTATTGGGGCGAGATCGAGGATGAACGGCATGCCCGGCTCCAACGGGCGGTTGGTGGGGAAGAACTGCGTCGGCACCTTGAACCCGGTGAACGCCGTGCGGTCTCCGAACCACGCGAACGGCAGATGGAACCAGTCCCGTACGCCGCGCGCGTCGGCTTCCGCACGCAGCGCGCGTGCCGCCTCCCGCTCGGTCGTGCCTGGTCTGAGCTGGGCCGCCACCACCTCCGCGCACTCGTACGCGAGCCGCTGCACCGCCTGGAAGCCGCGCAGCTCCGCGGAAAGCACCGCTGACATGGCCGCCCTCCCATCCCCCTCAGCTGCCGCGCGGTCCGGTCCACACCGTCCGCGCGCGAGCGCTTGCGAATATGACATCAACGAATGTGACAACACCCGATGGCTGAGTCAAGAGTCGCGCACCGGCCTGTGGAGAACTCGGCCGGTGTGGACAACCCCGTCACCCGCAGGACGGAAACCGCGCGGCACCGCCGACCCCGATACCCGGTAATCCCCAGGTCGCGGGTCCCCTACGGGGGGTCAGCCTGGAGGACTACGAGAACCCGACCCGCGGGAGTGACGACGGATGTCGGTAGCTACCCCTACCGTCGAAGCGTGACTGTGATCGAGACCGAAAGCCTGACCAAGCGGTACCCGCGGGTGACCGCTTTGGACCGGCTGACCGTGGGCATCGAGCCGGGTGTGACCGGGTTGGTGGGCGCCAACGGGGCCGGGAAGTCCACGCTGATCAAAATCCTGCTCGGCCTGTCCCCGGCGACCGAGGGCACCGCCGCGGTGCTCGGTCTCGACGTCGCCACCGAGGGACCGCGGATCAGGTCGCTGGTCGGCTATATGCCGGAGCACGACTGCCTGCCGCCCGACGTGTCGGCCACCGAGTTCGTGGTGCACATGGCCCGGATGTCCGGGCTCCCGCCGACGGCCGCGCGCGAACGCACCGCTGACACTCTGCGTCACGTCGGTCTGTACGAGGAGCGGTACCGGCCGATCGGCGGCTACTCCACGGGTATGAAGCAGCGGGTGAAGCTGGCGCAGGCGCTGGTGCACGACCCGAAGCTGGTGCTGCTGGACGAGCCGACCAACGGTCTCGACCCGGTCGGCCGGGACGAGATGCTCGGCCTGATCCGCCGGGTGCACAGCGACTTCGGCATCTCGGTCCTGGTCACCTCCCATCTACTGGGCGAGCTGGAGCGCACCAGTGACCAGATCGTCGTCATCGACGGTGGAAAGCTGCTGCGTGCCTCTTCCACAAGGGACTTCACACAGGCCACCGCCTCGCTGGCGGTGGAGGTGACGGACACCGAACGCCATCCCGACGGCACCCGCGCCGCGCTGGATGCGTTCACCGCCGCGGGGCTGACGGCGCGCGCCGACGGTCATCTGCTGCTGGTCGACATAGCCGACGAGTCGACGTACGACACCGTCCGTGACGCGGTCGTCGCGCTCGGTTTGGGCCTGGTCCGTATGGAACAGCGCCGCCACCGCATCGCCGAGGTCTTCAAGAGCAAGCAGGAAAAGGAAGGAGGCAGCCGAGATGCCGCCTGAGCCCGCAGCAGCAGTGACGGCGGCGAACACGCCCGCCGACAACTCCCGCATCCACGACATTGGTTACCGGCACTACGACGGCGTCAGGCTGGACCGCTCGTACATCCGGCGCTCGCTGTTCGTCCAGAGCCTGCGCGGTGCGTACGGGCTCGGCAGGTCAGCGAAGTCCAAGGTCCTGCCGATGATCCTGTTCGCCGTGATGTGCCTGCCCGCGGGCATCATCGACGCGGTCGCGATCTACACCCACATGACCAAACTCCCGCTGGAGTACACGGAGTACGCGCTCCTCCTCCAGGCGGTCATCGGGCTGTACCTCGCCGCCCAGGCGCCCCAGTCCGTCTCCCGTGACCTGCGGTTCAAGACGGTTCCGCTCTACTTCTCCCGTCCCATGGAACGCATCGACTACGTCATAGCGAAGTTCGGGGCGATGGCCGCGGCCCTGTTCATACTCATCGGCACGCCGCTGGTGATCCTCTACCTCGGCGCGCTGCTGGCGAAGCTCGACTTCGCCGCGCAGACCGCGGGCTTCGGCAAGGGGCTGCTGGCCGCCGCGCTGATGTCGCTGCTGTTCGGCGGCATAGGGCTGGTACTGGCCGCGCTCACCCCGCGCCGCGGGTTCGGGGTGGCGGCGGTGATCGCGTTGTTCACCATCTCGTTCGGAGCGGTGACCAGTGTGCAGGCCGTGGCCTTCCACCAGGGTGCCCAGACGGCGATCGGTTGGCTCGGACTGTTCTCGCCGGTCACGTTGATCGACGGGCTGCAGACCTGGTGGCTGGGCGCGCACTCGCACTTCGTAGGGGGCTACGGGCCGCCCAACGCCGCGGCCGGAGCCTGCTACCTGATCGTCGTGCTCGGCCTGATCGCAGGCTCGTTCGCGCTACTGATGCGCCGCTACCGGAAGGTCGGGCTGGGATGACCACCGTAACGATCGACAATGTCTCTCGCTGGTTCGGCAACGTCGTCGCCGTCAACGACGTCAGCATGACCATCGGGCCCGGCGTGACCGGACTGCTGGGTCCCAACGGGGCCGGAAAGTCCACCCTGATCAACATGATGGGCGGCTTCCTGGCGCCCTCCACGGGCAGCGTCACGCTCGACGGCCAGACCATCTGGCGCAACGAGCGGGCGTACCGGCACATCGGCATCGTGCCCGAGCGCGAGTCGATGTACGACTTCCTCACCGGAGCCGAATTCGTACTGGCCAACGCGGAGTTGCACGGTCTGCCGAACCCTGAGGCGGCGGCGCGCAAGGCGCTGGCCACGGTGGAGATGGAGTACGCGCAGGGCCGCCGCATCGACACCTACAGCAAGGGCATGCGGCAGCGGGTCAAGATGGCCTCCGCCCTGGTCCACGATCCGTCGGTGCTACTGCTCGACGAGCCGTTCAACGGGATGGACCCGCGTCAGCGGCTCCAACTGATGGATCTGCTACGGCAGATGGGTGCCGAGGGCCGGACCGTCCTGTTCTCCTCGCACATCCTGGAGGAGGTCGAGCAGCTCGCCCACCACATCGAGGTGATCGTCGCCGGGCGGCATGCGGCGTCGGGTGACTTCCGCAAGATCCGCAGGTTGATGACCGACCGCCCGCACCGCTACCTGGTGCGGTCCAGCGACGACCGCGCGCTGGCCGCGGCGCTGATCGCCGACGACAGTACGACAGGTCTGGAACTCGGCATAGAGGCGGGGCGCGGCGCGCTGCGCATCCAGGCCGTCGACTTCGCGCGCTTCACCGAACTGCTGCCGCGTGTCGCCCGCGAGCACGGCATCCGGCTCTACGAGGTGTCGCCCTCCGACGAGTCGCTGGAAAGCGTCTTCTCCTACCTGGTCGCGGCATAGGGAGTGAACGACATGTCCACGGTGTACCACCCGACCGTCGCCAGGCTGACCTACCGGGCGCTGCTCGGCAGGCGCCGCGCGGCGATCCTGTTCGCGCTGCCGCTGCTGCTGCTCGTCATCTCCGCCGCGGTGCGGGCGCTGACCGGCGCCGATGACTCCACGGCACGCGAGGTGCTGTCCGGGTTCGCGCTGGCCACCATGGTTCCGCTGATCGGGGTGATCGCCGGTACCGGCGCGATCGCCCCGGAGATCGATGACGGCTCGATCGCCTATCTGCTTTCCAAGCCGGTGAAGCGGCCGACGATCATCCTCACCAAACTGCTGGTCGCCATGCTGGTCTCGGTGGGCTTCGCCGCCATACCGACGTTCCTGGCGGGCCTGATACTCGACGGCAACAGCCAGCACCTCGCGGTGGCCTTCGGGGTCGCGGCGGCGGTGGCCTCGCTCACGTACAGCGCGGTGTTCCTGCTGCTGGGCGTTGTCACGCGGCACGCGGTGGTCGCGGGGTTGGTGTACGCGCTGGTATGGGAGTCGCTGATAGGCAATCTGGTGCCGGGAGCGCGGACGTTGAGCGTTCAGCAGTGGGCGTTGGCGCTGGCCGCCAAGGTGGCGGATGGCGGTGCGGTCTCCTCCGACGTGGCGCTGCCGACGGCGGTGGTCCTGCTGGTGGGCGTGACGCTGGTGGCGACCTGGTTCGCGGGACGCAGGCTGCGGGCGCTGACGCTGGCGGGCGAGGAGTAGGAATACCCTGGCCCGCGTGGAGACCTCGGCGATCACCTCACGGATCGAGATTGACGGACACCCGGCCACCGCTGAGCAGTTGGGGTTCCTGGCCACGTTCCCGTACGGCCACTTCACGGCCATGCAGGTGCGCGGCGGGAAGACCCGGGGCCTGGAGCTGCATCTGCGGAGGCTGGACGCGGCCTCGCGGGAGCTGTTCGGGGTCGGGTTGGACGCCGACCGGGTCCGGGAGCTGGTGCGGCACGCCCTTGGGACGGATGTCGTGGACGCGTCGGTGCGGGTCTACGCGTTCCAGCCTGAGGTGGGTCTGCCGCCGTCGGTCCTGGTCACGGTCAAGCCGCCTGCGGATGATCCGGATCATCCGCAGCGGTTGCGGGCGGTGCGGTACCTGCGGCCGGTGGCGCACATCAAGCACCTCGGAGGGTTCGGGCAACAGCATCATGAGCGGCAGGCGCAGCGGGAGGGGTTCGACCATGCGTTGCTCGTCGGTCCCGATGCGGTGGTGGCGGAAGGAGCGATCGCCAACATCGGGTTCTTCGCCGGTCCGACCATCGTCTGGCCGGAGGCGCCGATGCTGCATGGGATCACCATGCAGTTGATCGAGGGTGCGCTGGCTGAACGGGGTACGCCTTCGCGGCGGGCGGTTGTGCGGTTGGTGGAAGTCGCCTCCTACGACGGGGCGTTCGTCTGCAACGCCAGGGGGATCGTGGCGGTGGGGCGGATCGACGGGGTGGAGCTTCCGGTCGACGTGGAGCGCATGCGGGGGTTGGTGGAGCTGTACGACTCCGTCGGGTGGCAGGAGATCTAGCCCCCGGCTGGGGCGCGGTGGGTTCGGCGCCGCCGGACCGCGTCGTTGGCTGCTCGTCGCGGCGGCGGGAACGCGCTGCCGTCGCGGCGGCGGGCACCGTGGCAGGCTGGAAGGGTGAGTGGTGCTGAGCTGCGGGTCTTTGTAGCGGATGACCTGCGGTTTTTCCTTGCGGCGCGGAACCGGGGGGCGTCGGGGGTGCGGGTGGTGGTGGACGGGACGTCGTCGCTCGGGCATGTGGTGCAGTCGATCGGGGTGCCGCTGACGGAGGTCGGCGCGCTGGAGGTCGACGGGCGGGCGGTGGCGGACACGTACCGGCCGCGGGGTGGGGAGCGGGTGCGGGTGCGTGAGGTGACGCGGCCGCAGCGGACCGAGGACGCGCGGTTCGTGCTGGACGTCCATCTGGGCGCGCTGGCAAGGCGGTTGCGGCTGGTGGGACTGGACACGGCGTACCGCAACGACATGGACGACGATGCGTTGGTCGCGCAGGCCAACGCGGAACGCAGGGTTCTGCTCACACAGGACCGGGGGCTGCTGTTCCGTCGGAGTCTGTGGCGCGGGGCGTTCGTACGGGGAGCGCGGCCGGACGCTCAACTCGCCGATGTACTCGACCGGTTCGCACCGACGCTGGCGCCGTGGACGCGGTGCATGGGGTGCAACGGTGGGCTGGAGCCGGTCAGCAAGGAGGCGGTGGTGCATCTGCTCAAGCCGGGGACGCGGCGCACGTATGACGCGTTCGTCCGGTGTCGGGAGTGCGGGCAGGTGTACTGGCACGGTGCGCACCACGGGCGGCTGGACGCGATTGTGGCGTTCGCCACGCAAGCTGGCGCGTCCTGGATGTGTTAGCCGCCGGAAACCGGGCAGGTGCTCCGCTCCAGAACTGATCACGGACGGAGTGAGCGGCATGCACGGCGGCGGCGGATTCAGTGGGGGCGGCCACCACGGTGGGGGGTTCGGCGGGCACCACCACAGCGGGATCAGCCACCACCATCACCACACGGGAGACGGTTCGCCGGGCTTCGTCTGGGCCGCTATTGGCCGCCGTCGCCCCGCGTCAAGCCCGTACACGGCCAACGGCCGCTTCGGCGTGATCCTGGCTGCGCTGCTGGCCATGGCGGCGCTGACCTGTCTGCTGGGTGCGCGATAGGGCGCGGAGGAAGGTTTCCGCGTCCAGTACGGCCGCGCCGCCCGGGTCGTTGTTGAAGTACGCGTACACGTCGGACGCGTCCGGCCAGGTCTCCGTGATGCGTCGCACCCAGGTGGTCAGGGCCTGGCGGCCGTAGCGCGGCCAGGGGTGGGCGATGCCCACGTGGAAGCGGACGTAGCCCCAGTCGGCGGTACGCCACAGCGGTCCGGTGGGCCGAGCCCGCCAGTCCGCCCAGCACAGGGCGGCGCGGTGGCGCTCCAGCAAAGCGCGGAGGGTGGGGGTCCACCACGACTCGTGGCGTGGTTCGACGGCCACGCGGGTGCCCTTCGGGAACGCGGTCAGGCAGGCGTCCAGCGACCCCAGGGTCTCCGCGTCCGCGCGGAGCGTCGGGGGTAGCTGAAGCAGTACGGGGCCGAGGCGCGGTCCCAGCGCCTCGGCGCGGGACATCAGACGCTCCACCGGTTCCTCCGGTTCCCGCAAGCGCTTGATGTGGGTCAGGTAGCGGCTGGCCTTCACGGCCATGACAAACCCGTCGGGCGTACGGTCGCGCCACTCGGCGAAGGTTTCGGCCGTCGGCAGCCGGTAAAAGGCGCCGTTGTTCTCGACGGTGAGGAAGCGCTTCGCGTACTCCTCCAGCCACAGGCGTTGCGGGCACCCTGCCGGGTAGAGGACCTCGCGCCAATCCCGGTACATCCATCCCGAGGTACCTACGTGCACGGGCACGTAGGTATGGATACCCGGCCTGGGTGCCGGGAATCAGCCTATTTGCGGCGCCGCCGCCAGGAAGGACGTCCACGCGTCAGGCGTGAAGGTGAGGGTGGGGCCTTGGGGGTCCTTGGAGTCCCGGACGTGGATGGCCTTGGGGCAGGTTGCGACCTCGACACATTGACCGCCCTGGCTGCCGCTGTGGCTGGACTTCCGCCAGTCCAGGGCCACCTCTATGCACGCGCCGCCCTCGTCGCCGCTGTAGCTGCTCTTAAACCATGTGAGTTCGGCGCTCATAGCTCCCCTAGCAGCTTCTCGATCAACTTCACGGAGTCACCCGGTGCGAGGGCTTGGCTCCGGATCATCGCATATCGCTGGTACAACTCGCTTACCTGATCTGGATCATCGATCATCACGCCTACCTTCTGGCCTTCCACGTACACGAGCCACTGGTGCGCTGGTGTCTCCAGCAGGTGCATGGGGCCGTTGAATCCGGCGTGTGACTCGCATACCGTCGGCATGATCTGGATGGAGACGTTCCGCCGCTCCGATAGCTCCAACAAATGTTCCAACTGCCCCCTATGGGCGTCCAGTCCGCCGATGCGGCGGTAAAGCAGCCACTCCTCCATGACGAACGACATCATGCACGGCGGCTTCTTGCGGGTTAGCAGACTCTGGCGCTCCAGCCGCGCTTGAACGCGGGCTTCGATGTCCTCTTCCTCTAGAGCCGGGCACCTAGCGCTGAAGACTGCTCGCGCGTACTCCTCGGTCTGGAGCAGGCCGTTGATCACCTGCGTGTCGTAAACCCACAGGCTGAGGGCGGTCTTCTCCGCCTCCAAGTAATCGATGAACCACGACGGGAACCGCTCCCGCGACAGATGCGCCGCAGCGGCCAGCAGCGTCCCGTTGGCATCTAGGAACGGATCCGCCAGCTCCACATACCGCTGGCTCGGCATTCTCGTGCCGCTCTCCACGCCCTGAACAAGGGACTTGGAGTAGCCGACGTGCTCCCCCAGCGCCTCCTGGCTGATTCCGGCCGCCGTGCGCAGCGCCTTGCTGATCGCGCCGAACATGCGCATGCTGTCGGAGCCTTCGTCCTTGGCCGCCACCTCACGCCTCCCCGGTGTCACGCTCTCACCACAGCACATGATTACGGAACGCACACTTTGGTGTGCGATCCGTTCCTGCCTGGTCAGGCTAGCTTCGGGCCGGGAACGTGGAAGGTATGACGCTGGAATCTCCACCCATCGTGACGACGTCGGGCCTGTGCCGACTTCAACTCCGCGCGGAACCCGCCCAGTTCGGCGCCGTACGGCGGATTGTCAGCGCCTATCTGCGGCTGTGGGGACGAACTGGGCTGATCGACTCGGCCGTGGTCTGTGTGACGGAAATACTGGCCAACGTGCACCGCCATGTGAACCCGTCGGAGTGCGAGCTCGTTCTGGAGAACATGCCGGAGGGGGTACGGGCGGCCGTGCGCGATCAGTCGAGCGTGCTGCCGGTGGTGGTGGAGGGGGAGAACTGGCTCGGGGAAAGTGGCCGGGGGATGTTTATCGTCGCGAACACCGCGGACCTGTGGGGGACTTCGCCGGTCGAGGGCGGCGGCAAGCAGGTGTGGGTGCTGTTGCGGGAGGGCGCGTGATGGCGACGCCCACGCCCGGGTTCGTCAACTCGCTGGCGTCCTGGGCGTGGTTGGAGCGCACCAGTGCGGGGCCGGTCGCGTTCCTGCTGCTGGCGCATCCTGACGCGAGGGCGGTGGAGCGGGAGTTGACCGGGCTCGCGAAGGCGTTGGGGCTGGTGCCGCCGTGTACCCGGGTGCCGGACACGGGGGCGCGGGTGACGTTGGTGGGGCCGGGGCGGGCGGTGGTCCAACTGGACGGTTGCGCGCACCGGGTGCAGGTGGAGGTGGGGGAGCGGTGGTCGGCGTTCGTGGGAGGCGGGGGGCCGGTGCTTTTGCTTGTGGGGCTGGATCCTTTGGCGCGGTGCTCGCCTCGGGAGCGGGTTGAGGAGTATCTGGGGGTGAGCACGCTTGGGGGCCGTCTGCGGTTGGGGGCGGCCCGGGTGCGGTGATGGAGCCGGTGCGGGCCGGTTGTGCCCACCCCTCCCCCAGCTACCGCTGGGAGGTGCCCCTCCGCCCTGCGGAGCGACTGTCCACAACCTTTAGTCGTGCGGCTTAGATCGTGCGGCGCCGTGCGGCTGCCAGGCCGACCAGTAGAGCCGTCAGGCAGACGCCGAGCATGACGACCAGTGGTGCCGTCCAGTTGCCCGTCGCCTGGTACAGGGCGCCCGCCGCGAAGGGGCCCGCCGCGGCCACCAGGTAGCCGACCGTCTGGGACATGCCCGAGAGGCGTGCGGCGGTGTGGGCGTCGCCCGCGCGCAGCACGATCAGGGCGAGCGCCAGGCCGATGCCGCCGCCCTGGCCGACGCCGAGCAGTGCGGCCCACAGCCAGGCGTACGCGGCGGGCGCGGCCAGCAGGCCCGCGTACCCGGCGCCGACCAGGCCGGTGACCAGGACGACCAGCAGGCGCTGGCTGCTCATCCGGCCCGCGAGCAGCGGTACCCCGAAGGCGCCCGCGAGTTGGACGAGGGTGTTGAAGGCGAAGACGGCACCGGCCGTGGAACGGCTCATTCCGTGGTCGGTGAGGATCGTCGGAAGCCAGGCGATCAGTACGTACGTCCACAGCGACTGCAGCGCCATGAACCCGGTGACCTGCCAGGCGAGCGCGTTGCGCCACACGCTGCTGCCGGACCCAGGTGCCGCAACGGCCCTGGACTCACGGCCGGTTCGGCCGCGCGCGATGATCACCTGCGGCAGCCAGGCGAGGGCGGCGACGCCCGCGAGCAGCGACCAGGTGGCCAACGACGCCTGCCAACTGCCGCCGAACGCCTTCTCCAGCGGCACGGAGGTCGCGGCGGCGAGCGTGGCACCGGTGATCATCGCGCCGGTGTAGACGGAGGTCATCGAGGCGGCGCGGTCCGGGAAGTCGCGCTTGATCAGGCCCGGCATAAGGACGTTGAGCAGGGCTATCGCGGTACCGGCGAGCAGGCCGCCGCCATAGAGCGCCCCGGCGGAGGGCAGGACGCGCACCAGGATGCCGATGCCGAGCAGCACCAGGGCGCAGAACAGCACCAGTTCGGTGCCGAAGCGTCGGGCGAGGCCGGGAGCGATGAGGCCGCCGAGGCCGAGGAAGAGCACGGGCACCGAGGTGACCAGGCTGCTCGCCGTCGAGGAGAGCCCGAAGTGCGCGCTGACCTCACTCACCAGCGGGGACATGCTGGCGAGCGCGGCGCGCATGTTCAAGGAGGCGAGTACGACGCCGACCAGGAGCACGACCGGGTGCGCGAGGAGCGCGCGGCGTGCGGCGACACCGGCTGGGGTGGGGCGCAGGTCGATCTCGGCGTCGACGAGTAGGTGGTCGGTGTCGGGGCGGGTCAAGCGTTGCTCCTTTCGTCTCCTCGCGGGAGGTGTTGCTAGGGCCGGGTGTCCGTGTCGTGTGGAATGAGCGCTTCCACGGCGCGCAACGGGGACATCAACAGGTTCCTGGCCGCGGTCTCGGCGGCCTGCGGGTCACCGGACTCGATGGCGTCGACCAGCGCGGTGTGGGTTTCCAGGTCGAGGCGCGGCATGCCGTCCTGGCCGAGCGAGGCGACCAGCGCCTCGCGCACGGACGAGCTGAAGTAGCCGTAGACCTCGGTGAGTGCGGTGTTGTGCGCGGCGGCGACGACCGCCAGGTGGAAGTCGATGTCGTCGTCGGCCTGGACGGCGCCCTCGGGTTGGGGGCCGTGCTGGTGGAGTGCGCGCAGCCCGGCGCGCAGTCGGCGCAGGTCGTCGCGGGTGCGGCGGGTGGCGGCGAGGCGGGCGGCCTCGGTCTCCAGGGCGATGCGCAGTTCCAGTACGTCCCGGACGTTCGCCTGTTTCATCCCGCGCAGGACCGCCGAGGGGTCGGCGGTGGACCGGACGAAGGTGCCCTGGCCCTGGCGGGACTCCAGCAGTCCGGCGTGCACCAGGACGCGGACCGCCTCGCGCACGGTGTTGCGGCCGACGCCCAGGCGGTCGGCCAACTCGTGTTCGGTGGGGATGCGGTCGCCGACCCGCCAGGCGCGTTCGGCGAGCTGGTTCCTGAGCTGTTCCACGACGGTGTCCACGAGGGAACGGCGATCGGCGGCGCGCAGCTCTGGGGTCACGGCGTCCTCCGGCGGAGTTGAGGGGTCACCCGGTCATCCTACAAATTGCGGAGGGCGAGTCCGTTCGGTGCCTGTGCTCAGGGAAAGCCGTCATGATGTGGAAGGTGACCGCAACCGACCATGAGCCCCGTAAGGGCCGCCGCGTCACACCACGCGAGGTGGCCAGGATCGGTGTGCGCGCCGCCGGGGAGTGGGTGGGGCATTCGCCGGGCACACACATCTGGCTGCTGATGCTGGCGGTGACCAGTGGGGTGATCGCGGTGGTCTCACCGGGGGTGCGCAACTTCCTGCTGCACCACAACAGCACCAATCTGGTGCAGTTGCGGGATCACCCCCTTCGGGTGCTGTTCGTCAGCGCGCTGTGGATCGAGTCGCCCTCGGGCTTCCTGATCTACGGGGTGTTCTTCGAGCTGATCCACGCGCCCGCGGAGCGCTGGCTGGGCACATGGCGGTGGTTGACGACAGTGGCGATCGCCCATGTGGGCGCGACGCTGGTGAGTCAGCAGGCGGTGCGGCTCGGCATCCAGTACGAACGGCTGCCGAAGTCCATGGCGCACACGGTGGACATCGGGGTGAGCTACGGGCTCGCGGGCGTGATCGGGATCCTGGCGTATGTGGTGCCCAGACCGTGGCGGTGGGGGTACGTGGTGCTGGTGACCGGGTTCTTCGGCTGGTCGGTGGTCAACGGGCGCACGTTCACCGATCTCGGGCACTTCACGGCGCTGCTGTTGGGGTTCGCGTGCTACGCGTTGACGCCCGCGGCGCGGCCGGGGAGGCGTCGGCCGCCCGGCGGCACCGGGGGGCCGCCGTCTGGCGGTGGGTCGCGGACGTGGCTGCGGGTCGGGCCCGGGGGCGGGCCGTTGGCCGTGCGGTCTCAGGGTTGAGGTGCTGGGCGGTACAGAGAGAGGCGGAACGAGGCGGTCACCTGTTGGTCGCCTTCCAGGGCGCGGGGGGCGTGGTGGGCTGAGGGGCCCATCGCCACGGCGTTGGTCGCCTCGGCGGCGCTGAGGGTGAGCGGGTACTCCAGCAGTTCGGTGTGGGCCAGCTCGAAGTGGCCGGACAGGGTGCGGTCCAGCCGCTCCTCCTTTGCGGCGTCGACCTCCAAGGTGCCTGCTTTCGCGCGGAGTTCGCGGAGGTGCGCGGGGGTCGGGGTGACGACCAGCAGTGCGCCGTCCGGTCGCAGTACGCGGGCGAACTCGGGGGCGTTGCGTGGGGCGAACACGTTCAGCACGAGGTCGACGGCCGCCGAGCGGACGGGGAGCGGCTGCCATACGTCCCATACCGCCGCGGCGGCCCGCTCGTGGGCGCGGGCGGCGCGGCGCAGGGCGTACTTGGACAGGTCCAGGCCCAGGCCGATGGCGGTGGGGAGTGCGTCGAGGACGGCGGCCAGGTAGTAGCCGGTGCCGGTTCCGGCGTCCAGGATCGCCTGTGGGGAGAGTCGCGCGGCGGTGCGCGCGATCGCTTCGGCCAGCGGTGCGTAGTGGCCCGCGGCCAGGAAGTCGGCTCGGGCGCGGACCATTTCGGCGGTGTCGGCGGTTCCGGTCTGGGCTCCGCCCGACAGGAGGTTGACGTAACCCTGGCGGGCCACGTCGTAGGTGTGCGCTTCGGGGCACCTGAGGGCGCCCTCGCGCGAAGTGAGGTTTTGCCCGCAGAGGGGGCAGGTCAGGAGGGCGAAGCCGGGCATGCGGGTCACGCTAGCGCGTGGGCTGGTTGGGGTGCGTTTGGGCCGCCGGGATCCTTCGTGGGAGGTGCTAAGCGCTCCGCTGGGAGGGGGCGATGTGTTGTCGATCGTCTGCGACGCCGTTGTGGCTGGTCGCGCGGTTCCCCGCGCCCCTTTGGGGCGCTATCTCGCTGTCTGCCGGGGGCGGGGGGTTCGGGGGTCGCGCCCCCGAACCCCCCGCCTGCTCAGACGGGCTCTGCTGCTTCCGTGATCGGTTCCGCGAACTGGGCGGCGTACAGGCGGGCGTACGCGCCGCCGGATGCCAGGAGTTCCTCGTGGGTGCCCTGTTCAACGATGTGGCCGGACTCCATCACCAGGATCACGTCGGCGTCGCGGATGGTGGAGAGGCGGTGGGCGATGACGAAACTCGTGCGGCCGGAGCGGAGTTGGGCCATCGCGTGCTGTATCAGCACCTCGGTGCGGGTGTCGACCGAGCTGGTCGCCTCGTCCAGTACCAGGATCGCCGGTTCGGCGAGGAACGCCCGGGCGATGGTGATCAGCTGCTTCTCGCCCGCGGAGACGTTGGAGCCCTCGTCGTCCAGGACCGTGTCGTAACCGTCGGGCAGGGTGCGGACGAAGCGGTCGACGTGGGTCGCCTTGGCCGCCTCGATGATCTGCTCGCGGGTGGCGCCCTCACATCCGTACGCGATGTTGTCGGCGATCGTTCCGCCGAACAGCCAGGTGTCCTGGAGAACCATGCCGATGTTGGCGCGCAGTTCCTCGCGGGACATACCGGCGATGTCCACCCCGTCCAGGGTGATCCGGCCGCCGGTCACCTCGTAGAACCGCATCAGCAGGTTGACCAGCGTGGTCTTGCCCGCGCCCGTCGGCCCGACGATGGCCACCGTCTGGCCGGGGCTGACGGACAGCGACAGGTCCTCGATGAGCGGCTTCTCCGGGTCGTACTGGAAGCGCACGCCCTCGAACTCCACCTTGCCGGTCACCTGTTCAGGACGCAGCGGCTGGGCCGGGTCCGCCTCCTGCTCGTCGGCGTCGAGGAGGTCGAAGACCCGCTCGGCGGAGGCGACACCGGACTGCACCAGGTTGGCCATGCTGGCCACCTGGGTCAGCGGCTGGCTGAACTGGCGCGAGTACTGGACGAACGCCTGCACGTCACCGATGGACAGGGTGCCGGAGGCGACCCGCAGACCGCCGATGACGGCGATCAGCACGTACTGCAGGTTGCCGATGAACATCATCGCGGGCTGGATGGTCCCGGAGATGAACTGGGCCTTGAAACCCGCCTGGAACAGCGCCTCGTTGTGCTCCTCGAAGATCTCGGCGGACTCCTTCTGACGGCCGAAGACCTTCACCAGGGAGTGGCCGGTGTACATCTCCTCGATGTGCGCGTTCAGCTTGCCCGTCGACTTCCACTGGGCGACGAACTGCGGCTGGGCGCGCTTGCCGACCCGGGTGGCGACGAACACCGACAACGGCACGGTGAGCAGCGCGACCAGGGCGAGCAGCCACGAGATCCAGAACATCATGACCAGCACGCCGACGATGGTCAGCACGGACGCCACGATCTGGCTGAGCGTCTGCTGGAGCGTCTGCGCGATGTTGTCGATGTCGTTGGTGGCGCGGGAGAGCACCTCACCGCGCTGCTGCTTGTCGAAGTAGCTGAGCGGCAGTCGGCTGAGCTTGTCCTCCACCTGCTGGCGCAGCCGGTAGACGGACCGCTGCACCACATAGGTGGCGATCCGGGCCTGGCCGAAGCCGCACAGCGCGGCGGCCACGTAGATCAGCAGCACCCACAGCAAAACGACGCCGACCGCGCCGAAGTCGATGCCGTGGCCCGGGTGCACGTTGTGCATCGAGGCGACGATATCGGCGATCTTGCCCTGGCCGTGGGCGCGCATGGCGGCCACGGCCTGCGCCTGGGTGGTGCCGGGCGGCAGTTGGCGGCCGATGACGCCCGCGAAGATCAGGTCGGTGGCCTGGCCGAGGATCCTGGGACCGAGCACGGACAGCCCGACGCTGAAGACGCCGAGCGCCAGGGCGAGCATGATGATGCCGCGCTCGGGGCGCAGCATGCCGAGGAGCCGTTTGCTCGATCCCTTGAAGTCCATGGACTTCTCGGTGGGTTGGGCGCCCATCCAACGCGCCGGTCCGGCCGCGGGGGCCGGACCTCTGCGGGCGGGGGGAGTACTCACGCCGCCTCCTGCTCGGTGAGCTGGGAGAGCACGATCTCCCGGTAGGTCTCGTTGCCGTCCATCAGTTCCGTGTGGGTGCCGGTGCCGACGATGCGGCCCTCGTCCAGGACCACGATGCGGTCGGCGTCGCGGATGGTGCTGACCCGCTGCGCGACGATGACCACGGTGGCATCCCGGGTCTCGCGAGCGAGCGCGGCGCGCAGCCGGGCGTCGGTCGCGTAGTCCAGGGCGGAGAAGGAGTCGTCGAAGAGGTAGATCTCGGGGCGCCGGACCAACGCCCGGGCGATCGCGAGGCGTTGCCGCTGGCCGCCGGAGACGTTGCCGCCGCCCTGTGCGATAGGCGCGTCAAGGCCTTCGGGCATGCGCTCGACGAAGTCGCGGGCCTGCGCGATCTCCAGCGCGCGCCACAGCTCCTCGTCGGTCGCATCGGGCTTGCCGTAGCGCAGGTTGGAGGCGACCGTGCCGCTGAACAGGTACGGCTTCTGCGGCACCAGGCTGATCAGTTCGGCCATCGTGGCCGGATCCAGCTCCCGTACGTCCTCCCCGTCCACCAGTACCGAACCGGCGGTCGCGTCGAACAGCCGGGGCACCAGGCCGAGCAGGGTGGACTTGCCGCTTCCGGTGGAACCGATGATGGCGGTGGTCTCACCGGGCAGCGCGATCAGATCGATGTCCTTGAGCACCGGCTCCTCGGCGCCGGGGTAGCGGAACTCCACGCCGCGCAGCTCCAGTTGGCCGTGCCGGGTGACCGACGAGATGGGCGTCACCGGCGGCACCACGCTGGTCTCGGTGTCGAGCACTTCCTGGATGCGCTCCGCGCACACCTCGGCGCGCGGGATCATCATGAACATGAACGTGGCCATCATGACGCTCATCAGGATCTGCATCAGATAGCTGAGGAACGCGGTCAGCGCGCCCACCTGCATGCCGCCGCTGTCGATGCGGTGGCCGCCGAACCACAGCACGGCCACGCTGGAGGCGTTCACCACGAACATGACCGCCGGGAACATCATCGACATCAGGCGACCGGTGCGCAGCGAGACGGCCATCAGGTCGTCGTTGGCCGTCTCGAACCGCTGGCGCTCGTGGGTGTCGCGGACGAAGGCGCGGATCACCCGGATGCCGGTGATCTGCTCGCGCAGAATGCGGTTGACGGTGTCGATGCGCTCTTGCATGCCGCGGAACAGCGGCCGCAGCCTGCGCACCAGCAGGGAGACGATGATGCCCAGCACGGGCACGATGACCAGGAGCAACCCGGACAGCGGTACGTCCTGGTTGAGCGCCATCAGGATGCCGCCGACGCACATGATGGGTGCTGAGACCATCAGGGTGAACGTCATCAGGGTCAGCATCTGGACCTGCTGGACGTCGTTGGTCGTGCGGGTGATCAGCGAGGGCGCGCCGAACCGCCCGACCTCGCGGGCCGAGAAGGACTGCACCCGGTCGAACACCGCGCCCCGCACGTCCCGGCCGAGGGCCATGGAGGTGCGTGCGCCGAAGTAGACAGCTCCGATCGCGCAAATGATCTGGAGCAGGGTTACGGCGATCATGAAACCGCCGGTGCGGAAAATGTAACCGGTATCACCTTTGACGACGCCCTTGTCGATGATGTCGGCGTTGAGCGTCGGCAGGTACAGCGTCGCCAGCGTTTGGACCAGCTGGAGAAGCACGATCAGCGCTATGGGTTTGGTGTAGGGCTTGAGGTAAGCCCGCATAAGTCGGACCAGCACATCGCGCAGAGTACGTGAACCGGGCGTCCGGATGCGCACGTATTTCCGGGAGCCCGGACCATGTCGCGCACGGGTTTCGGGAATACTGCAATGAGGGGCGTGCGGGCCCGGACCAGCCAAGAGAAACAAGAGGAAGAAGAGGTGGGGCGCCGATGCTGCGCAACGGTTTGGAACCCTGGCACCTGGTCGTTGTCGTACTCGTGGTGTTCCTGCTGTTCGGAGCGAAGCGGCTGCCCGACACGGCCCGGGCGCTCGGAAAGTCGCTGCGGATCCTCAAGAGCGAGACCAAGGCGCTGAAGGACGACTTCAAGGAGGGCGCCACCGGCGAGCCGGCCGCGCCCAGGGCGCAGGACAAGCCGCAGGACGAGCCCGTGCGGCGCACCATCCAGTCGGCGCCCGGAGACACGGCCAGCGCCCGGCCCGTGGAGGAGCCCCGTCAGGCGCGTAACGATTAGGTTCCGGCTGTCAACCTCCGTGCGCGCCGCCGCGTCCTGTCTTTACGTACTCTTTGGTGACTGATTGATCGCTGAGGATCGATCACAGGAACGTCAGCAGGAACTACGGAGGCTTTTCGTGGGCACGTCCCTGAACAGAGCACGCCGGGGGCTGCTCGCGCTGCTCCCGGCCATGCTGCTCGCCGTACTGGCACTGGCGGCCCCGCCAGCGCACGCCGCCGGAGGATTGGACGCGGTGGCCGACGGGCTGAAGAAGAGCCCGGTCTATGTGGACCCGGGGGCGGCTTCGCAGTTGTCGTCGGCCGACGCCGCGGCGCTGGCGAAGAAGATCAAGGACGCGAACAAGCCGGTGTTCGTCGCCGTGCTGCCCAACTCGCCTGAGTACCCGAAGGCCACGCTGCTGCGGCTGCTGCGCACCAAGGTCGGCATCACCGGCGTGTACGCGGTCCACCTGGGTGACAAGGGCTTCAACGCCGCGGCGGACCGCCAGGTGATGTCCCGCAGCACGATCAGTAACGCCTTGCTGGACGCCAGGTCCTCCGCGAGTGACGTCAAGACCGAGCTGAACACGTTCGTGGACCAGGCGGACCAGGTGGCCAAGGGCCACGCGCCCGACTCCTGGGGTGACTCCGGCGGTTCTGGTGGATCCGGCGCGGCGGCCGGTGCGATCGCCGCGGGCGTGATCGTGCTGGGCGCGGGCGGCGGCGGGTACGTGCTGTACCGGCGGGCCAAGAAGAAGAAGGCCGAGCGCGAGCGGGCCGCCCTGGACCAGCTGCGCACCGTGGTGGACGAGGACATCACCGCCTTCGGTGAGGAGCTGGAGCGGCTGGACTTCAGCCCCACCGATCCGTCCGCCACGGACGCGATGCGGACGGACTACACGCACGCGCTGGACGCGTACGACCGCGCCAAGTCGCTGATGGCGGCCGCGACCAGGCCGGATGACGTGCGGCCGGTCACCGAGGCGCTGGAGGACGGCCGGTTCTCGCTGGCCACCCTGGCGGCCCGACGCAGCGGTGCGCCGCTGCCGGAGCGCCGGGTGCCGTGCTTCTTCGACCCGCGGCACGGGCCTTCGGTGCGGGACGTGGAGTGGGCGCCCGCCGGTGGCGCGGTGCGCAGCGTTCCGGCGTGTGCGGCGGACGCCGCCCGGATCGCCGACGGCAACGAGCCGATGACCCGCCATGTGCAGACCGCGTACGGCCCGCAGCCCTACTGGGACGCCGGACCGGCCTACGCGCCGTGGGCGGGCGGCTACTTCGGCGGCGGGATGCTGCCGGGGCTGCTGATCGGCACCATGCTCGGCAGCGCGCTGAGCACGCCCGCGTACGCCTATGACGGCGTCGGGTTCGACGGTGGCGACATGGGCGGCGGTTTCGACGCCGGTCCGCAGGGCGGCGACTTCTCCGGTGCCGACTTCAACCCCGCTGACTTCTCCGGTGGGTTCGGGGACACCGGCGGCGGATTCGGCGACTTCGGCGGCGGCGACTCCGGTGGATTCGGCGGCGGCGACTGGTAGTCGGCGCCTCAGCCGCTGAACACCCTGGCCGGGCCTGGGCCAACACCCCAGGCCCGGCTAGGGTGATCTTGTGAGCAGCGTGTCCTGGCAGGCCAAGGAACTGACCGTCGGCGAGTTGTCGCGACGCAGCGGAGTTCCTGCCTCCGCCCTGCGGTTCTACGAGCGGCAAGGGCTGATAGACAGCCGTCGCACCAGCGGCAACCAGCGCCGCTACGCACGGGACACCCTGCGCCGGGTCGCCTTCATCCGGGTCTCCCAGCGGGTCGGCATCCCGCTGGCCACCATTCGCGACGCGCTTGCCCTGCTGCCGGAGGGGCGTACGCCGAGCAAGGAGGACTGGGCGTGCGTCTCCGAGCACTGGCGGAAGGATCTGACGGAGCGGATCGAGCAGTTGACGATGCTGCTCGACAAACTCACCGACTGCATCGGGTGCGGGTGCTTGACGCTGGAACGCTGTGCGCTGGCGAACCCGCATGATGTGCTGGGTGAACAAGGCACCGGCGCACGGCGGTTACAGATCTCTTGACGGCGCCGGGGTTCGACCGGCACCGCCGGACCGTGCCGTGAGGTGGGCGCGCCGTCGCGGTGGAACCCCTATCGGGGGCCTTGCCCCCAAGCCCCCAGCTGGCGGGTGAGCAGGCACTCCTCCGCGAAGGCCAGGGCCTTCAGGTGGTAGGAGCGGGCGGCCCAGCCCAGGCTGATGTTGTGGCCCGCGTGGGGGTGTTGGGCGAAGAGGACCTTGGGGGCGGCCAGCAGGTCCCGCATGGCGGACAGGGTTTCCTCGTCGTGCCGCCACCAGCGTTCGTGCTCCGCGAAGGTGAAGCGCACCGGGACCCGCAACCGGGCCGCCACCGAGGGGAAGACCTCCGGCCAGCGCCAGATCTCCTTGGCCTCGCGCACCGGCATCGGGGACACCAGCGGTTCGGCGAGCCGGAACGTGTCCGGCGGATACAGCCGCAGCGGCCCCCAGTTGAGCGCGCCGTGCCGCACCCCGTTCAACGGGCCCTCCCCGTCCAGCAGTTGTGACACGTCCACCGCGTAGCGATGGCTGACCCCGGAGATGTCCATTCCGATCAGCTCGGCGCCGCGGTTGTCCGCCGCGGCGGTCAGCGCGAGCTTGCCGCCGTAGGAGTGGGCGACGAGGAAGAAACCGGCGCCGATCTGGTGGCGCAGCGCGAAGTCGCCCAGCGCGGCGTGCAGCGTCGCCGACTGCTCGGCCAGGCCCATTCCCTCGGGGAGTTGGCTGGCAGACAGCCCGTAGCCGGGACGGTCGACCGCGAGCACCGTGAAGCCCAGCCGGGCCCCGAGGGCCAGCAGCGAGAGGCTGGGGTGCGCCGGACCGTGGAAGTAGCCACCCTTCATGCCGCCGCCGGGCACGGCGACCACCACGGCCCGCGGCGGCAGGTGCTCGGGTTCGGCGAGCAGCGCGGAGAGCTGGACGCCGTCCGCGTCCAGGACGATGTCCCGTGCTTTGGGTACGGCGGAATTGATCGGCTCAGTCATGTCGGTCCGTATCCAGGAGGCGTGAAAGGCGAATCGCGGGGTGCGCCCGAAAGAATTCGAACGCACCCCGCGCATCAGATCACGACGCGGGCCGCTGGTCCCAGGAAGAAACAGTAGGTCCGTCAGATCCCGCCCGTCCGGGCGGCCGGGAACGGATCAGCCGCCGTACGGGTGCTTGGCGCGGGCGTCGCGCAGCGCGTTGCCCCACCAGGAGAGCTGGTCGAGAAGGACCTTGGCGGCGGCCTCCGGGCCCGACGGGTCCTTCGGCGCGCCGTCCGCGTCGAACTGCCCCCAGGGGTTGTGGAAGCTGACCACGTCCCGGACCGTCACGGCGTGCAGCTCGGCGAAGATCGGCCGGAGCTGCTCCACCGAGCGCAGACCGCCGGACAGACCGCCGTAGGAGACGAAGCCGACCGGCTTGGCCCGCCACTGCGTGTAGTGCCAGTCGATCAGGGACTTCAGCGAGGCCGGGAAGCTGTGGTTGTACTCCGGGGTCACCACGACGAAGGCGTCGGCCTGCTCCAGTCGCGGCGAGACCCTGGCCAACTCGGCGGCCACCTCGGGCGACGGGTCCTTCGACAGCGCCATCGGCAACTGGTGGTCGACCAGGTCGATCACCTCGACGGCCAGGTCCTCACGCTGCTCGGCGACGCCGGTGAACCAGTTGGCAACCGTGGGGCCGAAGCGGCCTTCGCGAACGCTGGCGACCACGATCGCGAGGCGCAGGGGTGTGGTGGACATGGGGTGCTCCTAACGGGATTGCTTGGCAAGGCAGTTGAAAGGACGGAAAAACGACAGGAAAACGACAGGAAAACGACAGGAAAAGGGCAGGAAAGCTGACAGGAAATCGAAAGGACCGGCTGTCGGCCCGGCGTCCGCCGAGGTCGGCATGGGGGCGCTCGGAGGCGAGCACGGCCTGACGCTAGAAGTTGAACTTAGGTTCAAGTCAACTGCTCGATGCCACGGGCGGATCCTGGGTGGAGCGCTGCGCCGCGCGGTTCCCCGCGCCCCTTGGAGGCGCTACCGGACAGCGGCGGACTTCGCCTGACCTGCTCAGGTCGGCTCGACGACGTCCGGCCCCGGCCGCGGTCGCAGCCGGGCGGCGAGCACGGCGATGTCGTCCTCGGCGGCCTGCGGTACCAGGCCGCGCAGCACCTCGTCGAGCAGGTCGTCCAGATCGCCTGCCACCGGCAGTTTGAGGTCGGCCAGCCGGGCCAGTGAGACGTCGATGTCCTCACCGCGCCGCTCCACCAGCCCGTCGGTGTACAGCAGCAGCACCTGACCGGGCCGGAAGGGACTGGTCACCAGCTCATACCCGCCGAAGCAGGTGCCCAGCGGCGGACCGCCCGGCACGTTGATCAGCTCGGTGCCGCCGTCCTCGCCGAGCAGTGCGGGTGGCAGGTGCCCGGCGCTGGCGTAGGCGCAGCGCTCGCGGGCGGGGTCGGTCAGCGCGAGCAGACAGGTGGCGGGGCGGCTCGCCTCGCTCTCCTCGCAGATCAGGGTGTCCAGCTGGCGCAGGATCCGGTGCGGTGGCAGGTCGGTGGCGGCCACATAACGCAGTATCGAGCGGTAGTTGCTCATGTCGACGGCGGCCTCGATGCCGTGCCCCATCACATCGCCCATGGCCAGCAGCGTCCGCCCGTACGGCAGCCGGATGGTCTCGTACCAGTCGCCGCCGACCACCGCGCTGGTGCCGGACGGAAGGTAGCGCGAGGCCATCTCCAGGTTGGGGTGCGGGCTGCCCGGCTCGGCGAGCAGGGCGCGCTGGAGTTCCAGGGCGATGCCCTGGGAGCGGGCGTACCGGCTCGCGTTGTCGACGCTGATCGCTGCCCGGCCCGCCAGGTCCTGGGCGAGCACGGTGTCCTCCTCACCGAACGGCGGCGTCAGCCCGGCCCTGGCCAGGGTCATCGCGCCGATGGTGTGGCCGCGGGCGGTGAGCGGTACGACCAGCAGCGAGTGGACGCCCATCGCCCGGTACTCGGCGACGTGCTCCGCCTCCGGCCGCTCGTCGTCCCCCGGCCGCCACAGCACCGGTGAGCCGTTGGCCACGCAGCGCTGCACGGCGGAACCGGCCGGATGCCGCACGTACTCCCCGGTCACCCCCACCGCGTGGGCCCGGGCGGTCAGCGTGGGGATGGTGGCGAGCGCGGTCCTGCGCAGCCGTAGCGCGCCCGGCCTGGTCGCGGTGCCGTGCGGGGCGTCGGACGGGACGACCTCGACGGTGGCCAGGTCGGCCAGCCGGGGCACGATGAAGTCGGCCAGTTCGGCACAGGTCATGTCCACGTCGAGCGTGGTGCCGATCCGGGTGGCGGCGGTGTCCAGCAACGACAGCCGGTGGCGGGCCTGCTCAAGGTCGTGCTGCTGCTGACGGAACTCGGTGATCTCCAGCATGATCCCGACCAGACCGACCCGTCCGCCCTCGGCCGTCAGCCGGTGGTACGCGCAGTGCCACCAGCGGCGGTCCTCGGGCGCGTCGGCGTGGGTACGGCCGCTGATCACCACTTCCCTCGGCTGGCCGTCGTCCAGCACCTGCCGCTGCACGTCCGGCCGGTCGGCCACCTCGGGCAGCGCCTCGGCCAGGGTCCGGCCGAGCAGGTCGGCGGCGGGTACGCCGGTCATCCGGGTGAAGGCGGGGTTGGCGTACAGGTGGCGCAGCCGCGGATCGAGGATGACGATGCCGGCGGAGGTGCCGTTCAGCACGCCGCGCAGCACCTGGTCGGTGCTGTGCGCCGCGAGCGCGGCGGCGGCCGCGTCGAAGAGGGCGTCGGCGTGCAGCGCGTCGGCGTCGTCCCGGCCGGAAGCATCGGGGCACACCCGGCTACCTCCTCCTGTCCCGTGTCCGAACCGCCTCGTCTTCATCGTCGGACCCCGCTGGGTGATCCGCATCCGCGTCGCACCGGCCCGGCCGTCGGAAAAAGGCGGATTCGGCGGGCGTGCCATATCGTCTGGGCGTGACCGCCTCCACTGCTGCTCCGCCGGAACGGTTACCGGGGCGCGCCGTGCGCCGCCCGTCGAGGAGGGCCGCGCCATGATGCGCGGGCGTCGGCGCCCTCGCGGCGCCCCGGTGCGGGCGGGCTCGCTGCGCAGGCGGGTGCTGGTGTCCATCGTGGCGGTCACCGCGTGCGCGGTGCTGGTCTTCACCCTGCCGCTGGCGCTGACGGTGCATCGGATCTACCGCAGCAACGCGGTGGTCACCGTGGAACGCAACGCGGTGTGGGCGGCGCTCTCGCTGCCGGTACCGGCGAGCACCCGGCACGGACGTGCGCTGCTGCCCAGCAGCCGTACCCCGGACACCCATGTGGCGATCTACACCACCTCAGGGCATCGGATGGACGGCCGGGGCCCGGACTTCTCCGAGGTGGTGCTCCAGGCCCGCGACGGGCGACTGCACGAGGCGGTGGAGGACGACCAACTCGCCGTGGCGGCACCGGTGTCCAGGAACGGCAAGGTGGTCGCGGTGGTACGGGCCTGGCTGCCGTGGGACTTCGTCACCGACCGCACCCTGGGCGTCTGGCTGCTGCTCGCCGCGCTCGGCGCGGTGGTGGTGGCGCTGTCCGCGGTGCTGGCCCGGCATCTGGCCCGCCGCATCGCGATACCCCTGGAGCGGCTGACGGCCACCGCGCGGGCGCTGGGCGACGGGGACTTCAGCATCCAGCCCGCGCGCAGCGGCATCCGGGAGGCGGACGCGGTCGGCCAGGCGCTGAGCGCCACCGCCGAGCGGCTGGGGCAACTGCTGGAGCGGGAACGGCGGTTCAGCACCGCGGTGTCGCACCAGCTGCGCACCCCGCTCACCGCGCTGATCCTCGGCCTGGAGCGGGCACTGGAACAGCAGGGACCGGTGCCGCGCGAGTCGCTGACCACGGCGTTGCGGCGGGCCGACCAACTGGGCCGGACCGTCGAGGAGTTGCTCCACCTGTCCCGGGACACCCACCGCTGCGCCGGGTCGGTCGACGTCGGCCGGTTGCTTGAGCAGGCGGCGGCACGCCACCGGGACGCGATCAACGACGCCGGGCGCTCGCTGGCCCTACGGTGCGAACCCGATCTGCCCCCGGTACGGGCGTCCGAGGTGGCCATCTTGCAGATCGTGGACGTGCTGCTGGACAACGCGCTGGCGCACGGCCGCGGTGAGATCAGCCTGGTGGCGGCGGACGTCGGTGCCGGGGTGGCGCTGGAGGTCGGCGACGAGGGGCCGGGACCGGCCGGTGGCGGTGACGCGGCTTTCGCGGTGCCACGGCAGCGTGGCCACGGCATCGGGCTCGCCCTGGCCCGCTCGCTCGCGGAGGCGGAGGGCGGCCGCCTGGTCCTCAGACGGCCCGGTCCCGGCCCGGTGTTCGCCCTGCTGCTGCCCGCGTAGGGGGACGGCGGGACGGGGGGCCGGTGAGCGTGCGGCCGGGAAGGACCACCTAGAGATCCTGCTCCAGCCGGTACCCGGTGCCGCGCAGCGTGGTGATGCGTTCCGGCGCCTCCCCGGCGTCGATCAACTTGCGCCGTAGGGCGGAGATGTGGACGTCGAGCGTCTTGGTGGAACCGAACCAGTTGTCGTCCCACACCTCCGCCATCAGTTGCTCGCGCCGCACCACCGTGCCCGCCGAAGCGGCCAGCGTTGCCAGCAGGTCGAACTCCTTCGGCCGCAAAGGAACTTCCCGCGGCCCCACGTACACCCGCCGTGCGTGCCGGTCGATGCGGGTGGCACCGACCTGTAACACCTGCGGTCCACCGGCCACCGCACGACGCCGTAGATGCGCGCGCAGCCGGGCCAGCAACTCGGTGATGCGGAACGGCTTGGTGAGGTAATCATCCGCACCGGCGTCCAGCGTGACGATGACCTCGAATTCCTGGGTACGGGCGGTGAGCACGACGATGACCGTCTCCACCGGCAGACACGACCGCAGCCGACGGCACAGCGTCACCCCGTCGATATCCGGCAGCCCGAGGTCGAGCAGGACCAGGTCCCAACTGCCGCGCAGCGCTTCCTCGGAGGCCTTCGCACCACTGTGTGCGTGCTGCACGTTGTAGCCGTGCCCGGTGAGCGCCTGGCCGAGTTCAGACGCGATCTCGGGGTCGTCCTCCACCACCAGGAGTTCCGCGAGAGCCATGCCGCCCATTAGATCAGCGGAATGTTTCCGGAACCGCATCCGTCGCGGTTTTCGGCCACCTTCGAGTGTTACCCGCTGGCGCATTGCCGACTTGCCGCAAGGTGGTTGGTAAACGGATTGTTTGCACTCCTCGGAGGAGGATCTCACCCCCAGGCGCATACGTTCGTCGAGCGCGGTTCCGAAACCGTACGGGACCGGCTATCCGAGCGTGAGGAGAATCCGGCATGACGCAGTACGGAACTCTTTTGCGGCAGGCAGTGAACGAGCCCGGGACCACGCCGTTGATCGGTGTGCACGACATGCACTCCGCGGCCGTGGCGACGCAGTTCTACGACGGCCTGTTCCTGTCGGGGTTCGGACTGGCCGCCTCGCACTACGGACTTCCCGACATCGGATACATCGCCTGGCCGGACGTCCTCTCCTTCGCCCAGCGCGTCAGGGGCGCCTTCCCCGACGTGCACCTGCTGGTAGACATCGACGACGGCTATGTCGACACCCATGTGGCGACGCACGTGGTACGGCAGTTGGAGGCGGTGGGGGCCTCCGGGGTGATCCTGGAGGACCAGGCGCGGCCGCGGCGCTGCGGGCATGTGGACGGCAAGAAGGTGCTGCCGCTTGAGGAGTACCTGGACAAGCTCCAGGCGGTGCTGGAGGCCCGGCGCGATCTGCTCGTCGTGGCCAGGACCGATGCCACCGAGGAGCAGGAGATCCTGCGCCGGGCCAAGGCGCTGGCCGCCACCGAAGCCGACGTGGTGCTGGTCGACGGGGTCCGCAGTGTCGAGGCGATCCGGGCCATCCGGGAGACCATCGGCGACAAACCGCTGCTGTTCAACCAGATCGGCGGCGGCAAGTCGCCCCGGCTGTCCCTCGGCGAGCTCGGCGAGCTGGGCGTCAACGTGGCGATCTACAGCACCCCGTGCCTGTTCGCCGCGCAGGACGCCATGCGGCGCGCGATGTCCGAGCTGAAGGCGGCCGACGGCAGGCTTCCCGAGCCGAGGCCGGACGCCACCACCGTGGCCAGCTGCCTGGCGCTGCTGGAGCGCACCACCGCGGCCTGACCACCGCGGCCCCGACCCCGTCACCCCGGGTCGGGGCCGCGGCGCGTCCACGGTGACGAGGGGGGCGTCGGCTCGGGGCTCGCCGTCGTGTGCCCGACTCACCGCGCTCCCGCCGCACCCCGCCCGGGCAGCGCCAACGCCCCGGCCGCGGTGGCGAGCAGCAGGAGTGCGGAGGCCAGCAGGCTGATGTGCATCCCGGAGACGAACCGCGTACCGTGCGCCACCAGCGCGCCAAAGACCGCCACCGCCAGCGCGCCGCCAGTCTGGCGGCCCGCGTTGAGCACGCCCCCAGCCATCCCGGCCCGGTCCGCCGGGATGTCACTCAGCATCGCGGCGGTCAGCGACGGCACCGCGAACCCCAGCCCGATCCCCATCGGCACCAACAGCACCGCGGTCAGCAGCCGGTCGGTGTGCGTGTCCACCCCCAGCAGGCCGAACAGCCCGAGCGCGCAGACCAGTTGGCCGATCGTGATCGGCACCCGCGGCCCGAACCGCGCCGCGGCCCGCGCGGAGGCCACGTTCGCCCCGGCGACCAGCGCGGTCATCGGCAAGAACATCAGCCCCGCCGTCACCGCGGACAGCCCCAGCACCTGCTGGAAGAACAGCCCGAGCACGAACACCGTCCCGTAGAACGCGGCGTTCACCGCGAACCCGATCGCCAGGCACAGCGTCGCGGTACGCGACCGGAACAGGCCGAGCGGCACCATCGGCTCGCCGACCCGCGCCTCCGCCACCACGAACGCGGCCAGCGCCACCCCGGCGACCACCAGGCTGACCACGGCCGTCGGTGTACCGAAGCCCGACGCACCGCCCTCGATCACCCCGTACGTCAGCGCGCCCAGCGCGATCACCGCGGTCAACTGCCCCAGCGGGTCGAGCGGAGCGGCCCGGCGCGGCGAACGCGGCACCCTGACCAGTACCGCCAGCGTGAGCAGCCCCACCGGGAGGTTGAGGAAGAAGATCGACCGCCAGCCCAGCGAACTGGTCAGCGCGCCACCCACCACCGGCCCCGCCGCGGTCGACACCGCGCCGCCGACCGTCCACAGGGCGATCGCCCGCGCCCGCTCGGCGGTGTGCGGGAACGCCTGCCGCACCAGCGCCAGCGACGACGGCAGCATCACCGCCGCCGCGCTGCCCTGGACCACCCGCGCGCCGATCAACGCGCCCAGCGCGGGCGCCAGTCCGCACAGCGCCGACGCCGCGGTGAACACCGCGAGGCCCGCGCCGAACACCCGGTTGGCGCCGAGCCGGTCCGACAACGCGCCCGCGGACAGCAGCAGCGCCGCGAACATCAGCGTGTAGGCGTCAACGATCCACTGCAGACCGGCGGTTGTACCGCCCAGCGTCCGGCCGATGGCGGGCAGCGCCACGTTCACCGCCGAGGCGTCCAACCCGATCACGAAGAACCCCAGCAGGGCCGCGCCCAGCACCAAAGTGGGGGACACCCGCCGCGGCTCGGCGGCCGGTGGCGCTTCGGTGCGTATGGGTTCGCGCACGGTCGTGTGCATCGGTTCTTCCTCCCCGTGGTCCGGTACGACTCGCGTTACAGACTCCTCGGGCCGTGCGGGCAGAGGCAGACCGCGATGCTCCGGGGTGTTGCCAGCCAGGGAGTGATACGGCCCCCCAGACGCGTTGCGCTGCGGTGATGACGCGCTGGCAGACTGTGGCCATGACCGAGCAGACCGAGCTGGGACGGTTCCTGCGGGCCCGCCGCGAAGGCGTGCGGCCCACCGACGTGGGGTTGCCCATCGGCGCCGGAGTACGCCGTACCCCGGGACTGCGGCGCGAGGAACTGGCCACGCTGGCCGGGGTGAGCATCGACTACTACACCCGCCTTGAGCGCGGCAAGGAGACCCGGCCCAGCCCGGCGGTGGTCGAGGCACTGGCCAACGCGCTGCGGCTGAACGACGAGGAGCGGCAGTACCTGCGCGACCTCGCGGCCCAGGCGGCCCGGCGCGCCCCCGAGCCACGGCCACGGGCGAGCCGCACGGTGCGGCCCAGCGTCAAGCAGCTGCTGGAGACGGTGCGGCCCAGCCCGGCGTACGTCGTCAGCCGCACCAACGATCTGCTGGCCGCCAATCCCGGCGGGATGCGGCTGATGCCCGGCATGGCGGAATGGCCCGCCCGCCAGCGCAACACCATCAGGTACACCTTCTTGCACCCGGTCGCCCGCGACCTGTGGCCGGACTGGGAGCAGAAGGCGAAGAACTGCGTCGCGCAACTGCGCGCGGTCGCCGGAAGCGACCCCGACGCGCCGGACCTGGCCGCGCTGGTCGGCGAACTCATCGTCAAGAGCGCGGAGTTCAACCGGCTGTGGGAGCGCTACGAGGTCCGGTCGATCGGCGACGGTGCGAAGACCTTCCGGCACCCGCTGGTCGGCACGCTGACCCTGGTACACGAGGTGGTGAGCCTGAACAAGACCGACGGCCAGCGGATGGTGGTCTACATGGCCACACCGGGCACCCCGGACCATGACGCGATGACGCTGCTGGACCTGGGGGTTCCGGAGACCGCCTCGGCCGAGCCGACGGCCCTGAACCGCTAGGCGCTCCGCTGGGAGTTTGCGCTGGGAGTGCGGGTCAGGGGCCGTCGATCGTCTGCGGCACCACTGTGGCTGGTCGCGCGGTTCCCAGCGCCCTTCGGGGCGCTGCCGAGCCGATGCGGAGAACTAGCTGCACCAGAGCAGGAAGCACGTTGGCTGGTGGGTCGGCCGCGGCCGAGGACTCGGCGTGGGTGTCGTCGCGGGGGCGGGTGGCGCGGGGCTGCCCTGGGCCTGTGACGGTACCGGGGCCGAAACCGGAACCGCCGTGTGCGCGGTGGCTCCAGCAGGGCCCGCGGAAAGGGACGGCTGCGCGGAGTGCGAGGCGCGGTGCGGTACCGACTTCCTGACGGGGACCGACTGGGCGGTCGTCGGCACCGCGCTCGCCGTCGCCGCCGGTTCCGGCGCGGTGGAGGATGCCGTCGCCTGGGTGTTGTCCGCCTGCGACGAGCCGGTCGGCAGCAGCTCTCCGGGCAGTACGGTCGCGGCGGCACCGATCAGGACGAGTCCTCCGGTAACGCCCAGCACCAGCTTGGCGGTTCTGCCTCTGCGGCGTGGCGCTCTGCGGGAGCGGGGGGCGGTACGGCGGTGCGCTGGGGCAGGGGGCGCGGGCGACTCCTCCGCCTCGGGCGACTCCTCCGCTTCGGGCGATTGCTCGGCCTCGGGCGAATGCTCGGCCTCGGGCGGTTCCTCGTCCGGCGGCTCCGGGGCCTCGTAGGGCTGCGGCTCCGGCATCGGGGGGATGAGGCTGTGGTACAGGGGGTGCCTGGCGGGCGGCCGTTCGGCCGTCGGCTGTGCGATCCACCGTGGCGGCGTGCTGGCGGGTGTGCCGCACGCCGGGCAGGCGTATACCTCCGCGAGGTGGCTTCCGCACCGTTCGCAGTAGCGCATGCGCTGAGTCCGTCCTTTTGGAACAGCCCCCCGTCCCCCTCGACGCGCACACCATACTGACGCGCTCATGCGAACGCCATGCCGGGCCTCGCACGAACCGCCGGTTGTTCACCCTGCGTTACGCAGCGCCTGTGCGGCCGACGTCCAGTTCGTGTGGAGTTGGTGGAGATAGGACTGGGCCGCCACGCCGGGTTTCGCGCCCCGGGCGAACGCCAGCATGTTGCCCGGGCCGGTGTTGTAGCCCAGGGCCAGCAACTCGTCCTCGGTGTAGCGGCCGTGCTCCGCGGGGAGTTGCCGGGCCAGGTCGTGCAGGTACCAGGCGGCGGCCTCGACCGCGAGCGACGGGTCGTCGGGCAGTTGCCGCCAGTCCCGGTCGGCGAAGTCCCGGCCCTGCTTGGTCTCGTCGAACGCCGCCTTGTGCATGTTGGCGACACCGAACGCGGCGTCCGGCTTGATGCGCTGCCAGGCCCGCTCCCAGGCGGGGTCATGCGGTTTGTACGACTCGTTGTAGAGAATCGCCATCAGCAACCGCGGGTCGATATCCGCCTGTTTGGCGTACTTGATGACCTGCGGCGCATAACGGGCAGGGTCCTGGCCGTCCGCTGTGGGCCGCTCACTCGGCGTGCTGGTGGCGCTGGGCGCCGTGGACTTCCCGGGCTCGTGCGGCGCGGCCGACCCCGTACCGTGCCCGCCGCGGCTGGCGGCCCACCCCGCCACGATCAGCACGGCGACCGCCAGGCCGACACCCCACCGAGACCTGCGTGGCTCAGCCACGTCGTGCCCTCCCTGCGCCGCCCGGACTCCCGCGTACCGAAAGATACGCCGCGCGGCCGGGTGCGGCCCGGGTCAGGCGACCCAGCCGTTGGTGACGGCGAGCGTGGCGGAGCCGTCCAGGTCCTTGAGCTTGGTGGCGACGAATCCGCCCGCGGCATCGGAGGTCTGCATGCGCAGCGCTGGCCGGACCGCCCGCAGCGCCTCGGTGATCGTCGCGGCGGCCTCCGCGGGGCTCTGCGCGTCGGCGAAGGCCCCTGCCGTACGGTCCAGGTAGTTGCGCAGCGCCGGTGCGTACGGGCCCGCCGCCTCCAGCGCGGCCGGGATGTCGACGTTGACGTTCGCCACGAACTCGCTCGCCACCGCGCCGGGTTCGACCAGGGTGACGGTGACGCCGGTGGTCGCGGCGAGGGGGGCGAGCGACTCCATGAAGCCCTCGACCGCGAACTTGGCGGCGCAGTACGCCTCGTTGAACGGCTGGCCGACCACGCCGCCGACGCTGGTGACGGTGATCAGACGGCCGCGCGAGGCACGCAGATGGGGGAGGGCGGCCCGGGTCACCTCCACCACGCCGAAGAAGTTGACCTCCATCACGGCACGTACATCGGCGACGGTTTCCTGCTCGACGGTGCCGAGGTGGCCGGCGCCCGCGTTGTTGACCACCGCGTCCAGCCGTCCGTGCTCGGTGATCACGGCGTCGACGCAGGCGGCCACCGAGGCCGGGTCGGTGACGTCCAGGCGGCGCACCTCGACCCGGTCGGCGACCCCGGCTTCGCTGGCCGCCTTGCGCAGGGCGTCGGCGCGGGAGGTGTCGCGCATGGTGGCCACGGCGTGCCAGCCCTCCCGCGCGGCGGCTACGGCGGTGGCGAGGCCGATTCCGGAGGAGGTTCCGGTGATCAGGACGGTCTTGGGTCGGGCGTTGGTGCTGGTGGAGGGCATGAGGCCTCGTCTCAGGGGGCTGAGCTTGATTGTGTGTGCGTACACACACTAATAGATGCGTGTGTGTACACGCAAGACGTACGATGAGTGTCATGAGCCGTCCCGAGCTGACCATTGGAGCCCTGTCCGACGAGGACCATGCCTTCTACGGTCTGGTCTGGGCGGGCACCACGCTCGCCGCACGGGTGGACCGCGCGTTGTCGCGGGCCCATGAACTGCCGCTGTCCTGGTTCGAGGTGCTGCTGTGGCTCAACGGCCAGAGCGAGCCGGTGGCCTCCTCCGACCTGGGCGCCAAGACGATGCTCAGCCGCAGCCAGGTCTCCCGCGTACTGGACTCGCTGGCGGCCCGGGGGCTGGTGGAGCGTACGCCGTCGCCGACGGACGCCCGGTCGGTGCAGGTCGAGCTGACCGCCGAAGGCCGCGCGGCCTTCCGCGCGGCCGACGAGACACGGCGGGCGGTGCTCGCGCCGGTCTTCACGGAGTTGCTCGGTCCGGAGGACATCGAGGCGCTGGAGACGGTCTGGCGCAAGCTCAAGCAGTCGCCCCAGCGCTGAGCGCTCCGCTGGGAGTGCGGCGATGGGCCGTCGATCGCCTGCGGCACCGTTGTGGCTGGTCGCGCCCGCGCGGCGGAGCCGCACATGAACACAGCCCCGCGCCCCTTCAGGGCGCGACCGAAGGCTTTCCTGGCGGCAAGCCCCCGCCGCAGGCGCGGGGGCTGTCAGTTGATTTCCCTGACAAATGTCATGGCGAAGTATGGACGCCAGACCCTGCCGGACCGGGCGCCAACTCCCCGATCCTGAAGGAGCGTTATTGATCTGCGGGTACTGAGGAGTTCCAAGGAGTAAGGAGTTGCAGTCATGCGTCGTCACGGCATCAACTACGACACCGGGTTCGACCCGTTCGGTGATGGCAGCAGCCGTCCGGACTTCGATCCTGACGCCGTTCGCCGGGACATGGCGGTCATCGTCAACGAACTGCACTGCGACGCGGTCCGCGTCTCCGGTGGCGAGCCGGAGCGGCTCTCGATCGCCGCCGAGGCGGCAGCGGCGGCCGGGCTTGAGGTGTGGTTCGCGCCGTTCCCCTGCGACATGGCGCGGGATCCGCTGGTCGAGTACTTCGCGGACTGCGCCCAGCGCGCCGAGCGTATCCGGGCCACTGGTGCCCAGGTCATCCTTGTCACCGGCTGCGAGGTGAGCCTGTTCAACCCGGGCTTCATCCCCGGGGACGACCTGAACGCCCGGCTGCACACCATGATGCGCTCGCCGCGGGAGTGGTACACGACCGAGTTACCAGCGGTCATCGCCCGGTTGAGCACCTTCCTCGCCGATGTCGTGGCCGAGGCCCGCAAGCACTTCGGCGGACCGGTCAGTTACGCGGCGGGCCCCTGGGAGCACATCGACTGGACGCCGTTCGACATCGTCGGAGTGGACGCCTACCGCGCCGACCACAACGAGGCCACCTTCCGCGACGAGATACGCGGCCACCTGCGGCACGGCAAGCCGGTGGCCGCCACCGAGTTCGGCTGCTGTACGTACCGGGGCGCGGGACAGCGTGGTGGCGTCGGATGGATGGTGCTGGAGAAGGGCGACGACGGGGAGCGGCACTTCAAGGAGCCGTTGGAGCGGGACGAGCGGGAGCAGTCCCGGTACTTCACCGAACTTCTCGGCGTGTTCGAGGAGGAGGGCCTCGACGCGGCCTTCTGGTTCACCTACGCGGCCTGGCAGCTGATACACCACGACGCCGACCCCGCCCGCGACACCGACATGGCCGGTTACGGTGTGCAGGCGGTACTGCCGGACGGCACGCTGCGACCGAAGGACGTCTTCCACACCATCGCCGCCGCCTATGCCGAGGCGAAGGCTGGCTGAAGCCGTTATGGCCCGATGTGCACATACGGGGCCCAGGTCAGCGGCGCGCGGGGGTAGCGGGACCGTGTTCGGCGTATCGCGTCGTGCAGTGCGGCAGCGGTGAAGTCGGTGCCGCGACGGGCGAGTTCGTCGTAGACGAGGGCGGCGACCTCGGGTGCCAGGGCGTCGTTGATCGGCCACAGGGTGCCGATGACATGACGGAAACCCGCGACATGGAGTGCGGCGGCGAAGCTGATCGCCTCGTTGGCCAGTCGCAGTCCGCCACGAGAGGAGTCACAGGCGGAGAGGAACGCGAGGGACGCCCGGTCCAGGCGTAGCTCCATGATCTCGCGCAGCAACAGCGGACGGTCGTACAGGAACAGGGCACCGAGCGAGGGCTGTTCCAGGGCCTGCGCGCCATGGCAGGCGAAGTGTGCCCAAGAGCAGCGGGCAAGCGCGTCGAGCACGGCCGTGGACTCGGCGGCCCGCCCGGTGAGCGACTCGGCGTCCGGATAGCGGGCGAGCAGGTCCGCGGCCTCACGCTCGGCGTTCGGCAGGTCGGGCCAGCCCGGTGTGCAGGGCAACGAGACCACCAGTCGTCGTGGTGGTGCGCCGGACGCGTCCTGGGCGTGCTCTCTGGCGTGGAGCAGCGCGCGCAGGGTTGGTGTGTAGGAGGAGACCACCCGGTCCAGTACGGCTTCCCCGCCTGGGGCGTGGTGTCCGGCGGCATGCAGCGGAAGGAGGGTGAACAGGCTGGTGGGGCACCACCACAGACGCGGGCAACCACCGTCGTCCAGACGGCCGTTGGCGGGTAGCTCGGCCAGCAGCGGACCGGCCACGGTGTCCCACAACCAGCCGAGGACGTCCGTCACGGTGTTGCGGGCCTCGAAGCGGGTCAGTTCGCCGTCCTCGTCCCCGGGCTCGGGATCTCGGGCGGCGACCAGAGCCTGGGTGAACGCCGTGGCACGGTCGAGCAGTTCCTCGACCGAACAGCGCAACGGCAGCACCCGTACGCCGTCCCGCGTGAGCAGAAGCGCGTCGCAGCCGTGGCGGCTGGCGTTCAGCAGCACCACCGGACCGTTGGCGGCGGCCGCGCGCAGGGTGGCGAAGCGCGGCGGGCGCAGGAAGTCGCCGAATCCCGGCAGCGACCGCACCTCGGCCAGTAGGGCGTCGCGGCGCCGGGCCAGGTCGGCGCGGTGGTCGTTGGCGGTGCGGGCGGCCTGGTCGGGCGCTGGCGTCCGGGTGTCGGGCATGCGGTGCAACGCGTCCAGTACCTCGGCCAGTTGGTCGGCGAGGGCCGGGGCGTGGTCGCGTAACGCACCGTGGTCGGTGCGGGCCTCCAGGACCCGGGCGAGCAGCACGCCGCGCCCCTGCTCCAGCAGTTCCACCGCCCGTTCCGGCTGACCGGCCCGTATGGCGCACGCCGCCGCTTCGTTGGACAGCGGGTTGAACTGCGACAGGACGCGTTCTTGGTCGCCGCGCTCCGCGCCGCGCCATGCGGCGAGGTCCAACTGCTCCAGCGCGGTGGCGTACAGCTCGGTCGCGGCGGTGAAGTCGTGTGCCGCGGCGGCGAGACCGGCGCCGTCCACGGCTGCCTTGACCCGCCACACGGCGGGTGCCGACGCGCACTGCGACGCCTCGCGCAGCGCCTGTAGGGCGAGTTCGCGATCGGCCGGGCGGCCTTCGGCGGTGAACCGGTCGCGCAGTGCGCCACCGAGCTCGGTGAGGAGCTGGGCGCGCTCCGGATGATCGCGAGGCAGCGCACCGGCCGCGACGCGCAGTACCTTCACCGCCTCATCCAGTGCCCGGCGTTGGCCGAAGTGCCGGAAGCGGATCTGAAGACCCTGCGCCAGGCCGCTCAGCGCCTTCGGGTAGAGGTAGCCGGTCGTCGGCATGGTGCGGCACACCCGTCGGCACAGGTCGATCGCCATGCGCAGGTCGTCCGGGTCACCCGCGCTCTCGAACCGGGTGTGCAGCGCCGAGGCCAGCCCCAGCATGCACGCCGGCCGGTCCGGATGGCCGTCCGTCGTGATCGACAGGGCCCGCCGGAAGAGCGTGATGATGGTGGCCGTGCTGTCCTCGTCGGCGGAGGACGCCTCGTCCCGCAGGTCGAGCAACTGGGCGAGGCTGCCCAGTCGGCTCGGCAGGTCGGGGTGGTCCTCGGCGGTGTCCCGCACCGCCTCGGTCAGCGCCTCGACCGCTTCGTCGAGGGCGGCCGCCTGGCCGGTGTGGCGGTACCAAAGGGTCAGCGCGGCGGCCAGATTGGTGCGGTAGGCGGCACCGTTGACATCATCGGGCGCGGCGAGGGCCACGGCCCGCCGCAGCCCGTCGATGGCGGCCCGGAGCGGTTCCAGTTCACCGTCGCGTTCGAACCGCCGGATCGTGGTGTGCCCGAGGTTGGACAGGACGACCGGGTAGTAGGGGTCGTTCCGCGAAAGCAGGCCCAGCGCCCGGAGGTTGACGTTCAACGCCCGGGCGAGCGCGTCGGTGTCGCCGGTGTACTCGTACTTGCGGGTCAGCACATTGCCCAGTTCGGCGAACGCGGCGCCGCCCAGCCGGTGGCCGACCGGGGCGAGCCATATGACCCACCGCAGGACCGCGGTGGCGTCGTCCAACGGCTCCACCGCACCGGTGCGTTCGGCCTGCCGGAGCAGGGACACGGCGTGGCCGACAAAGCCCTCCAACTCCGCTGCGGTAAAGGCGTGATGGTGGTGACCCCGCTTCTCGTGGGCGGAGCGGATGGGTTCCGGAACGAGGTGGGTGGCGAACCCATAGACCACCAGATACAGGAAGGCGGACCGGCTCAGGTCCTGCTCCGCCCCGGTGTGGGTATACCGGTGCCAGTGGAAGGTGGCGACCAGCACCGCGAGGTTGAAGGCCCGCGCCGTCGGCACCGCACCCTCGATCGGCGCGAACCAGTCCACCGCCAGGTACAGGCGTTCCGCCAGCGCGACGGCGTCGGGGTCGGTCAGTACCGCCACACCGCCGCCCTGGACCGCGGCGAGCCGGTCCTCAAGAGCGAACGCCAGATCCTCGATGCCCACTTCGGCCCCCCAGGACACATCCCCCAAAGCGGTGTCCTTGACCTTATGCGCCGGTACCCGGGATGCATAGGATTTCCGCGATTCTGGCGTTGATGGGGGGCCGGATGGACATCACCGCGACCGATGCCCGGGAGTTGGCGCGGTTCTGCGCGCTGCTGCCCGCACTGCGGGAACGCGCCGCCGCGGAGGGCTGGCCGCACGAGTTGCGGACCACGCTGCGGCAACTGCGCGACGGCACAGGGCCGGTGGCCGATGTGCTGCGGGAGTTCTGGCTGGGTCTGGGACTGCCGGGGCAGCAGCGCAGCTACCAGGCGGTGCCCGGACAGGAGGCCGCGCCGCCGCCGTCCGGCCGCTACGGCTGCCCACGGCAACTGTGCAGCAGGACGGAGCGCCGCGAACCCGGCGGTCCGCGCCCGGAGTGCGCGCTGTTCGACGAGCCGCTGGCCTTCGGATGAACGCCTTCCTGGCCGAGTTGGGCAAGCGGTTCGCCGAGCGCTGGATGGCGTTGCTGGTGTTGCCGGGCGCCCTTTACGCCGCGCTCGTCATGGCGGCGTCCCGGCTCGGGCAGCGGCACGCGCTGGGCCTGCGGCGGTTGGCCGATACGGTCAGCGGCTGGGCGAACGCCTACGACCACCGCCCGGTACCGGCGGCGCTGCTGGCCGCGGCCGTGGTGCTGGCCGCACTGGCGGTCGGGCTGTTGGCGCGGGGGGCCGGGATGCTGGTCGAGGCGGTGTGGTCGGCGGCCGGACCGTCCTGGCTGGCCGACCCGCTGGTGCGGCGCCGCCGTGCCCGCTGGGAACGGGCCGACCAGGCCCTGCGACGGGCGGCCGACCGGGACGTGGCCGCCCTGGCCGCGGCGCGCAACGCGATCGCGCTCACCCGCCCGGCGCGCCCCACCTGGATCGGTGACCGGCTGCGCGGCGCGGGCGTCCGGGTGCGCCACCAGTACGGGCTCGACCTGGAGTTCGGCTGGCCGAGGCTGTGGGGGCTGCTGCCGGAGCAGTGCAGGGCGGATCTGCTCGCCGCGCGCGGCGCTCTGACACAGGCGGCCACCCAGACCGGCTGGGGCGCGCTCTACGTCGGCCTGGGCGCCCGCTGGTGGCCCGCGGTGCTCGCCGGTCTGGTCACCGGGGCCGTCGGCTGGCGGCGCGGGCGGGTGGCCGCCGCCACCCTGGCCGACCTGACGGAGTCGGCCGTTGACCTGCATGTCCGTGACCTCGCCCAGGCCCTCGGCGTCGACCTTCCGGCCGACCGGGTCACGCCCGCGATCGGCCGTCGGCTGACCGAGGAGTTCCGCAAAGGGGCGTGAACTGCCCGCCCCGGCAGGCGAGTTCCGGATTGAACCGCCAACGTCTCGATTCCGTAACCAAGGCCAAACGGAACGGCATCGGTAGGGGGATCGGAGCGTGATGAGGCGAGCGGTGGATTCGGGGCGCGGCCAGGCACGTGGGCGCTTCAACGGTTCGGCGGACGCTCCGCCGACGATCGCCGTCGAACTCAGCCCGTCCACACGGATATTGATGGGCACCGTGCTGGCCGTGGTGGCCTCCGCGGTGGGGCTCGGGCTGATGCTGAGCGCCGGGGCCGGGGTGCGCGGATTCCTTGACTACTTCGCCGGAGTCATCTCGCTGGTGGCCCTGACCGGCGCCGTGCTGTGGGGCGTCATCACCACCGACACCGCGTTCCTCGGACCGCGCAGCCGACTGTGGGCACAGGGCATGCACCGAGGGCTCGGCGTGGTGTCGCTGGGATTCCTGATGCTGCACGTGGGCATCAAGATCTCCGAGCAGCACATCTCGCTCATCGATGCGTTCCTGCCGATCGGGTTCTCCGCCCGCGGCGTGCTGATCGCGGCCGGTGTGGTCGCGGCCTATCTGCTGGTGCTCGCGGTGGGCACCGGGGTGGCCCGCCGGGCGTTCGCCGCGCGGCGGCACCCGGTGCGCTGGCGGATCCTGCACGCGGGCTCGTACGTGTCGTGGCTGGCGGCGCTGGTGCACGGCCTCAAGGCCGGGCGGCCCGCCGCGTGGTGGGTCACCGCCTCGTACATCGCCTGCATGATCGCCGTGACGGCCGTGGTGGCGGTGCGGATGAGCGGTCCGGCTCGCCAGGAGCGCGCCCCGTCGATTCGCCGACCCCCCCTCGGGCCCACCGGCCGCCGCCGGGCGGGCGGTCGGCGCAGAAGGGCTGACCGGAGGATGCGCGTCATGGCCGACGTACCGTACCTGTCCGCCCCCGAGGCGCCCGGAGCATGGAGCGAGGGCCGCCGATGAACAACCTGCCGGTCCGCAGTATGGCCAGTGACCTGCCCGAGGTGCGCCCGTTCGGGCTGCCGCGGCTGACCGCCGGGATGGACATGGCGGCGCGGCTCGACTGGACGACCCACCTGTCCGTACACGGTTCGCTACCGGACCTCACGCTGTCCCAACTCACCGCCCTGGCAACCGACATCGACCTGCGCGGCCGGGGCGGCGCGGGCTTCCCGTTCGCCCGCAAACTACGCGCCGTCGCCGACTCGGCCCGCAAGCGGCGCACCCGTACCGCCGTCGTGGTCAACGGCTGCGAGGGCGAACCGGCCTGCCGCAAGGACACCGTGCTGCTGGCCCGCGCCCCGCATCTGGTGCTGGACGGCGCGCTGTTGGCCGCCGAGGCGCTCGGCGCTGAGCAACTGGTGGTGGGCGTCACCCAGGGGGCGCTGGAGGAGTCGGTGCGCGGGGCGCTGGCGGAGCGGGGACTGTCCGACCGGCGCGGCCGACGGCTGCGGGCCCGGGTGTTCCGGATGCCCGAGCGCTTCGTCTCCGGCGAGGCCACGGCGTTGCTGCGGGCGGCGGACGGCGGTCCGCCGCTGCCGCCGGGGCGGCGGGTGCGGTCCGCGGAGCGCGGGCTGTCCGGGCTGCCCACACTGGTGTCCAACACCGAGACGTTCGCGCAGATCGCGGTGGCCGCGCGGTTGGGCGCGGAGTACTACGCGGCGACGGGTGCGCCGGAGGAGCCGGGCACCGTGCTGCTCACCCTTGGCGGCTCCGTGCCGCGGCGCATGGTGGTGGAGACCCCGACCGGGGTGCCGTTGGCGCACGTGCTGGAGAGTTGCGGCACCGGCATCGGCCAGGGCGTGCTGGTCGGCGGTTACCACGGCGCCTGGCTGGACCCGAGTGCCGCCTCAATGGCCTCGATCTCCCGGACCAGCATGGCCGCGCACCGCGCGACGCTCGGCGCGGGGGCGGTGCTGCCGCTGTCGTACGACGTGTGCCCGCTGGGTGAGACGCTGCTGGTCGCGCGGTGGCTGGCGGCCGAGACCGCGGGCCAGTGCGGGCCGTGCCGCCTGGGCCTGCCCGCGCTCGCCGGTGCGCTGGCCGACGTGCTGGCTGGCGGCGGGCAGCCCGCGCTGGAGACGCTGCGGCAGTACGCGGGGCTGGTGCGGGGCCGGGGCGCGTGCAAACATCCGGACGGTTCGGCCCGGTTCGTGCTGTCGGCGGTGAACACCTTCACCGATGACCTGGCCGCCCATGTGCTGGGCGGCGGTTGCGGGCGGCCGGTCGCCGGGCTGCTGCCGCTGCCGACGGAGGACGGGCCGAGCGTCGGCGAACGGCTCTCCGTGGACTGGACGTTGTGCGTGGGGCACGGGCTGTGCGCGGATTTGCTGCCGGAGGCGATGCGGCTGGACCGCGACGGCTACCCGGTCTTCGACGACGCACCGCTCCCTGAGTACCTACTGCCGCGCGCCCGCAGAGCGGTGGCCCGCTGCCCGGCACTGGCGCTGCGGCTGGAACGGCGGTAAGGCGGCCTGCCCGGCGGGCCTCCGCACGCGGGAATCCCGGCCCGCCCCGGCGTAAGTGGCGGACGGGGCGGCGGGGTTGGCGGCTACCCCGGAAGGTGCGATGGTCCCGGGTCAGTGGCGGGTGTAGGGGGCGACCAGCGTCGCGGTGGCGGATGCGCGGCGCTGGAGCTCCCGCAGGGTCTGCGCGGGCGGAGTCCTGGCGTTCAGGGAAGCGGGGGTCGGCTGGCGCAGTGCGTACAGGGTGAGTTGGTAGTGATGGGTGGTGCCGGACGGTGGGCACGGGCCGTCATAGGCGGCCTCGCCGAAGTCGTTGAGCGCCTCGCGAGCGCCGGGCGCTAGGTGGTGGGCGGTCAGGCCACGGGAGTCGGCGGGGATGCCGAGTTGCAGCCAGTGGATCTTGTGAACGTCCAAGTCGACCATGGAGACGGCCAGTTCGGCCGTTCCGGCGGGGACATGGGCGAAGTCCAGGCCCGGTGAGTAGTCCCGCGGGTCGTCACAGGTCATCTGGGTGATGAAGGCGCCCGACCGGTCGAAGCCCTGCCCTGGGCTCAGAGTGAGGGCGGTGGACGGCGTGGCGGAGGGCTGGGCGCCGGGCGCGGCCTTCGGCCCGGCACCGGAGCAGGCGGCACACACCAGCAGTGCCGTCGCGGTCACCATGAACGCCTGGACTCGGTGTCCTCGCATGGTGCCTACTGTACGGACGCGGACGTGTTCTCAGCGTCACCGGCGCCCGGTGGCGTCAGTTCGAGGCGTCCTCGAAGTAGGCGTCCAGTACCGCGTCCAGTTCCGCCGCCCACTGCTTGGGCAGGCCGCGATTCGGCGCCTCGATGTCGGCGTCGTAGCTGCGGCGGTCGGTGGTGTAGACGGTGACGGTGAGGCGACGGCCGAACCGGGGGGTGTCCAGTTCCACCGCGCCGATCTCCGGCCAGCCGAACTCGGCCGTCTCGTCGTCCAGCCGGAAGGTGACACCGGTGCCGTCGACGGTGACCGAACCACGCCGGTCGGACGCCTCGAAGGCCGGGCCGTCGGCCACCGGGCGCGGCTCCTCGGCGGCGGCTTCCGCCGCGGCGTCCGGTTGCGGTTCCGGTTTGGGCTCCAGTTTCGGCTCCGGTTCCCGTTCGGTGCGTGAGGCGCCCGCCACGGGGGCGTCCGCCACCACCGGCGGCTGCTTCTCCGCCTCGGCAGGGCGCGGCGGGGTCAGGCCGGGGACGTACGCCGGGTCGGTTCCGGCGGCGTGCACGGGCGGGCTGTTCTGACCTATGCGGTGCTCCACGGCGGGCAAGTATGGCCGATCCACCTGTGCGGGCGGTAGCCGGGCCGTGCCCGGCCACCGGGGGTGTGCGATCGGGGCGCGGGGGATGCGGACGCCGCCGGTCCACGCCGTGGGGCTGTTCGCCGCCACGGCGGGACTTAAGGTCGGGCGCGGGCCCCCGACGCCCCCTGCGGCTACGCGCCGGTGGTCTGCTGGCCGGTGGCGCTGTCGGCCAGCCACTGGGTCCAGGAGACGTTGTAGTCCGCGTAGCCGTTGTCCCCGGCGGCGCCCCCGCGCGGCGATCCGGAGATGGTCACCGGGTCGCCCGTCTCGACGTTGTCGTAGAACCACTTCGCGTCGTCCATCGACAGGTGCACACAGCCGTGCGAGCCATAGCTGTTGCCCGGGTACGGGTCGCCGGTGGAGTAGTGGACGTACGTACCGGACGTGGTGAGCTGTACGTCCCAAGGCAGCGTCAGGTCGTAGAAGTTCGGGTTCTTCTTGTCGCAGGTGATGCCGACGCTGCACGAGGTCATCCGTACCTTGGCCTGCTTGTCCATCACGGCCATGGTGCCGTCCCACGACGGGAAGTCCGGGCTGCCCGCGTCGATCGGCATGGTGCGGACCACCTTGCCGTCGCGGGTGACCTTCATGGTGTGCCCGGTCACCGAGACGCTGGCCTCGAAGTCGCCGCCGATGGTGAAGGTGTGCTGGTAACTACGGGTGCCGTAGCGGCCGTTGCCGTCACTGACGCCGTTCAGGTCGGCGTTGAGGGTGACCTTGGTGCCGGACGGCCAGTAGTCCTTGGGCCGGAAGTCGACCCGGGTCTCGCTGAACCAGTGCCACGCACCGGTGACCGGGGTCGAGGTGGTCACCTTCAGGTGCTTTTCGACATCGGCCCGGGCCGACTTCGCCACCGGGTTGCTGTACTCGACGGAGATCGGCATGGCCACGCCCACGGTGCTGCCGTCCTGCGGCGCGATGGTGTCCAGCAGCATCGGCGGCCCGGCGGGCCGGGTCGGCGACGGGTGGGCGCTCGGCCTGGCCTTCGCGCTGGGCTGCGCGGACGCCTTCGCGTCGGTGGTCGAGGCCACCGCATGCCCACCGCACGCGGTGGCGCTTGCCAGCACCGCACCAGCCAGTAGCGCCATCCCGATGCCGTGCTTGATCCGCCCCACGCCTTGCTCCACTCCCGTTACTTCACTGGATGTTCGACATCCCCAGAGACACCGACTGTAGGCAACGGGTTCCAGGGAGGTTGCAAAGCAAAGGCCAAAAGTCGGACTCGGTGGGCGGATTCACAGGAACGACCCGCGAAAAGGGCCAGGCCCAGGTCGCTGACCTGGGCCTGTGACGCGTTGTGGGTGTCGGACGGTCAGACCGTGATGGCGCCGGTGGCGCTGCCCGCCAGCCATTGCGACCAACTGAGGTCGTAGTCCGCGTAGCCGTTGTCCCCGGCGGCCTTGCCGCGCGGCGATCCGGTGATGGTCACCGGGTCGCCTTGCTTCGAGTAGTTGTAGAACCACTCCGAGTCATTCCACGACAGGTGGACGCAGCCGTGCGAGCCGTTGGCGTGCCCCGGGTGCGGGTCGGCGGTGGAGTAGTGGACGTAGGTGCCCGAGAAGGTCAGGTGGACGTCCCAAGGCAGCGTGATGTCGTAGTAGTTGGGGTTGTGCGGGTCGCAGGTGATGCCGACGCTGCACGAGGTCATTCGCACCTTGGCCTGCTTGTCGATCACCGCCATGGTGCCGTCCCAGGAGGGGAACTGCGGGCTGCCCGCGTCGATCGGCATCGTGCGGACCACCTTGCCGTCGCGGTACACCTTCATGGTGTGGCCCGGCACGGAGATGGTGGATTCCACGTCGGCGCCGATGGTGAAGGTGTGCGTGTAGCCGTGGGTGCCGTAACGGCCATAACCGTCGCCCACACCGGTCAGGTTGGCGTTGAGGGTGACCTTGGTGCCGGACGGCCAGTAGTGCTTGGGGCGGAAGTCGACCCGCCGGTCGCCGAACCAGTGCCAGGCGCCGGTGACCGGAACCGAGGTGGTCAGCTTCAGATGCCGCTCGATGTTGGCCCGCGCCGAGGGCGCCACGGGGTCGGAGAACACCACCGAGACCGGCATGGCCACACCGACGGTGCTGCCGCTGCTGGGTGTGATCGAGTCCAGCAGCATCGCCGCGCGCGACGAACTGGCCGCCGCCGGACGCGCACTCGCCTTCGCCGGAGCCTTCGTCGCCGCCTTGGCGCCCGGCGTCGCCGCCACCGCGTTACCGCCGAACACACCCGTACTGGCCAGTACCGCACCGGCCAGCAGTGCTATCCCAGCGCTGCGCTTTCTCCGCCCCACGCTCCTGCTCCGTTCATGTCAGTCAGACGTCACCGCCGTCTGAGACACGCGACCCACGCGAACGGTTGCGGGCGGGGGGCAAAACATCGGCCAAGAACGCCCGCTGGTCGCCCGGACTCCGGCCTCTTCCGGGCGCCAGCGTTCCGGTCCGCGGCGCGACTCGGTTGGTGACGTCGGGTGCTACCGGGAGAAGTCCTGGGTCAGCCAGACGGTGCCCGCCGGGTCGCGGTAGGTGGCTATGCCGACGTGGGTGTAGGTCGCGCTGAGGATGTTCTGGCGGTGGCCGTCGTTCGGTGGCCTCTCGTCGAGCATGCCCCGCGTCAGCTGGACGGCCATCGACGCCACCGCCTGCCGCGTGTCGCCCAACGGGCCGCCTTCGCCTATGTTCTCGCCGCCCGCCGAGGCCGGTACGCCCTGTGCCCGGTCGCGCTCGTAGAACGGTGGCTCGCCCTGGCACTGGTGGGACAGGCCGCAGCCGTCCGCCATCACCTGGTTGTGCGCGGCGGCGGCCCGGACGAGACCGTTCAGCAGGGTGTACGGAGCCAGGCCCTCGGCCGCGCGGGCCTTGTTGATCAACGCGAGCACCTGGTGGACCGGGTCGTCGGGGGCCGCTGGTGGCTTCGGCGGCCGCGGGGGACGGGGAGTGGGTATCTGCGGGGCCGCGGGGCGACTTGGCGGCGAGGGGGGCCAGGTGATGTCCGCCGCCGGTTCCTGAGGCGCTTGCCGGTACGCCCGGGTCGTGGCGGGCGGTTGGCCGGGGGTGCTCAGGCAGGCGAAGGCGGTGCCGCCGCCCAGGGCGGCGATCACGGCGCCGCCTGCCAGTGCCACCCGAAGCCGGGGCCTGCGGGGCAGGCGGTGCCTTCTCCTGCCGACCTCGGTGTGACGGTGCGCGCTCATCTGCCGTTACCTCTCGGTTTCGGGGGTGAGTGGTGCCCGGGCGGCAACGAACTTAGGCGGTTGCGGGGGCGCGGAGTGCGGTTTTGGGTTCCGTTAAGGCTGCGATCAGGCGGGGCTTGGGATCACGTGGTGGGCGCGCGTCAACTACACCGGTGCGTAAGGGCGTTGCGCTGGCTGACGGGGCGTCAGTGAGCCTGCGGTTGAGGTGGCTGGGGCGGGTGGGGTGGTGGCGCCCGCGCGTGCCCTGGCCCTGCGGTCCGGGGGGGGGGGGGCTGTGGGGGCTCTGAGGGTTCTGGGGCGCTGGGGGCGCTGGGGACGAAGCCGCCGAATGTTCCACCCGTACCGACCCACCTTTGCCCTCCACCGTCCCCGACCGGCCTCCGCCGTTGCCGACCGACGCACCGCCGTCCCCGACCGGCCCCCGCCGCCTCGGCCCGGCGTTGCGGGCCGAGGGGCACGGAGTTGGAATCAGGTGTGAAGCTCTACGGTGGTGCCTCCTACACCGCCCGGCTCGCGCCAGCCGCCGGTGCGGGTCGCAAGGGGCTCAGGAGCGGCGCCCTGGGGCTGTTCTCCTCGGTCGTCATCGGCCTGGCGTCCACCGCTCCGGCGTACAGCCTCGCCGCCACCCTGGGCCTCATCGTGGCGGGCGTCGGCCTGCAGGCCCCGATCATCACGATGCTGGCCTTCATACCGATGCTGCTGATCGCATACGCGTACCGGGAGCTGAACGCGGCCAACGCCGACTGCGGCACCACCTTCACCTGGGCCACCCGTGCCTTCGGGCCGCGCACCGGCTGGATGGGCGGCTGGGGCATCATCGTCGCCGACATCCTCGTGATGGCGAACCTCGCCGAGATCGCCGGTACCTACGGCTTCCGGCTGCTGGGGTACGACGCGCTCGCGGGCAACCGGCTGTGGACGACCGTCGTCGGCGTCGGCTGGATCATCGTGATGACCACGATCTGCTACGTGGGCATCGAGCTGTCGGCCGCGGTGCAGCGCTGGCTGCTGTGCGTCGAGGTGGCGGTGCTGGTGCTGTTCGCGGTGACCGCCCTGGTGCGGGTCTACACCAGCCCCGGGCCGACGTCGATCCATGTCTCCGCCTCCTGGTTCGACCCCTTCCAGGTCGCCTCCGCCCGGGCGGTCACCCAGGGCGTCCTGGCCGCGGTCTTCATCTACTGGGGCTGGGACACCGCGGTCTCGGTCAACGAGGAGACCGCCGACAGCGCGCACATCCCCGGGCGCGCCGCGGTCATCTCCACCGTGTCGCTGCTGGTCACCTATGGCCTGGTCGCCACCTCCGCGCAGGCGTTCGCCGGAGTGGGCCCGACCGGGATCGGCCTGGGCAACGCCGCCAACTCGGGCGATGTGCTCTCCGTCCTGGGCAACGCGGTCTTCGGCGGTCACGGCACGGGACTGCTGCTGTCCCGGCTGCTGGTCCTGATGGTGCTGACATCGGCGGTCTCCTCCACCCAGACCACCATCCTGCCGATGGCCAGGACCGTCTTCTCCATGGCCGCCCACAAGGCCGTGCCCTCCCGCTTCGCCCGGGTGCATCGCCGGTTCCTCACGCCGACCTGGTCGACGGTCGGCATGGGCCTGGCCTCCATCGGCTTCCTGGTGTTGCTGACCGCGTTCAGCCATGACGTACTGGCCGACTCGATCCAGTCGGTGGGACTGGCGATCGCGTTCTACTACGGCCTCACCGGCTTCGCCTGCGTCTGGTTCTACCGCGGGGTGCTCACCCGTAGCGCCAGGGACCTGCTGTTCAAGGGCCTGCTGCCGGGGCTCGGCGGGCTGATGATGCTGTTCCTGTTCTGCTACGCCGCCTTCGGTGTGTACGCGAACCCGAAGTACGGCGCGACCTCGGTGTCCGTACCGCTGGTGGGCCGGGTCGGCGGGGTGACCGTCGTGGGCCTGGGCGCGCTGCTGCTGGGCGTGGTACTGATGCTGGTCGTCACCCGTGGGCACGCCGCGGCGCTCCGGCTGCAGCGCAGCCTGTTGCCGCAGCGGCTGCCGCCGCAGACCGCCGTGGAGCTGGCCAGCCGGTACGTGCCCGCCGACAGCGGGTCAGGGGTGGGCGGCGACTGGTTCGACGTGATCCCGCTGTCCGGTACCAGGGTCGGCCTGGTCGTCGGCGATGTGCTCGGGCACGGCGTGCGCGCCGCAGCCACCATGGGACGGGTGCGTACCGGGGTACGGGTGCTGGCTCGGCTCGACCTCGCCCCGGACGAGGTGCTGGCCCGGCTGGACGACCTGGTGGAGCAGGGGTCCGGCGACCAGCTCGACGCCCGGCACGCGGACGCGGAGGTGCGCGGGGTGACCTGCCTGTACGCGGTGTACGACCCGGTCAACGGACGGTGCAGCCTGGCCCGGGCCGGGCACACACTGCCCGCCGTGGTCCTGCCGGACAGCGGCGGCGTCGCCAGCTACCCCGAGCTGCCGCCCGGGCCGCCGCTGGGCATCGGCGGCCCGCCGTACCAGAGCACGGAGCTCCAGCTTCCGCCAGGCAGCCTCATCGCCCTGTTCACCGACGGCCTGGTCCAGGCCGCCCACGGAACCGACGCCGGGCTCACCGAACTCGCCCGGACCCTCGCCCAGCACCGGCGCCCGCTGGAGGAGCTGTGCGACAGCGCCGTCGCGGCGCTGCTGCCGGGCCCGGTGGACGACGACGCCGCACTGCTCCTGGTACGCACCCGGATGCTCGGCGAGCACCAGACGGCGGTGTGGGAACTGCCCGCCGACCCGGAACTGGTCGGCCACGCCCGCACGGTGGTCGCCGCCCAGCTGGCCGAATGGCACCTGGACGAGCTGGCGTTCACCACCGAGCTGATCGTCAGCGAACTGGTCACCAACGCCATCCGGCACGCCGACGGCCCGATCCACGTCCGCCTGATCCGCGACCGCACCCTGATCTGCGAGGTCTCCGACACCGGCCACACCTCGCCCCACCTGCGCCACGCCGCCACCGACGAGGAGGGCGGCCGCGGCCTGTTCATCATCGCCCAGATGGCCCACCTGTGGGGTACGCGCTACACGCCGACCGGTAAGACCATCTGGGCCGAACAGGAACTGCCACCGGGGCAGGCGGCTGACCGGCGCCAACTCCCCTGAACACGGCGGGTGGTGGGCGGTCGGCACCGTGCGTTCACGGCTGCGGGAGCCGGACGGCCTGGCCGGTGACGCGGACGCGCGGGTCGTCGGGGGCCACGTCCACGAGGAGGCGGCTGGGACGGCCCATGTCCTCGCCCTGGCGGATGCGGACCCGGGTCGGCTGGTCGACCAGGCCCAGGCAGCGCAGGTAACCGCCGAAGGCGGCGGCCGCGGCGCCGGTGGCCGGGTCCTCCACGACGCCGCCGACCGGGAACGGGTCGCGAGCGTGGAAGTCGAAGTCGGCGGGATATCGAGTCCAACGATTCTTTTCGCTCGGCCCGATCGAAATGCTCGACATGGCGCTGCTCCTGGAGCCCGAGGTGGACTTCGCCGACCTGGTCGCCCGCCCCATCGCGAGCGAACCGCTGGTGTACGTGGCGTCCGCCGACCATCCGCTCGCCGGGCGCGAGGTCGGGTGGGACGAACTGGCCGCGCAGAGCTTCTTCGTGCACGAGGAGGGCTGCTCGTACAGCGACCGCCTCGTGCGCACTCTGCTGGCCCTCCCCGATGCCCGGCCCCGCCTGACCCGCTTCGGCAGCATCGAGGCCGCCCGCTCCTGCGTGGCCGCGGGACTCGGGCTGACGCTGCTGCCCCGGGCGACGGTCGAACGCCAGTTGCGTAACGGGGAGTTGGCGGTGGTCGGCGGGCCGGAGGTGCCGCCGGTACCGGTGCAGCTGACCCGGCACCGGCGGCGTTGGGTCGCCCCGGCGGCGCGGGTCGTGGCGGACCAGCTCGCTCGGCTTGCTCGGCTTGTGGCCGGTTGAGACGCGGCGGCGACAACCCGCGGTACCGCAGGGGAACGCTCCGGTTGGGCAGCGGCCGGGCACGGTCGGAGTGTGTCTTCCTCCCCAGATGAACATGCGCTACCCTCCAGCGCATCGCACGGGGTGGGGTGGTCGGGGCCTCGCACGTGACTGGCCGGATGGCGTGGACCGTCGTCCCAGCCGGGTCCGTCCATGCTCCATCGCCCCGCACGGGAGGAAACGGTGGCTCAACGAGCCCTGGTACGCGGCCGCTTAGCCGTACCCGCAACGCCTTGTCCGTGTGCGCCGGAGCCGAACGCCATCGACATCGCGCGCTGTTCGGTGCTCGCCACTGAGCACTGACTGGCATCTTCTTCCTCGCTCATCCCGCATCCACCGGTTCGTCCTGTCATGGGCAGGGCAGGCACCGGCGCGCGGCATCCCACACAGAAGGGCGGTTCCTTGCGCTCAAGGACTGAACCCCGCAACACCGAGCCGGACAACAGACGCGGGAGGCGTGCGGGCCATGCCGCGGCCACCGTGCTGTCGGCCGCCGCCCTGGTGTCCGGCGGACTGCTCGCGGCGACCCCGTCCGTCGCCGCCGGGCACCCGGCGGCCACCGCGACGGCACACGTCAGGCACCTGTGCGACCAGGCCGCCAAGCCCGGCCAGATGGCCTGCTTCGCCGAGGCGCGCACCGACATCGTCCAGCACATGAGCGTCAGCGCGGCCGCCACACCGTCCGGCTACGGCCCCTCGGACCTGCAGAGCGCCTACAACCTGCCGTCCGCCACCGCCGGTTCCGGCCAGACCGTGGCCATCGTCGACGCCCAGGACGACCCCAGCGCCGAGTCGGACCTCGCCACCTACCGCTCCCAGTACGGCCTGCCCGCCTGCACCACGGCGAACGGCTGCTTCCGCAAGGTCGACCAGAACGGCGGCACCAACTACCCGGCGGCCGACTCCAGTTGGGCCGGTGAGATCTCCCTCGACCTCGACATGGTCAGCGCCGTCTGCCCGCAGTGCCACATCCTGCTGGTCGAGGCCGCCTCGCCGAGCCTGACCGACCTCGGCACGGCCGAGAACAAGGCCGTCTCGCTCGGCGCGAAGTACATATCCAACTCCTACGGCGGCGCCGAGAACCCGGCCGAAACCACCGTGGACAGCCAGTACTTCAACCACCCAGGCGTCGCCATCACCGTCAGCGCGGGCGACGGCGGCTACGGTGCCACGTACCCGGCCTCCTCCCAGTTCGTCACCGCCGTCGGCGGCACCGCGCTCAGCCGCGCGGCCAACTCCCGTGGCTGGACCGAGTCGGTGTGGAGCACCGACAGCACCCACGGCACCGGGTCCGGCTGCTCGGCGGACGAACCCAAGCCCTCCTGGCAGACCACCGACACCGGCTGCTCGCACCGCACCGTCGCGGACGTCTCGGCCGTCGCCGACCCGGCCACCGGCGTCGCCGTCTACGACAGCTACGGGGCCTCCGGCTGGAACGTCTTCGGCGGCACCAGCGCCTCGTCCCCGATCATCGCGGCCACCTACGCCCTCGCGGGGACCCCGGCCGCGGGCACCTATCCGGCCTCGTACCCGTACGGCCGGACATCGGCGCTCAACGACGTCACGACCGGTTCCAACGGCACCTGCTCCCCGGGCTACCTGTGCACCGCGGGCTCCGGCTACGACGGTCCGACGGGCCTTGGGACCCCCAACGGCACCGCCGCCTTCACCAGCGGGCCGCTCACCGGGACCACGCTCCAGCCGGGCCAGCGGCTGATACCCGGGCACAGCCTGAGCAGCGCCAGCGCGACGGTGGTGATGCAGCCCGACGGCAACCTGGTGGCCTACCTCAAGACCGGCGGCAGCGGCACCGGTCCGGCGGTGTGGGCCAGCCGCACCTCGGGGCACCCCGGCGCGTACGCGTACATGCAGAGCGACGGCAACCTGGTGGTCTACCCGAGCGGTGGCGGACCGGGCGGTGGCGGTGCGCTGTGGGCGAGCGGCACCTGGGGCAACTCCGGTGCCTACGCCGTGCTGCAGGACGACGGGAACCTCGTGGTCTACAAGAGCACCGGCGGCACGGGCATGGGCGGTGGGCTGTGGGCCGACGGCACCTACACGCGGTCCCAGACCATCGGCTCGGGCCACAAGCTCCAGGCCGGTTGGTGGACCCAGGCCCAGTACACCCGGCTGGTGGTGCAGTTGGACGGCAACTTCGTGATGTACCGCAACAGTGACGGCAAGGCCATCTGGTCCAGCCGCACTTCGGGCCACTCGGGTGCCTATGTGGACATGCAGGGCGACGGCAACCTGGTGGTCTACCCGAGCAGCGGCAGCGCCCTGTGGGCCAGCGGCACCTGGGGCCACTCGGGCGCCTACGCGTCCATGCAGGACGACGGGAACCTGGTCGTCCACACGAGCACCAGCGGTGCGCTGTGGTCCAGCAACTCCGGGCAGTACGTGCCCTGACCGGCCGGGGCCACCGGGCCAGCCGACCGCTGGCGTCCGCCCAGCCCACACAACGCAGCACGAAGCCCCGGGCCAGCGGCCCGGGGCTTCGTGCTGCGCGGCGGGCTACCGCGCCTGGCCCGCGTCGTCCTCCGCGCGCGGCCAGTGCCGTCCCTCCAGCGCCTCGGCGCTGCGGTTGAGCCGGACCAGTACGTCCTCCAGCTCCCGTAGCTCCTCCGGCGACCAGTCGGCGACCACCCGGGCCAGGCAGGAGCAGTTGACCTCGCGGTCGGCGGCGAGCCTTCGCCCGCCCTCGTCGGTGATGCGCAGCTTGCGGGCCATGCCGCCTTCCGGGTCCGCGACGCGTTCGGCCAGACCGCAGCGGAGCAGTGCGGCCGTCTGCCGGTTCACGGTCGAGGTGTCCAGCCCGAAGGCCTCCGCCAACTGCCCGATGGACATGGGTCCTTGGGCGTCGATCCGGCTGAGCAGCAGGTAGGCCGAACGGTCCAGGCGCTGGGAGTCGCGCTCCCGGCGAGCCATCACCTGGTGCCGCGAGAGCAGCATCAGCTCCCGCTCCAGTCTCTCCAGCACCGCGCCTCCTACTCCTTCCCGGCACCGCATTCTTCCCGATCCCAGCCCGCGCGGGACCGTGCGGGTCTCCTGCGCCCGTCCCGTGATGTGCATCATACACATCGCAGGCGTGTGATGTGTATGATGCACACCCTGTGTATCGTGCACTCCCCCTGTCGGCCCCAGGCCGTTCCCCTCGGCCCCGGGCCTGAAGCGAGCCCGAGCCTGAACCTCTAGGCGGTAAGCGTGTCCTCCCCCATAACCGAGCCCTCCGCCGCGCGCTCGCGCACCGGAGGCCCGATCGTCGCGGTGCTCGCGTTCGCTGGCATCGTCGTCGCCGTGATGCAGACCCTTGTGGTGCCGCTCATCGCCGAGTTGCCGCGGCTGCTGCACACCACGACCTCCAACGCCTCCTGGGTGATCACCGCCACCCTGCTCGCCGGAGCCGTCGCCACCCCCGTCATGGGCAGGCTCGGGGACATGTTCGGCAAGCGGCGGATCCTGTTCTGCAGCCTCGGCCTGCTCCTGATCGGCTCGCTGGTCTGCGCGTTCACCTCGGATCTGCTGCCGATGGTGGTCGGCCGCACCCTGCAGGGCGGCGCGATGGGCGTGATCCCGCTCGGCATCAGCATCATGCGCGACGAGGTGCCCGCCGAGCGGATGGGCTCGGCCATGGCACTGATGAGCTCCTCGCTGGGCGTCGGCAGCGCGCTCGGCATGCCGGCCGCCGCCTTCGTGGCCGAACACGCCAACTGGCACGTGCTGTTCATGGGGTCGGCCGGACTGGCCGCGGTCGCGCTCCTGCTCGCCGCGCTGTTCGTACCGGAGTCCCCGGTCCGCACCCCCGGGCGCTTCGACATCATCGGAGCGGTCGGGCTCTCCGCGGGACTGGTCTGTCTGCTGCTCGGTATCTCCAAGGGCAGTGACTGGGGCTGGGGGAGCGGCACCACGCTCGGACTGTTCGCCGCCTCGGTGGTGATCCTCATCGTCTGGGGCGCGGTCGAACTGCGCGTACGGCAGCCGCTGGTCGACCTGCGGACCACCGCGCGCCGCCAGGTGCTGCTGACCAACCTGGCCGCGATCACCATCGGTTTCGCGATGTACGCCATGTCCTTGGTGCTGCCGCAGCTACTGCAGTTGCCGAAGGCCACCGGCTACGGGCTGGGGCAGTCCATGGTGGTCGCGGGGCTGTGCGTGGTGCCCGGCGGAGTGGTGATGATTCTCCTCAGCCCGGTCTCCGCCAAGATCTCGGCGGCCCGCGGCCCCAAGGTCTCCCTGATGCTCGGCAGCGTGGTGATCGCCGCCGGTTACGCGTCGGCGCTCGGCCTGACGCACACGGTCTGGCAGACGCTGATCGTCTCCGCCATCATCGGCGGCGGCATCGCACTGGCCTACGCGGCCATGCCCGCCCTGATCATGGGTGCGGTGCCGACCTCGGAGACGGCCGCCGCCAACGGCCTCAACACCCTGATGCGGTCCATCGGCACCTCAACGGCCAGCGCCGTCCTCGGAGTTGTGCTCACCCACATGACCAAGCCGCTGGGCGGGGTGCCGCTGCCGTCCATGAACGGCTTCCGCACCTCGTTCGTCATCGCCTGCGCGGCGTGTGCGGCGGCGCTGCTGATCGCCGCGTTCCTGCCGGGCCGGAGTGCGCGGGCGCGTGTCCCCGCAACGCCGGTGCAGCAGGCGGCAGTTGATGAGCCGGGTACGCAGCCCGCGGTCCCGGGCGGGGCCGGGTTCCACGGCCTGGTACGGGACGCCGACGGCGAGCCGCTGGGCGGTGCCGCCCTCACCCTCGTCTCACCGGACGGACGGCAGGTGGGCCGCACGGTCTCCCACCCCGACGGCCGGTACGGGCTGGACGCCCCGGCCCCCGGCCCGTACGTGCTGATCGCGGCCGCGGGCGGGCACCAGCCGCAGGCCGCCTCGGTCATGGCGGCGGCGACCCCGGTCGCCCACGGCATCAGGTTCCCCCGCGCCGCGGAACCGGTCGCCGCGCGGGTGCGCGGCACCGTACGCGCCGCGGCGGGCGGCCGTCCGCTGCCGGATGCCCGGCTGACGCTGGTGGACGCCGCCGGGACCGTGGTGCGCACCACCATCACGGACGCCGACGGTACGTACGCCTTCACCGACCTGGCACCGGGCGAGTACTCGCTCATCGCCAGCGGTTATCCGCCCGTGGCCTCGGCGCTGGCCGTCGAGGGGCGCGGCGTGGACGGGGCCGACATGGAGTTGGCGCATCCCCCGGCGCTGTGAGGCGACGGTGTCCGGGACCACGGGCGGCCCGCCGCGTGGGCGGAATGCCGGGGTCACCGCGACGGTTGCCCGCTAACAAGTTCAAGCCGCGTTTGCACATACCGACTGGTCTCTACAAAGGAGCTTTCCGTGACCGTCACCGAGTCCTCCGCCTCCCGTGCGGCCGAGATACTGTCCCGGCCCGTCACGCTGAACGGCCTGACCGTCCCGAACCGCATCGTGATGGCGCCGATGACGCGCATGTTCTCCCCGGGCGGCGTCCCCGGTGAGGACGTGCGGTCCTACTACGCCCGTCGCGCTGCCGCGGGTGTCGGTCTGATCGTCACCGAGGGGACCTACGTGGGCCACGAGTCGGCCGGGCAGAGCGACCGGGTGCCGCGGTTCCACGGTGCGGAGCAACTGGCGGGCTGGGCGAAGGTCGCCGAGGACGTGCACGCCGCGGGCGGCACCATCGTGCCGCAGCTGTGGCACATCGGCATGGTGCGCAAGCAGGGCGACGCGCCCTACGCCGACGCACCCGCCGTCGGCCCCTCCGGCATCCGCGTCGACGGCACCGAGGGCACCGGCAAGGCGATGACCCAGCGCGACCTGGACGATGTCATCGGCGCCTTCGCCGAGGCCGCCGCGGCCGCCGAGCGCATCGGCTTCGACGGCGTCGAACTGCACGGCGCCCACGGCTACCTGCTCGACCAGTTCCTGTGGGAGCGGACGAACCGCCGTACCGACGCCTACGGCGGCGACCCCGTGGCCCGTACCAGGTTCGCGGCCGAGATCGTGGCCGCGGTCCGCGAGAGCGTCTCGCCGGAGTTCCCGGTGATCTTCCGCTACTCCCAGTGGAAGCAGGAGGCCTACGACGCCAGGCTCGCCGAGACCCCGCAGGAGCTGGAGGCGATCCTGGCCCCGCTCGCCGCCGCCGGGGTCGACGCCTTCCACGCCTCCACCCGCCGCTACTGGCTCCCGGAGTTCGAGGGCTCGGACCTGAACCTGGCGGGCTGGACCAAGAAGCTCACCGGCAAGCCCACCATCACCGTCGGCTCGGTCGGCCTCGACGGCGACTTCATCCGCGCGTTCGCGGGCGAGGGCGCGGCGGTCGGCAGCCTCGACAACCTCCTCGACCGCCTGGAGCGCGACGAGTTCGACCTGGTCGCCGTCGGCCGCGCACTGCTCCAGGACCCGCAGTGGGCGGCGAAGGTGCTGGGCGGCCGGTTCGAGCAGCTCACGCCGTACGACGCGGCGGCGCTCAAGACGCTGAGCTAGGCGCTCGGTTGGGGGTGCGGCGAGGTGCGGTCGGTTTGGCTGCGGCGCCGTCGTGGTTGGTCGCGCCCACGTGGCGGAGCCGCACATGACCACAGCCCCGCGCCCCTTTGGGCCCCAGGGCACCGGTTCCAACCGGTGCCCTGCGGCGCTCAGTCGGAGAAGTCCTGGGTGAGCCAGACGGTGCCGTTCGGGTCCCGGTAGACGGCGATGCCGATGTGGGTGAACGTGCTGCTGAGGATGTTCTGGCGGTGGCCGTCGTTCGGTGGTTGCTCGTTCAGCATGGACTGCGTGAGGCTGACGGCGGCCGTGGCGACCTGCTGGGCGTCCGGTCCCGCGGAGGCCTGCCCGATGTTCTCCCCCGCGGCGCCCCAGTGGACGCCCGCGGCCGTCTCCCTGTCGCCCAACTGGGCTTCGCCCGGGCACTGGTGGGACAGGCCGCATCCGTTGTCCATGGCGGTGTTGTGTCCGGTCGCGCTGTGGGTGAGGCCGGTGGTGATGGTGTAGGGCGCCAGGCCGTGGGCGGCGCGTGCCTGGTTGATCAGCGCGAGGACCTGCTGGACCGCGCCGGGTTCGGCTGGCGGGGGCGTGGGCGGTGTGCTGACCGGGGCCGCTGCCGGGTGGGTCGGGGACGGCTGGGCTGGGCGCGGCGCGGCGGTCGGGGTCCGGCTCGGGGAGGCCGTGGGCGGGTGGGGGGTCGGGGGCGCGGAAGTGTGCGGGGGCGGGCTGGCTATCGGCGCCGTCTTCACCAGCACCGGCTGGGCGGCGGAGGTGGGTTTCGCCGCGTGGGTGTCGTTCGGTGAGCCGAGGGCCACGGATATCACGGTGGCCGCGGCCGTCACCGCGGCGCCTCCGGCGAGCAGGTGCGTGCCCCGGGGCCGCAACCGCGGACGGCGGTGGCCGCCGAGCCGTCCGCCGGGCCGCCCGTTCGCCCGGTGTGCCGCGTGCCGCGCCGCCGTGGTCGGCGGCGTGCTGGCCGAAGCGCTCAACTGGGCCGTCAGGCTGGCGGCCGGTGCGTGCACCACCTGGGCCGCGGACCAGGCCAAAGCGGCGGTCGGCGGCACCAGGGCGATGCCGACGAGCAGGCTCTGCGCGGGTATCAGCCCGCTGCGCCGACCCGAACAGGCCCCGCAGTCGCGGACGTGCCGGGATATTCGCTTGCGCCACAGAGCGGACGGAACACCGTCCCACCGCGACACGACGGAATCCAACCGCGGACAACGCGAGGGCGCCGACAGCGCGCGCACCACCAACCGGGCGCCCTCCAACTGCGCCTTCATCCGCTGCACCCGCACCGCGACGAAACCCGAGGGCAGTTGCAGGGCGGCGGCCACCTCCGAACGGGTCAGCTCACCCGCCGCCTCCAGCCACCACAGCGACAGCAGCGCGCGGTCGTCCTCGTCAAGCCACCGGGTCGCCTCGGCGACCTCCCGGCGCTGCCCGGACAGACCGAGGCGGATGATGGTCAGGTCCACGAAGTCGGCGCCCGGATCGGCCAGTTCGGCCACCTCGTCGACCCTGGTGTCACCGGCCGACGCCTGTTTGCGGTGCCAGTGCCGACGTATCTCGTTCATCGTCACGGCCACCAGCCAGGCGCGGAACCGGTGGGGTTTGCGCAGCCCGGCCATACCGTCCAGGGCGCGCAGCATCGTCTCCTGCACCACGTCGTCCACATCCGCGTGACCGCGCAGAGCGCGGCCGACGATGTTGTAGACCAACGGCAGGTACTCGGCTACCAGTTCGTCCCGTGTGCGCTCGCCTCCTGCCCGCGTGGTCGCGATGACCGTGGCCTCACGTTCTGGCGTCATGTCCGTCCTCGCTCCCTGCCGCAACGTGTCTGCATGCCTTCGACACCTGGGAGACCCTGCCAGGGCGGGTCGGATAACAGAAACCTGGGAAATTTCTTGCTGACTTCTCTCGGGTCGGCCGATAAGGGCCGTCAAGTGCCGTTATTCCGGCACATCCCGGTCACATAGCCGCTGCCGCGCGGAAATCGGGACCGACCGTCGGCCGAAACTGTGACGAGCGCCACTTGGGCTTGATCGGATCCTCGTCGACCGGCTAACTTCCACTGCCCATTGGACTTGCCTTCGACAGCGTCCAGTTCACGAGAGCCTCGGCAGCCGTGAATCCCTCGGGGATCGCTGCCGTATTCCCCCCACGTTCCGGGATCGCACGCGAAGCATGCGCCCTTGTCAAAGGCGTTGGTCGCGAGCCGTTCCCACCATCTCAGGCAGGTAGGGCCGTTGTTGACTTCGTCTCGATCGCGCGGAAGACCCGTACGGGGTCGTGGAACTCGAACACCTCTGAGGGCGTAGCCGTCCTCGCCGACTGACCGCGAGCCCGCGTCACACACATCACCCGCCAGCCGCGCGCAACGCGCCGCCAGACGGCGGGGCGTGACGGCACATACCACCGGCTCACCGTTCCGGTCGGCTCACGCGGGCGCTCCGCAAGCGCCTTCCCACCAACACCTTCCTGTCAGGCCCCTGACAGCCATAAGGAGATCAACCATGTCTCGTGCTGCCCACAAGTGGAAGACCATCAGCGGCAGGACACGCGCTGGCATCGCGCTTGCCTCGGCCGGGGCGATCGCGGCCGTGACCGTCGGGGTCTCCTCGGCGAGCACCGTCGCGCCCCGTCACGACCAGGCCGCCAGCCAGGCACCGCGCACCGCGAGCGCGACGCGGCACCCGTTCGGTCTGGGTGCTGTGCCGTCGAAGTCGGCGTGGCGCCAGTCCATGCTGCGCCAGTCCGTCGAACAGCGACTGGAGGCCACCGCTCCGAGCCCGACGGCCGAGGCCACCAAGCCGACGAAGAAGCGCCGGGCCCTTCCCGCCAGCGTCGATCTGACCAAGTACGCCGCCGCGCCGGGCAATCAGGGCCAGGTCGGCTCCTGCGTGGCCTGGTCCATCGACTACTCGGCCTACAGCATCCTGGAACACGAACAGGGCATCTCCGGCGGCCCCCAGGCGCCCATGTTCACCTACTCCCAGATCGTCCACGGGCAGAACGTGGGCACCTCGCCGGAGCAGCACTTCCAGATCGCCACCTCGCAAGGCGTCGACACCAAGTCCGACTACTGGCAAGGCGACTTCGACTACACCACCCAACCGACCGCGAACGAGATAGCCAACGCGGCCAAGTGGAAGCTGTCCGGCTACACCCCGCTGCACACCGGCAAACAGATCAAGAACGATGTGGAATCGGCCCTCGGCCGCGGTGAGCCGGTCGTCATCGCGATCCCGGTGTACGACAGCTTCTTCTACCTCAACCAGCGGCAGGCCGCCTCCTACACGTACTCCCCGGCCGCGGGCGAACAGTACGCGGGCGGCCACGAGATCACCATCGTCGGCTACAACAGCCGTGGCGTGCGGGTGGAGAACTCCTGGGGCAAGAACTGGGGCGACCGCGGATACATCAACCTGTCCTGGGACTTCCTGGCCAAGCAGGTACAGGAGGCCAACGCCGTCGGCAAGCTCGTCAAGCAGTGAGGGCCCGGTCACGGCAGCGCTGAGCCAGCCCAGCGGTCGGCCCCATCCTCCTCGGGGCCGACCGCGGGGCGCCGCCGGGTGCGTGCGGTGCGCGCCGCGTAGCATCGGCGCATGGCCAAGACGACCGCCGAGAAACTGGGGGCCAAGGAGGGCGCGACCCTTCTGCTGGTGGGGGCGCCCGAGGGCTGGACGCCTGGGCCCCTCCCGGCGGACGCCACGATGACGACGGCCAAGGGCGCGGCGGACCTCGCCGTGCTCTTCGCGCCCGACGCCGCCACTCTGGACGCCACCGTCAAGGACGCGCTGGACGCCGTCCCCGTCGACGGGCTGCTGTGGGTCGCCTACCGCAAGGGCGGCGCCAAGGCGGGCACCGACCTCAACCGCGACATCCTCCAGGAACGGCTCGCCCGCCACGGCCTGGTGGGCGTCTCGCTGATCTCCCTGGACGACACCTGGTCCGGCATGCGGGTGCGCCCGACGACACACGTCGGCCGCCGACGCTGAGCGCTCCGCCGGGAGCGCGGGCGATGTGCTTGGCCGGTCGCTCGGTTTCCCGCGCCCGTTCAGAGCGCTACGTCGCCGACCGTTCTATGATCACTACTCCGCGTACGAGGGGGGCGTGGCATGGCGGCTGGCGGATCGGCGTCACGGCGGGCGCAGGAGGCACGGCGGCAGGAACGGCTGCTGAGGGAGCAGTGGCAGGCGGCGCGGCAACAGGCGCGCAGATGGGAAGCCGCGAGCGAGGGCGAACGCAGGGTGGCGGCCCAGCTGTTGGTGCTGACGGAACGCGGATGGCGGCTGCTGGTCGACCGCAGGTGGCCGGGGACGCGGGCGGCCAACGTGGACATGTTGCTGGTCGGCCCGGGTGGTGTCTTCGTACTCGACGTGAAGAACTGGCGCTCCGCGCCGGAGACTTCGGGCGGCAAGCTCCGCGCCGGGGGCGAGCCCCGCGACGAACACGTGGCCAAACTCCTCGCCATGACGAAGGCCGCTGAGAGCGCGGTGGCCTCGCTGGGGCTCTCGCCGGTGGCGGTCCAGCCCCTCATGGTCTTCGCCGGGCAGCGGGTCGACCTTGAGCTCGGCCGGGTGCGGCTGCTGGGAGAACACGAGGTCGGCCCGGCACTGCTGGCGGAGCGCCGCAGGTTGGGCGGTGAATCCGTGCGGGTCATCGCCGACCAACTGGAGCGCTTCTTCCCCGAGTACGAGGGGTCGGCGGTGACGGAGGCGGCGCGGTTACGGCCGCAGCCGCAGTCCCAGCCCGAACAGGCGCCGCCCGACGCGATGTTCGACCTCGACGGCCTGCGCGAGGCCGCTGTGGAAGAGGCGTTTCGGGCCCCGATAGAGCGGTGGATGACCTTCCTCCACCCCGACCAGGTCGCACTGGTGCGCCGTAACTGGGCCGGTCCCGCGCGCATCAGCGGCCCGGCCGGGACCGGCAAAACGGTGGTCGCCCTGCACCGCACGGCCCATCTCGCACGGCGCGGCAACGGCCGGATTCTGTACGTCACCTTCGCCAACAACCTTCCGCGGGTGCAGGGCACCTTCCTCAGGACCATGTCCCCCGCGGTCGCCGACCGGGTCGACTTCCGCAGCCTGCACTCCTGGGCCCAGGAGTACCTGCACGACCGCGGCGTGCCGGTACGGTTGCACCGGGACAAGGCCGAGACCGCCTTCAGCCTGGCGTGGAAGCACGTCGGCCGCGACAGTTGCCTGGCCGAGATCGACCCGTCGCCGGGGTACTGGCGCGAGGAGATCGACCACGTGGTCAAGGGCCGCGGCATCGCCTCCTTCGAGGAGTACGCCACAGTGCCCCGCCGACGCCGCCGCGCGAGCCTACGGCGCCCGCACCGGCAGGCGGTATGGGCACTGTACGAGGCGTACGAATCCATCCGCACCGAGCGCGGGGTGCACGACTTCAACGACGTCCTCTCCCTCGCGCTGGCCGAAGCGCGCCGCGACACGGGTCAGCACCGCTACACGGCCGTGATCGTGGATGAGGTCCAGGACCTGACGCTCGTCGGGGTGCGTCTGCTGCACGCCCTCGTCGGTGACGCCCCCAACGGGCTGCTCCTGGTCGGCGACGGTCAACAGGCCGTCTATCCCGGCGGATTCCGCCTGTCCGACGCGGGCATCGACATCCGGGGAGACCGCGGGCAGGTGCTGCGCACCAACTACCGCAACCGCAAGGAGATCCTCCAAGCGGCGCTCGCGGTCGTCGCCGATGACGCCTTCGAGGACATCGACGGACTGCGTACGCCGGGCCGCCGGGATGTCGAGCTGACCTACCACGACGGCCAGGTGGTCCGTGTCTCGAAGCCGACCCGGGCCGAGCACGACCAGGCCCTGCTGGATGCCCTGCGCGCTCTGTCGCCCGCGGCGCGGGCGGACACCGCGGTGCTGTGCCCCTCCATGCGGGCCATAGGCCACTACCAGGGCCTGCTGACCCGGGCGGGCATTCCGGTCTGCCTGCTGGAACACTACGATGGCCGGCCCGTCGAAGCCGTGAAACTCGGCAGCTACCGCCGGGCCAAGGGCCTGGAGTTCAAACGCGTGTACCTTCCCGAGCACGATGCCGCGCTGTCCAACGACCCGCGTACCGACGGTACTTGGCCCTCGGAGACCGAACGCGAGCGAAACGAACTGTTCCGCAGCCAGCTCTTCGTGGCCATGACCCGCGCTCGTGACGTGCTGTGGCTGGGCAGCGTGAGCCGAGCGCCGGAAGGTGCATGAGGTTCGCCACCCGGCCTGCGAGCAGCGGCGGCGGGAAGGGGCATCCGGCCGCTGCGGCCGTCGGTTGGCGGCTCAGCGCGGCAGCGGCTTTCCGTTCGCCACGTAGTAGCGGCCGCCGCAGCTGTAGTGCGCGTAGTCGCCGACGCGCCAGACACACACGCCCGCGTAGTAGTTGGGGCCGTCCCAGTACCAGTTCGTGGACTGGCTGCCGGAACCATTGAGGGTGTGCGTGGAGTTGAGGTTCTGGGAGGACGCCGAATCCGGAACATAACTCCTGAAGAAGTGCATCTCGCAGGAGCTCCCGGCCGATTCGAGGGTGCCCATGGCGAAGCCGCCCGTGCCGGATGCCTTGTAGTCCAGCCAGGCCATGCACCCTTCGGTCGAGGCGAGGGAGCCGGGGAGGTAGCCGGGGTCGCCCGACGGGGGCTTCGGCGCGGCCGCTGTCGGGTTCGCATTCGTCCCGGCGGGGCCGGAGGACGGGCCAGCGGACCTCGCCGGGGTGGTGGCGCTGGCGCTCGCGCGGGCGGACGGGGAGGCGCCGTGCGCGCCGGAGCCACCGTTGACCACGGACTCCAGGGGGTCCCCCTGCGACGGCCGCGCGGGAGCGGCTTGCTGGGCCTGACCGCCCGCGCCACCGCTGCCGCCCGAGCGGCCCATCACGGCCCAGGTCACCCCGGCCCCCGCCACCACGACGGCGACCGCGGCGGCCACCGCGACGGCGGTACGGCGTTGACGTCGGCCGCCGCTCTCGCGTGGGTCTCCGGCGGGGACGGGGTGTGTGGGGCGGGTCCCGTCGTCGGGCGGCGGCCAACCCGGCGCTTGGGGGTGGGATTGCGGTTGGGGGTGGGCTTGGAGGTGGGATTGCGGTTGGGGGCGGGGGTCCCGCTGGGATTGTGACTGAGGGTGAGGCTGCGCTTGGGGGTGCGCGGACGGGGCTTGCGTCCCGGGGTGCGACTGTGGGTGCGCGGGCGGCGTTTGCGTCCCGGCGTGCGGCTGAGCGAAGGGCGCTCCCGCACCGGCGTACGGCTGCGGCTGGCCGGGCACTGGCTGAGCGGGCACCGGCTGGGCGGCCCTGGCCTGGCCGGAGCCCATCGACCCCGTGGCGGGCCGCGCCCCGAGCGCCCTCGTTTCCGGGTCCCCGGGTCCCGCCGTCCCGGTCGGGGGGTCCGAAGGCCGCTCCGCCCGGCCACGCGGAGCCCCGCGCCACCGACTCCAGCATCTCCCGCGAACCTTGGGCGTCCGGCCTCGCCTCCGGTTCCTTGGCGAGCAGCACTTCCAGTACCGGTGCGAGCGGGCCCGCCGCACGGGGCTCCGGGAGGGGCTCGGTGACGATCGCGGCGAGCGTGGACCACGTCGACGTACGGCGGAAGGGCGAGTCGCCCTCCACCGCCGCGTAGAGCATCGCGCCCAGCGACCAGATGTCCGAGGCCGGGCCGGGCTGCCGCCCCTGGGCGCGCTCGGGGGCGAGGAAGTCGAGCGAACCGACCAGTTGGCCGCTCTGGGTGAGGTTGGCGGCCGCGCCGTCGCCGGGGTCCTCCATGGTGGCGATGCCGAAGTCGGTGAGGACCACCCGGCCTCCGCGTTCCAGCAGCACGTTCCCCGGCTTGACGTCGCGGTGCAGCACACCGGCGGCGTGCGCCGCGCCCAGCGCGTCCGCCACCTTGGCGCCGATCGCGGCGGCCTCCCGCGGGTCAAGGGCGCCGCCATCGGCGAGCACGTCGGCGAGAGACGGGCCGTCCACCAGCTCCATGACGATGATCGGGCGGCCGTCCTCCTCCGCCACGTCGTGGACCGAGACCACGCCCGCGTGCCGGATGCGGGCGGCGGCCCGCGCCTCCCGCTGCATCCGCAGCCGCAGATCGGCGAGCTCACCGGCCGAGGCGTCGGCGAAGGTACGCAGCTCCTTGACGGCGACCTCGCGCCCGAGCACCTCGTCCATGGCCCGGCACACCATGCCCATGCCGCCACGTCCGAGCTGCTCGATCACCCGGTACCGCCCGGCGAGCACTCTGCCGTTCGAACCGCCCCCGGTCCCCGCCACTGTTACCGCTCCCCTCCCGAGCCGACCACCCGGCCGCATCCCATGCCTGCCACCGCCGGGCCCCCACAGCGTAGGACCCTGGCGGCGGCTGGCGGGTGGCGAGGGTCAGCGTCGGTTGTAGGGCAGTGTCGAGTTGGACGCGGCGACGAGGACGGATTCGGTGCCCAGGGTCGTTCCGGTGTCCTGGTACATCGAGACCTGGCCGTCGGACCAGCGCACCAGGTAGTCGTCGGGCCAGTTGTCGGTGCTGGTGAAGTTGCCCGCTACGGCGACTGTGGCGTTGGTCCACAGCGTGCTGGGGGCACGTAGCCGTACTTCGCCGTGGAAGCCGTTCTGGTCGACGTCGGGATAGAGGGTCAGCTCGCCGTCGGACCAACGGACCACCAGGTCCGATTCGTTGGATCCGGCGAAGTCACCGGTCGCGAGCGTGGTGGCGTGGGTCCACAGGGAGTTGGGCGGGTTGAGTTGGGCCTCGCCGTGGGCGCCCGAGGCGCTGATGTCCTTGTAGAGCGTGGTCTCGCCGTCGGACCAGCGCACGATGAGGTCGTCGGGCCAGTGGTCGTCGGTGGTGTAGCGGCCAGCCGTCATGGCGACTTCGTGCTGCCACATCGTGCCGGGTTTGACCAGTGTGATCTGCTGGTGCAGTCCGGTGGCGTCCACGTCGGGGAAGAGGGTGAGGCTGCCGTCGGTCCAACGGACCATGAGGTCATAGGTGTTGGATCCGGTGAAGTCGCCCGCGGTCATGGAGACCGCCTTCGTCCAGGTGGTGTTGGACGCGGCGAGTTGGATCTCCTTGTCGAACCTTCCGTTGCCCGCGCCGCGGTAGAGCGTCAGTTCACCGTCGGACCAGCGCACGATCAGGTCGCTCTTGTCCGGGTCCGGCGATGGCGAGGGGGTGAAGTAGCCGGACGCCATGAGCGTGGCGTGGGTCATGGTCGAGGCACTGGGCAGCACGTTGGGGCGCGCGGGTGCGCTTCCGGCCACCGCCGCGTTGTACAGGTTCTGGATGTCGGCGTCGTACAGGGAGCTGTACGAGATGTCTGCCGTCGGACCGCCGGTGTCCCAGCCACCGATGCTGCCGACCACGTCACCGGTGCCGGTCTGCGGGTTGAAGTCGGCCAGGAACGGGCCTCCGCTGGTGCCCACCCGGTAGTCGCTGCAGGCGATCTGCAGGTACGACCCCGGTGTGCCGTCGGTCGGGGTGAACTGTGTGGTGGCGGTGGTGCAGGTCAGCGGCTGCGGGTCGTTACCGGGGTAGCCGACCAGTGTGACGTTGGGGAAGACGTAGCCACGGCCGGTGGCGAGGTTGTTGCCGCCCACCACGTCCTGGACCTGCTTGCCGTCGCTACGTGCCCCGAGTTGCACGAACGCCACGTCCCACGGCGCACCTTGGACATGGCCGCGGTCGTAGTAGCGCGGGTCGATCCAGACCCGGCTGCGTCCTTCGGAGTCGGTGGCGATGGGGAAGACGCCGTACGGCTGTGGGTTGGCCGCTGTCCACTGCGGCACGAACGCCATGGAACCGCCCCCGGCGCGGGAGTCCATGCAGTGGCCCGCGGTGAGCACGATGTCGTGGTGCGGACTGTTGATCACACTCGCGGTGCAGAAGTAGTAGCCGCTACTGGTCTGCATGTACATCCGCCCGACCATCGGGAGCCCGCCGAAGTACGAGCTGGTGGCGCTGGTACCAGTCGAGCCGGTGGGGGACGGGCTGGGGGACGGTGTGGGGCTCGCCGAGTCGGTGGGGCTCGGGGAAGCGGATGACGTGTCCGTGGCGGTCGGGCTCGGGGTGTCGGTGGGGGTGGCTGACGGCTCGGGGGTCGATGTGTCCGTCGGGGTGGGTGCGGCGCTGGGCGTCGGGGTGTCGGTGGGGGCGGTGTCCATGGGGACTTCCCGCAGGTCCTGCGTGTGCGGGCCACCGGCGTTCGGCCGCTGGACGGCGCCGTGGAGTCGGGGGTGGCTGACCTTGCGCGCCCTCGTCGGCTTGGCGTCCGGAAGCGGTTTGGCCTCGGCCATGCGCTCCTTGGTCCAGAACTGCCTGGCCTCCAGCGCCGTCCAGCGTTGCGCGTGGGCCGGGCGGGGCGGCGGGGTGGCCGGTATCGCGGAGGCGGACACCGGAGGGGCGTCGGCGGCACCAGCGGCATCCACCGCGACGAGCGTTCCTATCAGGGCGACGACCGTTCCGACAGTGCCCATGAGAAAAGCACCGCGCCGACCTGCGCGGTGCTTAGAGGATCTGAGCAACTGGCCTGTATCTCCTCACTTGGCAGCTCCCCCTTACACGTGTGGTCGTTGAGCGGTCGGATCATATGGCTGCCGTCGCATCCGGTGAATACCCGGGCCCATGTCCCTCCGGCTGCGCGAGATCTACGCGGTGAGCAAGCGCACGGCCGTTCCGTAGGCATCCCCTCACAACGCCGTCAGCCGCGGCAGCGAACTTTGCGGGCGTAAATCGCTCGGAGACTCCCGGCCGCGTTGCGGATCCCGCTCTCCCGCCCCTGGTGACGCGGGCAGCGCGCTCGCGGTGAGCGCGTTCGGCTGGCAAGGCGTATATGTGAAGCCAGTGGAAGTACAAGCATGATGCGGTGAGCCAAACCGTACGGTGGCTCCGTTCCTTCCGGGGCGAATGCGGGGTCCGGAAGCAGGAGATGCACTGTGGACGTCCTGCAACCCACGTTGGCGAAGGTGCCGTGGATGATCACGGCGCTGGCCCTGGTGGCTGGCGTCCTGCTGGACCTCTTCGCGCCCCAGCCGTACGAGGGGCTCCCGCTGCTGGCGGCCGCGCCGCTGGTCGCGGGTGCCACGCTCTCCTTTCGCTCCGCGCTCGCCATCGTGTGTGTCACGTGCGTGGTCTCGGTGGGGGTGGACGTCGAACGCGGACGTCCGGCGACGCCGCTGTTCGTGGATCTGGCCGTGGTCGGCTTGATCGGCGTACTGGCCCTCGCCGTCAACCGGCTCATCGTGCGGCAAGGGCGTGATCTGGCGCTGGCCAGGGACGTCGCGGAAGCGGTCCAGCGGGCGGTGCTCCCGGACCCGCCGGGGAGCGCCGGGCCATTGGCCGTGGCCGCGGGGTATACGGCGGCGCAGGCCGAGGCGCGGATCGGCGGTGACTTCTTCGCGGTGCAGGAGACGCCGTTCGGGGTCCGGATGATCATCGGGGATGTGCGGGGCAAAGGCATCGCGGCTGTCGCCGCCGTGGCGGTCGCGATCGGAGCGTTCCGTCATGAGGCCGAGTACGCCTCCACCCTGGTCACGCTGGGACAGCGGATGGACGAGGCGATGGCCAGGGCAGCGGCAGGCAGCGGCCCGGTGGCTTCCACGGAGGGCTTCACCACCGCTGTGCTGGCCGAGGTCTCCGCGGACGGCGAGGTGCTGAGCCTGGTGAACCGCGGGCATCCGCCCCCGTACCTGGTCCTCGACGGGCAGATCGAACGGCTCGACCCAACCGCGCCACAGCTGCCCCTCGGCCTGGGGCTGGGCGATCTCACTCCCGCCGACTCCGTGCCCGCCGATGTCGTCCGGCTGCCTCCGGGGGCCTCGCTGTTGCTGGTGACCGACGGTGTCACCGAGGCGCGGGACAAGCGGGGGACCTTCTATGATCCGATCGCCTCAGAGCGCATGCGCAGGCGGTTCAGTGACCCCGACGCACTCGTGGATGCCCTTACCAAGGACGTCGGCCGCTGGACCGAGGGCGAACGCGCGGACGACATGGCCATCCTGGCGGTCACCCGGCGCCACCGCCCTCCCCGCGCCGCCTGATCAGGAGACGAGCCCCCGACGCCGCCCCAGCCTCGCCTCATGGTTCCGCGCCGCCCCCGGCTCCCGCCTCGCTCACGACCGCGCCCCCTCCCGACCCCGCCTCGCTCAACGGTGCCGCGCCGCCCCTGACCCCGCCTCGCTCAACAGTTCCGCGCCGCCCCCGACCCCGCGCCGCCCCCGGCTCCCGCCTCGCCCGTCCCCGCCTCGCGAGCGGCCGGACCAACTGGTGGCGGAGCAAAGGCCGTTGGCCTTTCGTGAGCGTGTGGGAGAAGCGGCTTCCGCGGCTTCCACCGACGCCGGTGCAGGATCTCAGCCCGCCGACGACGGAAGCGTGTCCAGCGGCCCCCCGCACCGCTGGACACGCTGGTGGCGAACGCATCCGGTCGGGGTGGGCGTGCTCGTCTCGACCGGAGCCCCGCGGTCACTGGGTGATGTCACCGACCACGTGCAGCGGGTTGGACCCGGCCGCGTTCACGGGTGCGAAGTGGAAGTGGTAGTCCCCACCGTCCACCGTCCACGGCAAGACATGTGCCTGGCCGTCGCAGGGCACGTTGGCCGGAGCCCCGACCTGCACGTCGGGCAGCCAGGACCGGTTGTGGAACAACGTGACCGTGACGTTCCCGTCGTTGCACGTCAAGGTGAGCTTGGCGGTCATGTCGCCCTTGTCCATGTGGAACTTCGCCGAGTCGCTTCCCTTGTCGTGGCGGTGGAACTCGTCGAGGTGGGCGGTGGCCGCGTAGGCGGGAGAGCCCGTCACCGCGATGGCCAGTGCCATGGCGGGAAGGCCGATCACCTTGGTCAAGGTCGCGAACATCGCAGACTCCGTTCGTTCGAGGTTCGTTCGAGGTTCGTTCGGGGGGGCAGGTGTTCTCGTCACCCGCGATGCGTTGCCGGGACCGGTGGTGCCCGGCCACTCCAGGTTTCGTCGGCTCGCGGACCGGCCGGTAGGCGTTCCGGGTTGCCACCTGACCGTGGCATCTGGAAACCCCCGGTGACCTGCGGATCGGTCGCCAGGCCCGGGCTGCCTGGCGGGCACGTGACGGCGCTTGGGCCGGGTCGTTGACCGGTCAGATGCGGCTCGCGGGTGGGAGGGCAGGGGAGTTGGACAACGCGTTCGGGGTGGAGCTGAGGCGGCGTCGGCTGGCCGCGGGATGGTCGCAGGCCGAGTTGGCGCGCAGAACGCACTACACCAAGCCCCACATCAGCAGAGCCGAGACCGGTGCACGCCCTCACCCCGGAGTTCACGCGGGCTTGCGACGAGGCACTCGCCGCCGGTGGTGCGCTGGTCAAACTGGCTGTCCGGGGCGAATGCCCGTACCCGGGGCTCGCGGCCTTCGAGGAACGGCACGCCCGGTGGTTCCACGGCCGAACCGCCGCCCTGGCGGCGTTGATCGGTGCCCTGGAAAAGCGGATGCACGACCGCACCGGGCCACTGCTGGTCGTCGGCCCGTCCGGCGCGGGGAAGTCCTCACTGTTGCGGGCCGGACTGCTACCGGCGCTGGCGCGTGGTGACCTGACCGGCCTCGGCCCCACTCCCGCCGCCGTTTTCACCCCTACCGCCTCGCCCGCACGGCAACTCGCCGAGCAGCGTGCCCGCGACAGGGGCGAACCCACCGTGTGGGTGGTCGACCAGTTGGAGGAGATCTTCACACTGTGCCCCGACGAGGACGAACAGCGGTCCTTCCTCGACGCGTTGTGCGCCGAAGCTGGCCCGGGCGGCTCGCGCGTGGTGGTGCTCGGCGTACGCGCCGACTTCTACGGCCACTGCCTGGCCCATGACGGACTGCTGGTTTCCGCCCGCCGCGGCCACCTGCCCCTGGGACCGATGAGCCGACGCGAACTCGTCGACGCCGTACGTGAACCCGCCCGCGCGGCCGGACTCGAACTCGAACCGGGGCTGCTGGAACTACTCCTGAACGACCTGGGCCTACGCGGCGACGATCCGGGCGACTGTCCCGATCCGGGGGTGCTGCCGCTGCTCGCCCACACGCTGCGTGCCTTGTGGCAGCAACGCTCCGGCCGCACCCTGACTATCGCCGGATACCGGGCGATCACCGAGCAGACGGACGCCGTCAACGCGCTGGCCTTCAGCCCCGACGGCGCGACACTCGCGGCAGCCGGCGACGACGGCGCGGTGCGACAGTGGGAAACGGCCTCGGGCAGGCCGCGGTTCCAGCCCATGCGACTGCACAGCCCCGTGCTGGGCGTGGCCTACAGCGCGGACGGCACCTACATCGCCGCCTGCGCCCGCGACCGCGTCATCCGCTTGTGGCGGCGCGACGGCAGCGATCAGCCACGCCAACTCAGCGGCGTCCACCAGGCAGCCGTCATCCACGTGACCTTCAGCCCCGACTCGCGGACGCTGGTGTCCACCAGCGACGATCACACCGCCGTGCTGTGGGACACCACGACCGGGCAGACGGTCCGGACCCTGCGCGCCGACGACGCGGTGTTCGACGCCGCCTTCAACACCGACGGATCGCTGCTGGCCACCGCCTCGTACGACCACACCGTCCAGCTCTGGGACCCAACGACAGGAGACCTGGTACAGCGGCTGCCCGCCCACAACGAGCGCGTCATGGGCGTTGCCTTCAGCCCCGACGGGCACTGGCTGGCCAGCGTCGGCATGGACGGCAACGCCGCGCTGTGGGACCTGGCCGGAGCAGTCCAGATGTCCCGCCCGTGGACCGCCGTCCACGGCATGGCGACCAGCCCGGACGGCACCTGGCTGGTCACCGGCGACTCCAACGGTGTCGTACGCACCTGGCGCCGACATCCCCACACGCGAGACGGCCGGGACCTGCGCCTGGTCCGCCAACAACAGTTGCCGCCGCAGGCCCACGCGGTGTGGCAGATGGCGTTCTGCCCGGACGGCCGGACGGTGGGCATCGTCACCGACTCCCCGCGGGTGCGGCTGCTGGACACGCCAACAGGCCAGCTGTCGGTGCTGGACGGTGGCACCGGATCGGCCCGCACCATCGCCTGTGACCACGCCGGAATGGTGCTCAGCACCGACGACCCAGGACAGACCAGGATCTGGGACGCCCGCACCCAGCGGCAACTCCTCCTGCTGGACAACCTGGTACCCCGGGCACTGGCCGTTGATCCCCAGGGCCGTTTCCTCGCCCGACCGGCACCCGGAAGGGTGGAACTGCGCGACCTGACCGGCCAACCGCTGACCGACTCCGCCGCCTTCCAGGGCGTGGACATCGCCCTCGCCGCCGCCTTGAGCCCGGACAGCACCCTGCTGGCAGCCGCACTCAGCGACCACAGCGTCCAGGTGTGGCAACTCCATCAACTGCCCGGACACCGGTTCACGCTCACCGCGGTGCGCAGGCTCCTCGGCCCCTCCGCGAACCCGGAAGCCCTGACCTTCAGTCCCGACGGTCACACCCTCGCTGCCGCGGGCGACGACAGCGCCGTTCAGCTGTGGGACACCCGCACCTGGCAGCACACAGCGACCCTCACCGGACCCACCGGCAGGATCACCTCACTCGCCTTCACGCCTGACAGCACCGCACTGGTCAGCACCGGCGACGACGGCCTGACCAGATTCTGGGACCTCGACATCCCGCGCGCGTTCCAACACGCCTGCCAGGTGGCCAGTTGGCTGACCCGCACCGAATGGGCCGAGCAGATCACGGGGCCGTACGTACCAGCCTGCCGACGAGCAGCGCGGTGAGCAGGGCGTCCAGGTCATTCGTCACGGATCGATCGTGGATGCCCGGTCCGTGCCCTCTGACGCACCGTCAGTATTCGGAACGACTGACCTGGGCTCGGCTCTGTCCGGAGGATGTCCTCGGGCTCGAGGGCGGTGGCACGAGGGCGCAAAGCAGTGCGCGCGGGTGCGATGTCAGGATGACGGCATGGTGACGAATCAGCCGTGGACGGGCCTTCACGGTGACCTGCTGGCAGCGAAGGCATTGGTGTACGACCCGAGCGGTTTCGCCTGTTCGCTGCCCGTGCCCGAACCGGAGAGTGCCGAGTACGCGGCTTGCGCGTTCACGCTCGATGACCGCTCGGTTCGGTTCCGCGTGGCCAAGACCACCCCGACGAAGGTCGGCCAGTTCGTCACTGTGTGGCAGCGGTCTGAAGGGGGCCCGATCCGGCCCTTCGACGCCGACGACGGAGTAGACCTCTTCGTGATCGGCAGCCGCGACGACGACGGCTTCGGTCAGTTCGTCTTCCCCCGCGAGGTGTTGTGCGAGCGTGACATCGTCTCCCGTAACGGCTCCGGCGGGAAGCGCGGCTTCCGCGTCTACCCGCCGTGGGTGACCACGACCAACCGGCAGGCCCGCAGCACCCAGGCATGGCAGGTGCGCTACTTCTTCAACCTCGGTCAGAACGAGCCTGCCGACCTGACTCTCGCCCACGCCCTCTACCACCCGTAGGCGCCCGCAGCGCCACGGCGTCCGGAGACCTGCACCAGCACGGCGGCCGTACCGTCGAGCGCCTTGCCGTCCGCGTCGCCCAGCGCGTCCTCGCGCTGGCCGCAGCGGACAACACGCCGCACCGCCGCACGTGGATGGCTCTGACAGAGGGACAATCGAGCACTCGTGCACCGCATGGCTTGCCGTGCGATACAGCGACGAGGTGCCCGCCCAAGGGCATGATGCCGCTGGGCGCACGCCGTGAGCCTGGAGTGACGACGTGAGGTGAGCATGGCTGCGGACGCGTTGGGCGGGCAGGGCGCGGAGGGCGAAGCCGACAGGAAGGTCGGCGAGCATGAGCGGGACCGGTTGACGGTTCCGCAGGGCCTGGCCGCGTTGTCGTTGGACGCTTTGGCGTCGGTGGCGTACGGGCCCGAGGCGATCGTGGTGGTGCTCGCGGCGGCGGGCAGCCGGGGGCTGGGGCTCACGTTGCCGGTGACGGTGGCGATCGTGGTGCTGCTGGCGGCGCTGACGTTCTCGTACCGGCAGGTCATCGCGGCGTTCCCGGACGGCGGTGGCGCGTACGCGGTGGCCGGTCGGCATCTGGGGCGCCGGGTGAGTCTGGTCGCGGCCGCCTCGTTGATCATTGATTACGTGCTGAACGTGGCGGTGTCGGTCTCGGCCGGTGTTGCCGCGCTGACCTCGGCCTTTCCGTCCCTGTACGGGGATCGGGTGTGGTTGTGCGTGATCGTCCTGGCGTTGATCACGGGCGTGAACCTGTACGGGGTAGCCGAGTCGGCGAAGGTGATGATCGCGCCGACCGTTGTCTTCGTCGCGGCGATCTTCGCGGTCATCGTCGTCGGCCTGCTGCGGGCGCATCCGGCGACCGCGCCGTCGCATGCCACGGGCTCCGCCGTCTCGACGGTGGGGGTGTTGTTGCTGCTGCGGGCGTTCGCATCGGGGTGTTCGGCGCTGACCGGTGTGGAGGCGATCGCCAACGCCGTGCCGACGTTCCGCAGCCCGCGGGTGCGCCGGGCGCAGCGCACCGAGTTGGCACTGGGTGGGCTGCTCGGGCTCATGCTGCTGGGGCTGTCGCTGCTGATCAGTAGGTTCCATGTGGCACCGAGCAGCACCAAGACGGTGCTGGCCCAACTCGCGGATGCTTCCTTCGGCCACAACGTGGGCTTCTATGTGGTGCAGTTCGCGACGATGGTGCTGCTGGCGCTGGCTGCCAACACCTCCTTCGGCGGCATGCCGGTGCTGACCTCGCTGCTGGCCAGGGACAACAATCTGCCGCATGTCTTCTGGCTGCGTGCGGACCGCCAGGTCTACCGGCACGGGGTGATGGTGCTGGCCGCGGCTGCGTTGGTGCTCTTGATCGGTGCTCAGGGGGACACGCAGGCGCTGGTGCCGTTCTTCGCCATCGGTGTTTTCATCGGCTTCACGATCTCCCAGCTGGGGATGGTGCGGCACTGGCGCATCGAGCGTGGGGTGGGCTGGCAGGGGCGCGCTCTGCTGAACGGGCTGGGGGCGGTGCTGACGGCGGTGGCGCTGGTCATCGAGTTGGTGGCGAAGTTCGGGGAGGGCGGCTGGTTGGTCTTCCTCGTGGTCGCCGTGCTGGTGGGGCTGTTCGAGGCGGTGAACCGGGCGTACCGGCGGATCGGCCAGGGGTTGCATCTGGGCGAGGTGCCGGGCCCGCCTGAGGAGCGGCGCTCATTGGTCATCGTGCCGGTCGGCGCGGTCAACCTGCTCACCCGGGAGGCGATCAGTGCCGCTCTCTCGCTGGGGGACGAGGTGCGTGCGGTCACGGTGGTACACCCCGACGATCAGAGCGGCGCCCAGCGGTTGCGGGAGGCCTGGTCGGCGTGGCATCCGCAGGTTCCGCTGATCGTGCTGACCAGCCGAACACGTTCGCTGACCCGGCCGATCGTGGACCACCTTCGCGCGGTCGGGGCAGAGGAGGCGCACGACCGGCTGGTGGTGCTGATTCCGGAGATGCATCTGCCGCGGCCCTGGCAGCGCCTGTTGCAGAACCAGCGCGGCGCGGTCCTGGACCGCGCGATCCGCCGCTACACCGACGCGGTGATCTGCCGCTTGCGCTTCCGCATCGACATCCCGCGGTGAGCTGGGCCTACTCACCTCGCCCCATGCCTGCGATGTCGAGGGCGGCCCCGACGTGGTCGGCCAGGGCCACGGCGACCAGGCGGGCCTGCAGAGGCGGTTTCGCGGAATCAGCCGGCACTTTGGCGCGTCCGTAGCCTCTTACTTGGGCAAATGCCATGGAGCGGTGCGGCCGGCTGGCGGACGAACGGTACTCGTAGTGACTGCTGTTCACCCCTGCGAATGGCACGTTGCGGCAGGCTGCCCGCGCGAGGAGAAGATGTCCACTGCTCGACGAGGCTCTGGGGCAGCTATACCCGACGGTCGGGGGCGGGGCGTTGGTGCATCGTCCCGCCCACCACAGTGAGACCTCTTCGACGTTGCGTATGGTCCTTTGCGGTTTCCGTAAAGAATTCGCCGGGTAGGGAGGGCAGTTCATTCCGGAGGGCTGATGGGGCCCGCAACTGCCGCGGCGAGAAGCCAGGTCTTATCCGTGACTAGGCCGCGCGCTGCAGTGGCCGCATCCCTGACACGCTCGTCGTAATCTGATCCGCCCCAGGCCCTGGCATGCTCGCGGGCGGAAGTTGGCAGCCGCAGCCAACAGGTCTGATTCGAACTCGTTCAGGAAGCCTGATGGATACGGATGGCTTCCTGGCACCACGGGGGTACGCGTAGCCGGGGGATGGTCGTCGTTGGGAACCAGTGCAGCATGATGCCCTCGGTGAGGGGGAGGGCGTGGGCGTCGCCGGCCCACTGGCCTTGGTAGAGGGCGATGGGGCCTTTGCCGAGGTGCTCGGGGTTCTTCTGCTGGACGGTGGTGAACGCCTGTAGGGGGATGGTGAGCCCGGTTTCTTCCTTCAGCTCTCGGGCGATGGCGTCAGCCAGCGGTTCATCGGGTTCTGGGCTTCCGCCGATCAGGGCCCAGTAGCCGGGCCAGCAGATGCCTTCGATGTCGTCGCGCAAGTGCAGTAGGTACTCGCCTCGGCTGTTGGTGATCAATACGGCCACGCCCGTGGCCTGGGTGCTCTGCGGCTGGCGCTGGGTTTCTGTCATCGCTCCCCTTTCCGCTAGCCATCGTCCTCTCGTTGGCTCGCAGCGTCTGGCGTTTGCCATGCGACGGCGGTCGCGCCGCAGATGAACTGGCCCAGCGAAGCCTTCGGGGCATGGCTGCTTCCGCTCATTCCCGTATTTCGTCCGCACGATCCGCCTGGAGCGCTGGCGGAAACACGTGATGTGTAGCGTGCACACCATCAAGTGCAGCAGCTGCATGCCGTCGTGCACCCGCAAGCATCTGCTGCCTTTTCGGCGTGCGGGGTTGAGGGCGCGGCAGAGACGGGACAGCAGCTCTCTCCGTGCCAGGCGGCGCGCCCTTCCTTCACGGCCTCGACGGCGTTGTAGCCGATCGTCGCCGCGACGAGCAGCCGTATCCGCCGGGTCAGTCTCTCCTGCCGTGCGGGGTCGGAGTCGGCGGTCGCGGCGGCCATCAACAGCAGTCCTTTTGCTCCGCGTCGGGGCAGGAACGGTCGGCTTCCACTGCGACGACCGCAGTGCGTAGGTCGTCGAGGGCGTGCCCGATGCGAGGGTCGGCCAGTTCGTAGCGGGTGCGGCGACCGACGGGAACCGCAACGACCAGGCCGCAGTCGCGCAGGCAGGCCAGGTGGTTCGACAGGCGGGTCCGCGTGATCCCGAGAGCGTCGGCCAGGTCGGACGGGTGAGCCGGGGCTTCGCGAAGTGCCAGCAGCAGGCGGCAACGGATCGGGTCGGCGAGGGCGCGGCCGAAACGCGCGAGAACGTCGGCCTCGGAGGCGAGGGTCAGCACCCGATGAATGTACACGTAATCCTGAATTCAGAGAACCGTGAATCGTTGGTGCCGCGACCGAGCCGCCCGTCGCTTGTCCGGCGCATTGCAACTCGCCGCGCCGTAACAGAACTTGACAGGTCGGCGGGTTCTACCCGAGGGTGATTCGGAAACGGTTTTCATAATCGATTAAGGTTTCAGGCACATGAAGATTGCCTTCGTGGGCAAGGGCGGCAGCGGCAAGACCACCCTGTCAGCGCTCTTCGCCCGGCATCTGGCGGCATCCAGCAACACCGTGGTCGCCGTCGACGCCGACATCAACCAGCACCTGGGGGTGGCGCTGGGGCTGACCGAGGACGAGGCGGCGCGGCTGCCCGCCATGGGCGGCCGACTGGCCGAGATCAAGGAGTACCTGCGCGGGAGTAACCCACTGATCGGCTCGGCCGCGTCCATGGTCAAGACGACGCCGCCCGGCCGCGGCTCCCGGCTGCTGCGGGTCGACGGGGACGACCCGATCCACGGGGAGCTGGCACGCGAGGTCGCCGGGGTGCGGCTGCTGGCCGCCGGTGCGTTCACCGAGGAGGACCTCGGGGTGGCGTGCTACCACTCCAAGGTCGGGGCGGTGGAGCTGTATCTGAACCATCTGGTCGACCTGGACGGCGAGTACGTGGTGGTCGACATGACCGCGGGCGCGGACTCGTTCGCCTCCGGGTTGTTCACGCGGTTCGACCTGACGTTCATCGTGGCCGAGCCCACCCGCAAGGGCGTCTCCGTCTACCGGCAGTACCGCGACTACGCCGCCGAGTACGGCATCGCGCTCGCCGTCGTCGGCAACAAGGTCACCGGCCCGGACGATGTGTCCTTCCTGCAGGAGCACGTTGGCGACGACCTGTTGGCGTGCCTGGAGTACTCGCCGTACGTGCGTGCCCAGGAGCAGGGGCGCCACGGATCGCTGGAGGAGCTGGAGTCAGTCAACCAGGCCGCGTTGGATCGGCTGCACGCGGCCGTCGAGGCCCGGCCGAAGCACTGGGCCACCTTCCAGGCGCATGCCGTGGCCTTCCACCGCAAGAACGCGGCGGCCTGGGCGAACAGCGCCACCGGCGAGGACCTCGCCGCCCAGATCGACCCCGACTTCGTGCACGGCCCAAACGCCCTGCGGGCTCAGGCCGCAGCCCACTGAGCCGCAGCCCACTGAACTTCCGCAAGCAACCGACCACGAAACACGATAGGAATCGCATGTCGCTCGACGTATCCCCCGAACTGCTCGCCCAGGCGGAGCGGGGTGAGGTCGACGAGGCCGCCTTCGTCGACACCGTCCGCACTTCACTGCCGTACGCGTACCGGATGATCTCGGACCTGGCAGGTGAACTGGAGCGCGGTTCGGCTCCGTTCGCGGACAACACCACGCCGCCGCCCTCGGAGGCCGAACGCGGCCAGTTGCTGCGCGCCCTGGCAAGCGATGCCATCCGGGGCAGCCTTGAGCGGCACTTCGGGGTGCGGTTGGCCTTCCAGAACTGCCATCGCGTCGCTGTCTTCCGCACAGGCGGAGAGCGGGAGGCGTACGACGCGTTCACCTCCCCTCGTGCCCAGTTGCTCAACCAGTCGCCGCAACTGCGCGACTGCTAAAGCGCGAACATTTCAGCCTCCGCCAGACCCAACAGGTCAGCGGAGGCTGAAGGCGTTTTCGGATGGCTAACGTGTGCCGTAGGGGATCAGGGCCATCTCGCGGGCGTTCTTGATGGCCTGGGCCAGGCGGCGCTGCTGCTGGAGGGTCACGCCGGTCACGCGGCGGCTGCGGATCTTGCCTCGGTCGGAGATGAACTTCCGCAGCAGATCGGTGTTCTTGTAGTCGATGTAGGTGATGCCTGCGGCCTCGAGTGGGTTGGCGCGCTGCTTGCGGCGGCGGTCAGTGACTTTGGTGTAGGTACGGCGGGTCATGGCCAGAGCCTTTCCGGTGGGATCGAGGTCAGGGGACCGGGTCGAGGAACTCGTCGAACGTGTGCGGCAGGTGCCGCCAGGAGTCACGGCCTGCCGCGTACTCGGCGTCGGTGAGCAGGCAGGAGTCGAGGAGTTCCAGCAGGCCGTCGCGGTCGAGCCCGGGTGAGGTGAACGTCAGGTGCTGGCAGCGGTCACCGTGTTCGGGGTGCCAGTCCAAGGAGGCGGCGACGCGGCGTTCGGCCGGGACCATCTCCCATGCGGCCTCCGGCAGCGCGGCCAACCACGGCCCGGCCGACTCGACGCACAGGGCGCCGCCTGCCGCGTCCCAGGACAGCAGGGTGTCGGGGCGGTCGGCGAGCCAGAACCGGCCACGGCTGCGGGCGGCAACGCAGGCCAGATCCTCCAACGCGGCATAGAGCCGCTGCGGGTGAAAGGGGCGGTCCCGGCGCCAGGCGAGGGTGGTCACCCCGTGGTCGTCGGCCTCCTGTGGCAGCAACGCGCAGGACGGGTGCTGCCGGGCCGCCGCGGCGGCGAGGTCGAATCCCTGCAGCAGGGCCGGGCCGAGAGCGCCCTCACCGACCCGCAACCGCCATGCGGTGGCGGTGAGTTGGGCCAGCAGCGCGTGGTCGGCGTCGTCCGCCGGCTCCTCGCCTTCGGCGAGGGCGAGGACGGTGGGGTACTCGATCTGCCGGGCGAAGGTGTCGGCGACGGTGCGCTGGTCGGTGGGCGCGGCGGCCAGCCCTACGTCGGCGAGGTCGTCGCCGTTGGCCAGGTACGGCAGGACGAGGGCCGGGTCCACAGCGGTGGCCACGCCGGTCAGTTCCAGCGGGGCGCCCGCGGCGGCGATCACGGCGGCCATGGCCTGCGGTTCGACGGAGTCCCACAGTTCGACGACGGCCAGTTGGTAGGTACCGGCCTCGGCGAGCCGCAGCAGTTCGGGGACCAGGTCCTCGCGCAGGGCGCAGCAGGCGCAGTCGTTGACCAGCGGGGTGTGACCGCTGCTGATCAGGCCGCTCAGGTCGCGGACGGTGCGGTACACCGTGCCGTCCGGCGCGGCGGACAGGTCGTGGTGGAGGACGACCGTGTCGGGCACGGTGTGCAGGATCTCGCCGACCGCCGCGCGGCGGGCGTCGGCGTACAGTCCGCCGACGATGGCCACCGGCAGTCGGAAGGCGGGCAGGCTCATTGAGACCTTCCTCCGTAGCGGCGCTGGAAGCGCTCGACGCGCCCGGCGGTGTCCAGCACGCGTTGGGTGCCGGTGTAGAAGGGGTGGCTGGCCGAGGAGATCTCCACGTCGATGACGGGGTAGGTGTTGCCGTCCTGCCATTCGACGGTGTTCTGGCTGGTCATCGTCGAGCGGGTGAGGAAGGCGAAGTCGGCGGAGCGGTCACGGAAGACGACGTGCCGGTACTCGGGGTGGATGCCGGTCTTCATGGCGGACGTCAGCGCTCCTCTCGGAAGTCGACATGGCGGCCGACGACCGGGTCGTACTTGCGCAGGGTCAGCCGGTCGGGGTCGTTGCGTCGGTTCTTGCGGGTCACGTAGGTGTAGCCGGTTCCGGCGGTGGACTTCAGCTTGATGATCGGACGCAGTTCGTTGCGGGCCATGGCAGCCAGGGTACACGGAACTGGTTTTCATTTTCATAAAGCGGTAACGTGGCGCCGTCAGGGACCGCCCCGTCCCGAACGGGAGTCATGTCCGCCCACTGCCGCGGTCGCGCATTCGCGCCCGGGGGCGAAGGGCCCGGGCGGGCGCTTCCGCACCCTCGGGCTCTCCCGCGTCCGGCTGCGCGAGCTGGCCCACGGGGGTCAACTCCCCGGCGTGCGCAAGAGCAGTTGGTAAGTCCCGTCGGCGACACGGGGCGAGGGGTGGCACTTCCCGTCAAGGGATGGTAACGATTGTCATAACCGACTGATATGAAAATCATTGTCGATTATCTTGGGTGATGCCTCGGAGCCGGGCCCAGTCATGGGTCTGGAAGGTCATCGCTAGGAGAGTCGCCATGTCGTCCGTCCCCCGTTCCGCCGGTTACCGGCCTGCCCGGCTCGCACTGGTCGCCGCCGTCGCAACCCTCACCGCCGCCACCGCCACCGCGTGCTCCACCTCGTCCTCGGGCACCAGCAACACCTCGTCCAGTAGCGGTGGATCGGGGTCCGGCAAGGTGATCCAGGTCGTGGCGGCCGAGAACTTCTGGGGCAGCATCGCGGCCCAGCTCGGCGGCAGCCACGCGAAGGTGACCAGCATCATCACCAACCCGGCCACCGACCCGCACGACTACGAGCCCACCGCCGCCGACGGCCGCACCGTGGCCTCCGCCCAGTACGCGATCGTCAACGGCATCGGCTACGACTCCTGGGCCGACAAACTGCTGGCATCCAACCCCGCAGGTGGCCGCAGCGAACTCAAGGTCGGCGACCTGGTCGGCATCAAGCCCGGCGGCAACCCGCACCGCTGGTACTCACCGGACAACGTCCACCAGGTGATCGAGAAGATCACCGCCGACTACAAGAAGCTCGACCCGGCCGACGCCGCCTACTTCGACCAGCAGAAGAACACCTTCGAAACCAAGACCCTCGCCGAGTACAACCAGTTGATATCGCAGATCAAGGCCAAGTACGCGGGCACCCCCATCGGCGCCTCGGAGTCCATCGTCACCCCGCTCGCCGAGGGCCTCGGGCTGAAGATGCTCACCCCCGAGTCGTTCCTCGACGCGATCAGCGAGGGCACCGACCCCACGGCCAAGGACAAGGCCACCATCGACCAGCAGATCAAGAACAAGCAGATCAAGGTCTACGTCTACAACAGTCAGAACTCCACGCCTGACGTGCAGGCCCAGGTCAAGGAGGCCCAGGCGGAGGGCATTCCGGTCACCACCGTGACCGAGACCCTCGCACCGGCCAGCGACACCTTCCAGCAGTGGCAGGTCGGCGAGCTGAAGGGCATCGAGCAGGCGCTGGCCAAGGCAACCGGTAAGTGACTGAGCGGCGGATCGGCGCCTCGGCCCGTGGCTGAGGCGCCGACCGTCGTTCGTGCGGTAGGGGACCTGCGGTCAGTGGTCGTCCCAGTGGCCGTCGTGCTGGGCGTGGCGGTGGCCGTCGTGGATGTAGTCCACGTGGTCGCCGTGGGGCACCGCGACGTGGCCGCAGCCCGCTCCGTGCTGGTGGGTGTGGCTTTCGTGGACGGCGTGGCCGGTGGGCTCGCACTCGTCCACGTGGCTTTCGTGGGCGCGGTGCAGATGCCCGTCGTGGACGTAGTCGACGTGGTCGTCGTGCGGGACGGCGACGTGGCCGCAGCCCGCTCCGTGCTGGTGGGTGTGGTTGGCATGAGGGGCGTGCGTGGCGGTCGCCATAACGGGTCCTTCTTTCTCCCTGGTTGCTTCCGTCTACCCCGCGTCGTTGGGTACCTCGTCTTCGATCCTGTCACCGAGTGATCGGGATTTCACCCGTGTGACGGCTGTCGTCTGGAATCCGCCCATGTCCCGATTAAGCCCTTGCCTGCGGGGCTGGTCTTCGAGTGTTCGATCTTGAGGTGCTCGATGTGGTAGACGGCCTCGTTGAGGAGCCGGGCGACGTGGTCGTCGTGGAGTCCGTAGACGACGCGGCGGCCGTCGCGGCGCCTGGTGACCAGGCCGAGGGCGCGCAGCAGGCGGAGTTGGTGGGAGACGGCGGACTGCTCCATGCCGATGGCTACGGCGAGTTCGGTGACCGGGCGCGCGCCTTGGCGCAGTGTGCTCAGGATCAGCAGCCGAGAGGGAGCGGCGAGGGCCTGGAGGATGGCGGCGACGGTCTCGGCGGTGGCGACGTCCAACGGTTGGGGTGCGGGTTCGCGGACACATGTGTGATGGTGTTCGGTTTGCGGCGCCGGTGAGGGCCGTTGGGCCCGAACTTCACCGGCGTGCACGGTTGCGCCCGCGTCCACGGGTTCGCGCCCGTGCCTCGCCCGGCGCGGCGATGAACTGCAACTCCAGGGTGGCTGGTGGATCGGTGACGCCGGGGCCTCCGTCGACGGCCCAGCGCAGGATGTCGCTGGTGCAGTCGTCGTCCAGGGCCCAGCCGATCCAGGTGGCCCGGCCTCCGCCCAGCCGTCCCTCAGCGGAGGGCTGGACCACGATGACGTTGGCCTGACCACAGGGGCCCAGGCAGTCGGTGGTACGGACGACGAGTCGCCCACCGGATTCCGCTGCCGCTGCCCGCAGCCGGTCCAGTTGCCACTGGTGGTCGGTGCCGGGGTGCTTGCGGGAGTTGCCGCAGCAGCAGCCCCGGCACACGATCACCGTGCACGGCCGGGTACGGGCGGCGCCGACCACCGTGCGGCTGCTCACAGAGCGGTCCTGGACGGCAGGTGGTGGGCGTGTACCGTGCCGTCGCGGTGGGCGGCGATCAGCAGATGCGGTCCGGCCCAGGCCAACGCCGCCACCGGCGCTTGGTCATCCAGGGTGCGGGCCGGGCGCAGTCGCCCTTCTGGCCGTCCCGAGGTGGCTCGCCACAGGGCGACGGTGCCGTCGTCCCCTCCGCTGGCCAGGTGGCCACTGCCTCCGGGGCGCCAGGCGAGGGCGGTGATGGTCTCGTGGCAGCGCAGCGAACGTGGTGCGGTGCCCGCCGGGCCCTTGCCAGAGAAGTCCCACACGGTCACGTCGGGCGCGCCGTCGGCGGCCAGCCAGAAGCCGGTGTCGTCGAAGGCGAGCCGGGAGACCTTCTCCGGGTAGCCGGACATGGTCAACTCATCGCCGTCGCGGGTGCGCCAGATGTGGATGGAGGCGTCCTGGTTGCCGCTGCAGATCCACCGCTCGGTGGGCGCGACGGCCAGTGCCAGGTGGGATCCGACGTACCGGTAGGTGGCCACCGGCGCGGTCTGGTGCCGCTCGTGGCAGCGCACCGCTCCGTAGGCGGCGACGGCCAGCCGCCGTCCGCCGCGCATCCAGGCCAGATCGGTGACCGTACTGGCAGCCGGTTCCGTACGCCACAACTCCTGCCCGCCGGCGGCGAGTACGACGGCGCCTCGGCCGGAGGCGACGGCGAGCCGTTCGTTGTCCGCCCACCGTGCGACGGACGACCAGGCGCCGGTCTGGAAGGTCGCCACCTGGCCGTTCTCCCGCCGCCACAGTGCGTACCCGATGGGGCCCGTGGCCGCCAAGTGCCGGGCATCCGGGGCCAGTTCCACGTGCAGTAGGCCGCCGGGCAGTTCGAGGGCGCCGATGCGGGTGCCGGTGGCGGTGTCCAGGACGCAGACCATGCCCTCGGCCCCAGCCACGGCCACCAGGTCGCCCTGGGCGCTGAGGGCGACCGGGGCGTCGTCGATCGTGATGGACCACACCGTGGACAGGTCGGCGTCGGGCGCGGTAGTGCTGATGTGGTTGCTCACGCGGTGGCTCCCGCGGTGGCCAGGCAGGCGGTGAAGTCGCGTTCCAGGGTGGTGCGGTCGAGGTGGCGGCCGATGAAGACCAGCCGGTTGCCACGGGGTTCGCCATCATGCCAGTCGCGACCGAACTCGCCGTCCAGCAGCATGTGCACCCCCTGGAACACGTACTGCTTCGGCTCGCCCGCGATGGCCAGGATGCCCTTCGAGCGGAAGATGTCGGCACCCTTGGTGCGCAGAAGGTTGCCCAGTCACTGGTTGAGCCGGTCCTCGTCGAGTTCGCCGGGCAGGTCGATGCCGACGGATGTGACGGTGGTGTCGTGCTGGTGCTCGGTCTCGGTCAGGAACTGCGGGTCGTCCTTGAGTACCCGGTCCAGGTCGAACGCGCCGACGTCCATGACCTGTTGCAGGTCCACCTTGGCTTGTTCGGCCGGGATGATCTGGACGGACGCGTTGATGGCCCGGACGCGGGAGATGACCTCCTTCACTGTGGCTTCGTCCACCAGGTCGGTCTTGTTGAGCACTACCCGGTCGGCGAAGGCGATCTGCTCGACTGCCTCGTTCTCCACGCCGTCCGGCTTCTCCTCGTTCAGGTGCTGGAGGACGTGGGCGGCGTCGACGAGGGTGACGATGGCGTCCAGGCGTAGCTGGGCGGCGATCTCGTCGTCCATGAAAAACGTCTGCGCCACGGGCGCGGGGTCGGCCAGACCGGTTGTCTCGATCAGGATGCGGTCGAACTTCTCCCGCCGCCGCATCAACGCGCCCAGAATCCGGATGAGATCGCCGCGCACGGTGCAGCAGATACACCCGTTGTTCATCTCGAAGATCTCTTCTTCGGCGTCGAGCACGAGGGCGTCGTCGATGCCGACCTCGCCGAACTCGTTCTCGATGACCGCGATCCGCAGACCATGCTGCTCGGTCAGGATCCGGTTGAGCAGCGTGGTCTTGCCAGAGCCGAGGAATCCCGTCAGCACGGTGACCGGGACGCGGCTGTCAACGGCCGCCGCTGTGGCTTGTGTCATGGGGGTCAGGCTCCTTCTTGGCCGCTGGCGAGCAACGGGCGCAGGTCGTCCTCGGTGATCTGGTCGGTGGGTCGGTGCAGGGTCCAACGGCGCGCCGGGCCATCCATGGGCAGCACGGCGATGACCGTCTCCAACGGCGGGCAGCCGGGCTCAGTACAGGCGAGTTGTCGGACCACGACGGCGGTGTCGTCGTCGAGGCTGAGCAGGCGCCGTACGGTTTCCTTCAGCTCGAGCGAGTGCGGTGGTCGCCGTGGCGGACGGGCCCCGAGCGGCATGGCGGTTCTCCTTCGTCGGCGTTGGGCACGCAGGTGGCGCAGATTCCGGTGAGCTCGACGGTGTGCTGGACGGCGGCGAACCCCGCGTCCTTCCCGACCCGCTCGGCCCACTCCTCCACCACCTCGGAGGCCACCGGCTGACTACGCCCGCAGCAGCGGCACATCAGGTAATGGCGATGACCGTCCGCGGGCCGCCGCCGGTACAGCCGCTCGCCCGCCTCGTCGCGCACGACATCGACGCGGCCGGTCGCCTCCAAGGCCCGCAGCGCGCGATAAACGGTGGTCAGCCCGACCCCTCGTCCGGCGGCGTCCAGCAGTGCGTGCAACTCCTGGGCGGAGACGAAGTCCTGGCACCCCCCGAGCACCCGCAGCACTGCGGCCCGCTGCCACGTCGCGCGGCCCTGCCCGCCTCGCGGGTTGCCGAACGTCCGGCCGCCCACGACAGACCACCCCACTGGAGACTCGGCACCGGTCACCCCTCGAGGCTAGATGGAAATGACTTCCATGTCCATATAGCCTCTTGCGTAGCCTCGCCGCCCATTCGTGCAATGGAAATGGATTCCACTTTCATGTAGCGTGCGGGCTCGAACCAGGGAAGGACTCAAGACCATGGCCGTGCCCAAGCGGAAGATGTCCCGCAGCAACACCCGCCATCGCCGTGCGCAGTGGAAGGCGACCCGACCCGATCTCGTCCCCATCACCATCGACGGCTCGGTGTACCGCGTGCCGCGCAACCTGGTCAGGGCCTACGAGCGCGGGCTGCTCCGCCCGGAGGGCTGATCCAGCCGTGGTCGCGTGAACGGTTGCGCGCTGATCCGCCAGCACTCGACGCTCTCCCGGCAAAGAGGGTCGTCAGCGACCTCGCCGCCCGAGTCCGCGCCGAGCGTCGGGAAACCGGGGCGCGCAACTCAAGTGGTGCGCAAGTGCTGCGCATGCGGTGCGCCCCGCCTGACCCGCTCCCAACCCGCCCGGCCGGGTGCCGACACACGCCGTGTCGGCAGTCGGCTGCTGTCGTTCAAAGAGCCCGCGAGCCGTGCGGCGGACGGATCGAAGTAGGCGCACGCGTGCTCAACTCCCCAGTCCACCAGGGAGTTTGGAGCCGCTACGCCTACCTCCTGTGGCCCCGAGGAGCAGACCGCAAGGTCAGCGAACGCGGCCGGTGGGACGGTGCAGATCACATGAATTGAGTCTCAGATCCGAGACGTGTATCCAGCAAAATGCCGAGGCATTCCCAATCGGGGTGCCCGTAGGCCGCCTTTGGGGCCCAAGTGGTGAGCCCGTGGTGCGCATTCCCCCGGCAGGCTCAGACAACAACAAACCCCAGGCCGCCTGGCCTGGGGTTTCTCTCTGGAGCGGGTGACGGGAATCGAACCCGCGCTCTGAGCTTGGGAAGCTCATGTTCTACCATTAAACTACACCCGCGTAAGTCGCCCCATAGGGCGCCTCGTCGTCGCTCACTGTACCCCATCGCTGGCCCCTGGTGCATTCGCCCCGGGGGTTTTGTCGCGTGGGCGACGGGGGTTGGGGCGGTACGGTGAGGGGCCGGAGTGCCGCGCGGGGGGTGGGGTGTTCATCCCCTAATGTGGCTTTCGTCCGCTGCCGCGGTTGGGCGGCAGGGCGATTCCGTGGGGAAAAGAAGGGGAGCGATGGAGCGCACCGTCGTTCGTTGTGCCGATGGGCACCAGTTCAGCACCACTACCTTCCCGCTGCAGAACCTGGGCGCCGACCGGCTTGGGCCGGGGCGGTTGATCCGGTGCCCGCGCTGTGCGCGGCTGCGGCATGCGGTACCTGTTGAAACGGTTCGGCAGGCGCGCTGACCAGGTGCCCCGGGGTCCGGCTCGGACAGGCCGGACCCCGCCGGTCCGATTCTGCACGTATCCTCGTGGCGTGCTTCTCTCAGACAAGGACATCCGGGCCGAGATCGACGCCGGGCGGGTGCGCATCGACCCGTACGACGAGTCCATGATCCAGCCGTCGAGCATTGACGTGCGGCTCGACCGGTTCTTCCGGGTGTTCGAGAACCACCGCTACCCGCACATCGACCCCGCGGTCGAGCAGCCGGACCTGACCAGGCTGGTCGAGCCGGAAGGGGATGACGCGTTCATCCTGCACCCGGGGGAGTTCGTGCTGGCCTCCACGTACGAGGTGATCACCCTGCCCGAGGATGTCGCCTCGCGGCTGGAGGGCAAGAGCTCGCTGGGGCGGCTCGGGTTGCTGACGCACTCCACGGCCGGGTTCATCGACCCCGGCTTCTCCGGGCACGTGACGCTGGAGCTGTCCAATGTCGCCACGTTGCCGATCAAGCTCTGGCCGGGGATGAAGATCGGGCAGCTGTGCATGTTCCGGCTGACCTCACCCGCCGAGTTCCCCTACGGTTCCGACCGCTACGGCTCCCGCTACCAGGGGCAGCGCGGGCCGACGCCGTCCCGTTCGTACCAGAACTTCCACCGAACGCAGGTGTGACCGGCGTGACGCGGGAGCGGGAGAACCTCACCTATCCCCTGTTCGGCGAGGCGGTGCGCGAGCTGGCGCAGGCCATCGCGGACGACGGGTTCGAGCCGGACATCATCCTGTCCATTGCGCGCGGCGGCGTCTTCGTCGCGGGCGGGCTGGCGTACGCGCTGGACTGCAAGAACATCCACCTGGTGAATGTCGAGTACATGTGCCTTGCCGCATAGCATGTGATCTCTGAGCTTGGCAAACGCGCAGATAGGGACGCGTGCTCCGCTGGTTGATCACGGCGTTTGTTGCCGTTGTTTGCCGGTGATCATGGTCCTTGTGCTGAGCTCGTGCTGACCCGTGCTGGGCCACCAACAGACCGACGCCCCCGGCCGTTGAGGTTCCGGGGGCGTCGGCGTACGTGGGTCAGCCTCGGGGCTGAGGAAGTTCGAGCTGTGCGTGTAGCTTCCGGCGCTTCCGTAGGTGTCGTAAGGCCATCAGACCTCCAGGGTTTTGGCTAGCTCTATGAAGCTGGTCCACTCCGGATGGCTGAATTCGAGTATCGGCCCGTGCGGGTCCTTGGAGTCCAGTACGGCGACGGTGCCCCCGTCGGGGGTAGCTACTCCGACGCATCCTCGGTCGGTGTAGCTGGAGAAGCGGAACTGCGCTCCGTGGTGGGTTCGGGTGACGTGATCCTTTGTGCGGAGCGCCATGATTCCAGTACCTCTCTGATGAACGTCCGGCTCGCGGTGGGGCTGAGTGCTTCGCGCATCAGTTCACTGAACGCTGAGTGGAGCCTAGCTACGTCATCAAGGCGGGTCGAGTACCAGTCACCCATGATCGTCTCGACGAATCCGACGCGCTGTGTCGGCGGCTTCTCGTCTAGGACAGTGATGTTTTGACGCCCCATCAGTCCATAGAGGGTGAAGTGAGGCGCGAATCCGGGCGGGACGATGCTGGCGGGGAGGACCTGAAGAGACACGTTGTCCTTGCTCGCCACCATGAGGAGGTGCCGGAGCTGTCGCGCGTGAGTTTCCACGTCCCGTAGCGACTGCGTGACGGCAGCCTCGCCTACAACGAACCACGTCCTCGGCGGGGTTGGCCCGATGATGCGGCGCAAGAATGCCTCGCTCCTTGCGCTCTTGAGCAGCATGCGGCGGCGTACCTCCATGGCGGTTAGACGGGGGTTCGACGCCTCGATAACCGCTGCTGAGTACATGGGGGTTTGGAGCAGTCCGGGGATGGCTTGCTGATCCCATGCTCGGATGGTCGTGGCCTCTGCCTCCAGAGCGGCTAGGCGGTCGATGGATTCGACGCCGCTTTCGATCTGTTCGACTCTGCCCATGCCGCGCTGGTCGCGGGCGCGAAGGCTGCGGATCAGTTCATCTGCGTACGCGGTCATGGGTTCGATTCCTCCCGAGGCATGAGACGGAAATCACGCTACTCCTCGTGATCCTTTGATCACTACGCCTCTCAACTCATCAGGTGGCATTGGCCCGTTGACGCCCCGATCTGACCTGAGCCAGAGATAGTCAGCCAGGACGGCGGGGGCGCTGAACAATCACGCACGCGTGTGCGCGGGCAACTCCCCACCCACACCAACCACTCTTCCCGTCTCTGAGGGATGCGCCCTCGACCGTTGGCGCCGATGGTGCTTGCGCTCGTGGTGATTGGGCGGCTCAGAGAACGCCCGCGCTTCCACGTGGGGCACGGGCCGCCCCATCGGCCACGGTCCTCTGGACTGCCAGCGGTACCCGGCCAGATAGGGCGACCTATGGCGCTGGCTGGCGTGGATCCCGCACGGCCAGGTGCTCACAGCCGCAATGGCCGATCGACCCAAGCTGATGTGCAACGGCCTGCCGCTGTCGGCCTGGTCGCCTGGCGGATCGTCGTACGGCTCAAGTGCCGCGACTGCGGTCGCCGTCCGCCCGCGCCCGACCGGACCGGCCGAAGGTCGCACGCCGGGCGGGCTGGCGGGCGGGCGGCGCGCCGCAGGCGCGGCGCACTTGATCCAGTAAAGACAGTTTCCGCCACGCCGCCCCAGGCTCCGGCTGCGGTCGGGCTGCTGCGCATCGGCGCTGGGGACGAGCAGACCAGCAGCGGCTGCTGACATCCCTGCCGCGGGGAATCCTGACGCTAAGTCAAGTGTCTTTGTGGGGAACTAATGCGGCCGGTTATTCGCTGAAATTGTTAGAGGTGCGTGGGATTATGGAGAGCGGAAAATCGTCACCCGCGCTGGGTGCCGCGTTGCCTCTCGGCAAGCCAAGAAAGGAACTATCCATGCCTCGCATGGTTCACCGCAAGATCAACGACTACATGCTTTGGAGGGTGCCTCGTGTCCGGCATATCCGATGCCGATTCTCAACCCACTCCCGCCCACTTCAGCGATCCGGCCACGCGGTCCGCCGAATTGGAGCAGGAAGCACGCATACGCGCACTGCCGGAGGACATGCGGGATTTGATTCGCCTGGCGAACGATCCCGGGTACCAGCGGTGGCTGGAACAGATGCGGGACATAGGCGGGTGCGCGCACCCTGTCTACCTGTCCGGCTATAGCGTTACCCGTGACGTATCGACGGGGGAAATACTGGTCTCCTACTCGACGACCGATGAGCCCGGGGATCGGCTGGCCGTGCGGTGCGGCAACCGCCGTGCGTCGGTGTGCGAACCGTGCTCGCGACTGCATGCCGGGGATACCTACCACCTGGTGCGCTCGGGCCTGTCCGGGGGTAAGTCCCTGCCAGAACAGGTGCGGGGCCATCCTCGTCTGTTCGTGACCTTGACGGCTCCGTCCTTCGGTCCAGTCCACCGTGCTACCGGCGTGGGCGAGGTGTGCAGGTTCCGGCGCGGTGATCCCGTGTGCGAACACGGCGAACCACTGGGCTGCGACCTGGCTCATTCAGATACCGATGAACTGGTCGGCAAGCCGTTATGCGTTGCTTGCTATGACTACGTGGGGCACGTGCTCTGGCACGCTCATGGTGGACGGCTATGGGATCGCTTCACTACTGCCGTGCGGCGTCACCTGGCGTCGTCTCAGGGCATTCCGCGAAGCGAGCTCGGTGACCACCTGGTGGTGTCGTTCGCCAAGGTTGCCGAATATCAGAAGCGGGCGGCTGTGCACTTTCACGCGGTGGTCCGCATCGATGGTCCCGGAGGCCCTGAGTCTCCTCCGCCGGACTGGGCAGCTGCCGAATTACTCACTGAGGCTGTGCACCAGGCTGCACGGTCTTCCAACGTGGCTGTTCCGGAATCCGACGCCTACGGCCTGGAACGCGTCGGCTGGGGTCAGCAAATCGACGTACGCCCCATCGGGGAATTCGCCGACGGCGGCGGGTTGTCGGATGAGGCGGTCGCTGGATACGTCGCGAAGTACGTCACCAAGGGTGCGGCGGATTCGGCGTCCGGGCTCGATCACCACGTGCACGGCCTGGAAGAGATCCAGCGGGCGGCCGTGAGTAGCCATCTGCGGGCCTTGATGGCTACCTGCTGGCGTCTGGGCGCCCTGCCGGAACTGGAGCCGTTGAGGCTGCGCCTGTGGGCTCACAGCCTCGGTTACCGGGGGCACATCCTCACCAAGTCCCGGCGCTACTCCACCACCTACAGCGCACTACGCGCCGAACGGGCCGACCATAAGCGGCGCTCCGCCGGAGTGGCCGACGACCCGAACGCGGTCAAAGAGTCGTCCTGGCGGTTCGTCGGCTCCGGCCACACTCCCGGCGAAGCACTGATGGCGAGGAGCATCGCCAACGACATCGCCCGAAACCGCGAAGAGGCACGTGCAGCACTGGCCGACTACGGCGGGAGGTGGCCGGACGATGCGGGGTGGGTCTAACCAACTGCTGACACCGGGTCAGGCGGCGGCGTTCCTTGCGGTGCCACTGAGCACGCTCTACAGCAACTGGCGACGCTGGGGCGTCCCTGCGTACCGCGTCGGGAAGCATCTCCGGTTCCGTGAACGGGACTTGGAAGCTTGGTTGAGCAGACAGGTCGTCAGGTAGATGTGTAGAATCTCGGTGCTGAGTCAGTCGACAGGGAGGGAGGCTCAGTCATGGGTGCGATCATCAAGCGCTGCGGCTGCGAGATAACGGCCTGGGACCGGTGCCCGCACCCCTGGGTTGTCCGGTGGCGTGAGCCTGGCGGGCGCTCGGGGCGGCAGCGTGAGAAGTCGTTCGAGTCGGGGGCGGCCGGTAAGAAGGACGCGGGCAAGTGGGAACGGAAGGTCGAGCGCGATAAGGACACGGGGTCGTACATCGACCCCTCGCAGTCCAAGCGGACATTCGCCGACGTCTGGGACGAGTGGCTGAATGCCGGTTCAGATGACGCACAGTTAGCGTTGTCGTCGCGTGCTCAGTACCAGAGCATCTACAAGAACCATTACGCCGAATTCTTCGGTCCGCGCCCCATCGGCTCGATCACCGCAAGTGACATCACGAAGTGGGAAACACTTCAGAAAGAGAAGGGGTACAAGCCGTACGGGATTCATACGCGAAAGGTGGTCCTCGCCTCTCTCTTCAAGTACGCGTGGATCGCGGAGATCATTCCTAGGAACCCGTGCAAAAAGGCGGAAGCGCGCAAACGCAAGACGTCGGCATACCGGCCGATTGATCCGTCGGAGGTTCCAACGACCGGGGAGATCGAGGCCATCTACGACGCGATCAGGCCCTACTACCGCTCGGCCGTGTGGAGCATGGCGGGCTGCGGGTTGCGCGTAGGTGAAGCGCTCGCGATGTGCGAACAGAAGTGGGAGCAGGACACCGGATTCGCCAAGATCAATGCCCAGCTTTCCACGTTCGGCGCCAACGATGGCGCAGGCAGGGGAACGGCGATACGGGAAGAGGTGAAATGGTCCCGGACGGGCCGCAGGGTTCCAGTGCCCGAGATCACTGACGAATCCTGGCGCGCCCACATCGCCACTTACGGCACCTGGGGTGACGAAGGTTGGTTCTACGAATCAGAGACATTCGCCGAACGGTTCCCCTCGCGTACGACGTTCGCCGACAGGTGGAACAACGCGATTGAGAAAGCCGGGCTCGAACATCGGGGCCTTACCCCCAAGTCGCTACGGCACTATTTCGCCTCGGTGGCGATTGCTGCGGGCGTCCCCTTGGCGGAGCTGGCGGTCTGGATGGGGCACGCGAGCAGCAAGACGACAGAGCAGGTCTACGTTCACCTGCTGCCGGGCGCTGAGGAGCGGATCAAGGGTGCGGTGGCGCTGGCGGTCGCTCGCGACCTGTCCGAGTCGCTGAGCCGCATCCGTACCGCGTAGGTGGTGCTGACTCGGGCGGGCGTGCTGAGCTGGTGCTGAGTTGAGGCGCAATGATCAGGAGTATTGCCTGGTGATTGCGCCTCTCGGCTTTAACGTGGAGTTTTACACCGGAGTCGGCGAGACCCTTGAGATGCCGGTCATGCTGGCCCCGGTTCCCAACGCGATCGACTTCTCCAACAAGAAGGTCCTGATCGCGGACGATGTGGCCGACACCGGCAAGACGCTCAAGCTGGTGTACGACTTCTGTCTCGACCATGTGGCCGACGTGCGGTCCGCCGTCATCTACGAGAAGTCGCAGTCGCTGGTCAAGTGCGAGTACGTGTGGAGGCGCACGGACGACTGGATCAACTTCCCGTGGTCGGTTTTGCCTCCATGTCGGAAGTCTGGCACACCGATCACGCCGTCGCCAGAGGCTCTCTGAAACACCTACTCGCCGTAGGTAACTTCGCCAACGCACCCCGAGAACAAGATGTAGGCGGTGCTTACTTCTTCGTAGCGATGGGTCCATTGCCGCATCCTCGGTGACTGCTCGTTCCTGGCATCTTCAGGGTGGTCGAGCAAGGAAGCGACGGCTTTGCGGGCTAGGTCCAAGTGGTTGTGAACCGCCAATGCCGCGTTGATGACCTCTGTTGGGCACAAGGCCATACGTCGTCGAGATAGCTGAGCCAAACAGCCCTGATCGCCTTGGTGAAAATTTCATGTGTCGCCAGTCGGCGATCTCGCAGTGCCTGCACCGCCTCGTCCAAGGCTTCCATCGCCGCGCTGACCTTGGTCCTGAACGCCGCGTAGCTCTCACGCCGTCGCTCCTCGTGCCGGTGCACCCTCTCATGCACGGCTGTCTGGACCACTGTTGTACGTGCCGAACGTGCTGCCAGCACCGCACCGACAGCCGCTCCAGCGGCGCTCGAAAAACCAGCAACAGCAGCGGCCAACACCGCCGCAGCCCCCTGATCCATGACGAGCGATTCTGCCGCACGCATCCCAATGCAGTCACCACCGCCGCTTGCCCCGGGAAGCCGCCAAGGTGCCCCCCTTCAGGGACCACCCTGGGAGCGGCTAAGCGGTCTTAGTCTGCGGCTACTGGGTCGATCAGGGCTAGATGCGCCTTAACCGAGCGGGAGAAGCTGTCGAGGATGGCCTTGCCCTTGGTCGCGCTGGCGAGTGAGGGCTGGCCGATGATCCCGTTGGTTGTGTAGCCAGCCATCCCCACCGTGAGTAGGTGAGGCCGGTTCGGCGCTGAGTGGTCGTCTCCCTCGACACCTTCGCGGACGAGGTGTGGGGCACCGTGTAGTAGGAGAGAGACCTCGAACTCTCCGCCGTGCATGTCCTCCGCGCTGCTGCTCTCCAGTGCTGCGTCCGTGCGTGCCTGGGCGCGGTCTTCATGGGCGGGGAAGAGGGCGACACGGGGACCGGTGGTGTTGATCTCCTGGACGACGTTGGCGAGAACGTAGTTACCGCCGTGCCCGTTGACGATGATCAGCCCGGGGGTGCCGGACGCTTCGAGTGATCGCCAAATGTCGTTGACCATCGCGTAGAGAGTGGCGGCGCTGATGCTCACCGTCCCGGCCATGGGCGCGTGTTCATGAGAACAAGAGACGGTGATCGGCGGCAGGAGGAACAGGCCGTGGTCGTCAGCGATGCGGCGCGCTATCAGACAAGCGATCGCGGTGTCTGTGATCAACGGTAGGTGGTCGCCGTGCTGTTCGAAGCTGCCCACTGGGAGTACGGCGACGGCTGGTCCCCTATGGCGTTCGTCGCCGGAGGTGGCTTGCGTGATCAGAGCGTCCATGATCCCAGCATCCCTCATCATTTCCGCTCTGATCATGATGCGAACCCGTCGCGGATCGACTCAAAGCGTTCATTGAACGTGGCAACTGCGGGCATGTCGCGGCAGTGAGACACCGCTTTGGCGACGGCGGCGAGTTCCGCCATCGTTCGCGCCGACCCGGTGTGCGTGACGATGGTCAGCGCCTTGGTAGCCATCTCGGCTCCGCGTTCTGGCTCGTCGGCTTTGACGTAAGCGCGGGCCAAGCGGGCCAGATACACGCTGCGGTCGTTGCGGTAGACCTGCGGGAACGTGGCGAGTTCCCTCTCGAAGAGGTCAATGGCGCGCATGGGATCGCCCAGGTCGATCCAGCAGTTGGCGCGCTGGATCTCGATGTAGGTAGGGGTGCAGTACGAGGTATCGAGCGTGCCTGTCGCCCCGGACGGGTTGGGCTCCGAAGCAAGGGCGCATGCCTCGTCGAACTTGGCGAGTGCGGCCTTGGGGTTGCGCATAAGGGCGTATCCCTGGGCCTCTTGCTGAACGGCAAGAGCAGTGAGCTGTGGCGTCAGTCCCGGGAGGCGCTGTGCGGCCCGGGCGAGCCCTACCGCCCTTTCGGCGCTCATTCGGGAGGTGGCTTGGTTGCTCTTGCGGAAGAGTAAGTACGACTGCATGTGGTCGTCGGCGGCTTCCTGCGCCCATTCCATCGACCGGTCTGACCAGTAGGCGGCCGTTCGGAAGTCCCCAAGATCCTGGAAGAGCCAGCCCAGGAATTCGGCGACCTGCGCCCCGATGCGCAAGAGCCCTTGGCGCGTGGTCCCGTTGGTGGTCTCCAGCAAGCTCATGACGCTCTGCGCGTAGTGCACAACGGGCGGGATCGTCTGGCGTGCTCCAAAGAAGTTGGCGCCCGTGTAGTGCTGTGGGAGCTGGCGCTCGATGAGAGCGATCAAGAATTCGGGGTCGGTGAGGTCGTCGGCGATCGCCATGGGCTCGGTGGCCTCGGTCGCTGCGGCCGGTGGCATCCATGTGGGCACGACGGCTGATATGGGCAACAGGGGCTGCTGGCCATCGCTTGGCTCCCACTCCCGCGGGGCGAGTCCGAGCAGTCGACCGGGGATACGAAGACCGTCGGCTACGCGCTCGATCACGGTCATGTCCCTCACGACGCGCTGTCCCGCCAACACCTCACCGACCCGGCTCGGTGTCATGTCGCAGCGACGCGCGATCAGCGATGGGTAGATCCCCGCACGGCCCTTGACGAGCTGGAAGATCTTGGAGAAGTCGCGCTGCTGGCAGGCGGCAATCATCTCCGCATCGGTGAGTAACCGTGCTGGAAGCTCTTGCGGTGGTTCGTACTTGGGCATGGATGGCGCTCCGTGGACGGCGGTTCGCACCTTCAATGTGACCTACCTAACGTGATGTTACCCATGGTGGGTAATCACGCTGGACTACTTGCTCCATCTGATGACCACGAGGCTGTTGGCCATGCAGTTGCGACAGATGGACGCCAGGGGAGCACCGGTGTTGCGTAGGTGGTCTCGTCGGCCGCAGTCCGTAGGGCTGGCGCGTACCGAACTGCGCGCGACGCTGGCCGGATGGGGGCTGGAGGAGATCGCCGATACCTCGGTAGTCGTCCTCTCCGAGTTGCTGACGAACGCGGTACGGCATGCCCATGCCGCTCCCGGACGAGAGATCGAAACGCGTTTTCGCCGTACCCAACGCGGCGTACGCATCGAGGTCCACGACGCGTCGGATCGGCGTCCGGAACGGCGCGCGTTGGCCGTGGAAGCGGCGAACGGTAGGGGCCTGATCTTGGTGGCGTCGCTCTCTGACCGATGGGGTGTGGCGCCACGGGACGGCGTAGGAAAGATCGTTTGGGCCGAGGTCAACTTGCCTGAGTTGGAGGGTGGTTCCCAATGGGGCGTGACCGTTCGAAGTCGGCGTTCAGGGTGCGCCGTGGAGATGTCGTGAGCACGAGGAACGGGGAAGAGGAGGTCAAGGCGGTGCGCGATGGCCGTTACGACTCCGGTGGTCCGGTCGTGGTGCTGGTCTTCAAGTCGGGGCGCCGGATGCGGGTCCACGCGGCGGAGCAGGTCAAGGTCGTTCCTGGCGGCAAGGGCGGGCGGTGAGCGTACCCGAGCACGGCTGGATCAGGTCGCGGCTGCGGTTTGCTCAGTGGGCGCTGACCAACGAGAAGTCCAGCGGGCCACCGATCCATGGAACCGAGTGCGTGACCTGCGGGGAGACGTCGCAAGGCGCGGATGACTGGGAGGGGCCTCAGACATGGGCTCTGCGGCACGCGGGACAGACCGGTCATACGTTGTTCCGTGGCACGGTTACCAGCTACTTCCGGGCGTCGATGCTGGAGGTGCTGTGATGGTCGGCTTGCCGTTGGACAGCGGCTGCGTGCTGGTCAGTTGTGAGCTGTGTGGCGGCTTGCTTGCCGGGTCGGCGTTGCGCGCGGAGCGCCACTACCGCCTGGTGGACGAGGGGGACGTGGACGTTCCGGAGGTCGCGACGCGGCTCGTGTGCGCGGATGTCGTCGCGTGCTACGCGCGGGCGCTGCGGCCGGGCGAATGGGAACGGCTGAGCACGTGGGTGCCGATCGTTTGCGAGCCGGAGGACGGGGCGCCGTTGTGGATGTGCCATCTGTGCCATGTGCCTGCGACGGGGGATGCGCTCTCGATCAGTCGTGTGCACGATGAGGACGGCTGGTGGACCGTGATCAACTGCGCGGATGAGTCGGCCTGCGACAGGCGGCAACGCGTCGGCGCGGGCCTGCCCGATCCATTCTGGTGACCTTCCGCGGCGCCAGCGAAAACCGAAGACCCGTGACCGGACCACCCCTGTGCCTGGACAGCTCCCGGGGTGGTCCGGCGGAGATCCGCGAGCGGACCCCGGTGCTGATGGTACCGGGGCGCTCGTCGTGTCCGTTGGCCAACGCACCTGTTCTGCAATGGAGTTGATCTCATTGACGCGGAAGGGATCTGGGCGCATGTGTCGCGCGGATGAGCCGGGCTTCGAGGGTGACGGGTTCGACGTTGACGAGGTGCTGTGGGTGCCCGGCGTTGATTACGTCGCGGGTTGGCGGGCGGCGGCCGATGCGGCGGGGGCTTTGGGGAAGGCGCTTGGGTCGTTGGGCTTGGCGGTGGACGACGTGAAGGCTCAGGCGCACGCGGCTGCGGATGGCTCGGGTGTGGTGCGGTTGCGGTTGCCGGTGGCGGTTGCACGGGAGTTGACCGAGGCGATCCGTGCCGTGGCTGGTGGCGACGAGGGGCGTGCGGCGTCGTGATCGGGGCCCCGGGTGGTCCTGCTCTCGGGTGACGGCGGAATGAGGCTCCGTGCTGCCCCGTGAAGCCTCAGCCATCGACAGTCAGCCACGATGGTGGGTGCTCCGACCGATCGGGCGCGCGTATGCGCGAGCAACCGACCACCGGGACCCGCCACTCTTCCCGTCCCTAAGAGAAGCAGTCACGACCGTTGGCGCCAACGCTGCTTGCCATCGCGGCGAGTTGGCGCCTCAGAGAACGCCCACGCTTCCACGTGGGGCACGGGCCGCCCCGCCAGCCACGGTGCACTGACCTTGCGGTTGCCGGACGGTTCAGCCATGTACTGCATGTGGCCTGCTTCAGCGGTGTGTGTCGTGGTGATCGGTGCTCAAGGTGCTGTGGCCGGGCGGCTGGCCGACCGGACGGGACCGGCGGTCACGCCGCATGCCCGGCCGGGGCGGCAAGGCCGCCCGGCGCGCCCGTGGGCGCGCCCTTGAGTAAGTAGAGACAAGTTTCGACACTTCGGGCATGCACAGCCGCATTGCGGACGGCCATGCCCCGGCGAGTTGCGTGGTCGACCTGTCTGAGTAGCCAGGGGCTCGATGAGGCCGTACATGGGGGCCGCCAGTCCCCGCGATATGCGGCGCCGACCGTGGTCGCCGGGAGACCTGGGGCGGCATGCAGCCTCATGGCACGCCGCCCGCCACTATGAAATTCACGGCACGCTCATGGACTGGACGTGAACGTGCGGCGGTAGTACAGAACAAAGAGAACTATGCCGGGACCATTAAAGCGATGTTCGGCATCCCCGCGCCCGCAACCTCACACTCATCGCAGGATCGAGCGCTCTATAGAGGACGACGCCGAGCAGACAGGCGAAACCACCCGATTAGCGGGTGTCCTAGTAGCTGCGAGAGGGGAGGGCTATAGACGCCGATGTCGGCATCCAGTGTTGGGAAGGCCTGAGGCCAATACCAGGACCAGGCCCCCAGCAGAGTTGTACGTCGCGATATGAGAAGGGAAGAGCGCGTGCGTAAATTCATGATGGCAGCCATCGCCGCAGCGACAGCCGTGGTAGTGGCCGGTGCCCCCGCCTTGGCCGATGCCCAGGACCGAGGTGACTGCTGGAGTAATAGGGCGTGTGGCGGTAAGCGCCTCGGCAATTACCAGCACTGGCACAACTGCAAGAAAGCTGGTGGCAAGAGCTGGGAGTCCACGATCGACGGCACCTGTCGGAGCTAACCGATAGTGCATGCTTTATGTGGGGTGAGGCTGCGGACTTCGGAAGGCCGACTCCTACACCTATGGCTTGCCCTTGAGGGCATGCGCCGCGTTTGGAGTTAGAGACTGGCATCCTGGTCAGCCGCTCGGACGCTACACCAGGAATGCTTTGCTGTCGTTACGCTAACGACGGCCAAATATGTTGGATGATGATTCTCGCTGTTTGTCTCTCCGCTGCACCCAAGCGGATCTCAACTAGGTTAGGCGGTATGCAATGGTGAGGGCAGCAGCTAAGCCAGAGTTCGCGACGGTGAGCCCGAACGGGCAGGGCGCGGACGTGAAGTGGCGGGCTGTGGAAGGAGCGAATCGGTATGCGCTGACGCGCCTGGATGACGATCAAGTGATTGCAGAGGCTGCCACCCCGTCATTCACGATGAGCAAGGACCAGTTCGCCAAGTCTTTCAACGGAACCCCGAGGCTGCATGGCGTGGTGGCATATCAGGATGAAAGGCCAATCGCCTTCGCGGTGGCAAAGCCATTGAAGGATCCAAACGCCCCGGCAGATATGGATAGTTATCTCCTGTCCCTGTCGTCATGGAAGGCTCTCACTCATCAGAGTGACGATCACCGAGGGCCGATCGGAACCCCGAAGGTGAGTGCCGAGAAGGAGGGAAGCGAATGGGTACGGAAAAGTGGGCAAAGTTACAGCCTCACCCGAACGCCGGACAAGATCGTAAGTTTCAATCCCAATGTGGACGCGTTGTGGCCAGGCGCCCTGGTTCAGAGCCGTGGCGCCATCGATCAGGGCGTACTGTCGCCGCTATCAATCCGCGAACGCGCACCACTGAACGTCACGGTCGACGCACTTAACGTGTCTCAGAAAAGCAGTACTGTCCCCGATCCCGACTCAACTAATGTTCTGGACGCCATTAAAGGCATGGTGCGCGGCCAGTCGGGCGGCTCCTCTGCGACTTTCTACGACGTGAGAGACAGTGCCTCCGTCAAGGCAATGGCCTTGGAGATGGGTGTTTCTGGTCACTATCTAGGCTTCGAAGCCCAGGCTAACCTGGATTACAAGAAGAAGTCTGAAGAGAATACTGTGCTAGCCTATTTTGAAGAGCGCGCATTCAGTGCTTTTTGCAGCGCTCCGACAACACCTGCGGGCTGGTTTACGAAGAGATTCACCCAGGGCGAGCTAGATTATCTCGAAAATGCGGGCAGTATCGGTAGGAGTAACCCGCCTCTCTACGTTTCCAGCGTCACCTATGGCCGTGTCCTGATGTTCACGTGCACCTACACCGCATCCGCTCAAGAAATCGTCGCCGCGGTCAAAGCATCCTACGAAGGCGCCGCCGGAGGAGCATCAGGAAACCTTGACGTAAAGTCCTCTGAAATTCTCCGAAACTCCCATGTCCAAGTGGTGACAATTGGTGGTGATCCCGAGAATGCCCGGGCACTCATCAAGAGCGGCAAAGTAGGAGATTACTTTGCAACCCAACCCACACTAGATAAGTACCAGCCTATGTCGTTCGTCCTGCGCCGAGTGGTCGACAACAAACTTGCGCAGATGAGTGAGACATACACCTACACCGAATACCACTACGACAAGCTCGGATTCACTTTCACGCTCGAGCTCCTGAGCATTGACCAGCCGCGAAGCATTATTCTTCGCGAGGGGCTGGCAACAGCAGTATGCAGCGTGGACGGTATCGAGAGTACTGCTCGGTACGAAGAAGAAGCAGGAAGAGCTAAGCTCGTATTCCCTCAAGGAATCGAAGCCACGCGCTCCTTCAGTGCCAATCCCGTTGACCCTGCCAACTCTCCGTTCCAAATCGTATTGGGGACTCAGGGCATCTTCAACTTCGACCCGGTGGAGATCCGCCCGGACCCGACTTGGCTTCTGGGGCGCCGTCAGGTTGACAGGGCACTTCCTGTATCTGTATCCGTCAAAATTGACGGCAAGGTGAATCACTTGCCAGTCACATTTCGATACAGGCTCACCATGACACAGCCGTCCGAAGAGGTCTGGCCTTCCTCAACAACGCCCCCAGCGCAACCCCTCGCAGAATAGGTGACCGGACCGACAAGGGATATCAAGGAGCCTTCGAAACCGCGCGGATGCCGTTCCGCGCCCGCTGGCGAAGTTGTCCGAAGGACAACGCCCAGTCAACGTCTCTCACGCGAAGGTCCGCGCGCTCGGGGAGCAGGCCATGACCACCTTGAAGGGTTGTGCCTTCTGAGTCGGCTCCGATGCAGCACCACCCGGATCACCGACATGGTCAAGGCCGTCCTCACGCTTCACCTCAACACATCAGAGCGAGGTTTAAAAAGGCTCACTGTTTGACGGCACGCAGTGTGCGGGGGCTGTCGGTGGTGATGCGGTAGGCGAGTTGGGTGCGGTCTGCGGCGGCGCGGAGTTCTTCCAGGAGGAGGGGCTTGTGGTCGTTGCCGTGGGTGGTGCGGATGGTTTCGATGATGGGGGTGGCGTCGGGGAGTTCGAGGGTGGCGCGTTCGTCGGGGAGGGGCATGCGGGCGCGGACGGTCTCGGTCCAGGTGAGCTTGTGTCCGGCGGCGGCCAGGAGGGCGTAGATCTGTTCCGGCGGAGTGGCGGGGTTCTCGGCCAGCTCGTTGTGGTCGGCGGCGACGGCCAGCGGGATCAGTACCCGGTGCAGGATGCGTGTACCGGTCACAGGATCGGTGAGCAGCCGGTCCACTGAGAAGAGGTCTTCGCCTTCGTCTAGGCCGAGTGCGGGGCCGGTGGTCTCGGAGGTGGTGGCGCGGGAGACGCTCGGTGCCTCGTTCTGCTGCCAGTCGGTCTGGCCGGTGGTGTAGGTGCCTGCTTTGCGGGTGACGGTGCGCTCGATCGTGAGCGTGGGGGCAGGCAGGCGGCGGACGAAGCTTCCCTTGCCATGTACCACGTCGATGAGCCCTTCCGCGCGCAGGGCGGCGACGGCGTTGCGGACCGTGGGGCGCGAGACGCCGTAGCGCTCGATGAGCTGGGTCTCGGACGGGAGCGGTGATCCGGGCGGGAACTCGCCGGAGGTGATGGCGTCTCGGATGGCGGCTGCTACCTGCTTGTACAGCGGTCCGGGGCGTTCGATGCCGGGCATGGGTTCGGCCTTCCGCTCGTCGCACGCCTTATGTGGGGACGTGCGTTGTCTCGACGTGTCTCGTCACTCGTCAGCATAAGTACTTGCGTTGTGCGGCTTCAAGGGTCCATGCTCGTAACTCGTAAGGACGAGTGACGACAGCATGTCGATGGGATGTGCTGCGTCTCTGATTGGCCAAGGAGGCCCACAACTCATGCAGTCCATACCTGTGGACACATCCCGGCTCGGCGCGCTGCGGTGCGTCGTCGGGCCGGAACCGAAGATCACGAATCAGGAGACGAAGGAGGTCAAGAAGGACCGGGACGGTAAGACCGTGTACACGGTGGGGCTGTCGGTGCGCCAAGACGGGCGCCGGGCCTCGATCATCGAAGTCGCGGTCACTGGTGAGCCGGTCGGCGTCGAAGAAGGCGCCCTGGTGAAGGTGACCGGCCTGGATGCCTTCTCGTGGGCGATGGGTGATCGGCACGGGATCAGCTTCCGCGCGGCGGCCATCACCCCCGTCCCGGACGCCCCCGCGCCGTCAACGGCCCATGCGCGTAAGGGCGGTGGTGCCTGATGGAACCCATCGTCCTCGCGCTGGTCCTGATCTTGCTGGCCTGGCGGTTTCGACTCGGTCGGATCGTCCGCGAGCGGCGTCCGGCCTGGTACTGGTACCTGAGTGGCTACCCGGTCGCTGCGGTGCGTGTGTTGGCGTCGTGGCGGAAGGTCTCTCAGCTCAACGACCTCTCTGTGACGCACAAGCCGACGCGGGCCGTGCTCGGCGGCCTGGCGGTCAAGGGTGAAGCGCTGCGGCCGATCGCGCCGCGCTTCTCCTTCCCGCGACCGACGCCCAACGGCTTATCCGTTGTCGTGCGGCTGCATCCGGGGCAGACGCCGGTGCCGTTCCTTGCGGCGGCGGATGCGTTGGCGCATGCGTGGCGGATGTTTGCGGTGCGGGTGACCTCGCCGGAACGCGGCGTCGTCCACCTGGTCGCCACCGCGGCCGATCCCCTGGCGAACTCCGGGACGGCTCCGCCTTCCGCGTCGGCATCGTTGCTGACGGCGCTGGTTGGGTGGTTGGAGAACGGCCAGGCCTGGCTGATGGACTTCCGGCGTGTGCCGCACTGGCTGATCGTCGGCGCGACCCGGTCGGGCAAGTCCACGCTGCTGGCCCGGTTGATCACCGAACTTGCCCCCCACCCCGTGGCGCTGGTCGGGATCGACTGCAAGGGCGGGATGGAACTGGGCATCTTCGCCCCGCGCCTGTCCGCCCTGGGCACCAACCGGCGCGAAGCCTTGGCGGTGCTGTCGGCGCTGGTGGTCGACATGCAACGCCGCATGCACACCTGCCGGTTCGCCGGTGTGCGGTCGATCTGGGACCTGCCGGAAGACCAGCGGCCGATCCCGGTCGTGGTGATCGTGGATGAGATCGCCGAGCTGTTCTTGACCTCTGGCAGCAGGGAGGAGAAAGCGGAGGCTGAGCAGTGCTCCACCTACCTGCTGCGGATCGCCCAGCTCGGCGCGGCACTCGGCCTGCACCTGGTCATCGCCGGGCAACGCGTCGGCTCCGACCTCGGCCCCGGCATCACCGCGCTACGTGCCCAACTCGGCGGGCGGGTCTGCCATCGGGTCAACGACCCCGGCACGGCAGAGATGACGCTCGGCGACATCAACAAGGACGCGGCCATCGTCGCCCAGTCGATCACCCCCGAGGAACGCGGCGTCGCGGTCACCGCCTCCGAGGAGGGCGGCTGGGTGCGCGGTCGGTCGCACCTGACCACCGTGGCTGACGCCAAGGACGCAGCCGCGCGCTACGCGGACATGGCGCCGAACCTGCCGGGTCTGCGGCGTGCCCTGGAAGTCAATGACGGTGAGGAGGGCACGGCATGAACACGTCGTCCCTGAACACGACCATGCCGGTCGCGGTGATCTTCGGGATCGTCACGCTGCTGCTGGTCCGCTCCAAGGACGTGAAGTTCTGGGAAGCGCTGTGCATCGGCCTGTTCGGCTTCTACGTCGCACTGACCCCGATGGGCTGGGCCGTGATCGGCGTCATCAACTGGCTGCTCGGCGGCTTCCTCCACCACTAACCACCCCCTTCGGGAGGCATCCCCACTGTGCCCATGCACCGCGTGATCTGCCCCATCTGCAAAGGCGAACGCACCCGCACCACCCGCACCGGCCACCGGAAGCGCTGCCGCTGCTGCCGAGGCCAAGGCACCATCCGCTAACCCCCCGAACAACCCCCTGACAAGGAGTGATCGCCATGGATGCAGACCCCTCTGCCCCAACCATCCGCGCCGCTTCGGCGGCCCACCCCGGGAGGTCCCCACCATCACCGCGTCCAGCGGAACCATGACCCCGGCTGACCGGCGCGTCACACTCGACCGTGCGGCGCGCCTGCGTCAGCTCTCCACCATCGACCGCGACATCCTCACCCGCGCCCAAGACCCGCTGTTCCAGCGTTGGCTGGAGCAGATCCGCGCCACCGGCGGGTGTGCCCACCCGATCCACCTGACCGGCTCCACCACCACCCGGGACGCGGCTACCGGCGAGGTGATCCATCACTACGACACGGCCGGTGAACCCGGTGAGCGTCTTCTCGTCCGCTGCCGCAACCGCCGTGCCACCGTCTGCCCGGCCTGCTCCCGCCTCCACGCAGGCGACACCTACCATCTGGTCCGCGCCGGACTCGTCGGCGGCAAGACCGTCCCGGCAACGGTCCGCGAGCGGCCCCGGCTGTTCCTGACCCTCACCGCCCCGTCCTTCGGCACCGTCCACCGCACCAGCGACGGGAAGCGCTGCCAGCCTCGACGCGACAGCGGCCACTGCGAGCACGGGCGTCCGATCGGCTGCGGCCTGGTCCACGCCGACACCGACCCGCAGGTCGGCCAACCACTGTGTACCGCCTGCTACGACTACCCGGCACACATCCTGTGGCACGCGTACGCGGGAAGGCTGTGGAAAGCGTTCACCGACAACCTGTACAACCACCTCGCTGCCCGCGTCGGCCACACCCGCACCGACCTGCGCCACACCGTCCGCGTCTCGTACGCCAAGGTCGCCGAGTACCAACGACGCGCCGCCGTCCACGTCCACGCCGTGGTCCGCATCGACGGCAACGGCAGCCCCGACGCGCCGCCCCCGATCTGGGCGACTGCGGACCTGCTCGCCCAAACCGTGCGCACCGCGGCTGCGGCGGTCAATCTCCGCGCCCCCTACAGCGCGGCACTCGGCGAACACGAACTCACCTGGGGCGCCCAACTCGACACCCGAACGCTACGGGCCTTCGGCGCCGGTGACGGCCTGGCCGACGATGCCGTTGCCGCCTACGTCGCCAAATACATCACAAAAGGCGCCAACGACACCGGAGTCGGCGCGGACCACCGCATCACCGACCCTGCCGAGATCGACCAGGCCCCAGTATCGCCGCACGTCCGCACACTCATGCACACCTGCTGGCGCCTCGGCAGCCTGCCCGAACTCGCACCGCTGCGCCTGCGCGCCTGGGCTCACACCCTCGGATACCGGGGCCAGGTCCTCACCAAGTCCCGCCGCTACTCCACCACTTACGCAGCCCTGCGCGCCGAACGCGCCGCACACGAACGCGGCCCCGACCTGGCAGACGCCCCGGGCACGGTCACCGACTCGCGCTGGCGTTACATCGACTCCGGTCACAGCCCCGGCGCCGCCCTCATCGCCGCCGGAATCGCAGAAGACATCGCCCGCAACCGCGAGGTCGCCCGCGAGGAACTGGCAGAGAGGGGGGCCAGTTGCCGGACCAGAAGAAGGTGATCACTCGCGAGGAGTGGATAAAGAAGCACCTCGATCGAGCCCCGGCACGTGATCGGGCCTGGGTGCGGCGGCTGCTCGTCCTTCATCGGACCTGACAGTGAAGAAGCCCCGGACAGACGCCCGGGGCTTCTTGGTGTCTACTCTCGCCAGACTGGTTCGATCAGATCGGGGTCGAACTTGCGGGCTCCTCGTCCGGCTGGGTGGATCAGCACGGCCGAGAGGCTGTGGAGAATGATCGCCTGCTGCCTCTCTATTGGTAGATCCTCAAAGTTCTGGCCGATGTCAGCGCCGACGGACTCCGCGCGCCTGGCTTCCTTGCGGAAGCGTGCTCGCTCAAGCTTCAGCTCGTCGCGTTTGCGCTCCAGGTCGGGAAGGAGCTGGAGCAGGGTAGACACGCTGAGCCTTCCAGCCTTCTTCGCCTTGATCAGCTTAGCGATTTCCGATTCGGTGTCCGCTAGTTCGGCTTCCTTGGGCCAGCGGGCCTCTACGGGGATGTCCGCCGCGGCGGCTTCGCGGCGCTGTTCTTGCAGCACCAGATCGATGATGAACTCGTCTATCGGTTCGCCGACGCGTCCGACCTTGCCGCAGCCTCCGTTGACCTTGGAGCACTGGTAGGTGAACTTCGCTGCCTTGGAGCCGGGCTTCCACTTCCTGTTGACCTGTCCACGGATCTTGTTGTGGCACAGTCCGCAGCGAGCGATGCCGGAGAGCAGGTACTTGCGGGCGATCGATTGGCCTGGCGCCTTGCGTTTGCGCTCGGCGACCGCTGCGCAGACGGCTTCCCACTCCTCGACCGTGTTGATCGTCTCCCACTCGCCGATGACCGGTTGTCCCTCGTCGTCGTGAAGGATCTCGCCTCGGTACGTGCGGTAGCCGCACAGCCGGGGGTTAGTGAGGATGTGCTCCAGGTGGTGGTGGGCCATCCTCTTCGTTCCCTCGCGGGGGTGTCCGAGTCCGGCTTCCTGCCACCGCGTGCGGATGGTGCCGATGCGCACTCCGGCGAGGATCTGCTTCTGGGCTTCGCGGATGTGCCGTGCTGCTTCGGGATCGACCGTCTTTCCGTCCTTCTGCCAGCCGTACGGCGCCGGTCCTCCGTTCGGCTTCCCCTGCTGCGCCAGCTCAAGATGCTTGCGCTTGATGCGGCGCGAGGTGTCATGGGACGACTTGTTGGCGAACGCCACCATGACGCGGGCCATGGTCCGCCCGTCCGCTGTCGACAGGTTCACGTCGTTGGTGACGGTGGCGAAGACGAGTCGGGAGCGCTGGTCGTAGATGTCGATCAGCCGTTCAAGGTCCCTCGGCTGCCGGGCCAGCCGGTCGAGGTCGTACGCGATCACGCCATCGACCAGCCCGGCGTCTAAGTCCGAAAGCATCAGCTCGAACTCGGGGCGGCGGACGTTGCGCTTGTACGCGGACACGTCGTTGTCCTCGTAGATCTTCGCGACTCGCCAGCCACGTAGATCGGCCAGTCGCTCGCAGTCCTCGCGCTGTCGGGCGACTCCCAGGCCGTCGCCCTCGTCGTCTCGTGAGATCCGGGTGTAGATGGCGATCTTGCGTGCCATGCTCGGTTCCTCCCCCGCCCTGGCGGTACGCCCGCGCCAGAGCAAGGAGAGGCTACTACCCTCATTGAGTTCATTTCGTCTGGAGCGTGGAGCCGCCCGTCGTGCGCCGGGTGGGCCAGGTCCTCGACGCCTGACCCGTTACCGCGGCGCCCGCAGGCGTTACAGCGTCGGCAGCTTGAACAGCACCAGCAGCGCGATGAGTTGGATCGACGAAGCGCCCAACGCCTTCTGCCACGGCAGGTCGTGGGACTTGCTCACCATCGAGGTGAGCAGCGCCCCGCAGGCCAGCCAGGTCAGCCAACCCAGCACCTGGACAAGGCCGTTGCCGCCGCCCAGGAAGAGGGCGAACAGCAGTCGCGGGGCGTCGGTGAGTGATGTGATCAGCATGGACAGGCCGATCGTCGGCGCCCAGCCGCCGTCCCCGCCGAACTGCCTGGCCAGCGCATGGGTGACCGCACCGGTCATCAGGCCGCTCAGCACCACCGCGACCGCGGTGCTCAGCACCCACGGAATGCTGTTGGAGAAGGTGGAGTTGAGGACATCCTTGCGAGCGGTGTCGAAGCCGAAGACGGCCAGCAGGCCGTAGACGAACGTGACGATCAGCGCCGGGCCCCACACCTGGTAGTCGCGCATCTGCCAGAAGGTCTGGCCGGGGCGCAGCGCTATGCCGCTGAGCAGTTCCTTCCAGTGCAGCCGGGGCCCGGTGGGCGGGGCGGCCGACTGGCCCGCGCGGTAGGTGGCGACATGACCGTCGTCGTACTGCCCGTCGTCGTACCGTCCGTCGTACTGTCCGCCGTCGTACTGCTGGTACGGGCCGCTGTGCGCGTACGCGTCCGGGGCCTCGCCGACGGCGAACGCCTGGGTGTGGCCCGGGGCGTCGTCGTACCCCGTCGGCCTGCCGTACGACGTGCGCGTGTCGCCGAAGTACTCCGGCTGGCCGGGCGGGGGCATGTCAGGCCGGTACCCGGGCTGGGTGGGCTGCTGGTGCGGGGGGTAGCCGCCGCTGTGCTGAGTGGGACGGGGCCACTGGGCCTCGGCCTGGCCTCGTCCGCGTCCGATCCTGAATCCTGCCACGCTCCCGAACGTACCCGTATCCGGCGTTGGGCGGGTCCCGTCCCCCGTTTTCGGCCGGGGTTTACTACCAAGCTGTGACAAGTCAGGGCAGGCGCGCAAAGAAGTCGGCCGGGACCGCTGGTTGACGCGGTCCCGGCCGTATCAGCCGCAGCGAGTGCCTACTTCGCCGGTTCCGGCTCCGGCTGCTCGGTGGACTGCGGGTCACCGGCGGGGCCCGCCGGGGCCTTCACCGAGTCGAGCAGGAGCTGGGCGACGTCCACCACCTGGACGGACTCCTTGGCCTTGCCCTCGTTCTTCTTGCCATTGACCGAGTCGGTCAGCATGACCAGGCAGAACGGGCAGGCGGTGGAGACGATGTCCGGGTTGAGGGAGAGGGCCTCGTCGACGCGCTCGTTGTTGATGCGCTTGCCGATCCGCTCCTCCATCCACATCCGCGCGCCGCCCGCGCCACAGCAGAAGCCGCGCTCCTTGTGGCGGTGCATCTCCTCGTTGCGCAGGCCCGGCACCTTGGCGATGATCTCGCGCGGCGGTGTGTAGACCTTGTTGTGGCGGCCGAGGTAGCACGGGTCGTGGTACGTGATGATGCCCTCGACCGGGGTGACCGGCACCAACTTGCCCTCGTCCACCAGGTGTTGCAGCAACTGGGTGTGGTGGATGACCTCGTACTCGCCGCCGAGCTGCGGGTACTCGTTGGCGATGGTGTTGAAGCAGTGCGGGCAGGTCGCGACGATCTTCTTCTGGGACTTCGGCTTCTTGGCCGCCGGGGCCGAGTCCGCGCCGGAGGCGCTGTCGTCATCAGTCTCGCCGAACGCCATGTTCAGCATCGCCACGTTCTCGGCGCCGAGCTGCTGGAAGAGGAACTCGTTGCCCAGGCGGCGGGCGGAGTCACCGGTGCAGTTCTCCTCGCCGCCCATGATGGCGAACTTCACGCCCGCGATGTGCAGCAGCTCCGCGAAGGCCTTGGTGGTCTTCTTGGCCCGGTCCTCCAGCGCGCCCGCGCAGCCGACCCAGTACAGGTACTCGACCTCGGTGAGGTCCTCCACGTCCTCGCCGACGATCGGCACCTCGAAGTCGACTTCCTTGACCCAGGCGAGCCGCTGCTTCTTCGGCAGACCCCAGGGGTTGCCCTTCTTCTCCAGGTTCTTGAGCATCGTCCCCGCCTCGGACGGGAACGAGGACTCGATCATCACCTGGTAGCGGCGCATGTCGACGATGTGGTCGACGTGCTCGATGTCCACCGGGCACTGCTCGACGCAGGCGCCGCAGGTGGTGCAGGACCACAGGACGTCCGGGTCGATGACGCCGTTCTCCTCGGCGGTGCCGATCAGTGGGCGCTCGGCCTCGGCCAGCGCGCTGGCCGGGACGTCCTTGAGCTGCTCTTCGGTGGCCTTCTCCTCGCCCTCCATGGTCTTGCCGCCGCCCGCCAGCAGGTACGGGGCCTTGGCGTGCGCGTGGTCGCGCAGTGACATGATCAGGAGCTTGGGAGACAGCGGCTTGCCGGTGTTCCAGGCGGGGCACTGCGACTGGCAGCGGCCGCACTCGGTGCAGGTGGAGAAGTCGAGGATGCCCTTCCAGGAGAAGTGCTCGATCTGCGAGACGCCGAACTGGTCGTCCTCGCCCGGGTCCTCGAAGTTGATCGGCTCGCCGCCGGAGACCATCGGCTGCAGCGCGCCGAGGGCCACCTCGCCGCTGGACTCGCGCTTGAACCAGATGTTGGGGAAGGCGAGGAAGCGGTGCCAGGCGATGCCCATGTCGGTCTTGAGGGAGACCGTGATCATCCAGATGAAGGAGGTCGCGATCTTGATCATCGCGAAGAGGTAGGTCAGGTTCTGCAGGGTGCCCAGCGACAGTCCGTGCAGCGCGGCGATCAGCGGGTACGACAGGAAGTACGCCGCCTGGTAGTGGTTGACGTCGTGCTGGGCGCCGTCGAGCGCGTGCAGCGTGTAGATGCACACGCCAATGATCAGGATCACGTACTCGACGAAGTACGCCTGGCCGAAGTTGGAGCCCGCGAACCGCGACTTGCGGCCCGGCCGCCTCGGGTGGTTCAGCTGGCGGATCACGATGAGCACGAGGATGCCCAGCGTGGTCATCACGCCGACGAAGTCCACGAAGACGCCGTACGGCGTCCAGTCCCCGATGATCGGCAGCAGCCAGTCGGCCTTGAACAGCTGGCCGAAGGCGTTGACGATCGTCAGGAACAGGGTGAAGAAGCCGACCGCGACGAACCAGTGCGCGAAGCCGACGATGCCCCACTTGTTCATGCGGGTGTGGCCGAGGAACTCCTTGACCACGGTGATGGTGCGCTGTTGCCAGTTGTCGGTGCGTGTCCCGGCGGGCACCGGCTGGCCGAGCCGTACGAAGCGGTAGATCTGCGCGAAAGCTCGGGCGAACAGCGCAACGCCGACCGCGGCTAGCACCAGCGAAACGACGATCGCGGCGAGTTGCATGAGGGGCTCCTCGGGCCTGCGAGAGCGGAGGTCGGTTAATGGGGATTACTAAGCAGTAACTTAAGTCGTCTTCCGAGATTACCCGTTCTGTTCGGGGTCATACAGTCGCTCACTCGGTGATCTGTGTCGCTGATCAGGGTGCCTGGTCGAGCCTTATGCGCCGCTGATTCGCAGGAGACTTGAGTCGTTCGGACTCATGTCTGTTGACACCCGCCTGGGTGTCCGGCACCCTTGAGTCAGTTCCACTCAAGTAGCTGGAGGATTCCACCATGGCACGTGCGGTCGGCATCGACCTGGGCACGACGAACTCCGTCGTCAGTGTTCTTGAGGGCGGTGAGCCCACCGTCATCACCAACGCCGAGGGCGCCAGGACCACGCCGTCCGTCGTCGCCTTCGCCAAGAACGGCGAGGTGCTCGTCGGTGAGGTCGCCAAGCGGCAGGCGGTGACCAACGTCGAGCGGACCATCCGCTCCGTCAAGCGTCACATGGGTACCGACTGGAAGATCGGTATCGACAGCAAGGACTTCACCCCGCAGCAGATCTCGGCCTTCATCCTGCAGAAGCTGAAGCGGGACGCCGAGGCCTACCTGGGCGAGAAGGTCACCGACGCGGTGATCACCGTTCCGGCGTACTTCAACGACTCCGAGCGCCAGGCCACCAAGGAGGCCGGTGAGATCGCGGGCCTCAACGTCCTGCGCATCGTCAACGAGCCCACCGCGGCCGCGCTCGCCTACGGCCTGGACAAGGACGACCAGACCATCCTGGTCTTCGACCTCGGTGGCGGCACCTTCGACGTGTCGCTGCTGGAGATCGGCGACGGCGTGGTCGAGGTGAAGGCCACCAACGGTGACAACCACCTCGGTGGTGACGACTGGGACCAGCGCATCGTCGACTACCTGGTCAAGCAGTTCCAGTCCGGCCACGGCGTGGACCTGTCCAAGGACAAGATGGCCCTCCAGCGCCTGCGTGAGGCCGCGGAGAAGGCCAAGATCGAGCTGTCCTCGTCCACCGAGACCTCGATCAACCTGCCGTACATCACGGCGTCCGCCGAGGGCCCGCTGCACCTGGACGAGAAGCTCACCCGCGCCCAGTTCCAGCAGCTCACCGCAGACCTGCTGGAGCGCTGCAAGACCCCGTTCCACAACGTGATCAAGGACGCGGGCATCCAGCTGTCCGAGATCGACCACGTGGTGCTGGTCGGTGGCTCCACCCGTATGCCCGCCGTCGCGGAGCTGGTGCGTGAGCTGACCGGCGGCAAGGAGGCCAACAAGGGCGTCAACCCGGACGAGGTCGTCGCCATCGGCGCCAGCCTGCAGGCCGGTGTGCTCAAGGGCGAGGTCAAGGACGTCCTGCTGCTGGACGTCACCCCGCTGTCCCTCGGTATCGAGACCAAGGGCGGCATCATGACCAAGCTGATCGAGCGCAACACCACGATCCCGACGAAGCGTTCGGAGATCTTCACCACGGCCGAGGACAACCAGCCGTCGGTGCAGATCCAGGTCTACCAGGGTGAGCGCGAGATCGCGGCGTACAACAAGAAGCTCGGCATGTTCGAGCTGACCGGTCTGCCCCCGGCGCCGCGCGGCGTGCCGCAGGTCGAGGTCACCTTCGACATCGACGCCAACGGCATCATGCACGTCGCGGCCAAGGACCTGGGCACCGGCAAGGAGCAGCGGATGACCGTCACCGGCGGTTCCGCGCTGCCCAAGGAAGACATCGACCGGATGATGCGCGAGGCCGAGCAGTACGCGGAGGAGGACCACAAGCGCCGCGAGGCCGCCGAGACCCGCAACCAGGCCGAGCAACTCGTCTACCAGACCGAGAAGTTCCTCAAGGACAACGAGGACAAGGTCCCGGCCGAGGTCAAGACCGAGGTCGAGACGGCGATCGGTGAGCTGAAGGAGAAGCTCAAGGGCGAGGACATCGCCGAGATCCGCACCGCCACCGAGAAGGTCGCCGCGGTCAGCCAGAAGCTCGGCCAGGCGATGTACGCCGACGCACAGGCCGCCCAGGCGGCGTCCGGTGCCGGTGAGAACGCGTCCAAGGACGAGGCGCACGACGACGTCGTGGACGCCGAGATCGTGGACGAGGAGCCGAAGAAGCGTGAGGGTGGTGCCGCGTGACGGAGGAGTCGCAGGGCTTCCCGCAGGAGCCTGCTGACGTCCCCGTCAACGCCGCGACGGCTGACGCAGACGACGCGGCGCAGGGCGCCGGGCCCGCCGAGCAGGCGGGCCCGGGCGCCCCGGCCGGGGAAGCAGAGCAGGGCGCGGATCGGGACCTGAACAAGGAGCTGGAGTCGCTGCGCGGCCAACTGGCCGAGCGCACCGCCGACCTCCAGCGCCTCCAGGCGGAGTACCAGAACTACCGCCGCCGGGTGGAGCGCGACCGGATCGCGGTCAAGGAGATCGCGATCGCCAACCTGCTGGGCGAACTGCTGCCGGTGCTCGACGACATCGGTCGGGCGCGCGAGCACGGTGAGCTGGTCGGCGGCTTCAAGTCGGTCGGCGAGTCGGTGGAGACGGTGGCCGCCAAGCTGGGCCTGCAGCAGTTCGGCAAGGAGGGCGAGCCCTTCGATCCGCTGGTGCACGAGGCGCTGATGCACAGTTACTCGCCGGACGTCAGCGAAACCACGTGCGTGCAGATCCTTCAGCCGGGGTATCGGATCGGCGAGCGGACCATCCGTCCGGCCCGGGTCGCGGTCGCGGAGCCGCAGCCGGGCGCGCCGGGCAAGGATGCCGCGGCGGAGTCTGACGAGGAGAGCGGTGGCCCGGAACAGGGCTGACGCGTCGGCAGTTGAGGTAGGAGAGGAGGGACGCCGGGGATGAGCACCAAGGACTTCATCGAGAAGGACTACTACAAGGTTCTCGGCGTCCCCAAGGACGCGACCGAGGCTGAGATCAAGAAGGCGTACCGGAAGCTCGCCCGCGAGTTCCACCCGGACGCCAACAAGAACAACCCGAAGGCCGAGGAGCGCTTCAAGGAGATCTCCGAGGCCAACGACGTGCTGTCGGACCCCAAGCGCCGCAAGGAGTACGACGAGGCGCGCACCCTGTTCGGCAACGGCGGCTTCCGGCAGGGCGGTCCAGCCGGACCGGGCGGGTTCAACTTCGACCTCGGCGACCTGTTCGGCGGGGCCCACACCGGCACCGGCACGGGTGGCGGGGGCTTCGGCGGCGGTCTCGGTGACGTGTTCGGGGGACTTTTCGGACGCGGGGGGGCGACGCGTACCCAGCCGCGGCGCGGTCAGGACATCGAGTCCGAGGTGACGCTGAGCTTCACCGAGGCGGTGGACGGGGCCACCGTGCCGCTGCGGATGTCGAGTTCGGCACCGTGCAAGAGCTGCGCCGGAACCGGTGACAAAAACGGTACGCCACGGGTCTGCCCGACCTGCGTGGGCACCGGGCAGGTCTCCCGGGGCTCCGGCGGCGGGTTCTCGCTCACCGATCCCTGCGTGGAGTGCAAGGGCCGGGGCATGATCGCCCAGGACCCCTGCGACGTCTGCAAGGGCAGCGGGCGGGCCAAGAGCGCGCGCACCATGCAGGTCCGGATTCCGGCGGGCGTCAGCGACGGCCAGCGGATCCGGCTGCGCGGCAAGGGCGCGCCGGGCGAGCGCGGCGGCCCGGCGGGGGACCTCTACGTCGTCGTACACGTCGGCGCGCACCCGGTGTTCGGGCGCAAGGGGGACAACCTGACGGTCACCGTGCCGGTCACCTTCCCGGAGGCGGTGCTCGGCGCCGAGATCCGGGTACCGACACTGGGCGGGCCGCCGGTGACGCTGAAGCTGCCGCCCGGCACCCCGAACGGCCGTACGCTGCGGGCCCGCGGCAAGGGCGCCACCCGCAAGGACGGTAGCCGCGGCGATCTGCTGGTGACGGTGGAGGTGGCGGTACCGCCGTCAGTGGACGGCAAGGCGCTGGACGCGCTGGAGTCGTACCGAGAGGCGACCGCGGAGCAGGATCCGCGGGCAGAGCTGTTCAAGGCCGCGAAGGGAGCTTGAGATGGACGGCCGGGGCGCACGCCGCAACCCGTACGAGCTGACGGACGAGTCACCAGTGTATGTGATCTCGGTCGCCGCTCAGCTGTCAGGGCTGCACCCGCAGACCCTGCGGCAGTACGACCGGTTGGGACTGGTGTGCCCGGACCGTACCGCCGGGCGTGGCCGCCGGTACTCGGCGCGGGACATCGAACTGCTGCGCCAGGTACAGCAGTTGAGCCAGGACGGCATCAACCTCGCCGGTATCAAGCGGATCATCGAGCTGGAGAACCAGGTGGCCGCGCTCCAGGCGCGGGTCGCCGAACTGCAGTCGGGCCTGGAGGGCGCCGCCGCCGCGATGCGCCAGCGCGAGGCGGCGGTGCACGCCTCCTACCGGCGTGACCTGGTGCCGTACGAGGACGTACGGCAGACCAGCGCGCTGGTGGTCTGGCGGCCCAAGCGGCAGGACTGACGCTTCGTCATGTAGCCGAGGGGTGCGGGGGGGGGGGGCGGGGGCGGTGAGGATGCCGTTGAGGAG
>NZ_JANFNH010000059.1 GCF_024436055.1 Streptantibioticus rubrisoli | reverse complement strand
CCCACCCGATTGCCCTCGGCCTTTGGGTGCCGTTGCGCGCGGCGCCGAAGGCCAGGGGCGGATGTGCGGGCCGGACTTCCGGGCAACCGAAGGCAGGGGTGCAGGGCCCGTAAATATACGGTCCAGGACCCCCACCCCGGAGGCCCCGGCCCCGACCCCGGCCCGACCCACGAACGGCTCAGCCCAGGAGACCCTTCAGCCGCTCGGCGAGAAGGTCCCAGCGCCAGGCCTCCTCCACCCACTGGCGCCCCCGTTCCCCCAACCGCCGCCGCAACGCGGGATCCTCCAGGAGCACCACGATCCGCTCAGCCGCGGCCGAGGGCGAACCGCCCTCAACCACCCACCCCGTCTCACCGTCGAGAACGGCGTCCGGCGCGCCCCCCGAGTCCCCCGCGACGACCGGCAACCCCGTGGCCGACGCCTCCAGGTAGACGATGCCGAGGCCCTCCACGTCCAACCCGCCCCGCCGGGTCCTGCACGGCATGGCGAACACATCCCCCGCCCCGTAGTGCGCGGGCAGTTCCTCCCAGGCCACCGCCCCGGTGAACCGCACGGATTCGGCCACCCCGACCTCCGCGGCGAGCCGCTCCAGCGCCGAGCGGTACGGCCCCCCGCCAACGATCAGCAGCACCGCGTCCGGCACCCGCCGCAGAATCTCCGGCATGGCCCGGATGAGCGTGTCCTGCCCCTTGCGCGGCACAAGCCGCGAAACGCACACGACAACAGGCCGATCACTCAGCCCCAACCGGGCCCGTACCACCGCACCCCCCGACCCGGGGTGAAAGGTCTTCTCGTCAACCCCCGGAGGAAGCTGCACCATCCGCGCGGCCGCCCGCGCGGAAAGCGCACCCGAGATCCGCGACCGGGTGTACTCCCCGAGGTACGTCACAACGTCCGTACCCTCACCGATGCGCCGCAACAGCCGCCTGGCCCCCGGCAGTTGGGCCCAGCCCGCCTCGTGCCCGTGCGTCGTCGCCACGATCCGGCGCGCCCCCGCCGCTCGCAGCGCCGGGGCCATCAGCCCGAGCGGCGCGGCGGCGCCGAACCACACCGAGGAGCAGCCGTGCTCCCGCAGCAACCGCACCGCCCGCCGGGTGACCCGGGGGGTGGGCAGCAGCACGCTGGTGCGGTCCCGCACCACCGGGAACGGCTGCTCCGCGTCGAAGGCGGCGACCTCCTCGCCGTCCTTCCAGGTGGAGGCGTAGACAACGACCTGCCCCGGGTCGAGGCGCAGCGCCATGCTGTGCACGAAGGCCTGGATGCCGCCCGGCCGTGGCGGGAAGTCGTTGGTGACGATCAGGGTCTTGTTCATCGCCCTCAGACCGTACCCGGTACGCCGTGGGCCCGCGCCAGCCGATGGTGGCGTAGCCTCGCGATGACCCCGCCCGACCCGCGCACGAAGGAGCCTCCGCTGCCGGACCTCACCGACGACCCCCGCACCGCGCCCGCACGCCTCGTGCCGCGCCCGGCGAGGAACGACAGCGAGACCACGCCTTCCACCCGCCTGTCGCGCACCGTCGGCCGACTGCTGACCGACGCCGGTCCGGCGCTCGCCGTGTGGGCGGGCGCGGCGCTGCTGCAGTTGCTGATGCTGTGGTGGCTGAGCACCCGCCCGGACTGGCTGCACGCCGCGCTGACGCCATGGGACAACCAGTGGTACGTCTCGATCGCCGAGCAGGGCTACCCGCACTCGTTCAGCTACGACGCGAACGGCCAGTTGACCGGCAACACGCTGGCGTTCTTCCCGCTCTACCCGCTGCTGATCAAGGTGGTGGCGGCGCTCACCGGCCTGGGCGGGCAGAGTGCGTCCATCGTGGTCGCCTGGCTGGCCTCGGCGGGCGCGTCGGTGGCCGTCCACCGGCTGGCGCTGCGGCTGTACGGGGAGCGCGCGGCGCTGTGTCTGGTACTGCTGGTGTTCACCCAGCCGATGGCCATCACCTTGTGGATCGGCTACAGCGAGAGCCTGTTCCTGCTGCTGGCGGCGTGCTGTCTGCTGGCCGCGCACCGCAGGGCGTGGCTGACCGCGGGCGCGCTGGCGCTGCTGGCCGGTCTTGCCCGGTCGACCGGGGTCGCGCTGGCGGTGGCGCTGGCGCTGGCGGCGGTGCCGCCGATGTGGCGGGAGCGGCGGATCGACTGGCGGGCGGTGGCCGCAGTGGTCGTCGGTTCGCTCGGCGTACCGCTGTACCTGGCGTGGGTGGGGCTGCGGCTGGGCAGGCTGGACGCCTGGCTGGTGGTACAGCGCGCGGGCTGGCACACCGCCTGGGACTGGGGGTACGCCACCTGGCAGTTCCTCGACGACACCCTGCAACGCGGCCATGACTGGGTGCCGGTGGCCACCGCCGTACTGCTGGTGGCGCTGGCCGCGGCGAGCGTGACCGCGCTGCTGCGTCGGCCGTGGCCGCCGCTGGCGGTCTACGGGCTGCTGGTGTTCGCGCTCACCGTCGGTCAGACCAACTACTACCACTCCAAGCTGCGGCTGCTGGTGCCCGCGCTGCTCGCGCTGACGCCGCTGGCCCGGGCGTTCGCCAGGGCGGGGGCGCGTTCGGCGGCGCCCGCGGCGGCGGTGTTCGCGCTGTTCGGCACCTGGTTCGGCGCGTACATGCTGACCAACTGGATCTACGCGATCTGAGCCCGCTGGTAGTCCCGTGCGGCGGCGATGCGCTGCACCGCCGTCGGATGGGTGCCGAACAGCAGGTGCAGCGCTCTGGGCGGGTCCGGGTCGGCCACGTTGGCCACCGTCAGTCGGCGCTGCATGGCGATGAACTCGCCGGGATCGCCGGTGAGTTGCAGCGCGTGCCGGTCGGCGCGCCGCTCCACCCGGCGGGTGAGCGCACAGCCGAAGGGACCGGCGAGCGCGGAGCCGAGCGCCGCCAACGCGGCCAGCAGCGCCATCGACCGCGGGTCGGCGAACCGGTGCACACCGGCCGCCGCCAGCAGTGGCGACCACCGCACCAGCACGGCGAGCAGGCACACCCCAAGCGCCGCGCCGAGCGCGCCGAGCAGGGTGCCGCGCGGCACGTCGCGGTGCTTGACGTGGCCGAGTTCGTGCGCCGCCACCAGCTCGATCTCCCGTGGCCGGGCGGTGGCCAGCAGTGTGTCGTAGACGACGATGCGCCGGGTCCGGCCGAAGCCGGAGACATAGGCGTTGAGCGCGGTGGTACGGCGGGAGGCGTCGGCGACCAGCACCTCGCGCACCGCGATCCGGTCCCGGGCGGCCAGCTCCAGCAGTGCCTCGCGCAGCGGTCCCGGTTCCATCGGCGTGAACCGGTTGAACACCGGCTCCAGCAGCACCGGCGCCAGCCAGGACAGCACGACGGCCGCCAGCGCCGCGGCCCCCGGCGCCCAGGCCCACCACCACCGGGTGGCCCCGGCCAGCGCGTAGACGCCGTACAGCGCGCCGAGCGCCAGCGGCGCCCCGACCAGCAGTCCGCGCGCCCGGTCGGTGAACCAGCCCGGCCAGCCCTGGGTCACCAGGCCGAACCGCTGCCGCACCACCCTCACCCGGGCGGCGAACGGCAGCTCCGCCAGCTCCGAGGCGAGCAGCAGCGCGAGCCCGCCGAGCAGCACCCGGGCGATCCAGGCGCCGCCGAACGGCCGTGCCACCACGGTCACCAGCGCCGCACCGGCCGGGGTCAGTCCGAGGACCAGCAGCAGCGTCAGCGGCACCAGCCGCCCGGCGAGCAGCGGTGGCCACTGCGCCCGGCGCAGTGCGCGACCGCGGGTGATCTGCTCGGCGGAGAAGTCCGGCCGCTCGGCGCCGCCCCCCGTGTGCTCGGCGGAGAAGTCCGGCCGCTCGCCGCCGCTCCCCGTGTGCTCGGTGGAGCGGTCCGGCCACTCGCCGCTCATCCCAACTCCCTTGCCACATCGGCCCGCCAGCGGGCGGTGAACTCGTCCAGGCCCACTCCCAGTGTGTCGTGCAGCGCGGCGTCGGCGGACTCGTGCCCGGCCGCGCGGTACAGCTTCACCAGGGCCCCGCTCCCCCACTGCTCCGCGACCATCCGGCAGGCCAGCCAGGCGCCCTCGTAGGCCTGCGGCAGGCCGGTGCTGGCGCTGCCGAAGTCCGCGTTGGACGGCAGTCGCCCCGGCTGCCGTCCGGCCCGTACGTCGGCCCGCAGTTCGGCGGCGATCTGCTGGACGGGCTGGCCGGTTCCGGTGTTGCCGACCCAGTCGGCGAAGCCCTCGGCCAGCCACAGCGGGGTGTTGGGGGTGGTCGCGGTGCGGGTGGCGACATGCGTCAACTCATGGGTGAGCACGACGCGTTGGCCGAGCGGGCTCAGTCCGGCGAACACCCGCGGGTTGACGATGACCCGGTCGGCGGGCGCGCTGACTCCGGTGCCGCGCAGTTCGGCGGTGGTCACCGCGGCGATGCCCTGGTAGGCGGACGGCTGGGCGCCCAGCAGGGCGGTCATGTCGGCCTCGGTGGGCGGTACTTCGATGATCGCCCTGCCCGGCCAGTCGCCCGGCCAGGCGTTGCGCACGACGGGTACGGCGGCGTCGGCGAGCTTGGCGTACCTGGTGAGCTCGCCCTGGCCGAGTACCAGGCTGTGCCGTCCGGTCACCACGGTGAGGTGGCCCTGGTCCCAGGGCTGGACGGTGGTGTGCCTGCCCGTGGCCTCGCCGTCGGTCTGCGCGGCGACGTACCAGTGGCCGCCGCGCTCGGTCATCGTCAGATACGCCACCGAGGAGACCGGCGCGGTGTCGTAGCCGCGCAGCGTGTACTCCAGCTCCACCTGCGCGGCCACCCGCCGCCGCGCGTCCGACTCGGTGGTGAGCGGGAAGGCGCCGGTGCGTTGCAGGCGGTAGCTCCAGGAGCCGATCGGCAGCTTGACCAGGTTGCCGAACACCTGGCGCTGCGCGTCCCGGAATCCGGTCGCCGTCGGGTCGACGCTGCCCAGGAACGCGGTCTCGTCGTGCCGCAGCACGGCTTGCGCCCGGGCGTCGAGCACCGCCCGCAGGGCCGCGTCGGTGTCCGGTCCGCCGCCGCACCCGGCCGCAAGCCCGGCCAGGGCTGCCGCGCACCCGACAGCGACAGCCCGCCGGAACCCCATCCACCGCGACGGCACGCCTCGATCCTACGGTCGGCGAGCGCGCCACCCGCGTCCGCGCCCGTGGGCCTGCCCGCCAAGTGGCCTCTACGGCCGGACGACGGCCGCCACCGGCATCATGTCGACTGGGTCATAGCGGACCCGCGCCCCGGGGTAGGGGGCGTGGATGACCTTGCCGCCGCCGACGTACATGCCCACATGGCTGGCGTCGCTGCGGTAGATGACCAGGTCGCCGGGGCGGGCCTGGGACAGCGGGACATGGTGTCCGGCGGACAGCTGTTCCTGGGAGGTGCGCGGCAGGGTCATCCCCGCGTGCTGGTAGGCCCAGTACATCAGCCCCGAGCAGTCGAAGGCGCCCGGCCCGGTACTGCCCCAGGCGTACGGCGAGCCGAGCGCGGCCCTGGCGGCGGCGACCGCCTCGGCGGCCCGGCCGTCCAGCGGCCCGAGGTCCGCCAGACCCGCCACCGGGTCCGATGCGGAACCGGAAGCGGAACCCGGAGCGGAACCCGGACCGGGGCTGCCGGTGCGGTTGTTCGCGGCGGCCCCGAAGCCGATCGCGTCCCGCTGTGCGGTGGGCAGCGCGGCCAACAGCCGCTGCGCCTCGGCCAGTTTGCCCTGGACGGTCCTCTTGTGCTCCTCAAGGGTGCGGCGCAGCCGGTCGAGTTCGGCGAGCTTGGCCGCGGCCTGGTCGTGCCGCTGGGCGAGGATCCGCCGGGCGTCGCGCAGCGCGTGCAGTTGCCCGGCCCGGCGGCTGTCGACGCGGTCCAACGTGGCCGCCCGGTCGAGGTAGTCGCCGGGGTCCGAGGAGAGCAGCAGAGCCAGCGCCGGATCGACGCCACCGTCCCGGTACTGGGCGCCGGCCACCTTGCCGAGGGCGTCGCGCAGCCGGTTGACCTCGGCCTGGCTGCGGGCCAGTTCGCCCTGCAGGTCATCCAGCTCGCCGCGCAGCCGCGCGGCCCGCTCCTGGGCGGCGTCGTACTTCTCGGTGGCCTGCTCCGCCTGCTGGTACAGCCCGTTCACCCGGGACCTGAGCTCGTCCGGGCCGTTCTGCGGCGCGGCGCCCGCCGGAAGGGTGCCGGACACCGCCGCGGCCATGGCGGCCGCGGAGAGCACCGTGAACCGGGTGGCCCGTACCAGACCCGGTCGCGCGGGACGGCGATCGATCGCCATGTGAGCCGCACCTCCTTCTGTGCCGGGCAGACAGTAGCGTCGCGGTCACAGTCGGTTCAAAGCACCGGCGCGCACCGAGAACTGACGTTGTGTCGGATTCCCAGGTCACCGGCGTCGACAGGGCACGGCGCGACACTCCACGTCACCCGTCCGGCGCACGCCCGCCGCCCGGCCCGTGCCCCACCCGCAGGGGTGATCCCGGTACGCGGAAGGCCCCGCTCGGGTGAGCGGGGCCTTCGGTGCTGCCTTGGACGGGGCGGTGGTCAGCCGCCGACCCGGACGCCGAACTGGAACGGCATGTTGTTGATCGACTCGAACCGCACGCTGGCACCGGTGTGCGGGGCGTGCAGCACCATGCCGTTGCCCGCGTACAGGCCGACGTGGTGCAGGTCGCCGTAGAACAGCACCAGGTCGCCGGGCTGCAGCTGGTCCATGCTCAGGTGCGGGCCGACGTTGGCCTGGTCCCAGGTGGTGCGGGGTATGGAGACGCCCGCCTGCGCGTAGGCCCAGGAGGTCAGGCCGGAGCAGTCGAAGGAGCTGGGTCCGGTGGCGCCCCACACGTACGGCGCGCCGATCACGCTCTCCGCGGCGGCCAGCGCGGCGGCGGCGCGCTGCGAGGCGGCCGGGGAGTTGCCGAGGTTGGGGCGCTGGTTGTCACGGCTGGCCCGGCTGCTGTCGTCGAGGCTGGCGCGCTGCTGGGCGGTGAGCGAGTTGAGCAGGTCCTGCGCCTTGGACAGCTTGTCCTGGACGTCCTTCTTCTTCTGCGCGAGCTGCTTTTGGGTGCTGTCCAACTGGGCGAGCTTGGCGGCGGCCTCGGTGCGCTCCTGGTCGAGGATGCGCTTCTGTTCCTCGATCTGCTTGAGCTCGTCGGCCTGCTTGCCGCTCAACTGGTCGAGCGTGGAGGCCTTGTCGAGGAAGTCGCTCGGGTTGGAGGACAGGAACAGCTGGACCGACGGGTCGATGCCGCCGTCGCGGTACTGGGAGGCGGCGAGCGTGCCGATGTTGTCCACCAGCTTGTTCAGCGCGGCCTGCTCCCGGGCCACCTTGTTCTGCAGGTCGTTGACCTGCTTCTGGAGCTGGTCGTGCTGGGCCTTGATGCCGTCGTACTGCTGGGTGGCCGTCTCCGCCTGCTGGTTCAGGTCGTCGACCTGGGACTTGACGTCCGAAGTGCTGGGCTTCGGGTCGGCGTTGGCCGCCTGGGTGGACAGGGCGACGGCTGCCGCGGCGGTCGCGGTGAGCACGGTCACGCGGGTGCGACTCGCGGGCTTGGGACGACGGTGGGACGCCACGGAGGCGAGCTCCTTCTTCCTGCGGCCGCCTACCGGGTGAGCTGTCGGGTTCGGGCCGGAAGTAGCCCTACGGGGTCTCACCGCGTCCTGGTCGACGCGACCTGACCCCGATTCACCCCGGGAACGTGTGGTTCCCCGGCTCCGAGCGTCGGCATCCCCCGCCCTGCGTACCGACACGTCGAATTCGGCGGTAACCCCCACTGCCATCCGGGCTGGATGATCGACTGCGCGGAGGTTCGAGGCCTGACCCTAGTGACCAGGTTGTGATCGGTTCAAATCCTCGCGGGAAAAAAGTTGGCCAGCAGACGAGTTCTTTACGGACAACCCACCGCCGGTGACCGTCAATTGACCGGCCGTGGCGGGACATTGCGCCGGAAACCGGCCGTACCGACTTTCTGTGATGTGCGCCACACAATTGCGGTGAGCGCCCGAGGGGCCGCTCAACTCGCCACCAGAAAAGCCACCTTGAATATCGCAAGCCGCAAAAACGGACTTCCCCGGCACAATTGGCGAGTCCGGGAAATTCGCTGACCGCTCCCGCCGGTCAGCCGCGCGCGAGCCGACGCAGCAGCAACGTGGAGGACACCGGCCGGGCCCCGGCCTTGGCCACCCCGTCGGCCACCTCGCGGTCGGCGGAGACCACCACCACCGGGCGGCCCGGGGGCTCGGCCCGTACCAGCCGCCGGATCAACTCGTCGGCGGTCTCACCGGGTTTGCTGAACAGCACCCGCACCCCGCGCGGTGGCGCCAGCAGTACCGGCGCCGCCAGCTCGGCCCCGTCGAAGACACAGGTGACCTCGGCACCGGTCTGCGCGGCGAGCACCGCCAGGCCCCCCAGCAGCCGCAGCCGCTGCTTCTCCAACGGCAGCGTCGGATAGCCGGTCTTGGTGACGTTGTAGCCGTCCACCACCACATGCGCCTGGGGCAGCGCCAGCAACTGGTCGAGCAGCGCCGGATCGTCCTCGGACAGCGCGCGCCGGGCCACGTCCCTGGGGTTGATCGCGCCGGGCGCCACCGCCTCCACGGTGTCCGCCGGGCGCCCGGAGACCGGCGGCAGCGCCAGTTCGCGGCGGATGCCCTGGGCCGCGTCCAGCACCGTGTCCAGCAGCAGCCGCAGCCGCATGTCCTCCACGCTGCGCCCCTCGCGCACCGCCCGGCGGCTGGCCTCCAGCGCGGACTCGGCCTCGGCCAGCCGGGCCCGCAGCCGTCGCGCCTCACCCTCGGCGGCGGCGAGTTCCGCGGCGGCCGTGGCACGGGCCTGCGCAGCCTCGGCCTCGGCCTTGCGCAGGGCCGCCTGGCCGCGGCGAAGGTCGCTGGTGACGCTGCGCAGCTTGCGCTGCAGCGACTCGGCCTCCCTGCGGGCCGTCTCCAGTTCGGCGCGGGCGGCCTGCACCTCGGCCTGGGTCGCTCCGCGCAGCCGGACCAGCTCCGCCTTGACCTGCTGCAACTCGCGGGCGGTCTCCGCGCCGACCTGGTCGGCGTGGGCGCGTTGCGCCTCCTCGCCCGCGGCGGCGACGAGTTTGGACCAGCCCGCGGGGCGCAGCAGATAGGCGGCGGCCGCCACGTCCACCGGATCGGCGGCGGGCGGCGGGGTACCGGCGTCCAGGGCGGCGGCCAGCTCCGGCTGGGTCTCGCGCAGCCGTCCGGCGATGCGCTGCCGGAACACCGCGTCGGTCTCCAGGGCGGCGGCCAGCGCGTTACTGGCGAACTTGGCCCGGCGGGAGGGGGTGAAGCGGGCATACTGTCGCAGTTGGGCGGGGAGTTCCGCCACGGTCAGCGAGCCGAAGGCCTCGGCCGCTATCGAGACCACCCGGTGGCGGACCCCTTCGGGCAGCGGCCGGTCGAGCGGTTCGTCAAACCCGGCGGCGCCCTCCGGTTCCGCCTGCGGATTGCCGCCCGTACGCTCCACCAGTCACTCCCGTCAGTATCCACCCCCGTCGTACGTCCTCATTGTCCCCGCCCGAGGCGGGTCAGACCTGCCCTGGCTCCGCGCCGGGGGCCGGGCGGTCCACCAGTTCGACCTGGTCGGCGGCGTTGCACCAGCGGCAGCGCACCGATTCCACCGTCTCGCTGAGCACCTCGCGCTCCTCCACCGTCGGCTCACCCGCCAGGTCCAGGTGGACATACTCGACGACCCTGCTGGAGCGGGTGACGTCGAACCGGGTGAGGTTGCCGCACAGCGTGCAACGCCACCGGGTCGTGGCCGTCGACAGGGGGACCGGCATGTCGTCCTCTTCTCGGTTCGCGGGGCCGTGCCCAGGCGCCCGGCGGGCACGGCTGGGCCTGGCTCAAAGGATGCGGTTGCGCTCGGGCAACCCTACGGCCTAGCGGCTCGCCCGCGCTGCGGGAGTCCGGCAGGCCGTCCGGCGAGGCGGCCTGTGTCCGGCAGGCCCGTTCCGCCATGATCGGCTCATGCCCGCGCTCCGCCGCGTCACACAGCTCCTGGACCAGGTCACGCACCGCTCGCGGCAGCCGCTGCCGGTGGTCACCTACGCGGTGATCGGGCTGTGCGCGGTGGTCTTCGCGGTCGGCCCGATCTCCGGTCTGGACCCCGCGTACGGCTCGGGGAAGGCGCAGCTGTGCGCGCAGGCGCTGTACTTCGACCGCTGGGGGGTGATCCCCAGCGAGCTGTGGCGCGGCCCGCTGCACACCACCGCGCTGGGGCTGCCGCCCGGCTGCCAGGTACCGCCGGGACGGGTGAAGGTGCCGATGGTGTCGGTACTGACCGCGCTGTTCGTGCACGGCGGCTGGCCGCACCTGCTGGGCAACATGCTGTTCCTGGCCGTCTTCGGCGCCGGGGTGGAGCGGCGGATGGGGCGGTGCCGGTACGCGCTGTTCTACCTGGCCGCCGGGTACCTGGCCACGTTCGGCTACGCGCTCGGCCACGCCCGCTCGGCGCAGACGCTGGTGGGCGCCTCCGGGGCCATCGCGGGCGTGCTCGGCGGTTACCTCTACCTGTATCCGAAGGCCCGGGTGACCAGCCTCTTCCCGTTCCTGATGGGGTTGCCGCTGCGCTTTCCGGCCTGGCTGGTGCTGGGCTTCTGGTTCGTCCTGCAGTGGCTGTCGGCCCGGATTCCGCAGCACGGTCCCGGCGTCGCCTACCTCGCGCACGTCATCGGGTTCGCGTTCGGGTTCGTGTGCACCTGGGCGTGGTTCCGATCCCGGGACCCCGATCCGCCGCGCAGCGCCTAAGCTGGCCGGACAGGCCGCGACCCGAGGAGACAGCCAGCCGTGATCACCGCGATCGTGCTCATCAAGACCGACGTCGACCGCATCCCAGAGATCGCCGAGTCGATCGCCGGGCTGGATCACGTGAGCGAGGTCTACTCGGTCACCGGCACCTACGACCTGGTCGCCATGGTGCGGGTGGCCCGGCACGACGACCTCGCGGACGTCATCCCGGGCAAGATCAGCAAGATCCCCGGCGTCGCCGCCACCGACACCCACGTGGCGTTCCGCACCTATTCCCAGCACGACCTGGAAGCGGCGTTCGCCATCGGCCTGGAGGGCTGATCAGCCGCGGCCCGGCGCCCAACTCCCGTCCCCGGTGCACCCGTTGCGCCCTTACCGGCCGCCTTCGGCGAGCAGCGGCCCCGGGCCGTCGCCGACGAGCGCCGCCACCGCGCCCAGGAAGCGCTCCACATGCTCGTCCGGGGTGCCGACGCCGAAGCTGACCCGGACCGCGCTGAGCGAACGCTCCCCCGGCTCCGACTCCGACGCACCGCACTCCCCCGCGCTGTCCGGCTCGGCGCCGAGCAGCGTACGGACCAGGGGGTGCGCGCAGAACAGTCCGTCGCGCACCCCGATGCCGTACCGCGCGGAGAGCGCGGCGGCGAAGTGCGAGCTGTCCCAGCCGTCCACCACGAACGAGACCACGCCCACCCGCTCGGCCCGCTCACCGAACAGCGAGAGCACCTTGACCTGCGGGATTCGCGCCAGAGCGGACAGCACCCGGCAGACCAGCGCCTGCTCGCGGGCGACCAGCGGCCCGAACCCGGCTTCGGTCAGCGCCCGGCAGGCGGAGGCGATGGCGTACGCGCCGATCACGTTCGGCGAACCGGCCTCGTGGCGGGCGGCCGTGGTGTGCCATTCGACGTCGAGCCCGCCGTCGGCGCGCCGGGCGACCTGCTTGCTGGCGCCGCCGCCCGCCAGGTACGGCTCGGCGGCCCGCAGCCAGTCGGCCCGGCCGGCCAGCACCCCGGCGCCGAACGGCGCGTAGAGCTTGTGCCCGGAGAAGGCGACGTAGTCCACGTCCAACTCGCCGATGTCCACCGGCCGGTGGGGCGCGAGCTGTGCCGCGTCGAGCACGATCCGGGCACCGTGCGCGTGTGCGGCGGCGGCCAGTTCGCGTACCGGCCACAGTTCGCCGGTGACGTTGGACGCGCCGGTCACGCAGACCAGGGCCGGGCCGTAGGGGGTGCGGTCGGCGAGGGCACGCTCCAGAGTGCCGACCGCCTCGCCGGGGGTGCGGGGGGCGTCGAGGTAGGTGACCTCGGCGCCGCGCCAGGGCAGCAGCGCGGCGTGGTGCTCGGTCTCGAAGACGAACACCCGGGTGCCGGGCGGCAGTACGGCGGCGAGCAGGTTGAGCGAGTCGGTGGTGGAACGGGTGAAGACGAGTTGGTCGCCGGGGCGGCAGCCGAGGAACTCCGCGACGGTTGCCCGGCTTTGCTCAAAAAGGTCGGTGGACAACTGGGACAGATATCCCGCGCCGCGGTGCACGCTGCCGTAGTACGGAGCATATCCGGCCACATCGTCCCAGACCCGCTGCAAAGCGGGGGCACTGGCCGCGTAATCCAGCGCGGCATAGGCGACTTCGCCCCCGTTGGCCAGCGGAACGACTACATCACGGCCGAGAACGGGCAATGGGGCACAAATGGTCTGGTCGACGGCAGGGTTGAGTACGGACATGGCGAAATCTCCCTGAGGGCAAGCGGTGGTGCGAGGCGAAGGCCTCGAAAGGAAATGGGAAAAGGGGCCGACCGGCCCTATCGCATTCGCTTGCTCACAAAAACTCCCGCGATAACCAGGACCCCCTGGATTCGCGAGGGTCCGCGCTTGCCGCAGGCCTCGCTGCCTACGGCCTGGTCATCACCCGGGGCACCCCGCCACGGACGGAGGGTTGCCGGACAGCAAGCCGGGGCAGTATCGCTGTCGCTCGTGACCTTGGACGGGATTGTAGCAGGGGTTTCACTTCGGGGGCTCCGCCCCCGAACCCCCGCTGGGGGCGCTGCGCCCCCAGACATCCCGCTGGATATCACTCCGCCGGGAAGGCCTACGCGTTGCTCGCGGCCACCCAGCGGTCCAGGACCCGCTGGGCCGCGCCCGAGTCGATGGACTCCGCGGCGCGTGCCATCGCCGCGGCGATCTGGGACTCCAGCGGGGCGTCGGCCGGGTTCAACGCGACCAGGGCGGCGGCCGAGTTGAGGAGTACCGCGTCGCGGACGGGCCCGCGCTCACCGGCGAGCACTCTGCGGGCCACCTCCGCGTTGTACGCCGCGTCGGCGCCGCGCAGCGCCTCCACGGGGACCAGCTCCAGGCCGACCGACCTCGGGTCGAAGGAGACCTGGTCGACCTTGCCGTCGCGTACCACCCACACCTGGGAGGTCGCGGTGGTGGTCAGCTCGTCCAGACCGTCGTCGCCGCGGAAGACGAGCGCGGAGGAACCGCGGTCGGCCAGCACACCCGCCAGGATCGGCGCCATCCGCGCGTCGGCGACCCCGGTGGCCTGGGCACGTACCCGGGCCGGGTTGGTCAGCGGGCCGAGGAAGTTGAACGCCGTCGGGATGCCCAACTCCCGCCTGGCGCGGGCCACATGGCGTAGCGCGGGATGGAACTTCACGGCGAAGCAGAAGGTGATGCCCGCCTCCTCCGCGACCTCCACCACCCGCTGCGGGGTCAGCTCCAGATTGACGCCGAGCCGCTCCAGCACATCGGAGGCCCCGCTGGCCGAGGACGCGGAGCGGTTGCCGTGCTTGACGACCTTCGCACCCGTACCGGCCACCACGATCGCCGACATGGTGGAGATGTTGACCGTCTTGGCCCGGTCGCCGCCGGTGCCGACGATGTCCACCGAGGGGCCCGGCACCTCGATCAGCTTGGCGTGCTCGAACATCGTCCGGACGATTCCGGAGAGCTCCTCGACCGTCTCGCCCTTGGCGCGCAGCGCCACCGCGAACCCGGCGATCTGGGCGTCGCTCGCCTCGCCGCTCATGATCCGGTCCATCGCCCACGCGGCGTCGTCCGCGGACAGGTCCCGGCCCGCCAGCAGGTCGCTCAGTACGTCCGGCCAGCTGTGTGCCGCCACGGTCTCGCCTCCGGCTGGGGTCTGGGCGTTCATGTTCCACGCTCCTGGCGATCGATGGCGCTGGCTGTGCGGTGACGGCTTGGCCGGTGGCGTTCCGGACACCCCTGAGCCTATCGGCGTACCGGGGTCGTGCGGGCACCACGCCCGCAGTACGGACACGCCAGGACCCCGGCCCGGGTCCCCGTGGCGGGGTCCGGACCGGGGTCCTGGTCTGTGGCGATCAGTTGCTGTGCGGTGGGATCAGTGGTGGCCGTGGCCGCTGGTGATCTCCGCGTGCTCGGCCGCGGTCGGCTTGGGGATCTGCGCCCCCTCGCCGTACACCGCGCGGGAGAGCTTGGCGCGCAGCTTGGACGTACGGCCCAGCTTGCGCTGCACACCGTTCTCGTCGACCTCGGGGCCGAACTCCAGCGGCTTGGGCTGGTCGTGCGCGGTGAGGGTGTGCAACTGGTCCTGCGGCAGCGGCTCGTGCACCTCGATGAACTCACCGTGCGGCAGCCGCTTGATGACGCCGGTCTCCCGACCGTGCAGCACCTTGTCGCGGTCACGGTGCTGCAGACCCAGGCAGATCCGCTTGGTGACCACGAACGTCAGCACGGGGATCGCGAAGAAGCCGATGCGGACGGTCCAGGTGATGGCGTTGATCGACAGGTGGAAGTGGGTCGCCCACAGGTCGTTGCCACCACCCACCAGCAGGATCAGGTACCACGCGATCCACGCCGCGCCGAAGGCGGTGCGCACCGGGCGGTTGCGCGGCCGGTCCAGGAGGTGGTGCTCGCGGTCGTCACCGGTGACCCAGGCCTCGATGAACGGCCACACCGCGATCGTCACCAGCACCAGCGGGAAGATGACCAGCGGGATGAACACACCCAACTGGAGGGTGTGACCCCAGAAGTTGATCTCCCAGCCCGGCATGACACGGATCAGGCCCTCGGAGAAGCCCATGTACCAGTCGGGCTGCGCGCCGGTGGACACCTGGTCCGGCCGGTACGGGCCGAACGCCCAGATCGGGTTGATCGTGGCGATCGCCGCGACGGCCGCGATGACACCGAAGACCAGGAAGAAGAAGCCGCCCGCCTTCGCCATGTACACCGGCAGCAGCGGCATGCCGACCACGTTCTTGTTGGTGCGGCCGGGACCCGCCCACTGCGTGTGCTTGTGGTAGAAGACCAGGATCAGGTGGCCCACCAGCAGCGCGGCCATGATGCCCGGCAGCAGCAGGATGTGGATCGTGTAGAAGCGCGAGACGAAGTCGTGTCCGGGGAACTCGCCGCCGAACAGGAACATCTGCAGGTAGGTCCCGACGATCGGGACCGACAGGATCGCGCCCTCCATGAACCGGACACCGGTACCCGACAGCAGGTCGTCCGGCAGCGAGTAACCAGTGAAACCGGTGAACATGCCGAGGACGAGCAGCAGGAAGCCGAAGACCCAGTTGACCTCACGCGGCTTGCGGAACGCGCCGGTGAAGAACACCCGCATCATGTGCACGAGCATCGCGGCCACGAAGACCAGCGCCGCCCAGTGGTGGATCTGACGGATCAGCAGACCACCGCGCACCTCGAAGCTGATGTGCATGGTCGACGCGAAGGCCTCCGACATGCGGATGCCCTGCAGCGGCACGTAGGGGCCGTTGTAGACGACCTCCTGCATGCTCGGGTGGAAGAACAACGTCAGGTACACACCCGTGAGGATGATGATGACGAAGCTGTAGAGGCAGATCTCACCCAGCATGAAGGACCAGTGGTCCGGGAAGATCTTGCGCATGTTGGCCTTGGCGAGGCTGTAGATGCCCAGCCGGCCGTCGGCCCAGTCCGCCAGCCGCTCACCGGCCGGGGCCTTGCCCCGCCGTGCGGAGGCGTTCACCTCGTGGCTTGCAGTGCTCATCCGCGCTCCCAGAAGCTCGGGCCGACGGGCTCCTCGAAGTCGCCGAGCGCCTCGAGGTAGCCCTGTGCGTTGACGCTGATCCGAAGCTGCGGCAGGGCGTGGCCCGCCGGGCCGAAGATCACCCGACCACCGTCGGAGAGGTCGAACGTCGACTGGTGGCAGGGGCACAGCACATGGTGCGTCTGCTGCTCATAGAGGCTGATCGGGCAGCCGACGTGGGTGCAGATCTTGGAGTACGCCACGATGCCCTGGTGCGACCACTCGAGCTCGCGCTTGTCCTTGATGTCCTGCGGGTTGAGCCGCACGATCATCAACGCGGCCTTGGCGATGACGTTCTGGAAGTTCTCGTCGTCCTCGCTGAGGCCCTCGGGCTTGGCGAACGTCAGCGAACCGACGCCGATGTCCTCGGGACGCAGCGGCTCGTTGGTGTTCTGGTTGATCAGCCGCATGCCCGCGCGCCAGGCCGTGGTGCGCAGCTTCTTCTCCGGCAGCGGGCCGAGGTCGCGCAGCAGCACGATGCCGGACAACGGGACGAGGGACAGGGCGCCCATCATCGTGGTCCGGATCAGCCTGCGGCGGCCGAACTGGCTCTCCTTGACGCCCTGGCGGAAGTCGGCGAAGACCTTCTCACGGACCTCGGGCGTGGCCTCGATGGCGTGCCGCTCGTCCGGGACCTCCTCGTCCGACATCAGCGTGCGGGCCCAGTGGACCGCGCCCGCGCCGATGGCGAACAGCGCGACGCCGAGGGTCAGGCCCAGGGCGAAGTTCAGCGCGCTGACGTGCCCGAACGGGAAGATGTAGACGATCTTGCCGATCGGGAAGATCACGTAGGAGGCGATGAAGCCTACGGTCGCGACCATCGACAGGGTGAACAGCAGCGCCACGGTGCGCTCGGATCGCCTGGCGGTGCGCTCGTCGATGTCCTGACGGCGCGGCTCGTGGGGCGGCAGGCCCGGGTCGGCGAACGGGTCGCCGACCGGCTCGACCGCACCGTGGTGAGCGTGCTCCCGCTCACTCGGCAGGTTTGCTTCTGACATGTCCTCGTTGCTCATGACTTCCTGGCCTTTGCCGTGCGAGCGGCGACCCAAATGGCCACGGTGATCAGCGCACCGAGACCGAAGACCCAGGCGAAGAGACCCTCGCTGACCGGCCCGAGGCCGCCGAGCTCAAGACCACCCGGGCTCTCGGCCTTGGAGCTGTCGACCTGCGCCAGGTAGGCGATGATGTCCTTCTTGTCCTTCGCCGGCATGGTGCTGTCCGGGAAGTTCGGCATGTTCTGCGGGCCGGTCAGCATGGCCTCGTAGATGTGCTTGGGGTCAACGCCCTCAAGCGTCGGCGCGAACTTGCCCTCGGAGAGCGCACCACCCTTACCGGTGGAGTTGTGGCACTGCGCGCAGTTGGTGCGGAACAGCTGGCCGCCGTTGGCGATGTCGGCGCCGTCGGGGCTGTACTGCTGCTTCGACGGGATGGCCGGGCCGGGACCGAGCGAGGCGATGTACGCGGCGAGCTGGTCGATCTGGGCCTGGTTGTAGATGGCCTTCTTCCGCGGGACCTGCGCACCCGGCTGCTGGGCGGGCATACGGCCGGTACCGACCTGGAAGTCCACCGCGGCGGCACCGACACCGACCAGGCTCGGACCGTTGTGGGTGCCCTGCCCGGACGTGCCGTGGCAGGAGGCACAGCCCACGGAGTAGAGCCTCTTGCCCTCCTCGGTCGCTAGGGACTGCGCGGAGTCGGCCTGCGCCTTCTCAGCCGGCGCGAACGCGGCATACAGCCCCCCGGTGGCCGCAAGCGCGAAGAGTAGGACGACGAGCGCCGCCAGCGGGTGGCGCCGTCGTGCGGAGAGCTTTTTCACGGATTACCCCGGTGTCAGGATCTTCTGCGTCGATGCTTCTGGTGTGGTCCTGCGCGGACCGAATTACTTGATCAGGTAGATCGTGGCGAAGAGGCCGATCCAGACGACATCGACGAAGTGCCAGTAGTAGGACACGACGATGGCCGCCGTGGCCTGCTCGTGGGTGAACCTCTTGGCCGCGTACGTCCTGCCCAGGACCAGCAGGAAGGCGATCAGACCGCCCGTCACGTGCAACCCGTGGAAGCCGGTGGTCAGGTAGAACACCGAACCGTAGGGGCTGGACTTCAGGGAGAGACCGTCGTGCTTCACCAGGTCGGTGTACTCGAAGATCTGCCCGCCGATGAAGATCGCGCCCATGATGAACGTGATCACGAACCACAGGCGCAGCTTCTTCACGTCACCGCGCTCGGCGGCGAACACGCCGAGCTGGCAGGTGAGCGAGGAGAGCACCAGGATCGTGGTGTTCACTGACGCGAACGGCACGTTCAGGTGATCGTTCTGACTGTGCCAGAAGGCCGTCCCGGTCACCGATCGCAGGGTGAAGTACATCGCGAAGAGGGCCGCGAAGAACATCAGCTCGGAACTCAACCAGATGATGGTTCCCACGCTGACGAGGTTCGGCCGGTTGACCGACGGGTGCGCGTGCCCGGTTTCTACTGCTGTTGCTGTCGCCACGACCGACATTATGTCGGTCGCTTATCTCGCGCTCACTCCGGGGGGTGCGATTCGGAGTGTCAAGGGCTGTTCGGCTACTCGGGTGGCGTACCGCGTCCGTCCCCCGAAGGAGCGAAGCCGCGGCGGCATCCGGCCCCTCCGCCCAGCGCACGGCCGGTGCTGACGGTACGTCGGGAGTCCGCTGTGCCGTTCCGGGCGGGCCGTGGCGGGAGTAGCATCGCCGCGTCCGCGCCGCGGTCACCGGCCGCGCGGCGACCCTCGACGAGGAGGCTGAAGCCCATGCAGCAGACCGCCACGGTGCTCGTCTACAGCGACGACAGGAACACCCGGGAGCAGGTCCGGCTGGCGGTCGGGCGCCAGCCCGCGCCGGATGTGCCGCGGGTGGAGTTCGTGGAGTGCGCCACGGTCCCGGCCGTGCTCTCCGAGCTGGACAAGGGCGGCATCGACGTGTGCGTGCTGGACGGCGAGGCGGTACCGGCCGGGGGGATGGGGGTGTGCCGCCAGATCAAGGACGAGATCTTCCGCTGCCCGCCGGTGCTGCTGCTGATGGGGCGCCCGCAGGACGCCTGGCTGGCCACCTGGAGCCGGGCGGACGCCGCCGTCTCCCACCCGATCGACCCGATGGCGCTGGCCGAGGCGCTGGCGGGCCTACTGCGCGGCCGGGACCGCTCGCCCGCCAACACCTGACGGGTCACATCCGCGGAATGAGCCGGGCCGGGCTGGTCGGCCGGGGCGCCGAGGGGTTCTGGCCGCCGGGCCGGTGGACGCCGCGGGCGCCCAGTGCGCTGCCCTTGGTCCACTGGTCCCACGCCAGGTTCCAGTCGCCGAAGCCGTTGCCGAACGGTTCCATGGTGGCGCCCTGGCTGTTGACGACCTGGACCACGTCCCCGGGGCGCACCTGCTCGAAGAACCAGTGCGCGTTCTCGGTGCTCATACCGGTGCAGCCGTGGCTGACGTTGTCCGAGCCCTGGGAGCCGACCGACCAGGGCGCGGCGTGTACGAACTCACCGCTCCAGGTGACCCGGGTGGCCCAGTACACCGGCAGGTCGTAGGAGTCGGAACTGCCTGCGGCTATGCCTATCGTGCTGCTCTTCATGCGGACGAACGGCTCCTTCTCCAGCACCACCTTGATGCCGTTGCGGGTGGAGAATCCCGGTTTGCCGGTGGTCACCGGGATGGTGCGCTGGACCTTGCCGTTGCGGCTGAGGGTGAGCTGGTGCGCCGCGGCGTCGGTGACGGCGATGACCTGGTCGCGGGTGTGCAGTGTGACGGGTTTGGCCTCGCCGCCGTAGAGCTCGCCCTGTATTCGGGCGCCGAGCAGGGTGCTGGTGACGTTGATCCGGGTGTCGGTGGGCCAGTAGTCGCGCGGCCGGTAGTGCAGGGTGTGGTCGTCCACCCAGTGCCAGGCGCCGGTCACCGCGGGGACGGAGCTGACGTGCAGGCCGCTCTCCACGACCGCCCGGGCGGCCGGGTCCTTCACCGGCTGGCTGAGTTCGGCGGTTATGGGCTGCCCCACGCCGTAGTCGCCGGAGTCCGGGCCGAGCTTGACGCCCAGGGTGTCGCGGGCGGGCCGGGTGTCGAAGCCGATGGTCTGCCGGCCCTGGGCCCCGTGGGCGTTCTCGGTGCTCACCCGGACCGTGTAGTGGGCTCCTGCGGCGAACGGAGCGGTGCTGCGCCATCTGGTGCGGTCCGGGCCGAGTTCGCCGCGTACGAAGTGTCCTGCGGCGTCGGTGGCCGTCACGTCGGTGATCCGGTTGCCGTCGCCCTTGACGGATATTTCCAGGGGTTTGTTCGGGTCGACCTGGCGACTGCCGTCCTCGGTGCTGTACGAGATCTGGCCCGCCGCGTCGTACGGCGCGGCGGCCAGTGGGTTCCCCGATCCCCCACAGGCGGTTAGCTCCGCCGCCAGCGGCGCCAGCAGCGCCAGGTAGCAAAGGCGGCATATCACCCAGTGACCGCGAGATATCTGACTCATGGTCACAACGTAAGAACAATCACCCGTCCCCGCGCGCCGCGTTCCGGCAATCGGGGAGCGGTACCGCCGCGCGGGCGAAGTACCCGCCCCCGTACGGCCCTTGGTTTCGCCCTACGGCTCAGTAGCGCTGGTCCGCGCCACGGTAGTACTCGAACACCCAACCGAAGATGCCGACCAGGATGATCGGGGCGGAGAAGTACATCAGCCACCAGCCGAAGATGACGCCCAGGAAGGCCAGCGCACCACCGATCGCGAGCGCCAGCGGCTGCCAGCTGTGCGGGCTGAAGAAGCCCAGCTCACCGGCGTCGTCCGCGATGTCCGCGTCCGGCCGGTCCTGCGCCCCGGTGTCCACCCGGCGGGCGGTGAAGGCCAGGTAGTAACCGACCATCACGCTCAGGCCGAAGGCCATGAACAAGGCCGTGGTGCCCGCGGTCTCATGCGACCACAGACCGTAGACGATGGCCATGACCAGCAGGAACACTGCCAGCCACAGGAACATCTTGCCCTGCCACTTCACTTGCCGGCCTCCTTGTTGTCCGAACCGGCGAGAACCTTGTCACCGTGGCCCTCGAGTTCCAGCGCGGCGATCTCCGGGTGGTGCAGGTCGAACGCCGGGGATTCGGAGCGGATGCGGGGCAGGGTGAGGAAGTTGTGCCGCGGCGGCGGGCAGGACGTGGCCCACTCCAGCGAACGGCCGTAGCCCCACGGGTCGTCAACCTCGACCTTCTTGCCGTACTTGGCGGTCTTCCACACGTTGTAGAAGAACGGCAGCATCGAGGCGCCGAGCAGGAACGAGCTGATGGTCGAGATGGTGTTCAGCGTGGTGAAGCCGTCCTGCGCCAGGTAGTCCGCGTAACGACGCGGCATGCCCTCGACGCCCAGCCAGTGCTGCACCAGGAACGTGCCGTGGAAGCCGATGAACAGCGTCCAGAAGGTGATCTTGCCGAGCCGCTCGTCCAGCATCTTGCCGGTCATCTTCGGCCACCAGAAGTGGAAGCCCGCGAACATCGCGAAGACCACGGTGCCGAACACCACGTAGTGGAAGTGCGCCACCACGAAGTACGAGTCGGAGATGTGGAAGTCCAGCGGCGGCGCGGCCAGGATGACGCCGGTCAGACCACCGAAGGTGAAGGTGATCAGGAAGCCGATCGACCACAGCATCGGGGTCTCGAAGCTCAGCGACCCCTTCCACATCGTGCCGATCCAGTTGAAGAACTTCACACCGGTCGGCACCGCGATCAGGAACGTCATGAAGGAGAAGAACGGCAGCAGCACACCGCCGGTGACGTACATGTGGTGCGCCCACACCGTCACCGACAGACCGGCGATGGTGATGGTCGCGGCCACCAGGCCGATGTAGCCGAACATCGGCTTGCGGCTGAAGACCGGGATGACCTCACTGATGATGCCGAAGAACGGCAACGCGATGATGTACACCTCGGGATGGCCGAAGAACCAGAACAGGTGCTGCCACAGCAGCGCACCGCCGTTGGCCGCGTCGAAGACATGCGCCCCGAACTTGCGGTCCGCCTCCAGCGCCAGCAGCGCGGCGGCCAGCACCGGGAAGGCCAGCAGCACCAGGACGGCGGTCAGCAGCACGTTCCAGCAGAAGATCGGCATCCGGAACATCGTCATGCCGGGGGCACGCATGCAGATGATCGTGGTGATGAAGTTGACCGCACCGAGGATCGTGCCGAAGCCGGAGAAGGCCAGACCCATGATCCACATGTCCGCGCCGACGCCCGGCGAGCGGACCGCGTCCGACAGCGGCGAGTAGGCGAACCAACCGAAGTCGGCCGCGCCCTGCGGGGTGAGGAAGCCGCCGACCGCGATCAGCGAGCCGAACAGGTACAGCCAGTAGGCGAACATGTTCAGCCGCGGGAACGCCACGTCGGGCGCGCCGATCTGCAGCGGCATGATCCAGTTGGTGAAGCCCGCGAACAGCGGCGTCGCGAACATCAGCAGCATGATCGTGCCGTGCATCGTGAACGCCTGGTTGAACTGCTCGGTCGTCATGATCTGCAGACCGGGGCGGGCCAGCTCGGCACGCATCAGCAGCGCCATGATGCCGCCGATGATGAAGAAGCCGAACGACGTCACCAGGTACAGCGTGCCGATCGTCTTGTGGTCGGTGGTCGTCAGCCACTTCACGACCGCGTTGCCCGGCTGCTTTCGCCGTACCGGTGGCAGCACGGTGGCTCCGCCGACGGCAGCACCCTGGGGTTCGTTGAGGATGCTCACTTGTCACTCTCCGACTGGCTGTTGCCCGGCGTGCCGGTACCCGTCTGGTTCACGACGGTGCTGCCCGGCTGCTGGTTCGTCTTCGCGTCCCGCGTGTTGCCCGTGGTCGGGATGCCGGCCGGGAGGTAGCCCGTCTGGCCCTTGCTGGCCAGGTCCTTCAGGTGCGCCTCGTACTGGGCCGGGGTCACGACCTTGACGTTGAACAGCATCCTGGAGTGGTCCACACCGCACAGTTCGGCGCACTTGCCCATGAAGGTGCCGAGCTTGTTCGGGGTGACCTGGAAGACGTTGGTGTGGCCGGGGATGACGTCCATCTTCATCAGGAACGGCACCACCCAGAAGGAGTGGATGACGTCCCGCGAGGTGAGGACGAACTTCACCGTCTGGCCCTCGGGAAGCCACAGCGTCGGGCCGGGGCTGGGGTTGCCCTTGTCCCACTCGGCCGGGGTGCCGCTGTCGTAGACACCGCCGGCGTGCGACGGCATGCCCTGCAGGGCGGACTGCGGGATGCTCGACAGCTCGGCCGGGACGGCGGTCGGGGACTTCGGGCTGCCCGGGACGTCCTCGACGTAGTTGAACGCCCAGCTCCACTGGAAGCCCACCACGTTGATGATGTGGTCGGGCTTCTTGGAGGTCTCCAGAAGCTTGGACTCGTCACGGGCGGTGAAGTAGAACAGCACCGCGATGACGACAAGGGGGACCACGGTGTACAGCGCCTCGAGCGGCATGTTGTACCGGGTCTGAGTGGGCACCTCGACCTTCGTGCGGCTGCGCCGGTGGAAGATCACGGACCACAGGATCAGGCCCCAGACGAGCACACCGGTCGCCAGTGCGGCGGCCCAGGAGCCCTGCCAGAGCGAAAGGATTCGCGGTGCCTCTTCCGTGGCGGGGCTGGGCATGCCGAGGCGGGGGAAGTCCTTGTAGGTGCAACCGGTAGCGGTCACCAGGACCAGGCCCGCGGCCAACGCCTGCGGCAACCGCCGCCGCATCGGGCGCCGCGACTTGCGGTCGGAGCCGTTGGGACTCACGTAGCGCCTTCCCGAGAGTCTCGCCCGCGCGCCCCGGATCCCGGCCGTTGCGTGCGGTCGGCGCCCTGGCGCGGGCAGGGTTTGGATGTTTATGCGGACCAAACCCTACTGGACGGCTATCGGGGCCACGCGGGGAGGGGTCCCAACGCGCCGGACCGGCCGGTGTGTCGTCCCCGAAGGGGTGGAATCCCGCAATCCGGTGGCCAATTGACGGGGCGCTGGACCGATGGCGGTTTGTACGGTTTGCCGGATACCGCGTTCCGGGGCACAAGCCGGGTGACCGGCGTTCCGGCTGGTAGGCGGGAGGGGTAGCGTCGGGAGCGTGCCTTACTTCGACGTGGCGTCCACCGCTCCGCTGCACCCCGTCGCCCGGCAGGCGCTGCTGGCGGCGCTGGACGAGGGGTGGGCCGATCCGGCCCGACTGTACCGGGAGGGGCGGCGGGCCCGGATGCTGCTGGACGCCGCCCGGCAGACGGCGGCGGAGGCGGTCGGCTGCCGCCCCGACGAGCTGAGCTTCACCTCTTCGGGCACCCGGGCGGTGCACACCGCCGTCGCCGGGGCGCTGGCGGGACGCCGCCGGACGGGCCGTCACCTCACGGTGTCCGCCGTGGAGCACTCCTCGGTGCTGCACGCGGCCGAGGCGCACGAGGCGGACGGCGGCACGGTCACCGAGGTGGGGGTCGACCGCACCGGCCGGGCGGCGCCCGAGGCGTTCCGGGCGGCGCTGCGTGCCGACACCGCGCTGGCCTGCCTGCAGTCGGCCAACCACGAGGTGGGCACGGTGCAGCCGGTGGCCGAGGTGGCGGCGGTCTGCCGGGAGGCGGGGGTGCCGCTACTGGTGGACGCGGCGCAGTCGTTGGGCTGGGAGCCGGTCGAGGGCGACTGGTCGCTGCTGGCGGCGAGCGCCCACAAATGGGGCGGCCCGCCGGGAGTTGGGCTGCTGGCGGTGCGCAAGGGAGTGCGGTTCGCGGCACCGGCGCCGGCGGACGAGCGGGAGCGCGGCCGGGCGCCCGGCTTCGAGAACCTTCCGGCGATCGTGGCCGCGGCGGCCTCGCTGCGCGCGGTACGGGAGGAGGCCGCGGCCGAACGGGAGCGGCTGGCCGCCCTGGTGGACCGGATCCGCGCGCGGGTTCCCGAACTCGTCCCGGACGTCGACGTGGTGGGCGATCCGGTGCGGCGGCTACCGCACCTTGTGACCTTCTCCTGTCTCTATGTCGACGGTGAAGCGCTGCTGGGCGAGTTGGACCGGACCGGTTTCGCGGTCTCGTCGGGCTCGTCCTGTACCTCCAGCACCTTGACGCCGAGCCATGTACTGCGGGCGATGGGGGTGCTGTCAGAGGGCAACGTGCGGGTGTCGCTGCCGCTGGGCGTGGCGGAGGCCGACGTCGACCGCTTCCTCGACGTGCTGCCCGGGGTGGTACGGCGAGTGCGCGGGCACCTCGCGGACGCGGTCGGCGGTCCGGGCGGGGGCGGCGCCGATCTGGTGCTGGACACGCTGGGCAAGCGGTGCCCGATCCCGGTGATCGAACTGGCCAGGGCGATCGGGGACGTGCCGGTGGGCGGCACGGTGACGGTGCTGTCCGACGACGAGGCGGCGCGGCTCGACATTCCCGCGTGGTGCGGGATGCGGGAGCAGGAGTACGGCGGGGAGCGGGCGGTACCGGGCGGCACGGCCTATGTGGTGCGGCGCCGCACGTAGGCCTTGGGCCGTTTCTGCCCGCCCGTTGCCGACGGACGACGGGCGGGCGGGTGGTCAACTAGCCGTCACCCCAGGTGGGAGCGGACCTCCGCCGCCGCCTCCTCGCCGTACGCCTTGGTGAACCGCTCCAGGAAGTGCCCCGAGCGCAGCTCGTACTCCTGGGTGCCCAGCGTCTCGATGACCAGGGTCGCCAGCATGCAGCCCACCTGCGCGGAGCGCTCCAGGCCCAGCTGCCAGGAAAGGCCCGCCACGAAGCCCGCGCGGAAGGCGTCGCCCACGCCGGTCGGGTCGACCTTGCGCTCCTCCTCCGCGCAGCCGACCTCGATCGGCGCCTGACCGGCCCGTTCGATCCGTACGCCGTTCGCGCCGAGCGTGGTCACCCGGGTGCCGACCTTCGCCAGTACCTCCTCCGGCGACCAGCCGGTCTTGTTCTGGATCAGCGCGGCCTCGTACTCGTTGGTGAAGAGGTACTCCGCCCCCTCCACCAGCAGCCGGATCTCGTCGCCCTCCAGCCGGGCCAACTGCTGCGACGGGTCGGCGGCGAACGCGAAGCCGCGGGTGCGGCACTCCTCGGTGTGCCGCAGCATCGCCTGCGGGTCGTCCGCGCCGATCAGCACCAGGTCGAGCCCGCCGACCCGCTCGGCGATCGGCTGCAACTCGATCTGCCGGGCCTCGCTCATCGCACCGGTGTAGAAGGACGCGATCTGGTTGTGGTCGGCGTCCGTGGTGCACACGAAGCGCGCGGTGTGCAGCACCTCGGAGATCCGCACCGACTCGGTGTCCACGTTGTGCCGGTCCAGCCACGCCCGGTACTCGCCGAAGTCCGCGCCCGCCGCGCCGACCAGGATCGGCCGCAGCCCGAGCACGCCCATGCCGAAGCAGATGTTCGGCGCGACCCCGCCGCGCCGCACGTCGAGGGTGTCGACCAGGAAGGAGAGCGAGACCGTGTGCAGCTGGTCGGCCACCAGCTGGTCGGCGAATCGGCCGGGAAAGGTCATCAGATGGTCGGTGGCGATGGAGCCGGTGACAGCGATACGCACGACGGGTCTGCTCCTGGGTGGGGGCGGTGACGAGAGGGACTACCGGACCAGCCAACGCTACCGGGTCGTCGCGCGGCGCTGGTACCGAACCGATTCGGCCAGGCCCGGCTGGCTGATGACCGCCGCTGGTCGCCCCTCCCGAGAAATTACCGGAAAGTACCGCTTTCCACCCCAGTAAGCAGTGTTTAAAGTCGCCAGTGCGCACGAGTCCCTCGCGCCCCTCAGAACCGGGAGTCACCATGTCCGAGCAGACCGAACGCCCCGAGCCCACCGAACTGCCTGGTGTGCCCGGCTTCCCCGGTACGGAGTCCGGCTCCCCGGCGGATCTGCTGGACGACTGCCGCCGCATCGCCCCGCGCTGGGCGGTACCCCGTCGGGCTGCGCCGCCCGCGGTTTCACCGTCGTCCATCCACGGTACGAATGTTTCCGCGGCCTCCGTGCACGCTGTCGAGGAAATGTCCGAATACGGCAGCTGACCCGCGCCTGAGCGCCCCCTCCCGCCCCTCCCCCAGCGCCGCCCCCACCGCGAGCCTCGGCCCGCGGCCCGGCCCGCCCCGAAGCCGTGCGCGGAACCGTACGGCACTTGGCTCCGTCCAAGTCCCGTACGCCACAAGGCGGAGTGACGTCGACACCGTCACAGAGCCGAAGGAGCTGAACGGTGGGCATCAAGAGGACTCCGGGAAGCAGGCCCGGGAACGGGTCACCGACCGCGGCGGGTGAACCCCGCACGCGCCGGTCGCGGCTGACCGTGGCGCTGGTCACCGGGGCGGTACTGGTGGCGGGCGGCTCAAGCGCCTACTGGGCCGCGTCGGCCGCCAACGGCGTCCCCGGCCCGGCGGCACCGCCCGGCGCGGGTGCCACTCCACCCCCGCTGGCGATGACCGGCTGGGGCCAGGGCGGCGGCGTTGGACCCGGGGTGCGGTACCAGGCGATCGGAGCCCTGCCGTCCGGCCCCGGCTCGGCCCCCGTCCAGCAGGCGCGCGGCGAGGTCTCGCGGGACGAGGTGGCGAAGCTCGCGGCGGCCCTGGGCGTGTCCGGACCGGTGACACTGGACCACGGCCTGTGGCGGGCCGCGCCGAGCCACAACGCGCCCGGTCCCACGCTGCAGGTGACCCAACAGGCGCCCGGCAGTTGGGCGTTCACCCAGGACGGGGCGGGCACCGGATGCCATCCAGCCACCGCGGACGGCGGCGGGGTCGACGGTGCCGGGCATGCCGTCTGCTACTCCCCCGAGGACGCCATGCGGTCCACGGCGGCCGCGGTGCCGTCCCCCGGCGCGGCCGTACCGCCCGACCAGGCCAAGCGCGCCGCCGCACCGGTGCTGGCGGCGCTCGGTCTGGGCGGGGCGGCGGTGGACGCCTCGCGAGCGGTGGGCGGCGTGCGCACCGTCGCGGTGGACCCGGTGGTGGACGGTCTGCCGACGCACGGCTGGCAGACCACGCTCCAAGTGGGGTCGGACGGACGGCTGTTGAGCGGTTCGGGGCGAGCGGCGCCGCTGGCGCGCGGCGCGACGTATCCGGTGGTGAACGCGCGGCGAGCGCTGGACGAGCTGAACGGAACCGACCCCTCCGAGGGCACCGGTACCCCCGCGGGACCGTGCCGGATGATGCACCCGGGCACCGCCCCCGGTGGCCCCGCCGACCCCGGTGACCTGCCGGTGCGCCCGCCCACGGGGTGCGGGACGGGAACCCCGCTGACGCTGGACGTGCGGGCGGCGCGGTTCGGGCTGTCGGCGCAGTTCGTCGACGGCCGGTCGCAGCTGGTGCCGTCCTGGCTGTTCCAGGTGGCCCAGCCCGGTGCCCAGCAGCCGGTCGAGATCGCCCAGCCCGCGGTGGACCCCAAGTACGTCGCGCCCTCGGCCGCCAGGTCGCCGGGGACCGCCGTACACATCCAGTCCTACGCGGTGGACGGGCGCACGCTCACCCTGCGTTTCTGGGGCGGGGTGTGTTCGACCTACTCGGCGGCCGTGGTCAGCCAGTCCGCCGACTCGGTGACGGTGCGGGTCACCAGCGCGGCCAAGCAGCCCAAGCAGATCTGCGTGCTGCTGGCCAAGTTGATCAGCGAGCGGGTGACGCTGGACGCTCCGCTCGGCGCCCGCAAGGTCTACGACGCCTCGGACGGGCACGCGGTGCCGCGTAGCGGCTGAGCGGCGCCGGACACGCGAGCGGCGGTGCCCCGGCCTGGGGGGCACCGCCGCATGAGCGCGTAGGACTCAGTGGAACGAGTCGCCGCAGGCGCAGGAGCCCGTGGCGTTCGGGTTGTCGATGGTGAAGCCCTGCTTCTCGATGGTGTCCACGAAGTCGATCGAGGCGCCGCCCAGGTACGGGGCGCTCATCCGGTCGGTGACGACCTTGACGCCTCCGAAGTCCTTGACCACGTCGCCGTCGAGCGAGCGCTCGTCGAAGAAGAGCTGGTAGCGCAGACCGGAGCAGCCTCCGGGCTGAACCGCGACGCGCAGCGCGAGGTCATCGCGGCCTTCCTGCTCAAGCAGGCTCTTGACCTTGGCCGCGGCGGCGTCGGACAGGATGATGCCCTCGCTTGCGGTGGTCTCGTCCTGAACCGTCATCTGTTCACTCCCGGTTTCTACGCAACGTCGGTCTCTGCCGCCGACTGGAACCGCCACCGCCCGGAAAAAATTCCGAGCTCGTCCGGCTCCCCGCTTACGTCTTCCATTCATGCTCGCACACCGCTCACGACAAGGTCACCTCACAGCCGGAGCGGATCAACCGGTTGGCCAGAACGAGCCGGATACGTCACATCGACACGATGGCCATCGTCAATCTGACGCGAACCAGCTATGATAGATAGCGTCAGTTAGACGAAAAGTGCATGTCGAGAGCACGTGCCAAGAGAAAGGGCGCCCCGCCCGTGACCACCACCGAACCCCTGGCCCCCGGATCGCTGGACGTCCAGCCCACGCCGCTCGCCCTGCTGCTGCTCGGCCGCGAGGCGGACCCCAAGAGCGAGCGGGGGGTGGAGTGTCCCGGTGACCTGCCCGCCCCCTCCGACCCCGACCTGGTCGAGCGTGCCCGGGCGGCCAAGGCGAAGCTCGGCGAGCGGGTCTTCGTGCTCGGTCACCACTACCAGCGCGACGAGGTCATCGAGTTCGCGGATGTGACGGGCGACTCGTTCAAGCTGGCCAGGGACGCCGCGGCGCGCCCGCAGGCGGAGTACATCGTCTTCTGCGGTGTGCACTTCATGGCCGAGAGCGCGGACATCCTGACCTCCGCCGACCAGCAGGTCATCCTGCCGGACCTGGCCGCGGGCTGCTCGATGGCGGACATGGCCACGGCCGAGCAGGTAGCGGAGTGCTGGGACGCGCTGACCGACGCCGGGGTCGCGGACGTCACCGTGCCGGTCTCGTACATGAACTCCTCGGCCGACATCAAGGCGTTCACCGGACGGCACGGCGGCACCATCTGCACCTCCTCCAACGCCAAGCGGGCGCTGGAGTGGGCGTTCACCCAGGGAGAGAAGGTGCTGTTCCTGCCCGACCAGCACCTCGGGCGGAACACCGCGGTCCGGGAGATGGGCTTCTCGCTCGACGACTGCGTGGTCTACAACCCGCACAAGCCGGGCGGCGGGGTCACCGCCGAGCAACTGCGGGCGGCCAAGATGATCCTGTGGCGCGGGCACTGCTCGGTGCACGGCCGGTTCTCGCTGGACTCGGTGGAGGACGTACGGTCCCGGATACCCGGGGTCAACGTGCTGGTGCACCCCGAGTGCAAGCACGAGGTGGTGACGGCGGCCGACTACGTGGGCTCGACGGAGTACATCATCAAGACGCTGGAAGCCGCACCCGCCGGTTCCTCCTGGGCCATCGGCACCGAGCTCAACCTGGTACGGCGGCTGGCCAAGGCGCACCCGGACAAGCGGATCGTCTTCCTCGACAAGACCGTGTGCTTCTGCTCGACCATGAACCGGATCGACCTGCCGCACCTGGTCTGGGCGCTGGAGTCGCTCGCCGAGGGCACCGTGGTCAACCGCATCGTGGTGGACGAGGAGACCGAGCACTACGCCAAGGTCGCCCTGGAGCAGATGCTGGCGCTTCCGTAACCAGCCGCCGCGACCAGCCACCGCGTCGCACCCGTTCCGCTACAGGAACGTGTCCGACGGGATGTACGGGGTTGGCGGCCGCATGCCGCGCAGGCAGACATAGCCGGAGTTGCCCAGTTCGAGTCCGGCCGCCAACCCCACGTCAAGCGCCCACTGTTGGTCGCCCGTCAGATGCGGCACGCACGCCGTACCGCCCGGCGGTACGGACAGCAGTGCCGCGGTGAGCAGCCGGGTGGCAAGCCGCCGTGACGTGGCGGCCAGCAGCTCGATCCGGCCGCCGTCGATGTAGCAGTACCCACTGCCCGCCAGGTCGTCCACCACGAACAGGCGGCAGTCGCCGAGCAGTTGCTCGTGGTCGCAGCCGTGCGCACCGCCCCTGGTGCGCCGGTCCACCGAGTCCATCAGGTCCCGGTGCCGCGGTGTGCCCTCGTGCACGGCGCCGTCCGGCGGTTCGAGCCGCGCCGGGTCGACCACCCCGCCCAGCCGCATCGCCGGATGCAGCGTGAACCCGGCCCGGCGGTAGGCGCGGGCCGCCACCGGATGCCGGGTGCCGCACAGCAGACCGCGCAGGCAGCCGCGCCCGTACCCCATGGCACGGGCCAGCAGCGCCTTGCCAACTCCCTTGCCCTGCGCGGCCGGTACCACCGCGAGCAGGGAGAGTCCCCACAGGAACTCGCGCTTGAGGGCCAGCGCCACGCCCACCGGACCGGCCGCCTCGTCCTCCGCGATCCAGCAGCCGTCCGGGTCGGTCCTGGCGAAGTACCGTACCCGCCCGCGGAACCGGGCCACCCGATCCGGCGGCCACTGGCCGCCCGGCAGCGTCCGGGAGTCCCCGAACGAGGCGGCGGTGACGGCCTGCACGGCCTCGGCATCTTCAGCGGTGTCCCGCACCGGACGCAGCAGCATCCCCCCATGCTGCCCCGCCCGCACCGCGCGCGGGCGGGTCCGCGCGGAATGCACTCGGGCGGGGAACCGGCGCCACACAGCACGGGCGCCCTGGCCCCGTTACGCATGGGGTCAGGACGCCCGGTGGTGCTGGGGGTGCCGGTTATCCAGGGATCAGCCCGTCATCGGCGAGCATCTCCCGTACCTCCTCAAGGGAGGCGTCCGGAGCGGGGAGGATCAGCTCGGACGGCTCCAGGGCGTCGTCCGGCAGCGGCTGGCCGAGCCGCCGTACGGCGTCCAGCAGGGCGCCGAGAGTGCGCCGGAACCCGGCCTCGTCGCCGCTCTGCATCGAGGCGAGCAGCTCGTCGTCGAGCTTGTTGAGCTCGACGAAGTGGCTCTCGTCCAGCCTCACCTGTCCCTCGCCCATGATCCTTACGATCACGACGGTCTCCCTTCGAGGCGCGCGCGGAGGCTCAGTTCTTGTCGAAGCGCGGCTTGTCCTGCGGCTGCTGGTGGTTGGCCTCGCCGGGCTTGCCGCCCTCGATGGCCTGCTGGCCGCTGCTGCCGCCAGCCAGCTCCGCCTTCATCCGCTGCAACTCCAGCTCGACGTCGGAACCGCCGGAGATGCGGTCCAGCTCCGCCGAGATGTCGTCCTTGGCCAGCCCGCTCGGGTCGTCCAGCGCACCCGAGGCGAGCAGCTCGTCGATGGCACCGGCGCGCGCCTGCATCTGCGCGGTCTTGTCCTCGGCGCGCTGGATGGCCAGGCCGACGTCGCCCATCTCCTCGGAGATGCCGGAGAACGCCTCACCGATCTTGGTCTGCGCCTGCGCGGCCGTGTAGGTGGCCTTGATGGTCTCCTTCTTGGTGCGGAAGGCGTCCACCTTGGCCTGCAGCCGCTGCGCCGCGAGGGTGAGCTTCTCCTCCTCGCCCTGCAGCGTCTGGTGCTGCGTCTCCAGGTCGGTGACCTGCTGCTGGAGCGCGGCACGCCGGGTCAGCGCCTCACGCGCCAGGTCCTCGCGGCCGAGCGCCAGCGCCTTGCGGCTCTGGTCCTCCAGCTTGGACGACTGCTGCTGCAAGCCACTGAGCTGCAGTTCCAGCCGCTTACGCGACGTGGCCACGTCCGCGACGCCACGGCGCACCTTCTGCAGCAGCTCAAGCTGCTTCTGGTACGAGTAGTCAAGCGTCTCGCGCGGGTCCTCAGCCCGGTCAAGGGCCTTGTTGGCCTTCGCGCGGAAGATCATCCCCATCCGCTTCATGACACCGCTCATGGGCCTGGCGCGCCCCCTTCTCCGACTTGCTCCGGCACCTTGCGTTGACCCCTACAGTACGGGCCCCGCTTCCATTACCGCACCGTTCGGCGGCGGATGCGCTCATCCTGAGGGACGATCACGCGCCGAGCGCGTCCCGCCCAAGGAGTAGGTGCCGGTGCCCGGCGGGCCCACAGGGGTGGGGAGCACTCCCGGCACCACGTACCCTTGGGCCTTGTGTTCCGACGTCGTACCAAGGATGAGCAGGCCGCGACCCCCACGGTGACCACAGAACCGGTCGACCAGCGCCGCGACCCACAGGCCCCGAAGGGCCGCCCCACGCCCAAGCGCAACGAGGCGCAGTCGCAGCGCCGCCAGCGCGTCACCGTGTCCACCGACCGCAAGGCCGCCGCCAAGCAGGCCCGGGAGGCGCGCCGAATCGAGATGGCCAAACAGCGCGAGGCGCTGGCCAGCGGCGACGAGCGCTACCTGCCGGTGCGCGACAAGGGGCCGGTGCGCAAGCTGTGCCGGAACTACGTGGACGCCCGGTACCACGTCGCCGAGCTGTTCCTGCCGCTGGCGATCGTGATCCTCGTGCTGAGCATGATCCCCAACATGAGCATCAAGGACATCTCGCTGCTGCTGTGGCTGGTGCTGATCGTCCTGATCGTGCTGCAGTCGGTGTTCACCGGTCTCCGGTTGAAGAAGGTGCTGCGGCAGCGCTTCCCCAACGAGAACACCCGCGGCGCGGTCGCCTACGCGCTGATGCGCACCCTTCAGATGCGCCGGATGCGACTACCAAAGCCGCAGGTCAAGCGCGGTGAGCAGATCTGAGCAGCGGGTTTTCCGGCGGGGCGGAGGCCTGGCTGGCGGGCTTGGGTGGCCTGCGGAACACGGTGCGGCAGGAGTTGGTGGCGCGGCAGCTCGATGAGCAGATAGCCGCGCGGTTCCCGGTGGGACGTCGGCTGCGGGTGCTGGACGTGGGGCTCGGCCAGGGCACCCAGGCGCTGCGGCTGGCCCGCGGCGGCCACGAGGTGACCGGCGTGGAGTCCGATCCGGCGATGCTTCACACGGTCCGCGCCGCGCTGTCCGCGGAGCCGGAGGGCATACGCGAGCGGGTCCGGCTGATCGAGGGCGACGGCCGGGAGACCGGCCGGTACTTCGAGGCGGGCAGCTTCGACGTGGTGCTGTGCCACGGGGTGCTGATGTACGTGTCGGATCCGGACGCGCTGCTGGCGGGGCTCGCCCGGGTGCTGGCGCCCGGTGGGCTGCTGTCGCTGCTGGTGCGCAACGGGGACGCGCTGGCGATGCGCCCGGGGCTGTCCGGCGACTGGGACGGCGCGCTGGCGGCGTTCGACACGACCGGGTACACCAACCGGCTGGGGCTGCCCGTGCGGGCCGACCGGCGGGAGACGTTGACCGCGACCCTGGCGGCGATCGGCGCGCCGCTGCACGCCTGGTACGGGGTGCGGGTGTTCACCGACACCGCGCCGGACGAGGCCGCGGCCACCGAGGTGGCGGACCTGGACCGGCTGCTGGCCGCCGAGGACCGGGCCGGGCGCACCGACCCGTACCGTGCGGTGGCGGCGCTGCTGCACCTGTGCGGGGTACGGAACTGACCGGGCACTGACCCGGGCACTGACGGGCACTGACCGGGTCCGACACGCGCGGCGCGCGGCCGGAGATCCTCGCCTGACGAACCGGCAAAAGGGACACTTCTGGCATGAACCGACCACGTGTGCCCGGATCGGCGCGCTGTACCTCGGTGACCCGGCCGCTCGTTCACGCCGCGGCCGCCATCTGCGTGACCGCGCTGCTCGCCGACTGCTCCGGCGGGAAGACCTCCGCCACCCCGACGTCCGCCGCATCGCCCCCGCCGCCCACGGTGACCAACAGCCTGGAGAACGACTTCCGGCAGGTGGTGCGGAACGTCCTGCCGTCCGTCGTCCAGATCACCTCCGACGCCGGGCTCGGCTCCGGTGTGCTGTACGACACCAACGGCGATGTGGTCACCAACGCCCATGTCGTCGGCAACGCGCGGGATTTCAAGGTCACTCTCGCGACCGGGAAGGACACCCTGGACGCCGCCTTGGTGGGCAGCTACCCCGGCGATGACCTCGCGGTCCTCAGGTTGAAGAACCCCCCGGGCGGCCTCAAGCCCGCCACGTTCGGCGACACCTCGAAGGTCGCCGTCGGCCAGGTCGCCCTGGCCATGGGCAACCCGCTGGGCCTGTCGAGCAGTGTCACCCAGGGCATCGTCTCGGCGGTCGGACGGACCGTCAGCGAGGGCGGTGGCGGCGGCACCAACGCCACCATCGGGAACATGGTGCAGACCTCCGCGGCGATCAACCCCGGCAACAGCGGCGGCGCCCTGGTCAACCTCTCCGGCCAGGTGATCGGCATTCCCACCCTGGCGGCCGTCGATCCGGGCCTCGGCGGCGGAACGGCAGCGGGCATCGGCTTCGCCATTCCGGCCTCGACCGTCAACAACATCGCCGGTCAGCTGATCAGGAACGGCAAGGTCACCGCTTCGGGGAGGGCCGCTTTGGGCATCACCGCCCGCACCGTGCTCAACGGCAACCTCGAACCCGCGGGTGTCACGGTGGTCACCGCAACCAGAGGCGGACCGGCGGACAAGGCGGGGCTCAAACCGGGCGACATCGTCACCAAGATCGACGGCACCCAGGTCACCACGGACTCCTCGCTCTCCGAGGCGCTCGCGGCGTTCAAACCCGGCGACAGGACGGACGTCACCTACGTACATGACGACACCACGAAGACCGTCACGGTGACCCTCGGACAGCTGTGACCGCTTCCCCGCGGGGCGGCGGGACGGCGAAGGCCGTCCCGCCCAGCGGCTATTCGTCCACCCCGAGCAGACTCATCGGGTAGACCTCGGTTCCGTCCTCGAACAGCGTGACCTGTTCGATCCCGCCCTCCCGAAGGGCCCGCCACTCCTCACCGAGCCAGGACTCCGCGTCGCCCTGGGTGCTGAACTCCTCGGGCTCCAGCGGCGGGACGACCTCACTACCGTCAGCCTTCTGGAACCGCCACGTCCATCCCACGCCCGTCCCCTTTCCGCGCGCACTGCCCGCACCTGTCAGCGAAGGCTAACGGAGATCACCGGCGCGGGTCAGCCGCACCCCGGCGGCGGGGCGGTGCGAAACCGGCCAGGCGGGGTACGCGACGATGGACGTATGGAGATCACGCTGCTCGGCACCGGCGGGCCGGAAGGCCTGCCGCGGCCCGGCTGCCCGTGCGCGGCCTGCGCCGTCGCGGTCGGCGCGGCGGCCCGCAACCCCACGTCGCTGCTGGTCGACGGAGCACTGCTGCTCGACCTGACGCCGGGCCCCGCACTGGCCGCCGCCCGCGCCGGGCGTTCGCTCGGCGGCGTACAGCACGTTCTGCTGACCCACCCTCAAGCCGGTCCCCCGGTCGACCTGCCACCGGGGCTTCCCACCCCCGGCCGTGTTCCGGACGGCGAGCGGTTGGCGCTGCTCACCGGCCACCGGGTGCTGGCGATGGCACTGGACGCACCGGGTACCGGGTACGAGGTCACCGGCCCGGCGGGCGATCGGCTGCTGTACCTGCCCGCGGGCTCCGCCCCCGCCGGTGTCGACGACGGGCTGGAGCACCCGGCCCCGTACGACATGGTGCTGCTCGACGCGATCGGCCGACCGGACGCCCTGGCGAGGCTGCGCGCCACCGGCGCGATCGGCCCGACAACCGATGTGATCGCCGTCCACCTCACCCACGGCGCTCCGCCGGAACCGGAACTGCACCGCAGACTCGGCGCGGACGGCGCCCGCGCGGTACCGGACGGCCAGTGCCTGGCCGTGGGCGCGTACGAGTCGGTGCCCGACGTACCCCGCCGCACCCTGGTGCTGGGGGGAGCGCGGTCCGGCAAGTCCGCGGAGGCGGAACGGCGGCTCGCCGCGTTCCCCGGGGTGGTCTACGTCGCCACCGGCGGCACGCGGGAGGACGACCCGGACTGGGCGGCGCGCGTCCGCCTGCACCGGGAGCGGCGCCCGGCGGCGTGGCGCACCGAGGAGACCCGCGACCTGGTCACACTGCTGCGCGCGCAGGGCCCGCCGCTGCTCATCGACTGCCTCGCGCTGTGGCTGACGCATGCGATGGACGAGGTCGGAGCGTGGGACGACGAGCGGTGGGCGGCCACGGGGCGACGCGAACTCGCCGTCCGGTCCGCCGAGTTGGTCGATGCCTGGCGGTCGACCCACCGCACGGTGGTGGCCGTCAGCAACGAGGTCGGCTCCGGCGTCGTCCCGGCGACGGCGTCGGGTCGCCGCTTCCGCGACGAACTCGGCCGGTTGAACGCGGCGATCGCGGCGGAATCGGAGCATGTGCTGCTGGTCGTGGCCGGGTTGGCGGTTCCGCTGCGCTAGTGGCGGACCGGTGATGGATGCTCAGCGAACCACCCCCACCCGGGAACTCCAGCGCGAACGGATCCCCCCGCACCGATAAGGTTTCGTACGTGACCGCCCTGGACCTTGACGACTTCGCCGCACTCATCGACCGCCCCGAGGCCGCCATCCGGCACGACGCCGCGGCCCTGCGCGCCCCGCAGACCGCCGGCAAGCTCGGCAAGTTCGAAGAACTGGGCGACTGGCTGGCCTCCGTACAGGGCCGAGCGCCCGCACACCCGATCGCCCGCGCCCGCGTGATCCTCTTCGCGGGCGACCACGGCATCGCCAAGCGAAACGTCTCCGCACGCCCTGCCGGGACGGCCAGCACCCTCGTACGGTCGGTCCTCTCCGGCGAGGCCGCCGTGAACGTGCTGGCGCGCGAGTACGGCGCCGACGTCCGGGTCGTCGACATGGCGCTGGACTGCGATCCCGGCGAGTTGCCCGCCGAGGTCGCCGGCCACCGGGTGCGGCGCGGCTCCGGGATGATCGACGTCGAGGACGCGCTGACCGAGGAGGAGGCCGAGCGGGCCTTCCGCGCCGGAGTGGCGATCGCCGACGAGGAGGCGGACTCCGGCACTGACCTTGTGGTACTCGGCGATCTGAGCGTCGGCGGCACCACGCCCGCCGGTGTCCTGATCGCCGCGCTGTGCGGCACGGACGCCTCCGTGGTGACCGGCCGCGGCTCGGGGATCGACGACCTCGCGTGGATGCGCAAGTGCGCGGCGATCCGCGACGCGCTGCGCCGGGCCCGACCGGTCCTGGGCGACCCGCTCAAGCTGCTGGCGGCGGTGGGCGGCGCGGACCTGGCGGCGGCCACCGGGCTCCTGCTGCAGTGCGCGGTCCGCAAGATCCCGGTCGTGCTGGACGGGGTCGTCTCCGCCGCCTGCGCGCTCGTCGCCCAGCGCGTCGCGTTCCGGGCCACGGACTGGTGGCTCGCGGGCCAGTCGTCCGGCGAGCCCGGCCAGGCCAAGGCGCTGGACCGGTTGTCCATAGAGCCCCTGCTCGACCACGGGGTCCGCCTGGGCGAGGGAACGGGCGCGCTGCTGGCCCTGCCGCTGCTGAAGGCCGCGGCGGCACTGGCTGGTGAGCTGTCCCGGGAGAACCCGCAGGCCACCTAGCACGCTCCAACAAACCGCAATATTCGGAGCAATCCCCACCAACGGCGACATAAGATCGCTCGTCATGGGACCGCTCCGCACGGAAAGCGATGACTCGTTACCCGAAGCCCAGCACACCGGGAGCATCGGGAATCTCCTGAGGCTCCGTGCTGGCCACCCGGCTCGCACGGCCTCGATCCCCGGTGCGCGAGTCATCTCACCCGCGTCCGCCGCGGAAAGTTCCGCCGGGTTCACAACCCTGAGCTGGCCGAACGTCGTCCTCAACGTCATGAGCACGATCAATGCGGCGCTACTGGCGCCGTGCGACCGGGGGTTGCTCGAACCACAGGAAGAAACGTCCCCGCCTGCGCCGTTGGAGCGGCACGGCGGGCCGGGTTCGTTCGGCTCCTCCGGTAAGTCCGCCGCCGCCCGCCGCGCGGTCGGCGGGGTGACCCTGGCCTCCGGCGATCCGATCGGAGATCCTGAAAGGCGGCGCGGCGCGACCAAGGCGTGGCCGCAGGAGGCTCGCGAGCACGGCTGGACCCCGACCGTGCGGGGGGCGAGCGAGGAGGGGGAAGCGATCTACGCGCGACACGGCCTTGACGCGTCGGCGACCGGCGACGAGGTGATCCACCGCAACCCCGGCAACGGCCTGATCGGATACACGGCGCGGCAACTTACCCAGCCCACCGGCCAGTTGGACGGAACCGGCGCCGTGCTCCGGCCCACCCGGGAACCGCGCCACCTGCCGTTCCGCACGACCAGCGCAGCACCCCCCACCGGCATCGCCCGCCACCGCGCCGAAAGCTTGCCGACGGCGCCCGGCCTGTCGGCACCACCGCGCCGCGACCACCGAACCAGCACTGCCGGTCAGCGGTGAGCGGCTCAGGAGCGCGGCTACGCCGCGCCGCTTATCGCGAGTGGGGGGCGCTGGTCGCCGACCTTCGCATCGCCTTCGTCCGCACGGGATGGCGGGCGGTCCCGCTGACGCTGGTCTCGGTGCTGTTGATCTCCGTGCTGCAACTGGTGCAGCACACTGCCTGGGGCGACGACCTGGTCAACCGGGCGGGCGTGGTGAGCGCGTCACTACTGTGGTGGAAGGCGCTGCTGCGCACCCCGCTGTCGCTGTTCGTCCCTGCCCTCGACCTGCCGATGTGGGGGGCGCTCGCCCAGGTCCTCGTGGTGTTCGGCATCGCCGAGGCCACCTTGGGCAAGGCCCGCACGCTCGGCATCGCCTACGCCGCCACCCTGGCGGGGACCACGTACGCGCGCTGGGGCGTCTCCCGGGGGCCGCACGCGTTCCTCGGCCTGGAGCCGATCGACGCCTTCATCCGGGACACCGGTCCGTCGGCCGCGGTGGTGGCCCTCGCCGTCTGTATCGCCTGGCGGTACCGGGCCTGGTGGACAGCTGGCACGGTGATCGGTTCGATGGCGCTGGAGGTCGTCCTGTGGCCCAACCTCGCGGGTTGGGAGCACCTGGCGGCGATCGCGGCGGCCGTCGGCTGGTGCCTGGTGGACGACGCGCTGCGCCGCCGCCGCAAGCGGCGGACGGACCGCCCTGCGGTCGCGTTGTAGCGGCCGGTACGGTTCTCCCCGCCACCAGTCCGCATCGGCGAGGGAGCCTTCCGTTGGAGCAGAGCAAAGCGACCTTCGCCGACGGCACCCGCTTCGCGTTCGGCACGCTGACCATCGTGCCGGTGCGTGTGGAGCGCTGGGACCGCGCGGCGGGGCGAACCGGCATGCTGTGCGCACCCGTTGTCGGCTTGACCGTGGGCTTGGCGGCGGCCGCCGTGGGGGGCGTGCTGCTCCTTTCCGGCGGCAGTGCGCTCCTGGCGGCCGTGGCGACGGTCGCGGTTCCGGCGGTGCTGACGCGCGGGCTGCACCTGGACGGGTTGGCCGACACCGCCGACGGCCTCGGCAGCGGCAAGCCCGCCGCCGACGCCCTGCGGATCATGAAGCAGTCGGACATCGGCCCGTTCGGCGTACTGACGCTGGTGTTCGTGCTACTGGCACAGGTGGCCGCGGTGAGCGGCCTTTACGGTACGGGCTGGGCCCAAGGCGCCACGGCGGCGGCCGTTGCCGCACTGACCGGCCGCACCGCGATGACGCTCGCCTGCCGCGAAGGGGTTCCCCCGGCCCGCGAGGACGGCCTGGGCACGGCGGTCGCGGGCGCGGTTCCGGCGCGCGGCGCGTGGTGGCTGTCCGGTGTCACGGTCCTCGCCTCGGCGGCGGCGGGCGCGGTGTTCGGCCCGTACGGCGCGGTGCACTACGCGGTGGCGGCGCTGGCGGCCCTGGCGGCGGCGGAACTTCTTTCGCGGCGCTGCCGCCTGCGCTTGGGCGGCGTCACCGGTGACGTCTTCGGCGCACTGTGCGAAACGGCGGCTACGGCGGCTCTGGTCGCGCTGGCGCTGGGGTGATCAGGCCCTTCCAGCGCCCAGGAGACACATGCCCAGCCGTTGTGTGGTGTTGTTGACCGTCACCTCGAAACAGTTGCGCACCGGCGGCGTCTCTCCTGGTTGAGGTGTGCTGGGCGCAGTGGTACTGGTTACGCGGAAGGACGCCGTGGCCGACTCAGCTGGAGACGGCCCCCGAGCGTGGATCCATTCCCTGCCGCCGGGGAAGTTGCCCGCGGCCTCACTACTGGGGAGCTTCAGCGCGACCGACCAGTTCCCCTGCTGACTGGCGGTCACGTTCGTGGATCGGCCGCTTGTCGCCAGGTCGACACGGATTTCCTCCCCTGCTCTCCAACCGCTCCCGGTAACCGAGATCACGGTTCCCGGTGGCCCTTGTGTCGGGCTGATGCTGATAGCAGGCAGCGCCGCCGCGCTCGCGTTCGGCACCTGCAGCAAGGACAACATCAACGCGGCACTAAATGCCGCAGAAATTCTAGTCCACCGAATCCTCATAGCAGCCCCACGGATTCACATCGTGGCGAGTCGGCGCGGTGATTCACTACCGTCACGCTGGCGTGGACCAAAGTTGAAGGTCTCCGCCTGGCGCCCCTGAAACGCTCAACGAAATAGCGGAGACCTTCAGCTGTTTTGGTCAACCCAGCTGGACGCCCGTACCACCAGCGCCACCAGCGCCGCCAGTACCCGTCTCCGGGGCAGCAGCAGGCGCACCGGCCCCAGCAGCAACCTCGACGCCCGTACCACCAGCGCCACCGGCACCACCAGTACCGGTCACCGGCCCAGCAGCAGGCGCACCGGCCCCAGCAGCAACCTCGACGCCCGTACCACCAGCGCCACCGGCACCACCAGTACCGGTCACCGGCCCAGCAGCAGGCGCACCGGCCCCAGGAGCAAGCTGCACGCCCGTACCACCAGCGCCACCAGCGCCACCAGTACCGGTCACCGGCCCAGCAGCAGGCGCACCGGCCCCAGGAGCAAGCTGCACGCCCGTACCACCAGCGCCACCAGCGCCACCAGTACCGGTCACCGGCCCAGCAGCAGGCGCACCGGCCCCAGGAGCAAGCTGCACGCCCGTACCACCAGCGCCACCAGCGCCACCAGTACCGGTCACCGGCCCAGCAGCAGGCGCACCGGCCCCAGGAGCAAGCTGCACGCCCGTACCACCAGCGCCACCAGCGCCACCAGTACCGGTCACCGGCCCAGCAGCAGGCGCACCGGCCC
>NZ_JANFNH010000058.1 GCF_024436055.1 Streptantibioticus rubrisoli | reverse complement strand
GGCGCGCGCCGCACGCTGAGGGGCGCCTTCCGCTTGTGGCCGAGGTGGGGTCGGCAGCGCGCGACCCCGCACCGCGCCGCCCGGCGGTTAGAACCCGCCGTGACGCCGACCAAGCCCCCCGGCGTGGGGGGGGGGGGCCCCCCCCCCCCCCCCCCCCCCCACGGCAGGGTGGATCACAACCGTGCTCAGCCCAGCGGCAGGCGCTCCGTGGCCCGCGCGGCCCGGGCGTCGCGCCGGTTGCCCCGGATCGCGTTCACCCGCCGGAAGGTGGCGAACAGCGGAATGACCGCCGCCATCACCACCTGGAGCGCCGCACCGGCCTGCAGCAGCACCTGCGCGGCCGGAGAGTCGGCCGCCCACGCCGCCAGGCAGCCCATGCTGATGAAGATCCAGCACAGGGTGGCGACCGCCAGCCGACCGCGCGGCTTGGGGTACTCGACCCGGCTTACCATCAGCCACGCCACGCAGACGATGATCGCCAGCGTCGGCAGGAACGGCAGCCGCAGCAGCGTCGCGGAGACGATCGTCAGCGCGCCCATGGGGCTCGGCATGCCCTGGAAGATGCCGTCCTTCATGGTGGTGCAGGAGAATCTGGCCAGCCGCAGCACCACGGCCAGTACCACCACGATCGCCGCCACGGCGGAGACGTGCTGGTGACCGTCGTCGGCGACCATGCCCCAGACCACCACGAAGTACGCGGGTGCCAGCCCGAAGCTGATCAGGTCGGAGAGGTTGTCGAGCTCCGCGCCCATCGCCGAGCTGCGCAGCTTGCGCGCCACCAGGCCGTCGAAGAGGTCGAAGACCGAGGCCAGCAGCATCAGCATCACGGCGGTGGCGGCGCTGTGCCGGGCCATTCCGCCGTCGGTCTGGCCCATCAGATGCGGGACCAGCACACCGGTGGTGGTGAAGTACACCGCCATGAAGCCGCAGGTGGCGTTGCCGAGAGTGAGGGTGTCCGCTATTGACAGCCTGGTGGACACCGGCATGTCGTCCGCGTCGTCCTCTTCGATCTCGGTGACCCAGGACGATTGTGTGTCGGGATCAACCACGGTCAAGGCGAGTCACCCCAGCCTGTGTGGTCTGGCCGACCTCGACGGCCGGCTCGATCCCCTCCGGCAGGTAGATGTCGACCCGTGAACCGAAGCGGATCAGCCCGATCCGCTCACCTTGTTCCACCTTGGTGCCCTGTGCCACATAGGGCACGATGCGCCGGGCGACGGCACCGGCGATCTGGACCATCTCGATGTCGCCGAGCTCGGTGTCGAAGTGCCAGACGACCCGCTCGTTGTTCTCGCTCTCCTTGTTGAACGCGGGAACGAATCCGCCGGGGATGTGCTCGACGGAGGTGACCGTGCCGGCCAGCGGGGCGCGGTTCACATGGACGTTCAGCGGGCTCATGAAGATCGCGACGCGGGTACGGCCGTCCTTCCACGGCATGATGCTCTGCACCACACCGTCTGCCGGGGAGATCACGCGGCCGTGAGCGATCTCACGCTCGGGGTCGCGGAAGAACCACAGCATGCCCGCCGCGAGGGCGGTGGTCGGTACGGCCACAGCCGCCCAGCGGCCGGAGCGTCGGGCGCGGGTCAGGCTGACCGCTGCGGCGGCGACGGTCGGGAGGAGCCACGGCGACGCTCCACGCGCGAGGCGGACCCGGCCGCGTTGTGCAGAGGATGGGCTGTGGGGCATGGATGACCTTCGTAGCGGAGGATTGCCGCGGAGAGAAACGGGGACGGCGGCTTTTCCCGATGGTATCGGTTGCGACCAGCAACTCGGCAAGCTCAAGGGCGAGTCGGTGGCCGCAAACCGATGACCGGGTGTGATGTTTTTCGCGGACAAATGCCACAAAGATGGACATTCAGCCCTGGATCCGATACTCCTCCAGTAGGCGCCGCCCGATGATCATTTTCTGGATCTCGGCGGTGCCCTCACCGATCAGCAGCATCGGTGCCTCGCGGTACAGCCGCTCGATCTCGTACTCCTTGGAGAAGCCGTATCCGCCGTGGATGCGGAAGGCGTCTTCCACCACCTCTTTGCAGTACTCGGAGGCCAGGTACTTCGCCATCCCCGCCTCGAGGTCGTTGCGCTGTCCGGAATCCTTCTTACGGGCCGCGTTAATCATCATTTGATGCGCGGCCTCCACCTTGGTGGCCATCTCGGCGAGCTTGAACTGAATCGCCTGGTGCTGGGCGATCGGCTTGCCGAAGGTCTGCCGCTGCTGGGCGTACTCGATCCCCAACTCGAAAGCCCGGCGCGCCACACCGCAACCGCGTGCCGCCACGTTGACCCGGCCGACCTCGACACCGTCCATCATCTGGTAGAAGCCGCGCCCGCTTTGGCCGCCGAGCACCCGGTCGGCCGGGACGTGTACGTCCTCCAGCACCAACTCGGTGGTGTCCACGCCCTTGTAGCCCATCTTCTCGATCTTGCCGGGCACGGTGAGGCCGGAGACCTTGGGGTTCGGGCCGAAGCCGGGCTCCTTCTCGATGAGGAAGGTGGTCATCGACCGGTGCGCCGGGGCGCCTTCCGGCTGGCCCTCGTCGGTGCGGCACAGCACCGCGACGAGATTCGACGATCCGCCGTTGGTCAGCCACATCTTCTGACCGTTGATGACGTACTCGTCCCCGTTGCGCACCGCCTTGGTGCGAATGGCGGAAACGTCGGAACCGAGCCCCGGCTCGGACATCGAGAACGCGCCGCGGACATCACCGGCCGCCATCTTCGGCAGGAAGTAGTCCTTCTGCTCCTGCGTACCGTGCTGCTTGAGCATGTAGGCGACGATGAAATGGGTGTTGATGATGCCGGAGACGCTCATCCACCCACGGGAGATCTCCTCGACGCACAGCGCGTACGTGAGCAGGGACTCCCCGAGACCCCCGTACTCCTCGGGGATCATCAGGCCGAAGACGCCCAACTCCTTGAGCCCCTCGACGATCTGCGTGGGGTACTCGTCGCGGTGTTCCAGTTCGGTCGCGACCGGCAGGATCTCCTTGTCCACGAAATCCCGGACGGTGGACAGGATCTCCCGCTGGATGTCGGTCAGGCCCTCGGTCTGCTGGAGGCGGCTCATGGTCTACTTCTCCTGGGCTTTGAGCTCGGGGCGGCCGGGCTGCTCGCCGCCGCGCTCCTTGGTGTACGTGGCGGTGGGGACCATGACCTTGCGGCGGAAGACGCACACCAAAGTGCCGTCCTGCTTGTAGCCCTTGGTCTCCACGTAGACGATGCCGCGGTCGTTCTTGGACTTCGACTCCCACTTGTCGAGCACCGTCGTCTCGCCGTAGATGGTGTCGCCGTGGAAGGTCGGCGCGACGTGCCGGAGGGACTCGATCTCCAGGTTGGCGATGGCCTTGCCCGAGACGTCGGGTACGGACATGCCCAGCAGCAGGGAGTAGATGTAGTTGCCCACCACCACGTTCTTGCCGAAATCGGTGGTCTGCTCCGCGTAGTTGGCGTCCATGTGCAGCGGATGGTGGTTCATGGTGAGCAGGCAGAACAGATGGTCGTCGTATTCGGTGACGGTTTTTCCGGGCCAGTGCTTGTAGACCGCCCCGACCTCGAACTCCTCGTAGGTGCGACCGAATTGCATCGTGCTTAAGCCTCCTGTGGGGGAGCCGCCAGGCTCCCCAGGTCGTTCGCGCGGCGGATCTCGTCCACGATCCTGCCGATCATCTCGGTGATGCCGAAGTCCTTCGGCGTGAAGACCGCTGCCACGCCCTTCGCGCGCAGGGCCTCGGCGTCCGCCGACGGAATGATGCCGCCGACGATCACCGGTATGTCCTCCACCCCCGCGGCGCGCAGCAAGCGCAGCACCTCTGGGACGAGTTCCAGGTGCGAGCCGGACAGGATCGACAGGCCGACGCAGTGCACGTCCTCATCCACGGCGGCCGTGACGATCTGCTCAGGGGTGAGCCTGATGCCCTGGTAGACGACCTCGAAACCCGCATCACGGGCGCGAACCGCTATCTGCTCGGCGCCGTTGGAGTGCCCGTCCAGGCCGGGCTTGCCGACCAGCAGCCGCAACCTGCCGCCGCCCAGCTCCCGCGCCGTGGCCGCCACCTTGAGCCGCACCTCGGCCAGCGGAGAGCCCGCCTCCGGAGCGACCGCCACGGGCGCGCTGCTCACCCCGGTGGGGGCGCGGAACTCGCCGAAGACGTCGCGCAGCGCGAAGGACCACTCGCCGGTGGTGACCCCCGCCCGTGCGCACTCCAACGTCGCCTCCATCAGGTTGACGTCGGTGGCCGCGGCGGCCTTGAGCGCCTCCAGGGCCGCCCGCGCGCGGGCCTGGTCGCGCTCGGCCCGCCAGGTGCCCAGAGCCTTCACGACGAGCGCCTCGTTGGCCGGGTCGACGGTCTGGATGGCGGTGTCCAGGTCCGCGGTGAGCGGACTGGGCTCGGTGGCCTCGAAGCTGTTGACGCCAACGATCTTGTCCTCGCCGGACTCGATACGGGCGCGGCGCAGCGCGTGCGAGGCGACCAGCTGCGACTTGAGGTAGCCCGATTCCACCGCCGGGATGGCGCCGCCCATCTCCTGAACATGGTCGATCTCGGCGGTGGCGGCCTCGACGATCTCGTCGACCTTGGCCTCGATGACATGGCTGCCGCGGAAGATGTCCTCGTACTCCAGCAGGTCGCTCTCATGGGCCAGGACCTGCTGGATGCGCAGCGACCACTGCTGGTCCCAAGGGCGCGGCAGGCCCAACGCCTCGTTCCAGGCCGGGAGTTGCACGGCGCGGGCGCGGGCGTCCTTGCTGAGGGTGACGGCCAGCATCTCCAGCACGATGCGCTGGACGTTGTTCTCCGGCTGGGCCTCGGTCAGGCCGAGCGAGTTGACCTGGACGCCGTAGCGGAAGCGGCGTTGCTTGGGGTCCTCGATGCCGTACCGCTCCCGGGTGACGGTGTCCCAGATACGGGCGAAGGCCCGCATCTTGCACATCTCCTCGATGAACCGCACGCCCGCGTTGACGAAGAACGAGATCCGGCCGACCACATCGCCGAAACGTTCCGGTGGCACCTGGCCGGAGTCGCGCACCGCGTCCAGCACCGCGATCGCCGTGCACATCGCGTAGGCGATCTCCTGAACAGGCGTGGCTCCCGCCTCCTGCAGGTGGTAGCTGCAGATGTTGATCGGGTTCCACTTGGGGATGTGGTTCACCGTGTAGGTGATCATGTCCGTGGTCAGCCGCAGCGACGGGCCGGGCGGGAAGACGTGCGTACCGCGCGACAGGTACTCCTTGACGATGTCGTTCTGCGTCGTCCCCTGGAGTTTCGCGATGTCCACGCCTTGTTCCTCGGCGACCACCTGGTACAGCGCCAGCAGCCACATGGCGGTGGCGTTGATGGTCATCGAGGTGTTCATCTGCTCCAGCGGGATGTCCTGGAACAGCCGCCGCATGTCGCCGAGATGGGCGACCGGGACCCCGACCCGGCCCACCTCGCCGCGGGCGAGGATATGGTCGGGGTCGTAGCCGGTCTGCGTCGGAAGGTCGAACGCGACCGACAGTCCGGTCTGGCCCTTGGCGAGGTTGCGCCGGTACAGCGCGTTGGACTCCTCGGCGGAGGAGTGCCCCGCGTAGGTCCGCATCAGCCACGGCCGATCTTTCTGACGCTCAGTCATCGCACCGTCTCTCAGACGTTCCTGAAGCGGTTGATGGCGTCGATGTGCCTCTCGCGCATCTCGTGGTCGCGCACGCCCAGGCCCTCCTGCGGTGCCAGTGCGAGCACACCGACCTTGCCCTGGTGGAGGTTGCGGTGCACGTCGTAGGCGGCCTGGCCGGTCTCCTCCAGGCGGTACGTCTTGGACAGCGTGGGGTGGATCTTGCCCTTGGCGATCAGGCGGTTGGCCTCCCACGCCTCGCGGTAGTTGGCGAAGTGGGAGCCGATGATGCGCTTCAGGGACATCCACAGGTACCGGTTGTCGTACTGGTGCATGTAGCCCGAGGTGGAGGCACAGGTGGTGATGGTGCCGCCCTTGCGGGTGACGTACACGCTCGCGCCGAAGGTCTCGCGTCCGGGGTGCTCGAAGACGATGTCGATGTCCTCGCCGCCGGTCAGTTCGCGGATGCGCTTGCCGAAGCGCTTCCACTCCTTGGGGTCCTGGTTGTGCTCGTCCTTCCAGAACTTGTAGCCCTCGGCGTTGCGGTCGATGATCGCCTCGGCGCCCATCGCGCGGCAGATCTCCGCCTTCTGCGGTGAGGAGACCACGCAGATCGGGTTCGCGCCGCCGGCGAGCGCGAACTGTGTGGCGTAGCTGCCCAGTCCGCCACTGGCGCCCCAGATGAGCACGTTGTCGCCCTGCTTCATACCGGCGCCGTTGCGCGACACCAACTGGCGGTACGCGGTGGAGTTGACCAGGCCGGGAGAGGCCGCCTCCTCCCAGCTGAGGTGCCTGGGCTTGGGCATCAGCTGGTTGGACTTGACCAGGGCGATCTCGGCGAGGCCGCCGAAGTTGGTCTCGAAGCCCCAGATGCGCTGCTCGGGGTCGAGCATGGTGTCGTTGTGGCCGTCGGCCGACTCCAGCTCCACCGACAGGCAGTGCGCGACGACCTCGTCACCGGGCTTCCAGGCGTTGACGCCGGGGCCGGTGCGCAGCACGACGCCTGCCAGGTCGGAGCCGATGATGTGGTAGGGCAGGTCGTGGCGCGCGGCGAGCGGCGACGACTTCCCGTAGCGCTCAAGGAAGTTGAAGGTGGAAACCGGCTCGAAAATGGACGTCCAGACCGAGTTGTAGTTCACCGAACTGGCCATGACGGCCACCAGGGCCTCGCCCGGGCCGAGTTCGGGCACCGGCACCTCGTCGACGTGCAGCGACTTGCGCGGGTCCTTCTCACGGGTGGTAAGGCCGGAGAACATCTCGGCCTCGTCCTTGTGGACGGTGACGGCACGGTACGACTCGGGCAGCGGCAGGGCCGCGAAGTCGGCGGCGGTGACGGCGGGGGAGCCGCTGTTGGATGCGGTCGACGCGAGGATCGCGTCGAGGATGTCGTTCACTTTGGGGCCTCCGGCGAAGCGTTTGGGGACGCTTGAGGGAACGCTGGGGTCTCGGTGTGCCGTCGGTTCGGCGGTGGTGCGTGAGCGCGCTGTGGCGTGCTGGAAGTGCCCCCGGACGGGGTCTGGGGGAGCCTGTGACGCAGGCGTCCGGGTGCTTGGGGACAGACGGCGTGCGAAGGTTCGCTGCACGCCGCCCACCCGGACAGGTCCAGGTTATGGCACGGGGTGTCACTCGTAAAGACACTGCGTGCCATCAATTTGGACGAGTTTCACGCGGCCGTGACACGCAAGCAACGCGTTGATGGGCCAAGGCCGCACCCGAAGCCGGGTGCGGCCTTGTCGTGTACGGGTGTCCGCGGTCAGTCCACGCCGGATTCCAGGGCCTTCTCGACGGCCCTGAGCACCTCGGCGGGCGAGGCGCCGGTACGGGCCACCGCCACCACCACCGCGCCCGGACGGTCCTGCTGCGCCACCGGCGCCGCCGGGGCGGGCTCGGCGCGGCCGACGCCCATACCGGTGCCGAAGGTCTCCCTGATCACGTCGAAGGCGTGGTTCAACTGCGCCTCCACATCGCCCTTGCCGCCCGCCCGCAGCCAGCGCCGCAGCACATGGTTGTGCGCGGCCACCACCGCGGAGGCGGCCACCTCGGCCAGCAGCGGGTCGTCATCGCCCGCACGGTGCGCCGCCTCGTCGAAGTGACCCAGCAGATAGCGGGTGAAAAGCCGGTCGTAACGGGCGACGGAGGCGATCTCGTGCTCGCGCAGCGCGGGGACCTCACGGGTCAACCGGTAGCGCTCGACGGACACCTCGGGCGACTCGGCGTACATCCGCAGCACTTCGGTGATTCCGCGGCACACCGTGTCGAGGGGATGCTCACCGGGGTCCGCGCTGTCCAGCACCGCCTGGACGCGGACCAGGGTGTCGTCATGGTCGGGGAAGATCGCCTCTTCCTTCGAGCGGAAGTGGCGGAAGAAGGTGCGCCGGGCCACCCCTGCCGCCGCCGCGATCTCGTCGACCGTGGTGGCTTCGTACCCCTTCGTGGAGAACAGGTGCATCGCGGCCGTGGCCAGCTCCTGACGCACGCGGTGCCGTTGTGCGGTGGTTCGGGCAGTTGAGCGCGGCTGGGACATGTGGGGAACGTACTGCATTTCGGCAGGCGGCGCGCCCGGCGTCCCCGTTCGGCCGGTGCTGGGGGCCAGGCCGGGGAAGACCCCGGCCCACCCCTTGGTGTCGTCAGGCCCTGGCATATTCGCGGAAGCCGCGGCCGGTCTTCCGGCCGAGGCAGCCCGCGGAGACCAGGTTCTCCAGCAGTGGCGCGGGGGCGAGGCCCGGGTCACGGAACTCCCGGTGCAGCACCCGCTCGATGGCCAGTGACACGTCGAGACCGACGACATCCAGCAGTTCGAACGGTCCCATCGGGTAGCCGCCGCCGAGCTTCATGGCGGTGTCGACGGCGTCCACGCTGGCGTAGTGCTCCTGCACCATCTTCACCGCGTTGTTCAGGTACGGGAACAGCAGGGCGTTGACGATGAACCCGGCCCGGTCACCGCAGTCCACCGGGTGCTTGCGGATGACGCCGCACACCTCGTGCACCGTGGCCCGCACGTCGTCCGCGGTGAGCACCGTGCGCACCACCTCGACCAGCTTCATGACCGGGGCCGGGTTGAAGAAGTGCATGCCGATGACGTCCTGCGGGCGGGAGGTGGCGGCGGCGATCTGCACCACCGGCAGCGAGGACGTGGTGGTGGCCAGCACCGCGCCCGGTCGGCAGACCTTGTCGAAGGTCTCGAACAGCTGCTGCTTCAGGGCGAGTTCCTCGGCGATGGCCTCCACCGCCAGGTCGACCTCGGCGAAGGAGTCCAACGATCCCCCCGGGGTGATCCTGGCCAGCGTCGCGTCCCGGTCGGCCGCCGACAGCCGGCCCCGATCGACCGAGCGGGCAAGGGACTTGGCGATGCGGGCGACGGCGGCGTCGGCCTTCTCCTGGCCACGGGCGGCCAGCACGACCTGGTAGCCCGCCTTCGCGAAGACCTCCGCGATGCCGGTCGCCATGGTCCCGGATCCGGCCACGCCGACGGTGCGCACGGTGCGGCCCGCGCCCTGCCGCCGGTCGTCGGCCGGGGTCTGCTGGTCGGCGACCATCTCCTGGCTGCCGGGCGCGGCGTAGGTGTAGAAGCCGCGTCCGGCCTTGCGGCCGGTCAGGCCCGCCGCCGCCAACTGGCCCAGGATCGGCGCGGGCGCGTGCAGCCGGTCCCGTGAGGCGGCGTACATCGCCTCGAGCACCGTCTTCGCGGTATCGATGCCGACCAGGTCGAGCAGCGCCAGCGGCCCCATCGGCAGACCGCAGCCCAGTCGCATGGCCGCGTCGATGTCCTCACGCGTCGCGTACCGTGCCTCGTACATGGCGGCGGCCTGGTTGAGGTAGCCGAACAGCAGCCCGTCGGCGATGAACCCGGGCCGGTCGCCGACCGGGACCGCCTCCTTGCCGAGCGCGCTGACCAGCGCGGTCACCTGGGCCGTCGCCTCGGGCGCGGTGAGCACCGTGGAGACCACCTCGACCAGCTTCATCGCCTGCGCGGGCGCGAAGAAGTGCAGACCCAGCACCTGTTCAGGGCGCTTGGTCTCGGCCGCCAGCCGGGTCACCGACAGCGCGTTGGTGCCCGTGGCCAAGATCGTCTGCGGCTTGCAGACGGCGTCGAGCGCGGTGAGGACCTCGCGCTTGAGGTCGTAGTCCTCCGGCACCACCTCGATCACCAGGTCGGCGTCGGCGGCGGCGTGCAGGTCGGTGAACGTACGGAACCGGGCCAGTGCCTCACTTCGTTCGGCCGTGGTGAGCCTGCCGCGCTGCACGGCCCGCTCGGTGGAGCGCTCCAGGACGGTGGTCGCCGCCACGACGGCCTGCTCGCAGCGTTCGATGCCGATGACCTCGTGTCCGGCGCGCACCAGGACCTCGGCGATACCGGAGCCCATGGTGCCGAGGCCGACGACGGCGACGGTGCGCAAGGCGGAGGGGGACGGGGTGGACGGACGGTCCATCGCGAAACTCCAGGGGGTGTGCCCCGTGCGGGAACGGGGCGTGACGACTGAGGAGCGACCGGGCGTGTCGTCGAACACACGCGTACGGCGCGGGAGTTGGAATGCCCCGTGGACCCGCGCGCCCGCACATGCGGGCGCAGAGGTGTCCGCGGAGTGTGTGGCGGGCCCTGTCCCGGGGCCGCGCCGCGATGCCGAACCGACGAGAACCGCGATGGTGCGGTGGTGCTGTGCGCACGGTGGCTGCGTCACCAGGCCGCTGTGCGCGCGAGCCGTGGCACCACGGTCAGCGGTGCGCGGGCTCGTTGGTGGGAGGGTAACTCGCCAGTAACCTACGCGCCAGAGTTTTGCCCATGTGAATTGCGCCGCGTTCAGATGAGCGACGGCGCTCAGATGGGCACGGACCCCCGCGGTGCCCTCACAGCAGCGTCAGCTGTGTCGGCCCGGCGGGGACGGCCGCCTCGGGCGCGGCGGACCCGAGGCGCCGGGCCGCGCCCGCACGGGACGGGCCGATGCCGAACTCCCTGGCCAGTTCGTGAACTTGGCGGGTGATGCGGCGCTGGTACCACTTGGGCGCGTACGCGCCTTCCGCGTACATGGTCATGTACCGCCTGACCAGGTGGGGGTGGCGCTCGGCGAGCCACCTCATGTACCACTCGCGGGCACCCGGGCGCAGGTGCAGCACCAGTGGCGTGACGGACGTGGCCCCGGCCGCGGCGATGGCGCGCACCGTCTCGCGCAACTGCTCGGGGGAGTCGGACAGGAACGGCAGCACCGGTGCCATCAGTACGGCGCACGGGATGCCGTGCTCGTTAAGTGTCCGGCACACCTCCAAACGCTTGTCCGGGGCGGGCGTACCCGGTTCGACGTCGCGCCACAGCCGCCGGTCGGTGAACCCGACGGAGACCGCGGTGGCCACCTCGGTCACCCGCGCCGCCTGCTCCAGCAGCTCCAGGTCGCGCAGGATCAGCGAGCCCTTGGTGAGGATCGAGAACGGGTTGGCGTGGTCGCGCAGCGCGCTGATGATGCCCGGCATCAACCGATAGCGCCCCTCCGCGCGCTGATAACAGTCGACGTTGGTGCCCATGGCGATGTGCTCCCCGCGCCAGCGCGGCGCGGCAAGCTCGCGGCGCAGCAACTCGGGGGCGTTGACCTTCACCACGATCTGCGTGTCGAAGTCGTGGCCGGTGTCGAGGTCGAGATAGCTGTGCGTGTTCCGGGCGAAGCAGTAGACACAGGCGTGGCTGCACCCTCGGTAGGGATTGACGGTCCACTCGAACGGCATCCGGGACGCGCCCGGCACCCGGTTGATGATCGTGCGGGCCCGCACCTCGTGGAAGGTGATGCCGCGGAACTCCGGGGTGTCGAACGTCCGCGAAACGACGTCGGTGCCGAAGAGCGCGGGCGGGCTGCCGCCCGGACTCAGGTTGTCCCAGCGCATGCTGCTGCCTCCTCGCGTCGACGGTCCCCCGAAAACCACAATAGAACAAGTGAACGAATTTTGTGCGAGGTGGATCCCAGGACGCGGGTTAGGCGGCTGTGGGCCGGACGGGGCCCCGATTTCGGTTCCGCGCACCCACGGTGGTTGGCTTCTGTCCCGAACCAGCAACCGAGTGGATTTCCGGAGGCCAAGCCCCCGGAACGCGAACCGGAGGACGAGCAGATGGCACAGGTAGAGGCCACCACCGAGCGGATCATCGCCGCCACGCCCGAGGCGGCGTTCGGCACCCTCGCGGACTACGCCCACGCCCGCAAGGAACTACTGCCCGAGCAGTACAGCGAGTACGAGGTGCGCGAGGGCGGCGCCGGTGCGGGCACCCTGGTGCACTGGAGGCTCCAGGCCACCTCCAAGCGGGTGCGGGACTGCCTGCTCGACGTGACCGAGCCGTCGCCCGGGCAGCTGGTGGAGAAGGACCGCAACTCGACCATGGTCACCACCTGGACCGTGACCCCGGCCGGAGAGGGCAAGGCCAAGGTGGTCGTCTCCGCCACCTGGAGCGGTGCGACCGGCATCGGCGGCTTCTTCGAGCGGACCTTCGCCCCCAAGGGCCTCAACCGCATCCACGACCAGGTACTCGCCAATCTCGCGGCGCACGTGGAGAAGTAGCCGACGGCGAAAACCAGGCGCCAGCCGTATTCACCGAATCGAGTGGATTTCTTGGCAAGGTAGGCGCGCGCTCGGCGCGCGCCGCCTAGTGCGAAATTCCCTGATGGGGTGCCAAGTGCACTTTTCCGAGCGGTAGTTGGCCGCTCCTCCCGCGCCGTGCACGGCGAAAGGTCGCGCTTGCTCGTTCCTGTCGCGTAATGCGAGAAATGGCCCGCAGCGTGACGAAGGGGAGCAGCAGTGGGCGGGACCGCACTGGCCGGGCAGGCCGAGACGACGGACGGCGCGCGGCCGTCTCAGGGCGCCGAGCGGCCGAAGTCACCGAACCGGGCGACGGGCGCCTCGGACGCGCCCCGCGTACCGCGTCAGGGCGCCCCGCCGACCCACCGGCCGCACGAGGCGCGGCCTGCGTGCCAGGACCGGCAGGAGACCGGCCACGCGGGCGCCGAGGAGTCGCCAGCCGTCGTGGCGCTCGGCCCGCGCCGGGTGCGGATGGTCTTCCTCGGGCTGATGCTCACCCTGCTGCTCGCCGCCCTCGACCAGACCATCGTCGCGACCGCACTCCCCAAGATCGTCGGGGAGTTGCGCGGTGTGGGCCATATGTCGTGGGTAGTGACCGCCTATCTGCTGTCCTCCACCGTGTGCCTGCCGATCTACGGCAAACTCGGCGACATCTTCGGCCGCAAACCTGTTTTCCAGTTCGCGATCGCCATGTTCGTCATGGGCTCGGCTCTGGCGGGCTGGTCGCACTCGATGAACGAACTCATCATCTTCCGGGGACTCCAGGGCATCGGTGGCGGCGGCCTCATGATCGGCGTTCAGACGATCATGGCCGACATCGTGCCGCCCCGGCAACGCGGCCGTTACATGGGTCTGATCGGTGCCGCGTTCGGACTGGCCTCGGTCGCCGGGCCGCTGCTCGGCGGCCTCTTCACCGACCACGCCTCATGGCGCTGGTGCTTCTACGTCAACGTGCCCTTCGCTCTGGTCACCCTCACGGTGGTCGGCCTGGCGCTGAGGTTGCCGACGCCCACCGCCCGGCCGCGACTGGACGTGCTCGGCGTCCTGTTGCTCGTCGCCGTCTCCACTTGCCTCGTGCTGCTGACGAGTTGGGGCGGCACGCGGTATGCCTGGCGGTCGGACGTCATCGTCGGCCTCGGCGCGGGTGCGCTCGTCGCCACCGTCGGCTTCCTGATCGTCGAGCGGTTCGCGGTGGACCCGATCGTTCCGCTACGGCTGTTCCGGGACCGGGTGTTCACCGTCAGCGGGCTCGTCGGCGCCGTCGTGGGGGTCGCGCTGTTCGGCGCGGCCAGCTATCTGCCGACGTTCCTGCAGATGGTGGACGGGGCCTCCGCCACCCGCTCGGGGCTGCTGACGCTGCCGATGACCGGGGGCGTGGTGGCCGCCTCGATCATCGCCGGGCAACTCGTCAGCCGCACCGGCCACTTCAAGGCGTACCCGATCCTCGGCTGCGCCTGCGCGGCGGTCGGCACCTGGCTGCTGTCCCGGCTCGACGCCAGCACCCCCCGCGCCGTCTACAGCGGTTGGATGGCCCTGCTGGGCGTCGGCATCGGACTGTGCCTGCCGGTGCTCGTGCTGGCCGTGCAGAACACCGTCCGCCGCACCGACCTGGGCACCGCGACCTCGGCCAGCAACTACTTCCGGCAGATCGGCGGTTCACTGGGCGCCGCGGTGTTCGGCACCCTCTTCGCCCATCGGCTGACCGCCCGTCTCGCCGTCCGACTGCCGCACTCGGCGCGGCTGCCCAACCCGGACTCGATCACCCCGCAACTGGTGCGCGCGCTGCCCGCGCCACTGCGTGACGGCTATGTGCGGGCGTACGCGGAGGCCATGCCGCGGATCTACCTGTACCTGGTGCCGGTGCTCGTCTTCGGCTTCCTGCTCGCCTTTCTGCTCAAGGAGAAACCCCCGGTGACCCAGAACGGTACGGCGGCCGGTGCGCAGTCGCTCATCCCCGAGGCACGGTCCGCTCCCGGCGCGGGCGTTCCCGTGTGCGGTACGGTCCAGCACTCCGACGGCACCACGGTGGCCCGCGCGGCCCTCACCCTCATCGACGCCTCTGGTCGGCAGATCGGGCGCGGCGCCACCGGTGACGACGGGCGGTACGCGCTCAGCACACCGGGCAACGGCAGCTATGTGCTCATCGCCGCGGCGGGCGGCCACCAGCCGCAGGCGGTCAGTGTCACGGTGGGCGAGCGCCCGGTCGACCTCGACGTGGTGCTCGGCGGCGCCGGGCGACTGGCGGGTGCCGTACACACCGCCGACGGCACGCCGGTGCCGGACGCGATCGTGACGCTGACCGATGTACGGGGCGAGGTGGTGGCCAGCACTCGCACCAGCCGCGAGGGCTCCTACGTGCTCACCGAACTCGTCGCGGGTGAGTACACGTTGGCCGCGAGCGCCCCCGCGTTCCGCCCCGCCGCGCTGCCGGTCTCCGTTCAGGCGGCCCGCGAGACCCGGCAGGACGTGGAGCTGGCGGGCGGCGCGGTGCTACGCGGCACCGTGCGGGCACCGGACGGCCGCCCGGTGGAGGACGCCCGGGTGACGCTGCTGGACGCGGCGGGCAACGTCGTGGACTCGGTCACCACCGGCGTCGACGGCGTCTTCCGCTTCATCGACCTGGCGGCGGGCTCCTACACCGTGATCGCCGCGGGGTACCCCCCGGTGGCCACCGTCCTTCAGGTAGCGGGCGGCGGGCGTACCGAACGCGACCTGCAATTGGGCCACGAGGACTGACGCGCGCTGGCGTGGAGTTGAGCGCCCGTCAGGTGGCGGCGCTCAACGCAACCGTGCCGCTGTTCGTGCACGGCGTGCCACGCGGCAGTTGATAGCGCGCGCCGATCCGGAACACCCCCGGTCCGGCCGCCCGCAATCGCGTCCACTCGCCGTCCTGCTCCAGGCAGCCGCGCCCGCCGCCCAGCACCCCGAGCCACGGCGACCAGGTCACCCGCACCACGAACGCCCCCGGCTTCGGGACCCGTACCGACATCTCACCCTCCGCCGTCCGCACCACCTGTGCGGGGGAGTCGACCAGCGGCAGCGCGTCGGCGACACGGAACACCCGCCAGTGCGCGTCATGCCAGACCGCCCGCAGCCACGGCTGCCCGGCCGCGACGATCCGCGCCTCCGCCATCGAGGCGCCGTCCGGCTGGGCGTTCGGCAACACCACCAGGCCGACCCCCCAGTGACGCAGCCACTCGTGGTAGGCCTCGGGCGTCAGCGTGCCGTGGTAGAACAGCGGGTTGCGTTCCACGTCAATCTGCCGGTTCCAGCCGCGCGTCAGGTTGACGTACGGGGCCAGGCCCGCCGACTCCCAGTGCGTCTGCGCCGAGACCGCCTCCACCCGTCCGCGGTCCGCGCCGAGCCGGTTCAACTCGGCGATCAGCGGCTGGGAGTAGGCCGACCAGCCCGCCGCGGGCGCGGTGGTGAGCAGGTCCTGTACCGGCTTGAAGATCTGCCAGACCACGGCCACGGCGAAGGCGAGCCCCAGTGCGACCATCCTGCTGACGTCCACCTTCCCGCTGGCCACGATGGCCGCGAGCAGCAGCGGACCACCGAACAGCAGTGCCAGGCGCACCACATTGCTGCCCACCGGTGAGGGGATCGCCAAGGTCAGCATCACCCCCAGCACATAGACGGCGGCGCCGACCCGCACCGGACGCCACGATTTCGGAGCCCACAGCGCCAGTGGTGCCGCCACCAGCGTCGGCAGTAGCGCCCCGCCCCAAGAGAACGGCTGCACCCCGTAGAAGGGGAAAAGCAGCGTCGTCGTGGCGACCACGAGTACCGGTCCGGCCGCCATGGCACAGCCGTCCCTGCGCCGCCCGGTGAAGATGAGCGCCGCCGCCACCACTTCCACGAACAGCCCCGCCACCGGACTGGAGAGCGTGGCGAGCGCACCCAGCACAGCCGCCGTCCCGCAACGCACGGTCCGGGTGCCCCAGGTCTCGTACGCGACCCAGACGGCTGCCAGGCCGAACAGCACTCCGACGGCGAACGTCACCCGACCCGACGCCGTGTCGCACCACAGCGAGAAGGCACCCCACAGTGCCGGTGCCATGGGTTGCCGAACCCCCGAGCGGATCAGCAACTGGGCGAAGACGGCGGCGGAGAGGGTGCCCACGGCCATCGCCGTGGTGCGGACGCCCGCGAACGCCATCAGGTAGGGCGTCAGCACGCTGTACGAGAAGGGGTGCATACCGCCGTACCACGACAGGTTGTACGCGGAGTCGGGGTTGTGCTGTGCGAACTCGCTCCAGGCGTACTGCGCCGCCAGGTCACCGCCTTCGGCGGTCAGGAACAGCGCCCACACCGCATGGAACACACCTGCCAACAGCACCGCCGCCACAACCGGATGCCGCAGCCACAGCGCCGCGGGCGGGCGTGGCAGTGGCGCGGCGCGAGGGGCCGGTTCGAGCGTGCTCATGGGTGATTGCTCCCGGTCTCTCCCCAGATGCCGTACCAAGAACGGGACGCTAACACGCACTTCGCCCAGACCGTGGTAGCGGATGACCGGCGCTGGTATGCGCCGGATTCTCGCTTCGCATCTACGGGGTGTGGCCGTGGGCCATACGGTGGTAGCGGCGTCGCGGATCTTGCACCCCGGGGGACGGCCGTGGGGCCGCGAACCCACAGGGAAGGCGTCCCGCGGACCATGGGCCACCGCAAGCCGCCCGAGTCGACCAGCGCCGCTTCTGGGCGGATTCCGCTGGCCGTGGTCGTCCAGGACGACGACGGCCTGATATCGCACTGGAGCAGTGGAGCACGCAGCTGCTGGGACGCGACGGTGCCCGAACTGCTGCGTGGCCCTGGGCTTTCGGTGTTCGCGCGGGGTCGGATCGAGTTGGTGATGGCGGAGTACCGCGCGGACGGTTCGCGCATTGATCTTCCTGCGCAGTGGCTGGTGGTGGGTCGCTGAGAGTGATGTCATGCCGCCGAGCCTCCGCCCGGTGGAGCGCGACCACCAGGCCTGTGGATAACTCTAGAGGTCTAGACCTCTAGAGTTATCCACAGGCCTGGTGCCTCCCGTCGGCCGACGCGTACCGTCCGAGCCATGAGGATTTTGATCAGCGCGGACATGGAGGGCGCCACCGGCGTCACATGGCCCGCGGACGTGCTTCCCGGCACCGAGCAATGGCAGCGGTGCCGCCATATGTTCACCTCCGACGTGAACGCGGCGATCGCCGGCTTCTACGACGGCGGCGCCGACGAGGTCCTGGTCAACGAGGCCCACTGGACCATGCGCAACCTCCTACTGGAACAACTCGACGCGCGAGCCCAGATGCTCACGGGGCGTCACAAGGACCTGTCGATGGTCGAGGGGGTGCAGTACGAGGGCCACCGCAGACCCGACGGCGTCGCGTTCATCGGCTATCACACCGGCGCGGGCACCGAAGGAGTCCTGGCCCACACCTACCTCGCCAACTCCATCACCGGAGTATGGGTCAACGGCGAACCGGCCAGCGAGGGACGGCTCAACGCGCTGGTCGCCGCCGAGTACGGGGTCCCCGTCATCCTGGTCACCGGCGACGACCGCACCGCCCTCGACGCTCACACCTACGCACCCGACGCCTACACCGTCGGAGTGAAGGATTACGTGTCGCGGTACGCCGCCGTATGCCGACCACCGACGCGCACCGCGACGGACATCAAAGCGGCGGCCAAACAGGCAGCCGCACTGGCGGTGCGCCATGCGCCAGCGCAGGCAGGGCCGTTCACGGTAGAGGTGGAGTTCGACGCCGCGCACCTCGTCGGAGCGGCCTGCGTCGTGCCCTCGGTCGAACGGTGTGGCGAACGCCGTGTCCAGTACACCGCGGCGACGATGTACGAAGGCATCAGATGCTTCAAGGCCGTGACCACACTCGTCTCGGCGGCGGTGGAGGAGCAGTATGGCTGAGGTAACGCTCGCGAGAGCGACACAAGACGTTCCGGACGACACGGTCGTCTTCGACGAAGTGGTTCGCTTCACCTCGGACCTGATTCGAATCGACACCTCCAACCGCGGCGGCGGCGACTGCGTCGAACGACCCGCGGCCGAGTACGTCGCCGAGAAACTGGCCGACGCGGGGATCGAACCGCGGATCCTGGAATCCGCGCCCGGGCGTGCCAACGTGGTGGCCCGTATCGAAGGAACGGATCCCGGTGCCGACGCCCTGCTGGTCCACGGCCATCTGGACGTGGTGCCCGCGGAGCCCGCCGACTGGACGGTGCACCCGTTCTCCGGCGAGGTGCGAGACGGCGTGCTGTGGGGCCGTGGTGCCATCGACATGAAGAACATGGACGCGATGGTGCTGGCGACGGTTCGGGCCTGGGCGCGCCAAGGACGCAGGCCCGGGCGGGACATCGTGCTCGCCTTCACCGCCGACGAGGAGGACAACGCGGCCTTCGGGGCGGACTTCCTCACCCGGCAGCACGCCGAGCTTTTCGAGGGCTGCGCCGAAGGCATCAGCGAATGCGGGGCGTTCACCTTCCACGGCGCCGGCGACCTGCGCATCTATCCGGTCGCCGCGGGAGAACGAGGCACCGCATGGGTCAAACTCACCGCCAACGGCAGGGCCGGGCACGGCTCCAAGGCCAATCCCGACAACGCGGTCAGCGCACTGGCCGCCGCCATCACCCGCATCGCCGAACACCAGTGGCCGCTGCGGCTCACCCCCACAGTGCGGGCAGCGCTCACCGAACTCGCCGCCGTGCACGGGCTCGGCATCGACCTCGACGCCACATCACCTGACGATCTAGCCCACGACCTGGCAGAGCTGCTGGCCCAACTCGGCCCGGCGGCCGCCCTGGTGGACACGACATTGCGCAACAGCGCCAATCCCACCATGCTGTCGGCCGGTTACAAGGTGAATGTGATTCCTGGCAGCGCGACGGCCCATGTGGACGGCAGAACAGTGCCCGGTGGCGAAGAGGAGTTCGTCCGTACCCTGGACCAGCTCACCGGTGACGCGGTGAATTGGGAGTTCTACCACCGGCAAGTGCCACTGGAGGCGCCGGTGCGCTCCGCGACCTTCGCGGCGATGCGTGAGGCACTGCTGCACTTCGATCCCGGCGCGCATGTGGTGCCGTACTGCATGTCGGGTGGTACGGACGCCAAGCAGTTCGCCCGACTCGGCGTTGTCGGCTACGGCTTCACGCCACTGAAGCTGCCGCCCGGTTTCAACTACGGGGCGCTGTTCCACGGTGTTGACGAGCGGGTGCCCGTGGAGGCCCTGCACTTCGGTGTCCGCGTCCTCGACCGCTTCCTGAGCCGTTAGGAGATGACCGACATGACCGTCAACACCGCCCCGTACGGCACCTGGGAGTCACCCATCGACGCGGCGACGGCCGCATCCCGCGACGGTCGGCCCGACTTCGCCCGCATCGTCGGAGACGAACTGTGGTGGACCGCCCCGCGCCCCGCGGAGCGCGGGCGCCGCACCCTGATGCGCCGACGCCCGGACGGCACCGAGGAGTCCGTGCTGCACCCACCGTGGAACGTCCGGAGCCGGGTCATCGAGTACGGCGGCCTGCCGTGGGCCGGAACCGACCGTGGCCCGGGGCGGGGAGCGCTGGTCGTCTTCGCGCACTTCGCCGACCAGCGGCTGTTCGCCTATGAGCCCGATGTGCCGGGCAGCCAGCCGCGTCCCCTGACGCCGATCTCATCGCTCGGAGGCGGACTGCGCTGGGCGGACCTGCGGATACACGCCGATCGCGGTGAAGTGTGGTGTGTGCTGGAGGAGTTCACCGGTCAGCGCCCAACGGACCTGCGACGGGTCGTGGCCGCGGTGCCGCTGGACGGGTCAGCCGCCGAGGACCGCACGCGGGTGCGTGAACTCACCGATGACAGCCACAGGTTCGTCACCGCGCCGCGGCTGTCACCGGACGGAACGCGTGCCGTCTGGATCGCCTGGGACCATCCGCGGATGCCGTGGGACGGCACGCAGGTGCTGATCGCGGATGTGACCGATGACGGTTTCTCCGGCGCCCGCACCCTCATCGGCGGCCCCGACGAGTCCATCGCACAAATCGAATGGGCCCGGGACAACACGCTGTTGGCCGCGACCGACCGCACCGGCTGGTGGAACATCCACCGGGTCGACCCGGCCACCGGCGCGGCCGTCAACCTCTGCCCCCGGCAGGAGGAGTTCGCGGGTCCGCTATGGCGGCTCGGGCTGAGCTGGTTCGCTCCGCTGGACAACGGGCTGATCGCCGCCCTCCACGGCCGAGGAGCGCAGCGCCTCGGCATCCTGGACCCCGCCACGGGGGAACTCACCGACGTCCCGGGAAAGTGGACCGAATGGGACGCCATGGTCACCGTGACCGGCACGCGGGTCATAGGGATCGCCGCCACCGCCACGACCGGCCATGAGATCGTCGAACTCGACATCCGTACCGGCCGCCCCCGCGCGGTCGCCGCCCACCACAGCGACGCCGTGGATCCCGACGAGCTGCCCGCCCCCGTCGAGCGCACCTTCACCGGCCCGGACGGCCGGGAGATCCACGCTCACCTCTACCCGCCGCACAACCCCGCGTTCACCGCGCCGGAGGGCGAACTGCCGCCCTATGTGCTCTGGGTGCACGGCGGACCGACCAGCCGGGCACCGCTCGTGCTCGACCTGGAGATCACCTACTTCACCTCTCGGGGCATCGGCATCGCGGAGGTCAACTACGGCGGCTCCACTGGTTATGGGCGTGCCTACCGCAACCGGCTGCGTGAGCAGTGGGGCGTGGTCGACGTGCAGGACTGCGTGGCGGTCGCGGAGGCGCTGGTGGCGGAGGGCGTGGCGGACCCGGCACGGTTGGGGATCCGTGGCGGCAGCGCGGGCGGGTGGACCACCGCCGCCGCACTTGTCTCGTGCTCCACCTTCGCCTGCGGCGCGATCAGCTTCCCGGTACTGGATCTGACCGGCTGGTCGGCGGGCGGCGAGACCCATGACTTCGAGTCCCAGTACCTGGAGACGCTGGTCGGCCCGATGGCCAAGGTGCCCGAGCGCTACCGCGATCGCTCCCCGGTCACCCACGCTGACCGGATCCGCGCGCCCTTCCTGCTGCTCCAGGGGCTGGACGACGTCATCTGCCCGCCGGCGCAGTGCGAGCGGTTCCTGGCGGCCATCGCCGGACGGGGCATCCCGCACGCGTACCTCACCTTCGACGGCGAGGGCCACGGCTTCCGCCGCCAGGAGAACATCGTCCGCTGCCTGGAGGCCGAACTCTCCCTGTACGCACAGGTCTTCGGGTTCATACCGCCGTCCGTGCCGACCCTGGAGCTGACCATATGACGCGGGTCCCAGGCAGTGGCGAGGCACGGGGAGCCGACCTTACGAATCGCTGACGTACCGCCCGTGCCGCCACCCAGCGGCGCCGGACGGCCCGTACGGTCGGTCCATGCTGGTACTCGTCACCGGAGGCGCGGGCTTCATCGGCTCGCACATCGCCACCGCACTCACCCGGGCAGGGCACGGAGTGCGGGTACTCGACGCGCTGCTGCCCGCCGCTCACTGCGTGCCGCCGGACATCGCGTCCGACGTCGACTTCGTACGCGCCGATGTACGTGACCCGTCCGCGGTCGAGGAGGCGCTGCGGGGAGTTGACGCCGTGTGCCACCAGGCCGCGATGGTGGGACTCGGCAAGGACTTCTGCGACGCGCCCGACTATGTGAGCTGCAACGACCTCGGTACGGCGGTTCTGCTCGCGGCCATGGCCCGGGGCACGGTGCGGCGGTTGGTGCTCGCGGGCTCGATGGTGGTGTACGGCGAGGGGAGGTACGACTGCGCTCGGCACGCCGGGGTGCGCCCCGGGCCACGCAGGGTCTGCGACCTGGACGCCAGGCGCTTCGAGCCGCGCTGCCCGCACTGCGGTGAGCCGTTGCGGCCCGGCCTGGTGGACGAGGACGCCCCGGTCGACCCGCGCAATGTCTACGCGACGACGAAACTCGCGCAGGAGCATCTGGCCGCGGCATGGGCCAGGGCGACGGACGGCACGGCGGTGGCGCTGCGCTACCACAACGTCTACGGGCCGGGGATGCCGCGGGACACGCCCTACGCGGGGGTGGCCGCACTGTTCCGTTCCGCACTGGAGAGGGGGGAGAGCCCGAGGGTCTTCGAAGACGGCGGTCAGCGGCGGGACTTCGTCCATGTACGGGACGTCGCCGCGGCGAACCTCGCCGCGTTGGTGGCCCAGGCGGGGCCCGGCATGCTGCGGCCGTACAACGTCGGCAGCGGCACACCGCACACCGTGGGAGAGATGGCCACCGCGCTCGCCACCGAGTACGGCGGCCCGGCGCCCGTGGTGACCGGTGAGTACCGGCTGGGCGACGTCCGGCACATCACCGCCTCCTCGCGGCGGATCCATGAGGAACTGGGCTGGTCCGCGACCGTCGAATTCGACGACGGCATGGCGGAGTTCGCGAAAGCGCCGTTGCGCGCGGGGCGTGGCTAGCGCCCTTGGGGGCGATCTTGGCGGCTGGAGTAAGGCGCGTAGCGCCGTCAGTTCGGTGCCGCTGGCAGGACGACGTCGAAGCGGCAGCCGCCGGGGACGTTGCGGACGGCGGCGTAGCCGTGGTGGGCCTCCACGATCCCGCGGACGATGGCGAGGCCGAGTCCCGCCCCGGCAGGCGGAGTTCTGGCACCGGTGCCGCGCCAGCCGGTGTCGAAGACGCGCGGCAGGTCCTCCGGCGGGATGCCGCCGCAACCGTCGGTGACCGAGAGCACCACGGAGTTGGCCTCCCGGTGCGCGGCCACCGCGACCGTGCCGTCGGCCGGGGTGCGGTGGATCGCGTTGACCAGGAGGTTGGCCAGCACGCGGGTCATCTCCCGGCCGTCGACCTCCACCGGTACCGGTTCGACACCGTGCCCGATCAGCCGTACGCCGTGCTCGCGGGCCAGCGCGTCCGCGCCCGCGATGGCGTCGCCCACCAGGTCGTACACCGAGATGCGGGACGGCGACAGGGGCAGCGCGCCCGCCTGGATGCGGGAGAGTTCGAACAGGTCGCCCACCATCGCGCTCAGCCGCTCCACCTCGGCGCGGATCTGCGCGTGGTAGCGCGTGGGGTCTTCGGCGATGCCGTCCTCAAGGGCCTCGGCCATGGCGCGCAAGCCAGCCAGTGGGGTGCGCAGATCGTGCGAGATCCAGGCCACCAGCTCCCGCCGCGAGGCCTCCAGCGCGCGTTCACGCTGCCGGGAGGCGGCGAGTTTGGCGCTGGTGGCGGCCAGCTCCCTGCCCAGCTCGGCCAGTTCGGCGGTCGGCGCGCTGTCGGGCGCGGTGAACGGGGTCAGTCCGGCGCCGTCGCCCAGCGCCCGGGTGGCCGAGGCCAGTGCCCGGCTGCCCGCGACGACCCGGCGCCCCAGCAGCAGCGCCACGGTGAGCGAGACCACGGCCGCCATCGCGCAGACCAGGATGATGACCCGCAGGTCGTGCGAGGACAGGAACATCGCCCATGCCACCGACAAGGTCCCGGCCAGCATCGCGGTCACCGAGACGGTGGGGACGACGGCCACCGCCAGCGCGACCGAGCGGTGGCGCAGCAGCCGTAGCGCCAACGCGCCCAGCAGGCCCGCGACGGCGGCGCCCGCCGCGGCGTACGCGGCGATCACCAGCAGGTCATGCACCGGCCACCGCCCCGTCCGCGTCGCCGTCACCACAGGCGCCCGTCCGCGGTGCCGCGCCCTCCGGTGGATCGAACCGGTACCCGACCCCCCACACCGTGCTGATCAGCTTGGGCCGGGCCGGGTCCTCCTCGATCTTCTCGCGAAGGCGCCGTACATGCACCGTCACCGTGGACAGGTCGCCGAACTCCCAGCCCCACACCCGGTGCATCAGTTCCTCGCGGCCCAGCACCCGTCCTGGATGCCGCAGGAAGAAGGCGAGCAGATCGAACTCGCGGATGGTGAGGGCCAGTTCGGCGCCGTCCCGGGTGGCGCGGCGCGCCGTGGGATCCAGGGCGAGCGGTCCGGAGCGCAGCCAGGGGCCGGGCGCCGCGGGGGAGCCCGCGCGACGCAGTACCGACTCCACCCGCAGCACCAGCTCACGTGGGCTGAACGGTTTGGTGACGTAGTCGTCCGCGCCGATCTCCAGGCCGAGGATCCGGTCGTCCTCGTCGCCGCGCGCCGTCAACATCACGACCGGCACCGGCCCCTGCTCGCGGATTCGGCGGCAGACCTCCAGGCCGTCGATGCCGGGCAGCATCAGGTCGAGCACGACCAGGTCAGGCTGGGTGGCGGCGGCCCGGGCCACGGCGGTGTGGCCGTCGGCCGCCCGTTCCACCGCGAACCCGGCGCGGTCCAGGTAACCGGCGACGACCTCGGCGACGGTCGGATCGTCGTCCACGACGAGGATCCGGCGGGCGGTGTTCGCTGCTGCTGCGGTGGTCACGGTCCGAGTCTCGCACCGGGACCTTCGGCACGCCGGGGCGAGGCCGTCCGCCGGAGCCGATGTCCGTGTTTCGTAAGGATCCGGAATCCGGAATGTGGCTTTTGTCTTCGTAGGGTGATGAGGGTGACCGAGAACACCTCGCCGCCGGACGACGGCAGTTCATCTGACACCCCACTGATCGACGTTGTCCTGCCCTGCCTGAACGAGGCGGAGGCGCTGCCCTGGGTGCTGGAGCGGATACCGCCCGGCTGGCGGGCGATCGTGGTCGACAACGGTTCGACCGACGGATCGGCGGAGCTGGCCGCCTCGCTCGGAGCGCATGTGGTGCGCGAGCCGGTACGCGGCTTCGGCTCCGCCTGCCACGCCGGGCTGCGGGCCGCCACCGCCGATGTGGTGTGCTTCTGCGACTGCGACGCCTCGCTCGACCCCGCGCTGCTGCCGTCCGTCGCGCAGCCGGTGCTGGATGGCAGCGCCGACCTCGTGATGGGCCGCCGCAGGCCGACCGTGCGCCGCGCCTGGCCGGTGCACGCGCGCGTCGCCAACCGTGAACTGGCCAGGCTGATCCGCCGCCGCACCGGACTTCGGCTGCGCGACCTCGGCCCCATGCGCGCCGCACGCCGGGAGCGGCTGCTGGCCCTGGAACTGTCCGACCGCCGCTCCGGCTATCCGCTGGAGATGCTGGTGCGAGCCGCCGACCAGGGCTGGCGGGTGCTGGAACTGGACGTTCCGTACGCTCCGCGCACGGGTCGCTCCAAGGTCACCGGCACCTGGCGGGGCACCTGGCACGCGGTGCGTGACATGCGGGCGGTGCTGCGCCGCCCGGCGGAGGTGACGCGATGAGTGCGCAACGGCTCGCGCCCACCGGGCCGGTGACCTTGCTGGTGATCGCCAAGGAACCGGTGCCCGGCCGGGTGAAGACCCGGCTCACCCCGCCGTTCAGCCCGCGACAGGCGGCCGCGCTGGCCGAGGCGGCGCTGGTGGACACCCTGGACGCGGTGCGCCGGGCGCCCGCCCGACGGCGGGTGCTCGTACTGGACGGCGCGCCCGGCCCGTGGCTGCCGCCGGAGTTCGAGGTCCTGCCGCAGGTGGCGGGCGGCCTGGACGAGCGGCTGGCCGCGGCCTTCGGGGCCTGCGCGGAAGGGCCCGCGCTGCTGGTCGGTATGGACACCCCGCAGCTCAGCCCGGAACTGTTGGCTCCGGTACTGGGTCCGGACTCCTGGCGCGGGTGCGACGCCTGGTTCGGGCCCGCGGCGGACGGCGGGTTCTGGACGCTGGGGCTCGCCCGGCCCAACCCCGCGCTGGTGCGCGGGGTACCGATGTCCACCAGTCACACCGGCGCCGTGCAGCGGCAGCGGCTGGTGGACGCCGGGCTGTCGGTCGGCGACCTGCCGCCGCTGCGCGACGTGGACACCGCCGCGGACGCCGCCGCTGTCGCCGCCGAGGCGCCCGGCTCCCGATTCGCCGCCGTGCTCAGGGGGTTGGCCGTCTCATGAGCATCACCGAACTGACATCACGTCAACGACCATGGGTGGACGACCCGTACGCGCGTGCCCTGCGCACCGGGCGCGGTCCGCTGTTCCTGCGCCGCTCCGACGGCTGGCTGCTACCGCTGGACGTGGAGCGCTGGTGCGCCGCGCCGGACGCCGCCGACGCCGCGCTGCTGCGCCGATGTCAGGGCCCCGTGCTCGACATCGGCTGCGGCCCCGGTCGCCTGGTGGCGGCGCTCACGGCGTACGGGCACTGCGCGCTGGGCGTGGATGTCAGCCCGGCCGCGGTGGCCCGAACCCGCGGCGCGGGCGGTGCGGTACTGCACCGCTCGGTCTTCGACCGGCTGCCCGCGGAGGGCGGTTGGGGCACCGCGCTGCTGGCGGACGGCAACATCGGCATCGGCGGCGACCCGCACGCGCTGCTGCGGCGCATCCGCGAACTCCTCGCCCCCGGCGGCCGGTTGCTGGTGGAGGCGGCGCCCTACGACGTGGACGAGCGGCTGACGGTACGGGTGGAGGACGCCCGCGGTCGGCACGGCAGCGACTTCCCGTGGGCCCGGCTGGGCACCCGCGCCCTGCTCGCAGCCGCGGCCGACACCGGCTGGACCCCCGCGGAGCACTGGGAGGCCGACGGCCGCCCTTTCGTGGACCTGCGCCGGTCCGCATAGCGGGGACCCCCGCTAGGGTCGTCGCCGTGAACCGCACGGATCGGCTGTACGCCCTCGTGGAGGAGTTGCGTGCCGCGTCTCCCCGCCCCCGAAGTGCCCGTTGGCTGGCTGAGCGCTTCGAGGTCAGCACCCGGACCATCGAGCGCGACCTCAACGCCCTTCAGCAGTCCGGCGTTCCGCTCTACGCCGAACAGGGCCGCTCGGGAGGCTACGTCCTGGACCGGGAACGCACCCTTCCACCGCTGAACATCACCCCCGCGCAGGCCACGGCGCTCGCCGTCGGCCTGCACACGCTCGCTGGCACGCCCTTCGAGGACGACGCCCGCGACGCGCTGCGCAAGGTACTCGCCGTGATGCCGCAGCGGGAGCGGATGGCGGCCGGGGAGTTCGCCGACCGGGTGCGGCTGCTGGTGCCCTCGGCACCGCCGCCCGACGTCCCTCGGGTGCTACGGCAGGCGCTGTCCGCCCGGCGGGTGCTGCGGCTGGTCTACGCTGACGCGCGGGGCGCGACGACCGAGCGGCTGGTCGAGCCGCTGGGGTTCCTCGGCGGCGAGCGGTGGTACCTGGTCGGGTGGTGCCGACTGCGGGACGCGGTGCGGGGCTTCCGGCTGGACCGCGTCCAGGACGCGCAGCAACTGGACGAGACCGCTCCGCCGCGCCTGGTCGACCTCGCGGAACTGGACACCCTGGGCCGGGAGAAGACCAGGTTGAGCGAGGTCACCGGCTGAGCGCTCCGCTGGAGTGCGGCGATGTGCCGTCGATCGTCTGCGGCGTTGTTGTGGCTGGTCGCGCGGTTCCCCGCGCCCCTTCGGGCGCTGTCGAACCGCAGCGGACTTCGTCCGACCCGCTTGGCCGACCGTTCCGTAAACACCGACAGGACGGTGTCGCCGAGGCGGGAGAGACTTCTTTCTGTTCAGCTCAACGAGCCCTACGCGAAAGGCGCAATCCGCATGACCACGCACCTCCAGGCGACCGACCTCACCCGCGATCACGGCATCCACCTGGTCGAGCAGTGGACGGCGATCTGGAACGGCGACCTAGCGCTCACCCCGCAGATCCTTACCCCCGATTTCCGCATCCACTTCGCCGGTGTCGGCACCGAAGCCGCCGACGCCTTCCGCGGGCCCGCCGCCATCGCCTCCTTCATCGGCGAGTTCCGTGACCGGTACCCCGCCCCCGGGCTGCGGTACGCCGTGGATGGTGTGCCCGTGGTGGACCTCGGCAGCGCAACCGTGGTCGCCCGCTGGACGGTTGACGTACCCGACACCACGGGCGCCGTCACCACCAAGAGCGGCATCGACATCCTGGTCCTGGACGGCGACCGTATCGCCGAGGTCTGGTCCGTCACCGGAGCCCGCCGCTTCGCGCCGTGACCGCACCCCGGACCGGACCGCCGCCACCGCCGTGGCGGCGGCCACCGCGCCCGTGGCGATGAGCAGGCCGCGCCCGTAGTCCAGCGGCAGCACGGAGGGGTTGGCCACCGGGCCGGGCCTCAGCACCGCGGGCAGCGCCACCGCCGCCACGCACCCCGCCGCGATCAGGCCACCGCGCAGCGGACCGCGCATCCAGCGCGGGACCCGCAGCGCGGCCCCGGCCACCAGCACCACCGGCACCAGCACACCGTCGTGCAGCAGCACGGCGCCCGCCAGCCACCACACCACGTCCAACGGGTCGCGCACATAGGGATCGGTGAGCAGGATCGACAGCCCGATGCCCATGGCCGCGAGCCCCAACGCGCCGATCACCAGACGGGACTTCACGACATCACCTCCAGCCGCGTGACCCACTTGGTCTGGAGCACACCCGGGCGGTTCGGGGCGATGATCCGAGCCGGGAAGCCATGGTCGTACGACAGCGGCTGACCGCCCAGGGACAGCGCGAGCAGCGTCAGCGGATCGCGGGCGTAGGAGGCGCCCAGCTCCGACACCCCGTAGTTTCCGCCGCGTTCCAGTGACACCACCCGGACCCGGGCGTTCGGCGGAGCGCCCGCGCGGTCGAGCAGGTCCCGTATCCGAACCCCGGTCCACTGCCCGTTCTTACTCCAGCCCTCGACGCAGGCGATCGGCAAAACGGCGGACCGCTGGGGCAGCGAACGCAATTCGGAGAGCGTGAGCTCATAGGGGCGTGGCCCCACCACGCGCAGCCGCCAGTCGGACACCAGGTCGGCGGTGATGCCCGCCGCGGCGGCCGTGCGGTTGACCGGCAGGCCCTGCGGGCCATGGTCCGGCTGGCGCGGCGCGAGCAGATCCAGGCCGCCCAGCGGACCGAGCGACTGCCCCACTGTCGTCAGCGTCACCGCACCCACGGCGGCGCCCACCGCCGCGACGAACGACCGCCGGTCGGGTCCGTCGACGTCCACCGGCTCCGGGCCGGAACGCGGTCGCCACCAACTCGCCGCGATCACCGGCGCCTTGACCGCGATGTGCAGCAGCAAAGAGCCGACCGCCACCCAGGCCAGCGCGAAGTGCACCTGCCGGAACGGGAACGGCCACGGATACCACTGCTCGGTGTCCAACAGCCCCGTGAACAGCTCCAGCAGCGCGCTCGCCACCAGCACCGCGATCGACAGCCGCTCCAGCGCGTGCGCCACCGACCGCACCGGCGGCCAGCCGAACAGCCGTGGATACACCGTCCACAACTTCGCCAGCAGCAGCGGAACCGCGGCGATACCGCTCGCCACATGCAGCCCCTGGCTGAGCCGGTATCCCCACACCGGGCGGGTCGGCAGCACACCGACCGCCCAACTCGGCGGCTGCTGAAGGTAGTGACTGACAACTCCGGTGACGAAGCACACCAACATGGCGGCGCCCAGCGCCCGGCCGATCACCGTCGCCGTCCGCGCGTCGTGCAGCCGCCCCCTGAAGACGGGCAGCGGCGGACGGAACCCCATCGCTCTCATGGCTCCATCTCACAGCCGAAAGGCCGTGCGTGGGGGCCGTGACTCCTTACGGAATGCGGACGCAGTGAGCGGGAAGATCGCCTTGGGCCGTCTCGGCTGCCACCGTGGCACCTGTGGGAGTACGCACCGTCATCACCGCCGTCCTGCTCGCCGCCCTGACCGCGGTCACCGTCGCCACCCTGCGTGTCGGCGGCGACCTCGGCGCGCCCGGTCACCTGCTGGCCTGGTACGGCGTGGACTGGGCGCTGTTCGCGGCGGCGGTGTGGGCGGTATGGAAGGTTCCGCGGCGCGCGGCGGTGGTGCTGGTGCTGATCGGCGGGGTGGCGCTGGCCGCCGCGGCGCTGTCCGCGCCACCGCGTACCAGTGACGATATGTACCGGTACGCGTGGGACGGCCGGGTGCAGGCGGCCGGGACCTCGCCGTACGCCTATCCGCCCGCCGCACCGGAGTTGGCCCGGCTGCGCGACCCCTGGCTGTTCCCGACCGGCACCGAGTGCCGGGGCTGGAACCTGCACGTGGCCCCGGGAGACGTGTGCACCCACATCAACCGGCCGACCGTGCACACCATTTACCCGCCGGTCGCCGAGGCCTGGTACCTGGGCGTCCACGCGGTCTCCCCGGCGGGCAGCCGCCACAAGCCGTTCCAGGTCGCGGGCGCGCTCCTGGCCGTCGCGACGACCGGGGCGCTGCTGCTGGTGCTGCGGCGGCGCGGTGATCCCCGACGGGCGGCACTGTGGGCGTGGTGTCCGGCGGTGGCCTTCGGGGCGGTCAACGACGCCCATGTCGACACGCTCGGCGTCCTGTTCATGGTGCTCGCCTTCGCGGTCCGGCCTCGGGTGCGCCGAGGCGCACTGCTCGGCGCCGCGATCGCGGTCAAACTTCTGCCCGCGCTCGCGCTGCCCGGTACGTTGTCGGGGGTGCTGGCCCCGGGCCGCCGCTGGCGGGACCGGCTCGCCGAGGCCGTCCCGCTGCTGGTGCCCGCGGTGCTGGTGATCGCCCTCGCGTATCTGCCGTACGTCCTCGTCTCCGGCGCCGGGGTGATCGGCTACCTCCCCGGCTATCTGCACGAGGAGGGGTACGACGCGGGCAGCGTCGGCCGGTTCGCGCTGCTGCGGCTGGTGCTGCCGGATGCCTGGGCCGGGCCGGTGGCCGTCGCCCTGATCGTGCTCGCCGCGCTGTACGTGCTGTGGCGCGGCGACCCCCAACAGCCCTGGCGGGGCGCGCTGTTGGTGACCGGCACGGCGCTGGTCGTCACCTCGCCCAGCTACTACTGGTACGCCCTGCTGGTGGTCGCCCTGGTCTGCCTGGACGGCCGCTGGGAGTGGCTCGCCGTTCCCGCCGCGGGCATGGTCCTCTACATCGAGCAGGCGCAAGGACTGCGCGGCATCCCCGTGCAGGCCTGGCCCTTCGGCCTGGCGGCGCTCACCGTGGCCACTGGGGCACTGCTGCGGCGCCGGACATCGGTCGCCGAGTAGCCGACGCCTACGCCACCACATCACGCCGCTCACCGGCCATCTCCGCCCGCCGTGCGCGGCCCTCGCGCCGGGACGGCACGGTGGAGCACGTGGATATGGGGGAGTTGGTGGGGCGATGGCAAGATCGGGAGGACGTGTTGCTGGGACGTTCGAGGGCTGGAGAGATGACCGTACCGACGCCGCCTGCGCGGATCGTGCCGCGTGAACTCGGTTCCGGGACGTTGGCCGGTGGGCTAGCGCTGCCCGGCCCATGGGACCCGGCGCATGTGTGGCTGCTGCGGGTGTCCCGCCACGCGGCCGAACTGGACGGACTGGAGGTGCTCGACGCGGCCGAGCGCCAGCGTCACCAGGCGTTCGTCCGGGCGCGCGACCGCGAACGCTACGCGGTCGCACACGTCGGGCTGCGGCTGCTGCTGGGCGCGTACACCGGTACCAAGCCGGGCGGGGTCGTCCTGGCACGCGAGCGGTGTCCGCTGTGCGGCGGCCCGCACGGCCGTCCCGCGGTCAGCGGTGGCGCACCGCACTTCTCGCTCTCGCACAGCGGTGACCTGGTCCTGATCGCCGTCGCCGCCACCCCGGTCGGCGCCGACGTGGAGGAGATCCCCGCGCTCTCGGTCGCCGACGACGTGGCACGCACCCTCCATCCGCGCGAGCGGGACGAACTGGCCGCACTGGCCCCGGCCGACCGCATCATCGCGTTCTCCCGCTGCTGGACCCGCAAGGAGGCCTACCTCAAGGGCACCGGAGAGGGGCTGGCGGGCGGACCCGAGCACACGTACGTGGGCACAGGATCCGAGCCCGCGGCCGTCACCGGCTGGGCACTGGCCGACGTTCCGGTGGGCGACGGATACGGCGCGGCCATCGCCACCGCGCTGGTGGGCAGCCAACCGCCTTGTGTCAAGGGGTAGTTGCCCCAACAGGAAAAGTGTCCGCAAACAGTTCACGCCACCGCGCCGGTCGCGTGCGCACCCTTGGGTGTGCGCTGCCCCACGAGTAGTGTCCGTGGGCCATGCGACCCCTCTTCCGCGCACCCCAACAGCCCGCCGTGTGGCGCCCGTCGCGCCGCATCCTGCTGGGCGCGGCCGCCGCCACCGCACTCGGCGGTGCCGCGCTCAGCCCCCTGCCCGCCTTCGCCGCCGGGAGGCCCAGACCCATGACCAGCGCCCCGGCCGGACTCCCCAGCGACGCCCAGGTCACCCAGCAGGTGCACGCGGAGTTCCTGCACGGCTGGCACGGTTACACCGCGAAGGCCTGGGGGCACGACGAAGTGCGCCCGGTCAGCGGCACCCACAACGACTTCTTCGCCGCCGGTAAGACCTTCGGCCTGTCGATGGTCGAGGCACTCGACACACTGTTCCTGATGGGCGAGGACCGCGAACTCGCCCGCTGCTGCGACTGGATCGAGCGGCACTTCGATCCGGTCCAGGACGCCGACGTACACGTCTTCGAGGCCGTCATCCGCCTCGTCGGCGGCCTGCTCGCGGGCTACCTCGCCACCGGGCGGCGCAAACTGCTGGCCGTCTGCCGGGAGTTCACCGACCACCTGCTGCCCGCCTTCACCACGTCGCCGACCGGTATCCCGTACACCCATGTGAACCTGCGCACCGGCGCGGTCAGCGGATCCGACGTCCCGCTCGCCGAAGTGGGCACGAACATCATGGAGTTCGGCCTGCTGTCCAAGCTCACCGGTGACCGCCGGTACTTCGACGCGTCCCTGCGGGCGTACCAGGCGGTCATCGCCAAGCGCAGCTCGCTCGACCTGCTCGGCACCTCGATCGACGCGGAGACCGGCCGCTGGACCGATCCCGACTCCACCGCCCCCAACCCGCCGGTGGACTCGTTCTACGAGTACCTGTGGGGCGGTTACGCGCTGCTCGGCGACGCCCGACTGCGCGACTGGTACCGCACCCTGACCCGCGCCATCCTGCGCCACCAGTCCGACACCAGCACCGGTCACCTGTGGTTCCGCCAGGTCGACCCGACCACCGGCGCACCGATCGGCACCAGCCAGTCGGAACTCGCCTCCTTCTACGCGGGCCTGCTGGGCAAGGGCGGCGACCTACGGGACGGCGCGGCGTACTACCGCTCGTGGACGGCCGCCCTCGACCGGTACCCCGTGCTGCCCGAGGGGCTCGACTACCGCACGCTGGAGGCCACCGACAAGGGCAACCAACTTCGCCCCGAGTACGCCAACTCCGCGTTCGACCTGTGGCGGTTGACGCACGACGCCTTCTACAAGCGGACCGCATACCAGTACTTCACCGCCATGCGCGACAACCTCCGGGTACCGGGCGGATACACGATCGCCACCGATGTGACCACCAGGCCCATGGGCCGGGGCGATCTGCTGCCCGCCTACTGGTTCGCGGAGAACTACAAGTACCTGTACCTGATGTTCTCCGGGACCCGCCGGTTCGACTACCGCAACGGCTACCTGTCCACGGAGGGAAAGGTCCTCCGGGGCCTGCGCCGCACCTGAGCGCTCCGCTGGGCAGTGCGGTGACCTGCCGTCGATCGTCTGCGGCAGCGTGGTGGCTGGTCGCGCGGTTCCCCGCGCCCCTTCAGGGCGCGACCGAACCGCAGCCGAGTCGCGGCCACCGCTGCGCAGCGCGGGGCAGGTCGTAAACGCGTGGACAGTTCCTCGCCGCGCACGGCAAAGTGGCCGCCCGTGACGAGCAGTGAGCTGTGGTCCCGTGCGACCGCCGAACGCTACGACGCCGAGGAGAGCCAGATGTCCTCGGCGGCTGTCCTCGGGCCGACTCTCGCCCTCCTCACCGAACTCGCCGGAGGCGGCCGGGCGCTGGAGTTCGCCATCGGGACCGGACGAGTGGGCGTCCCGCTCCGGGAGCGCGGCGTGCCCGTTGTGGGCATCGAGCTGTCCGAGCACATGGCGGCGGTCCTGCGGCGCAAGATCGACGAGGACATGCTCCCGGTCGCCATCGGAGACATGGCCACGACTGTCGTGCCCGGTGAGTTCACCCTGGTCTACCTCGTCTACAACACGATCACGAATCTCCTCACACAGGACGAGCAGGTCGAGTGCTTCCGCAACGCCGCACGCCACCTGACGCCTGGCGGACGGTTCGTCATCGAGCTGGGCGTGCCGCCCCTGCGGTTCCTGCCACCTGGGCAGGTCGCGGTGCCGTTCGACGTCTCCGAGCGGCATCTCGGCTTCGACACCTTCGATCTGGTGGAGCAGACTCTCGTCTCGCACCATTTCACCCGCGACGGCGAAGACGGCCACTACCGCCGCAGCGCCTCCCGGCACCGGTACGCGTGGCCAGCGGAGCTCGACCTGATGGCGCGCATCGCGGGGCTCGAACTGGAACGGCGTGTCGCGGACTGGGACGGTGCGCCGTTCAGCCAGGACTCCGCGAAGCACATCTCGGTGTGGCGCAAGCCAGCCTGAGGCAGCCCTCTCGGGGGAACGCGGTGACGGAAGGACGTACCCCCGAACGCCAGCGCGAGCGCACCCAGAGGGCGTAGTCCCGAACGCCAGCGCGGTTACGCCCTCACCCGAAAGGCTCAGCCCCCGGCCTCCCGCAGTGTTGACACCGCATCAGCGGACCGTTTGACTTTTCCCCCGTACACGTTGGCAACGTTGTCACTCGTTCGGGCGCACCGCCCGATCCGCACCGCCCGATCCTCGTCCATCCGTGAAGTTCCAACCGCCCCCGTGGAGGCACGTGATGGCAAGACCGCCGCGCGTGAGCGCGCCCGGATTCCGCAGACGTATCGCCGCCGTGGCCGTGTGGGCCATGGCGGCGCTGCCGCTCCAGACACTGGCTGCCGGGCCCGCGTCCGCCGCCACCTTGGTGGAGGATCCCGCCTCGCTGGTGAACCCACTGATCGGCACCTCGGGCAGCGTGGACACCTTCCCCGGTCCTGACGCGCCGTTCGGCATGCTCCAGTGGGGTCCGGACACCACCCCGCACCGCCCGGACGGCGGCGGTTACGAGTACAACGACAACAAGATCTCCGGTTTCAGCCTGACCCATCTGTCGGGCCCGGGCTGTCCGGGCGCCGGTGACGTGCCGATCCTGCCGGTCACCGGCGAACTGTCCGGGAACCTCAGCGACACCTCCGCCACCTTCCGCCATGACGACGAGCAGACCGGTACCGGCTACTACGGGGTCACCGACGCCTCAGGCATCAGGACGGAGCTGACCACCGCCACCCGGGCGGGCCTCGGCCGGTTCACCTTCCCCGGCTCCGCCGACTCGCATCTGCTGCTGAAGCTCAGCGGCGGCGCCACCCAGGTGGACGGCACCCGTGCGGAGGTGGTGGGCGACCACGAGGTCGTCGGCGCGGTGCAAAGCGGCCACTTCTGCGGCGCCAACAACACCTACACCCTGCACTTCGACATTCGGTTCGACCACCCGTTCACCAGCACCGGTACCTGGGTCGGCGACACCGTCAACGAGAACGCCACCTCGCTGGAGCAGGGCCGTCCGCGGCAGGGCTTCGGCCCGCACCACGCGACGAGCCCCGCGAAGGGGCCGGACTTCACCCTGCGCGGCAGGCCCTCACCGTCGATGCACGGTCCCTCGGTGCCCCGTAAGCGCAGGGCGGTCGGCCCGCCGGTGACCGGGGCCAACGGGATGTACCTGACGTTCGACACGAGCGACGACCAGACCGTGACGGCGGCGGTGGGCATCTCGTACACCAGCGACGACAACGCGCGCCTGAACCGGGTGACCGAGGCCCACGGCTGGGGCTTCGACGGGATGCGGCAGGCCAACCACCGTGAGTGGAACCGGCTGTTGAGCCGGGTGCGGATCGGCGGCGGCAGCCATGACGACCAGGTGAAGTTCTACACCGCGCTGTACCACGCGCTGCTGCACCCCAATGTGTTCTCCGATGTCAACGGCGAGTACATGGGCATGGACAACCAGGTGCACCAGGTGGTCAGGGGTCAACTCTCCCAGTACGCCAACTACTCCGGCTGGGACGTCTACCGTTCGCAGGCGCAGTTGATGGCCATGGTCGCCCCCAGGGTCGAAAGCGATGTGGTCACCTCGATGCTCAACGGCTACGACCAGACGGGCCTGTTGCCGAAGTGGGCGCAGAACAACGGCGAGACGTATGTGATGGTCGGTGATCCGGCGGCGGGCATCATCGCGGGCGCGTACGCCTTCGGGGCGCGCGACTTCAACGCCCGGCACGCCCTGGACGCGCTGGTGCACGAGGCCACCCAGCCCAACAACGTCCGGCCTGGTGAGGCGGTTCGGGACGCCAGGGGATATCTGCCGATCGACGGCAAGGACTGGGGCTGCTGCAACTTCTACGGTCCGGTCTCCACCCAGCAGGAGTACGACATCGCGGACTACGCGCTCGCCTGGCTGGCGAGGTCGCTGGGCCGTCAGGACCTCTACACCAGGTTCGCGACCCGCGCCCAGGACTGGCAGAACGTGTTCAACCCGCGCAGCGGATATCTGCAGGCGAAGAAGGCGGACGGGGAGTTCGCCGCCGGTTTCACCCCCGCGACGTCCAACGGCTTCGTCGAGGGCACCTCGGCGCAGTACACGCCCATGGTGCCGTTCAACCTCCGGGCACTGATCGCCGCCCGTGGGGGCAACGCCGAGTACAGCGCGTATCTGGACAGCCTGTTCAGCAACCTCACCACCCCCTCGGGCGCCAACGCCGATCTGAGCAACGAGCCGAGCATCGAGATCCCCTACGAGTACGACTACGTAGGCCAGCCGTGGAAGACGCAGCAGGTGCTGCGGCAGGCGGAGCAGAAGCTCTGGTTCAACGCTCCGGTTGGTTCGTTCGGCAATGACGATCTGGGGGAGATGGCCTCCTGGTACGTCTGGACCGAGCTGGGTTTCTATCCAGAGACGGCCGGTACGGATGTCCTCGCGCTGGGCAGCCCGGTCTTTCCACGCGCCGTAGTGCGGCTGGGCAACGGAAACGCGGTACGGATCAACGCCCCGCAGGCAGCGCCTGACGCGCCGTATGTGCAGGCGTTGCGGGTGAACGGACAGGACTGGCAGAAGGCCTGGCTGCGCTTCGGCATGCTGCGCCAGGGCGCGGTGCTGGACTACACCCTGGGCACCACGCCCAACACGAGCTGGGCGTCCTCGCCCGCCGCCGCACCACCGTCCGACCCGACAGGGGAGCACCGGGTGCTGGCGGCGACCGGCCCCTCGGGCGCCGGTCTGGTGGTGCCGCCCGGCGAGAGCGGTACCGGCACCCTGGACCTGGCGAACATCGGCGCGGCCCCGATCACCGTGGCGTGGTCGGCCACCGCACCGCCCGGGGTGACCGTCACCCCGGCGCACGGCTCGGTGACCGTCCCACCGGACGGCAAGGCGCAGCAGCAGGTGCGGGTGACGGCGCAGGACAAGGAGGGCGTGTATCCGGTGACATTCGCCCTGTCCAGTGCCTCCGGTGGCTCGCTGGGTGAGGCCGCGCTCCGGGCGGTGGTGGCACACCAGGACGAGATCTGGCCGTACTTCACGGACGAGGGCGTGTATCCGGACGGTTCCACCTACACCGGCGGGTTCGACGGTGACGGATCGGCCTACTCCGAGAACGCCTTGGACGAGGCGGGAGTTCGGGATGGCTCGGATGTCGGGGTGGATGGCGTCTCGTACATCTGGCCGCAGGTGGCGCCTGGCACCTTGGACAACATCACCATGGCGGGCCAGACCATCCCCACCGCCTCGCCCTCCGGCGCCGGGTCGTTGGGGCTGCTGGGTGCGGCGACCAACGCGCCGAAGGACGGCGCCAAGGGCCAGTTGACCGTCACCTACACCGACGGCAGTACGTCCAAGGCCACGGTCGGTTTCTCCGACTGGACCCTCAACGCCGGTGCCAGCAGCCCGATTCCGGGCGACACCACGGTGGTGGCCACGCCCTACCGGAACACCGGTGACGGGAACAGGGAGACCGTGAAGACCTATGTCTTCGCCACCAAGGTGCCGATCGACCCGGACAAGCGGGTGGCCTCGATCACGCTGCCGGTGACGGACAGCGGTTCGGCGCACATCTTCGCCATCGGCTACGGGAACTGAGCCCGTACCGCCCAGGCCGCTGCCGGACGCCCAACCACGCGTCCGGCGGCGGCAGTTGGCACCGATGGGCACGTGATGGTCGTGTGCACGACAAGTGAAAAATTGGCGATATCGGTTGAATCATGGCGCACGCCTCTGTACCGCCCGCCCCCGCTGCGCCTTACTGCTGGGTAGGGCTCGCGCCCACCCGCGAGTACCACCCCCACTCTTCCGCATCACCCCGTGGAGGAACCCCGTGCGCAGACCATCCCTGCTCGCTGCCGCCGTAAGCCTCGCCGCGGCCGCCGCCATGACCCTCGGCGGCGCCACCTCCGCAACCGCCAGCGGGGGCAACTTCGTTGCCCTCGGGGACTCGTACTCCTCCGGAGTCGGCTCCACCGACAACTACCTCAACAGCTGCGACCAGAGCACCAACGCCTATCCGTACCTGTACCAGCAGGCCAACTCGCCGAGTTCGTTCAGCTTCAAGGCGTGCACCGGCGCCACCGCCGCCGACATCGAGAGCAGCCAGCTGTCCGCCCTCAACTCCGCTACCAGCCTGGTCAGCCTCACCGACGGAGGCAACGACGTCGGCTTCTCCAGCGTCATGGAGAGCTGTGTGCTGGGCGGGGACAGCACCTGCACCAACGCGATCTCGTCCGCGGAGAGCAAGGCACGCAGCCAACTCCCCGGCATCCTGGACACGTTGTACTCGGACATCCGCAACGACGCCCCCAACGCCCATGTGGTCGTCCTCGGATACCCCGAGTTCTACGACCTGTCCCAGTCCGACGGGTGCGTCGGGCTGGACAACACCAAGCGCACCGCCCTCGACAGGGCCGCCGACCTGCTGGACAGCGTCATCTCCACCGAGGTCGCGAAGTACGGCGGCTTCACCTTCGCCGACGTGCGCGGCTACTTCGCCGGGCACGAACTGTGCGACGACTCCGCATGGCTGCACGCCGTGACCTGGCCGATCTCCGACTCGTACCACCCGACGGCGGACGGCCAGTCGGGTGGCTACCTGCCCGCCTTCGAGGCCGCGCTGTAACCCCCCTCGGCCGAACGGGTGGCGGGGGGAATGCTCCCCCCGCCACCGCTCGTTTTCGCGATCATGAAGGCAATCGTGATGCGGGCCTACGGAGGCCCGGAGAACCTGGAACTCACCGAGGTACCGGAACCGAAGGTCGGCCCCGACAGCGTGCTCGTCCGGGTCAGGGCAGCCGGGGTCAACCCGGTGGACTGGAAGATCGGCCAGGGCTACCTCGACCCGATGCTGTACGTGTACTTCCCGTTCGTCCCGGGGTGGGACCTGGCGGGCGTGGTGGAGCGGATCGGCCCGGGCGTCACCGAGTTCGCGCCCGGGGACGAGGTGTTCGGCTACGCGCGCCTGGACTACGTGCAGCACGGTACGTACGCGGAACTGGCCGCGGTACCGGTGCGCACCCTGGCCCGCAAGCCCGCCTCGCTCGGCTGGCAGCAGGCGGCCGGACTGCCGCTGGCCGGGCTCACCGCCTACCAGTCGCTGCGCGCGGTCGGCAGCCCCGGCGCGGGACGGACGGTGCTGGTGCACGCGGCGGCGGGCGGGGTGGGCAGCCTCGCCACCCAGATCGCGGTGGCCGCCGGGGCCCGGGCGATCGGCACCGCCAGCGAGCGCAACCACGACTTCCTGCGCTCCCTGGGCGCCGAGCCGGTCGTCTACGGGGAGGGGCTCGCCGACCGGGTGCGGGCGCTGGCGCCCGACGGGGTCGACGCGGCCCTGGACTACGTGGGCGGGGAAGCCGTCGCCGTCTCCAAGCAGGTCGTGGTGGACGGCGACGGGAGCCGGATCGCCTCCATCGTGGACGCCGAGGGCGTGACCAGGGCTGGCGGCCACCTGGTATGGGTGCGGCCGGACGCCGCCGACCTCGGAGTGCTCGCCGAACTCGCCGACCGGGGACGGCTGACCGTGCACATCGACCGGGAACTGCCGCTCGCCGAGGCCGCAGAGGCCTGGGCGGCCAGCGCGGCGGGGCGCACCCGCGGCAAGATCGTGCTGGTGGTGTCCTGAAAGCGGCCACCCGCACGGATTTCTTTGCCGTGGACGGCGCATGCCCGGCGGCTCCTCGGGTACGCGGCAGGTTCGACGCCGGGCGCACCGGGCGTCCGGCAGCGTATGCAAGGAGTGGTCCGATGACCGAGCCGAACCAACCGAACTCGCCGGAAGCGCGGGACGCCGCACAGCGGGCACTGCACCAGCTGGCCACCGACAGCAACGACGCGGTGGCGCTGGGCACCCTGGCCGCCAGTGAGGTGCTGGTGCCGGTTCCGGAGAACGTCGAGTCCCCCGACGGTGAACCGGGCGGCATCCAGTTGCCGGTGTTCGAGCAGAGCGACGGGGTGCGCCTGGTACCGGTCTTCACCTCGGAGGAACGGCTCGCCGTCGCCCTGCCGCAGATCCACAGCTACCGCATGGTGCAACTGGCGCTGCTGGGCCAGGGCTGGCCCGCCGACGACCTCGCGCTGTCCATCGACGCGGGATCGCCCGACACCCTCACCGTCCAGGGCCGGGGCGTACGCGCGCTGGCCACCTTGACCGGTGGCGGCTGACCGCCAACCGATCTGGTACGGGCGCCACTTCGCTCTTGGCGAGGGTGGCGCCCGGCCGTCAGGAGGAGCGGCGGCGGAGCGTGTCCACCACCTCCTGCACGTTGTGGAAGGTGGTGTCGGCGGGCAGTGCCCGCACCCGGTCCGCCAGGGCGTCCGGGGCGTGCTGGGTGCCCAGTTCACGGACCAGTGCGCTGCGCTTGGCCGGGAAGACCTTGCGCCCCAGGTGGCGCGCCAGCTCGAAGCGCAGCGCGTCCTCACCGCGCATACCGGTCGGTACGGGATGCGCGGCCACCGCCGGGTCGTCCTCGGCCAAGGGCTCCGGGTCGAACCACTCCGCCACCCGCGTCGCGTGCCCGGAGCGGATCAGCCCCTGCAACTCGTGCTTCATCTCGTCGTCACGGTAGACACTGAGCCGGTCACTGCCTCGCTGCATGGCGTTCCTCCCGTGTTCGTCCTGTCTATCCGTCTTACCTCCGCCGCGCGCCGTATGCGCGGTCGAGCGCCGTCGAGCGCGCCCGGTCACGGCCGGGTCATGTGCTGACGTCACGTGGCCTGTCGGCCGCCACCCCGCCGGGTACGGGTGTTCGAGGCACCAATACCCTTGCGCCATGGGACCGTTGAAGATCGATACGCCTGACCTCGTCCTCGGACTCGTCCTCTTCTTCATCGTCTTCGGGTTGTTCGCCCTGGTGCTGCTGCCGCGGATCGCCAAGGTGATCGCCGAGCGCGAGGAACTGATCAACGGCGGCCTGGAGAAGGCGGCGGAACAGGCCGCCGAGGCCGAACGCACAGCCGCCGAAGGGCGCGAGATCATCGCCGAGGCGCGGCGTGCGGCGGCCCGCGAGCGGCAGCGCCAGATCGAGGAGGGCACCGCTTTGCTGACCCGGATCCGGCAGGAGGGCGTACGGCAGCGGGAGGAGGTCGTGGCGACCGGGCTGGCCAAGATCGCCGCCGACCGGGCCCTGGCGGAAGCCGAACTGCGCCATGACGTGGGCACCCTCGCCGTCCAGCTCGCCGGACGCATCGTCGGCGAACCCCTTGACGAGACGGCCCGGGCCAGCGCGGTGGTGGAACGGTTCTTCGCGGAGCTGGGACCGCGCGACACGCCCGTCACCGACTAGCCCGCGCCCCTTGAGGCGCTACCGAACCGCGGGCGGACTCCGCCCGGCCTGTTCAGCCCGCGGCGCGGTCCCGGAAGACGGGGTCCGCCGGACAGGCGAGCGGGCGTGCGGGGGCCGGTAGCGGTTGCGATACTGGCCGCGTCAGGGCTGGCCGCGGTCTCCGGCGGGGAAAGCGCTTCGCGTGGGCGGACCGCCGTGGCGGGACCGGTACGGACCGATCCGGGAAGGACGCGCCCATGGCCGAGTACAACAACGGTGTGGCACCCGAGCGGCTGGACGACCGCCTGCTGATCAAGGAACTGGAGGCCATCCACCGCACCCGGCACGAGACGCTGCTGTACGGATCGTCGGACGCGCTGCGCACGCACAGCTCGCGGATGGCCGCGCTGGAGGGCGAGTACCTGCGGCGCCATCCGCAGCGCCGCCCGGCGTCCGGCCGCACCAGGGCAGGCGCCCGGGCCCGCGCGGCCAGCGTCTGAGCCGGGTCCGTGGCCGCGACGCCCGCAGCACGGAGGTACGGATGCTGCGAACGTCGGCTGGCTCCCCCCTCGCCCGCCCCGACCCGGGGCTGCCCGCGACCCACGCGCTGGCCGAGCGGCTGCCGGGAGCCGTCCCGGGACCCTGGTTCGGCGACGACCCGGCCGCGCTGCGGGTACGGATCACCAC
>NZ_JANFNH010000057.1 GCF_024436055.1 Streptantibioticus rubrisoli | reverse complement strand
ACCCCGGCGGGTTGCTCCAGAACCCGGGGGGCTGCGTCCCGGACTCCCGGTGCATGTCCGGTCGGGAGATTCTTTCCGCCGCGGTGGTGCGCAACCCCCGCGGCGGTGCGCAACCCCCGCGGCGGGAGCCGGTGGTTTCAACTCCTCCTGGTCACAACCCGCTTACCCCCGGCTGGAAGTCTCCTGGGCGTGGAGGGCTCGGGTCAGGTCGGAGTGGGATTCCTGGATCAGGCGGCGTAGCGCGGGGGCCGCGTTGGGGTGGGTGGTCAGCCAGACGGCCGTGGTGTCGGCGGTCTGCTGGGTGGCCTGCAGTATGGGGTAGAGGCCGCGGACGATGGCCATACCGATCTCGATCGAGCGCTCGGACCACACCCGTTCGAGCGCGCCGAAGTACTTCGCCGCGTACGGCGCCAGCAGCTCCCGCTGGTTGGCCTGGGCGAAGCCCGAAATCACCGCTTCCACAAAGGCGTTGGACAACTCGTCGGACTCCACCACCTGCCGCCAGGCCTCCGCCTTCACCTCGGCCGACGGCCGTGCGGCCAGGCACCGCACCTGGTGCCGCTTGCCGGAAGCGGTGTTGTCGCGGGCCAGCTCGGCCGCGATGTCCGCCTCCTGCGCCGCACCGTGCGCGGCCAGTGGCAGCAGGAACGCCCAGCGCAGCTCCTGGTCCACCTCAAGGCCCTCGACCACCTCCGTGCCGTCCAACAGCCCGCGCAGCAGCCGCAGTTCGTCCGGAGCCGAGGCCGTCGCGGCGAAGAACCGGGCCCACGCCAGCTGGTGCCCGCTGCCCGGCTCGGCCGCCCGCAGCTCCCGTAGCGCACCGGCGGCCAGCGCCCGGCCGCCCTCCGCGCGCCATGCGGGCGCCGCATAGTGGTCGAGCGCGGTCTGCGCCCAGGTGTGCAGCATCTGCAGCACGCCGATGTCGGTCTCCCGCCCGGCGAAGTCCAGCACCAGCCGCACGTAGTCCTGGGCGGGCAGCAGCCCGTCCCGGGTCAGGTTCCACACCGCCGACCAGGACAGCGCCCGGGCCATCGGATCGGTGAGGTCGCCCAGGTGACCGCGCAGGGTGTCCAACGACCGCTCGTCGAAACGGGACTTGCAGTACGTGAGGTCGTCGTCGTTCACCAGCACCAGGTCCGGCCGCTCCGCCCCGGCCAGCTCGCCGACCACCGTCCGCTCACCGGAGACATCCGCCTCCACCCGTGCGTACCGTCGCAGCGAGCCGTCCGCGCCGCACCGGTAGAGCCCGACCGCCACCCGGTGCGGGCGCAGCGGCGCGCCCTCCTGGAGCACCGCCAGCTCCTCGACGCGCCCGTCCGTACCGCATATCACCTGCGGCGTGAGGGAGTTGACGCCCGCGGTCTGCAGCCACACCCGCGACCATTCGGCCATGTCCCGGCCGGAGGTCTCCTCCAGCACCGACAACAGGTCCGCCAGCCGGGTGTTGCCGAACGCGTGCCGCTTGAAGTAGCGCCGGGCGCCCTCCAGGAAGGCGTCCTGGCCGACGTAGGCGACGAGTTGCTTGAGCACGCTCGCGCCCTTGGAGTAGGTGATCCCGTCGAAGTTGAGCTTGGCGTCCTCCAGGTCGTGGATGTCGGCGGTGATCGGGTGGGTGGAGGGCAGTTGGTCCGCCCGGTAGGCCCATGCCTTGCGCCGGTTGGCGAAGGTGATCCAGCCGTTGCCGAACCGGGTCGCCTCCACCAGCGAGAAGGCCCCCATGAAGTCGGCGAACGACTCCTTGAGCCAAAGGTCGTCCCACCACTCCATGGTGACCAGGTCGCCGAACCACATGTGTGCCATTTCGTGCAGGATGACGTTGGCCCGGCTCTCGTAGGACGCCTGGGTCACCTTGCCCCGGAAGACGAACTCCTCACGGAAGGTGACCAGTCCGGGGTTCTCCATCGCGCCGATGTTGTACTCCGGCACGAACGCCTGGTCGTACTTGCCGAACGGATACGGGTAGTCGAAGTGGTCGTGGAAGAAGTCCAGGCCCTGCCTGGTGACGGTGAAGATGTCGTCGGCGTCGAAGTGCTTGGCGAGCGACCTGCGGCACATCGCGCCCAGCGGGATCTCCAGGTCGCCGCGCCGGTAGGTGTCCGTCACGTAGTGGTACGGGCCCGCGACCACGCAGGTGATGTACGTCGAGATGGGCGCGGTCTGCGCGAACCGCCACACGCCGCCGTCGTGGGACTGCCGCGCTCCGTTGCTCCACACCGTCCACCCCTCGGGGGCGGTCACCGTGAAGCGGAACCGCGCCTTGAGGTCCGGCTGCTCGAAGTTGGCGAAGACCCGCCGGGCGTCGGCCGGTTCGTACTGGGTGTAGAGGTAGACCTCGCCGTCCTCGGGGTCGACGAAGCGGTGCAGTCCCTCGCCGGTGCGGCTGTACGCGCAGGCCGCGTCGACCACCAGCTCGTTGGTCTCGGCCAGGCCGTCCAGCGCGATCCGGGTGCCGTCGAAGACCACCGAGGGGTCCAGCTCGCGCCCGTTGAGCCGCACCGAGCTGACCGAGGGGGCGACCAGGTCCACGAAGGTGGCGGCGCCCGGCCGTGCGCAGCGGAACCGGATCGTGGTCACCGAGCGGAAGGTGTCCTGCCGCGGCTGCGCGGCGGACCGTAGGTCGAGCGACACCTCGTACCCGTCCACCGCGATCAGTGCGGCCCGCTCGCGGGCCTCGTCTCGGGTCAGGTTCTCGCCGGGCACGGTGACTCCTTCGTCTCGTGGCTCGTCCGCCGCGTCCACCGGCCCCTGCGCCGGTGCGGCCGAAGTCGCATCATCGCATGTGGTGGCGGAGGTGACACGCGCTGCATTGACCGGGAATTAGCGCGCGATCACCAGCGTTTCAGCCCCCGACGTGTCGTTTCTTATCGAACGACCTTGGGAGAGGCTGTGACGACGACGGAAACCGACAAGATCCCGGCGGATTTCTGGTTCGACCCGGTGTGCCCGTGGGCGTGGATTACCTCGCGCTGGATGCTGGAGGTCGAGAAGGTACGCCCGGTGAGCGTGCGCTGGCATGTGATGAGCCTTGCCGTGCTCAACGAGAACAAGGACAAGGAATCGCTGCCCGAGCGGTACCGCGAACTGCTGACCACCGCCTGGGGTCCGGTACGGGTCTGCATCGCCGCCGAGCAGAAGCACGGCAGCGAGGTGCTCGGTGGGCTCTACACCGCGCTGGGCACCCGGATCCACAACCAGGGCCTGCCCAGGACCCGGGAGACGATCGTCGCCGCGCTGGAGGAGGCCGGGCTGCCCGCGGACCTGGCGGACGCCGCGGACAGCGACGCCTACGACACCGAGCTGCGCGCCTCGCACCAGTCGGGCATCAGCCTGGTCGGCGAGGATGTCGGCACGCCGGTGATCGCGGTGCCGGGCGCGGACGGCCAGCAGGTGGCGTTCTTCGGCCCGGTGATGACCCCGGCTCCCAAGGGCGAGGCGGCGGCCAGGCTGTGGGACGGCACGCTGATGGTGGCCTCGACGCCTGGTTTCTACGAGATCAAGCGCACCCGGACGGTCGGGCCGATCTTCGACTGACCCGGCCGCTATCACCCGCTCCGCCGTACCGCCCCCACGGGCACGGCCCCTCGGGTAAGGCTCCTTGGGTAAGGGAAGGCCCCCGCGCGACACCACCGCGCGGGGGCCTTCCGCCCGTGGGGACGGCCTTCACGGAACGAGCAGCCCGCCGGGCAGCCGCTTGGCCTTGAGGTAACGGGCGTTGACATCCTGCCAGTTGACCACCCGCCACATAGCCTCGATGAAGTCCACCTTCTGGTTGCGGTACTGCAGGTAGAAGGCGTGCTCCCAGGCGTCGAAGACCAGCAGCGGAACGCTGCCCTGGCCGACGTTGCCCTGGTGGTCGTAGACCTGCTCGACGATCAGCCGCCCGCTGACCGGCTCGTAGGCGAGCACGCCCCAGCCAGAGCCCTGTGTGGTCGCCGCGGCCTTCGACAACTGGGCCTTGAACCGGGCGAATCCGCCGAAGTGCTCGGCGATGGCGTCGGCCAGCTCGCCGGTGCCGTCCTTCTCCAGCGGTTCGCCACCACCGTCGCCGGTCATGTTCTGCCAGTAGATGCTGTGCAGGATGTGCCCGGACAGGTGGAACGCCAGGTTCTTCTCCAGGCCGTTGATCGCTCCCCAGGCGTCCTTCTCCCTGGCCTCGGCGAGCTGCTCCAGGGTGTCGTTGGCGCCCTTCACATACGCGGCGTGGTGCTTGTCGTGGTGCAGCTCGATGATCTCTGCGCTGATGACCGGCTCCAACGCGGCGTAGTCATAAGGGAGTTCAGGAAGGGTGTACGTGGACATGCGCGGGTCCTCCGGCTGCGGCTTATTGCAAGTCATTCGCAATTGCAGGCTACCAGCAGCAGACCCGAACGCACTGGAGGGCCGGGCCCAACGGCCCGACCCTCCAGTCGCGTTATGGATACGTTGTGGCTACGGCGATGTCAGTCGCGCTTGGCCGCCAGTTGGCGCAGGTAGCCGATGGCCGCCAGGACGACGGTCGCCCCGCCGGTGAAGTACAACTGCACCCGGGTGTCCGGCTGCCGGGCCATCAGCACCAGCACCGCACCGATGCCCAGCAGTGCCACCCAGGTCAGATACGGGAACGCCCACATCCGCACCACCAGCCGCTGCGGCGCCTCACGCTCCAGTCGGCGCCGCATCCGCAGCTGCGCCACCGCGATGAACGCCCACACCACCAGCACCGCCGCGCCCACGATGTTGAGCAGCCAGGCGAACACGGTGGTCGGCCACCAGTAGCTGAACAGCACGGCGAGGAAGCCGAACCCGGAGGAGGCCAGCACCGCCAGCCGCGGCACGCCACCGTTCAACCGGCCCAGCAGCCGCGGCCCCTGGCCGCGCGCCACCAGCGAGTACGCCATCCGCGAGGAGCCGTAGATGTTGGCGTTCATCGCGGAGAGCAGGGCGACCAGGATGACCACGTTCATCACCTGGCCCGCGCCCGGCACCCCGATGCGGTCGAGCACCGCGACGTACGGGCCGTGCTTGGTCAACGAACCGTCGTTCCACGGGATCAGGGTGACGATCACCAGCATCGAGCCGATGTAGAACAGCGCGATGCGCCACATCGCGGTGCGCACCGCCTGGCCCACGCTCTTGACCGGGTCCTGCGACTCGGCCGCCGCGATGGTCACCGTCTCCAGCCCGCCGTAGGCGAACACCGAGGCGAGCAGGCCGACCACCAGGCCGTTCGAGCCCTTGGGCAGGAAGCCGCCCTGGCCGGTCAGGTTGGCGGTGCCCACCGCGTGCGTGCCCGGCAGCAGTCCGAAGATGGCCAGCACGCCCAGGATGAGGAAGAGGGAGATCGCGCCGACCTTCAGCGCGGCGAACCAGAACTCGAACTCCCCGAAGTTCTTCACCGCCGCCAGGTTCGTACCGCAGAACACCGCCATGAAGACGGCCACCCACAGCCACGAGGGAACGCCCGGGAACCAGTTGGCCATGATCCCGGCCGCGCCGATCGCCTCGGCCGCCACACCCACGCACAGCAGGACCCAGAACATCCACCCGGCGGTGAACCCCGCCCAGGGGCCGATGGACCGCTCGGCGTGCACCGAGAAGGAACCGGAGGCCGGGTTGGCGGCGGACATCTCGCCCAGCATCCGCATCATCAGCATGACCAGCACGCCGGAGAGCGCATAGGCCAGCACGATGGACGGGCCCGCCGCGGCGATGCCCGCCCCGGAGCCGACGAACAGCCCGGCGCCGATGACCCCGCCGAGGGCGATCATCGACAGATGGCGCTGCTTCAGCCCGTGGCCGAGGCTCGGTTCCGAGTCGGCCACGGAGGGTGCGGCATCGGCTATCGGGGAGGGTGTCCGATTCATTGGCGTGATCGTCCAGGGGTGTGAGAGAGGTACGGATCGCCACAGTGTGCGGGGGAGTACCGGTCACAACAACGACGCGTTCGCCATCCGGACGGTTCGTTAACGCAACGTGACCGATTACTCGTCAGCTATGCGTGGATTGTGCCGTGCATCGCGTTTGCCGCTTCGACCGCGCCACTCGCGTACCGCGGCGGCCACCAGCACCACACCGGTGGCGGCGGCGCATGGTGCTGCTGACTCTCGGATCAGTTGGGGGGACTCCACAGTCTCCCCGCGGCGTGTGCCGGGTCGCAAAGCGGGTCATCTTCGATGACCGCCCCAGTGACCAGCGTCACGGCGGCTCGCGTTGTGTCCTCGCGCTTTGTGTGGAACCGACTACGGCTGGGAACAAGCCTTTGTCTCTCGCTCACCGTGTTGCGCTGCACGGCGCTGGGTTACGGTCACGGTGTCCTAACGGCCCTTCGTCACGCGGGAGAACCCGATGAGCCTCGCAGCCGCCCCCGTCCGCCCGCAGCAGGTCCTGGCCGACCTGCTGCCCGCCTCCACCGCCACCCGCGTCCGGCTGCGCGACGCGGCCCTGGTCCTCGGCGGCGCGGCGCTCACCGGCCTGGCCGCGCAGGTCGCGATACCGGTTCCGGGCTCGCCGGTGCCGGTCACAGGGCAGACGTTCGCCGCGCTGCTGGTGGGCACCGCGCTGGGCACCCGCCGCGCGGTGCTCTCGCTGGCGCTATACGCGGTGGCGGGCGTGGCCGGGGTGCCGTGGTTCGCGGGCGGCGCGCACGGGGCGGGGCTGGTGACCTTCGGCTACATCCTGGGCATGGTGCTCGCCTCGGCGGCGGTCGGCGCGCTGGCCCGGCGCGGCGCGGACCGCGGGGTGTGGCGGACGGCCGCTGCGATGCTGGTCGGCGAGGCGATCATCTACGCGGTGGGCGTGCCGTACCTCGCCGTCGCCGCGCACTTGTCCCTCGGCCAGGCCCTCGCCCTGGGCTGCACGCCGTACCTGATCGGCGACGCCCTCAAGGCGGCGCTGGCGATGGGCCTGCTGCCCACGGCCTGGAAGCTGGCCGCTCGCCGCTAGGGCGAAAGCCGAAGAGGGGCCCGGGGGTTGCACCCCTGGGCCCCTCTCGTGTTCGCGGGGCGGGGGCGGAGCCCCCGCGGAACCTCAGCGCTTGTCCAGCGCTCCGCGCCCCTTGCCGCGGATGAACGCCACCGCCAGCACGACGGCCGCCGCCAGGACCGACATCAGCACCTGGTCACGCCCGCTGGGGTCGGTCAGCATGTAGCCGATGACGAACACGATCATGCCGATCGTCACCCACGTCAGATACGGGTAGGCCCACATCTTCACCGACAGCCGCTCCGGCGACTCCCGTTCGACGATCTTGCGCATCCGCAGCTGCGAGAAGCAGATCACCAGCCAGACGAACAGGGCCACCGCACCAGAGGAGTTGAGCAGGAACTGGAAGATGGTCTTCGGGTACTGGTAGTCGAAGTAGACCGCGATGAAGCCGAAGACGACCGAGGCCAGGATCGCCGTCGCGGGCACACCGCGCGAGGTGGTCCGGCTGAACGAACGCGGCGCGTCGCCCCGCTCGCTGAGCGAGAACGCCATCCGGGACGCCGTGTACAGACCGGAGTTGAGGCAGGAGAGCACCGCGGTCAGCACGATCACGTTCATCAGCTCACCGGCGTGCGGAATGCCGACGTGGTTGAGCACCGCGACGTACGGGCTCTTGGCGACCTCGGGGGAGTTCCACGGCAGCAGCGAGACGACGATCAGGATCGAGCCCAGGTAGAACACCGCGATCCGCCAGATCACGCTGTTGGTGGCCTTGACCACCGCCTTGCGCGGGTCGGTCGACTCACCGGCGGCCAGGGTGACGATCTCGCTGCCCATGAAGGAGAAGACCACCATCAGCACACCGGTGAGGATGGCGCCCGGCCCCTTCGGCAGGAAGCCGCCCTGGCCGGTGAGGTTGGTCAGGCCCACCGCGTGGTCGTGGGTGCCCGGCAGCACACCGAAGACCGCCAGACCGCCGACCACGATGAACGCGGCGATCGCGACCACCTTGATACCGGCGAACCAGAACTCGAACTCACCGTAGGAGCCGACCGAGAACAGGTTGGTGGCGGTGAGCACGATCATCACGATCAGCGCCCAGCCCCAGGTCGGCACAGCGGGCATCCAGCTGTTCAGGATCCCCGCACCGGCCATCGCCTCGACCGCGAGCACCACGACCCAGAAGAACCAGTACAGCCAGCCGATGCTGAAGCCCGCCCAGCGGCCCAGCGCCCGGTCCGCGTACGCCGAGAAGGAGCCGGAGACCGGGTTGGCCGCGGCCATCTCGCCCAGCATCCGCATCACCATGACGACGAGCGCGCCCACCAGCGCGTACGACAGCAGGATGGCGGGACCGGCGGCGGCGATGCCCGCGCCGGAGCCTACGAACAGGCCAGCGCCGATCACGCCACCGATGGCGATCATCGACAGATGTCGGTTCTTCAGCCCTGCCTGTAGGCCGTGACCGGCCGCCTCATGGCCGTAGGCGGTGGCGGCGGCGGAAGCCGGACCGGAGTTGCCGGTCCTTGCGTCCTCCGTCGTGAAGGGCGGTTGCGCACTCATTGACGTGTCCCTCGTCTCTCGGTTCGCGAGCTTCCGCATGCAACCCCAGACTTCGGCTGAAACGGAACAGCTGTGTCCGAATCGTTGCATCAATGGGTTCAGGGGCCCAGTGTGAGATTCGCCACCCGAAACGCAGGCGGCAGGGGGCAAGTAACCCCGAAAACGCAGGCGCGCGGCCCCGGAAACAGAGGAGCGGGTACCCACGTGGCAGACTCTGCGCATGCGCGTGTACCTCGGCTCCGATCATGCCGGTTACGAACTGAAGAACCATCTCGTCGAGTGGCTCAAGGCCAACGGCCACGAGCCGGTGGACTGCGGTCCGCACATCTACGACGCCCAGGACGACTACCCGCCGTTCTGCCTGCGCGCCGCGGAGCGCACGGCCCAGGACTCCGGCAGCTTCGGCATCGTGATCGGCGGTTCGGGCAACGGCGAGGCGATCGCCGCCAACAAGGTCAAGGGCGTGCGCGCCGCACTCGCCTGGAGCGAGGAGACCGCCAGCCTCGGCCGCGAGCACAACAACGCCAACGTGATCAGCATCGGGGCGCGGATGCACTCCGAGGAGCAGGCCACCCGTTTCGTCGAGGTCTTCCTGGGCACCCCGTTCTCCGAGGGCGAACGGCACATCCGCCGGATCGACATGCTCAGCTCCTACGAGCTGACCGGAAAGCTTCCGGAGATCCCGGCGCACCACCCGCGGCAGGACTGAGCGCGGCATGCCCGAAGGGCACACCATCCACCGACTGGCCGCCGACCACCAAGCGAGGTTCGGCGGCCGGGCCGTATCGGTCAGCAGTCCGCAGGGCAAGTTCGCCGACGGCGCGGCGCTGCTCGACGGACAGGTACTGGAGCGCGCCGAGGCGCACGGCAAGCACCTCTTCCTGGGGTTCGGCCCGGAGCGGTGGGTCCATGTCCACCTGGGGCTGTTCGGTAAGTACGCCTTCGGCACCGGGCCCGCGCCCGGCGCGGCGGACACCGTACGGCTGCGGCTCGCCAACCGGGAGGGCTACGCGGACCTGCGCGGCCCCACGGCCTGCGAGCTGATCACCGACGGCGAGAAGCAGGCGATACACGACCGCCTCGGCCCCGACCCGCTGCGCCCCGGCACCGACCACGAACCGGCCTGGCGGCGGATATCCCGGAGCCGCAGCTCGGTCGCCGCGCTGTTGATGGACCAGAAGGTGGTCGCGGGCGTCGGCAACGTCTACCGGGCCGAGGTCCTCTTCCGGCACGGCATCGATCCGTACCGGGCCGGGCGCGATCTGAGCCGGGCCGAATGGGACGCGATCTGGGCCGACCTGGTCGCGCTGATGCGGGAGGGCGTACGGAACAACCGCATTGACACCGTCCGCCCGGAACACACCCCCGAGGCGATGGGGCGCCCGCCCCGCGTGGACGACCACGGCGGCGAGGTCTACGTCTATCGACGGCACCAGCTTCCGTGCCTCATCTGCGGTACGCAGGTCCGCACCGCGGAACTGGCCAACCGCAACCTCTTCTGGTGCCCGGGCTGCCAGACGCGGTAGGGGGTTCTGATGGGGGCGCGGCCCCGCCGTCTAGAAGCCGTGCGGCAACCATGGCGCGACCTCATGGCCGAAGGCCGAGGCAGCCTCGGTTAACGCCCCGGGCCGCAGCTCCCGCACCCGCCCGGCGGCCGCCAAGGCGGTGAGGCTGAAGCCGCCCAGGTACGCCGAGGCCAACTCCCGAACCGACAGCGACAGATCGGGCGCATCCGTCGTGCGTTCGCACACCGCGCCCTTCTGGTCGCCGCTCAGCCGCCAACTCCCCTCGTTCCAGGGGCAGAAGGCGTCCTCGACCGCGAACACCACATCCACCGGCGCCGCGTACGTCCGCGCGGCCAGCGCCCTGCCCACGTCCACCAGGCGCAGGAACATCCCGTCGCGCACCCGCACCCGGCACCGCCGTATGTCGGAGACCAGGTGCAACACCGGGTCGTCCGCAGGGCGATTGCTCGCCGTGACCGTGGAAGTCAGGTCAACGCCGAACAGATAGCGCCACAACGCCGCATAACCGGCCGGATCCAGCGCCTCGACATCCCGTACCAGCACCGAACCCTTCGGCCCGGCCTCGTCCCAGTCCGGCTTCACGCAGAAGCGGGCATAGCCGATCACCTCCCCATCCCGCTCGGCCAGTACGCACTGCTGCTCCCCGGCGCCGCGCCGCTCCGACGGCGGATCGAGCAACGGCAGCCGCTCCCAGCCCGGTTGCCGCGCCAGCATCCCCGGGCGCCCGGCCACCCGGCGCGCGTACACCGCCTCGCACGCCGCGCTGCCCGCGCCCGGCGGCACCAGCCGCAGCCGCACCTCGTCCGCCCCCGAGACGGCCGCCAGCCGCACCCGGACCGAGTCGATCTCCATCCGCAACCGCTCGGTGGCCAGCCCGTATCCGAACCGCCCGTAGATCGGCGGCTCCGAGGCCCCCAAGACCGCCAGTGGCTCCCCCCATCCCCGCACGTCGTCCAACTGCCGCCGCATCATCGCCGTGAGCACACCGCGCCGCCGGTGCGTCGACCGCACACCGACACAGGTGACCCCGGCCGTTGGAACCAGCGAACCACCCGGCACCGACAACCGGAATGAGAACGCTCCGGTTGTGCCCACCAGCTCCTCGCCGTCCCAGGCCGCCAGCGAACGCTCGTATTCGGTCAGATCACGCCAAAGGGCGCGCTCCTCGGCGGACTCCCGCACCCCGCCGAACGCCCGCTCCAGCTCGCCGTACCAGTCGTCCCACTGTCCCGACTCAAGCACCCGTAACTCAACCGTCATGGCCCCTGCCTAGCAGCGCCACCGCGGTACGGGCGAACGAATTACCGGGACCCCGGGCGAGCCGTCCCAGCCCGGCCGGAAACGATCGCTCGACGCGCCGTGCCCGACCGATATACGGCGAGTCGCGAATCGACGCGCCGCCGAATGGGTGGATAGGGTCACCGAGAACGGAGGACGAGTGACGGCGCGTACGGCGCCACGGGAGCCGGGTGGCCGTGGGCGACGGTATCGAGACCAGGAGCGCGGAAGACACCCCCGCGCGGCCGGACGTCGAGCCGTCTCCCGTGCCGCGGGCCAGGCGCGGGCGGGAGGGAGACGGTATCGAGACCAGGGACGCGGAACGCTCCGCGCCGGGCACGCGGAGGGTGGGCATCCCCACGCCGCGCCGCGGTGGCGGACGCGCCGGTGAGTCAGTCGTGGCCCGGGCGCGCAGGGCGCTGCACCGGGGCCGCACCCTGCTGCGCAAGTCCGCCGTCGACTACTTCCGGGGCGACGGCTCCGACTGGCTGCCGCTGGTCGCCCTGCTGCTCACCGTTCCCGCCCTCGCCTGGGCCACCACCGTCGTGCCCGACTGGTGTCCGCCGACCGCGCTGGTCTTCCCGGTCCTGCTGGGCGGCCTGCTGCTGCGCCCGGCCAGCCTGCTGCTGCTCTACGCCGCCGCGGCCACCGCCCTGGTGGCCGAGGACGCGGTGCTCGGCCCGTACCACCCCGGCGCGTCGCGCACCGTCACACCGGGCACCGTGCTGGTGGTGAGCGCGGTCGCGTTCGCCGGGCTGATGATCGCCCAGTTCCGCAGCCGGGTCGGGGTGCCCTGGCGGCGCGGCGGCACGATGCTGTTCGACCTGCGCGAGCGCATCCGGGTGCAGAGCCAGCTGCCGGAGCTGCCGGACGGCTGGCACGCCGAGATGGCGCTGCGCCCGGCCGGTGGCCAGTCCTTCTCCGGGGACTTCGTGGTCGCCACCCGCACCGGCGGCGGGCAGGTGCTGGAGGCGGTGCTGACCGATGTGTCCGGCAAGGGCATGGACGCCGGTTCGCGGGCGCTGCTGTTGTCCGGGGCGTTCGGCGGGCTGCTCGGCTCGCTGCCGCCGCACCAGTTCCTCGCCGCCGCCAACGGCTATCTGCTGCGCCAGGACTGGGACGAGGGGTTCGCCACCTCCGTCCACCTCGTACTCGACCTGGAGACCGGGGACTACGAGCTGCTGTCCGCCGGGCACCTGCCCGGAATGCAACTGTGCGCGGGCACCGGGCGATGGGAGGAGAAGGCCGCCGACGGCATGATGCTCGGGGTCGTCGAGGGCGCCGAATTCGACGGCGTGAAGGGCACGTTGAACTCCGGTGACGTGCTGATGCTGTTCACCGACGGGCTGGTGGAGGCGTCCGGGCGCGACCTGGCCGAGGGCATCGACCGGTTGATCGGCGAGGCGGAGCGCCTGGTGGCGCACGGATTCCGGGGCGCCGCCTGGCGGTTGATAGACGCGGTCGCCAAGGACGTCAACGACGACCGGGCGCTGCTGATCATCTGCCGTGACTAGTCAGCATCTGCCGTGACTAGTCAGCGCGTTGACGTCCGGTCAGTGACACGCGCCCCCGTGGCGGGTCCACGCGACGGCGGGTTGATGGCACGATGGGACGGCGCGGGGGAGAAGTGGCGGTGGCGCACCCCCGTACCGGCGTGGCGTAGGCCGTAGTGAGCGAGGAAGTGATCCGTTGTGGCCATCTCCCTTTCCGTGGTCGTGGTGTTGGCGATCGTCTTGTTCGTGATGTTGCGAGGAGGGACGCTCAAGGGCGGACCGGCCATCGTGGCCATACTGTTCGGCTTCTTCCTCGCCTCCACCGGGTTGGCGCCCGACATCCACCGGTTCCTGGACTCGCTGGCCAACACCATCAACCAGATAAGGCTGTGAACGTGACGAACGACGCAACCATGCGGAACGGGGCGCACACGACGGCGTAACACTGTGGCGTGAAAAACGAACCGGCCCGGCCGGAGGGAGCGCTCCCTCCGGCCGGGCCGGACTCGTACAGAGCGGGCGACGGGAATCGAACCCGCGTAGCCAGTTTGGAAGACTGGGGCTCTACCATTGAGCTACGCCCGCAACGGCCAGTCATTCTGGCACACCGCATCGTAGCTGGTCGACTCGGCCCCTGTCGCCAGCCGAATTAATTGGCAGCCGGGACGTGCGGAGCCATGTACGCTACGTGTCGCACTGAAACGGGGTGTGGCGCAGCTTGGTAGCGCGTCCGCTTTGGGAGCGGAAGGCCGTGGGTTCAAATCCCGCCACCCCGACCATTTGTTCGAAAGGTCCCCGGCGTGGGACAGTCGTGCCGCTCGTACCGGTACTATGCGAGTTGGCCCTGTATACGGGGCGACGTAGGGGCGAGGACCCCGGGAAGTACGTCTCGTCGGCCACGTAAAGCCCCTGACTGTCAGCCCAAGGAGACCCAACCGTGAAGAGCGCCGTGGAGACTCTGAACCCGACCCGGGTTCGACTCACCGTCGAGGTGCCCTTCGAGGAGCTCAAGCCCAGCCTCGACGCGGCGTACAAGAAGATCAACCAGCAGGTCACGGTGCCGGGATTCCGCAAGGGCAAGATCCCCGCGCGCATCATCGACCAGCGGTTCGGCCGGGGCGCGGTGCTCGAAGAGGCCATCAACGACGCGCTGCCGAAGTTCTACACGGAGGCGGTCAACGAGGGTGAGCTGAACGTCCTCGGTCAGCCCGAGATCGACATCACCGAGTTCAACGACAACGAGCAGCTGAAGTTCACCGCCGAGGTGGACGTCCGCCCGACCATCGAGATCCCGGACTTCTCCGGCATTGAGGTCACCGTCGACGCCGTCGAGGTGTCCGACGAGGACGTCGACAAGTCGGTCGAGCAGCTGCGTGACCGCTTCGCCTCCACCACCCCGGTCGAGCGCGCCGCAGCCGAGGGCGACGTGGTCACCATCGACCTGGAGGCCAAGGTCGACGGCGAGGTCCTGGAGGACGGCGTCGCCAAGGGTGTCACCTACACCATCGGCTCCGGCCAGCTGCTGGACGGCATCGACGAGGCCGTCACCGGCCTGGAGGCCGGCGGCTCCGCCACCTTCACCTCCGAGCTCAAGGGCGGCTCGGCGGCCGGCAGGGAGGCCGAGGTCAAGGTCGACGTCACCGCCGTGCAGGCTCGTGAGCTGCCCGCGCTGGACGACGACTTCGCCCAGCTGGCGAGCGAGTTCGACACCCTTGAGGAGCTGCGCGCCGACAGCCGCAAGCGCCTTGAGCGGATGAAGAAGTACGACCAGGCCACCCAGGCCCAGGAGAAGGTGCTGGACGCCCTGCTGGACCTGATCGAGGTGCCGATCCCGGAGAAGCTCCTCAAGGACGAGGTCGAGACCCGCAAGCACAACCTGGAGCACCACCAGTTCCCGATGATGGGGCTGAACTGGGACAGCTTCCTGGAGCGCGAGGGCAAGACCGCCGAGGAGTACGACGCCGAGCTGGAGAAGCAGGCGACCAAGGGCATCAAGACCCAGTTCGTGCTGGATGAGCTGGTCTCCAAGGAGCAGCTCTCGGTCAACCAGGAGGAGCTCACCGAGCACCTCATGCGCCGTGCCGCCACCTCCGGCATGAGCCCGGACCAGTTCGCCCAGGCGGTCGTCGAGGGCGGCCAGGTGCCGATGCTGGTCGGCGAGGTCGCCCGCGGCAAGGCGCTGGCCCTGGTGGTCGAGGCCGCCAAGGTCGTCGACAGCAACGGTGAGACCGTCGACCTGGACGACGAGGACGAGGACGGCGAGACCGTCGAGGCCGCCGCCGAGGAGGCCCCCGAGGCCGCCGCCGAGGAGAAGTCCGAGGACTGATCCCGGCCGCAGTAGCAGGAGCATGACAGCGCACCCGGACGCCAAGGAGCGTCCGGGTGCGTTCGTTTTCCGGCCACAGCGCGATCGCTTTCGGGGTTGCCTGCGCTCACAGCGAACAGTTTCGCGTGAGGGATTGCTGGGCCCGACCTGCGCGTTAGGGTCCGTAGTAACGAGGGCAGGGGAGTCCCTTGACGGCGCTGGAGTCAGCTCGGCAACGCACCCCCGCGCCCTACGAGAAGACGCGAAGACGGCGCGTCGCCGTCCGACAACGAGCAGGTGGATACGTGACGACTCCGCAGATTCAGACGCCTGGACTTCTGATGCCCACCGCCAGCACGCCGACCGGCGGCCCGGGCCTGGGTGACGCGGTCTACAGCCGACTGCTCGACGAACGCATCATCTTCCTCGGCCAGGCGGTAGACGACGACATCGCCAACCGGATCTGCGCGCAGATGCTGCTGCTCGCCGCGGACCCGACCAAGGACATCTACCTCTACATCAACTCGCCGGGCGGTTCCGTGACCGCCGGTTTCGCGATCTACGACACCATGCAGTACATCAAGAACGACGTGGTGACGATCGCGATGGGCCTGGCCGCCTCCATGGGCCAGTTCCTGCTCACCGCGGGCACCCCCGGCAAGCGCTTCGCCCTGCCGAACGCCGACATCCTGATGCATCAGGGCTCGGCCGGGCTGGGCGGCTCCGCCTCCGACATCAAGATCCAGGCGGAGCAGCTGCTGCGTACCAAGAAGCGGATGGAGCAGCTCACCGCCGCGCACACCGGCCAGACCGTCGAGACGATCAACCGCGACGCGGACCGCGACCGCTGGTTCACCGCATACGAGGCCAAGGAGTACGGCCTGATCGACGAGGTCATGAGCACCGCCGCGGACGTCCCCGGTGGCGGCGGCACCGGCGCGTGAGGCCGCTCCGCAGCACCTGCGGCCACCCGGTTACGCTTCCCCTCCCCGCTCACCCCTCAGGACGGTGAACCCCATCATGAACACCCCGAACCCGCTCGCCCTCCAGGAGGGCCTGGACGCCCGCCGCTCGCTCGGCGCGGAGTCCCGTTACATCGTGCCGCGCTTCGTGGAGCGCACCTCGCAGGGCGTGCGCGAGTACGACCCGTACGCCAAGCTGTTCGAGGAGCGGGTGATCTTCCTCGGTGTGCAGATCGACGACGCCTCCGCCAACGACGTGATGGCGCAGCTGCTGTGCCTGGAGTCGATGGACCCGGACCGGGACATCTCGATCTACATCAACTCGCCCGGCGGTTCGTTCACCGCGATGACGGCGATCTACGACACCATGCAGTTCGTCAAGCCGGACATCCAGACGGTCTGCCTCGGCCAGGCGGCCTCCGCCGCGGCCGTGCTGCTCGCCGCCGGTACGCCCGGCAAGCGGATGGCGCTGCCCAACGCCCGGGTGCTGATCCACCAGCCGTACACCGAGACCGGCCGGGCGCAGATCTCTGACCTGGAGATCCAGGCCAACGAGATCACGCGGATGCGCACCCAGATGGAGGAAATGCTGGCCAAGCACTCCAGCCGCTCCTCGGAGCAGATCCGTGAGGACATCGAGCGCGACAAGATCCTCACCGCCGAGGACGCGCTGTCCTTCGGTTTCGTGGACCAGATCACATCGTCCCGCAAGGCCGCGGTCTCGGCCTGAGACAGGCCCGACGGCACCATCAACCCCTTGGGTCGGCAGGACGAGTCGGCCCAAGGGGGGCCCACACGAGGGGTCCGGCAAGGTACCGTCGGAGATTAGGCACCAGGCTCCGTTGAACAAGGCGGATCCCAGGCGAAGGGGAAGCACCTCGTGGCACGCATCGGTGATGGCGGCGATCTGCTCAAGTGCTCGTTTTGCGGTAAGAGTCAGAAGCAGGTGAAGAAGCTCATCGCAGGGCCTGGTGTGTACATCTGCGACGAGTGCATCGACCTGTGCAACGAGATCATCGAGGAGGAGCTCGCCGAGTCCTCCGAGGTGCGGTGGGAGGACCTGCCCAAGCCGCGCGAGATCTACGAGTTCCTTGAGGGCTACGTCGTCGGCCAGGAGCCCGCGAAGAAGGCGCTGTCGGTCGCGGTCTACAACCACTACAAGCGGGTGCAGGCGGGCGAGAACGGCGGCGGCAGAGGCCATGACGACGGCATCGAGCTGGCCAAGTCGAACATCCTGCTGCTCGGCCCCACCGGCTCCGGCAAGACGCTGCTGGCCCAGACCCTGGCCCGGATGCTGAACGTCCCGTTCGCCATCGCGGACGCCACCGCGCTCACCGAGGCCGGATACGTGGGCGAGGACGTCGAGAACATCCTGCTCAAGCTGATCCAGGCGGCCGACTACGACGTCAAGAAGGCCGAGACCGGGATCATCTACATCGACGAGATCGACAAGGTCGCGCGCAAGAGCGAGAACCCGTCCATTACTCGTGATGTGTCAGGTGAGGGCGTCCAGCAGGCGCTGCTGAAGATCCTGGAGGGGACCACCGCCTCGGTGCCGCCGCAGGGCGGCCGCAAGCACCCGCACCAGGAGTTCATCCAGATCGACACCACCAACGTGCTGTTCATCGTCGGCGGCGCGTTCGCGGGGCTGGAGAAGATCATCGAGGCCCGGGCGGGCGCCAAGGGCATCGGCTTCGGCGCGACCATCCGCTCCAAGCGGGAGCTCGACCAGGTCGACCAGTTCGCCGACATCATGCCGGAGGACCTGGTGAAGTTCGGGATGATCCCGGAGTTCATCGGCCGTCTGCCGGTGATCACCAGCGTGCACAACCTCGACCGCGAGGCGCTGCTGAAGATCCTGGTGGAGCCGCGTAACGCCCTGGTGAAGCAGTACCAACGACTCTTCGAACTCGACGGTGTGGAGCTGGAGTTCGACCGCCCAGCGCTGGAGGCCATCGCCGACCAGGCGATCCTGCGCGGCACCGGGGCGCGGGGCCTGCGCGCCATCATGGAAGAGGTGCTGCAGTCGGTGATGTACGAGGTGCCGTCCCGCAAGGACGTGGCCCGGGTCGTCATCACCGAGGAGGTCGTTCACTCGAACGTGAACCCCACCCTGGTGCCGCGCAGCACGCGCGGCGGCGAGGCGGGGGAGCGGCACGAGAAGAGCGCGTAGCGCTCGCCGCCGGGCTTGATGTGTGGGGCCGCCCCTCGGGGCGGCCCTCCGGCGTGTAAGGGGCACTCGCCATGGCGGGCGTCCCTTACTTCTCGTCTTACGGGCGGTGGCTCATAGCTCCACGACGACGGTGCCCAGGTGCCGTCCCTCGATCACCTCGCAGAGCGCCTGCGGGGCGCGCTCGATGCCCGTGACGCGGGTGTGCGGGAAGTACAGGTCGCCAGAGCGCAGCCAGGCCGCGAACTTCTCCGGCCACCTGGCGCGTTCGGCGGCGGGCACGTCGTCGGCGCTGAAGCCGCGTAGCACGAGCCGCTTGAGCAACAGTTGGAACGAGTCCAGCTGGACCGGAGCCGAGGTGCCGGTACCGTCCGGCGCCAACTGTCCCGACAGTGCGCCGACCAGCGCGAAGCGCGCACCGTTGCGCGCCGCCGCGACGGCTGCCCGCAACTGGTCGCCGCCGACGTTGTCGAACAGCACGTCGATGCCCTCGGGGGCGACTTCGGCCAACTGCTCGGCGATCGGCCGGGCGCCGCGCAGTACGGCGGAGTCGTACCCCAACTCGGCCACCAGACGGTCGGCCTTCTGCTGGGATCCGGTGCTGCCGATCACCCGGGCGGCGCCCAGCAGGCGGGCGAGCTGCCCGGCCATCGAGCCGATCGCCCCGGTCGCGCCGGAGACGAACACCGTGTCCCTGGGCCGGACTTCGGCGCCCCAGCGCAGTGCGGCGTACGCGGTCCAGGCGTGCGACAGATGGGCCACCGGGTCCGGCAGCGTGCCGTCCAGCGGGGTGCACTGGGCGGCGGGCACGGCCGCGTACTCACGCCAGCCGTGCCAGTGGGTGACCAGATCGCCGGGGAGCAGCCCGCTGCCCTCCGGCGCGGTGACCACTTCGCCGATCGTCTCCTCGAACGGGGTCTCGCCGGGGCGCACCACGGGGAACGGGACGCCGTCGACGTCCCGCACGCCGCCGCTGATCATCATCCGGAGGGACGCGGACACCCGGAAGTAGCGGTTGCGGATCAGCGCCTCGCCTGCTGCCGGGTTCGGCAGCGGAGCCTCGGCGACGGTGAAGTGCTCGGGTGTGGGCAGACCGTCCGGGCGGGCGGCCAGGCGGATGCTGCGGTGGGTGTGGGGGAGGGCCATGGGTCCTTCCGTTCCTTAGAAGAGGCCACGTGTAGAAGAGGCCACGTGGGTCGTGGGCCAGCGTGGAACGGCGGACGGACCTGATTCCATGAGAACCGTGTGCTTAGCGAATTCCTTCCATCCAAACCCAAACAGGTAAGGGAAATATCCATGCTGGACGAGGTGGACCGGGGTCTGATCCACGCCTTGCACATCGACGGCCGGGCGCCGTTCGCCCGGATCGCCGAGGTGCTCGGGGTGTCGACGCAGACCGTGGCGCGGCGCTATCGGCGGCTGAGCGCCGGGGCGTCGCTGCGGGTAGTGGCGCTCGCCGACCCCGACCGCGCCGACCAGGCACAGTGGATCGTGCGGCTCACCGCCAGCCCGCGCGCAGCCCAGGACCTGGCGCACGCCCTGGCCCGCCGCTCCGACACCTCCTGGGTGAAGCTCGCCTCGGGCGGCACCGAGATCCTGTCGATCGTGCACACCCCCACCGGCGCGGCCAGCGGCCACACGCTGCTGCTCGGCGACATCCCGCGCACCGCGGGCATCACAGCGGTGAGCGCCCACTATGTGCTGCACACCTACCTCGGTGGCCCCACCGCCTGGCGCGGCCACCTGGGCGCCCTGGACGACCGCCAGCAGCGCCAACTCCGCTCGACTCCCCACCCGTTGACCCGCCAGGGCAGGCCCTTGACCGAGTCCGACGGCCCCCTGCTGGCCGCCCTGCACCGCGACGGCCGCGCCAGCCACGCGGAACTCGCCGCGGCCACCGGCTGGTCACCGGCGACCGTCGCCCGTCGCCTGACCGACCTTCAGGCGAGCGGCGCGATCTTCTTCGACGTCGAGTTCAACGACACGCTGCTGGGCGCCAGCACGCAGGCGCTGCTGTGGATGTCGGTGACCCCCGCCCACTTGGACCACGTGGCCACCACCTTGTCCCAACACCCCGAACTGGCCTACGTGGCCGCCACAACCGGCCCCACCAACCTCCTGGCCCACGCCCTGTGCCCCACCCCGGCCGCCCTGCACGATTACCTCATCCACCGCCTGGGCACCCTGGAGGCGATCCACACCCTGGAGACGGCCCCGGTGCTGCGTACCGTGAAGGCGGCTGGACCGCTTCCAGCGCTCAACCGTCGCGCGTGACCCTGGCGTGGTCGCTGAACGCCCGCCTGAACGGGTCGTGCCCGGTGCGGCCGGTGTGCCGCAGGCACCAGTCCAGTACGGCGCACGGATCCCCCTGGGGCCCGGACTCCGCGCCGCAGCCGCGTGCGACGCAGAACGCCTCGCAGACGGCGCCCCCTTCGGGGACGTGACGGATGGTGTGGGGGACGTAGCGGTAGACGGCTGCCCGCGAGTGTCGGTCGCGTGCCACCGAGGCGCCCAACAGGGACTCTTCGGCAGCGCGGGGGGTTGGGCGGCCTGCAGCTCCACCCTTGTCGGCCTGGGCGTTCGTAACGGCGATGCCTATGAGGCCTGCTCCTTGGCCCAGCGGTAGTCAGCCTGTGTAAGGGGCGCCCTTGCAGGAGGACGCCCCGTACACACATCGGTTGTGCGCTACTTCTTGACCCGCACCTCGTTGCGCAGCTTCGCCGTGGTCTGCGCCCAGTCGGAGACCGACGGAGCTGTCGGAAGGCTGGTGGGATTGGTCGGATCGACGTTGGGCATCCACATGGCTATGGCGACGGTGCTGCTGTCGCCCCAGACACAGAAGGGCATCGACGCGAGGCCTTCGCTCTGCTGACCGCACTTCATGACCGTGCCGTCGAAGCCGGACGGGGTCTGCTTCGTGGTGGTGGCGCCCTTGAGCCCTTCGGAGATCACCTTGTCGACGGCGGCACTCGGGTCGGAGACATCGCCGTACGCACCGCTGAGGATCACCCCGTCCTTGCTGGCCTTCCAGACCGCGCCAGCAGTCTGGCCGCCCGAGATGCCCGAGTCGTTGACCGACGAGTCCATGTGGCTCGTCATCTGCGACGACTGTGCCGTGTCCTTGCTGTACTTCCCGTCCAGCACCGTGTCCGGCGTCGTCAGCTTGTAGTCGCCGCCGCCTGAGAGGCCGCCGCCGCTGCCCATGACGGCGAAGGCGATGCCCGCGCCCGCCACGACCACGACGGCGGCGAGGATGCCTATGACCTTGCCCGCGTTGCTCTTCTTGACCGGCGGGGGCGGCGGGACCTGGGCGCCCCAACCGGGCTGCTGGCCGTAGGGGTTGGGGGCGGCCTGCTGCGGGACGCCGTAGGGCGCGTTGGTCGGGGGCTGGCCGTACGGGTTGGTGGGCTGCTGCCCGGGCTGCGGGGGGACGCCGCCCTGCTGGGGGTAGCCGTAGCCGGGCTGCGGGCCGGGCTGCTGGCCGTACGGGTTCGGCGGTGGCTGGTTGAAGCTCATGGGTTTTGCGTCCTCCCGTTAACTGTCGTATGAGCGCCACATCCTTCCTCATCCCATGAGCACGTCAAAAGCCGGGGTGCCGTCCTGTTACGGCCTCGCAGTCCCAGTCCGGACACCAGTGAACAAGTAACTCACCGGTAGTTTTCAGGACTTCATAGCTGCGTTCTTCTCGGGGCGGCGGGGCACCCTCTCTTCTGCCGCTCGTCGTAGGGCCCTTGGGCGAGCGCGGCCTGGTCGGCGGTGAGTTTCGGCCGACGTCCGCAGCGCTCGCGTCCCTCGGCGCCGAGGGGCGCCAGGTGCGGCACGGAGCGGAAGGGCAGCGCGTCCTCGTGGCGGCTCGTTATGCGGCACTGCCGTCCGAGGCGGCTATGCGGGCCGCAAGCGCGGCCTGCACCTCTCGGCGAACCGACCGCACCGTGGTCACCCACGCATATACCGTGTACAGGGCTGGCCCGCGCCGGGCGCCGAGGCGGGCATCGTTCGGTCGAGCCCCTTCTCCTGGAGCAGCGTGAGGAACGCGGTTGTCTGCTGTTCGTTCAAAGCCGCGACCGGCAAGCCCATGGCCATCTGCGGTGACACGCGCAGCACCCAGAAGTCACCGACGCGCGAGACGCTCCGAAACGTCGCCCACGTCCGCGACGTGGACCGGTCCGGGCCCTGAGTGCGGTACTGGACGTACCTCCGCCGAGCACACGCCCGGTACGAGCGAAGCACCATGGCCGGTGTGGTGACGAAGGTGGTGACTATCGGCGTACCGGCCACACTGGCTCCTGTTTCACACATTCAAGGGGACACGCCCCTGCTCGCGGTGACCCTAACGGCTGTGTCACCCCCACTCGGCCCGAGCGTCGTTCAGCTTGTTGATCCCGGTCAGCAGAGGGTTCAGGCCGACCGCGTCCGGGTCACACCGAGCAGGGCCAGCAGCGCGGGGCTGCGAGCACGCCGTTACCGGACGAAAGCCGTTCGGAGACCAGGCCGTGCCGCCCCTAGAATTGCCGCGTGACCGACATGAACCCGCGCCCCCGAGACGGGGCCAGCAGCAGCCCTGACAACCTGCCGACCCAGTACGTCCCGGCCGAGGTAGAGGGGAAGCTGTACGAGCGCTGGGTAGAGCGAGGTTACTTCGAGGCGGACGCCAAGAGCGACAAGCAGCCGTACACCATCGTCATCCCGCCGCCGAACGTCACCGGCAGCCTGCACCTCGGGCACGCCTTCGAGCACACGCTGATCGACGCGCTGACCCGCCGCAAGCGGATGCAGGGCTACGAGACGCTGTGGCAGCCGGGCATGGACCACGCCGGTATCGCCACCCAGAACGTGGTCGAGCGGGAGCTGGCCAAGGAGGGCAAGTCCCGCCACGACCTGGGCCGCGAGGCGTTCGTCGAGCGGGTGTGGCAGTGGAAGGCCGAGTCCGGCGGGCAGATCTCCGGCCAGATGCGCCGCCTCGGCGACGGTGTGGACTGGTCGCGCGAGCGGTTCACCATGGACGAGGGCCTCTCCCAGGCCGTCCAGACGATCTTCAAGAAGCTCTACGACGACGGACTGATCTACCGCGCCGAGCGCATCATCAACTGGTGCCCGCGCTGTCTGACCGCCATCTCGGACATCGAGGTGGAGTACCAGGACGACGACGGCGAGCTGGTCTCGATCAAGTACGGCGACGGTGACGACGCCATCGTCGTGGCCACCACCCGCGCCGAGACGATGCTGGGCGACACCGCGGTCGCCGTCCACCCCGACGACGAGCGCTACCGGCACCTGGTCGGCCGGGAGATCGAGCTGCCGCTGACCGGCCGCCGGATCCCGGTCGTCGCCGACGCCCATGTCGACCCCGAGTTCGGCACCGGCGCGGTCAAGGTCACCCCGGCCCACGACCCCAACGACTTCGAGATCGGCCAGCGGCACGACCTGCCGTCGCTGAACGTGCTGGACGAGCACGGCATCATCACCGCGCACGGCCCCTTCCAGGGCCTGGACCGCTTCGAGGCCCGCTCGGCGATCGTCGGCGCGCTGCGCGCCGAGGGCCGGATCGTCGCCGAGAAGCGCCCGTACACCCACTCCGTCGGGCACTGCTCGCGCTGCAAGACCACCATCGAGCCGCGGCTGTCGCTGCAGTGGTGGGTCAAGGTCGGCCCGCTGGCGAAGGCCGCCGGTGACGCGGTGCGCGACGGGCGGGTGACGATCCACCCGAAGGAGATGGAGTCCCGCTACTTCGGCTGGGTGGACAACCTCCACGACTGGTGCATCTCACGGCAGTTGTGGTGGGGCCACCGCATTCCGGTCTGGTACGGGCCCAACGGCGAGGTGGTCTGCGTCGGACCGGACGAGGAACCGCCGACCGGTGACGGCTGGCACCAGGACACCGATGTGCTCGACACCTGGTTCTCCTCCGGCCTGTGGCCGTTCTCCACGCTCGGCTGGCCGGAGCGGACCGAGAGCCTGGCGAAGTTCTACCCGAACTCCGCGCTGGTCACCGGCTACGACATCCTGTTCTTCTGGGTCGCCCGGATGATGATGTTCGGCCTGTACGCGATGGACGGCACCCCGCCGTTCCGCACCATCGTGCTGCACGGCATGGTCCGCGACCAGTTCGGCAAGAAGATGTCGAAGTCCTTCGGCAACGCGGTCAACCCGCTGGACTGGATGGACGCATACGGCTCCGACGCGGTCCGCTTCACCCTGGCCCGCGGCGCCAACCCCGGTGTGGACGTGCCGATCGGCGAGGACTGGGTGCAGGGCTCCCGCAACTTCGCCAACAAGATCTGGAACGCGACCCGCTTCGCGCTGATGAACGGTGCCACCGTCCAGGGCGAACTGCCGCCCGCGGAGCGGCTGTCGGCGACCGACCGGTGGATCCTGTCCCGGCTGAACTCGGTCGTCGCCGAGGTGGACGCGTACTACGACGACTACCAGTTCGCCAAGCTCTCCGACACCCTGTTCCACTTCGCCTGGGACGAGGTCTTCGACTGGTACGTGGAGCTGGTCAAGACCACGTTCGCGGCGGGCGGCGAGGCCGCAGGCGTCTCGCGCCGGGTGCTGGGCGAGGTCCTGGACGTCACGCTGCGGCTGCTGCACCCGGTGGTCCCGTTCGTCACCGAGACGCTGTGGACCTCGCTGACCGGCGGTGAGTCGCTGGTCATCGCCGACTGGCCGAGCGACAGCGGCTTCCGCGACCAGGCCGCCGAACAGGAGATCGCCACGCTCCAGCAGGTGATCACCGAGGTCCGCCGGTTCCGCTCCGACCAGGGCCTGCAGCCCGGCCAGCGGGTCCCGGCCCGGCTCGACCTGGACGGCACGCCGCTGGCGCCGCACGAGGACGCCATCCGCTCGCTGCTGCGGCTGCAGCCCGCGGGCGAGGGCTTCCACGCCACCGCCTCGCTGCCGGTCGCGGGCGCCACGGTGGCGCTGGACCTGTCCGGGGCGATCGACTTCGCGGCGGAGCGCAAGCGGCTCACCAAGGACCTGGCCGCCGCCGAGAAGGAGCTGGCGCAGGCCACCGCGAAGCTGGGCAACGAGGCATTCCTGGCCAAGGCGCCGGACCACGTGGTGGACAAGATCCGGGCGCGACGGGAGGCCGCGGAAGTCGATATCGCCCGTATCGGCGCCCAGTTGAAGAACCTGCCGGAGGCCTGAGCGCCCCCGGGCAGTTGACGGTCAAGGCCCCCGAGCGGACGCCCGGGGGCCTTGACCGTTTCTGTCAGTGCCCCTCCGTAGACTGGTCACCGTGAGCGAGCGCCCCCGAAACGATGCCCCAGGCCCGGACGAATTCGACGAGATCGTGGCGAACGAGACCGAGCGGGACCCCGACCTTGCCGTGATCGAGGCCGGAAGCCGGACGCTGCGCGCACAGGTCCCGCCGACCCCGCAGGACGACGCGCCCGCGGGCCCGAGGACGCCGGAGGAGGCGCAGGCGCTGCGCGAGGTGGAGGCCGAGCTGGCGGGCCGCTGGCCGGAGACGAAGCTGGAGCCGTCGCTGGACCGGATGACCGCGCTGATGGACATCCTCGGCCAGCCCCAGCACTCCTACCCGTCGATCCACATCACCGGCACCAACGGCAAGACCAGCACCGCCCGCATGATCGAGACGCTGCTGCGCGCCTTCGAGCTGCGGACCGGCCGCTACACCAGCCCGCACGTGCAATCGGTGACCGAGCGGATCAGCCTGGACGGCGCGCCGATCTCGGTGGAACGGTTCATCGCCACGTACCAGGACATCAAGCCGTACGTCGAGATGGTGGACGGCTCCCAGCCGCACCGGATGTCGTTCTTCGAGGTGCTCACGGGCATGGCGTACGCGGCCTTCGCGGACGCGCCGGTCGACGTGGCGGTCGTGGAGGTCGGCATGGGCGGCAGCTGGGACGCCACCAACGTGGTGGACGGCTCGGTCGCCGTGGTCACCCCGATAGCGCTCGACCACACCGACCGGCTCGGCGGGACGCCCGGCGAGATCGCCGGGGAGAAGGCCGGGATCATCAAGAAGGACGCCACCGCGGTGCTGGCCCAGCAGCCGGTGGACGCGGCCCAGGTGCTGCTCAAGCGCGCGGTCGAGGTGGACGCCACGGTGGCCCGGGAGGGCATGGAGTTCGGGGTGACGTCCCGGGAGGTCGCGGTCGGCGGACAGATGCTGACGCTGCGCGGGCTCGGCGGTGAGTACGAGCAGGTCTTCCTGCCGCTGCACGGTGCCCACCAGGCGCACAACGCAGCGGTCGCGCTCGCCGCGGTCGAGGCGTTCTTCGGCGTCGGCTCCACCAGGGCCGCCCGCCCGCTGGACATCGACACGGTGCGCGGCGCGTTCGCCTCGGTCACCTCGCCGGGCCGCCTTGAGGTGGTGCGCCGCAGCCCCACGGTGGTGCTGGACGCCGCGCACAACCCGGCGGGCGCGCAGGCCACGGCCGAGGCGGTCCAGGAGGCCTTCGGCTTCACTCATCTGGTCGGAGTGATCGGCCCGAGCGCGGACAAGGACGTGCGCGGGCTGCTGGAGGCGTTCGAGCCGATCTTCGCCGAGGTGGTGGTGACCCGGAACTCGAGCCACCGCTCCATGGACGTGGACGAGCTGGCGGCCATCGCGGTCGAGGTCTTCGGGTCCGAGCGGGTACAGGTCGAGCCGCGGCTGGACGACGCGCTGGAGGCGGCCATCACGCTGGCCGAGGAAGAGGGCGAGTACGCCGGTGCGGGCGTGCTGGTGGCCGGTTCCGTGATCACCGTGGGAGAGGCCCGGCTGCTGCTGGGCCGGAAGTGAGGGCCGATGCGAACACTGTGTGCGAGCACCCTGATCGGTGAGGCCTTCGTCATCGGCCTGGCGGGGCTGGTCGCGATGAACCTCTCCAGCTATTCGGCGGGCACCGTGTGGACGGTGTGCGGCATCGCGATGGCGCTGTGCGTGCTGCTGTGCGGGGTGGTCACCAGACCCGGCGCGGTGGCGGTGGGCTGGCTGCTCCAGATCGCCCTGGTGGCCTCGGGCTTCGTGGTGTCGATGATGTTCTTCCTGGGCGTGACGTTCGCCGGTTTGTGGTGGGCGGCGGTGCACTACGGAAGGAAGATCGACAGGTTCCGGGCGGAGCACGGCGCACTGGCACAGTAGGGCGAAGATCGCTCCAGTCGCGTAGCCGCTGGTCACGGGTGCCGGTTGGCCCGATAGGGTCGGTGCACCCGTGAAGCACCGCGTTATGCAAGGAGCCGCAGCATGAGCCAGCGCACCCTCGTCCTCCTCAAGCCGGACGCCGTACGGCGCGGCCTGGTCGGCGAGATCATCGGCCGGATCGAGCGCAAGGCCGGTTGGACCATCGGCGCGTTGGAACTGCGCACCCTTCAGCGCGCGACGCTGGAGCAGCACTACGCCGAGCACGTCGGCAAGCCGTTCTACGAGCCGCTGGTGGAGTTCATGTCGTCCGGCCCGTCGGTCGCCATGGTCGTCGAGGGCGAGCGGGTGATCGAAGGGCTGCGCGCGCTGGCCGGTCCGACCGATCCGATCGCCGCCGCTCCTGGGAGCATTCGTGGTGATTTCGGCACCATTGTCCGGGAGAATCTGATCCACGCTTCGGATTCCGCCGAGTCCGCGGAGCGCGAGATCAAAATCTTCTTCCCGGAGCTGGGCTGACCCGGACTGACAAACCGTCATACGGCGACCGGCGGATTTCCGGTCGCCGTAGGGCATATGCCGAGCTGTATCGGGAACCAATAGCCCCGACACGTCGTCACCATTACAGGGGACGGCCGCGTGTTCTGCTGACAATGGCCGAGGCGTCCTCGCGCCCGGTCCCACGGGCACACTTAAGATGGACCCGCCGCTACGTACCCCGCAGCACATCGCACCTTTGCGCCCTCAAGTCCCCATCGCTCCAGCTCGGGAAGGCCAGACGTATCCTCATGGCGAACAACATGTCGTTCATCGGCCGTGACATGGCTGTCGACCTCGGCACCGCCAACACGCTGGTGTACGTCAGGGGTCGCGGGATCGTCCTCAACGAACCGTCTGTCGTCGCCATCAACACCAATACCGGCGGCATCCTGGCGGTCGGCGCCGAAGCCAAGAAGATGATCGGCCGCACCCCTGGCAACATCGTCGCTGTCCGTCCGCTCAAGGACGGCGTGATCGCGGACTTCGAGATCACGGAGCGGATGCTCCGCTATTTCATCCTCAAGATCCACAAGCGCCGTTATCTGGCTCGACCACGCGTGGTGGTCTGCGTGCCCTCCGGTATCACCGGAGTTGAGCGCCGCGCCGTGATCGAGGCGTCCAGCCAGGCCGGTGCCCGCCAGGTGCACATCATCGAGGAGCCCATGGCGGCGGCGATCGGCGCGGGGCTGCCGGTGCACGAGGCCACCGGCAACATGGTGGTCGACATCGGCGGCGGCACCACCGAGGTCGCGGTGATCTCGCTGGGCGGCATCGTCACCGCGCAGTCGATCCGGGTGGCGGGCGACGAGCTGGACAACGCGATCATCCAGCACATCAAGAAGGAGTACAGCCTGCTGCTCGGTGAGCGCACCGCCGAGCAGATCAAGATCACCATCGGCTCGGCCTACGACTTCGACAAGGACGAGCACACCGAGATCCGCGGCCGCGACCTGGTCAGCGGCCTGCCCAAGACGGTGGTGATCTCCGCCGCCGAGGTCCGCAAGGCGATCGAGGAACCGGTGAACGCGATCGTGGACGCGGTCAAGACCACCCTCGACAAGTGCCCACCGGAGCTGTCCGGCGACATCATGGACCGCGGCATCGTCCTCACCGGCGGCGGCGCCATGCTGCGCGGCCTGGACGAGCGGCTGCGGCGCGAGACCGGAATGCCCATCCACATCGCCGAGGACCCGCTGGACTCGGTCGCCCTCGGCTCCGGCAAGTGCGTCGAGGAGTTCGAGGCGCTGCAGCAGGTGCTGGACGCCCAGCCCCGTCGCTAGCGCGGTGGCGATCCGCCGTACGGGTGGCTGCCAGGCCCGGCGGCGGATCGTTTCCCAACCGACGGTTCCGCGGCGCGGACCGTTCGGTGGAGCCACAACGACAGATCCCAGGTTCGCCCAGGTACCACATCGCTGACCGGTCGAAGCCAGCAGCCGACCGGTCCCACGAGGAAGGCACGGCCGCCGCACGTGAGGGACACACGAGAGAGCAGGTTGCTCTTGGTCCTACTGGTCGCCATCGCGTTCGCGCTGATCACCGTGGATATCCGCGGCGGCGACCAGTCCCCGCTCGATGGTGTGCGGTCCGCCGCCGCCTCCGTCTTCGGCCCGGTGGAGAACGGCGTCGCCTCCGCCGTCAACCCGGTGGGCAACGCCATAGAGGCGGTACGGGACTCCGGCGCCCGGCACGACAAGATCGCCCAACTCCAGGCGCAGAACGAGGCGCTCAAGGAGAAGCTCGGCAGCAGCGACATCACCCGCAACCGCGCCGACGAGCTCGACAAGCTGCTCAAGACCGCCGGAGCCGGTCAGTACGGCATCAAGGCCGCCCAGGTCATCGCCATAGGAGCCACCCAGGGCTTCTCCTGGACGGTCACCATCGACGCCGGCAGCAACGACGGCATCCAGCGCGACCAGACCGTCATCAACGGCGACGGCCTGGTCGGCCGGATCACCACCGTGGGACCGTCCACCTCCACCGTGCTGCTCGCCATCGACCCCGACTTCACCGTCGGCGCCCGGATGGAGAAGTCGATGGAACTCGGCTTCAGCACCGGCCAGGGCGACCGCCCGCTGCGGGTCCAGCTACTCAACGGCAAGGCCAATGTGAAGCCCGGCGACCGGATGGTCACCTTCGGCTCCCAGGGCGACAAGCCGTTCGTGCCCGGAGTGCCGATCGGCGAGGTCGTCGCGCTCGACCCGGGCGCGGGTGGACTGACCAGGGCCGTCGAGGTACAGCCGTTCGTCGCCTTCAGCCGACTGGACATCGTCGGCGTCGTGGTGGTGCCGCCGCGTCAGGACCCGCGCGACACCGTGCTGCCGCCGCCGCCCAAGCCGGTGCCCACCCCGACGGTCACCGTCACCGTGACGCCGAGTGCCTCCGGGTCCCCGTCGCCCTCGTCGTCCCAGTCGGCGGCCTCGTCCGGGTCACCGTCCCCGTCCCCGTCTGCGAGCTGACCGATGCGCATCAACCGGATCCTGCTCACCGCCGTCCTGGTGGTGGTCGCCCTCGTCCTCCAGGTCAGCGTGCTCGCCCGGCTCCATCTGCCGGGCGCGGTACCCGACCTGATGCTGCTCGTCGTCCTCGGTCTGGCGCTCACCTACGGCCACGTCGGCGGCTGTCTCGTCGGCTTCGGCGCGGGACTGCTCTCCGACTTCGCCCCGCCCGCCGACCACGCCGCCGGGCGGTACGCCCTGGTGCTGTGCGTCATCGGCTACCTCGCCGGTCTCGCCAAGCCGGAGAGCGGCCAACTGCGGTCCGCCGTCATGCCGATGGTGGTGGTCGGCGTCGCGGCGATCGGCTCGACGCTGCTGTACGCCGGGGTCGGGGCGCTGGTCGGCGACACCGCGGCCCGCCATGTCGGCATGGTCAAGCTGGTGTTCACCGCCACGGTGTACGACCTGCTGCTGGCACCGTTCACCGTGCCGTGGATCATGGGGCTGGCCCGACGGGTGGAGAACGACCCCGTCGCCGGGGACACCGCGGGCGGCCCCGGCATCGGCCCGTACCGCTGGCTCACCCCCGGCACGCCGCGCTCCTCCCGCGCGGGCCGGGGCCGACTGGCCCGGCCCGGCCTCGGCGGCCAGCGCGGCGGCCTGCTGAAGGGAGGCCGGAAGCTGTGAACTCCCGCCCGTCTCCCACCACCACCCTCAACGGAGGCCCTGCGGGCCGCTGTGACGTCTGCCCGTCTCCCACCACCACCCTCAACGGAGGCCCCGCGGGCCGCCGCGCCGTTTCCCCGTCGCTCATTCCTGGAGCCGTGCGCCGATGAGCAACATCCCCGAGACCGGTCGCACCCAACGCGTCACCATCCGGCTGATCATCTTGCAGATCCTGGTCGTCTCACTGCTGCTCACCCTCGGCGGACGACTGTGGTACCTGCAGATCCGCAACGGGCAGCAGTACACCCAGGAAGCCGACAGCAACCACATCCAGGAGGTCGTCGACCCGGCGGTGCGCGGCCAGATCCTCGACGCCCGCGGCGTGCCGTTGGCCGACAACCAGACCCGACTGGTCGTCACCGTCAGCCGTACCGACATCATGAAGATGAAGGACGGCGGCAAGGCCGTGCTCACCCGGCTCGCGGGCGTGCTCGGCATGAAGTACCAGGACGTCGCCGACAAGGTCCGGCTGTGCGACGCCAAGACCCCGCGCCCGTGCTGGAACGGCTCCCCGTACCAGCCGATCCCGATCACCGACACCGCCACCACCCAGCAGGCACTGCAGATCATGGAGCGCCGCGAGGACTTCCCCGGCATCGCCGCCCAGCCCACCGCGGTACGCCACTACGGAAGCCCCGACGGAGCCAACGCCGCCCAGGTGCTGGGCTACCTGTCGCCGGTCACCGACGACGAGATCCAGGCGTCGATGAAGAACGGCCAGCCCACCCTGCAACGCTCCGACCAGGTGGGCCGCTCCGGCCTTGAGCACACCTACGACAGCGAACTGCGCGGCAAGGCCGGTGTCATCCGGTACGAGGTGGACAACCGCGGCCGGGTCATCGGCAAGGCGGGCGACACCCCGCCGCAGCCCGGCGACTCGATAGTGACCAGCATCGACTCCCGGGTCCAGGCGATCACCGAGCAGCAACTGGCCGCCGCGATGCAGGACGCCCGCAACACCTACGACACGGTCACCCACCAGAACTACAAGGCCGACTCCGGTGCCGCCGTGGTGATGGACGTACACACCGGCCAGGTCATCGCGATGGCCAGCGCCCCCACGTACGACCCCAACGAGTGGGTGGGCGGCATCTCCGCCAAGGACTACGCCGCGCTCACCGGCAAGGACTCCGACTACCCGCTGCTCAACCGGGCCACCCAGGGCCAGTCGGCGCCCGGTTCGACCTTCAAGGTCATCTCCACCTCGGCGGCGGTCAACGCCGGGTACGACATCAACGGCCACTACTCCTGCCCGTCGAGCATGAGCATCGGCGGCCAGGTCTTCAAGAACTTCGAGGGCGAGCAGGCGGGCGACATCAGCCTCGCCCACGCCCTGGAGATCTCCTGCGACACCGTCTTCTACGGGCTCTCCTACGATCAGTGGCTCAAGGACGGCGGCAACAACCCCAAGAACCCCAAGGACTGGTTCTACAAGACCGCCCACCAGTTCGGCCTCGGCGCCAAGACCGGCATCGACCTGCCGGGCGAGGTCCCCGGCCGCGTTCCGGACCGGCAGTGGAAGCAGGCCGAGTACGACGCGATGAAGAAGTCCTGGTGCGCCCAGGCCGCCTCCGGCAAGCACGACTACGCCACCGACATCGCCCGCGAGGACTGCGTCGACGGCAACCGGATGCGCGCCGGTGACTCCGTCAACTACGCGATCGGCCAGGGTGACACACTCGTCACCCCGATCCAGATGGCCAAGATCTACTCGGCCATCTCCAACGGCGGCACCCTCTACCAGCCGACCATCGGCAAGGCCATCGTCAGTCCGGACGGCAAGCACATCCAGCAGATCGACCCGAAGTCGGTCGGCAAGCTGCCCGACTCGCCGCAGACCATCCACTACATCGACGACGCGCTGGCCGGAGTGATCACCAGCGGTACCGCCGCCTGGAAGTTCAACGGCTGGCCGCAGGACAAGATCACCCTGCACGCCAAGACCGGTACCGCGGAGGTCTACGGCAAACAGACCACCTCGTGGTTCGCCACGTACAGCAAGGACTACGCGATCGTCATGACCATCTCCCAGGGTGGTACCGGTTCCGGCGGTTCCGGCCAGGCGGTGCGCAACATCTACTCCGCGCTGTACGGCGTCCAGCCGGACGGGTCGATCGACCCCAAGAAGGGCCTGCTGCCCGCCCCGCAGCGCAGCCTGCCGAAGTTCGGCCCGGACGGACTGGTCCAGCAGGCCGCGCTGACCATCCCCGACCCGTCCGAGTTCGCCTACCCGGGCTACGACTCCAGCGTCCCCGGACAGGCGACCACGCTGGCCGCGCTGGCGCCGGAACGCAATGAGAAACTGCTGCTCGGGCGGAGGTACCAGGCATGACGAGCAGCGGCTTCAGCGGCTACTCGATCCGCCGGTTCACCCCTGAACGCTCCACGCTGGGCAAGCTGCTGGCCCGCGACTCGGTAGTGCGGCGGATGGACTGGATACTGATCGCCGCCGCCATAGGGCTCTCCGCGGTCGGCTCGCTGCTCGTGTGGTCGGCGACCCGCGGCCGTACCTCGATCAACCACGGCGATCCGCAGTACTTCCTGATCCGCCATCTGATGAACCTGGCCATAGGGATCGCGCTCGCGATCGGCACCATCGTGGTCGGCCACCGCAGGGTGCGCGGGATCATCCCGATCCTGTACGCGGTGTCGATCCTGCTGCTGCTCGCGGTGCTCTCCCCGCTGGGTTCCACGGTCAACGGCGCGCACTCGTGGATCGTGATCGGCGGCGGATTCTCCCTGCAGCCCTCGGAGTTCGCCAAGATCACCATCGTGCTGGGCATGGCGATGGTCCTGTCCGCACGGGTGGACGCGGGCGACCAACTGCATCCCGACGGCCGTACGGTGCTGCAGTCCCTGGGGCTGGCGATCGCGCCGATGTGCGTCATCCTGCTGATGCCGGACCTCGGTTCCACCATGGTCATCGTGGTGACGGTGCTGGGCGTGCTGCTCGCCTCCGGCGCCTCCAACCGCTGGGTGTTCGGGCTGCTGACGGTCGGCGCGGCGGGCGCGCTGGCGGTCTGGCAGCTCCATCTGCTCAGCAAGTACCAGATCGACCGCTTCGCCGCCTTCGCCAACCCGGCCCTTGACCCCTCGGGCGTCGGCTACAACACCGCGCAGGCGCGCATCGCCATCGGCTCCGGCGGGCTGCTGGGCAAGGGGCTGTTCCACGGCACGCAGACCACCGGCCAGTTCGTGCCCGAGCAGCAGACCGACTTCGTCTTCACCGTGGCGGGGGAGGAGTTGGGCTTCGTCGGCGCGGGGCTGGTCATCCTGCTCGTCGGCATCATCCTGTGGCGGTCCTGCCGGGTCGCCCGGCTGGCCACGGACCTGTACGGCACGATCATCGCGGCCGGGATAGTGGCCTGGTTCGCCTTCCAGTCGTTCGAGAACATCGGGATGACGCTGGGCATCATGCCCGTCGCGGGCATTCCGCTGCCGTTCGTCTCCTACGGCGGATCGTCGATGTTCGCGGTCTGGATCGGTGTCGGGCTCCTCCAGTCGATCCGGATACAGCGCCCGGTCTCCGCGTAGCGGCGGGGAGTCGGCAGGACTCTCCCGCCGCTACGGCGAGCTGGCAGACGCCGAACCGGCGCGCGCCGCGCGAGCGGCTCGACGCCGTTGCGGGGGGACGGCGAGGGCCACTACCGTCACGGCATGGGAACGCGTCTGCGGGAGACCGAGCGCACGTACCAGGCCGGGGAAGGGGCTGCCCAGCCCGACCTGACGGGTTTGCCCGCCGTCGCGTCCGTGCACCCGCTGGACCCCGTCGAACTCGACGCGGGCTACTTCGACACCCCCGACCTGGCGCTCGCCGCCCGCCGCATCACCCTGCGCCGCAGAACCGGCGGCGAGGACGCCGGCTGGCACCTCAAACTCCCCACCGCCCAGGCCGACACCCGCACCGAGGTGCACGCCCCGCTCGGCCACTCCCTCCTCACCATCCCCGCGAACCTGCGCACCGAGGTCCTCGCGCACACCCGCGGCCGCCCGCTCGCCCCCGTGGTGCGGCTGCTCAACCACCGCGAACGCCGCCGACTGCTCGCCGCCGACGGCACCGCGCTCGTCGAGATCGCCGATGACCACGTCACCGCCGAATACCCCGACGAGCGCGAGCCGCTGTGCTGGACGGAGACCGAGGTCGAACTCCTCGGCGGACAGCCGGAGTTGCTCGACGCCGTGGAGGAGCGGCTGACCGCCGCGGGCTACCAGCGCTCCGCCTGGCCGTCGAAACTCCTGCACGCCCTCGGCGACCGCGTCCCACCCGCGCCACCGTCCCCGCCCGGCACCATCGCCACCGCGGGCGACGCCGCCTTGGCCTACCTCCACGAGCAGGTGCGCGCCATCGCGGCGTGCGACCCCGCGGTGCGCCGCGACGAGCCCGACGCCGTCCACCAGATGCGGGTCGCCACCCGCCGCCTGCGCAGCGCCTTCAAGACCTACGGCCGGGAGCTCGACCGAGCCGTCACCGACCCCATAGGCGACGAGCTCAAATGGCTCGCCGAGGTGCTCGGCCTGGAACGGGACCGCGAGGTGCTGGACGAGCGGCTGGCCGGTCTCACCGCGGACCTCGACCCCGACCTGCGCACCGCCCCCGTGCGCGAACGGATCCTCGGGCCGCACGCCACCGCTCGCAGCACCGCCCGCCGCCAACTGCTGCGGCAACTGCGCGGCGAGCGCTACTTCGCCCTGCTCGACCGCCTCGACGCCCTGCTCGCCGCCCCACCGCTGCGCGATCCGGCCAAGCGCCCGGCCAGGGAGGCGGTACGCCGGGCCGTGCGTCGCGACCACCGCCGCCTCGCAGACCGGGTGGCCGAGTCCCTGGCGCTGCGCCCGGGCACCGGCCGCGACCTCGCCCTGCACGACGCCCGCAAGGCCGCCAAGCGGGCCAGGTACGCCGCCGAGTCCGCCCGTCCGGTACTCGGCGAACCCGCCGAGCGGCACCGCGTCCGGCTCGCCGCGCTGCAGCGGCTGCTCGGCGAGCACCAGGACAGCGTGATGTGCCGGGAGCGGATCCAACGGCTCGCCGACGAGGCCCGCCGGGCGGGCGAGGACACCTTCGCGTACGGCGCGCTGTACCAGATGGAACGGGAACGCGCCCGTGCCGTGGAGGCCGCCGTGCCCAAGGCCTGGCGCAGAACGGACCGGGGGCCGCTCGCGGGCTGAGTGGTGCCCCCGACTCGGTTACGCTGGATGGTCACCCCTGCCAGCTCACGAGAGACAGTCGAGAGACCCCAAGATGCCTGTCGAGTCGGTCTTCCCGCGCCTGGAAGCGCTTCTCCCACATGTCCAGAAGCCGATCCAGTACGTCGGCGGAGAGCTCAACTCCACCGTCAAGGACTGGGACGCCTGTGATGTGCGCTGGTCGCTGATGTACCCGGACGCGTACGAGGTCGGGCTGCCCAACCAGGGCGTCATGATCCTTTACGAGGTGCTCAACGAGCGTGAGGGCGTGCTGGCCGAGCGCACCTACAGCGTCTGGCCGGACCTTGAGGCGCTGATGCGTGAGCACGGCGTTCCGCAGTTCACCGTGGACGCGCACCGCCCGGTGCGGGCCTTCGACGTGTTCGGGGTGTCCTTCTCCACCGAGCTCGGCTACACCAACCTGCTCACCGCGCTCGACCTGTCCGGCATCCCGCTGGAGGCCAGGGACCGCACCCTGGACGACCCGATCGTGCTCGCTGGCGGCCACGCGGCGTTCAACCCCGAGCCGATCGCGGACTTCATCGACGCCGCCGTCATCGGCGACGGTGAGCAGGCCGTGCTGGAGATCACCGACGTCGTCCGCGGCTGGAAGGCGGAGGGCCGCCCGGGCGGCCGCGACGAGCTGCTGCTGCGGCTGGCCAAGACCGGCGGGGTGTACGTCCCGAAGTTCTACGACGTGGAGTACCTGCCGGACGGCCGGATCGCCCGTGTCGTGCCGAACGCCTCCGGTGTGCCGTGGCGGGTCTCCAAGCACACCGTGATGGACCTCGACGAGTGGCCGTACCCGAAGCAGCCGCTGGTCCCGTTGGCCGAGACGGTGCACGAGCGGATGTCCGTGGAGATCTTCCGCGGCTGCACCCGCGGTTGCCGCTTCTGCCAGGCGGGCATGATCACCCGTCCGGTGCGGGAGCGCACCATCACCGGCATCGGCGAGATGGTCGACAAGGGCCTGAAGGCCACCGGGTTCGAGGAGGTCGGCCTGCTGTCGCTGTCCTCCGCCGACCACAGTGAGATCGGCGACATCGCCAAGGGGCTGGCCGACCGGTACGAGGACGACAAGATCGGCCTGTCGCTGCCGTCCACCCGGGTCGACGCCTTCAACATCGACCTGGCCAACGAGCTGACCAGGAACGGCCGCCGGTCCGGCCTGACCTTCGCCCCCGAGGGCGGCTCGGAGCGGATCCGCAAGGTCATCAACAAGATGGTTTCGGAAGAGGACCTGATCCGCACCGTCGCCACCGCCTACGGAAACGGCTGGCGGCAGGTGAAGCTGTACTTCATGTGCGGTCTGCCGACCGAGACCGACGACGACGTGCTGCAGATCGCGGACATGGCCACCAAGGTGATCGCCAAGGGCCGCGAGGTGTCGAACTCCAACGACATCCGCTGCACGGTGTCCATCGGCGGCTTCGTGCCCAAGCCGCACACCCCGTTCCAGTGGGCGCCGCAGCTGTCCGCCGAGGAGACCGACGCCCGGCTGGAGAAGCTGCGCGACAAGATCCGCGGCGACAAGAAGTACGGCCGCTCGATCGGCTTCCGCTACCACGACGGCAAGCCCGGCATCGTGGAGGGCCTGCTCTCCCGCGGTGACCGCCGGATCGGCGCGGTCATCCGCGCGGTGTACGAGGACGGCGGCCGGTTCGACGGCTGGCGGGAGCACTTCAGCTACGACCGCTGGATGGAGTGCGCCGAGAAGGTGCTGCCGCGGTACGGCGTGGACGTCGACTGGTACACCACCCGCGAGCGCACCTACGAGGAGGTCCTGCCCTGGGACCACCTCGACTCCGGCCTGGACAAGGACTGGCTCTGGGAGGACTGGCAGGACGCCCTCGACGAAACCGAGGTCGAGGACTGCCGCTGGACGCCCTGTTTCGACTGCGGCGTTTGCCCGCAGATGGACACCCACATCCAGATCGGCCCCACGGGCAAGAAGCTGCTGCCCCTGACGGTCGTCAAGTAGCGTCGCCGCCCGGCCCGAAGGCCCCACCGCTGCAGGCGGTGGGGCTTTTACTACGACCGCGGCTTCGAGACCATCGCCCACCACACCGAGCTGGAGACCCGCTGGCTCGCCGAACCCGGGTCACTGGACTGAGTCCCTGCCGGTCATCCCGGCCGCGTACCCTTGAGAGAGGTATGACCGCTCTCACGAAGGACTGAAGACACTGGGCAAGCGACAGCCCGAAGGCCCGCCGCCCGCACCCGCGGTGCAGCGCATTCGACTGCGCTACACCAAGCGTGGCCGCCTCCGGTTCACCAGCCACCGCGACTTCCAGCGCGCGTTCGAGCGGGCGCTGCGCCGCGCCGAGGTACCCATGGCGTACTCGGCCGGATTCACCCCGCACCCCAAGGTCAGCTACGCCAACGCCGCACCCACCGGCGTGGCCAGCGAGGCCGAGTACCTGGAGATCGCCCTCACCGAACCGCGTGACCCGGAGAAGCTGCGGGTGCTGCTCGACGAGTCGCTGCCGCCCGGCCTCGATGTGATCGACGCGGTGGAGGCGCACACCTCCGGCCTCGCCGACCGGCTGGACGCCTCGGTGTGGCAGCTGCGGCTGGACGGCGTCGAGCCCGCCGAGGCGCAGCGCGCGGTGGACGCGTTCCTCGCCGCGGAGACGGTCGAGGTCCGTCGTACTACGAAGAACGGCGTACGGACCTTCGACGCGCGTGCCGCGGTGACGCAGCTCGCGCTGGTACCGCCAGAGGCTTCGTCGCAGGACGCGGCGGACCCGCTGGCACCCGTAGAACCATCCGTAGAACAGAGTGCCGATAGGCCGGGGCGTGGTAGCTGTGCGATACTGCGGCTGGTTGTTCGGCATCTGACACCTGCCGTACGACCCGACGACGTCCTGTCCGGCCTCCGTGCGACGGCCGACCTCGCGCCGCCGGTCCCCGCAGCGGTGACCAGGCTGGCGCAGGGGCCGCTTGACGAGGAGACCGGCACGGTGACCGATCCGTTCGCGCCAGACCGCGACGCCGCCTCGGCCGTACTCAGCACGGCCGCCGGGCAGTCCGTTGCGACGGTGCCGGGTGGTCCCGCGTAGGACCGTCGTTGACGCATCGCCGATGCGCCAGGGAGTCGCCTCGCCGCCCGTCACTGGGCGGTCAGGGGCCGTTCTTAGCGTCCGGTGACGCGCTGACCAGGAGACTTTCGCCGGTCTCGGCCACCAGGACGAGCCCGGCGAGTGAGACAACAGCTCCCGTGTGGCGCCCGTGCCCCGGGCCGCGTAGCCGTGAAGCAGCGGCCGCGGCCGGAACCAGAGCGCGGCGCCCGGGAGCGTGACGGGAGAAACGCCCGCATGCTCGATACGCCCGAGCCCGACAACGCGGCGCCCGAGGCGCCGAACGGCAGTGATTCCGGCGTGAGCGCCGAATCCGCGACCCCGGCGGCGCCCCGCCGCCGGCGTAGGGCCGCTTCGCGTCCGGCCGGTCCACCGGCTGCCGCGTCCGCCGAGGACAACCAGATCGTTCCGGAGAAGCCCACCGCCCCGGAGGCGCCCGCCGCCGAGCCGGTAGAGGCCGCCGCACCAGCGCGTACCGCCACCACCCGGCGTCGCGCCAGCCGTAAGGCCACCGCGCCCGCGGGTCCGCCGAAGTCCGCCGAGGAGGCGCCGGAGCCCGCGTCCGAGGAGCAGCCCGCCGCGGCCGGGGCCGAGGAGGCGCCCGCGCGCACCCCGCGCCGTCGCGCCACCCGTAAGAGCGCCGCCGCGGAGCCGCAGGCCGCACCCCAGGAAGGCCAGGCCGAGGAAGCCCCGCGTGCCCGCCGCACCCGCAAGCGCGCCGCTGAGCAGACCGCCGACGAGTCCCGGCGGCTGAAGCCCGGCGCGCTCGCCCCCAAGGAGGAGGAGCCCGAGCCGGAGCAGGCGCCCGTCGAGGCGGCCGCCGAGCCCGAGGCGGCCCCGCAGCGCACCCGGCGTCGCAGCCGTAAGGCCACCGCGGAGGCCGGTCCGCCCTCGTTCGCCACCGCGGACAGTGAGGCGGCCGAGCCGGTGGCGTCCATGGCACCTGAGGAGGACGTCGCCGAGGAGCCGGTACGCGGCCGTCGCCGCGCCGTCCGGCCGCCCACGGCCGTCTTCCAGCCGCCGGTCTTCGTCGCGCCCGAGGCCGCTGCGGCCGCCGAGGAAGGGGAGGAACCGCGTCGTCGCCGCCGTCGCCGGGTCTCCGCCGAGGAGGCGCAGGCCACCGCTGCCGCCGAGGAGCCGACCGCCACCGAGGAGCCCGCCGAGGAGGCGGAGCCGGAGGCCGAGCACGAGGAGGAGGCGGGCGAGCGCCCGTCCCGCCGCCGCCGTCGTGGTGGCCGTCGCCGCCGTCGCGGCGAGGCGGCCGAGGCCGAGGCGGAGGTCGAGGAGGAGACCGAGACCGAGGCCGACCAGCCGCACGCCGAGGAGGAGCCGGAAGCCGAGGCGGAGGCCGAGGAGGCCGAGCACGGCACCAGCACCAGCCGTCGGCGCCGTCGCCGCCGTCGCCGCAGCGGTGAGGCGCCGGGCGAGGCGGAGCCCGCGGCCGAAGAGGACGGTGTGCGCACCGTCGTCAAGATCCGCGAGCCGCGCAAGAAGAAGGAAGAGCAGCCGTCCGACGAGGTCCAGTCCATCAAGGGCTCGACCCGCCTGGAGGCGAAGAAGCAGCGCCGCCGCGAGGGCCGTGAGCAGGGCCGTCGCCGGGTGCCGATCATCACCGAGGCCGAGTTCCTGGCCCGTCGCGAGGCCGTCGAGCGGGTGATGGTGGTCCGTGAGAGCGGCGAGCGCACCCAGATCGGCGTGCTTGAGGACGGTGTGCTGGTCGAGCACTTCGTCAACAAGGAGCAGGCCACCTCCTACGTCGGCAACGTCTACCTGGGCAAGGTCCAGAACGTGCTGCCGTCGATGGAGGCCGCCTTCGTCGACATCGGCAAGGGCCGCAACGCCGTGCTGTACGCGGGCGAGGTCAACTTCGAGGCACTGGGCCTGGCGGGCGGCCCGCGCCGCATCGAGTCGGCGCTGAAGTCCGGCCAGTCCGTGCTGGTCCAGGTCACCAAGGACCCGATCGGCCACAAGGGCGCCCGGCTGACCAGCCAGGTCTCGCTGCCCGGCCGCTACCTGGTCTACGTGCCCGAGGGCTCGATGACCGGCATCAGCCGCAAGCTCCCGGACACCGAGCGGGCGCGGCTGAAGCAGATCCTCAAGAAGATCGTCCCCGAGGACGCGGGCGTCATCGTGCGCACCGCCGCCGAGGGCGCCAGCGAGGAGGAACTGCGCCGCGACGTCGAGCGCCTGCAGGCGCAGTGGGAGGAGATCCAGAAGAAGGCGAAGAACGGCAACGCGCCGACGCTGCTGTACGGCGAGCCGGACATGACCGTCCGGGTGGTCCGCGACATCTTCAACGAGGACTTCTCCAAGGTCATCATCAGCGGCGACAACGCGTGGGAGACCATCCACGGCTATGTCTCGCACGTCGCGCCCGACCTGGTGGACCGGCTGCAGAAGTGGTCCTCCGAGGTCGACGCCTTCGCCACCTACCGGATCGACGAGCAGCTGCTGAAGGCGCTGGACCGCAAGGTGTGGCTGCCGTCCGGCGGTTCGCTGGTGATCGACCGGACCGAGGCGATGGTCGTCATCGACGTCAACACCGGCAAGTTCACCGGCCAGGGCGGCAACCTGGAGGAGACGGTCACCAGGAACAACCTGGAGGCGGCCGAGGAGATCGTGCGCCAGCTGCGGCTGCGCGACCTCGGCGGCATCATCGTGATCGACTTCATCGACATGGTGCTGGAGTCCAACCGGGACCTGGTCATGCGGCGGCTGCTGGAGTGCCTGGGCCGGGACCGCACCAAGCACCAGGTCGCAGAGGTCACCTCGCTCGGTCTGATCCAGATGACCCGCAAGCGGGTGGGCCAGGGGCTGCTGGAGTCGTTCTCCGAGACCTGTGTGCACTGCAACGGCCGTGGCGTGATCGTCCACATGGAGCAGGCCACCGTCCCCGGTGGCGGCGGCAAGCGCAAGAAGAAGGGCCGTGCGGCAGCGCAGCCCGAGGCGGTGGAGGCGGCGCCGGCGGCCGAGGTGGTCGAGCCCGTCGAGGTCACCGAGCGCGAGCTGGTGCCCGCGATCGGCGGCGACGAGGAGTGGTTCGGCAGCCCCGCCGAGGCGGAGGCCGCCGCGAAGGCCGCTCCGCGCGGACGTCGGCGGGCGACCCGGGCCGCCAGCGCCCCGGCGGGTGCGCCGAAGCAGGCGGAGCCGGAGGTCGTCGTCGCGGCGGCCCCGGTCGTGACCGAGCCGGAGCCCGAGGTGGCGGCCGAGTCCGAGGTGGCGGCCGAGCCGGAGCCGGTACGTCCGCGGCGCCGCTCCCGCAAGGCGACCGCGCCCGCGGGCTCGCCCAAGGTGGCGGCGGAGGAGGCGGCCGCCGGAGAGGTGATCGTCGTCCCGGCGGCACCGGTCACGGCTGAGGCGGAGCCCGAGGTGGCCGCGGAGCCCGAGGCGGCGCCGGTCGAGGTGGAGGCGGTACGTCCGCCTCGGCGCGCCCGCAAGGCGTCGGCTCCGGCTGGCCCGCCGCCGTCGGCGGGAGAGGCGGCCGTGGTCGTCGTTCCGGCGGCGCCGGTGGCGGAGGGCGCCGAGGGCGCCGAGGCTGTCGAGGCCGTCGAAGAGGAGGCCGCGCCCAAGAAGCGGGCGGCTCGCAAGACGGCGGCGAAGAAGGCTCCTGCCAAGAAGACGGCGGCCAAGAAGGCCACGGCTGCCAAGAAGTCGACGACGG
>NZ_JANFNH010000056.1 GCF_024436055.1 Streptantibioticus rubrisoli | reverse complement strand
ACCCCAGCCCACCACAAGCGCCCCCACCAGGGCTTGGGCGAAGCCCCAAAAGTGCGGGCGGGTGGGCGAAAACCCCGCCCCGGGGGCGCACCCCAGACGGGGTGCCGGGGCGGAGCCCCGGAAGGGCGGGCGGATGGGTTACGTGTCGCATTGGAGCTCCGACCCACACACCCCACACCGCGCCGTAAACCTCCCCCGCACCGGCACCCGAATCCGCTGATGACACGTGGGACACGGAAACGACACCCGCAACGGCGACCCACCCTCGAACGCGTACCCCCCCGCCCGCACCGCCGAGACCCCGTCCCCCCGCTGCACGATCCGCCGGTCCGCCGCATACCGCCGCCGACCGGCCCACCCGCACCGCGCCAGCGGCGGCTGCCGCAGATCGGCCTGGGCCCGCGCCATCCCCGCCCGGTACGCGTCCCGCGCCTGCGCGCTGGAGAACCACGGCTCGATGTCGTCCCCGAACGCCAGCGCCCGCTTGGCCAGCACGTACCCGAACTCCTCCGGAGTCAGATACCCCAGCTTGCACGCCTGCCGCACCAGCCGGTCCCCGCGTACGTTGCTCTCCTCCCGGTAGGCGTCCAGCAGCAGCCACCCCGCCCCCAGATAGGCGGACGCGGTGTCGGTGAGGATCTCGTTGTCCCGGGTACCGGCGAACTCCAGCCCCAGCCGGTGCAGGTAGACGTGCATCACCTCGTGCGCCAGACAGGCCCCGATGTCCCGCCGGTCCTCCTTGAACCGCGAGTTGAGCTCGATGAAGTACTCCGGCCCGGCCTCCAGCTCGACGTTCCCGGCGTGCACCATGTCGCGGAACGCCACGATCATCCGCGCGTCCGGCAGCCGCAGGTGCTGCACGATGCTGCGCGCCACTTGCTGGGTGCCCAGGTAGATGTCGGTGTCCGGCGGCACCCGCACCTCGTCCGGCAGTACGCTGACCGCGAACGTGCTGATGGTGTCGTACGACAGTCTCCGGTAGAGCGCGGTCAAGGACGCCTGGATGGTCTCCAGGTGCGGGAAACCGTGCACGATCGGCCCGGAGTCCGGTCCTGACCGGTCCTCGGGTACGGCATGACGCGTCACGGGCACCTCCCCAGGGCTGTCGCCCTTACGAGCCTACGTGCCGCCGCCATGTTTCGCCCTCGGCTCAACCACGCCGCACCACCCCCTTCCGCGATCTACCGTCTGCGTCATGGAGACCGTACAACTCACCACTGACATCTGGATGTTGCGCTTCGCCGTGGGCCAGGCGTACGCGGTGCGCATCGCCGACGGCTTCGCCCTGGTGGACTGCGGCGCGGCCGGTGCGGAGCGGGACATCCTCGCCGCGCTGAGCGGACTCGGCGCCCGCCCGCAGGACCTGCGACAGATCGTGCTGACCCACTCCCACAACGACCACGCGGGCTCGGCCGCCGCGCTGGTCGCCGCCACCGGCGCCACGGTCGCCGCCGGTGCCGCCGACGCACCGGTCATCCGCGGCACCGTCCCCGAACCGCCACCGGTACTGCTGGACTGGGAGCGCCCGATCTTCGACAGCGTCGCGGCCACCGTCCCGCCCATGCCGCCGTGCCGCGTCGACCGGGAGCTGGCCGACGGCGACCTGCTCGACTGGGGCGTTGCGGCCCGGGTCCTGCACATCCCCGGGCACACGGCGGGCAGCGTCGCCGTCCATCTGCCGGACGCCGGGGTGGTGTTCACCGGCGACACGGTGGCGAACGTGGAGCGGCTGATGCTCGGCGTGTTCAACGTCGACCGCGAGCAGGCGGCGCAGTCATTCCGCAGGATCGCCGAACTCGACGTGGACATCGCCTGCTTCGGCCATGGCGAACCGATCCTGCAAGGGGCGGGGGACGCGCTGCGCGCGGTGTCGCCGTAGCTACTCGGCAAAGCGTGGCGCGCTCGCCTGCCAGGCGGTGAACAGCGGCAGCTCCCCGGTCGAGTCGAGGACCACGAGCCCGAAGGGCCGGTCGAACGCGATCTCCACCACCCGCGGCCGCGAGGTGACCATGCTCGCGTACCTCATCCTGACCACCGTGGCGGCGGCCGCCTCGATGCCCTCCTCGGCCACCTTGACCACCGCCTCCTGCACCACCTGGTCGATGGTGAGGGGATCCGGCGACAGCCCGGAGAAATCGGCGTGGTCCCCGGTGGCGATCTCCAGGCCCAGCGCCCCAAGGTGCTCGGTCACCTCGATCGTGCTGCGCAGCGCGAGCCGCGGCAGCAGCACCCGCACCTGGTCGGCGTCGATCCGGCCGCGCATCCCGCTCGGCGCCCACGCCGCGGGCAGCACCTCGGTCGCACCCCGTTCCGGCGAGCCGATGACGAACCGCACGACGGCCGGGGTGAACCCCTCGGCCGCGCACCGCAGTTCGACCACCCTGGTCAGGCCGCCGGACAGCTCCGGTACGGTCCACGCGGAGTGCGCCGAGAACGTCTTGGACATCGTCGGCACCTGGTGCACGGCCCCGGCCGCGTCGGTGAACCGGCGGTCACGGGTGTTCACCGTGTCGAACGGATCGGCCCAACGCGCCTTCAAAGCCAGCGCGTTGACCAGCAGCAGACGGGTTCGCGCCGCGATCCGCACCGGCAGCCGCTCGATCAGCCCACCGGTGGCGTCGCGCACCCAGGCGTCGATCACGGCCGGGGAGGCGTCGTCCAGCACCCCGAAGTCGACGTCCGGCAGCGCGCCGCGGAACCCCTCGCGCAGCGGCGAGCGGCTCCACACCCCGGTCGCCATGGTCAGGGCGTCGGTCTTCTCCAGCGCGCGCACCGCCGCGGCGACCGCGGCGGCGGGCTCCTGGCCGGTCTCCAGCACGTCCTCGAACGCGGCGGCGGTCCGGCCGCGCGCCCCCACCGAGACCGTGGCCAGGGCGAGCCACAAGCCCGCGGGTGAGGCCGCGAAGTCCCCGCCGGGCGTGCGGGCCACGGACTCCAGCCAGCGGTGCGCGAGTTGACGCATACCGTCAGCCTACGGCGCCATCGTCCTTTCGGACGATGGCACGGTGGCCACAAGGCGGACGCGGCCTCCCGCGCGGCCACGTAGCGTCAACGGTGTGCGCAGCGCCTCCGCCCGTTCCTCCGAGCTCCGTGTCAACGAAAGCCGCCGTCGCGCTGCTCCTGATCTCGGCCGCCCTCGTCGCCTGGGCGCCGCTGTCCAGCCCGGACGGCTCCGGCACCCGGGCGCACGGCGGATACGCGCGACGGCCGCCAGCACCGGCGGCGCACCGGTGCGGATCGACATCCCGCGTGGGGATGTCCATGCCACGACGGCCCCCCCCTCGGCGGGACCCCGGCCGCGCTGCCGCCCGGCTGCGCGGGCTGGCACGCCGCCAGCGCCGCCCCCGGTGACCCGGGACGTTCGGTGATCACCGGTGACCGGGCCGCCTTCCATGGGCTGCCCCGGCCGCGCCCGCACGACGCGGTCGAGATATCGATATCCCGCGCCGACGGCACCCACGTCTGCTCCTCGGTGACCGACGTCGAACCCACCACCTCCGGCACACCGCCGCGGCCCGTCGCCGAGCCCGGCCCCCAGTCCGCCGCGACGGCACGACCGCAGCTGATCACCCCGGTCACCCCGCACGAGGCGGTGGTCGCGCACGCCGACCGGCACGCGTGACCCCACCTGCCGAAACCCTCCCCGGCACCCGCACCGGGCGCTGACCGGCGCCGCCGGGGCATCCCGCCAGCTGCTGGAAGTCGAGACATCCGCCGCCGTCCACGAATTCCTGGCGACCCTGCGCCGCTCCCGCGCCGACACCAGCAGCGACGGCTCACCCCGACGGCCTGGATCCGTGGTGGCCCGCCGGGTCGGATACCACGACCCGGCCTACGTCAGCCGACTGTTCACCCGCCGGGTGGGCGTCGCACCGATACGCTTCCGCGCCCAACAACACCGCACGCTCCCCGGAGGCTGGAGCGACCGCGTCCCGGGCCCGGACCACCCGCCGACGACCGGCCCGGACTGAACCCACGACGCGGAACCGCCGCCACCGCGGTCCAGGATATGGACATACATTCCGATGCAATACCCCTTTCGGGTCGAGATCGTTGTGCTCGTCAGGTGAACGCACCTGAACGCCACAAGACTTGGGGACGTCTGTGCCTCCTCAAGCCGCCGTCCCGAAGGGCACCGCAGCCATGCCGACGCCGAACGACCCCGGGGACCCGCCCGCACTCGCCGGGGGCGCGGTTGGCCCCAGCCAACTGCGGCCACTGATCGACACCGTGCTGGGCGCCCTCGCCCAAGGCGCCACGGCCCGCGGCGGACCCATCCCGGCAGGCGGCCCCCGCTCGGTCGCCGACCGGCTGCGCGCCCAAGCCGCCCCCGTACTGCCCGCCAACGGCACCGGCGCCCAAGACGCGCTGCGCACCCTGGTACGCGCCGTCACCGAAGGCTCCGCCGACCCCGCGGAACCGTACTGCGCCGCACACCTGCACTGCCCGCCGCTCGCCCTCGCGGTCGCCGCCGACCTCGCCGCGTCCGCGCTCAACCCCTCCATGGACTCCTGGGACCAGGCCCCCGCCGCCACCGCCCTGGAGGTCGAGACCACCGCCGCGTTCGCCGCCCTGGTCTACCCCGACCTACCGCAACCCGACTGCCTGGTCACCACCGGCGGCAGCGAATCCAACCAACTCGGCCTGCTGCTCGCCCGGGAACGCGCCCGCGCCTGCGGAGCACCCGCAGTGCACATCGTGTGCGGCGACAACGCCCACCACAGCGTCCACCGCGCCGCCTGGCTGCTCGGCCTGCCCGAACCACACACCCTGCCCACCCACGACGGCACCCTGCACCCCGCCACCGTCGACCGCGCCCTGGCCGAACTCCACGGCCCAGCCCTGGTCGTCGCCACCGCCGGAACCACCGACACCGGCGCCATCGACCCCCTGCCCGGCATCGCCGAAGTCACCACCGCACACGACGCCGAACTCCACATCGACGCCTCCTACGGCGGATCGCTGCTGTTCAGCAGACACCACCGCGACCTGCTCAACGGCCTGCAGTCCGCCACCTCCGTCGGCATCGACCTGCACAAACTCGGCTGGCAACCCATCGCCGCCGGACTGCTCGCCGTACCGGACACCACCGCGCTACGGCCACTGGCCACCAACGCCGACTACCTCAACGCCCACGACGACGTCGAGGCGGGCTTCCCCGACCTGCTCGGCCGCTCACTGCGCACCACCCGCCGCCCCGACATCCTCAAGATCGCCGTCACCCTGCGGGCCCTGGGCCGCGACGGAATGGCCCAACTCGTGGAAAACGTCTGCCAGCAGGCCCAGCGACTCGCCGACCTCATCGAAGCCCACCCCGACCTCACCCTCTACGCCCGGCCCACCATCACCACCGTGCTGTTCCGCCCGAGCGGCGCCACCGACACCGAACTGGCCGCCACCCGCCGCGCGTTGGTGACCTCCGGCACCGCCGTACTCGGCCGCACCCACGCCGCCGGGCGCCTGTGGCTCAAAGCCACCCTGCTCAACCCCACCACCGAACCCACCGACTTCACCGCCCTCCTCGACCTCGTCGCCCGCACCGCCCGCGACACCCGGACCAGCCGACCGCCGTCGAACAGCCAGCAACCCTCCACCGGCCAAGACCCGCCCGGCGGAAACGCATCCCGGACCGGTCAGTAACCCACGGAAGGACACCGCCATGAACCCCGTCGAGCCCGCCGACACCCCTTCCACCGACGAACCCCTGGACCTGCTCGGCATCGGAATCGGCCCGTTCAACCTCTCCCTCGCCGCCCTCGCCGACGGCGTGCCCGACCTGCGCACCGCCTTCTACGACCAGCGCCCCACGTTCAGCTGGCACCCCGGCCAACTCATCCAGGGCACCACCCTCCAAGTCCCCTTCCTCGCCGACCTGGTGAGCCTCATCGAACCCGCCAGCCCCTGGTCGTTCCTGCGCTACCTCAAAGCCCGCGGCCGCCTGTTCCCCTTCTACTTCGCCGAGCGCTTCCACATCCCCCGCACCGAGTACGACGCCTACTGCCGCTGGGTCGCCGACGCACTGCCCACCTGCCACTTCAGCCACCAGATCGACGCCGTGCGCTGGAACCCCGAACGCGAACTGTTCCAGGTCGACTTCACCCGCCTCGACCCCGACGGCGAAGCCACCGCCGTCGGCCGCGCCCACAGCCGCAACCTCGCCATCGGCATCGGCACCACCCCCCACGTACCCGAACGGCTGCGCCCACTCGCCGAATCACCCAACGTCCCCGTCTACCACTGCGCCGACTACCTCACCCACCGCGAACAACTGCTCGCCGCAGGCCACGTCACCGTCGTCGGATCCGGACAATCCGGCGCCGAGATCTTCCTCGACCTACTGCGCCACCGCCCCCACGGCCGCGAACGACTCACCTGGATCGCCCGCACCGCGGCCTTCGCCCCCATGGAATACAGCAAACTCGGCCTGGAACACTTCACCCCCGACTACACCCGCTACTTCCACTCCCTCCCCGAACCCGTACGCGACCAACTCCTCCCAACCCAATGGCAACTCCACAAAGCCATCGACCACGAAACCATCAGCGCCATCCATGAAGAGTTGTACCAGCGCACACTGACAACCGAGTCCGGACAACCAGCCTGGCCCGACGTCACCCTCACCCCCGGCGTCTCCGTGCGCACCGCGGGCCGCATGGGCGCCGACCGCGTCGAACTCCACCTCGAACACATCCAGCAGGGCACCCAGAGCCGCATCACCACCGACGCCGTCGTCCTCGCCACCGGCTACCGGCAACGGCCCCTGGACCCCCTGCTCGCCCCCATCGACCCGTACCTGCGCCGCGACTCCGCCGGCCGCCCACGCGTCGACGAACGACACCGGCTCGTCCTCGACCCCTCCATCCACGGCGCCATCCACGTACAGAACGCCGAAATCCACACCCACGGCGTGGGCACCCCCGACCTCGGACTCGGCGCCTGGCGCTCCGCCGTCATCCTCAACTCCCTCACCGGCGACACCGCCTACGACCTACCGCAACGCACCGCCTTCACCACCTTCGGCCTGGACCCCCACCCCGCCCACCGCCCCACCCGCCCCGCCGTACACCGCCCCGGCACCGGCACCCCCACCATCAGAACCGCCGCACTCCCACGCGGCTGAGCCACCAGCCACCCCAGGCGACACCCCGCACACCACCGACACACGGCCCTCGGGCGCCAACCCACCTGCCACAGTGGAGACATGACCACAACACCACCGGCACCCCAGGACCAACCCCACCAGAACGCCCCACGCCTCGGCGTCCGCGGTGAGGCCCACACCGAAGCCGAACCCGAACTCGCCCGCATCACCATCACCGTCAACGCCCGCGGCACCGACCGCCGCGCCGCGCTCGACGACCTCACCCGGCGCAACAACACCGTCCTGGACCTCATCAGAACCCACCCGGAAGCCATCGAGAAGACCCAGACCAGCGCCCTGGTCATCACCCCCGAACTCGCCAAGGGACGCGGCGAACGCATCCGCTCCTACCACGGCCGCGTCCAGCTCGACGTCACCCTCAACGACTTCACCGCACTCGGCGAACTCATCACCCGCCTCACCGAACTCGACCTCACCCGCATCGACGGCCCGTGGTGGTCGCTGCGGCCCGACTCACCCGCCTACCGCACCGCCAGAACCCAGGCGGTACACGACGCCGTACGGCGCGCCCGGGAGTACGCCGAAGCGCTCGGCGGCGAGGTCACCGCACTCCTCGAACTCGCCGACACCGGGGTGGAATCGAGCGCCGCCCACCACAACCGGTCGTTCGCCCCCGCCGCCCCCGGCGGCACGGCCGGAGCCCAAACCCCGGCGATCACCCTCGAACCCCAACGCCAGACCGTGCACGCCCAGGTCACCGCGCATTTCACCATGACCCCACCAGACCTACGGACACCGTGAGTCACACTGAATGCCCTTGGGGGTGGCGTACACCGTTGCGATTCACGTCAACAACCCTTAACGAAGCGGACGTTCCCCCTTCTCCGCCAGACGGCGCCCTACCGGCAGGTAGGTCGTAGGCTCGGAAGCATGCGCCGAGCAAAGATCGTCTGCACTCTGGGCCCCGCCACAGACTCATACGACCAGATCAAGGCCCTGGTCGAAGCAGGAATGGACGTCGCCCGGTTCAACCTCAGCCACGGCTCGCACGCCGAACACGAGGACCGCTACCGCCGCGTCCGCAAGGCCGCCGACGAGACCGGGCGCAGCGTCGGCGTGCTCGTCGACCTTCAAGGCCCGAAGATCCGCCTCGGCCGCTTCGCCGAAGGCCCCGTACTCCTTGAACGCGGCGACGAATTCACCATCACCGTCGAGGACATCGAAGGCGACCGACAGATCTGCGGCACCACCTACAAGGGCCTGGCCGCCGACGTCAGCCGCGGCGAACGCATCCTCGTCGACGACGGCCGCGTCACCCTCGAAGTCACCGACGTCGAAGGCCCACGCGTCCACACCATGGTCATCGAGGGCGGACTCGTCTCCGACCACAAGGGCCTCAACCTGCCGGGCGTCGCCGTCAGCGTCCCCGCGCTCTCCGACAAGGACCTCGAAGACCTGCGCTGGGCACTGCGCATCGGCGCCGACATCATCGCCCTGTCCTTCGTACGCAACGCGCACGACGCGCAGGACGTACTGCGCGTCATGGCGGAGGAACAGCGGCGCATCCCCGTCATCGCCAAGATCGAGAAACCGCAGGCAGTCGAGCACCTCGACGAAATCGTCGACGCCTTCGACGGCATCATGGTCGCGCGCGGCGACCTCGGTGTCGAAATGCCCCTGGAAACCGTGCCGATGGTGCAGAAACGCGCCGTCAAACTCGCCAAGCGGAACGCCAAACCAGCCATCGTCGCCACCCAGATGCTGGACTCCATGGTCGAGGCCTCCCGGCCCACCCGCGCCGAGGCATCCGACGTCGCCAACGCCGTGATGGACGGAGCGGACGCGGTGATGCTCTCCGGGGAGACCAGCGTCGGCAAGTACCCGGTGGCGACCGTCAAGACCATGAGCCGGATCGTCGCCGCAGCCGAGGAGGACATGCTCGCCGCCGGACTACCCCCGCTCTCCGAGCGCGGCAAGCCCCGCACCCAGGGCGGCGCCGTCGCCCGGGCGGCCGCCGAAATGGGTGACTTCCTCGGCGCACGGTTCCTCGTGGCGTTCACCCAGAGCGGCGACACCGCACGACGGCTGTCGCGCTACCGCTCGCCGATCCCGGTCCTGGCGTTCACCCCGGAACCGGCGACGCGCTCCCAACTCAGCCTGACCTGGGGCGTGGAGACCTTCCTCGGCCCAATGGTCCAGACGACCGACGAGATGGTCGAGCAGGTCGACGAACACCTCCTCCGCCTCGGCCGCTGCAACCGCGGCGACGTGGTGGTCATCACCGCGGGATCACCCCCCGGCGTCCCCGGCACGACGAACATGGTCCGGGTCCACCACATCGGCGAGGACGACTCGCCCAAGTAGCACAGCCGTTGGGCCCCTGAGCTCAGGGGCGGAGCAGCGCGGCACACAGCCGGTCGATCTCGCCATCGGTGTTGTAGTAGTGCACGGAGGCACGCACCACGGACTCCAGACCACGCGCATCGAAGTCCCAGCGCGCCGAACCGGCCACCGAGACCGAGACGTTGATCCGCTGCCCGCGCAGCTCCTCGGCCACGCGATGGCTGTCATGCCCGTCGACGGTGAAGGCCACGATGCCGCACTGCCGCACGCCCCGGTCGTGCAGGCGCACTCCCGGCAGAGCACTCAGCCGGTGGCGCAGCGCGTCGGCGAGCAGGGTGACGCGGTCCTCAATGGCGTCCAGACCCAGGTCGAGCGCGTAGTCGACGGCCACGCCCAGACCGATCTTCCCAGCGAAGAACGTCTCCCAGCTCTCGAACCGGCGGGCGTCCTCCCGCACCCGGTAGCTGTCGCCGGAGGTCCACTCGGCGGCGTGCAGGTCCAGGAACGGCGGCTCCAACTGGGCGCGGACCCGCGGTGAGCAGTACAGGAACCCGGTGCCGCGCGGGCCGCGCAGGAACTTGCGGCCGGGCGCGGTGAGTAGATCACAGCCGATCTCCCGCACGTCCACAGGCATCTGGCCCACCGACTGGCACGCGTCCAGCAGATACACAACTCCCGCCTCCCGGGCCACCTTTCCGATCTCCGCAGCCGGGTTGACCAGCCCGCCCTGGGTCGGCACATGAGTGACGGCGATCAGCTTGACCCGGTCGTCGACCATCCGCCGCAGCGCGTCCACATCGAGCTGACCGTGTTCGTCGTCGGGCACCACGTCGACCTGCACGCCGTGCCGGCGGGCGGTCTGCAGGAAGGCTATGGCGTTGCTGGCGTACTCGGCCCGGGCGGTCAGGATACGGTCGCCCGCCGACCAGGGCAGCGAGTAGAAGGCCAGGTCCCAGGCGCGGGTGGCGTTCTCCATCACCGCGATGTCCTCACGGGCGGCTCCGACCAGACGGGCGAGCGCGTCATAGGTGTGCTCGATGCGCTCGGCCCGCGCGGCCGCGGCCTCGTAGCCGCCGATCTCCTCCTCCAGCCGCAGATGCTCGACAACGGCGTCGACCACCGGCCGGGGCGGCAGGGCGGCCCCGGCGTTGTTGAGATGGGCAACCCTTTCGCAGCCCGCCGTATCCTCACGCACCCGCTCGACGTCGATCCGCACCATCCGCTCCCGCCTTAGTACTTGGGACCTATGTGTTGATCCATCATGGCCACGGATGCCCTGCGGGCAACGGAGATGTTCCAGGCGTTCGCCTGTTTCCACTCGACGCCGAGGCGGTCGAGGGTGTCGGTGTAGAGGCGTCGGATGTCCTCCGACTTGTTGGTGAAGAAGTAGCGGGGGTACTCGTAGCGTCTGCGCCGCCCCGCGATAGTGCGCTCGGTCCCGTTGATGGTGCGGGAGCCGTCGGAGTGGACCAGCCCGCGGACGAACTCCCAGGGGGTAAGCGTTGACCACTTCCCTTTGCCAGGGCGATGAGACCGGGCCAGCCGTTGGCGCAGGCGATGCGGAGATAGCAGCCACCGCGCGGGTGCGGGCTGACGCAGCCGTCGCCGAGGTACAAGCCGAGCAAGTAGGCGTATGCGTCGGTGGGTTGGGGGAGCGCGGGTCGATCTCCGCACCGGCAGCAGGCACTTGGACGCAGCGGCTCCAGGCGAGCTCACCAGGCGCGTATGGCGGAGCGGGAGACACCCGTCTGCCTGCTGATCGAGTTGAGACTGCGGCCTTGGTGGACCAGGGCCAGGGTGCGCTTGCGCGTCGGAAGGTCGTACACCCGATCGATCCTGGCGGAGAGTGAACCACCCATGGCCGAATCGAAGGGCTGTTCACTCTAACCAGTGAAGATCGCAAATGGTTCGATGACCTTGGAAAGAAAGGAGAGTGCCCCGGGTCGGATTCGAACCGACACTGTATGGGTTTTGAATCCATTGCCTGCTGCCAGTTGGGCTACCGGGGCCCCTTCGAAATGAAGGATAGCGGATACCCGCCATGACTCAAACCTACAGGACGTAGGTAGGCTCGTGCATGCATCCCCGCACCGAAATGAGGAGCCGAAGCCCAGTGACCGCCGCTGACGCCCCCGATGGGACCACGCCCCCGGCCGCCGTTGCCGAAGGCGAACCGTCGCACGTTCCGCCGCACACCACGCGGGTCGTCATCGCCGAGGACGAGGCGCTGATCCGCCTCGACCTCAAGGAGATGCTCGAAGAAGAGGGGTACTCCGTCGTCGGCGAGGCCGGAGACGGCCAGCGGGCCGTGGAACTGGCCGAGGAGCACCGGCCCGACCTGGTGATCCTGGATGTGAAGATGCCCGTCCTGGACGGCATCTCGGCCGCCGAGCGGATCGCCAAGCAGCGCATCGCCCCGGTGCTGATGCTCACCGCCTTCTCGCAGCGCGAACTGGTCGACCGGGCGCGGGAGGCGGGTGCGATGGCGTACCTGGTCAAGCCGTTCAGCAAGAGCGACCTGGTGCCGGCCATCGAGATGGCCGTCTCCCGCTTCACCGAGCTGCGCGCGCTGGAGGCGGAGGTCGCGGACCTGGCCCAGCGGCTGGAGACCCGCAAGCTGGTGGACCGGGCGAAGAGCGCGTTGCAGACGGCGTACGGGCTGAGCGAGCCTGCCGCCTTCCGGTGGATCCAGAAGACGTCGATGGATCGCCGGATGTCGATGCAGCAGGTGGCGCAGGCCGTGATCGAGGAGGTCACCGGCGGTAACGCCGAGAAGGGTACGTCGGGCTGAGCCGCGTCGCCCGGCGGCGGGCGCTGGCCGTGCGCGGCGGGGTGCTGGGGAAGATGATGGTGACGGCGCTGGTCCGTCCGGCGCTGAGGCAGTAGCCGCCGCCCAGGAGTTCCGTCGGCGTTATCGGCGTTATCGGCGTCCACGCCGCGCATCACCTCCTCTCCTGGGCACCGCACACCCGCTGCACACCGCTGGAGTGACAGGTGAACCAGCAACACCGCGGCGAGGCCGGCAAGGCCGAGCGCCGCCGTGCGGCGAGGTTGAGTGATGCAGGTTTGCACATGCCTGCCGCACCGGCCTGGATGCGCTGGCTGCCGGTGGCGTATGTGGTGCTGGTGCTGGTCCTGGAGCCGGTGACTCCGGTGCAGTGGCCGGTGAGTTTCCTGTTGATCGCGCTGCCGGTGATCGCCGCGTACACCCAGGGTCCGGTGGGGGTCGCCGCGGTGACGCTGTTCGCGGTGGTGTTCGAGGCGGTCTTGGCCGGGACTCCGTGCTGTGCGGGGCGTATGGCGAACGACCTGTGGGAGAAGCACTACGTCGGCGCGTACGTCTCCACCGCCATCGTCGGTTTGATCGGTACCGCGCTGTCCGCTCACCGTAAGCGGCAGGAGGCGCATCTGCTGCATGCCAACTCGGTGGCCGAGGCGCTGATGCACACGCTGCTGCGGCCGGTTCCGCACCAGGTGGGGCATGTGCTGGCGGCGAGTTTGTACCACCCTGCGGAGGCTGGGACGATGGTGGGCGGGGATCTGTTCGACATCTGCGCCACCCCGGCGGGTGAGCGGGCCATCATCGGTGATGTGCGCGGCAAGGGCTTGCAGGCGGTGCGTACGGTCGCCGATGTGCTGGGCAGTTTTCGGCAGGCTGCCTATGATCCGGGCGATCTGCGGCAGGTCGCGGTCAGTATGGAGCGGCGGATCACGCGGGAGGCGGAGGCGGTCCTCGACGACGAGTTGTTCGTCACGGCCGCTTTGGTCGAGTATGACCCGCTCGCGCAGCGCGTGACGATCGTCAACCACGGCCATATCGAGCCGGTGGTGATCTCGGGTGGCGAGGTGAACGAGTTGACCGGGCCGCCCGCGCTGCCGTTGGGGTTGGGGGTGCTGGCCCCGGAGCGTCCGGTCGCCTATGAGCACCGGCTCGCTCCGGGGGATGTGCTGTTGTTGTGCACGGACGGCTTGATAGAGGCCCGTGATCACGACGGGGGCTTCTATCCGCTGCTGGACCGGTTGCGCAGCCGTTTCGCGGGGCGGCCGGTGCCCACGCCCATGGATGTGATCGACTTTCTTGACACCGATCTGCCGCGGCATGCCCGGGTGCTCCATGACGATGTGGCGATCTTGGCGATCGCCCCGCGTGGGCGGTAGGCGGTGGTCAGGCGGTCTGGTTGCCGCCGGGTGTCGAGGGGCGCAGCATGCAGGTCAGTCGGGCCGAGCAGACGCGGCGCTGTTGTTCGTCGGTGATGACGATCTCGTAGGTGGCGGTGGAGCGGCCGCGGTGGACCGGGGTGGCTACGCCGGTGACGGTGCCGGAGCGGATGCCGCGGTGGTGGGTGGCGTTGAGGTCGACGCCGACGGCGATCTTGTGGGGTCCGGCGTGCATCATGGCGCCGACCGAGCCGAGGGTCTCGGCGAGTACCGCTGAGGCGCCGCCGTGCAGCAGTCCGTAGGGCTGGGTGTTGCCCTCGACCGGCATGATGCCGACGACCCGCTCGGCGGAGGCTTCGAGGACCTGGATGCCCATGCGGGTGCCCAGTGTTCCGGCGGAGAACAGGGACGGCAGGTCGATGCCGAGTCCTGCGTACTGTTCGATGATCTCCGGCGGGAACTTGGTGGGGGCCTGGGTGGCGGCCTGCTCGCCCATGTCGGTCGGCTCCGATCGTCTTCGGTCGGTCGCGGTGGGGGTTCCGGGTTGTTCCGGGACCGGCACCGCCGTGGGTCCCGGGGGCGCCGGTCGCGGCCCCCGGGAGAGTGCGTCAGCAGCGTCCTATCAGGTGTTCAGGTGGCTGGTGCGGCCGTCGCGGGGTGGTTTTGATCACGTGTGGCTTCCAGGCGTATGACGATGGACTTCGACGCTGGAGTGTTGCTGGTGTCGGCGGTGTGGTCCAGCGGGACCAGGACGTTGGTCTCCGGGTAGTACGCGGCGGCGCAGCCGCGGGTGGTGGGGTAGTGGACGACGCGGAATCCGGTGGCGCGCCGCTGGGTTCCATCGGACCACTCGCTGATCAGGTCGGCGTATGCGCCGTCGGTCAGGCCGAAGGCGTGGGCGTCTTCGGGGTGGAGCAGGACGACGCGGCGGCCGCCCTTGATGCCCCGGTAGCGGTCGTCGAGGCCGTAGATGGTGGTGTTGTACTGGTCGTGCGAGCGCAGTGTCTGCAGCAGTAGTCGTCCTTCGGGTACCTGGGGGTACTCGATGGGGGCGGCGGTGAAGTTCGCCTTGCCGGTGGTGGTGGGGAAGCGGCGGCTGTCGCGGGGGGCGTGCGGCAGGGTGAAGCCGCCGGGGTGGCGGATCTTGGTGTTGAAGTCGGCGAAGCCGGGGACGACGCGGGAGATGCGGTCGCGTACCAGGTCGTAGTCGGCTTCGAAGTCGGTCCAGGGCACGACGCTGTCCGGGCCGAGGGTGGCGCGGGCGAGGCGGCAGATGATGGCGGGTTCGGAGAGCAACTGGGTGCTGGCGGGGGCGAGTTGGCCGCGGGAGGCGTGGACCATGCCCATGGAGTCCTCGACGGTGACGAACTGCTCTCCGGTGGCCTGGACGTCCTTCTCGGTGCGGCCGAGGGTGGGGAGGATCAGGGCGCGGGCTCCGGTGATCACATGGGAGCGGTTGAGCTTGGTGGAGACGTGGACGGTGAGTCGGGCGCGGCGCATGGCCGCCTCGGTGACCTCGGTGTCCGGGGTGGCGGCGACGAAGTTGCCGCCCATGGCGAAGAACACCTTTGCCGTGCCGTCGCGCAGTGCGCGGATGGACCGGACGACGTCGAGACCGTGTTCGCGCGGTGGCGCGAAGCCGAACTCCTTTTCCAGGGCGTCGAGGAAGGCGGGCGCGGGGCGTTCGAAGATCCCCATGGTGCGGTCGCCCTGCACGTTGCTGTGGCCGCGTACGGGGCAGACCCCGGCGCCGGGGCGGCCGACGTTGCCGCGCAGAAGGAGGAAGTTGACGACTTCGCGGATGGTGGGGACGGCGTGTTTGTGCTGGGTGAGGCCCATCGCCCAGCACACCACGATGCTGCGGGAGCTCACGACCATGTCGTGTAGTTGCTCGATGCGCTGGCGGTCCAGGCCGGTGGCGCGCAGCACCTCGTCCCAGTCGGTGGCGCGGGCGGTTTTGGCGAACTCCTCGAAGCCGTGGGTGTGTTGGTCGACGAACTCGGTGTCGACGGCTCCGTCGGTCTCCAGGATGAGCCTGTTCAGGGCGCGGAAGAGCGCCTGGTCGCCGCCGAGTCGGATCTGCAGGAACAGGTCGGTGAGCGGGGTGCCGGAGCCGACGAGTCCGCGGGCGGTCTGCGGGTTCTTGAAGCGTTCCAGTCCCGCTTCGGGCAGCGGGTTGACGGTGACGATCCGGGCGCCGTTGGCCTTGGCCTTCTCCAGTGCGGACAGCATCCGTGGGTGGTTGGTGCCGGGGTTCTGTCCGGCGACGATGATCAGGTCGGCGCGGTGGAGGTCGTCGAGGAGCACACTGCCCTTGCCGACGCCGAGGGTTTCGGTGAGCGCGGAGCCCGAGGACTCGTGGCACATGTTGGAGCAGTCGGGCAGGTTGTTGGTGCCCAGTTCGCGGGCGAACAACTGGTAGAGGAACGCGGCCTCGTTGCTGGTGCGGCCCGAGGTGTAGAACACCGCCTCGTCGGGCGAGTCGAGCTGGCGCAGTTCCTCGGCGATGATCTCGAAGGCGCGCTCCCACGGCACGGGTTCGTAGTGGTCGGCGCCTTCGGGCAGGTACATCGGCTGGGTCAGCCTGCCTTGCTGGCCGAGCCAGTAGCCGCTGCGGGTGGCGAGGTCGGGCACGGAGTGGCGGGCGAAGAACTCGGGGGTGACGCGGCGCAGCGTCGCCTCCTCGGCGACGGCCTTCGCGCCGTTCTCGCAGAACTCGGCGCGGTGTCGCTTGTCGGGCTCCGGCCAGGCGCAGCCGGGGCAGTCGAAGCCGTCCTTCTGGTTGACCTTGAGCAGGGTCAGCGTGGTGCGGCGCACGCCCATCTGCTGTTGTGCGATGCGTAGCGTGTGCCCGATGGCGGGCAGCCCGGCGGCGGCGTGCTGCGGCCCGGTGACGTCGGGCGCGTCCTGGACCGGGTCCCCTGCGGGCGGCTTGGCTGCCATCGTCGTCCCCTTCACTGCGTGCCGGTACGCCGCTGGCCGCGGCCGGCGGCGCGTGTTCGATGCTGTCTGGGTCGATCCTGCCACGGAGCGCTGACAGTGGGGGCGGGGGCGGCGTCGCGGGCGGGGCTGTCAGTGGTCCGTGGGAGGATCGGAGGCGTGGCAGCAAAGGCATCGAAGACGACGGCGAAGAAGACCGCGACGACCACGGGGACGACCGGGGGCCAGAAGGGAGGGCGGCCGCGCCTGCTCCTGCTGGACGGGCACTCCTTGGCGTACCGGGCGTTCTTCGCGCTGCCGGTGGAGAACTTCAACACCGCCACCGGCCAGCCGACGAACGCGATCTACGGGTTCACCTCGATGCTGGCCAACACGTTGCGTGACGAGCAGCCGACGCATCTGGCGGTGGCGTTCGATGTGTCCCGTAAGACGTGGCGGATGGAGGAGTACCCGGAGTACAAGGCCACCCGTTCCAAGACTCCGGACGAGTTCCGCAGCCAGGTCGAGCTGATCGGCGAGTTGCTGGACGCGATGCGGGTGCCGCGGTTCGCCGTGGACGGCTTCGAGGCCGACGATGTGATCGCCACCTTGGCCACCCAGGCCGAGCAGGCGGGTTACGAGGTGCTGATCGTCACCGGTGACCGGGATTCGTTCCAGTTGGTCAGCGAGCATGTGACGGTGCTGTACCCGACCCGGGGCGTGTCCGAGTTGACCCGGTTCACTCCGGAGAAGGTCGAGGAGAAGTACGGCCTCAGCCCCCGGCAGTACCCGGACTTCGCGGCGCTGCGCGGTGACCCGTCGGACAACCTGCCGGGCATTCCCGGTGTCGGTGAGAAGACCGCGGCCAAGTGGATCATCCAGTTCGGCTCGTTCGACGAGTTGGTCAAGCGGGTCGACGAGGTCAAGGGCAAGGTCGGGCAGAACCTTCGCGACCATCTGGAGGCGGTCAAGCTGAACCGCCGCCTGACCGAGATGGTGCGGGATGTCGAACTGCCGGTGGGTCCGGAGGGACTTGGGCGTCAACCCTACGACCGGGCTTCGCTCGATGTGGTGTTGGAGGCGCTGGAGTTCCGGCACGCCAACTTCCGTGAGCGGCTGTACGCGGCCGACCCCGGCACCAATGAGGCAGCGGAGGCGGTCGCCGACGGGGTGGAGATCGACGGTCAGGTACTGGGCGCCGGTGAGCTGGCCGGCTGGCTGGAGCAGCACGGCCGGGGCACGGTCGGGGTGGCGACCGTCGACTCCTGGGCGCTGGGTTCCGGGACGGTCACCGAGATCGCGCTGGCCACCGAGGAGGGACCGGCGGCCTGGTTCGATCCGGCGCACCTGGTGGAGGGCGACGAGAAGGCGTTCGCGCGGTGGATCGCCGACCGGGACCGTCCCAAGGTGCTGCACAACGCCAAGGGCGCCATGCGGGTCTTCGCCGAGCACGGCTGGACGGTGGACGGCGTGGTGATGGACACCGCGCTGGCCGCGTACCTGATCAAGCCCGGGCGGCGCTCGTTCGCCCTGGACGCGCTGTCGGTGGAGTACCTGGGCCGTGAGCTGAGCATCTCCGAGGGCGACGGCGGGCAGTTGGCGTTCGGCGTGGACGACGGCGCCGAGGCGCAGGAGCTGATGCTCCAGGCCCGTACGGTGGCTGACCTGGGCGAGGTGTTCAGCGCCCGGCTGGCCGCGGACGGGGCGCTGGAGCTGCTGCGGGACGTGGAGCTGCCGATCTCGGCGCTGCTGGCCCGGATGGAGCGGCACGGCATCAGCGCCGACCGCGAGTGGCTGGAGCGGATGGAGCAGCAGTTCGCCGCCGCCGTTCAGCAGGCGGTCGCCGAGGCGCACCGCTCGGTGGGGCACGAGTTCAACCTGGGCTCGCCCAAGCAGTTGCAGGAGGTGCTGTTCGGCGAGTTGGGGCTGCCCAAGACGAAGAAGACCAAGACCGGTTACACCACGGACGCCGACGCGCTGGCCTGGCTCGCCGGGCAGACCGACCACGAGCTGCCGGTGATCATGCTGCGCCACCGTGAACAGGCCAGGCTGCGCTCCACTGTTGAGGGCCTGATCAAGACCATCGCGCCCGACGGCCGGATCCACACCACCTTCAACCAGACGGTGGCCGCCACCGGACGGCTGTCGTCCACCGACCCCAACCTGCAGAACATCCCGGTGCGCACCGACGAGGGACGGGCGATCCGCCGGGGCTTCGTGGTCGGGGAGGGCTATGAGTCGCTGCTGACCGCCGACTACAGCCAGATCGAACTGCGGGTGATGGCCCATCTGTCCGAGGACGAGGGCCTGATCGCCGCCTTCACCTCCGGCGAGGACCTGCACACCACGGTGGGTTCGTACGTGTTCGACGTTCCGCGGAAGAACGTGGACGCCGAGATGCGCCGCAAGATCAAGGCGATGTCGTACGGGCTGGCCTACGGGCTGTCGGCGTTCGGCCTCTCCCAGCAGCTGGGCATCGAGGCCGCCGAGGCGCGGGCGCTGATGGACACCTACTTCGAGCGGTTCGGCGGCGTCCGGGACTATCTGCAGCGGGTGGTGGAGGAGGCCAGGGTCACCGGCTACACCGAGACGCTGCTGGGCCGCCGCCGGTATCTGCCGGACCTCAACAGCGACAACCGGCAGCGCCGGGAGATGGCCGAGCGGATGGCGCTGAACGCGCCGATCCAGGGTTCGGCCGCCGACATCGTCAAGATCGCGATGTTGCGGGTGGACGAGGCGCTGACCAAGGAGCAGCTGCGGTCCCGCACTCTGCTGCAGGTGCACGACGAGATCGTGCTGGAGGTGGCGCCCGGCGAGCGTGAGCAGGTGGAGGAACTGGTCCGCCGGGAGATGGCCGGTGCCTACCCGCTGCGCGCCCCGCTCGACGTCTCCGTCGGCCACGGCCCCGACTGGGAGTCCGCCGCGCACTGACCGCCCCTTCGGCGCGAGCGCACTCGCCCGGCGCGGACCACCGCGGTGAACGCCGCCGTGGCCAGCGCCAGGCCCGCGCCCGCGCCGAAGGTGGCGGAGGCGATCAACGACGCCATGTCACGCGGCCGGTCCCGTCGGCAGCGCAGCGCCGCCCCCGCCACCGCGCCCACCGCAAGCGCCCCGCCGCCCGCCCGCCTGCCCCGCACCGTCAACCGCGGCACCGCGGGCGGCGGTACGCGCGGCGCGCGCCGCAACGCCCGTGCCGTGCACAGCCCGAGGGCGGCCAGCCCCGCGGCCGAACCCGCGTACTGCGCCCAGTGGTACAGCGGTACGCCGCACGCCGTGCGGTCCAGCACCGGCAACAGGCGTACGCCGCCGCGCCCTTGATGGGTGAAGGCGTCCCAGCCCAGATGAGTGGCCGCGCCGGTCGCCGCCGAGACCCAGAACCATCCGGCGTCCCGAACCGTCGGCATCCGCACCCCGCCCGGCGCCACGCCCAGCAGCAGCGCCGCTCGGCCGCCGAGCCGCGGCGGCAGCAGGGCGGTCAACGGCCCGCGCACCGCGCACCAGCCGCCCGCGAGCCCCACCGCGAGCAGTGGGTCGAGCACGACCGCACCGGCCAACGCGTGGGTGGCACGGCCGCTTTGGCCGGTTCCGGGGAGCAACGAGTCGAGGAAGAACGGCACGTCAGGGGCGAGCGACCCGGCGACCAGCCCCGCCGCCAGCAGCGGCCCACGCCCCCGTACGGTGCCCGAGGCGTCGGTGCGCAGCAGGGGCAGCACCGCCGCGGGATGGCTGAAGGTGAAGGGCATCCGTGCCTCCCGTCGCCGTGTTTCGCACTGTTCATCACCATCTCCGTCACGGACGGTGGCTCCGGTTCACAAGTTGCCGTAGTGTCCGTTTCGTTGTCGCGCTGGGGAGCGCACACGACACACCATTCGGGAGGGAAAAGGCGTATGTCTGTGCCGTTCGGCCGACGGATACGCAAGGGGGCGGCGGGCACCGCGATCGCGGCGTTGGCGATGGCGGCGCTCACCGCCTCACAGGCCCCGGGCGTGGCCCTGGGGGTGGCACACGGCAGTACCGTGGCCCCGCCTCCCGGACCGCCGATCGACGGTGGAAAGCCGTACATCACCAATCTGCCGCCGCTCAACTCGCCGGTGCGGCCCGGCGGTAGCGGGCAGCCCGGCACCGGTCCTGGCACGGGTGTCGGAGCGGGCGGTGCGGGCATCCCCGCGACGGTACTAGCCGCGTACCAGAGGGCCGAGGCGGCGCTCCGCAGCAGCAGCCCCGGCTGCCAGCTGCGCTGGCAACTGCTCGCGGCGATCGGCGAGGTGGAGTCCGGCCAGGCGGACGGCGGCAACGTGGACGCCAACGGAACCACCCGCACCCCGATCCTGGGCCCGGTGCTGGACGGCACCGGCGGCAACGCCAACATCGCGGCCAGCGGCACCAGTTACTACGACGGCGGCCTGGCGTACGCCCGCGCGGTCGGCCCCATGCAGTTCATCCCGTCCACCTGGGCGCAGTGGGGAGCGGACGGCAACGGCGACGGCATCAAGGACCCCAACAACATCTACGACGCGTCGCTCGCCGCCGCCGGCTACCTGTGCGCGGCGGGCGGCGACCTGGCCGACCCGAACGGCCTGGACCGCGCGATCCTGGGCTACAACCACTCCCAGGACTATCTGAACACCGTCAAGGACTGGTACCAGTACTACCTCAACGGCACGCACGAGGTCCCGGACGGCTCCGGTGGCGGCTCGGCGACCGGTGCCGGGGGCGGCCGGGTGCCGTCTGCGCAGCCGTCGCCGTCGGCATCGCCCAGCGGCGGTGGCCGACCGGGCGGCGGACCGTCAGCGCCCCCGTCGCACAGCCCGCTGCCTACCGTCTCAGCCAGCGGCAGCATCGGCCCCGGGCCCAGCGGCAGCCCCTCGCCGCACCCGTCCGGCAGCGGCAGCCCCAGCCCCTCGCCCTCTGGCGGGTGCCCCAGCGGTTCGCCCAGCCCGTCGCCCTCGCCATCCGGTAGCGCCAGTGCTTCGCCGTCGCCGAGCCCGTCGCCCTCGCCGAGCGGCAGCGCGTCCGCGTCGCCCTCGCCGTCACCGTCGCCGAGCGGTGGCCTGTGTCCCACCCCGAAGCCGAGCGGCGACGCCAGCCCGTCGCCGTCCCCTTCCGCGGCGCCCAGCCAGTCGGCGCACTGACGCACGGGCACATAAGGAGGGCCGGGTCCAAACGACCCGGCCCTCCTGACGTTGCGTCAGCGAACGTGTTCTCTTTTGGTGTTCCGGTTGCTACCGTGCGACGGGCCAGCCAGCCCACACCGGGAGGCCGCCCATGCGCGCACTGATCGCCGCGGTCATCGGACTCGCCGCAGCGCTGGCCCTGATCCTGACGGTCACGGCGATCGGCGCGCCGACCGGCAGCACCTCGCCCAAGCCGCTGCTGACCACCGTTCCGCGGCATCCGTGAAGGGGGCCGGGAGAATGCGCCGCAAAGCCAGCCTGGTACTCCTCGGAATCGCCGCGTTCTGCACCGCGTTGTCACCGCTGCTGCGCTGGTACGCCTTTCCCCGGCTGGCGAGGATCCCCGCCAACGAATACCAGGCCGTCGTCCTCCAGGCGAAGAACCCCACCCTGCTCGACTACACGCGGATGAAGGACGTCACCGTTCCCGAAGTGAGCATCGTGCAGACACTGCGCGGCAATGTGGCGGCCGCGAAACAGGTAAGGAAGGAAACCGGCCGCGATGTCGTCGTCTGGGACGCGCTGTCCTACATCGCCGACCCGCACGGCGCCATGGTCTCCGAAATCCCCGAACGCTACGTCTTCGACGCCCACTCCCAGGCACCCGTACACGCCGGTGGCGAGAGCGTGGACGGCGACCCGGTGCGCCGCCAGGGCATCGAGTTCAAGTGGCCCTTCCTCACCCAGAAACGCGACTACTACTACTTCGACGCCCAGACCCGCACCTCGGCACCCATCCACTACCGGGACACTGAGCAATTCCACGGGCTGAAGGTCTACTACTTCGAACAGACCGTTCCGTGGACGAAGGTGCCGCTGCCGAAGAAGATGCCGCTGGGCGTCACACCAGCCGTCGTCACCGCCGCCGGAATGGAGCGCTGGTACACCACCAAGCGGATGTTCTGGGTCGACCCGGTAACCGGCGCACCGGTCAACGGCGAGGAAATCCACCAGGAGGAGATGCGCTACATCGGCCACCCGGAGAAGAAACCGCTGGTCGCCTTCGCGGGCGACGTCAAAATGCGACCCGACTACGTCGGCTCGACCGTCGAACTCGTCAAGGAAAAGCGGCAGTTGGTGCTCGCGCTCACCAGCTACCTGCCGTGGGGACTCCTGGGACTCGGCGGCGCACTGCTGACCGCCGCCCTCCTGCTGGAGGTCCGCGGCCGCCCCGGGGCCGCGAGGACCGCTAAGCCCGCACCCGAACCGGTGCCCGCTTAGGGCCCGGTGGACTCGCCGATGGTTCGGCGCCGCCGGGCAGCCGCTACGCCCGCCCGTTCGTCCGGCGGGTCGCCCGCGCCGACGACGGATCCTCCGGCCAGGGGTGCTTGGGATAGCGGCCGCGCAACTCCGCCCGCACCGACCGGTACCCGTCCCGCCAGAACGACGCCAGATCCGCGGTGACCGCCGCCGGACGCCCAGCGGGGGAGAGTAGATGCACCAGCAGCGGGACCCTGCCGCCCGCGATCCGCGGTGTCCGCTGCCAGCCGAACAACTCCTGGAGCTTGACCGCCAACACCGGCTGGCCATCGCCGTATGACACCCGGATCCGGGACCCGCTGGGCACCTCGATCCGCTCCGGCGCCAGTTCCTCGAACCGTGCCGCGTCCCCGCTCGCCCACGGCAGCAGCCGGGACAGCGCGGCACCCGCGTCCACCCGTTCCAGATCCGCGCGCCGCCGAGCCGCCGCCAACTCCGGGCCCAGCCACTCCTCGACCCGCTCCAGCAGCGCCCCGTCCGACACATCCGGCCACGGCTCGCCCAACTCCCGGTGCAGGAAGGCCAGTCGCTGCCGCAGCCCCTTAGCCTCCCGGGTCCACCGCAGCACACCGGTGCCCTCCCGGCGCAGCCCGTCGAGCAGCGCCGTCCGCACCGCCTGTGGAGCGGGGGAGGGCAGCGCCCGCGACGACAACTCGATCGCCCCCAGCCGCCGCACCTCGCGCGCCACCACGTCCCCGTCCCACGCCACCTCCTGGTACGAGGACAGCAACGGCGCCGCCGCCGTGCTCGCCGTCTCCTCGTCGATCACCGCGGCCAGCCGCACCCGCGCCGAAGCGGCCGAAACCGGACGGTCCGCCACCGCCACCGCCAGCCAGTCCGCCCCCGACAGCCGGGTGCCGTCAGCCAGTTCGGCCGCCGTGCCCGAAGCCATCAGATACCCGCCGCCACGCTTCCTGGCCACCCGCTCCGGAAACGCCAAAGCGGCGATCAGTCCGGCGGCGAGGTCGTCCACGACCTCGCGCTCCCCGGCGGAGACGTCCTGATCCACCGCCGCCGCCAGGCGCCTGGCCTCCACCCGCCAGCGGCCGGCGTAGCCGTCGCCGCCCCGGCGGGCCGAGCGCCACGCCGCGGCCAGGTCGTCCCCGTACTCCCGGGGCGGCTCCTCGCTGAGCAGCGCCACCACCTCGGCCGCCCGGCGCACGCCGACCATCCGCGCGCCGTCCAACAGCGCCCGCGCCAACCGCGGATGCAGACCCATCGCGGCCATCCGCCGCCCGCGCTGTGTCACCCGGCCGTCCGCGCCGATCGCCCCGACCGCCCGCAGCGTCTCCCGGGCCGCCGCCATCGCGCCCGCCGCGGGGGCGTCCAGCAGGGCCAGCCCCGACGCGTCCGGGTCGCCCCAGCACGCCGCCTGCAGCGCGAACGCGGCCAGGTCCGCCACCGCGATCTCCGGCGCGGGCCGGGCCGGACGGCCCGCGTCGTCGGCCTGCGACCAGCAGCGGTACACCGTTCCCGGCCCCTCGCGCCCCGCCCGGCCGGCGCGCTGGTGCGCCGCCGCGTGCGACACCCGGACGGTGGTCAGCGCGCCCAGGCCGCGCGCGTGGTCGGTGCGCGGCTCACGGGCCAGACCGCAGTCGACCACCACCCGCACGCCCGGCACCGTCAGGCTGGACTCGGCCACCGAGGTGGCCAGCAGCACCCGGCGCCGGGAGCCCGGCGCGAGCGCCGCGTCCTGCACCGCGGCGGGCGCCCGCCCGTGCAGCTGCGACACCTCCACCCCCTCGACGGACCCCAGCGCCGCGGCGACCTTGGCGATCTCCCCGACGCCCGGCAGGAAGCACAGCACATCCCCCTCGCGCTCCCGCAGCGCACGCCGTACCACGGCCGCCGTGTGCTCCAGCAGCGCCGGATCCACCCGCATCCCGTGCGGCGGCCGCACCGGACGTGCCGGGGGCGCCCACACCACGTCCACCGGGTGCGGCACCCCCCGCGCCTCGACCACCGGCACCCCGCCCATCAGCCGCGCCCAGGCCGCGGTGTCCGTCGTCGCCGACGCCGCCACCAGGCGCAACCGCGGCCGCAGCGCGGCCTGGACGTCCAGCAGGAACGCCATGGCGGTGTCCGCGTCCAGGTGCCGTTCATGGCACTCGTCGAGCAGCACCACGTCCACCCCGGGCAGTTCGGGATCGCGCTGCAGCCGCTGCAGCAGCACGCCCGTCGTCACCACTTCTACGACGGTGCGGCGCGAAACCCTCCGCTCGCCGCGAATCGTGAAACCGACCTGGTCCCCGACGTCCTCACCCAGCAGCCAGGCCATCCGGCGGGCCGCCGCCCGGGCCGCCATCCGCCGGGGCTCGGCCACCAGCACCCGCCGCGCCGGGGCGCCGTCCAGCAGCCCGGCCAGCACCAGCGGCACCAACGTGGTCTTACCGGTGCCAGGCGGTGCCGCCAGCACCGCGCCGCCGTGCTCGTCCAAGGCGGCCAGCAGCGCGGGCAGCGCCTCGCGTACCGGCAGGTCGAGTGCCGCGGTCCGGATCACGCGGTCAGTCCCGTACGCACACGAAGATCGCGGTGCCCGGCAGCAGCGCGCCACGCAGCGGGGACCAGCCGCCCCACTCCTGAGTGTTCCACCGCGGCCACTGCGGCTCGACCAGGTCCACCAGCCGGAACCCGGCCGCCGCTATCTCCCGCACCCGGTCCCCGACCGTGCGGTGGTGCTCCACGTACACCGCGGCGCCGTGCTCGTCCTGCTCGACGTAGGGGGTGCGGTCAAAGTACGACGCGCTGACCGTCAACCCCTCCGGACCCGGCTCGTCGGGGAAGGCCCAGCGGATCGGGTGGGTGACCGAGAAGACCCAGCGCCCGCCCGGCCGCAGCACCCGGTGCACCTCCCGCATCACCCGTGCGGAGTCGGCCACGAACGGCACCCCGCCGTACGCCGAGCACGCCAGGTCGAACGAGCCGTCCGCGAACGGCAGCGCGCCCGCGTCCGCCTGCACCAGCGGGAAGCCGCCGCCGATCCGGCGGGAGTGCCGCAACTGCCGGTACGACAGGTCCAGCGCCACCGGCCGCGCGCCCTGCCCGGCCAGCCAGCGCGAGCACTGCGCCGCGCCGCAGCCGATCTCCAGCACCGACCGTCCGGCCAGCTCCCGCGCCGGGCCGAGCAGCGCGGCGTCGGCCTCGTCCAGGCCCTCGGGGCCCCACACGAACCGGTCGTCGCCCAGGAACGCTCCGTGCTCGGCCTGGTACTCGTCGGCGTTGCGGTCCCACCAGCCCCGGCTCGCCCGGCTGCTCTCGGCGGCGTCCGCGGTGCGCCGCACCGCTTCCGGTTCGGGCTCGTCGACGGTGTCGGACGGGGAGTCTTGGATCATCGCGGCGGTCGTCGTACTCTCATCGGAGGATTCTCGGCTCCGCAGGTCGCGGGCCTGAGGAAGCTTCAGCTGGGCGGTTTGCGCCGGGTATGGGGCGTTGCGTCCCTGGTATGCCTCTTCGCGCATTGACCATGCCCGGCTGCCCCCGTATGCTACAAGTTGCGCTGCGGGCCTGCGCGCCTCGGACGGAGCAGGCCGCGCTCGCATCTGTTGTAGACCTCTCGGTTGTTGAGGCGATGTCCGTAGATTCCAGATCTCGGATCCCCGCCTCGAAGCTGTCCGGAATCGGCAGAGGCGATACGGGCTCTCGGCGTAGCAGTACCTACGACTTACTGTCCGTACCGGAGTCCTTTCCCTAATGACGAGCAGCACCGAGGCCCCTCGTACCACCCCGCAGGTGGCGGTCAACGACATTGGTTCCGAGGAAGCCTTCCTCGCCGCGATCGACGAGACGATCAAGTACTTCAACGACGGCGACATCGTCGACGGCGTCATCGTGAAGGTCGACCGGGACGAGGTCCTGCTCGACATCGGTTACAAGACCGAGGGCGTCATCCCCTCGCGTGAGCTGTCGATCAAGCACGACGTCGACCCCAACGAGGTCGTCGCCGTCGGTGACGAGATCGAGGCCCTGGTCCTCCAGAAGGAGGACAAGGAAGGCCGCCTGATCCTCTCGAAGAAGCGCGCCCAGTACGAGCGTGCCTGGGGCACCATCGAGAAGATCAAGGAAGAGGACGGCATCGTCACCGGTACCGTCATCGAGGTCGTCAAGGGTGGTCTCATCCTCGACATCGGCCTGCGCGGCTTCCTCCCCGCCTCCCTGGTCGAGATGCGCCGCGTCCGCGACCTGCAGCCGTACGTCGGCAAGGAGCTCGAGGCCAAGATCATCGAGCTGGACAAGAACCGCAACAACGTGGTCCTGTCCCGCCGCGCCTGGCTGGAGCAGACCCAGAGCGAGGTCCGCCAGACCTTCCTCACCACCCTGCAGAAGGGCCAGGTGCGCTCCGGCGTCGTCTCCTCCATCGTCAACTTCGGTGCCTTCGTGGACCTGGGCGGCGTCGACGGTCTGGTGCACGTCTCCGAGCTGTCCTGGAAGCACATCGACCACCCGTCCGAGGTCGTCGAGGTCGGCCAGGAGGTCACGGTCGAGGTCCTGGACGTCGACATGGACCGCGAGCGCGTCTCCCTGTCGCTGAAGGCGACCCAGGAAGACCCGTGGCAGCAGTTCGCCCGCACCCACCAGATCGGCCAGGTCGTTCCGGGCAAGGTCACCAAGCTGGTGCCGTTCGGTGCGTTCGTCCGCGTGGACGAGGGCATCGAGGGCCTGGTCCACATCTCCGAGCTGGCCGAGCGCCACGTGGAGATCCCGGAGCAGGTCGTCCAGGTCAACGACGAGATCTTCGTCAAGGTCATCGACATCGACCTGGAGCGCCGCCGCATCAGCCTCTCGCTGAAGCAGGCCAACGAGTCCTTCGGCGCCGACCCGGCCTCGGTCGAGTTCGACCCGACCCTCTACGGCATGGCCGCGTCCTACGACGACCAGGGCAACTACATCTACCCCGAGGGCTTCGACCCGGAGGCCAACGACTGGCTGCCGGGCTACGAGAAGCAGCGCGAGGAGTGGGAGCGCCAGTACGCCGAGGCGCAGGCCCGCTTCGAGCAGCACCAGCAGCAGGTCATCAAGTCCCGCGAGGCCGACGCCGAGGCTGCGGCCGAGGCTGGCCAGGCCGCTCCGCAGGGCGGCGGCCAGGCGTCCGGCGGCTCGTACTCCTCGGAGTCGGCCGACAACTCCGGCGCCCTGGCTTCGGACGAGGCGCTCGCCGCGCTTCGTGAGAAGCTCGCCGGTGGCCAGAGCTGAAGCTTCTCTCTGAGGGCTAGCTGATACGAGGTCCCGCCTCCCGGAAAGGGAGGCGGGACCTCGTCATTTGTTCGCCCGTTCAGGTGACGGTGATGGTGACGGTACGGTCGACGGTCGTGCCCTGTCCGTCCTTCAGCCGAGCCACCACCTGGTACGTTCCGGGCGCCGTGTCAGCTGGGACGCTCACCTGAACCGGCACCTCGGCCGTAGCGGGCAGATTGCCGGAGCGCAGGCTCAGCCGCCGCTGCGCCGGGTCGGCGGTGAGCGGGCCACCGGGGGAGACGGTCAGTGTGCCGGTCGCGGTGCCGGGCTGGGTGAACACCGCGTCGGCGGTCAGGGTCACGGTGCCGCCCGCCGGTGTTGTCGCGGTCGGCGGGGTGAGGCCCAGCGCCAGGTGGTGCTGGTCGACCGGGCGGCCGACGATCGCCGGAGGAGCGTCGGAGGGCTTGGTCCCCCAGGCGGAATGTGTACCTCCCACGGTGAAGGCGATATCCCGTCCCGCCCGTAGCTCACCGGTCGTGACATACGTCGCCGAATGCGCCCGACCATCGATCCGCACCGACTGGATGTACCGCTTGCTGTCCGAGGTGCCCGGCGCGGTGATGGTGAGATGTCCGTGCGGGAAGTACCGCTGGTCCAGGGCCAGGTCGATCCGGGCGAAGACCGGGGTGGTCAGGCCCCAGGTGTCCATCCCGGCAGTCACCGGGAAGATCCCGATCGCGGAGAGCACGTGCCACGCGGACATCGTGCCCAGGTCGTCGTTTCCGGTGATACCGTCCGGGGTGTCGCTGAACAGGGTCAGCGCCGCGTGCACCACGTCCGTGGTCTTCCACGGCTGTCCGGTGGACAGATAGGTGTACGGGGCGACGATGTCCGGCTCGTTGTCAGGGTTGTACTTGTCCTGGTTGTAGTAGGTGTAGGGACCGTTCACCCAGATATTGCGGGCGGTTCCGGCCGGGTCCTTGAGCAACTGCGGGTAGGCGAAGAAGGAGTCCAGCCGCTTGTTGGTGGCCTCCGAGCCGCCCACCAGCTTCGCCAGCCCCGGGATGTCCTGCGGAACCAGCCACAGATACTGCCAGGCAGTGCCCTCGTGGAATCCCACGCTCTTCTTGGGGTCGGCAGGACCGGTGAACACCCCCTGCGGGTCGCGGGCCCGGAAGAACCCGGTGCGCGGGTCGAAGACATTGCGGTAGTTCTGGCCGCGCGCCAGGTAGCGCCGGGCGTCCGCCTCGTGGCCGAGCTTGTGCGCCATCGTGCCCAGGGCGGCGTCCGCCAACGCGTACTCCAAGGTGGCCGAGGGGCCGTGGTCGTAGTCGAAGTCGCCTGGCTTGTGGGGGGCGTTGGGGTCCAGCGGTACGTAACCGTCCACCAGGTAGCGCGGGTTGCCGCCACGGCCCTCGTAGGGGGAGCTGGCCGGCGGTACCGAATCGGCGTTCTTCTTCAGCGCCTGGTACGCCTCCTGTTCATGGCCCGCCAACAGCCCCTGGTTGTAGGCGTTCACCAGGAACGGGGTGACCGGGTCGCCGGTCATGATGTTGGTCTCGACCGTGGCGTAGGCCCACTTGGGCAGCCAGCCGCCCTGCTCGTTCACCTTCAGCAGCGATATGGCCATGTCCCGCATCTCCGCGGGAGCGAGCAGGGACAGCAACTGCGCCTGGGTGCGGTAGATGTCCCACAGCGACCAGTTCTGGTAGTACGTGAACCCAGCGGCTCTATGTACGCGGCCGTCCCAGCCGGTGTAGGAACCGTCCACGTCGCTGCCGGTGTTGGGGGACAGCAGCGCGCGGTACAACGAGGAGTAGAAGGTACGGCGCCGCTCGTCGCTGCCGCCCTGTACCCGTACCCGCTCCAGCCATTGCTCCCAGGACCGCTGTGCCGCCTGGGCGGTGCTGTCGAAGGTGCCGCGGCCCTCCTGCGCGAGGTTGCGCCTGGCGCCGTCGACGCTCACATAGCTGATCGCCGTGGTGGCGGTCACCGTGCGCTGCGACGTGGTGTCGAAGCGCACGTAGGCGCCGCGCGGCCCGCCGCCGGACGAGGAGTTGGAGCCGTCGGTGACCGTACCGCCGCTCCAGGTGCCGTGAGCGGTGAACGGCCGGTCGAAGCGGGTGACCGTGTATACGGTGTAGGGCCTGGTGTCCTGACAGAAGCCATGGCCGGTAATGGCCGTGGCCACCGTGCGGTCGTCCAGCACGGTGACCGTGCTGGTGCTGACGGCGTGCAGCGCCTGCCCGCTGTTGAGCAGCACATTGGCCTTGGTGGTGGCGGGGAAGGTGTAGCGCTGCCACCCCGTGCGGGTGGAGGCCGTCAACTCCGCGGTGATGCCGCCGTACGAGGACAGGCCCACCCGGTAGTAGCCCGGCGAGGCCTGCTCCTGGGCGTGAGAGTACGAGGCGGCGTATTTCGCGTAGTCGGTGGAGGAGATGTCTCCGGTGGTGGGCAGCACCGGTAGGTCGCCGCCGATCCCGCAGCCCACCCCCGACAGGTGTACCGCGCTGAAGCCGCGGATGGCGCTCTGGTCGTAGTCGTAGCCGGTGTCGTGCCCGGTGTCGGGGGAGAGCTGCACCATCCCGAACGGCACGGCGGCGCCCGGGAAGGTGTTCCCCGCGTTCTGCGTCCCGATGAACGGGTTGACCAGATTGGTGAGTTGGCTCTGCGAGGGGGGTGCGGCGTGCGCCATGGGAATCAGTGTGCCTGTGAAGAAGGCCGCCGCGAAGACGGCGACCAGAGGCGACTTCAGGTGTCGGCCGAGTGCTCTCACGCTGTGCGGGGATCTCGTCCGGCGCGGGGTTCTGTCGTGCCGGACGGCGAACGGTCCGATGATGCCGCGGTGCGTCGGTCGATGGCTCAAGGCTCGGCGTCCCTTCATGGCGACAACGTTGTCAGTCCCGGGGTAGCGCACAGCTGCTCGGTGGATCTTCGGCCCCGCTGACCTGCACTGTCAAGGTCGCGTCAACTAAGGCTGACGGTCCGCGGTTTGACGGCCCGGGAATGTCAGTGCCGCGTCTTACGTTGATGACAGGGGAGAGTGGAAGGGACGGTCACGGTGCTGGATCCGCAGAGCCTTTACGAGTTCGAGCCGGACGGCGTCCACGCGGTCGATACCGCGGACGCCGGTGGGCTGGTGCTGCTCTACCACCTGGAGGGCTTCATCGACGCGGGTGACACCGGCGAGCAACTGGTGGACGAGCTGCTGGAGAACCTCGAACACCAGGTGGTGGCTCGGTTCGACGTGGACCAGTTGCTGGACTACCGGGCCCGCCGCCCGCTGATGACGTTCCAGCGCGACCACTGGTCGGGCTACGCGGCGCCCGAGTTGGCGCTGCGGCTGATGAAGGACGCCACGGGCACGCCGTTCCTGCTGCTGTCCGGGCCGGAGCCGGACGTGCAGTGGGAGCGGTTCGCCGAGGCGGTCGGCGGGCTGGTCGAGCGGTTCGGGGTGCGGCTTTCGATCAACTTCCACGGCATTCCGATGGGTGTGCCGCACACCCGCCCGGTCGGGCTGACTCCGCACGGCAACCGCACCGATCTCACACCCGGGCACCGCAGTTGGTTCGATGAGGCGCAGGTGCCCGGCAGCGCGGACTCGCTGATCGAACTGCGGCTGGCTCAGGCCGGTCACGACGTGCTGGGCCTGGCCGCCCATGTGCCGCACTATCTGGCCCGTTCGCCGTATCCGGACGCCTCGCTGGCGGTGCTGGAGGCGATCATCGCCGCCACCGGACTGGTGCTGCCCGGCCCGGCGCACGCGCTGCGCGCCCAGGCATACACCGTCCAGGCGGAGATCGAGCGGCAGATCGCCGAGGGTGACGCGGAGTTGACGTCGGTGGTGCGCGGGCTTGAGAACCAGTACGACGCCCTGGCGGGCGCTGGGGCCCGAGAGAACCTGCTCGCCGAGCCCACGGATCTGCCGACCGCCGACGATCTGGGGGCGGAGTTCGAGCGGTTCCTCGCTGAGCGTGAGGCGGACGGCGGCTGACACGTCGGTCGGCGGTGCGGCGCTTGGGCCGCGGTGGCCTCGGGGGTCCGGCGGGGCCGGGTCTTCGCACCCCGACCCCCCAGATCCGCCGGAAGGGCAATACGCTGGGGTCGTGTTGAAGGTGGGACTGACCGGCGGAATCGGCGCCGGCAAGAGTGAGGTGTCGCGGCTGTTCGCCTCATACGGCGCAGTCGTGATCGACTCCGACCGGATCGCCCGGGAGGTGGTGGAGCCGGGCACGCCCGGCCTGGCCGCCGTGGTGGCCGAGTTCGGGGAAGCGGTACTGGCCGCCGACGGCAGCCTGGACCGCCCGAAGCTCGGCGGCATCGTGTTCGCCGATCCCGACCGCCTCAAGGCGCTCAACGCCATCGTGCATCCCCTGGTCCGCGACCGCTCCGCCGAACTGGAAGCCGCCGCGGCCGATGACGCGATCGTCATCCATGACGTCCCCCTGCTGACCGAGAACGGCCTCGCCCCCCTCTTCGACCTGGTGGTCGTGGTGGACGCCGCCCCGCAGACCCAACTCGACCGGCTGGTCAGGCTGCGCGGCATGGCCGAGGACGAGGCCCGCTCCCGGATGGCCGCCCAGGCCGACCGGGGCCAGCGGCTCGCCATCGCCGACTTCGTGATCGACAACGACGGACCGCTGGAAGCCCTGGAACCGCAGGTGCGCAAGGTCTGGGAAGCGTTGCGGGAGCGCGCCGGGAACCCCAGCCGCCCCAACTGACCTTGAACACCGAGGTCTACTCCCAGGCCGCGCGCGGTGGCCGGAACCGCGAAAGGTGTCAACGGGCTTCGGGATAACGGTCGTTGGAGCACAGACGCCAACTTTCCGGAAAGCAGCGAGCGCTAAGTCAAAGCAGCGAACGCTAAGTTAGTGAGCGCTTCATTCCAGGTGTCACCACAGGTTCTGCTTGGTCCAGGTGGGATCACCGTCGTACGGGTGGTACTGCTCCACGGTGTCCCTCGCCGGATGAGTGTGCCCGGCGGGCCCCGCGGCGAAGACGCGGAACAGGTTCGCGGTGACCCGTGAGGTGAACTCGGCGGTGTGCGGCGGAATCCCGTGCCCCGGGTCGTCGGTGAGCGACTCGACCCAGCGCATGGTGCCGGTGTTGAACACCCCGGAGCCGCTGGCCGTGGTGTAGTAAGCGGAATCCCCGTAGGAGCGCACTCCACGGCACACCAGCTTGGAGTGGGCGACGATCTCCATCGGGCGGGGTGTGTCCTGACCGGAGTTGACCCGGTCGTACTCGGTGCCGACCAGGTTGGCGAAGCTCGTGCCACGGCTGGCGCCGGTCCCCTCGAACAGCCAGTGCCCGGGATCGGCCACCACATAGGGCGCGGAGGTCGGATTGGACTCGTACAGCGTGCCCGTCATCGAGTTCTCCGGCCGGGGGTGCGGAGCTGCCCGCCAGTCGGTGGTCACGGCCGCGTCGTCCCTGCCGTTCATCGGGTCGTGCGGCCAGTCGGTCTTGTAGCAGACCACCAGGTGGCGCTGGCCGGCCGGGGTGGCCTCCAGGCGGATCCGGCGGAAGCAGGCGTTCGCCCCCAGGAAGGCGAGGTTGCACCCGGCGTCCCTGGCGGCGGTCACCCGGTCCCGCATCGCCGGGGTCCAGTACTCGTCATGGCCGAGCGAGACGATCGCCCTCGCGCCGTACAGCAGTTGGGGGTCGCGGTCGATGTCGATGTTCGTCACATAGGCCAACGGCAGGCCCAGCTTCTCCGCGAGCGCTATCGCGGGCTGCTCGTAGGTGGTGAACAGCGGCGCGCCGTCCCGGTCGTACGGACGGTCGCAACTGACCGCCAGCGAGCGGTTGTCGTAGTCGGACTTGCCGCCGGGCCCTTGGTAGAGGCTGTGTCCGCCCCAGGTGTTGTACGCCTGCCAGGTGCCGACCGCGTTGACCAGCACCAGCTTGCCCGCGGTGGACGCGGAGCGGACGGTGAGGGGCACGTACCGCTGCTCCCCGGAGTCCGAGGTGAGCCGGATCAGATAGGCACCTTCTGGCCAGCCCCGGGTGCTGATCGCCAGGGACGGCTGCCAGCCCGCCGAGACGGTACGGGTGTCGCCGTGTGCCGCCGGAACCGGCTGGGCGCCGCCGGGTATGTGCTCGCTGGCCCATACCCTGCGCGCCTGCGCACCGCCGTACCAGCCCATCCGGAACGCCTCGGCGCGAAAGCCCTTGGCGGTGGTGGAGACATGGAGGTGGAACGTCTCGCCGGGCAGCACGCTGATCCGGTCCGCGTAGCCTTCCACCGCCCGGTCGGTGCCCCGGCGGGCCAGCCCCCAGTCGTGGTCGCCAGGCAGTGCGTTCTCCGCCGCCAGCGGGTCCGCGTGGCCCGGCCGCGTCGACCCGCCGCCCGTGCTGCCACCTGTGATGCATCCGGCGGCCAGCGCCCCCACGCCCACGCCGGCCGCGGCCCCGAGGAAGTGTCGACGGTCCCAGCCCACGTCGCCCATGAGGTGCTCCTCGATCCGACCCGGCCACGATGCGCATGTTCATGTGCGCAGTCGGTGACCCGTGCGTTCAGGCTCACGGGCCCACCGTGCGACGGACGCTAGCTCCTCGCACCGGCTAGTAGCGCGGTACGGCGGTCGCGGCCCGCCCCGGAGCGGGCCGCGCCGGGCGCCGCGAGCCGGTCGTGGGCGTTGCTCCAGATGGGGCACCCCTGGCAGTCGGCCGGGAATGCGGTTGTGCGAGTCGATGTTGGGTAGTGCTGGGACGGTGGACGGCAGTCGGCCGCGCCCCTGGAAGGAGGCGGACGTGCCCGAGCGCACCCCGGAGACCAACGTCATAGACTTCCGCGCCGCGGAGCGGCTGCTGGCTGCCCGCGATCCGCGCGGGGCGGTGAAGCTACTGGACGCGGTCATAGCCGCCCATCCGGAAAGCATCTCCGCTCGGCTGCTGCGCGCCCGGGCCTACTTCATGGCCGCCCAACTGCGTTCCGCCGAAGAGGACTTCCAGATGGTGCTGGAACGCGAGCCGACCAACGCCTACGCCCACTTCGCCCTGGCCCGTACCTTGCAGCGCGCCAACCGGGCCGACCAGGCCAAACGCCACTTCCGCCTGGCCGCCGCCCTCGACCCGAAACCGGAGTACGTGCAGGCGGCGGGGTTCGGCGGACAGAGCTGATCGGGCGGCTACCACACGGCGGCCGATCCGTCCCGCTGCCAGGGCCGGGGCCGCCGTCGCGCATCGGATACCAGGCGGACGGGTCGCGGCGGACGCTGCGCCGAGTACCCGGTCCGCTGCCGCGCACCCGCCGAGGAGCAGTCCCGGACCTCCGGTGCGGACGTCGGGCTGGCGACCGTGTGGATAACCGTTCGATGCGTTTCGGCCATGCCTGCTACCGTCCATGGCGTGGCGAAACTCAATCAGATCATCGCAGTCGAGAAGGGCGTCAAGGCCAGCTCCCACCAGGATCTGGCGGCCGCTCACCACGGGCTCACCAAGCCCGCGTTGCTGGCCGGGATATCCCGTACCTACCAGCCGAAGGACGAGGAGGGCGAGCAACTGCCGCCGGAGTCCACCCGGGTGCAGGTCAAGGCCGAGGACGTACTGCGGGACACCGCGACCACGCTGACCCGGCTGTTCGACATCACCGCCACCAAGGACTGGGCCAACCGCACCGCGCGCGCCGACATCACCGTCGACGGACAGGTACTGCTGCGCGAGGTGCCCGTGTCCTACCTGCTGTTCCTGGAGAAGCAGCTGGCCGAACTGGCCACCTTCCTGCGCAAGTTGCCGGTGCTTGACGGCGCCGAGTCCTGGTCGCTCGACCCGTCCACCGACTGGTGGCGCACCGAGCCGGTGCGCACCGTGCGGACGAAGAAGGTGCCGCGCAACCACGTCAAGGCCGAGGCCACCGACAAGCATCCGGCTCAGGTGGAGGTGTACTACGAGGACGTGCCGGTGGGTTACTGGACCACCGTGAAGTTCTCCGGCGCGCTCCCGGCCCGACGGGTCAACGAACTGCTGGCCCGGGTGGAGAAGTTGCAGCAGGCGGTGAAGTTCGCCCGAGAGGAGGCGAACGGCACCGAGGTCACCGACCAGCGCGTCGGCGAGAAGGTATTCGGCTACCTCTTCGGGTAGCACCTCGTATACCGTGGTGAACTCCCCGGCCGCCCCAGTGCGGTTGGGGTGCGCGAGGAGCGCAAGCTGAAGCTGAAGCTTGTCGTGACGGCGTGCTCCGGGCACTCGAACCGGAACACGATCAATCTCAGACTCTCGCTCCAGACTCAGCATTCGCCGCCGATCGCCGAACCGACCGAGCCGGGCTTGGTCGTCGGATGCCGGTTCAAGTCCGGCCCGCGCAGCCAACGATGCGTGGTAGTTCAAAGGCAGAACACGACGACATGAAACTGATCCGCGCTCTCAACCGGTTCGGTGTGCCCACGTACGGCGGCATTCCGAGGGCTCGGGGGCAGGCTACGCCCCCGAGTCCGCTCCCGCCCGCTCCGTCGCCCGCCGCGCGGCCGTTCAGAACAGCGGTTCCGGCAGCACCCCTTCCAGCGCCAGCAGCGCCCGCTTGATCTCCAGGCCGCCGCCGAAGCCGCCGATCCCACCGTCGCTCTCCACCACCCGGTGGCACGGCACGACCACCGGAAGCGGATTGGCGCCCATCGCCATGCCGACCGCGCGGGCCGCGCCCGGCTCGCCCACCCGGTCGGCCAGCGTCTGGTAGCCGACGACCGTGCCGTACGGGACGCCGTCGGCGAGCTCATGCAACACCCGGCGGTTGAACCCGGCACACAGCGACCAGTCGAGTGCCACCGTGAACTGGCGCAGCGTGCCGGAGAAGTATCCGTGCAGCTCACCTATCGCCTGGTCCAGATGGCTGGACCGGTCGCGCACCGGCTCGGTGCCGAACCGGGCGGCGAGCCGGGCCACGGCGTCCCGCGCCGTCTCCTCCCCGGCCCGGAAGACGACGTTGACCAGGCCCTCCCGCGTCGCGGCGAGCAGCAGCGGCCCGATCGGGGTGTCCTGCACGGACCAGCTCACGGTCCGGTTCGATTCCGTCACGCGGCCAGCCTAGAACCGGGCACTGACAACGGCCGCCGCGTTGTCTTCCGTCACTTCAGCCCCACCAGCATCACAATCGAGTGGCTTGGTACGCCCGTTGTCAGTGGTGGGTCGTACGGTGAATCCATGCGGCCCGTATCTGATATCGAACGCAAGGTGGCGCCCTTCGAGGTCGTCAGCCCCTACCAGCCCAGCGGGGACCAGCCAGCGGCCATCGCTGAGCTGGACCGGCGGATCCGCGCGGGAGAGAAGGATGTCGTGCTGCTCGGCGCCACCGGCACCGGCAAGTCGGCGACCACCGCGTGGATGATCGAGAAGCTCCAGCGGCCGACCCTGGTCATGGCCCCGAACAAGACGCTCGCCGCCCAGCTCGCCAACGAGTTCCGCGAGCTGCTGCCCAACAACGCGGTCGAGTACTTCGTCTCCTACTACGACTACTACCAGCCGGAGGCGTACGTCCCGCAGACGGACACCTACATCGAGAAGGACTCCTCCATCAACGAGGAGGTCGAGCGGCTGCGCCACTCCGCCACGAACTCGCTGCTCACCCGGCGCGACGTGGTGGTGGTCGCCTCGGTCTCCTGCATCTACGGCCTGGGCACCCCGCAGGAGTACGTGGACCGGATGGTGCGGCTGCGGGTGGGAGAGGAGATCGACCGCGACCAGTTGCTACGCCGCTTCGTGGACATCCAGTACACCCGCAACGACATGGCGTTCACCCGGGGCACCTTCCGGGTGCGCGGCGACACCATCGAGATCTTCCCGGTCTACGAGGAACTCGCCGTGCGCATCGAGATGTTCGGCGACGAGATCGAGGCGCTGTCCACGCTCCACCCGCTCACCGGTGAGGTCGTCACCGACGACCAGGAGCTGTACGTCTTCCCGGCCACGCACTACGTGGCCGGGCCCGAGCGCATGGAGCGGGCGATCACCGGGATCGAGCAGGAGCTGGAGGGCACCCTCGCCACGCTGGAGAAGCAGAACAAGCTGCTGGAGGCCCAGCGGCTGCGGATGCGCACCACGTACGACATCGAGATGATGCGGCAGATCGGTACCTGCTCCGGCATCGAGAACTACTCGCGGCACATCGACGGCCGTGAGCCCGGTTCCGCGCCCAACACCCTCCTCGACTACTTCCCCGAGGACTTCCTGCTGGTCATCGACGAGTCGCATGTCACCGTGCCGCAGATCGGCGCGATGTACGAGGGCGACGCGTCCCGCAAGCGCACCCTGATCGAGCACGGCTTCCGGCTGCCGTCCGCGTTGGACAACCGGCCGCTGAAGTGGGAGGAGTTTTTGGAGCGGATCGGCCAGACCGTCTATCTGTCGGCCACCCCGGGGCCGTACGAGATCTCCCGCTCGGACGGCGTCGTGGAACAGATCATCCGCCCCACCGGCCTGGTCGACCCCGAGGTCATCGTCAAGCCCACCGAGGGCCAGATCGACGACCTCGTCCACGAGATCCGGGTGCGCGCGGAGAAGGACGAACGTGTACTGGTCACCACGCTCACCAAGAAGATGGCCGAGGACCTCACCGACTACATGCTGGAACTCGGCATCCAGGTGCGGTACCTGCACAGTGACATCGACACGCTGCGCCGCGTCGAGCTGCTGCGCGACCTGCGGGCGGGCGAGTTCGACGTACTGGTCGGCATCAACCTGCTTCGCGAGGGCCTGGACCTTCCCGAGGTGTCGCTGGTGGCGATCCTCGACGCGGACAAGGAGGGCTTCCTGCGCTCGGGCACGTCGCTGATCCAGACCATCGGCCGTGCGGCGCGCAACGTCTCCGGACAGGTCCATATGTACGCGGACAAGATCACCCCGGGCATGGAGCGGGCGATCGAGGAGACCAACCGCCGCCGCGAGAAGCAGATGGCCTACAACACGGAGCGCGGGATCGATCCGCAGCCGCTGCGCAAGAAGATCGCGGGCATCCTCGACTCCTTCGCCCGCGAGGACGCCGACACCGAGGAGCTTCTGGGATCCGGGCGGCAGCGCTCCCGCGGCAAGTCCCCGGTGCCTGGTCTGTCGGCGAGGGCCGGCGAGAAGCGCGCCGGGAAGAAGAGCCTGCCCGCCGAGGAACTCGCCGACCTCATCGGCGAGTTGACGGCGCAGATGCATGCCGCCGCGGCCGACCTGCAGTTCGAGGTGGCGGCTCGGCTGCGCGACGAGGTGGGCGAGCTGAAGAAGGAACTGCGGCAGATGCGGGAGGCCGGAGTGGCCTGATGAACCATCGACGCGCCATATGACCTGCGCATTTGGCGTTTACTTTACCTTGACTTGGTGATTCCTGTACTGTCTCGGGGATGGACGTCTCTCTCGGCCTGTGGGTCGCGACCATCCTCGGGCTGTGCGCCTTGATCGCGGTCGACTTCTTCATCGGTCGCAAGCCGCACGAGGTCTCGATCAAGGAAGCCGCGATCTGGTCCGTGGTGTGGACCGTGCTCGCCGTCCTCTTCGGGTTCGGTCTGCTGGCCTTCAAGGGCGGACAATCAGCCGGAGAGTTCTTCGCGGGTTTCATCACCGAGAAGTCACTCAGCGTCGACAACCTCTTCGTCTTCGTCCTGATCATGGCCAAGTTCGCCGTGCCCAGCAGGTACCAGCAACGCGTCCTGCTCATCGGGGTACTGATCGCCCTGGTGCTGCGCGCCGCGTTCATCGCCGCGGGCGCCGCGCTCATCGCCAGCTTCTCCTGGGTCTTCTACATCTTCGGCGCCTTCCTCATCTGGACCGCGTGGAAGCTGATCCAGGAAGCCAGAGCCGACAAGCCCGACGAGGAGTACGAGGAGAACAAGGTCCTCAAGGCCATCGAGAAGCGGGTGCCGTCCACCGGCGCCTACCACGGCACCCGACTGCTCGTCGTCCAGGACGGCAAGCGGCTGATGACGCCGATGCTCATCGTCGTCCTGGCGATCGGCAGCGCCGACATCCTGTTCGCCCTCGACTCCATTCCCGCCATCTTCGGCCTCACCCAGGACCCGTACATCGTCTTCACCGCCAACGCCTTCGCCCTGATGGGACTGCGCCAGCTGTACTTCCTCATCGGCGGCCTGCTCAAGCGGCTGGTGCACCTGTCCTACGGGCTGTCCGTCATCCTCGGCTTCATCGGCGTCAAGCTGGTGCTGCACGCCCTGCACGAGTCCGGGGTACCGGCACCCGAGATCTCCGTCCCCGTCTCGCTCGGCGTCATCATCGTCGTCCTCGCGGTGACCACCGCCACCAGCCTGCTGACCTCCAAGAAGAACGCAGCCGACGCCCAACCGTAGGGTCGCGTACAGTGCGGCGCCGCCCAGCGTCTAACGTGGATGCGGCAATCCAGCCGAATCAGACATCCCACAAGAGGGCAGGAGGACGCCGGTGAGCACAGTGGCGGTGCGGAGTCTGCCGGAACTGACGGTCTCCCGCTTCCTGAGCAGCTGGGAACTCGACCCGGTCGCGCTCGCGTTCATCGTGCTGCTCGGCGCGCTGTACGCGACCGCGCTGGTATGGCTGCGCCAGCGCGGCGAGAGCTGGCCGCTCGCCCGGACGGTCGCCTTCGCGATCATGGGCCTGGGCATGATCGCTTTCGCCACCATGGGCGCCCTCATGGTGTACAGCAGAGTGCTGTTCTGGCCCGCCGCCGTGCAGAACATCGTGCTCGACCTGATCGCCCCGCTCGGCCTCGCCCTCGGCGACCCACTGGCCCTGGCCGGACGCGCACTGTCCGAACCCGGACGACGCCGACTGGACGCCGCGATGGGCAGCAAGGTGGTGCGGCTGCTCACCTTCCCGTTCGTCAGCACGGTCCTGGTGCTCGCCTCCGAACTGTCCATCTACTTCACGCCGTACTTCCAGACGGCGCTGCGCGATGACGTCGTACGCCAGCTCATGCACCTTCAACTGCTGGTCACCGGCTGCCTGTTCGTACTGCCGATGCTCACCCGGCAGGAGATGCTGCCCCGCTGGTGCACCCATCCGGTACGGGCGCTGCTGGTGTTCGTCGACGGACTGTTCGACTCCATCCCCGGCATCGTGGTGATGCTCAGCGGCACCCTGGTGGCTGGCCACTGGTACGCCACCCACCCCCGCAACTGGGGTCCCACCCTGCAACGGGACCAGCAGATCGGCGGCGGACTGATGCTGACCATCGCCGAACTGGTCGGACTGCCGTTCCTGTTCGCCGTGTTCACCGAGTGGTGGCGCGCCGAACGTGCCAAGACCGCGGAATTGGACGCCCGGCTGGACCGCGAACTGGTCACCGTCCCGGCCGCCACGACGACCGCCACCCCCGCGGGCGCGGCCGCTCCTGCCGCCGCCCCCGAGATGGTCCGCCCCTGGTGGGAAACCGAGGGCGGCGAGGTGGCCGCACGCGTCCGCCGCAACACCGGCCGCCGATAGGCGCCCTGCCCCGACGGAGGCTGGAACCCGCAGCGCCGCGGCTGCAAGTCAAACCCCTTACCGCCGCGACCTCAACCGGGCACAACACGGTCGCGGCACCGTCACCGAACCATCACAACCGCGGAGTTCCCCCACTCTCGACCTGGCGGTGCGACGAGGATCGGTGCCTCGACACCACCCGAAGGGGGATGGCCATGAGCCGCACCAGCACACCGTCTGAGCGCGCGTACCCAAGCGCCATATCCACCGTCATATCCACCCGCGCCCTTCCCCGGGCACGCAAACTCACAAAGGCCGCAGCGGCCGCCATGGCCGCAGCGGCCCTCCTGCTGCCAGCGGGCGAAGCGCACGCGGCCACCACCCGCACCGTCGCCCACTGCGCACACCACACCACCGGGAAGTGCGCCCCCTGGATCAGGCATCCGCGCGGCGCCACCGCCCAGTGCAAGGACGGCACCTTCAGCTACTCCGCCCACTTCTCCGGCACCTGCTCACACCACCGCGGCGTCCGCTACTGGTTCAAGTAAGCGACCCCTTCCGCGCGGCGCGGCTGGCTCCCCAGCCGCGCAGCTCACCACCCCCGGGCGCGCCACTCCGCCAGATGCGGCCGCTCCGCGCCCAGCGTGGTGTCGCCACCGTGCCCCGGATACACCCACGTCTCGTCGGGAAGCTCACCGAACAGCTTCGTCTCGACATCCTCGATCAGGCTGGTGAACGCCTTCGGATCGTTGTGCGTGTTGCCCACCCCTCCCGGGAACAGGCAGTCACCGGTGAAGACATGGGGGTGACCGTGCGGGTCGTCGTAGACCAGCGCGATGCTGCCCGGGGTGTGCCCCACCAGATGCCGCGCGGTCAGCTCCACCCGACCGACCAGCACCGTGTCACCGTCGTCCACCAGCACATCGGTCGGAACCGGAATGCCCTCGGCGTCATACCGCCCGGCATACGTACGCGCGCCGGTGGCATCCACCACCTCGCGCAGCGCGCCCCAGTGGTCGCCGTGCCGGTGCGTGGTGACCACGGACGCGATGCCGCTGTCGCCGATCATGGCCAGCAGGGTGTGCGGCTCGGCGGCGGCGTCGATCAGCAGCTGCTCGTCGGTCGCACGGCAGCGCAACAGATAGGCGTTGTTGTCCATCGGACCCACGGCGACCTTGGAGATTATGAGGTCGGTGAGCTCGTGCACGTCGGGCGGGCCGCCGACCTTTACTGCTCCGGTGTATGACATGGCGTCACCCTAGCGGTGGGAGTGTGGGCAGGGGCACGTCGGGATCGCGGCTCAACTCCCCGCCGCCGCGGCCGCTGAGCCAGCCGAGCAGGGCGTGGGTGCTCCCGCTGACGGTGAGCTCGGGAGTCTCGGCCGCGCCGATGTCCCAGGTCTCGCCGGTGCGGGTGTCGTGCAGCCGCACCGCGGCGATCCCCTCATGACCGGAGAGCCGGTCGATGATCGAGGCGACCTCGCGGGCCGCGAAGTCCTCAGGCAGATCCTCACAGGTACGGCCGATGCCGAGGTCGACGTGGTGCAGATGGATCTCGGCGAGCCGCTTCGCCGGAATCTCGGCGGCGGGGAGCACCCCGCCCTGCCGGGTGTGGACCTGGGCCGCCCACGCCTGCGGCGGCAACGCGGCGACGGCCTCGTCGAACCGTTCGGCGCTGCGCCGCAGGTCGTCCAACTGCTCAGGCAGGGCGCGTCCGGCACCGTCCTCGATGTCCTTGTCCCGCGCCTCCTCGCTGACGTACATCGGCGTCTCCTCGCCCGTGCGCGCCCAGGTCAGCAGATTGACCAGGGCATCGGCGTTGCGGGCGAGATGGGCCAGTACGTGGCCGCGGGTCCAGCCTGGGAGCAGCGAGGGCTCGGCGACGGCTGGCGGGTCGAGTGCCGATACCGCGTCGATGAGCTGCCGCGTGGCGTCGCGCACGGCGGCCGCGTCGCTGACGGGATCAGGTCGTTGGACGGACACGGAGGCCTCCCGCTCGTCGGCTCTGCTCTGCGATCTTCGTCGCCCTCTGCCGATCTTCAACGGACGATCCGCACGGAACGATCCCGATCACGTACGACGCTAGCGCGGCTCACTCGGTCGGGTGAACATGGCGCGAGACGGCCGTAAATCGAATGCGCGTGCTATAGGCTCGATGGAAGCACATCGATGACAGACTCGAAGAAGACGACAGGAAGAACGGAAGGCGCCCCGGCTACGCTGATCGGGGGGTGCTGCCCCTCCGTTTCTACGAAAGGTACGGACCGGCGTGGCCGATCGACTCACTGTCCGCGGCGCTCGCGAGCACAACCTCAAGAACGTCTCACTGGACCTCCCACGGGACTCGCTGATCGTCTTCACCGGACTCTCCGGATCCGGTAAGTCGTCCCTGGCGTTCGACACGATCTTCGCCGAGGGGCAGCGCCGCTACGTCGAGTCGCTCTCCTCCTACGCCCGGCAGTTCCTCGGGCAGATGGACAAGCCCGACGTCGACTTCATCGAGGGACTCTCCCCAGCCGTCTCGATCGACCAGAAGTCCACCTCGCGCAACCCCCGCTCGACCGTGGGCACCATCACCGAGGTCTACGACTACCTGCGACTGCTGTTCGCCCGCATCGGCAAACCACACTGCCCCCAGTGCAACCGCCCGATCTCCCGGCAGTCCCCGCAGGCCATCGTCGACCGGGTGCTCGAACTGGAGGAGGGCAGCCGCTTCCAGGTCCTCTCCCCGCTGGTCCGAGAGCGCAAGGGCGAGTACGTCGACCTCTTCGCCGACCTGCAGAGCAAGGGCTACAGCAGGGCCCGGGTGGACGGAACGACTATCCAGCTCACCGACCCGCCCAAGCTCAAGAAGCAGGAGAAGCACACCATCGAGGTGGTCGTCGACCGCCTCACCGTCAAGGAGAGCGCCAAGCGGCGGCTGACCGACTCGGTGGAGACCGCGCTCGGGCTCTCCGGCGGCATGGTGATCCTGGACTTCGTCGACCTGCCCGAGGATGACCCGCAGCGCGAGCGGATGTTCTCCGAGCACCTCTACTGCCCCTACGACGACCTATCCTTCGAGGAACTGGAGCCGCGCTCCTTCTCCTTCAACTCGCCCTTCGGCGCCTGCCCCGACTGCACCGGCATCGGCACCCGCATGGAGGTCGACCCCGAGCTGATCGTCCCCGACGAGGAGAAGTCGCTCGACGACGGCGCCCTCGCCCCCTGGTCGCTCGGACACACCAAGGACTACTTCGCCCGGCTCGTCGGCGCACTCGCCGACGAACTCGGCTTCCGTACCGACATCCCCTGGGCCGGACTGCCACAACGCGCCAAGAAAGCCCTGCTGTACGGGCACAAGACCCAGATCGCGGTGCGCTACCGGAACCGGTACGGACGCGAGCGCTCCTACACCACCGCCTTCGAAGGCGTCATCCCGTTCGTGCGGCGACGGCACTCCGAAGCCGAGACCGACTCCAGCCGGGAGCGCTTCGAGGGCTACATGCGCGAGGTGCCCTGCCCCACCTGCGACGGCACCCGACTGAAGCCGATCGTGCTGGCGGTCACCGTCGCCGAGCGCTCGATCGCCGAGGTCTCGGCCATGTCCATCAGCGACTGCGCCGAGTTCCTGCGCTCCCTCAAGCTCACTCCGCGCGAGAAGACCATCGCCGAACGGGTGCTCAAGGAGGTCAACGAGCGGCTGCGGTTCCTGGTCGACGTCGGCCTGGACTACCTCTCGCTCAACCGGGCGGCGGGCACCCTCTCCGGCGGCGAGGCACAGCGCATCCGGCTGGCCACCCAGATCGGCTCCGGCCTGGTGGGCGTGCTGTACGTACTGGACGAGCCGTCCATCGGCCTGCACCAGCGGGACAACCACCGCCTGATCGAAACCCTGGTCCGGCTGCGGGACCTGGGCAACACCCTCATCGTGGTCGAACACGACGAGGACACCATCCGCACCTCCGACTGGGTCGTGGACATCGGCCCCGGCGCGGGCGAGCACGGCGGCAAGGTCGTGCACTCCGGATCGCTGGACAAACTGCTCACCAACAAGGAGTCGCTGACCGGCCAGTACCTTTCCGGCAAGCGGGAGATCGCGACACCGGAGGTCCGCCGCCCCGTCGACCCCAAGCGGAAGCTGACCGTCCATGGCGCGCGGGAGAACAATCTGCGCGACATCTCGGTGTCGTTCCCGCTCGGCGTGTTCACGGCAGTCACCGGAGTCTCCGGATCCGGCAAGTCCACGTTGGTCAACGACATCCTGTACACCTACCTGGCACGCGAGTTGAACGGCGCCCGGGCGGTACCCGGCCGACACACCCGGGTCGACGGTGACGACCTGGTCGACAAGGTGGTCCACGTCGACCAGTCGCCGATCGGACGTACCCCGCGCTCCAACCCCGCCACCTACACCGGCGTCTTCGACCACATCCGCAAGCTGTTCGCCGAGACGATGGAGGCCAAGGTCCGCGGCTACCTGCCAGGACGCTTCTCCTTCAACGTCAAGGGCGGCCGCTGCGAGAACTGCTCCGGCGACGGCACCATCAAGATCGAGATGAACTTCCTCCCGGACGTCTACGTTCCGTGCGAGGTCTGCCACGGCGCCCGCTACAACCGCGAGACGCTGGAGGTCCACTACAAGGGCAAGTCCATCTCCGAGGTGCTGGACATGCCCATCGAGGAGGCGCTGGAGTTCTTCGAGGCGGTGCCCGCCATCGCCCGACACCTGCGCACCCTGCACGACGTGGGCCTGGGATACGTACGACTCGGGCAGAGCGCGCCCACGCTCTCCGGCGGCGAGGCACAACGGGTCAAGCTCGCCAGCGAGTTGCAGAAGCGCTCCACAGGGCGCACGGTCTACGTACTGGACGAGCCCACCACCGGTCTGCACTTCGAGGACATCAGCAAGCTGATCAAGGTGCTGTCCGGCCTGGTCGAGAAGGGCAACACGGTCATCGTCATCGAGCACAACCTCGATGTGATCAAGACCGCCGACTGGGTCGTCGACATGGGCCCGGAAGGCGGCAGCGGCGGCGGCCTGGTGGTCGCCGAGGGCACTCCCGAGGATGTCGCCAGCGTGCCGTCCAGCCACACCGGCAAGTTCCTCCGGGAGATCCTGGGGGACCGGGTGAGCGACAGCGCCTCGCAGTCCGGGACGGGCACCAGGCGGCGCGCGTCCGCGGCGGAGGACGGCTCCGCCAAGAACGCCAGGCGGGTGAAGAGCACTGCCGTGAACAAAGCCACGGGCGCGGCGAAGACCGCCGCTTCGGCCAAGAAGGCGGCTGCCGGGCGGGCCGTGGCCACCGCGACCAAGAAGGTGCCCGCCCCGCGCAAGCGGTCCGGTGGAAACGGCGGCAAGGGCTGAGCGCTGGCCCCCAGCCGCGAGGCGTAGGGTACGACTCGCCGACGTGACGCGTTCCGCGCGTCGGCGAGTACGCGCGCACGCTGCCGCGCGCGGCCTGGTACCGAGCGCGGAGAGCTTCACCATGACCGAACAGCACACCTGCCGCCGCACCCTGCTGCAGGGAGCAGCCCTCGCCGGGGTAGCTGGCCTCGGCCTTACCGCCTGCTCCGGCGGCGGTACGCCGTCGTCGGCTCCGACCGCGCCCACCGAGCTGGGATCCGCCGACCAGATCCCGGTCGGCGGCGCCATGCTGTTCCGCGACGACAAGGTTGTCGTCGCTCAGCCGACCAAGGGGACGTACAAGGCGTTCAGCGCGGTCTGCACGCACGCGGGGTGCGTGGTGGACACCGTTGAGGGCACAGCCGTCTCCTGCCCTTGCCACGGCAGCCGCTTCAATGCCCTGACCGGCGCGGTCGAGCAGGGCCCAGCGGCTTCGCCGCTGCCGGAGGTTCCGGTACGGGCC
>NZ_JANFNH010000055.1 GCF_024436055.1 Streptantibioticus rubrisoli | reverse complement strand
GGGGGAGGGGGGAGGGCCCCCGGGGGCTAAGAGGCGGTGCCCCCGACCCCCCGCAGCGCCATGGACACCGCGGCCTGGGTGATGACGGCTGGGTCTTCGGCCGCGCCGAGTTCGATGCGGCGTACCGCGGCGTCGACGATGCCCTGGAGCAGCATGGCGGTCAGTCGGGGTTCCTGGTGGCCCAGTTCGCTGAGTGCTTCGACGACCATGGCGATCAGTCCGCCGTGTGCGGCGCGGATCTTCTCGCGGGCGCCCGCGTCGAGTTCGCCCGCCGAGATGGCGACGACCGCGCGGTGTCGGCGGTCACCGACCAAGGCGAGTTGCTGCCGTACGTATGCCTCGATCTTGTTCTCGGCGGTGTCGGCGGCTTCCATGGCCGCTTCGACCTCGGCGGCCCACACGGGGAAGTCGGCCGCGCACAGCTCCTCCACCACGGCCGCCCGGGACCGGAAGTACTCGTAGACGGAGGAGCGCGCGAGGCCGGTGCGCTCGGCGAGGGCGGGGAACGTCAGCGCTTCCGTACCGCCCTCGGACAGCAGGGAACGCGCGGCGTCCAGCAGGGCGCTGCGCTGCATCGTCCGGTGCTCGGCCACTGAGGCCGCTCGAATCCTGGGCACCCCACCACTCTACGGACATCGGCTCCGGCTGGGGTCAGCAGCGCCCGACATCCGCCAGCTTGGCGCGGAGCTGGAGGACCGACTTGGTGTGGATCTGGCTGACGCGGCTTTCGGTGACGCCCAGGACGTGGCCGATTTCGGCGAGGGTGAGGCCCTCGTAGTAGTAGAGGGTGACGACGGTCTTCTCCCGTTCGGGGAGGGTGTTGACGGCGCGGGCGAGGAGTCGTCGTAGTTCGCGGTCCTCGGCGATTTCGACGGGGTTTTCGGCGGCGCGGTCTTCGAGGGTGTCGACCAGGCTGAGGCGGTCGCCGCCTTCGGTGCCGACGTGGAGGAGTTCTTCGAGGGCTACGACGTTGGCGAGGGAGAGCTGGCCGAAGATGGTGTGGAGTTCCTCGACGGGGATGTCCATCTCGGTGGCGACTTCGGCTTCGGTGGGTGTGCGGTGGTAGCGCGCTTCGAGGGTCGCGTAGGCGCGTTCGACGGCACGGGCCTTCTGTCGTACGGAGCGTGGGATCCAGTCGAGCGCTCTTAGCTCGTCGATCATGGCGCCGCGGATGCGGCTGATGGCGTAGGTCTCGAACTTGATGGAGCGTTCTGGTTCGAACTTCTCGATGGCGTCGATGAGTCCGAAGATTCCGGAGGAGACGAAGTCGGCCTGTTCGACATTGGGTGGCAGGCCGACGCTCACTCGACCGGCGACGTATTTCACCAGCGGTGAGTAGTGCAGGATCAGTTGCTCGCGTAGTCGTGCCTCTCCGGTGGCCTTGTAGGACCGCCACAACTCGTCCAGTGCGGAGGGGGCGGCGGTCTGTGCGCGCGGTGGAGCTCCGCGGTCGTCGGTGGCCGCGGTCGCGCGGTCAGGCCCGGAGGTGTGCTGGGGCATGCGTCGCCTTGAGCCGTTCTGCCGTGACGTTGGGTGGGGATTCGGGTCTCCGCGAGCGTAGCGTGAGCCGGGCGTCGCGTTGTGCTACGACGTTCGGGTGAGCCTCACGCAGATACGTTCCGCCATACAGCGGGTTGGGCTGGACGTCTCTTTGCCCTTTCCTGCCCTGCCTGTTGCGTATTAAAGCGTTCTGCGGTCATTCCCCTAACCTCGCCATCGGGTCCTCCCAGGTCAAGAACCTTCTTGTCACCTGATGGTGTGTTGACCGGGTCACCGGATCCGGGGGGTGCCACTCTCTCGGGCGGCGCTGGTCAGTCGCCACCGGTTGCCGTGGCGTTCGACGAAGCCGAGGGTGCGCAGTTCGTGGAGTCGGCTGGCGGCCTGGTCCACGCCGGTTCCGGCGGCGCGGGCGATGTGTTCGGTGTCGGCCTCGCCGTGGCCGGGGAGTCCTTCGAGTACCGCGGCGGTGGCGGGGGCCAGGAGGTCTCTGGGGTGTACGGGGCCGTGGCGTTCGGGGGCGAGGTCGTCGCCGATGCTGCCGGTGAGTTCGATGATGTCGGCGGCGTCGGTGACCAGTTGGCCTTCTTCGCGCAGGAGTTGGTGGACGCCTGCTGACAGTGCGGAGGTGACTGGGCCGGGTACGCCCATGGTGATGCGGCCGAGGGCGGTGGCGCGGCGGGCGGTGATCAGTGAGCCGCTGCGCAGTTGGGCTTCGACGACGACGGTGCCGCGGGTGAGTGCGGCGATGACACGGTTGCGTTGGATGAAGCGGCTGCGGGTGGGGTGTTCGCCGGGTGGTAACTCGGCGATGATCAGGCCTTGTTGGCCGATGCGGCGGAGCAACTCGGTGTTGCCGCGCGGGTAGGGCTTGTCCACTCCGCAGGCGACGACGGCGACGGTCGCTCCCTGGGCGGCGAGTGCGCCGCGGTGTGCGGCGCTGTCGATGCCGTGTGCGGCACCGGAGATGATGGTCCAGCCTGCTTCGGCGAGGTCGGCCGCGAGGGTGGCGGCGGTGTGGGTGCCGTAGTCGCTGCAGGCGCGGGCGCCGACGATGGCGATGGAGCGCAGTGCCCAGGGGCGTAGGGCGGCGGGGCCGATGGCCCATAGTCCGATGGGGCGTTGGTCGCCGAGGTCGTTGAGTTGGCTGGGCCAGTCGGGGTCGTTGGGGCAGATGAAGCGGCCGCCGAGGGTTTCGATGGTGGCCAGGTCGTCGTCTGGGCGGGTGTGTTGGCCGCGTAGTCGGTATCCGGTGGTGCGGGTCTGGCTGATGCCGGGTAGCGGGTGTTGGGCGGTGAGCATGCGCAGGGTTTCGACGGGGCCGTGTCGGCGCAACCATCGGCCGACGGCGGGGTCGCCGGGTTCGGCGATTCTGGTGAGTGCGGCGCGGGCCCGGCGTTCTTCTGTCGGGGTGGGTTCGGTGGTCATGTGCCGCTCCCGACGGTGGCGGGGACGCCGCGGTATACGCCGGTGCGTAGTTGGAGTGCTTGGCCGACGTCGTCGTACGTGGGGCGGTCGTGTCCGGCGAGGTCGGCGACGGTCCAGGCGACGCGGAGCACTCGGTCCAGGCCGCGTGCGGTGAGCAGGCCGCGTTCCATTTCGCGTTCGACGTCGCGCATGGCTCCGGTGCGTACTCTCCAGCGGGTGCGCAGTTCGTGTCCGGGGACTTCGCTGTTGGTGGTCCAGGGCAGGTCCTGGTAGCGGGCGGCGGCTCGTTGTCTGGCTTGGTGGACGCGTTCGGCGATGTGGGCGGTGGTCTCGCCTCCGGTGCCGTGGTTGATGAGTTCGGAACGGCTGACGGCATCGACGGTGACGCGTAGGTCGACGCGGTCGAGTAGTGGGCCGGAGAGGCGGGCTTGGTAGCGGCGTACTTCGTTGGGTGTGCACTGGCATCCGCCGCCGAGGATGGCGTACCGGCCGCAGGGGCAGGGGTTGGCGGCGAAGACGAGGAGGAACTTGGCGGGCAGCCGCATGACGCCCGCGCTGCGGGCCACGACGACGTGGCCGGACTCGAGGGGTTGCCGTAGGGCTTCCAGGACTCGGGTGCTGAACTCGGGGGCTTCGTCGAGGAAGAGCACGCCGTGGTGGGCGAGGGAGACGGCTCCTGGTCTGGGCAGGCCGGTGCCGCCGCCGACGATGGAGGGCATGGTGGCGGAGTGGTGCGGGGCGCAGTAGGGGGCGGTGTCGATGTGGGGTTTGCCGGGTGGCAGGACTCCGGCGATGGAGTGGACGGCGGTGACTTCGAGGGATTGTTGCGGGGTGAGGGGTGGCAGGAGTCCGGGGAGTCGTTCGGCGAGCATGGTTTTGCCGGCGCCGGGTGGTCCGGACAGGTAGAGGTGGTGGCTGCCGGCGGCGGCGATTTCCAGGGCTTTGCGGGCGAGGGGTTGGCCTGCGACGTCGGCGAGGTCGGGCGGGTGTGCGCCGCGGGTGGTGCCCAGGCCGAGGCCGGGGCCGAGTCCTGGGATGGTGAGACCGGCGCTGATGGTGTCGGGGTGTTTGTCGTTGTGGTCGGCTTCTTCTTCGGGGATGGGTTCGTCGTTGAGCGCGGCGATGAGTTGGCGCAGGCTGCGTACGCCGAGGACGGCGATGTCGGGTACCAGGGCGGCTTCGGCGGTGGCGCGTTCGGGGACGACGACGTGGCGGTATCCGGCGTCGGCGGCGGCGAGGACGGCGGGCAGGACGCCGCGTACTGGTCGTACGCGTCCGTCGAGGCCGAGTTCGCCGATCATCATCAGGTCGGCGATGGCGGCGGGTGCGATGCGTTCGGCGGCGGCGAGGACGGCGCAGGCGACGGCCAGGTCGAAGCCGCTTCCGCTTTTGGGAACGGAGGCTGGGCTCAGGCCCACGGTGAGTTTCTTCTGCGGCCAGGTCTCGCCGCTGTTGACGAGGGCGGCGCGGACGCGGTCGCGGCTTTCGGAGAGGCTTTTGTCGGGGAGTCCGACGAGGGTGAACGCGGCTACGCCGGGTTCGAGGTCGGCCTGGACTTCGACGACCACTCCTTCGACGCCGACGAGGGCGACGGAGCAGGTGCGGGCGAATGCCATCACGCCACCCCGCGTACGTGTTCGAGGCGGCTGGCGCCGCGTGGGGGTACGAGGACGCCGATGAGGTCGATGCGGACGCCGCCTGGTGGTGGGCCGCCGTGTTGGGCGAGCCAGTGTTCGGCGAGGTGTCGTAGCCGCTGGGCTTTGGCGGGGGTGATGGCGGCCATGGGGTGTTGGTAGGCGCCGCCGGTTCTGGATTTGACCTCGCAGATGACGAGGCAGTCGCCTTCGGTGGCGACGATGTCGATCTCTCCTGCGGCGCAGCGCCAGTTGCGGGCGAGGACGGTCAGGCCGGTGTTGGTGAGTCGTTGGGCGGCGAGGTTCTCGCCGTAGCGGCCGAGGGCTGTGCGGGCGTTCATGGGTACCACCTCCGGGACCGACTGTGCCGGTTGCGGAGGCGCCCAGATGATCTTGAACGGATTCTGTGGGTTACCGGGCGGTTGTGGACAACTCCGTCACCCCTGAGGAGGAAGCCGCACCCTCGGCGGCGGCCACCGCCTGGCGTGCCGCGATCACGCGTTGAACCCGGAGTCGTCCGAGGGGAGGTCCAGGTCGCTCTTGTTGAGCTCCTCGATGTTGACGTCCTTGAACGTCAGGACCCGTACCTGCTTGACGAAGCGGGCTGGCCGGTACATGTCCCAGACCCATGCGTCGGCCATCGACACCTCGAAGAACACCTCGCCCTGGACCGAGTGCACCTGCATCTCGTAGTCGTTCGTCAGGTAGAAGCGGCGCTCGGTCTCGATCACGTATTTGAACAGCCCGACGACATCGCGGTACTCCCGGTAGAGCTTCAGCTCCATCTCGGTCTCGTACTTCTCGAGGTCCTCGGCGCTCATGGCATGTTCCCCTTCAGCGGTACGTTCCCCCGCCGACCTTCACTCGCGCTCTGTCTCCAGAAGCAGCGGCGACGGCGGAGGCCCCTCATCAAGCAGCCTACGCAGCAGCTCGGCGAGCCTGGTGGGATACACCGTCTCACGGGTGGCGAGCAGTTCCTCGCAGGTCCACCAGCGCAGTGCGCGCACGCTGCGTCGTTCCAGTTCCGTGTGGCCGCCGGTGTGCAGGTCGGTGGCGTCGGCGCGGCCCAGGTAGTACCACTCGTCCTGCTCCCAGCGCCGCCCGTCGAAGTCGAACGCGCACGAGCGCTGCCACACCACCGGCCCCAGCCGTATGGAGGTGATGCCGGTCTCCTCCGCCACCTCGCGGCGCGCCGCCTCCGGCAGGCTCTCCCCCGGCTCCACGCCGCCGCCGGGCGTGAACCACCACGTGGTGGCCGGATCGGCGGGCTCGAAGCCGTGCAGCAGCAGGATCCGGTCCGCCGGATCCAGCAGGATCACCCGGGCCGCGCGCCGCATACCGTCGACGGCGCCACCGGCGTCGGCCCCCGCGCCCGCCGTCACCGTCTCACGCCCCGACGAGCACACGTCGTCGCTCCGCGCGCCTGCGGCGGCGCCCCGCGATCGGACCGTACGCCGCGCCGCCGAGGATCAGCAGCGCGCCCGCCACGACGGCGGAGGCGATCCAGCTGATCGGACCCGGCGATGAGACCCCGCCGGGCAGGGCCGCGTAGGCGGCCGGTCGCCCGACCTGCTTGAGCTGGCCGAACGGCCAGACGACGGCGTCCACCCGGGCCGCGACCTCGCCACTGGGCACCGCCCCGTGGTCGGCGTCGGACAGGTGCACCCGGGAGTCCATCGAGACCTGGCGGTTGTCGCCGAGCATGAACAGTTGCCCGCGCGGCACGGTGGTGACCGGGACCGGCGCCTGGCCGCGCTGGAGCAGATACGGTTCGTCGAGCGGCACGCCGTTGACCGTCAGCCGACCCTGCCTGTCGCAGCAGGCGATCTTGTCGCCGCCGACACCCACGACCCGTTTGACCATCGGCTCGTTGCCCCACACGGGATCGTTGAACACCACCACGTCACCACGGTGCACCTGGTTGCCACTGACGCGCTGGGCGAGCACCCGGTCGCCGGGGTTGACGGTCGGCTGCATCGAGTCGGTCGGCACGGTGTAGGGCCGGTAGACGACCGCGCCCCAGGCGAATCCGCCCAGGAACAACAGACAGCCAACGGCCACGGCCACCCCGGACAGTACGTTGCCCAGGCGGCCGTGGCCGCGGTTCTCATGGGTATCCCGGCTGCTCATGGGCGGCACCCTACCGGGCGGTACCCGTGGTGGTCAGCAGTCCTTGCGCTGCTTTTTGACCATGCGGCGGCGCCGCAGCAGCACCAGCGGAAGCGCTCCGGCCAGTCCGCCCGCGGCCGGGATGGCACCGGCGGCGGCGTTGATGCCGGGCTGGTCGAACGTCGACGGGATCGGCAGCGTGCTCCACCGGGTGACCGGCCAGGCGACCACGATCGCGCGGCCGACGACCTGGTTGACCGAGACCGTGCCGCCGCCGGGCAGCATCTGGTGGTAGCGGGAGTCCAGCGAGTCCTGCCGGTGGTCGCCCATCACCCAGATGCGGTTCGGCGGGATCTTGATCGGGCCGAACGGCTTGTCACCGCAAGGGGTGTTGCCGGGGAAGATGTACGGCTCGTCCAGCGCCTTGCCGTTGACGGTCACCGGTCCGGTGCCCTTGCACTCGACGGTGTCGCCGCCGACCGCGATGACCCGCTTGATCAGGTCCTTCTCCTCGGCGGACGGCATCAGTCCGATGAAGCTGAGCACCTTCTGGATGCCGGAGGTCACCGGGTTGGTGGGCCCCGGCGGGTTCTCCTCGAGCCAGCCGCCCGGGTCGTGGAAGACCACCACCTCGCCGCGCGAGGGCTGCGAGCCGAACCACGGAGTGAGCTTGTCGACCAGTACCCGGTCGCCGACCTGCAGCGTGTTCTGCATCGACTGCGACGGGATGGAGAACGCCTGGACCAGGAAGGTCTTGATGATGAGGGCCAGGACCAGGGCGATGCCGATGAGGATCGGCAGCTCCTTCCAGAACGAGCGCGGCTTCTTCGACTCGCCCGCACCCGCCCGGCCGCCGGGGCCGCGCTTGCCCCAGACCGTCCAGCGGCTGCCGGAGCCACCGGAGCCCGCGCCGTCCTGTTCGAACCGCCGGGTACCGTCCGCGTCAGGGGACTTGCCGAGATTCACCGCCGTCGCCTCTTCCTCGGCGGCGCCGACCGGTGGGCCCTGCCCTTCGGGCTCGCCGGGTCCGGACCGTGCGCCGACCACCAGGTCCCCCACTTCCACTCCTCACTCCGCGCCACGGCCTGCTCCGCGCGCGACGCAGGCCCACCACTCCCATAACGAGCGGAAGTTCCGCAGGAGTCGGGAGTTGGACCATTCCTTGCCGATTATTGGCCTTCCCCAGGGCGGTGGCCGCATCCGCGCCCGGGTTGGGCACCGATGCGAACGTCCCTGGTTCCGGCAGGGTCCGCCAGTGCGAGAAGGGCCAGGCGATCACGAACGCCCTGCCCACCACCTGGCTCTCGGCGACCGTACCGCCTCCGGGCTCGTCCATGTGGTAGCGCGAGTCGGCCGAGTCGCTTCGGTGGTCGCCCATCACCCACAGCCGCCCGGCCGGGACGGTGAGGCTGAACTTGATCTGCGACGGCGGGTTGCCCGGCTTCAGGTACGGCTCGTCCAGCGCCTTGCCGTTGACGGTGACCCGGCCCTGGACGTCGCAGCAGGCGACCTTGTCGCCGCCGACCGCGATCACCCGCTTGATCAGGTCCTGCTCGTTCGCCGCCGGAAGCAGACCGATGAAGGTGAAGAACTCCTTGATCTGCTTGACACCCTCCGGGTCCGGCTTCGGTTTGGGCTCACCGTCCAGCCAGTGCCCGGGGTCCTTGAACACCACCACGTCGCCGCGCTGCGGCGTCGAACCGAACCACGGGGTGAGCTTGTCGACCAGCACCCGGTCGCCGATCCGGATGGTGTCCTCCATCGATCCGGAGGGGATCACGAAGGCCTGCACCAGGAAGGTCTTGAGGACCAGCGCGATCAGCAGCGCCACTCCGATCAGGATCGGTACCTCCCGTACCGCCGACCGGCGCCGCCGCCGCTTGACCCGCTGGGCGGCCCGCCGCCGCTCCGCCCGCCCCGGCGGCCTGTCGGCCGCCGCCGTGGCCGCGCCCGCACGGTGGCCGTTGCGCGGGCGTCCCCGGTTACCCATGCCCACCGCCGGTGGCCGGGTGAGCGGGCGGCGGTACGTGGGCGAAGCCCGCCGGGCGGCGCAGGGTGCGCATGTGGTCGAACGGCCAGCCGATCCAGTCGGCGCGTCCGATCACCTCGTCCACCGGGACGGTGCCGCCGCCGGGGTCGCCGAGGTGGTCACGGGAGTCCCGCGAGTCACTGCGGTGGTCGCCCATCACCCAGAGCCTTCCCGGCGGCACGACGATGTCGAACGGGATCCGGGAGGGCCCGTCGCCCGGGTAGAGGTAGTCCTCCGTGACGGGCTGCCCGTTCACCATGATCCTGCCCTGCTTGTCGCAGCATGTGACGCGGTCGCCGCCGATCCCGACCACGCGCTTGACGTAGTCCGTCTCGTCCGGCTGCGCCAGCCCGGTCGCGCTGCCCACGGTGCGCAGCAGGTGGGTGAGCGGGTTGCTCGGGGGCGGGTCCGGCACGAAGGAGCCGGTGCCGTTGAAGACGATCACGTCGCCGCGCCGCGGCTGATTGCCGAAACGGTACGCCAGTTTGTTGACCACGACGCGGTCGCCGACCTTCAGGGTGTTCTCCATCGATCCGCTGGGGATCAGGAACGGCTGTACCAAGAAGGCGTTGACCAGGCCGAGCGTGCCCAGGCACAGGACGCCTAGCAGCGCCACCTCCTGCCACAGGCTCAGGTCCTGCCACCAGCCGTGGACGGCGCGCAGCCGGGCGCGGGCGCCGCGCGGCCCGGGAACGGCGAAGCGCGACCGCCCGATCCGCCCCCGGGGGGCTGATGAGCGGTCGCGCTCCACGTCAGGTTGTGCTTCGGTGTCCATCGGGCGCAGAGCCTATCCGGCCCGGCTGTGCCCGCTGGCCCGAGTCACCGCGGCCGGATCGGGCGGCAGCGCGATCCGGCGCGGCGGGCGCGAGGCTCAGCTCTCGCGCTTCTCCTTGATCTTGGCGGCCTTGCCGCGCAGCTCGCGCAGGTAGTACAGCTTGGCGCGGCGGACGTCACCGCGGGTCACGACCTCGATCTTCTCGACGATCGGGGTGTGCACGGGGAAGGTGCGCTCCACGCCGACGCTGAAGCTGACCTTGCGGACGGTGAAGGTCTCGCGGACGCCGGAGCCCTGGCGGCGGATGACCACGCCCTTGAACTGCTGGACACGGGAGCGGTTGCCCTCGATGACGCGGACGTGCACGTTGACCGTGTCACCCGGGCGGAAGGCGGGGATGTCCGAGCGCTTGGATGCGGCGTCGACGACGTCGAGCAGGTGCGACATGATTGTCTGCTTTCTTCGCTGATGCCACAGGTCATCAGCGGGTTCCGGAGATGAGGATCGAAGGTGCCGCTTTGCCGTCCGGGCGTCGTTCCCCCTGTGGCAGGGGCGCACGGCGGGCGTACAGCAGCGGCCTATTCTTCCACGGGCCCGCCCGGTCGCCCAAATCGTCCGTCCGGGCCCTGCGTCCAGCCCAGTTCCGCCAGCAGCGCGCGGTCGTGCTTGTCCAAGGCGGCGGGGTCGCAGCGCTCGATCAGGTCGGGGCGCAGGGCGCTGGTCCTGCGGAACGCCTGGTCGCGCCGCCACCGTGCGATCTTGCCGTGGTGGCCGCTGAGCAGTACCTCGGGGATGTCGCGGTCCCGCCAGACCGGGGGCTTGGTGTAGACGGGGCCTTCCAGCAGGTCGGCCATGGCGCCGGGGGCGAAGGAGTCGTCGCGGTGCGATTCGGCGTTGCCCAGCACGCCGGGCAGCAGCCGGGCCACCGCCTCGGTGATGACCAGGACCGCGGCCTCACCACCGGCGAGTACGTAGTCGCCGATGGAGACCTCGTGCACCTCCCACCGCTCGGCGTAGGCGTCGACGACCCGGCGGTCGATGCCCTCGTAGCGGGCGGGGGTGAAGACCAGCCAGGGCTTGGCCGACAGTTCCACGGCGAGCCGCTGGGTGAACGGCCGTCCGCTGGGCGTCGGCACCACCATCACCGGCGCGGTGCCCTGCGGCCCGGAGGCCTCGATGGCGTCCAGCGCCTCGCCCCACGGCTCCGGCTTCATGACCATGCCGGGCCCGCCGCCGTAGGGCGTGTCGTCCACGGTGTGGTGGCGGTCGTGCGTCCACTGCCGCAGGTCGTGTACGCGTACGTCCAGTTGGCCGCGGGCGCGTGCCTTGCCGACGAGCGAGACGTTCAGCGGTTCGAGGTACTCGGGGAAGATCGTGACGACGTCGATCCGCATCAGGGCTGTTCCCGCTCCCGCGTGCTGGCGGTCTCCGCCTCGCGCTCGTCCAGCAGGCCGGGCGGCGGGGTGATGACGGCGACCTGCCGTTCCAGGTCGATGTCGGGGACGATGTCGCTGACGAACGGGATCAGCACCTCGCTGCCGTCCGGGCGTTCGACGACCAGCAGGTCCTGGTAGGGCAGGTGGGTGATCTCGGTGATCCGGCCGACGGCGGTGCCGTCCTCGGTGACCACGTCGAGGTCGATCAGCTGGTGGTCGTAGAACTCCTCGGGGTCCTCCGGCGTCTCCTCGGGGTCGACCTCGGCGATCAGCAGTGTGTTGCGCAGGGCCTCGGCGCCGTTGCGGTCGTTGACGCCGGTGAAGCGCAGCAGCAGCCGTCCGCTGTGCACGCGGCCGGTTTCGATGGTCAGCGGGCCCGCGGACGCCGGGTCGGTGGCGAGCACGGCGCCCGGCGCGAGCCGCAGCTCGGGCTCGTCGGTGCGCACCTCGATCGTGACCTCGCCCTTGATGCCGTGGGCGCGGCCGATCCGGCCGACTACGAGCTGCACGGGTTCACCTCCCGGTGAGGGGTTCGGGGTTTTCTCGCGGGGGCGGCGCCCCCACTCCCCCACCTGCCGGTGAGGGGTACGGGACTTCTGGCGGGAGCGGTGGCCGGCTCGCGTTTCCCATTCTCAATCCGAACGGCTCGGGCCGGGGCGGCCGTAGCCGTCCCGGCCCGAGCCGGTGTTGGGGGTGCCGGGGGCGCGCCGCCCCCGGGCACGAGCCCGGTCCTGCTCAGCGCACCTGGTCCACGTCGACGAGGTCGACGCGGACACCGCGCCCGCCGAGGGCACCGACGACGGTACGCAGCGCACGGGCGGTCCGGCCGTTGCGGCCGATCACCTTGCCGAGGTCGTCCGGATGCACCCGGACCTCCAGCACGCGCCCGCGGCGCAGGTTGCGCGAGGCGACCTGCACGTCGTCCGGGTTGTCGACGATGCCCTTCACGAGGTGCTCAAGAGCCTCCTCAAGCATGCTCAGGACTCGGTCGACTCGGCGGTGGCCTCGGCCTCAGTGGCCTCGTCCGCCTTCTTCTCGGCCTTCTTCGCCTTGGGGGTGATCGCCTCACCCTTCGGCTCGTCCGCGGCCTCCTTGGCGGCGGCCTCGAAGAGGGCGCGCTTGTCGGCCTTCGGCTCGGCGACGAGCAGCGGGGCCGGGGCGGGCTCGCCCTTGAACTTCTGCCAGTCGCCGGTCTTCTTCAAGATGGCGAGGACCGGCTCGGTCGGCTGGGCGCCGACGCCGAGCCAGTACTGCACGCGCTCGCTGTCGACCTGGATCAGCGAGGGGTTCTGCACCGGCTGGTACAGGCCGATCTCCTCGATGGCCCGGCCGTCACGGCGGGTACGGGAGTCGGCGACGACGATGCGGTAGTGAGGCGAACGGATCTTGCCCAGACGCTTCAGCTTGATCTTGACTGCCACGGGAGTGGGTTCTCCTGGTATTGACGTGGTTGGGCAGCGCGGATCGCCACGTGGGGTTGTGGGAGCCGGTCGCCCGACGGACGCGTCAGCCGAAGGAGAGAGGGGTCCTGCACGGCTGCCGAGTGCTCAGCGGACCATTCTGCCACACCGCGCCGCCACGCCGTGCCGCCGCCTCCCGTCCGACGGCCACCGCGCTTGAGGTCGCCTCACGCCGCGCCGACCACCTCCGGGATGCGGAACGGCTGACCGCACGCGCCGCACATGATCGGTGCCTGCTCCAGCACGGAGGGGACGACCCGCACGTTGCGCCCGCAGTCGCAGACGGCCTTGACGCGCACGCCGCCGCCGGACGAGCCGTGCCGGGCGGCCGGGCCGCGGAAGGAGCGGCTGGTGTCGGAGGCGGTCGCCGCGCTGTGCGCCTTCAGCGCGCGCTGCAGCCGCTCGATCGTCGGCCGGTAGCGCTTCTTGGTCTCCGGGCGCATCACGACCAGCGAGAAGCCGCTGCTGGGATGCGGCTCCTCGGAGTGGTCCAGGCCCAGTTCGTCGGCGATCGCCAGGAACCGGCGGTTGTGGTAGCGGCCCGCGCGCGAGGTGTCACGTACGCCGCGGGCGGCGGCGATGCCGTGCACGGCCTCGTGCAGCAGGCGTTCGAAGGAGAGCTCGGTGCCGCAGGCGGACGAGGACTCTCCGATCAGGGACTCGGGGGCGGCCAGATCCGGCAGCTCGGGGTGGTGCCGTTGGATGTCGGCCCACGCGACTGCCAGCTCGGCGGCGAGAACTGGTGGTGTCGTGCTCACGTCGTGACAACGAGTAGAGATGCCGCTGTGTTCCGATTCCGGGGCCATCCCAAATAATTTGCACGTACTCGTCAGTTCGGGCTCATGCATCCGACTGAGGGCGGGTGCGGACGTCTGTGGATGAGCTGTGCGTCCCTGGAACAAGCCGGGGCGTACCCCCGCGTCGCCGCCGGGGATCGCTCCCCGGGGACATCGCGGTGGTACGCCCCGTTTTGTGGCTCGCTGTTGTGTTGCGTTCGCGGTCCCGTGTGGTCGGTACGGGACCGGCGGCGGCTCGGCTCAGTACGCCCGGGCCACCAGGGCGACGGTACCGGGTGCGTCGTCGGATTGCGGCACCGACCCGTCCTCTCCCACCAGGCAGCGCACGGTGACGCTCTGCTCGGCCAGCTTGGCCTCGCCCTCCGGGCCGAGCTTGTCCCACGGGATGCGGGCCCAGCCGGTCTGCGCCGCCTCGGCGGCCTCGTCGATGGTGGCCACGTCCGCGGTGCGGGCCTCGCGCCGCTCGCGGGACTGGCGCAGCAGCAGCGCCTGGTCCTCCTCGAGCACCTTCGGCAGCAGCGCGGCGAGCGCGTCGATGGCCACCGGCTCCTTGCCGCCGGGGATGCGGCGGGCCAGCATCGCGGTGCCGCTCTCCAGGTCGCGCGGGCCGACCTCGATGCGCACGGGTACGCCCTTGAGCTCCCAGTCCACGGCGCGGCGGCCGAAGGGGGTGTCGGTACGGTCGTCCACCCGCACCCGGATCCCCGCGGCCTTGAGCTGGTCGCCGATCTCACGGACCTTGGCGATCACCGCGTCGTCGCCCTTGATGGCGAGCACCACGGCCTGGACCGGGGCCAGCCGCGGCGGGACGCGCAGCCCGTTGTCGTCGCCGTGCGACATGATCAGGCCGCCGACCATGCGGGTCGACACGCCCCAGGAGGTCTGCCAGACCAGTTCCTGCGTACCGTCCTTGGACAGGTACTGGGTCTCGAAGGCGCGGGCGAAGTTCTGGCCCAGCTCGTGGCTGGTGCCCATCTGCAGGGCCTTGCCGTCACCCATCATCGCCTCAAGGGTGAGGGTGTTGATCGCGCCCGCGAACCGCTCCTTGGCGGTCTTGCGGCCCAGGACCACGTCGATGGCGAGGACGTTGGTCATGAAGTCGCCGTAGACGTCGCGGTGGATGCGGGCGGCGTAGTCGCGGGCGTCCTCGTAGCTGGCGTGCGCGGTGTGCCCCTCCTGCCACAGGAACTCGGTGGTGCGCAAGAAGACCCGCGGGCGCATCTCCCAACGCACCACGTTCGCCCACTGGTTGACCAGCAGCGGCAGGTCGCGGTAGCTCTGCACCCACTTGGAGAAGTACTCGTTGATGATCGTCTCGGAGGTGGGCCGGACGACCACGGGCTCCTCGAGGTCCTTGCCGCCCGCGTGGGTGACCACGGCCAGCTCGGGGGCGAAGCCCTCGACGTGCTCGGCCTCCTTGGTCAGGTAGGACTGCGGGATGAACAGCGGGAAGTACGCGTTGTCCGCGCCCGCGTCCTTGATCCGCGCGTCCATCTCCTGCTGCATCCGCTCCCACAGCCCGTACCCGTACGGTCGGATGACCATGGTGCCGCGCACCGGGCCGTTGTCGGCCAGCTCGGCCTTGTTGATCAAGTCCTGGTACCAGCGGGGGAAGTCGTCCGCCTGGGGGGTGAGAACGGGAGCCTTTGCCATGGCGCAGATCGTACGGGCAGGGCGCGTCCGAGCGTGAATCGGCCGGGCCTCCCGGCCCGCGCCCGGCGCCGCGCGCGGGCGTCCGGGTACGGCGAAGGGGGGCGCACGGAGGGCGCGTTCAAACGCTCCTGCGTAGCCTCTGGACTACGGACGGGAAGCGGAGTTCCCTGGGCTTGCGGGGGGTCTCGCGCACGACGTGAGGCGCAGACGGGGGCACTCGACGACGACTCGCTGGAATGAGGCCGCTGGATGACACCCATGCTCGTTTCCTCCGCGCCCGGGCTGAGCGCACGGCCGGAGCGTTCCGATGGCGGCGCGCGTGACTGGGCGGAGATCCAGGAGCGGATGCTGGTGCCGCTGTACGAGGCCGTGTACGAGCGGCTGGAGGTGGGGCCGGTCACCCGGCTGCTGGGGATCGGCTGTGGTGCGGGGCTCGCGCTGCTGATGGCGGCGGCCCGCGGTGCGGTGGTGACCGGGGTGGACCGGGACGGGCGGCGGCTGGCGCTGGCCCGCGAGCGGCTGCTGCCCGCACCGCAGTGGGGTGCGCGGCGGTCCGCCTGCGGGCGGGCGCGGCTGGTGCTGGGCGGCCCTGAGGGCGCGGCGGTGCGCGACGGGGCGGCGTTCACGGTGGTGACGGCGTTCGATCCGACGCTGCCCGGCGAGTGGCTGGTGCCCGCGCTTCGGGCGGCGGCCGACCTGGCGCAGCGGGGGGCGGCTGTGGTGCTGGCCGGTTGGGGCCCGCCCGAGCGGTGTGCGACGGGGCGGGTGCTGCGGGTCGCGGAACGGCTGGCCGGACTGGCGGAGCCGGTGCGGGTGAGCGTACGCGACGGCCTGGAGGAGACCGCGCGCGCGGCGGGGCTGCGGCTGGACGGTTCGGGGCGGGTGGCGTGCCCCTTCGGCTACCCGGACATGGACAGCGCGGTGCGCGGTCTGGTGTCGACGGGCCTGTTCGACGCGGCCCTCGAGGCCACCGACCGCACCCAGGTGGACAAGGAGCTGACCGAGGCCCTCCATCCCTACCGCCGCCCCGACGGCACGGTGCGGATGGAGAACGTCTTCCGGTACGTCCTGGCCCGGACGTGAGGTCACGAGGCGCGATGGCCGTCACGGCGCCGCGCTGGTTCCGCTCTCCGCCGCGACGGCGAGCCACCACAGCGCCGGAGCCCGGCGCTGCCGAACCATCAGCGACCCGCGAACGCCACCCGCTGGGATGAAGCCACCCGAAGCGAGCCGGAGGTCACCCCTCGGCCCGCTCCGCCCGCGGGATCCCCGCCGTGCGGTACGCCTCGTCCTCCTCCAGCGTCTCGCGTTCCAGCAACGCCTCGGCGAGCGCGTCGAGTTGGGGCCGGTGCTCGGTCAGCAGGCGGCACGCCTGCTCGTAGCACTCGTCGACGATCCGCCGCATCTCCGCGTCCACCGCGTCGAGGGTGGCGGGCGCGGCGGCCAGCCCGTAGGCCTGCTGGGCGTCCTGCGGCAGCGCGGTGAGGCGGCCGATGCGTTCGCTCATGCCCCAGCGGGCGACCATGCCGCGCACGATGGTGGTGACCTGCTCCAGGTCGCTCTCGGCGCCGGTGGTGATGACGCCGAAGACGGTCTGCTCGGCGGCCATGCCGCCGAGGGCGCCGATGATCCGGCCGCGCAGGTACTCCTCGGTGTAGGCGTAGCGGTCGGCGTCGGGGGTGGACAGGGTCACGCCGAGCGCCCGGCCGCGCGGCACGATGGTGATCTTGCGGACCGGGTCCGCGCCCGGTTGCAGCATGCCCAGCAGCGCGTGGCCGCTCTCGTGGTAGGCGGTGCGCCGCCGTTCCTCGTAGGGCATCACCAGGGGCCGCTCCGCGCCGAGTTGGACCTTCTCCAACGCGTCGGACAGCTCCGGTTGCCCGACCACGTCCAGGTTGCGCTTGACGGCGAGCAGTGCCGCCTCGTTGGCGAGGTTGGCCAGCTCCGCGCCGGTCATTCCCGGGGTGGTGCGGGCGACCTGGGCGAGGTCGACCTGTTCGTGCAGCGGTACGTCACGGGTGTGGATGCGCAAGATCGCCTCCCGTCCGGCCCGGTCCGGTGGGCTGACCTGCACGGTGCGGTCGAAGCGGCCGGGCCGTAGCAGCGCGGGGTCCAGGACGTCGGCGCGGTTGGTGGCGGCGAGCACGACGACGCCCTCGGAGCCGGAGAACCCGTCCATCTCGGTGAGGATCTGGTTGAGCGTCTGCTCGCGCTCGTCGTGCCCGCCCATGCCGCTGCCGCTGCCGCGGGCCCGGCCGATGGTGTCGATCTCGTCGATGAAGATGATCGCGGGGGCGACCTTGCGGGCCTCGTTGAACAGTTCGCGCACCCGGCTGGCGCCGACGCCGACGATCATCTCGATGAACTCGGAGGCCGAGGCGGAGAAGAACGGCACATCGGCCTCCCCCGCCACGGCGCGCGCCAGCAGCGTCTTGCCGGTGCCGGGCGGTCCGGCGAGCAGGACGCCGCGCGGCATCCGGGCGCCCAGTCTGCGGTAGGCGTCGGGTCGTTTGAGGAAGTCGACCACCTCGCTCAGCTCCGCCTCGACCTCGTCGATCCCGGCGACGTCGTCGAAGGTGGTGCGCCTGCCCTCCTCGGGTGTGACGGGCTTGGGCGTCTTGCGGCCGAACCCGCCGAGTCCGCCGCTGAGCGCGCCGCTCATCCGCCGCGCGATGATCATCCACAGCGCGACGAGCACCAGCATCGGCGCCAGCGAGATCAGCAGGTTGGCCAGGAAGCTGCGCTGCTGGACCACCGGTTCCGCGGTGACGGTGACGTGGTGCCGGGTCAGCTGCGCCCACAGTTTGTCGTCGGCGAAGGACGGGCGCTGGGTGTCGAAGTTCTTGTACGTGCCCTTGCCGGACGGGACCGGCGCGCTGGTCTTGAGCTCACCTTGGATCGCGTCGCCCTTGGCGTAGATCTTGGTGATGTTGCCCGCGCCCAGTTGCCTGCTGAACTCGGTGTACGAGATCGACTGGCTCGTCGGGCCGCCGAAGAACGACAGCAGCGCGTCGGTGATCAGGAAGACGGCCACAGCGGTGAGGATCATGCCGCCCCAGCCGCCCAGCCGGCGGCGTGGCCGCTGCGGCGGGGACGGCGGTGGCGCGCCCTCCGACCGCCACGGCTGCTCCGGGCTCTGTCGGGGCGGTACGGAGTTGGTCATGGCTCGACCATACGGACAGCCACCGACAGGCGGCCGGACCCCCACACGGAACCCTCGCGTCCGCGACGGCTCACAGGCCGGGCCACTCCTCGGCGGTGAGCGCGAACCGCTCGTGGTCCCGCCAGGCGTCGTTGATGTAGAGCATGCGCGGGGAGAAGCCCTCGTGCCGGAAGCCGAGCCGCTTGGCCAACGCGATGGAACGGACGTTGTCCGGCTGGATGTTGATCTCCAGCCGGTGCAGCCCCAGCCCGTCGGGCAGTTCGTGGAAGCAGTGGTCGACCACCTGCCGCATGCCTTCGGTCATCCGCCCGGTGCCCGCGTACGGCAGGTAGGAGTCGTAGCCGAGGGCGCCGTTGCGGAACCGGCCGCGCACGATGTTGGCGACGTTGCACTTGCCGACGATGCCGCCGTCCTCGTCGTTGATGACCAGGAAGGTACGCAGCGTCGGCCCCTGGTTGCGCAGCAGTTCGGCGAACCCGTTCGGGTCGACGGGGTTCCAGGGGCCGATGTGCTCGGCGGACCGCACGACGGCCTCGGCGTAGGCGGTCGCGTCCGACGGCCGTGGCGGTCTGATGTGAACGCGCATGGTGGCTGGTCGCGGTCCTCGGTCAGCCCATGAACTTCTTGAACTCGTCGGGCAGTTCGAACTTGCCGTCGCCTCCGGCCGGGAGGCCGAAGGGGTTGTCCCCCTGCGCTTCGCGGCGGGCGGCGGCCGCCGCCTCCTCGGCCTTGCGCTTCATCGGGTTGCCGCTGCGCTGCTTGCCCTTGGCGGGCTTGGCCTTCTTCTTGCCACGGGCGCCACCGCCCAGCCCCGGCATGCCCGGCATCCCGGGCATTCCCGGCATGCCGCCGCCCTGTGCCATGCGGGACATCATCTTGCGGGCGTCGAAGAACCGCTCCACCAGGTTCTTGACCGCGCCCACCTCGACGCCGGAACCCCGGGCGATACGGGCCCGGCGCGAGCCGTTGATGATCGTCGGGTCGGTGCGCTCGGCCGGGGTCATCGACTTGATGATCGCGGCGGTGCGGTCCACGTCCCGCTCGTCGAGGTTGTTGATCTGGTCCTTGATCTGGTTCATCCCCGGCAGCATGCCGAGCAGCTTGGAGATCGAGCCCATCTTGCGGACCTGCTCCATCTGCTGCAGGAAGTCGTCGAGGGTGAACTCCTTCGGGCCCTTCGCCAGCTTGGCCGCCATCTTCTCGGCCTCGGCCTGGCTGAAGGTCTGCTCGGCCTTCTCGATCAGGCTGAGCACATCGCCCATGCCCAGGATGCGGGACGCCATGCGGTCCGGGTGGAACGCGTCGAAGTCGTCCAGCTTCTCGCCGTTGGAGGCGAACATGATCTGCTTGCCGGTGACGTGCGCCACCGACAGCGCGGCGCCACCGCGCGCGTCACCGTCGAGCTTGGAGAGCACCACGCCGTCGAAGCCGACGCCGTCGAGGAAGGCCTGGGCGGTGTTGACCGCGTCCTGGCCGATCATGGCGTCGAGGACGAACAGGATCTCGTCCGGGCTGACCGCGTCGCGGATGTCCGCGGCCTGCTGCATCATCTCCTGGTCGATACCCAGGCGGCCCGCGGTGTCCACGATGACCACGTCGTACTGCTTGGTACGGGCGTGCTCGATGGAGTCCTTGGCGACCTTCACCGGGTCGCCGACGCCGTTGCCCGGCTCGGGCGCGTAGACCGCGACGCCCGCGCGCTCGGCGACCACCGCGAGCTGGTTGACCGCGTTCGGGCGCTGCAGGTCACAGGCGACCAGCAGCGGGGTGTGCCCCTGGCCCGCCAGCCAGCGGCCGAGCTTTCCGGCGAGCGTGGTCTTACCGGCACCCTGCAGACCGGCCAGCATGATCACGGTGGGCGGGGTCTTGGCGAACCGCAGGCGGCGGGTCTCGCCGCCGAGGATGCCGATCAGCTCCTCGTTGACGATCTTGATGACCTGCTGGGCGGGGTTGAGCGCCTGCGAGACCTCGGCGCCGAGCGCCCGCTCCTTGATCTGCTTGATGAACGCGCGGACCGCGGGGAGCGCGACGTCCGCCTCCAGCAGCGCGATGCGGATCTCGCGCGCGGTGGCGTCGATGTCCGCCTCGGACAGGCGGCCCTTGCCCCGGAGGTTCTTGAAGGTCGCTGCGAGGCGATCGGAGAGAGTGTCGAACACGGCGTCGCGGATCCTCTGTCGGCTGTCGGCGGCTGTCGGCCGCCCTCCGGCTGGCGGTGGGCGGACATCGCCCTCCAGGGTATCCGGACCGTCCAGGTACGGTCTCCACCGCGGTCCAGCCCGCGGTGGACAGAGGGCGGATTCCGCTCAGTCTCTGCGCTCGAACTCGTCCGTGGGGATGTTCACGGTGATGCCGTCGGCGAGACGCAGGGTGACGGTCTCGCCGTACTTGAACTGCTCGCGCGTCGCGTACTCCTCGCCGCTCGGACGTGTGAGCAGCGTGCAGGTGGCACGGAACGGGTCGACGATCAGGTAGATCGGTACCTCGAAGCGGGCGTACTGCCGCAGCTTGGTCGTGTAGTCGTGCTGGTCATCTTTCGCGGAGACGATCTCGATAGCGGCCAGCAGATCGTCATGCTTGTATGGCGCTGTCGCGCCATCTTCCAGGATTGCAACATCGGGAGCGCGCGGTGGCTCCTCTCCAAAACGGACGAGCACATCGGAGACCAATCGCGACTTCTTCAAGCCCGCAGCCCTGGCGACGACCTGGATGTCTGCAATCGTCCAGCTCTGGACGTTGCTCTGCGGCGACATGATCAGCTGGCCCCCCACGACTTCCACCTTGAAGCCCTCGAACACCCCCGCAGCCTGCTCAGCGGCGCGCCACAGGTCGTCTTGAACGCTCATTTGCTGTCCTCCCCACCGCTAGTGGCCAGGCAATACATGCATCGTAGACACACCCACCGACATCGGCCCCTGCCCGGCCGAAACGGCACCCCGCCGGATTACCCAACGCCGAGGACACTGATCTCCGGTGACTTCTCCCGCCGCTGAGCAGCTACCCCAGCGCCGCCTCCAGTTCCCGGGCCACCTCGGCCGCCCGCTCGGCCGGGAGCGGGGCGCCGTCCGGGCCGACGACGTAGAACGCGTCCACCGCGTTGGCGCCCAGCGTGCTGATCCGCGCCGAACGCACCGCCACCCCGGCCGCGTCCTCCAGGGCGCGGCCGATCCGGTGCAGCAGTCCCGGCACGTCCTGCGCCCGGACCTCGATCACGGTGGCCACCTCGGAGGTGCCGCCGACCACCGTCACCCTCGGCGGCGGCGCCGGAACGCCCCTGCGGCGCGGATACGCGGCCTCGCGCTCCGCCAGCCGGGAGGCGATGTCCAGCGAGCCGTCGAAGGCCCGCGCGAAGTCGGCCCGCAGCCGGGCCACTTCGGGCAGTGAGCCGAACTCGGCGGCCACCCGCCAGCTGAGCAGGGTCACCGGGCCCGCCCCGATCGGGTCCGCGGTGCGCAGGTCCGCCGCGCGCACCGTCAGCCGGTGCAGCGCCAGTACACCGGCCGCCGCGGGCAGCAGCCCGGGCCGGTCCGGCACCGCCAGCAGCAGTTCCACACCGACCGGCTCGGTACCGTCCTGCGCCACCGGCTCGGACTCGGCCCGCAGCGCCAGCACCGGCCCTCCGGTGCGCGCCGCCTCCACCGCCAGCCGCTCCTCCTCGGCGGACGGCTCCCGGTCCGGCGGCCCAGACGGCGCCTCGCCCGCCAGCACCCCGGTCACCCGGCGCACCAGGTCCGCCACGAGCGACGCCCGCCACGCGCTCCACGCCGCGGGGCCGGTGGCCAGCGCATCGGCCTGGGTCAGCGCGTGCAGCAGGTCGAGGCATTCCACCGAGCGGACCGTCTTGGCCACCGACTCGACGGTGGCCGGATCGTCCAGGTCGCGCCGGGTCGCCGTCTCGATAAGCAGCAGATGGTGCCGTACCAGCAGGGCCAGGGTGTCGGCGTCGGCGCGGCCGAAGCCCATCCGGGCGGCCACGTCCCGGGCGATGACCTCGCCCGCCACGCTGTGGTCGCCCGGCCAGCCCTTGCCGATGTCGTGCAGCAGCGCGCCGATCAGCAGCAGGTCGGGGCGGCTGACCTGGCGGGTCAACGTCGCCGCCTGGACGGCGGTTTCGACCAGGTGCCGGTCAACCGTCCAGCGGTGCACGGGATTTCGCTGCGGGCGGCAGCGCACCCGCTCCCAGTCCGGCAGCAGCCTGGCGATCAGGCCCTCGGCCTCCAGCGCCTCCCACACCGGCACCGTGGCCTGCCCCGCGCCGAGCAACGTGACCAGTTGCTCCCGCGCCTCCGCGGGCCACGGCACCGGTAGCGCGGGCGCGGCGGCGGCCAGTGCCCGTACCGCGGGCAGTGAGATCGGCAGGCCCGCCTGGGCGGCGGCCGCCGCCGCGCGCAGCGGCAGCACCGGGTCGCGCTCCGGCCGGGCGGTACGGGCCAGCACGGCCTCGCCCTCCTGCTCCACCACCCCGTCGGCCAGCGGCATCCGCTCCACGCCCACCGGCTCGGCGTGCCCGCGCCCCAGGAACCGCTTGCGGGGCCGCGCCGACCGGGCCCGCAGCACCCGGCCGACCGACCGCCAGGTCACATCGCTGGCGTAGGCCACCGTGCGGGCCGCCTCGTACACTCCCCGCAGCAGCGTGTCGGCGTCCAACACCCCGAGATGGGCGGCGACTTGGTCCTGCTCCTGGAGGCTCAGCCGGTCGGTGGCCCGGCCGGTGACCAGGTGCAGGGCGTCGCGGGTGTCCAGCAGTCGGGCGCGGGCCTCGGCCAGGCCCTCGCGGGGTGCGTCGGCCAGCCAGGAGGCGGCGACGGCGCGCAGCACGGTGGCGTCGCGCAGTCCACCGCGCGCCTCCTTCAGGTCGGGCTCCAGCAGATGCGCCAACTCGCCCTGCCGCTCGGCGCGTTCCAGGCACATCTCGTGCAGTTCGGGGAGGCGTTTGGGGGCCTGTGCGCGCCAGTCGGCGAGTACGGCGGTGCGCAGGTTCGCGGTGAGCTCCGGGTCGCCCGCGATGTGCCGGGCGTCGAGCAGGCCGAGTTGCACCTTCAGGTCGTCCCCGGCGGTCTTCCGGGCCTCGGCGGGGGTGCGCACCGAGTGGTCCAGGGACAGGCCGAGGTCCCACACCGGGTACCACAGGCGGTCGGCGAGCGCGGCGACCTCACCGGCGCCCGCCGTGCCGTCGTGCAGCAGCAGCAGGTCCAGGTCGCTGCGCGGGGAGAGTTCACCGCGCCCGTAGCCGCCGACGGCGACAAGTGCCGTACCGGTAGGGCGGTTCGGGAAGAGACCGGCGAGCCACCGGTCGGTGAGGTCGGCGAGCGTGGCACGCCGGGACGGTCCCGGCTGGCCCTCCTCGTTGAGCAGGGCCAGCCGGGCCGCCGGGTAGCTGGTTTCGGGCGACCGCGCACCGTCCGGTACACGGTGGGGGGTCCCGGAGGTCTCCGGGACGGCACGGTCGGTCATACGGTCTCCAAAGCCAGCGCGGTTCCGCATCGTCCAAGGTGAGTTGTCCGCGCGGGCCTACAGGGCGTCGGGGCCGCGCTCGTCGGTCCGTACCCGCACCACGGTGTCCACCGGGACGCTCCACACCTTGCCGTCGCCGATCTTGCCGGTCCTGGCGGCCTTCACCAGGACGTCGATCAGTTCGTCGGCGTCGGCGTCCTCGACCAGCACCTCTATGCGGATCTTGGGCACCAGGTCGACGGTGTACTCGGCGCCGCGGTAGACCTCGGTGTGGCCGCGCTGGCGGCCGTAGCCGCTGGCCTCGGTGACGGTCAGGCCCTGGACCCCGAAGTCGTGGAGGGCGGTCTTCACCTCGTCGAGGCGGTAGGGCTTGATGACTGCGGTGATGAGTTTCATGCGTCCACCTTCGGTTCCGCGGCCTTCGCCGGGGAAGCGGTCTCGTTCTTGTCGCCGGTGAGCGCCTTGCTCTCGGCCGGTGCCAGGAGGCCGCCGAGCCGGGCGGCGGAGCCGATTCCGGCGAAGTCGTAGCCGGTTTCGGCGTGTTCGGCCTGGTCGATGCCGGCCACCTCGTCGTCCTCGCTGACCCTGAAGCCCATCACCAGGTCGATCACCTTGGCCAGGACCGCGGAGACCACCAGCGAGTACAGCAGGACGCATGTGACACCGACGGCCTGCTTGCCGAGCTGGCCCCAACCGCCGCCGTAGAACAGGCCCTTGGCGGTCTGGCCGACACCGCCGGTGGCGAACAGGCCGATCAGCAGCGAGCCGATGATGCCGCCGACCATGTGGACGCCGACCACGTCGAGGGAGTCGTCGAAGCCGAGCTTGAACTTCAGCCCCACCGCCCAGGCGCACACCACACCGGCGATCGCGCCGACCGCGATCGAGCCCAGCGGGGAGACCGAGCCGCAGGCGGGGGTGATGGCGACCAGTCCGGCCACCGCGCCGGACGCGGCGCCCAGCGTGGTGAACGAGCCGTGCCGGATCCGCTCGTAGCCGAGCCAGCCGAGCATCGCGGCGGCGGTGGCGACCTGGGTGTTGGTGAACGCGACCGCGGCGACGCCGTCAGCGCCCAGCCACGATCCCGCGTTGAAGCCGAACCAGCCGAACCACAGCAGTCCCGCGCCGAGCATCACGAGCGGCAGGTTGTGCGGCCGGAACGGATCGCGCTTGAAGCCGACCCGCTTGCCGATGACGAGGATGACGCCGAGCGCCGCCGCGCCCGCGTTGATGTGGACCGCGGTACCGCCCGCGAAGTCGATCACGCCCAGTTTGTTCAGCCAGCCGCCGGTGCCCCACACCCAGTGCGCGACGGGGAAGTACACCACGATCGCCCACAGCGTGATGAACAGCGACCACGCGGCGAACTTCACCCGGTCCGCCAGCGCACCGCTGATCAGCGCCGGGGTGATCACCGCGAACATCAGCTGGAAGACGGCGAACACGTAGATCGGGATGCCGTAGCCGGGCCACAGCTGGGTGATGCCTATGTGCCGCATGCCCAGCCAGTCGGTGCCGCCGACGAAACCGCCGTGGTCGGTGCCGAAGGCGAGGCTGAAGCCGAACAGGGTCCACAGGATGGTGATGATGCCGAGGCTGATGAAGCTCATCATCAGCATGTTCAGAACGCTCTTGACCCGGACCATGCCTCCGTAGAAGAAGGCGAGACCTGGTGTCATCACCATCACCAGGGCGGCACTGATCAGCATGAACGCGGTGTGCCCCGTGTCGAGCACGGGCTTGTCGGCAGCGAGCGTCGTCAAGATGCCGGTTGGCATCGGCGCCTCCTCGTCGTCGGTACGGCCCGCGGGGGGCGTGGGGGAATGAAAGGGCCGGTTATGGCCTAGAGAGTGGCCTAGCCGGGTTTCAGCCGCCGCCGTGCGGTGTTTCGCCGCCGTGACGAAGATGGCGCATGTGTTACGGCCGGGTGAACCGGTCCGCTGCGGTCATGGTGAACGCGATGCTCCGTATACGCCGGTGCCGAATGCGCCGATACGGAACCGGCCGCGGCGGTTTCCCGTCGACCTGGCGGTGGGGGAGCCTAGTCGGGCTGATCGGGGTGGCCGCCGCGGCCGGAGTGAAGGGGGTCCGTCGCGTCACACCGCCCGGGCCGCCGGACCCTGCTCGTAGTCGTCCGGCAGGTCGGTGCGCAGCCGGTCGCTGAGCGCGACGACCTCGGCCACCTGGCCGAAGTCGCGCACCGCGGTGTCGGTGGTGCGGCGGATCCGGGTGTTCACCCGCTCGGAGCGGATCCTTCTGGCCACCTTGATCGCCTGGACCGCCAGCTCCGAGGCGTGCTCGGGGTTCTTCTGCAGCAGATGGACGCTGGCCATGCCGATGAGGTTCAGCGCGTAGCTGCGCTGGTGCTCGGGGTCCTGGGCGAACAGCTCCACGGCCCGTTCCATCACCGGCTGCGCCAGCGAGGCGTACGTGGGGCTGCGACCGGCGACGTACGCCAGGTCACGGTAGGAGTGCGCGTTCTCCGCGTTCAGCTCGGCCTCGGAGAAGAACCGCATCCAGTCCGGGTCCTCCTGCGGGCGGCGGTCGCTGAAGGTGTCCTCGGCCATCCGCACCGCGCGGTGGCACTTCTGTACCTGACCCATGCTGGCGTAGGCGCGGGCCTCCATCGCGTAGAGCATCGACTGGGTGGTGGCGGTGGCGGTGTCCCGGCTGCCGTACTGGGCGAGGTGGATCAGCTCCAACGCGTCGTCGGGGCGGCCGAGATGGATCATCTGGCGGCTCATGTTGGACAGCACATAGGCGCCGAGCGGACGGTCCCCGGCCTCCTTCGCGGCGTGCAGGGCGAGCACGAAGTACTTCTGCGCGCTGGGCTGCAGGCCCACGTCGTAGCTCATCCACCCGGCGAGTTCGGCGAGTTCGGCGGTGACCTTGAACAGGCGCCTGGTGACCGGCTCCGGGTGGCTCTCCTGGAGCAGGTCGGTCACCTCGTGCAGCTGCCCGACGACCGCCTTGCGGCGCAGGCCGCCGCCGCACTGGGCGTCCCACTGGCGGAACATCACCGTGGTGGCCTCCAGCAGGTCCAGCTCGGGGCCGGAGAGCTTGGTGGGCCGGGTCGACCGCTCGGCGCGCGGGGTACGGGCGGGCGCGGGCACGTCGGCGATCGAGGCGGCCGGGGTGGGCACCAGCCAGCGCTGCATCGGCTCGATCAGCGCCGGCCCGGCGGACAGCGCCAGCGAGGCGCCGAGGAAGCCGCGCCGTCCGAGCATCAGGTCGCTGCGGGAGAACTCGCTGATCAGCTCGACGGTCTGGGGTCCTGCCCAGGGCAGGTCGACGCCGGAGGTGGCGGGCGGCTGGTGGGCGCTGCGCAGGCCCAGGTCCTCGATGGCGACGACCGAGCCGAACCGCTCGGAGAACAGCTCGGACAGGATGCGCGGGATCGGCTCGCGCGGCTGCTCACCGTCCAGCCAGCGCCGTACGCGGGAGGTGTCGGTGCTGATGTGGTGCGCACCGATCTGCCGTGCCCGGCGGTTGACCTGGCGGGCGAGTTCGCCCTTGGACCAGCCACTGCGGACGAACCACGAACGCAGTTGTTCGTTGGCCTGCTTCTCCGCGACGCCGCTGGCCTCGGTCTCGGTCTCGCCGCTTGTGACGCTTCCGCCCACCGGAACGCCCCCATCCCGCTTCTCATCACCGAACTGCCCAAAGGATGCCGCCAGTTGGGGCTCCCTGTCCTCAACGCGCCACCCCCGGTGACCGAATGCCTGTGCGTTCACTGCCTCCGGCATGCCCGCGGACGGCGCGACTTCCGTGGGCTCGTAAACCGAAAGTAATCCCGTGATCACCCATCCGGCGAGGGCAGATGCCGAATCGCCACCATTCGCCACCCCTTCGAATGAACTCTTCCCTGGCCGCACACGATTCACTTGACAGATGAACATCAGCTCCGGGTGGAGCGAAGCGCGTCGGGGCGCGCACTACACGGCGCACCACGCCACACGCCGCGATGCGCCGCCGACGCGCCGCCACCGACGGCGCGTCGCCCCCGGCGGGTGGGCAGGCAGCCCGCACCGCGATCCGCGCGCGGTGCGCGTAACCATCGACGAATTCCGAGTGTTGGAGGTGACATGGGCTTCACGATCGGCAGCTTCCGGGAGATTCGGGACATCACGCCCGGCGTGCGCCGCCGCACCCGCGCCTCGGTCCGCTCAACGATCACGGAGTACACGGCGGTGCACGGCTGGGCGGTGACCCCCGGTGCCCGCGCCGCCCGGGGCGGTGGTCAGTGCAGTTGCGGTGACGCGGGGTGTCCGGCGCCCGGCGCCCACGCGTTGGACTTCGCCGCCGAGATCCCGGCGGGCGCCACGGCCGAACAGGTCGCCGCCACCTGGGCGTTGACCCCGGGCGCGGCCGTACTGCTGCCCACCGGGCGGACGTTCGACGTGCTGGACGTGGCCGAGGAAGCGGGCTGCCGGGCGATGGTGCGGCTGGAGCGGATGGGGCTGCGGCTCGGCCCGGTGATCGGCACCCCGGACGGCCGCGCGCTGTTCTTCGTGGCCCCCGGCGCGGCCGACGAGCTGCCACGGCTCCTCTACCGGATGGGCTGGGACGACGCTGCCCTGGATCTGCGCTGCCGCGGACTTGGTCAGCACGTCACCGCCCCGCCCTCGGACCTCGGGGGACTGGGTCCGGTGCGCTGGCTACGGCCGCCCTCGGTGGACCGGCAGCCGCCGGAGGCGCGGTTGCTGCTGGGCACGCTGGCCTACGTGTGTCACCGGCACGGGACGCCGGTGCGGACGGTGTGATCCCGGAATGCGTACGCATACGTAAGGGGCGCCCGCCCCTGGCGAGCGCCCCTTACCGATGTACCGCTTACCGATGTATCTCTTACCGATGCGCCGCGGTCAGTCGCCGATCAGCGCGTCGACGAACGCCTCCGGCTCGAACGGCGCCAGGTCGTCCGGCCCCTCGCCGAGGCCGACCAGCTTGACCGGCACCCCCAGCTCACGCTGGACGGCGACCACGATGCCGCCCTTGGCGGTGCCGTCGAGCTTGGTCAGGGCGATGCCGGTGATGTCCACCACCTCGGCGAAGACCCGGGCCTGCACCAGCCCGTTCTGGCCGGTGGTGGCGTCCAGGACGAGGATCACCTCGTCGACCGGACCGTGCTTCTCCACGACGCGCTTGACCTTGCCCAGCTCGTCCATCAGGCCGGTCTTGGTGTGCAGTCGGCCCGCGGTGTCGATCAGCACCACGTCGGCGCTCTCGGCGATACCTTCCTTCACCGCGTCGAAGGCGACGGAGGCCGGGTCGCCGCCCTCCGGGCCGCGCACGGTGCGCGCGCCGACCCGCTCGCCCCAGGTCTGCAGCTGGTCGGCGGCGGCCGCGCGGAAGGTGTCGGCGGCGCCCAGCACCACGCTGCGGCCGTCGGCCACCAGGACCCGGGCCAGCTTGCCGGTGGTGGTGGTCTTGCCGGTGCCGTTGACCCCGACCACCATCAGCACGGCCGGGGTGTCCTGCGGGCTCTCGGTATGCAGGACGCGGTCCATGTCGGTACCGACCAGCGCCAGCAGTTCCTCGCGCAGCAGGGCGCGCAGTTCCTCGGGGGTGCGGGTGCCCAGCACCTTGACGCGGGTGCGCAGCCGCTCGACCAGCTCCTGGGTCGGTGCGACGCCGACGTCGGCGGTGAGCAGGGTGTCCTCGATCTCCTCCCAGGTGTCCTCGTCGAGGCGGTCCCGGGAGAGCAGGGTGAGCAGGCCCTTGCCGAGGGTGGTCTGGGAGCGGGACAGCCGGGAGCGCAGTCGCACCAGGCGGCCCGCGGTGGGCTCGGGGACCTCGATGGGCGGGGCCAGCGGTTCCCCGCCGACCTCGGTGGGCTCCTCGACCTCCACGGTCTCGGTGGCGGTGGGGGCCTCCGGCAGGTCGACCTCTTCGATGGTCCTGCGGGGCTCTTCGCGGGGTTCCTCCGCCTCCTCGCCGACGTGCGGCTCGGCCGGCGGGGCGGTGATCTTCGGTTCTGCCGACGGCGGCGCGGGCGGCAGCTGCTTCTTGCGGCGGCTGCTGACCACGAGGCCGCTGAGCGCGCCGATCGCGACCAGGGCGATGACTACAGCAAGGATGACGGTTTCCATAACGCCCTCCAGTATCAGTCACGGCGCAACAGCGCTGCCGGAGAAGACGCGGCACTCAGGGGCTTAAAGCAACTTAATGGGACAAAGGTCACCCTTGACGTCTTCGTGACGCGCATATGATCCTGATCAGCAATGCGCGTAGAGGGGACTTATCGATCGTCCCACAAGCCGCTGTTGCAACCCTCCCCCGATTTCCCGCTCGGAGAAACCATCCTTATGGAGAAGACGACGCCTGCTCCCGATGTCGAAGGCGCCATCGAGACCCGCGGCATCGAGCCCGTCCCCGACTCCGAGCGGCGCGGCCGCGTCAGAGAACTCTTCCCCACCTGGGTCGCGGCCAACATCAGCGTTCTGCTGCTCACCATGGGCGCGGGCCTGGTGGTCTCCAACGGCCTGAACTTCTTCCAGGTCCTGCTGGTCGCCGTCCTCGCTCCCGTTGTCTCGTACGGCATCGTCGGCGTGCTGACCATCGCGGGCAAGCGCGGTGGCGCTCCGGGTATGACGCTCTCGCGGGCGGTCTTCGGTCAGCGCGGCAACCTCTTCCCGGGTGCGGTGACCTGGATCGCGCGGTGGGGCTGGGAGACGATCAACGCGGTGACCGGCGCGTACGCGGTGCTCACCATCTTGAACCTGCTGTTCGGGATCAAGAGCAACACCCCGCTGATCATCGTCACCCTGCTGTTCTTCGTCGGCGCCACGTTCACGGTCAGCGGTATGGGCCGCAAGGTACTGCTGCTGTGCAACAAGTGGTCGGCGTACCTGTTCGGCGCGTTCAGCGTCGCGGTGCTGGGCTATCTGGTCGCCGAGACCGACTGGTCGGCGGTCTTCTCCCGCCCGGCGGGCTCAACGGCGCTGCTGGTGGCCGGAGTTGGCACCATCGCGGCCGGTGGCATCAGCTGGGCGCCATCCGGCGCGGACTTCTCCCGGTACCTGCCGCGCACCGCGTCCAGCAAGGGCATCGTGGGCAACACCATCGCGGGTGCGGGCATCGTCGTGGTGCCGTTGGTGCTGATGGGTGCGGTGATGGCGGTCGGTACGCCGGACCTGGCCAAGGCCACCGACCCGGTGTCGTTCATCGGCAAGCTGCTGCCGATGTGGCTGTCGGTGCCGTACCTGCTGATCGCGCTGATCGGCATGCTGCTGATCAACAGCATGTCGATGTACTCGGCCGGTTTCACCGCGCAGACGCTGGGCTTCAAGATCCCGCGCGCCTGGGCGGTCAGTGTGAACGCGGTCATCAGCCTGGTCTTCGGTTCGCTGCTGATGATCGTGGCGACCAGCTTCATCAGCTCGTTCATCTCGTTCCTGACCCTGCTGGCGGTCTCCTTCTCGGCCTGGATCGGCGTGTTCGGCGTCGACATGCTGCGCGGTCGGGTCTACGACCCGAAGGCGCTGATGGACACCTCCCGTACCAGCGCCTACTGGTACCAGGGCGGTTTCGCCTGGCAGGCGATGGTCGCCTGGGCGGCGGGCCTGGTCATCGGCCTGTGCTTCACCTCGGTGTCCTGGTTCTCCGGCCCGCTGGCAGATAGCTGGCTCGGGAAGAACGGCCTCGGCTGGGCGGTCACCATCGTCATCGCGGCGGCGCTGTACTGGGTGCTGCCGCGCCAGCGGACGGCGAGCGCCAACGAGCTGGCGGCGGCCGAGAAGGCCGTCGAGGACGCGCTGGTCGGCTGACGGCCACGACGTACCCGGAACGTCCCTCTGAGCCGCTGTGCGCGGCCCAGGGGGACGTTTTCGTGGGCGGCGGTGGGCGGGTTACTCGGTGCGCACCACCATCGCGAACGAGGTGCACACGCGGCGGAAACCCGCGTGGCCGGTGCGGCCGGCGTGGCTCATGCAGGCCACGTCCACCGGCGCGCAGTCGTCGGCGGGCTGCGCCGCCCAGTCGCACCGCAGGCACTCGGCCTCGAACGTCACGTCCGTGCCCGGGTGTTGGGTGATCTTGTGGACGACGTAGCGCAGGACGTCCTGGCGGTCACTTGTGCGGCTGGCCGGTGGGCATCCTCTGACTGCGCTATCCGGACAGCCTTGCGTTCGAGGTCTGCGCTGGCCGTGCTGCGGGTATCCACCATGGGTGAACCTCTGCCTATCGGAGGCGCTCCGGGGGCGCGCTCAACTACCTTTCGAGACCCAAGAGTTGCGCTCCGCGCGCATGTTCAACAGGGTCTACGCGGTGACATGCAAGAGCCGTCACCAAGGGGAGCGGGGATGGGGCGTCGTAACGGCGTGACCGGGCAGGCCGCCACGTCCGGCGCGGTCTTCGGGGAGGTGCTGCGGGACGCCCGGGAACGGGCGGGCTGGTCGCAGGGGAAGCTGGCCGGTGAGATCCCGTGTGACCGCTCGCTGATCACCCGCATCGAGGCGGGCAGCCGCGTACCGGACGTCGGCTTCGCCGAGGCCTGCGACCGCCTGCTCGGCACGGACGGGTTACTCCGCCGCCTGTGGCACCGCATCGACTGGTACCCGGTGGTCGAACACCCCGACTGGTTCAGGCGCCGGGCACAGATGGACGCGGTGGCGGTGGCGTTGCGCGAGTTCCAAATGCAGGTTGTGCCTGGGCTGTTGCAGACCGAAGCGTACGCGCGGGCACTGTTCGCGCGGGTTGAGCCGGACGAAGAGGTCGTTCAGGAACGGGTGTTGGCTCGCATGAGTCGCCAACAGCGCTTCCTGAACGACGACGGGCCGCTGCTACTCGCCGTGCTGGACGAGAGTTCCATCCGGCGCGTGGTCGGCGGTCCTGACGTGATGCGCGAGCAGTGCGCGCATCTGTTGGCGGTCGGCGAGCGCCCGAACATCCGCATCCAGGTGGCGCCGTTCACCATTGCCCATCTGCGCCCACCCAATACCTCCATGTCGCTGATCACGCTGCCGGACGGCCATGAGTGGGTCTACTCGGAGTCCTTGGACCGTGGGCACTTCAGCGACGATCCAGCCGTGATCGCGAGACACACGCGCACCTATGATCTGCTGCGGGCGGACGCGCTCTCGACCCGCGACTCTGCCGCCACGATCTGTGAAGCGATGGAAGGGTACGGCGACGATGACCAACTACGACCACAGCGCGGCGACTTGGCACAAGAGCAGCTACAGCGGCGACAACGGCGGCAACTGCATAGAGGTCGCCCACGGCATCCCCGACGCCGTCCCCGTCCGCGACAGTAAGGACCCGCACGGCCCCACCCTCAGCTTCATCCCCGCCGCCTTCGCGGCGTTCATCTCCGCCGTGCGGAACGGGGAGTTCGGGCAGTAAGCCCGTCGCCCCGGCTCAGCGGAGGCTGAGCCGGGGCGACGGTGCTGGAAGCGGTGGGCAAGCGGGGTTGATCAGCCCATCTCTTCCAGGGCCTTGCCCTTCGTCTCCCGGACGAAGACGAGCACGAACGGGATCGAGAGGAGGGCGAAGAACGTGTAGATCACGTAGGCACCGGACAGGTTCCAGTTGGAGAGCGACGGGAAGCTGACCGTGATGAGCCAGTTGGCGACCCACTGCGCGGAGGCGGCCACGCCGAGCGCCGCGGCCCGGATCTTGTTCGGGAACATCTCGCCGAGCAGCACCCAGACCACCACGCCCCACGACAGGGCGAAGAACAGCACGAACGCGTGGGCCGCGCCGAGCGCCACCGCGCCCTGCAGGCCCGGCATGTGGATGTTGGTGCCGGAACCGGTCTTGTAGGAGAAGGCCCAGGCGCACAGGCCGAGCGAGACCGCCATACCGGCGGAGCCGATCAGCGCGAGCGGCTTGCGGCCGATCTTGTCCACGAAGACCATCGCGATCACGGTGCCGATCACGTTGATGATCGAGGTGGTGAACGAGTACAGGAACGAGCTGGTCGGGTCGATACCGACGGACTGCCACAGCGACGCGGAGTAGTAGAAGATCACGTTGATGCCGACGAGCTGCTGGAAGACCGACAGCCCGATGCCCACCCACACGATCGGCAGGATGCCCGCCCGGCCGCCGAGCAGGTCCTTGAACGTGGACTTGTGCTCGCTGTGCATGGCGGTGCGGATCTCGGTGATGCGGGCGTCCAGGTCGGCCTGCTCGCCCTCGACCTCGGCCAGTACCTTGCGCGCGTCGGCCTCGCGGCCCGCGGAGATCAGGAAGCGCGGGGACTCCGGGATGGCGAAGGACAGCAGCCCGTAGAGCGCCGCGGGCACCACCATCACGCCGAGCATCCACTGCCAGGCCTCAAGGCCGCCGAGGTGGCCGCGCTGCTGGCCGTGGGCCATCTGCAGGATGCCGTAGTTGACCAGCTGCGAGATCGCGATGCCGATGACGATCGCGGCCTGCTGGAACGAGCCGAGACGGCCGCGGTAGGCGGGCGGCGCGACCTCGGCGATGTACGCGGGGCCGATCACCGAGGCCATGCCGATGGCGAAGCCGCCGATGATCCGCCACAGGGTGAGGTCCCACACCGCGAACGGCAGGGCGGAGCCGATGGCGCTCACCACGAACAGCACCGAGGCGATCTGCATCACGCGAATGCGGCCGATGCGGTCGGCGAGGCGGCCCGCGGTGGCGGCCCCGACCGCGCAACCGAGCAGCGCCGCGGCGACGACCTGGGCGAGCAGGGCGGAGCCGATGCCGAACTTCCCCTGGATGCCGTTGACCGCGCCGTTGATCACGGAGCTGTCGTAGCCGAAGAGGAAGCCGCCCATGGCTGCGGCGGCGGTGATGAAGATGACGTGGCCGAGATGGTCGGGCGCCGCGGCGCGGCCGCTCTTCCCGAGCTCCACTGGGGTGCTAGTAGTCAACGTGAACTCCTGGGGCTCGCGCGGAGCCCTCCCGTGGGGGCGTGGATCTTCGACTGCTTCGAGGGTCAGGCGATCCGTCGACCGGTGACCACACGGCTATGCATCGAAAGTTAAAACGACGTTGCAGAGACTATGCCTTCAAGTTTCGAAGTCAATAGGGGGCGGCGCGTCTCTTTAAACAAAGTCACGGTCACAGCATGTTCACGTATTGAACTCTTGACGGAAGCGTCACCAAGCCGATACCAAGTGCGTCGCGATTATTTCTTGGCGTCCCGCAGTCGCTGGCTGATCACCTTCGACACTCCGTCGCCCTGCATCGACACGCCGTACAGCGCGTCGGCGACCTCCATCGTGCGCTTCTGGTGGGTGATCACGATGAGCTGTGAACTCTCCTGGAGCTCCCTCATGATCCCGATCAGACGCTGGAGGTTGGTGTCGTCGAGGGCCGCCTCGACCTCGTCCATGACGTAGAACGGGCTGGGTCGGGCCTTGAAGATCGACACCAGCAGCGCCACCGCGGTCAGCGACCGCTCGCCGCCCGAGAGCAGCGAGAGCCGCTTGACCTTCTTGCCCGGCGGCCGGGCCTCCACCTCGACGCCGGTGGCCAGCATGTCGTCGGGGTCGGTGAGCACCAGCCGCCCCTCGCCGCCGGGGAACAGCCGGGAGAAGACGCCCTCGAACTCCCGGGCGGTGTCGTGGTAGGCGGCGGTGAAGACCTGCTCGACCCGCTCGTCGACCTCCTTGACCACCTGCAACAGGTCGGCGCGGGTCTTCTTGAGGTCCTCCAGCTGCTCGGAGAGGAACTTGTGCCGCTCCTCCAGCGCCGCGAACTCCTCAAGGGCGAGCGGGTTGACCTTGCCCAGCTGCTGGTACGCCCGCTCGGCGGCGCGCAGCCGCTTCTCCTGCTCGGCGCGAACGTACGGGCGGGGTCCCTGGTCGTCCTTGGGCTCCTCGCCCTCGGGCGTCGGAGGAGGCGGTACGGGCTGGTCGGGGCCGTACTCGGCGACCAGCCCGGCCGGTTCGATGCCGTGCTCCTCCAGCGCCTTGGCCTCCAGCTGTTCGATCCGCAGCCGCTTCTCGGCGCCCAGCACCTCGCCGCGGTGCACCGAGTCGGTGAGCTTGTCCAGCTCGGACTTCAGGCCGCGTGCGGCGTCCCGTTCCGCGGTCAGCCGGGCCTCGCGCTCCGCCTTGGCCTGCTCGGCGGCCGACCGCTCCCGCTCGGCGCGGGCCAGCGAGACGGTGACGTACTCCAGCAGGCCCCGGGCGCCGGCCAGTACGGCGGAGGCCACCCGTGCCTCGTGCTCCTGACGCGCCCTGCGCTGCGCGGCGCGCGCCCGCGCCTCGCGCTCCATGCGCGCCGCCCGGTCCAGCGCGTCCGCGCGCCCCGCGAGGGCCTTGACCCGCTCCTCGTGGGTACGCAGCTGCAGCCGGGCCTCCATCTCCGTCTGCCGGGCGTTGGCGCCGTCGGCGGCGAGCCGGTCGCGGTGCGAGGTGTCCGGCTCCTCCTCGGCCGGGGCCGAGGAGGCCTGGTGCAGCCGCTCGGTCAGTTCGGTCAGTTCCGCGTTGGCCTTGGCCAGCGCCTCCTCGGCGCGGGCCACGGCCGCCGCGGCGCGCTCGGCCTCCCCGGTCGCGCCGCGCGCCTGCCCGCCGAGGCGGCCGAGCTGCTGGGCGACGGCCGACTTCTCCTTCTCCGCGTCCCGCCGCTGGGCGGCGAGCTGCTCCACGGTGCGGGCGGCATCGGCGCGCCGCTCCTTGGCCAGGGCCTGGGCCTCGGTCAGCTCCTCGCAGCGGGCCGCGAGCTCCCGCAGCCGCACCGCCGCCTCGTCAACCGCGGCCTGCACCTCCAACAGGCTCGGCGCCCCGGCCGAGCCGCCGTGCGCGAAGTGCGCGGCCAGTACGTCGCCCTCGGCGGTGACCGCGGTCAGCCGGGGATGCCGGGCGATCAGTGCCTCGGCGTCTTCGAGGGTGTCCACCACCACGGTGTCGCGCAGCAGCCGACGCAGTGCGGGCAGCAACTCCTCGGGCCCGCCCACGAGTTCGGCGGCGGGCCGCCCGGTACCGGGAAACGTTCCGGCATCCGGCTCGGCCTGCGCACCGCCGATGAGCAGGGCGGCCCGGCCCGCGTCGTCCTTGCGCAGCAGCCGCAGCGCGGCGGCCGCGGCGCCCGGGTGGCTGACCGCTACGGCGTCGGCGGCGGCGCCCAGCGCGGCGGCGACCGGGACCTCGAACCCCGGTGCCACGGTGAGCAGTTCGGCGGCCGGTCCCAGCAGTCCGGTGAGCCGGTCGGCGGCGCCGAGCAGTATCCCGGTGCCGTCCTTGCGGCGCAGCCCGAGGGCGAGCGCGTCGTGCCGGGCGGCGAGCGCGGCGCGTTCCCGTTCGGCGGCGGTGGCGGCCTCGCGGGCGGCGGTCAGCGTTTCCTCGGCCCGCTCCAGTTCGGCCCTGGCGGACTCGTAACGTTCCTCCAGTTCGGCGTCGCCCGCGGCCAGGCCGTCGACCTGGGCGCGTAGCTGCTCGTACTCCTCCTGGGCGGTCACCGCGCGCTCGGCCGCCTCGTCGCGGGCCGCGGTGAGTCGGCCGATCTCGGCCTCGGCGGCGCTGGCCCGGCTGCGGGCCGCGTTGACCTGGCCGTGCAGCCGGGCGAGGCCCTCGCGGCGGTCGGCGATCGCCCGGGCGGCGGCCTTGAGCCGCTGGTCCTCCTGGGCGAGGGCGCGTTCCAGTTCGGCGCGGTGCGCCACGGTGTCGTCCAGCGCGCAGCGGGCGGCCTCCAGTGCGGCGGCCAGCTCGGCCTCCTGCTCGCGGATGCGGGCGGCCTCGCGCTCCATGTCCTCCGGGTCGCGGCCGCGCCGCTCCTCGGGCTGCGGTGCGGTGGCGTGCCTGACCTTCTGCTCGGCCAGGCCGATGGTGCCGCGCACCCGTTCGGCGAGTTGCGACAGGTCGTACCAGGTCTGCTGGGCCTCGGCGAGGCGCGGCCCGATCTGCCGTACCTGTTCCTCCAGTTGGGCCTCGCGGCGCTGCGCGGCGGCCAGTTCGGCCTCGACCGCGTCGCGGCGTTCCTTCAGCGCGGTCTCGTCGGCGATCTCGCTGCGCAGGGCGGCGCGCAGGGTGACCAGGTCGTCGGCGAGCAGGCGGAGCCGGGCGTCGCGCAGGTCGGCCTGGATGACGGCGGCACGGCGGGCTACGGCGGCCTGGCGGCCCAGCGGCTTGAGCTGGCGGCGCAGCTCGGCGGTCAGGTCGGTGACCCGGGCCAGGTTGGCCTGCATGGCGTCCAGTTTCCGCAGCGCCTTCTCCTTGCGCTTGCGGTGTTTGAGGACGCCCGCCGCCTCCTCGATGAAGGCCCTGCGGCCCATCGGGTCGGCGTGCAGTACGGAGTCGAGCTGGCCCTGGCCGACGATGACGTGCATCTCGCGGCCGATGCCGGAGTCGGAGAGCAGTTCCTGGATGTCGAGCAGGCGGCAGGTGTCGCCGTTGATCTGGTACTCGCTGCCGCCGTTGCGGAACATCGTCCGCGTGATGGTGACCTCGGCGTAGTCGATGGGCAGGGCGCCGTCGCCGTTGTCGATGGTGAGCGAGACCTCGGCGCGGCCGAGCGGCGGGCGGCCGGTGGTGCCCGCGAAGATCACGTCCTCCATCTTGCCGCCGCGCAGGCTCTTGGCGCCCTGTTCGCCCATGACCCAGGACAGGGCGTCCACGACGTTGGACTTGCCCGAGCCGTTGGGGCCGACGACGCAGGTGATGCCGGGTTCGAAGCGCAGGGTGGTGGCCGACGCGAAGGATTTGAACCCGCGCAGGGTCAAGCTCTTGAGGTGCACGCCGAGCTCTCCTCCTCCGCCGCGCGGCGGCTGCCGTTGATGTCGCTGCCGAGGAGTCGGACTCTACAGTTCGAGCCCGGTTTCACCGGGGAGGATGCCGGGCACACCAGAGGTTAAGAATCGAAGAGGATCACGGGGGTGCGGGCAAGGGGGACACGACAAAGGGACGCCGAAGCGTCCCTTTTACAGAACTTCAAGCGGTGTGCTGATCCGGACCGGTACATCGTCCGGGTCAAGCCAGCAGCCGGATCAAGCCAGCGCGGGCTCCGTCTGGGAAACGTCGATGGAGCTGAGCAGCGACTCGTCTCGCGACGACACCAGAGCGTCGTTCTCGGCCTGGATCCGTACGATCTCGGACTCCAGGTCCTGGACACGCTGCTGAAGTCGTCGCATCTCGGCGAGGAGTCGCGGGTCGGGGCCGCCGACGTAACCGAGAAGCGCCTTTGCCATGATGGATGGTCCTCCACGCTGAGTGACCGACCTAAGCGGTGTGGGTCGTGAGGGGGTTGCCGCACCCGCCGTTTGCGCCGCCGCCGTAGTCCTTCTCACAGCCAAACAGCTAAGGTGCGCGGGGCTTCCAGCGTCTCACCAAAAGGTTTGACGGTCAACACGATCACACCCCTGTCGTGCGGCGTGCCGTCAACGTCACGCGGCGCGTCACGCTGCGCGGGGGCACCCGCCGGGGGCTCAAGAGATCATCCTTGCGCGGCAGCCTGGCATGCCGATCGGGAAAAGGCAACCGCCCGAAGTCGAGCTGTACCGACCAATTGCCCGCGCCCGGTGTGGGCGTTCCCGGCTTACGCCATCAGCGGGTGCTGAATCCGTCATATCCGCCCCGCGGCTCACCCCAGATCTCCGTGACGCCATCGACCCGACCAGGGGTTTCGCCGCCCCGAAGCCAGTCGAGCAGTCGCTCGCAACGGTCCTTGGCGCCCTCCGCCACGACCTGCACCCGCCCGTCCGCGAGGTTGGAGACATAGCCGCGCAGGCCGCCGATCTCCAGCGCGGCGACCCGGGTCCACCACCGGAAGCCCACGCCCTGGACCCGGCCCCGCACCCAAGCGGTCATCCGCACCTCGCCGTCCGCGCCGTCGCCGCGGATGTCACCGTTTCGGGCGTGGCCGACGTCACCGCTGTGGACGCCCCCATCTCCGCTGCGGGCAGAGTCGTTCACCGGGTTTCCCTCTCTCCATGGCCCGCACCCGGTCCCGGCGCGGCCGACGTCAACCGTACGCGGACGCCGGTCAACCGCGGCCGACCGGCTCCCCCGGGAAGATCCGGCGACCCGTCAATTACCCGGGTCACGCGCCGGTGTCGGCCGGGATTCGGTACAGTCACGCCGAATCAGGACTCACCCGTTCGAGTGAACGCGGGTGTTCTTCCGCAGCGCCGCGGGGCACCGCCGACACCGGGAAGCGAGGACCGCGCAGATGGGTCGCCATCGCCGCACTTCCGCCGCACCGCCCGCCCGTCTCCCTCCACCGCCCTCAACGGAGGCCCGTCGGGCCGCTGCGTCATCTGCCGGTTTCCCTCCACCATCCTCAACAGAGGCCCGCCGGGGCGCGGCATCGGCTGCCCGCATCCCAGCGGAGGCCCGTGAGGGCGCGGCATCGGCTGCCCGCATCCCAGCGGAGGCCCGTGAGGGCGCGGCATCGGCTGCCCGTATCCCAGCGGAGGCGCATCGGGGCGCGGCGTCGGCTGGCCGTCCGCAAGCGGAGGCCCGTCAGGCCGCAACGCCGTCTGCGCAGGCCCCCCTGGCCGCGGCACCGCCTGCCTCGCCCCGTCGGTCGTCGCCCCGTCGGTCGCCAGCCCGCCGCGCGGCGGACCGGCGGCCCAATCCCCCGGCGCGCACCGGCCTGTTGGGCGCCGCCTGCGCGCTCGCGGTCGGCGCGGTGGCCGTCGCCTCCGGACTGGTACCGGTACCGGGCGGGCCGCCCGGCGGCTACACCTTCGGCGCCCCGGACGACGCCCCGGGCAACCTGCCGCGGGCCGACGGCACCCCCACCACCCCGGTGACCGGCACCGCCCCAACGGACCGTGGTTCCGTCCCGACGAGCCGGGACGCCGGACGCGGTGCCGATCCGGGGGCGGCGGTGCCCACCGGATCGTCCAGCCGATCGGCGCGGCCGTCGCCGACCGCCGTGCCGCCGCAGCGCGGCGCCCCCGCACCCGCCGCACCCGTCACCCCGACCGCCTCGCCAAGCACGACGGCCCCGGACGGTACCGACGGCGCGAGCGGCAGCGACGCCCCCTACGGCAGCATCGACCAGTCGGCTGGCCCCGGGGCATCCCAGGCGGTGCTTCAGGTGCTCGCCCTGGTCAACCAGGAGCGCGCCAAGGCGGGCTGCGTACCGCTCACCGAGGATCCCCGGCTGGGCACCCTCGCCCAGAACTTCAGCCAGCAGATGGCCACGCTCGGCTTCTTCGGCCACACCGACCCGAGCGGCAAGTCGCCCTGGGACCGGGCGGCTTCGCTGGGGATAGCGAATCTGGGCGGCGAGAACATCGCCCGCGGCCAGGCCGACGCCAAGGCGGTGATGGACTCGTGGATGAGCACCCCGGAGCACCGGGCCAACATCCTCAACTGCGAGTACCACACCATCGGGATAGGCGTCGACTTCGGCTCCAGCGGCCCCTGGTGGACCCAGGACTTCGGCTACTGAGGCCGGTGGGGCGGGAGTTGGGCCTGGGCCGCCCCGGGCGCCGTGCCGATGCGCCTTGTCGTGCTTGGCGCGCTGTGAGCTGACGCTTCGTCAGGCCGCCTTGCCGATGGCGAAGGTCCGCGCGGTGTCGGCGACCCGGCGGCCGAGGTGCTCGGCGGTGGCGATGTCCGCCTTGTGAACGGCGTCCGGCCCCTCGTCGTTGTTGGACTGGGCGCCCGCGCCGAGGAAGATGCCCAGCCGGTTGAGGTCGTTCTCGGAGGCGGTGGAGGCGTTCCAGCCCGGGTGCAGACCGAGGCTGACCCAGTGCATGCCGTGCTGCGCGGCGAGCACGGTGAAGAACTGCAGGGTGTGCAGCTTGTCGCCGCTCTTGGAGGCGGAGTTGGTGAACCCGGCGGCCAGCTTGTCCTTCCAGGCCGAGGTGAACCAGCGCTTGGAGCTGGCCTCGGCGAAGGCGTGGAAGGCGGCCGAGGCGGTGCCCATGTAGGTCGGCGAGCCGAAGACTATGGCGTCCGCGGCGTCCAGCAGCGCCCACTGCTCGTCGGTGATCGTCTCGACGTTGACCAGGTGGACGGTGGCACCCGCGGCGGCGGCGCCGTCGCGGACGGCCTCGGCGAGGACAGCGGTGTGTCCGTAACCGGAGTGGTAGGCGATGGCCACGACGGGGGTGACGGGAGTGGTCACGGTTGTGCTCCTTGCTGCGATGGGCCCCGGGCGCCGTCGGTCAGGCACCCCGGGAGGCATCACCAAGGAGAGCACTTTCCAAATGAAAGCGCAACCCAACAGTTAGCGCTGTGGAGGAGTACGCTTGAGGCATGGCTAGGACCGAGACCTCCGCCCGTCCGTGCGCCGACCAGGCGCAGCCCTATGACGTGTTCGCCAAGGCCTGCCCGTCACGCTCCACGCTGGAGCACATCACCGGTCGCTGGGGGAGCCTGACGCTGGGCGCGCTGAGCGAGAACACGCTGCGCTTCAACGAGCTGCGCCGCCGGGTCGACGGCGTCAGCGAGAAGATGCTCTCCCAGACCCTGCACGCGCTGGAGCGGGACGGACTGGTGCACCGCGAGGCGGCGGCCACCAATCCGCCGCGGGTGGACTACCGGCTCACCCCGCTGGGCCACGCGGTGGCCGAGCGGCTGCTGGCGCTGATCGACCTGGTGGAGGAGCGGATGCCCGAGGTACTGGCCGCCCGGGAGGCCTACGACGCCCGCGGCGGCCGCTGACAGCGCGGGCAGAAGTAGCTGGACCGATTCATCCACGGCCGCCGTCGGATCGGTGTGCCGCAGCGGCGGCACGACTCGCCCTCGCGGCCGTACGCGTCCAACGACCGGTCGAAGTAACCGGATTCGCCGTTGACGTTGACGTAGAGGCTGTCGAAGCTGGTGCCTCCGGCGGCCAGCGCGTCGCCCATCACGTCGCGGATGTGGCCGACCAGCTCCGCGGTGCGCGACCGGGTCATGGCGGCGGTGGGACGGTCGTAGTGCAGTCTGCCGCGCCACAGCGCCTCGTCGGCGTAGATGTTGCCGACACCGCTGATCAGTGACTGGTCGAGCAGCGCGCGCTTGATGGTGGTGCGACGGCGGCGCAGCGCGTCGTGGAAGGCGTCCTCGTCGAACGCCGTCTCCAACGGGTCGGGGGCGATGTGCGCGAGCGGCAACGGCAGCCCCACCGCGGCGTCCGGCCCGTCGGGCACGGCGTCGTGCACCGACAGACCGCCGAAGGTGCGCTGGTCCACGAAGCGCAACTCGGTGTCCCCCGCCGGGTCAGCGGCTGGTGTCGCGGTGTCGGCGAACCGGAACCGGATCCTCAGGTGCGTCTCGTCGGGCGCCTCCCGTGGCTGGACGAGCAGTTGACCGCTCATGCCGAGGTGCCCGAGCAGGGAGGTGCCGTTGCCCAGCGGCAGCCAGAGGTACTTGCCGCGCCGGTGCGCCGGGCCGAGGGTGATCCCGCGCAGCCGGTCGGCGAAGTCGTCCGCGCCCGCGATGTGGCGGCGCACCGCGCGCGGGTGCCGCACCTCGACATCGTGGACCGTACGGCCGCTGACCCAGCGCTCGAGTCCGCGGCGCACGACCTCCACTTCGGGCAGCTCGGGCATGTCCCCTCCAAGCACAACGGGCCCCACCTCCTACATCGAGGTGAGGCCCGTAGCGTGTCACACGGTTCTGAACAGCCGCTCAGTGGGCCGCGGTCTGCTCCTGGGCGGAGGCTTCCCGCTGCTCGCGCTTGGCGCGGATCTCCCGCCAGGCGGACTCGGCCGCCTGCTGTTCGGCTTCCTTCTTGCTGCGGCCGGTGCCGGTGCCGTACGTGACACCACCGACGCGGGCGGCAGCCGTGAAGGTCTTCTCGTGGTCCGGCCCCGACTCGGTGACCAGGTACTCGGGGACACCGAGCGCCTCGGTCGCGGTCAGCTCCTGGAGACTGGTCTTCCAGTCCAGGCCCGCCCCGAGGTTCGAGGACTTCTCGATCAGCGGGTCGAAGAGGCGGTGCACCAGCTCGGACGCCGCGTCCAGACCCTGGTCCAGGTAGACGGCGCCGATCACGGCTTCCAGGGTGTCGGCGAGGATCGACGCCTTGTCCCGGCCGCCGGTCCCCTCCTCGCCCCGGCCCAGGCGGATGAAGCTGCCGAGCTCAAGGCCGCGGGCGACCTCCGCCAGCGCACGCGAGTTGACCACCGCGGCCCGCAGCTTGGCCAGTTGGCCCTCGGGCAGGTCGGGGTGGGCCCGGTACAGCGTGTCGGTCACGACCAGACCGAGCACGGAGTCACCGAGGAACTCCAGCCGCTCGTTGGTCGGCAGCCCGCCGTTCTCGTAAGCGAACGAACGGTGGGTGAGCGCACGCACCAGAAGGGCGGGATCGAGTGTGTACCCGAGCCGCCCTTCCAGAAGCGCGTAGGACGAGGCTGCCTTGATGGCGTCTGCCGACGACTTGGCGTCTGACATGAAGCCTGTCACCTACCGATCAGACCTCGAGGACCTGACGCTTGTTGTAGGTGCCGCAGCTCGGGCACGCGATGTGCTGCTGCTTCGGCTCGTGGCAGCGCTCGCACGCCACGAGAGTGGGGACCGCAGCCTTCCACTGCGACCGGCGGTGGCGCGTGTTGCTGCGCGACATCTTCCGCTTCGGAACAGCCACGGCTATTTCTCCTGCTTCTCGTCGACGCCACGCTCGGCGCCGCCCATGTTGTCCTTCTCGCCGGCCTTGAGGGTTTCGGCGAGTCCCTGCAGTGCCGCCCAACGGATGTCGGCGGCTTCGTGGTGGTGGTCCGGGTCGTCCGCCAGCCGTGCTCCGCACTCGGAGCACAGGCCCGGGCAGTCCTCCCGGCACACCGGCTGCAGCGGCAGTTCCAGCACCACCGCGTCCCGCAGCACGGATTCGAGGTCGAACATGTCGTCCTCAAGGACGAGCAGTTCCTCCTCGTCGCCGTCCTCGGCCTCTTCCGCGTCACCGCCGAATCGCTGGTCGGCGTCCGGGTAGGCGAACAACTCCTGGAAGTCCGAGTCGAGCTCCCACTCGACCGGCTCCAGACACCTTACGCACTCCCCCGCGACCGGCGCATGGGCGGTACCCGTGACGAGCACGCCTTCCATGACCGATTCCAGCCGCAGGTCGAGTTCGATCTCGGCACCTTCCTGCACGCCGATCACCCCGGCGATACCGAGGTCCGCGGGTGCGGGGACGGTGCGGGAGACCCTCTTCATCGCGCCAGGCCGACGGCCCAGCTCGCGTGTGTCAAACACGAGAGGGTCACGGTGGTCAAGGCGGGCGTTGATGGCTTCCTGCTTTCCTCGGTGCGTGTGCCGTACGGCGCGGGCCGACCCGGAAGAGGGCAGCCGGAAACCGGCTCATCAAACAGGCCGGAGCTGTCAGGATACTGGACGCGGGCCGCTGGCCCAACTTCGCCCGTCTCCAGGCAGCGGTGGGCAGCGTCTAACGCCCCTGCTCCAGTTCCCGCAGCCGGTCCAGGTCGATCAAGCCGGTGTCGAAGAAGCTGGTCTCGTCCAGCCCGGTCGGCTGCATGGTGTGCTGCTGGTACGGCTGTTGCTGATGGTGGTCCTGCGGCTGGTGCTGCTGCGGGATCTGGTGCTCGTAGCCCTGCTGCTGCCAGCCGTACGCCGGGTCGGTGTACTCGACCTGCTGCGGGACGTAGCCGTAGGCGTCGTACCCGCCGCTCTGGTACGGGTCCTGCTGGTAGCCGCCGTACTCGGCCGCCATCGGGGCGTACTCGGGCTGCTGCGGGTAGTCGTAGGCGACCGGTTGCTCCTGGGCGACCGGTTCCGGGTGGGCGCCCGCCAGGCCCGCCAGGTACTCGGCGTCGCTCTGCTGGGCGGCCAGCGGGGTGCCCTCGGCCGACAGGCCGTCCTGGGCGGCCATGTGGGCGGCCAGCTCGTCGATGGGGCGGTGACCGGTGAGCTTCTGGCGGCCCCGGCCGACCGCCTCCAGGGTCTTGGCCAGCACCGTCTCGAACGCGCCGAGCTTGGCGTCCACGTAGGCGTCGGCCCGGCGGCGCAGCTCCTCGGGGTCGGCGCTGCGCTCGGGGGCCTCGTCGTCGGGGTGGCCGTGGTCGTCGGTGCCGGGGCCGCGGCCGAGCAGCTTCTCGCGGCCGCGGTCGACCGAGCCGAGGGTCTTGGTGAGCACCACCTCGAAGTTGGCCAGCTTGCTGTCGACGTACTCGTCGGCCTCCGCGCGGATCTCCTCGGCCTCGGCCCGGGCCTCGGCCAGGATCCGGTCGGCCTCCGCCTGGGAGCGCCGGGCGACCTCGGTGTCGGAGACCAGCGAGCCGCGCTGCTCGTGCGCGGAGGCGATGATCCGCTCGGCCTCGGCCCGCGCCTCGGCGACCATCTGCTCCCGGTCGCCGAGCAGCGCCTGGGCCTGGGAGAGCGAGTCAGGCAGCGCGTCGCGCACCTCGGACAGCATGGCGAGCAGTTCGGCGCGGTTGACCACGCACGAGGCCGACATCGGCATGGAGCGCGCACCTTCGACGGCCGCGACGATCTCGTCGAGCTTCTTTTGCACGTCCATGTCCGTTAAGTCTTTCCTCGGCGGGCCCGGCGCGGCCGGGTGGTTGGGTCAGACTCTACGACCACCGGGCGCGCCGGGCACGTCGCCTGATGACCCATCAGAAAGTTCCGGGAGCGGCGACCGGTTCAGTCCCGGCCGAGCTTGGCGCGCAGCGCCCGCAGTACGGCGTCCGGCACCAGGTGGGAGACGTCGCCGCCCCACTGGGCGACCTCCTTGACCAGGCTGGAGGACAGGAAGCTGTAGGTGGGGTTGGTGGGGACGAAGAGGGTTTCCACGCCGGATAGCCCGTTGTTCATCTGGGCCATCTGCAGCTCGTAGTCGAAGTCGCTGACCGCGCGCAGTCCCTTGACGATGGCGGGGATGTCGCGCTGCTTGCAGAAGTCCACCAGCAGGCCGTGGAAGGACTCCACACGGACGTTGCCGAACTCCTCGGTGACCTGCTCGATGAGCGCTATGCGCTCATCGACGGTGAACAGGCCCTGCTTCGCCTTGTTGATCATCACGGCGACGTAGACCTCGTCGTACAGCCGGGACGCGCGGGCGATGATGTCGAGGTGTCCGTTGGTGATGGGGTCGAAGGACCCCGGACAGACGGCGCGGCGCAACAGTGGTTCCTCGCTCTCCGATGCGGTCATGACGCGTCGGCGCTGGCTCCGGCGCGTGTCGCGGCGGCGCGACCGTACCAAAGTGTGCCCTCGCCGTATCGACGGGCCCGAAGCCCCTCGAAGCCCTCGGGCCAGCGGAACTCTCCGCCCCGTGTGCTTCTCTCCACGGTGACGAGGACCTCGTCGGCGAGCCAGCCCTGATCCTGGAGTGTGAGCAGGATCTCGCACAGTCGGTCGTCGGTGACCGCGTAGGGCGGGTCCAGGAAGACCACGTCGTACGGGGTCGCCGGGGGCGGTCCGGCGATCAGCTTCTCCGCCTTGGCGGCGCGCACTTCGGCACCGGGCAGGCCGATGGCGCGCACGTTCTCCCGGATGGTGCGCGCGGCCCGGGCGTCCGCCTCGACCAGCAGGACGTGTTCGGCGCCGCGGGAGAGCGCCTCCAGGCCCACGGCGCCCGAGCCGCCGTACAGGTCGAGCACCCTGGCACCGTGCAAGGAGCCGCGCAGCGACTCCCAGGTGGAGAACAGGCCTTCGCGCGCCCGGTCGGACGTTGGGCGGGTGCCCTGTCCTGGCGGAACGGCCAGCCGACGCCCTCCTGCGGCACCGGCAATCACGCGGGTCACCCTCGGTCACGCCCCCTTGCGTCAGGTCTTCGTACGGCTGGCGGGTCCGCCGCCGCACCACCACGATACGTAGCCCCCGGCAGGCACGCCTGCGGCGGCCAACCCCGCTCCCGGCCCCCTCCGATCAGGGGCTGCGCCCCTTCGGCCCCCTGGCCGGGGAGCGTCCCCTCGGCTTCAGGGGGTACGCCCTTGGGCCCCTTGGGGGGCGGACTTCAAGGCTGCGCCCTTAGGCCCTTTGGGGTGCGGACATGATGGCTGCGCCCCTGATGCCCTTGGGCCGGGGTGGGTGCGCCCCTGATGCCCTTGGGCTGGGGCGGGTTTGATACCGCCGGGCTGCGATCCGGGGGTTGCTCGCCGTCGCGGCTGATTTTTGTTTCCGCCGCGACGGCGAGCGACCACGTCGGTCTTGATCGGCGGTTACCGACAACCGCAGCCATCCGCCACAGCACAGCCGGAATCCAGGGCTTGCCCCCGAGGGGG
>NZ_JANFNH010000054.1 GCF_024436055.1 Streptantibioticus rubrisoli | reverse complement strand
GCCCGGTGTGCACAGGCTGCCCGGGCCGAACGAGATGGTGGTCTCCCCCGCCCTCGCCAGGCTGCTGAACGCCCCGGGCAGCGAACTGCTCAGGCAGCGGCTGCCCTACCGGATCATCGGCACCATCGGCCAGCAGGGCCTGAGCGCTCCCAGTGACCTCTCCTACTACGCGGGCACCAAGGCACTGTCCAGCACCCAGGACAGCTTCTACCGGATCAACCACTTCGGGATGAAGCGGGAGTCCAGTCCACTCGATCCGATCCTGATACTGCTGATCGTCATGGTCCTGGTGGTGCTGCTGATGCCGGTGATGGTGTTCATCGGCACCGCCGTACGGTTCGGCGGCGAGCGCCGGGACCGCAGGCTGGCCGCGCTGCGCCTGGTCGGCGCGGACGTGCCGATGGCACGGCGGATCGCGGCCGGTGAGGCGCTGTTCGGTTCACTGATCGGACTGGTCGTGGGGGCCGGGTTCTTCCTCGTGGTACGGCAGTTCATCGGCTCGTTCACCATGATGGGCATGGGCGTCTTCGCCTCGGACGTGACGCCGAGCGCCCCGCTGGTCGCGCTGATCGCGCTGGCGGTGCCAGCGGCGGCGGTCGCGGTGACGCTGTTCGCACTGCGCGGGGTGACCATCGAACCGCTGGGTGTGGTGCGCGCCGCGACACCGCGACCGCGGCGGCTGTGGTGGCGGCTGGTGCTGCCGGTGGTGGGGCTCGCCCTGCTGTTGCCGCTGATCGGCCGGGTCGGCATGAGCGGTTCGATCAACGAGTACCAGGTCGCCTCCGGTGTGGTGCTGCTGCTGGTGGGTCTGGCGCTGCTGCTGCCATGGCTGGTGGAGGCGGCGGTACGGCGGCTGCGCGGCGGGCCGCTGCCGTGGCAACTGGCCACCCGTAGGCTCCAGTTGAGCAGCGGCACGGCGGCCCGGATGGTCAGCGGGATCACCGTCGCGGTGGCCGGGGCGATCGCGTTGCAGACGCTGTTCGCCGGGGCCGAGCACTACTTCACCTCCCCCACCGGCCAGGACCCGGACCGGGCGCAGATCATGGCCCGGGTCCAGGTGCGCGACGGCGCGCAGGCCCAGCAGGTGGTCACCGCGTTCCGCGCCACGCGGGGGGTGCGGTCGGCGCTGGGCATCACGGAGGCGACGGCCGCGGGCGACAGCGCCAACGACCGCAGGGTTCCGGTCACCGTCGCCGACTGCACGACGCTGCGGGAGATCGCCCGGATCGACGGCTGCTCGCCGAACAGCGTGTTCGTGATCAAGGGGTCGGCCGACAACCCGTCCACCCCCTACGCCCTGCCCGGCAAGCGACTTGACCTCAACTCCCCCGAAGTCGACGCCCCTTCCGGCGCCCCGCGGCCGTGGACCATCCCGGCCGACGCCCGCATCGTGCAGCCGCGCGAGGACGCCGCGGGCATGACGCACTACGGCGTGCTGGCCGCCCCCGGCGCACTGAGCGTCAGCGAACTGACCGACCCGGTGGCCACCGTCGCCATGAAGCTGGACCCGAACGATCCGGACGCGGCGGACCGGGTGCGCAACACCGGCACCCGCCTTGACCCCTCGGACCCGACGATGACGCTGACCGCGACCATGCAGGACCGCACCTACGCCAGCATCCGGCGCGGCCTGCTGGTCGGCGCCACCGCGACGCTGCTGGTGATCGGGGCGAGCATGCTGGTCTCGACGCTGGAGCAACTGCGCGACCGCAAGCGGCTGTTGGCGGTGCTGGTGGCGTTCGGCACCCGGCGCGGCACGCTGGCGCTGTCGGTACTGTGGCAGGCCGCGGTGCCGGTGGCCATCGGCCTCGGGCTCGCTCTGGTGGGCGGGCTCGGGCTGGGCACGGTGCTGCTGAAGATGGTGAAGGCGCCGGTGCGCTTCGACTGGGCGGGCGTCGCGGGCATGACCGGCGCGGGTGCGGCGGTCGTGCTGCTGGTGACGGCGCTGAGCCTGCCCGCGTTGTGGCGCATGATGCGGCCGGAGGGGCTGCGCACGGAGTAACGTTACCGCCGGGCTTCCCCGACGATCCGGACCGGAAGCCCGCGCAGGGCACCGCGCAGCGCCGAGGCGAACTCCTCGAACTCCTCGGCGCGCGCGGTGCCGCCCCGCATGACGAGCGCGATCCGCCGCGCGGGGGCGGGCTCCCGGAAGTACCCGGTGGCCAGGTGCCCGCTGCGCCCGGTCTCCACCCGCACCGCGGTACGCGGCAGCAGCGTCACCCCCAGGCCGCCCGCCACCAGCTGCACCAGCGTGGACAGACCGGCCGCGCTGGTGGCCACCGGGACGCCCTCCGGTCGTCCCACCTCGCGGCAGATGTCCAGCGCCTGGTCCCGCAGGCAGTGCCCCTCCTCAAGGAGCAGCAGGTCGAGTTCGCGCAACACATCACGGGGGATGTCACCGCGCCCGGCGAGCGGATGCCCCTCCGGCGTGACCAGTACGAAGTCCTCGTCGAACAGCGGCAGTTCGGTGAACGACGGCACCCCGAGCGGCACGGCGAGCAGCAGCAGGTCCAGCCGCCCGGCGGCCAGTCCCTCGACCAGCGAGGCGGTCTGCTCCTCGTGGACCTGCAGGTCCAGGTCCGGATAGCGCTCGTGCACCAGCCGCAGCACGGTCGGCAGCAGATACGGTGCCACGGTCGGGATCACCCCGAACCGCAGCGTCCCGGTGAACGGCGCCCGGACCGCCTCGGCCTCCTCCATCAGCGCGCCGACCGCGTCCAGCACCGCTTGCGCCCGCACCGCCAGCCGCTCCCCGGCCGGGGTGAGCAGCACCTTGCGGGTGGTACGTTCCACCAACTGCACGCCGACCACTTCCTCCAGCGCGGCGACCGCACCGGACAGCGCGGGCTGGCTGCTCCCGATGGCAGCGGCGGCATCACGGAAGTGCAGATGCTCGGCAACCGCGGCGAACGCCCGCAACTGGGCGAGGGTCGGCTGACGCTGGCTATTGATAAGGGTCTCCGGTCGGGCTCAGGACGTGCGGCGGTTTCACTGATTAATGCACTCTATGCCGCTGTGTCCGGCTCCCGCGAAGCCGCAGGAGCCCGACCCCTCCTCCCAGAGGAGTTACCCACCACCGCCGACAGCGCCCAACTCGCCTACCGCATCACCGCCGACAGCCCCCGGCACCGCGCGCCGGGCAGCCTTGCCGCCCGGCCACAGCGCCTCGCACAGGCATTGGTTCGGCGGCTGCCGCCGGGGCGGCTAGAGAGGAGAAGACTGCCGCCAGAGCGGCAGTCCACACGGCCGTCTTACCTTGGGCGTCCTCCTGCATTGCGGTCATGCGAGGGCAAGAGGCGGTTTACCCACTACCGATTTGCGCCATCGCACTCAGGAGGCACCTTCACTCAGATAGCTCCCAATCAAGCACTCCCCTTAACCACCGCACGACGCGAACACCACTGGCGCCAACGGCTCGGCCGCTTCCCCCAAAGACCGGCCGTCAGCCATCACCTCGGGGCGGAGGCGCATCCGTAGGCTGCGGGACCTGGTTTGATCACTTGGTTTCCAAGGCGGCCCTGGGTGCGACGGGTGGTTGGCGGATCCACCTGAGGAAATGAGCGGCAGGCTCCCCCTTGTACGCGGTACGGTGCGCCGATGTCAGCGATCAAGAAGTTCCAAGTCACCTTTGACTGCGCAGAACCTGAACGCCTCGCTCGCTTCTGGTGCGAGGTGCTGGGGTACGTCATACCGCCGCCACCGGAGGGGTTCGCCACCTGGGACGATTTCAACCGCACTCTGCCTCCTGCGGAGCAGGGTTCATGGTTCGCCTGCAGTGATCCCTCAGGCGTGGGCCCGCGCCTGTACTTCCAACGCATCCCCGAAGGCAAGATCGTCAAGAACCGGGTGCATCTCGACGTCCGGGTCGGCACCGGGCTCGTGGGGGACGAGCGCCTCGCCACGCTCGAAGCCGAGTGCGCACGACTGGTCGCGCTCGGCGCCACCCACGTGCAAACGCTGTATGCCGATGAGGAAAACGAGTCGTGCATCCTCATGCTGGACATCGAGGGCAACGAGTTCGATCTCGACTGAGCATTCTCCGAGCCGGGGGATGCGGGGGAGCCGCCTCCCCGGGCCTCTCTGATCTCGTATGGGGCGGGGGTTACCCCGTGAGGGCGAGGTTGTGCAGCCGGGCGATACCGAGCATGGCGGTGTGAACGCCGTCGCCTTGCGGACGGCAGTCACGAAGGATCCTCCAAGCCTTCATCCGCGCGAAGACGCGCTCGACGCGGGTCCGGACCTTGCGGTGGGAAGTGTTGTGCTCCTCTTTCCAAGCGGGCAGTTCGGTCTGGCCGCGTTCACGGCAGTATGGAATGAGCAGGCCGGTGCCCCGATAGCCGCCGACCGCATGACCGTGGCCCGGCCGACGGCGGCCATCGCGCCGGAAAGTTCCCACGCCTTGCAATCATTGCGGTTGCCGGGCAGCGGCCGGCCGACAGCGACAACGAGTTGGGAGTGCCGACCCCGCCACTAGCGCCGACGGGTGCGGAAGCCGCCGGGGGTGTCGCCGGTCTCGCGGGTGAAGAACTTCCCGAAGTTGGCGGGTTCGGAGAATCCGAGCATCCGGCCGATCGCGGCGACGGGCAGGTCGGTGTGCACGAGCAGGCGCTGCGCCTCCAGCGCGGCGCGGGCGTCGATGAGTTCTTTGGCGGTGCGGCCGGTAGCGGCCTGGCAGGCCCGGGTCAGGGTGCGTGGTGAGTAGCCGAGTCGGGCGGCGTACTTCTGCACGGAGCGGGTGGCGGCGAAGGAGCGCTCCAGCTCGTACCGGAAGGCACGGAAGACCTCGCCGCCGACCATCGCCGAGGCGGCACGGTCCGGATGGGGCAGCCGGGCCAGGCGCAGCAGCACCGCGCCGAGGAGCTGGCGCAGCAGCGAGACGGTCAGGTCGGCGTCCGTCTTATCTCGGCGCTCCTCCAGGGTGTGGTACTCGGCCGCGATCTCGGCCAGGGCCCGGTCGAGAACCTGGTGGTCGCCCGGGGACAGCGTCCAACCGGCCGGGCCGAAGCCGTCGAGGAGGGACGCGAGCTGAGCCAGGCGCGGTGGGAAGGCGGCGGTGAACAGCACCAGCACGGCATCCAGTTCAGCCAGGCGGCCCTCAGCATCGACCGGGAACCGCTGGACCTGCCCGGGCCGCAGATGCAGCAGTCTGCCCGGTGCGCAGGGCTGGGGGACGAAATCGACCATCATGCTTGCCTCACCGCCTCGTACGAGGAGCAGTTGATGGAAGTCCGGTCGGCTCGCGGTGTGGGCGACCGCCCTTTTCATGCGGCGGCGCAGGACGTCGTACGTCAGGACCTCGATGCCCAGCCGCGGGCGGTCGGGATTGCGGTAGGCGATGTCGATGACGTCGCGTTGTCCAACTTTGACCATGGCGGGTCCCGACCCTACCTCGTCCCGGGAGCGCCTTGGCGGGGATCGTGGAGGCGTCGCCGCGTGCTGCCGGTCTGCGCCCCTGAACCCGGCGGCGCGCTCGTACATCCCTGCCCCGATGGGCACACACCAGGTAAGGACCCACCACTGTGAAGACTGCGATCACCGATCCCGCACTGCTGCCCGGCGCGTTCGAGGATGCCCTGAACGGCGGTGATGTCGAGGGCGTACTGGCCCTGTTCGCCCCTGGCGCCACCATGCGCACGCCGGCCGGCGAGGTCATCGCCGGTCACGAGGCGCTGCGCCGGGAGATCAGCGGGACCGTCGCCGCCCGTGGACGGCTCACCAACATCCCCCGGCACACCCTGGTCGGCGCCGAGGCCGCGCTGCTGGTCACCGACTGGACCCTGGAAGTCACCGGCCCCGATGGCGAGCGTGTCGCCCCGACCGGCACCACCGCCAACGTCGCGTGCCGGGGCGTTGACGGCTGCTGGCGGTTCGCCGTGCTCAATCCGCTCGGCACGGCCTGAGCGACGGCCCGAGCGCGAAATGCGCCGGGCTCCACCGGCCCGACGGTGGTCCGTCCCGCCCGGCAGCGGCCGGACGGACCACCGAGGCTCCGCGGCACCGCAGGGGTTGCCGGGTACCGCTGGCGTCACCACCGGGGTGGTGAAGCCCCGTGATGATTCACGGAACTGCGGTCAGAACCCCGTTTGTCGGCATGCCCCGGTCATGACTCGGGCGTCAACCGCCGATGTGAACCCCGCTCCCTCGTTCGTCCCAGCGCCAGACGGCATGCCCGTACCACTCCCCTTAGTCGCACACTCATGCCGCGCGCCGCCGAGGCGGTTAGCGGCGCGCAACTCGACAGCGAACGTATCCAGCAGGTAAGGAAGCAGACGAGGGGACGGGTGATCTGTGCACCGGGTCCAACGCCCCAGAGGTAGCAGAGCGTGAGCTTCCTCACGCATCGGCGCGGAATAGGCCCCGGCCAACGCACCCACCGCCTGCTTATCAATGCGACAGCCATTTGATCGCAGATCCCGATCAATCATCCAGCGAGTGGCAATTTTTCTGGATCAATGGCCCTGTGGCACCCTGGACAGAGTCCAACCCCTCATGATCGTGGAGGCATCTCAGATGCTCACCGTTGGTGACAAGTTCCCCGAGTACGACCTGACCGCCTGCGTCGACCTGGACGCCGACAAGGCGTTCGCCCAGATCAACCACAAGAGCTACGAGGGCAAGTGGCGTGTGGTCTTCTTCTGACAGAACACCACTGAGACACCTTCTTTCTTGCTAGCCTAGTTGACATGACGTCAACTGACTTGAGCTGCATAGACGTTGTTGCCCGAGCGTTAGCGCTAGAGCAGGGACGTACACCGGTCGGCATCTACGTCCGCCTGTCCGAGGACAAGGCGTTGCGCGCTGGCAACGAGGACCGCGAAGAGGGCGAGCAGGTAGCCGAACAGCGCCGCAGGCTCCACGAGGCAGCACCCCGCTTCGGATGCGTCGTCGTCCGCGAGTACAACGACAACAACACTCCCGCCTCAGACCCGTTCATCGTCCGCCGCGACTTTGAGCAGATGCTCAAGGACCTTGAGAGCGGCGAGATTCGCGGCTTCCTCTTCACACACTCAGACCGCGTGGCCCGGCTGGAGTACGACGCCGCACGCGTGAACCGCATCTTCGCGATGTTCCCCAGCTACGTCGGCCGCGCCCTGGACGGCGGCACCGATCTGAGCACCCAGGAAGGCCGCACCACGTTCATGGTGCAGGCCACCATGGGCGCCTACGAAGTCGCCAACACCAAGCGACGCGTCAGCGGCACGAACAAGGCCCGCGCCATGAGGGGCAAGAAGCACGGTGGCCCGCGTCCGTTCGGGTGGAACGACGACCGGGAGACCCTGCACGCCAAGGAGGCGGAAGACCTCCTGAAGGCGATACGAGCCATCCCCGGCGGCAAGTTGGTCGGCGAGGTCCGGAAGGAATGGATCGAAGCGGGCTACACCCCGAGGGCCAACAAGAAGTCCCGGGAGAGCGGGAACAACTGGACGCTTCAGCACTCCACGGTCGAGGCTCGTCTGGTCAACCCAAGGAACTGCGGGTACATGGTGTACATCCCGCAGCAGCTACACCGGGAGTCGTCACGCCTATGGCTCCCGGACCACGTCCTCTACAAGGACGGTAAGCCGGTCATCGGAGATTGGGAGCCCGCCTGCACTCCCGAGGAGTGGGCCGCGTGCGTTAGCGCCATCGAGGCACGTAAGGAAGCGAACCGAGAAGGGAATCCGGCCCACGACACGTCACCCGCCTATTTCCTTACTGGCATCGCGCGGTGCGGAGAGTGTTTCTTCCCGATGAGGGCCACCCTGTACACCAAGGGAACCGGGGCCTACGCCAAATACCGGTTCCGCTACCAGTGCAGGTCATCACTTGGCGGATGCGGCGGGGTATCGCGGGTAGGACCTCCCGTTGACGATCTCGTAGAGACCGCCTTCCTGGATGACCTACGAAAGCGGTTGAAGAAGGCTGAGGCAGCCAAGGCTGAGGTCATCGACACGGCCAAGAACGACGCCCGCCTGAAGGAAATCGACTGGGAAAAGAAGCAAGTCAAGAACCGACGTGACGCGAAGCGTATCTCTGTCATCGCGGCGATGGACATGATCGAAAGCCTCGAAAAAGAGGAAGCACGACTCGTCAAAGAGACCCGGCAGTTGCAGGCCGCCAAGGCCAAGACCGCCACTGATACGGATGAGGAAATCCTGAGGCGGTGGAAGGACTACACCACAAGCGAGAAGCGCGCCAGGCTGAGGCGATCCATTCGCGCCGTGCTCATCCATCAGGTTGGACGCGGAAAGCGATTCGATCCGGCCTTCATTGAGATCCTCTGGACCAAGGGCGAATAGGCGCTAACAACGCCTACAGAATGAATCCCCACTAGTTGTGCACCCCGCGCGTGCACGACGAGGCGGGCGTGCTGTGTGGTCCGGCAGTTGGCCGTCCGGGGTCATCCTCCATCCACCAGACGTTCTGTTCGGCAGCGAGCAAGCCAGACGAGTCCTCTGCGTCGAGCATGTCGTGAAGATGCAATACGCCGGAGACCGACTCATTCTGTTTTGAATCACACACGGAAGGGACAAAATGCCGACGCGATGCAACAACTCTCCACCTGAAAGCCGTGCGCCGCACGGCAAACATGCGACACACGGCTCAACTACTTGTTTCGATCAGTTTGCGTCGATCAGTCGGTAAAGTTTATCCACGAACTTCTGACAGACCAGGTGCACTCCACGCCACCCCAAGCGTTGGGAGCAGTGCCTTGCGAGAAGTACTTCCAGTACGACCACGAATCAGTCTCGTAGGCGCAGCTAGCGTAATTCTGGTAGTTACCGCTTACGGTGACGTACGGGTCGGTGCAGTGCCCGTCCGAGGATGTGTTCCCCCACCATGAGTAGCAGCCATTCGTGGTTCCGCTTGTGCTAGCAGATGCCATGGGTGCGACACCACCGATAGCAGCGGCTGCCAGGGCGCCGATCAAAGAGACCTTAGCCAGGCGCGAGCGCCCAACTCGCGAAATAGCCATACCGAAACCTCCTGGTTGACGTTTTCGGGGTGCACGCAGCCCGCACTCAGCCAGGCCCCCCGCGGTGATCAACTTTACGAGGCGGCCGGGTTGCCGGTCAATCAATCTTGAGACCCTGCACCATATGTCACTATTACTTTCAAATCAAACCACTAAAGCAACCTTTGTTATAGCCATTTAGGTCAAACTCCTCCCAAGCTAGATTTTTTGGACGGGCCTTGAGATTCACCTAACGCCTTGAATCTAGGAAGTAGGGCCACTATGCCCCAATTGCATAGGAGTCAACTCCGACGGCTGGCCAGAGTGCGCTCCGAGAGTGAAGGGCCAAAGTCGTGCGAACCGGCATACCTTGCTTCGAAGCGAGGCTGAGGGGCCCCGGAAGACGCCAGGGAGTGCAGCAACTGGTAGAAGAACGGGCTGTACCGGGTAGGCCTTAGCCAGCCCGGGAGCCCCTCGCGGGCTGACCTTCAGCAGTTGCAGGCAGTCGCCGAGGCCTGCGACAGCGGCGAGTTCGACGCGTTGGAGGACGAGTCGGCGGCGCAGGGCCAGACGTGGACGGCTGCTGCGCTGTGCGACTGGCTGGCCATCGAGCGCGGCGTGAGCGTCTCGGCGGCATGGCTGACCGAAGCGCTGCGCGAGGAGGGCTTCCGCTGGAACCGGGCCGGGACGCGCTGCGGCACAAGGCCGACTCGTCCTCCAGCAGGGTGACAAGGCCGAGTTGGAGGACCTACGGCTTTGCGGCTGAGCACGGACATCGATGTGTGAGCGATCTATACTTCCTCAACGGATTCGCGCCTACCATGCCCACCGGCTAAACCTGGTCGACCCGTCGGTGAACGGGCCGTAGTCCCGCGCGAGGACAACAAGGACCGCCGCGTCAACGTGCTCGCCGCGCTGGCGGTCGGACGGGATGCGGACCTGCTGAGGGAGAAGACCAGCAGCAAGATCGACGCCGGGATGCTGCTGGAATTCGTGTGCACCCCCTCGCTGGGCTGCCGCGCTGGCCGACCCACCGCCCGGCTGGCGCCGCACCCGCCCTGCACCGTCGGCGTGCGCCTGTTCTACCTGCCACGGGGCAGCCCCGAACTCAACGACATCAAACGCATCTAGCGGTCGGCACCATCGACGCCATCCGCGCAACCGTCGATCAGGCACTCACCACCCTCCAACGCGCACGCATCCAAGGTCCAGCAGCGAGCTTCGCCAAAGTCGCTTAGGGCTGTCCTGAGTGTGGCGGGCGAGTAGAGTTAGAGGTTGGTGGTGAAGGAATGGGCGTGTTGTGCACTTGTCCGCTCGTAGAGCACGCACCCATTACCGCCAGTCCAGTGAGCAGGCCGACTATTCCTGCCCCGTAGAGTGTCTTCTTACCGAAACGCTTACCGCTTGATACCACCAGCGTGTGTGTGATCTCCGGATGGGCCGTCAGATCGTGAGCTGTGTCGGTTGCGGAAGAATCAGTGTGTGGCCCGGCTACGGAAAGGCCGATCGGGGTAACGACAGGACCGGCGCCGGTAGACGGTGAACCCGTCTCAGCTGCGGCGATCTCCGCGGGGGGCCCCAACCGTTCGAGGACTGCACGCACGGTGTCTTCATCCCATGTAGCAGCTTCCTTCAAGGCCGCGCTGATGTGGTCCCGAATCTCCTCCCGAAGCTCGGCTCGCCGATGGCGAGTGAGGAACGCAGAGGCATTGTCGAGGCGGTGCAGATAGTCCTCGATGAGCTGGTTCGGCATGGAGGTCATAGGTGGTTCTCCTCGAGGTCCAGCAGGTGATCAACGGCAGTTCGGAACGATACCCAGTCGGCTGTGAACTGCCTCAACGCACGAGAGCCAGCTGTCGTCAACGTGTAGTAACGGCGGGGAGGCCCGGACTCAGATTCCCGCCAGAAGGAGTTCACCAGCCCCTTGTTGCGGAGCCGGGCCAGTAGCGGATAAATCGTTCCCTCGCTTGCCACGAGCCCCTGAGCATCACGAAGCTCTCTCACTAGCTCAAAACCATACTTTTCGCCGTCACGCAGAAGAGTCATGACGCAGAACTGCAGGACACCGCGCCGTAGTTGGGCAAGCTCGGACCGTCCACCGGAAGGATCCATGCGGCGCATGGTACCGCGTGGGAGCGAGGGACTGCGACAGCCCGCTCCCCGGAGCGTGCTTCGGCCAGCCGCCGGTGTTAATTGCTGCGGAATTAGGACATAACTGCCCTTAATTCCTAAATTCAAGGCGGATAGGCCCTCTAGGTGTGTCCCAAACACATGACCTTGAGCCAGTTTGACCCAACTCGCCCTGATGGTTGATAGTTTAGCAGCCTTATTTAAAAGTAATAGTGACATATGGTGCAGGGTCTCAAGATTGATTGACCGGCAACCCGGCCGCCTCGTAAAGTTGATCACCGCGGGGGGCCTGGCTGAGTGCGGGCTGCGTGCACCCCGAAAACGTCAACCAGGAGGTTTCGGTATGGCTATTTCGCGAGTTGGGCGCTCGCGCCTGGCTAAGGTCTCTTTGATCGGCGCCCTGGCAGCCGGTGCTATCGGTGGTGTCGCACCCATGGCATCTGCTAGTACCAGTCCCACCACGAATGGCTGCTACTCATGGTGGGGGAACACGTCTTCGGACGGGCACTGCACCGACCCGTACGTCACCGTAAGCGGTAACTACCAGAATTACGCAGATTGCTACGCTGAAACCAATTCATATTCTTCCTGGGGTTGGTTCGGTAGAGGTTCAACCGTCAACGCCTGGGGTACGGTGGAGTGCACTTGGTCCGTAAACAGTTCGTGGATCAACTTCTCCGGTTGATCAACGCATACTGATCGGATTGAGTAATTGAGCCGTGTGCCGCAGGTTGAGCGTTGCGGCACACGGCTTTTAGGTGAAGAGGTCGCACATGGACACGGTAGTTCGCGTTTCGGGCCTGACCCAAGGTTACGGAAAAAGCGCTGTCATTTCAGGCTTGGACCTTGATATCGGCCACGGCGTATTCGGTCTCCTTGGTCCGAACGGCGCAGGAAAGACGACCTTGCTACGCACCTTCGCGACGATCACGCCACCGCTTTCTGGGACTATTGAGATTGTCGGCCAAGAGGTCACGTCGGAGAGAGCCGCTCGCCTCGTTCGCCGCCAAATTGGATATCTGCCCCAGGATTTCGGCTACCATCCGGGGTTCTCTGTTTACGAATTCGTAAGGTATTGCGCGTGGCTGCGCGAGGTACCATCAGCGCGTGTTCATGAGGCCGCGGTTCGTGTGATCGATCAGGTCGGGCTCAGTGACCGTATGAAAGCGAAGATGAAGTCGCTGTCCGGCGGGATGGTGCGTCGCGCTGGGATAGCCGCCGCACTAGTTGGTTCACCACGACTTGTGTTGCTCGACGAGCCAACGGTCGGCCTCGACCCCGCCCAGCGCCTAGAATTCCGTAAACTGATCAGGTCGCTTAACAATACAGCCGTTGTACTCAGCACGCATCTTGTCGAAGATGTGGCGGCGATCTGCAGAGAAGTCGCAGTGATGAGCTCGGGAGAGTTCCTCTTCCAGGGGAGTCCGAGGGACCTTAGCGCACAGGCGCCGTCCGGCGACGGTGTGGGAGACACCCCCCTGGAGCGTGGGTACATGGCCGTATTGAACAGGCGAACGGTAGGCGAGCGATGAAGCTGTACTGGACGGAGCTTCGGCGATCACCTCTCCGCTGGTGGTTTCCGTTGCTCTTGGTGCTGGACCTCGTAGCGCTCTTCGGACGTAACCTCTGGTGGATTGGTGAATGGCCACAGACTAGTGCGCAGGCACAGATCCCGGCCTTTTACTTCGCATCTCTTCTGGCTGCAGCGGCGGCTTGGGCGGCTGGACGGACAAGCCGCAATAATCTCGATGAGCAACTCGCCGTCGCAGCACGCCCCGGATGGCAGATCGAGCTCGCTCAGTTGTCGGCGACACTCACCTACGGGCTTGTGGTCTATGGTGTGGGTGTTGCGGTGGCAGCAAGCGTCAGTTTGCCGACCGCAGGGCCTGGCTTCCTGTGGCCTACTTATATCTTTCTCGGCGTCGCTTTGTTGGTGATATTCGCAAGTGCGGGACACCTTGTGGGCCGACGGTCACGCTCCCAATTCGCTGGGCCTGTACTCTGTGGCCTCGGCAGCTTGGTCATCATTTCTTGGTTCGGCGCGCCGACCGCGCTCGGCCTTTTCGCTATCTCCGCAGCTCCATTCGAGCAAGTCTCATTGCTTGTTTTGGTGGATCACTGTGTTCTGGCCTTTCTCCTTACGGTAGCTGCCTGTCTGGTTACGAGGCCCCCTTCCAGTAGCGTTGGCCATACATGGGCGGGGAAAAGGCGGCGACAGCTCAGAGTTATTTCATTGGGCGCTCTCGTCGTTTCCGTTATTGCAGGGATGGTTACAGCTGGGCCTTTGCAGGTGCCGCGCTCCTCACCACGCCAACCCGCCTGCACGTCTGGTGGAAGTCCAAAGGTATGCGTATGGCCTGAGGACCATAAGTACTTGCCACAAGCGCAGGAGATGCAAGATCGCATGCGAAGGCTTCCGGCTGGGATGTTCACCATACCTACAGTGTTCTATGAGCGCGGTTTGCGGGGCATGCGCGACTCCTACGATGACTTCTACATAATGGATGGCTCCATGTGGGATCCATCTGTGACGATTGCTGGTTCGATCATGGCAGCGTCACGCCCCAAAGGCTGCCCGCTGCCTATCGGACCACGCATCACAGACCAGTTCAAACAGGCGGAGGCAGAGCTCAACGTCTGGCTTGCGATGCGGATCTTCGGCGGAGGCGTGCCGGCTGGGATGCATGGAGGCCCACCGAATGTAGACCTCAATGCGGTCGCCCGAGTGGTCACGCAACCGGAGGGCGCACAGGTCGAGTGGGCGCAGCAACGAATCGAGACGATTCACCATGCCTTCTGCGGATGACAAGCGAGTGACCGGGCGTTGGTTTGCCCTTGCCAGTTATGCTCGCTCACACAACCTCCTAGGCTTGGCGGTCGGTCTTCTGTTCCTGACCGGGTGCGATGCGGCGTTTGGATCGCAGCTCCTTTCCTTTCCGTTCGAACACGGCGGACAGACAACCGGCGTCCCTATGCGACGAGAGCTGCCCATCGCATTCGCCTCACTTGCCGCCGGTAGCCTGCACAGCAAAATGAGGCAGTTGGAGCTGGCAGGGGCCACCACTCTCCGTTCTTATGAGTCACGCCATCTCATGGCTGTCTACACAGCTACTACTGTACTTGTGGGCGGGACCGAGCTAATCGTGAATGGAGCAGAATCTTCGGTTCTGCTCATCCGCGCTCTTTTGATCTGGCTCGGCCTGGCTGTGCTCTCGGGACGGATCTTTGGGCGATCACTGTCCTGGATTCTGCCGGTAGCCACCATTTTCCCACTCACCTACTTGGGTCAGGACGAGACGGGCAGGGACCGTTGGTGGGATTGGACTGGTCAATCGGCGTTCAGTGTCTTGTGCTGGTCACTCGCGATCTGTAGCACGATTGTCGGCCTTGCGGCTTTCTACCTAACCCCTTGGCACATACAGTGGGTCCGGCGCATCCGACTCTCGACGACCCAACTACCGGCTACATAAGGTGTTCGTGCCGACGGCCTCTATAGCTGCGGACATGTCCTGTAGGTCAATCAGTTTGCACCCACAGAGAAAGCTTGCGAAGCCGATCACTCTAGGGTCGGCCACATGACACTCTCGATGCGAGAACGAGAGCGGATTCTGGCCGAACCCCATATCGGGGCATTGTCGGTCGTCGAAGGTCCAGACCACGCACCTACACGCCGGGCGGCGAACTGTGGGAACGTACCGGCACGGATTCTCGGAAGGTGCGAGCGATTCGGTCTGCAGGGCGTTTCGGCCTGATGGCGCAGCGGACCGAGCCAGCATTGCGCTATGAGTTGTGGAGGGGTTGGGAGCCTTCTAACCTATCGGTCGCCAACCGGACGCACTCAGCGTGCGCCTCTTCTCGGAGGGCCGCAACGGTCGGGGTATGGCCGCTCTCGTGTTTCTGGAGCTTCAGGCCGGGGCCAGTGGAGTGGCCGTCGAGGCCCTAGACCCCCCGCGGTGGTTATGGTCGCCGCCGCCGCGTCTGACCCCGATTTGCCCGAGGGCCCTTTGCCGAGGACGCTGTGCGAGAGGGAGACTGATCCTCTCGTGCACTGGCACTACCGCCCGATGGGTCCTGATGGTCCTTGGTACCCGCCGGAGCTGGAGGCGGTGCGCTGCCGGGAGTACGAGGCTGTGCTGCGGAGGCAGTGGCCGAGCAGATGTTGCGGAGCTCAGTTCCCCCCAACGGGTCCCCCGCTTAACGCCGATGAGGGACCCGCCTTATTCAACTCTCTTCAGACCGAACAGCTTCAACATCTCTGCGCACCATTCCTCGCTACGCTCCGGCGCCTTGGCTAGCTCACGTCTTAACCATTCTTCCTTCGTCATGGGCTTGCGCCGCTTTGTCGCCCGGTCAGGCATCAACGACACCCCCAACGGGGAACCGTTTCATCTGCTCCAGGGCGATCTCTCGATTCCGGGCGAGATCCTGGGCGATTCCGGCAGCGATGAGGGCGGCGCCGGGGGTGTGGCCGGAGTCGGCGTAGCGCCACCGGGACTCGGTGACCGTGCCCGGGTCGTCGGCCAAGTCGGGGCCGCGTTCATATTCGGCGCGTTGAGCGCGCAGGGCTGAGTAAGTGGTCGAGTAGCAGCGGGACTTGGTGAGAATGTGGCTGCGGTATCCCAGGGTGTGAACCCAGGCGCGCAGCCTGAGCGGCGCGAGTTCGGGCAAGCCGCCGAGGCGCCAGCAGGTGCGCATCAGGGTGCGGACGTGCGGAGACACCGGCGCGTGCTCGATCTCCGCGGGGTCGGTGATTCGGTGGTCGGTGCCGACCCCGGTGTCGTCGGCGCCCTTGGTGATGTACTTCGCGACGTACGCGGCTACGGCATCATCTGCCTGGCCCTCACCGGCCCCGAAGGCTCGTAGCCGTCGGATGTCGAGCTGGGTGCCCCAGGTGAGTGCGTGTTCACCGAGTGCCGCGCTGTAGGGAGCGCGGAGGTTGACCGCCGCAGCCGCGGTGCGGACGGTGTCGGTGAGCAGGTCCGCGGTTGCCCAGGTCAGGGGCGGCTCATCAGCGCCGCCGTTGCCGTCCAGGCGCACGACCACGTGGAGGTGGACCGCGGCGCGGCGTTGGTACTCGGCAATCTTGGCGTACGAGACCCGCAGGGCGCGGCGTAGTTCGGTGCGGGTGTAACCGAGACGTGCGGCCAGGTGGTTGTACAGGTTGTCGGTGAACGCCTTCCACAACCGTCCCGCGTACGCGTGCCACAGGATGTGTGCCGGGTAGTCGTAGCAAGTGGGACACAGCGGTTGGCCGACCTGCGGGTCGGTGTCCGCGTGGACCAGGCCGCAGCCGACCGGGCGCCCGTGTTCACAGTGGCCGCCGCCGCGGCGAGGCTGGCAGCGCTCCCCGCCTGTGGCTCGGTGCACGGCGCCGAAGGACGGGGCGGTGAGGGTGAGGAACAATCGGGGCCGCTCGCGCACCGTGGCCGGGACGGTCTTGCCGCCGACGAGTCCGGCACGCACCAGGTGGTAGGTGTCGCCCGCGTGGAGGCGGGAGCAGGCCGGGCACACGGTGGCACGGCGGTTGCGGCAGCGGACGAGAAGACGCTCACCGGGTTCACCGGCTGTGTCGTAGTGGCGGAGCACTTCGCCGGTCGCCGCATCGCGGGTGGTAGTGGAGCCGGTCAGGTGGATCGGGTGGGCGCATCCGCCAGTGGCGCGGATCTGTTCCAGCCAGCGGTGGAACAGGGGGCCTTGGGCGCGGGTGAGGATGTCGCGGTCGATGTCGGAGAGCTGACGCAGGCGCGCCGCGCGGTCGAGGGCGGCGCGCCGGTCAGCCGACGCTGTGTGGGTTCCGCCGGACGCGGTAATGGTGGGGACCTCCCAGGGTGGGCCGCCGAAGCGGCACGGATAGATGGGGCAGATGGGTGTGCGTCCACGGCGATCACTCCTTGTCAGGGGGTTGGTCGAAGGTCAGCGGACGGTTCCTTGGCCCCGGCAGCAACGGCAGCGCCGCCGGTGGCCCGTACGGGTGGTACGGCTACGTTCGCCTTTGCAGACGGGGCAGATCACGCGATGCATGGGCACAGTGGGGATGCCTCCCGAAGGGGATGGTGGTCAGTGGTGGAGGAAGCCGCCGAGCAGCCAGTTGATGACTCCGACCACGGCCCAGCCCATCGGGGTCAGCGCCACGTAGAAGCCGAAGATGCCGATGCACAGCGCTTCCCAGAACTTCACGTCCTTGGAGCGGACCAGCAGGAGCGTGACGATCCCGAAGATCACCGCAATCGGCATGGTGGTGTTCAGGGACGAGGTGTTCACTCCGCGCCCTCCTCACCGTCGATCGCTTCCAGCGCACGCGGCAGGCCTGGCAGGTGCGGGGTCATGCCCGCGTAGCGCGCCGCTGCTTGCTGGGCGTCGGCAACGGTGGTCAGGTGCGACCGGCCGCGCACCCAACCGCCTTCATCGGAGGCAGTGACCGCGACACCCTGTTCGTCAGGGGTGATCGACTGGGCGACGATCGCGGCGTCCTTGTTGATGTCGCCGAGCGTCATCTCCGCCGTGCCGGGGTCGTTGACCCGATGGCAGACCCGCCCGCCAAGCTGGGCGCGGAGCGCGGTGATGCCGGGGCCAAGGTCAGAGCCGACGCGTTGCCCGGCGATGACCAGGTGCAGGCCGAGCGCCGCACCGAGCTGGGCAATGCGCAGCAGGTAGGTGGAGCACTGCTCGGCTTCCGCTTTCTCCTCCTTGCTGCCGGAGGTCAAGAACAGTTCGGCGATCTCATCCACGATCAGCACGACCGGGATGGGCCGCTGTTCTTCCGGCACGTCCCAGATGGAGCGTGCACCGGCGAACCGGCAGGTTCGCATGCGGTCTTGCATGTCGACCACCAGCGCCGACAGCACGGCCAATGCTTCACGGCGGTTGGTCGCCAGAGCGGATAGGCGCGGGGCGAAGATGCCCAGTTCCATGCCGCCTTTGCAGTCGATGCCGATCAACGCCACGGGTTGTGGAGCGAGTTCGGTGATCAGCCGGGCCAGCAGGGTGGACTTGCCGGATCGAGTCGCGCCGACGATCAGCCAGTGTGCCACGCGCCTGAAGTCCATCACCCAGGCCCGGCCGTTCTCCAACAGCCCGACCAGCGCCGCCAGCAGCGAGAGCGGAGACGATCCCGGAGCAGCCCCGGGTGCCGCCAGCGGATCGGCAGCGGTGGCGACCAGGTGGACGACGCCGCGTTCCGGCGAGGTAACCCGCACCGCGAACATCCGCCACGCGTGCGCCAACGCGTCGGCCGCCACTAAGAACGGCACCGGCGTTTGCCCCGGATGGAGCTGCACGACGACCGATAGGCCGTTGGGCATCGGGCGCGGGAACGAGATGCGGGGAGCGATCGGCCGTAGCGCCTCACCCTTGACCGCCAGGCCGCCGAGCACGGCCCGGGTCGGCTTGTGCGTCACAGAGAGGTCGTTGAGCTGGGCCACCTTCCGCCACGACGCCAACACCCGCACCACAGCGACCGGGTAGCCGGTCAGGTACCAGTACCAGGCCGGACGCCGCTCGCGGACGATCCGCCCGAGACGCCACCGCCAGGCAAGCACGATCAGGACCAGTACGAGAGCGATGGGTCCCATCAGGCACCACCGCCCTTACCTGCATGGGAAGTCGCCGGGGCGGCGGCGTCCGGGACGGGGGTGATGGCCGCCGCACGGAAGCTGATCCCGTGCCGGTCGCCCATCGCCCAGGAGAACGCCTCCAGTCCGGTCACCTTCACTCGCGCGCCCTCTTCGACGCCGACCGGCTCACCGGTGACCGCGACTTCGATGATCGAGGCCCGGCGCCCGTCCTGCCGCACCGACAGCCCGACTGTGTAGACGGTTTTGCCGTCGCGGTCTTTCTTGACCTCCTTCGTTTCCTGATTCGTGATCTTCGGTTCCGGCGGAACGACGCACCGCAGTGCGCCGAGCCGGGATGTGTCCACAGGTATGGACTGCATGAGTTGTAGGCCTCCTTGGCCATCAGGGACGCAGCATCACCGAGAGATACTGTCGTCACTCGTCCTTACGAGTTGCGACTATGGACCCTTGAACCCGCGAAGCGCAAGTACTTATGCTGACGAGTGACGAGACACGTCGAGACAACGCACGTCCCACATGCGACGTGCGACGAGCGGAAGGCCGAACCCATGCCCGGCATCGAACGCCCCGGACCGCTGTACAAGCAGGTAGCAGCCGCCATCCGAGACGCCATCACCTCCGGCGAGTTCCCGCCCGGATCACCGCTCCCCTCAGAGACCCAGCTCATCAAGCGCTACCAGGTCAGCCGCCCCACCGTCCGCAACGCCATCGCGGCACTGCGCGCCGAGGGTCTGATTGATGTCGTCCACGGCAAGGCCAGCTACGTTCGCCGCCGTCCCGCCCCTGCGTTGACCATCGAGCGCACCGTCACGCGCAAGGCAGGCACCTACACCACCGGCCAGACCGACTGGCAGGAGAACGAGGCTCCGAGCGTCTCCCGCGCCACCAGCACTGAAACCACCGGCCCCGCCCTGGGCCTGGACGAGGGGGAAGACCTCTTCGCGATTGACCGGCTGCACACCGATCCCGCGACCGGCACACGCATCCTTCACCGGACGCTACTCCCGCTCGCCGTCGCCGCCGACCACAACGAGCTGGCCGAGAACCCCGCGGCGGCGCCCGAACAGATCTACGCCCTCCTGGCCACCGCCGGACACAAGCTCACCTGGACGGAGACCGTCCGCGCGCGCATGCCCCTCCCCGACGAGCGCGCCACCCTCGAACTCCCCGACGCCACCCCAATCATCGAGACCACCCGCATCACTCACGGCAACGACGACCAGCCGCTCCTCCTGGAGGAACTGCGCGCCGCCGCCGACCGCGCCCAACTCGCCTACCGCATCACCGCCGACAGCCCCCGCACACTGCGCGCCGTCCGCTCCTGAAGCGGCGAGCTGTCGAAACCTGTCTTCACTTACTCAAGGGCGCGCCCACGGGCGCGCCGGGCGGCCCTGCCGCCCCGGCCGGGCATGCGGCGTGACCGCCGGTCCCGTCCGGTCGGCCAGCCGCCCGGCACCAGCGCCTTGAGAACCGATCACCACGACACACGCCACCGGAGCCGGGCCACGTGCGATAGCGGCTGAACCACTCGGCAGCCGCGAGGTCAGGGCGCCGTGGCCGAGGGGGCGGCCCGTGCCCCACGTGGAAGCGCGGGCGTTCTCTGAGCCGCCAACTCGCCACGAGGGCAAGCAGCGTTGGCGCCAACGGTCGCGGTCACTTCCCGTAGAGACCGGTAGAGTGGCTGATCCCGATGGTCGGTTGCTCGCGCATACGCGCGCCTGATCAGTCGTCGCACCCACCGTCGTGGCTCACTTTCGATGGTTGAGGTGTCACGGGTCAGCACAGAGCATCATTCCGCCATCAGCCGCGAGCACGCCCGTCCGGGCTAGGTTCAACCGGTTGGTGTGATCGAGGACCACACGCCGAACCACTGCTCGGCGCCGTATTCCTCGAACCGCTCCACCTCGGCGAACCCCAGCTTCGCCGCGAGGCGCATGGAACGGTCGTTGGCAGCCTGGGTGCAGAGCACCACCGGCTCGCCGGGAAGCACGTCGGCGAACCAGTCGAGTGCCGCCGCGCACGCCTCGGCGGCGTACCCGCATCCCCACACCTCCGACAGGAACATGTAGCCGAGCTCGGCCTCCCCGGCATCCGGACGGACGTGCCCCGGACGCTCCGCGCCGCGCCGATCGAGCGTGATCGCGCCGATCATCGCTCCGTCGAGATCGACCACGAAAACGCCAGTGCGCCGCCCGGGCACCTCGGGTACCGCGCGTTCGAGCTCATCACGCGGTCGAGGGCCACCGAGGTACGTGCGCACCTCCTGCGATGCGAACAACTCGATGAACGCCGCACGGTCGCGGGCTTCGGACTCGCGGAGCACGAGCCGCTCAGTCCTGATCGGGGCAGGGGGCCAAGCGACGGGTCCGAGTCCAGCCATGGCGGGCAACCTATCGCACACCCGTGACAATGATCCGAAACAGAAGGCTCAGCCCGAAGTGGCTGAGGCTGTCGGCTTCGACTCGCGCCAGGTCGCACTGCAGCCCACTCACGACGCCGCACGCCCCTCCCCCTCCCCAGCCATGGCACGGATCGCTTCCGTCAACTGCAAGGCGACCGCGACCGGCAGCCGCAACCGCACCACGCCCGAGCCGTCCGCAGCCGCGTGCGCCTGGGCCTTAACGCCGTCCACCGCCAGGCCCAACGACCCCAGCGCCTTCCGCAAAGCCGCCGCCGCTTCCGTCGCCGAGCGCCAACCCGCGACGTAGTCAACGCCAGGTGCCCAGAGCACCTCGTCAACCTCGAACCCGTCACCCTCGAAGCCTGGCCCATCCGCGCGACACATGCGCCCAGATCCCTTCCGCGTGATTCAGATCAACTCCACTGCCGAACAGGTGCGTTGGCCAACGGGCACGACGAACGCCCCGGTACCATCAGCACCGGGGTCCGCTCGCGGATCTCCGCCGGACCACCCCGGAAGCTGCCAGGCCGATAGGGGTGGTCCGGTCACGCTCTTCGGTTATGGCTGACGCCGCAGAAGGTCACCAGAAGGGATCGGGAGGCCCCGCGCCGACGCGTTGCCGCCTGTCGCAGGCCGACTCATCCGCGCAGCTGATCACGGTCCACGAGCCGTCCTCATCGCGCACACGACTGATCGAGAGCTCATCCCCCGTCGCAGGGACATGGCACAGATGGCACATCCACAACGGTGCCCCGTCCTCCGGCTCACAGACGATCGGCACCCACGCGCACAGCCGCTCCCATTCGTCCGGCCGCAGCGCCCGCGCGTAGCACGCGAGGACATCCGCGCACACGAGCCGCGTCGCGGCCTCCGGAACATCCACTTCGTCCTCGTCCACCATGCGGTAGTGGCGCTCAGCCCGCAGCGCCGACGCGGCAACGAGACCCCCGCACAGTTCGCAACCGGTCAGCAGGCAACCACTGTGCAGCGCAGAGCTGGCCATCACAGCACCTCCTGCATCGACGCCCGGAAGTACCCGGTGACCGTGCCACGGAACAACGTGTGACCAGTCCGCCCCGCGTGCTGAAGGCACCACATCTGCGGCCCGTCCCAGTCATCCGCCCCGTCGGACACCTCGCCGCATTCGGCGCACTCGGCGCCATGGATCGGCGGACCGCTGGCCGTCTCCGTGGACAGTACCCACTGAGCGAAGCGCACCCGCGACTTGACCGCGCCCTGACCTGAGACGCTCACCGTGTGCCCCTACCGTCGCGATCAACGTCCAACCGCTCGTCGGCGCGGACCCGCATCGGGCCTCCGGCCTTGAAGACCAAGATCACGGAGCCATCGGAGGAGGCTCGGTCCGTGCGGACCGCCTTCACCTCGCGCGATTCACCGCGAACGCTCACACGGTCCCCGCGCCGCACCCGCTGCGCTTCCTTCTTCGCCATCTGTGACCATCCTTGTGTTCGTCAAGTTCGATCAGCCGTCAAGCCAGATAAGGGCGACCCCTGCTAGCAGGAGGGGAACCCCGCTCGTCAGGGGTCGCCTACCGCCCCGGAGTCGGAGCGGTCACCGAAGCCGTCATCCCGACCGCAACCCACGGTGGGCCGGGCTGCCTATGACTGCTTCGGAGTCTGCGGCGGCACTCAAGTACCGGCGTCGCCGCTCAGGTTGAAGCGACAGAAGACGCTCTTGCCGCCCAGTTCACGCGGCGCCCACCACGTGGCATCAGCGAGGTTCTGGACGATGACCAGCCCGCGCCCGCTGTTGGGGAGCAGGACGTCCGGTGAAGCTCCCGACAAGGAGAGTTCGAGGGGATCTCCCACGGGGAGCATCGGGGGTGTGGAGTCCTCGTCGGTGACCTCCACGAAAAGCCACTGTGGCCAGAGACGGAAGCCGACGCCAACGCGGCGTTCGCCATCGTCCCCCGGCCGCCAGCCGTCCGGAGTCGCGTGGTGCACGGCGTTGCCCACGAGTTCAGAGACGCACAGCGCGACATCGTCCATCAAGTGCGACAGCTGCCAGTCACGTAGGGTTTCCACGGCCATGCGCCGCGCGACGCGCCCGGTCTCAGGATCGTCAGCCATGAGCGTGATCCCACGGAAGCGTTCGGCCGTCGCCACGCCGCCGTGTTCCCCGGTCACGAGCAGCGCCGTACGCGTGGGCAGTTCCCGCGTTCGCGATCCCATCGCAGTCTCCTCTGCTCACTGGCGGATTGGCGTTCCGCCGTCGTGTGCGAACAGTCAACGGCGGACGCGCGACGAGCGGCAGTGTTCATGAGGGGGTCCACGTGCACACCGGGGTTCATGGGGTGGGTCTGCGGGGGGTTCATGCGTGAACCCCCCTGAGCCACAACGTCTGTGTCACCATGGTTACTTGGCGTCATCCTGGAGATGGCAGGGGAGCATGAGCAGGGAACCCAACCGCAAGTTGGCCGCCCTCATGGCCGAAGCAGGAGCCACGAACAAGGGGCTGGCGAAGCGCGTGCGCGAAGTCGCGCAGCGGCACGGGGTGCACGTCGGCACCACGCATGTGTCCGTGCAGCGCTGGTTAGACGGCAGCGGCATCCAGCCGGAGACAGCGTCATTCCTGGCGGAAGCGCTGTCTGAGAAGCTTCGGCGCAAGGTCACGGCGGCAGCGCTCGGGTTCCCGGGGATCACGGCTGCCGCGCCCAGCACCGGCACGACCTACGCCACGTCCCTCACCGAGGCGTTAGGCATCCTGGACGGACTCACCCAGCACAGGCCCGAGGATGGCATTTCAGCGGAACCACTCATCCCCCAAGGGGAGATGGACTCCGCCGTACTTTCGTGGTTCCTGGCCCGTCCGGATGGGCTGGTCCTGGACAAGCCCGGCGCGCGCCGCGTTGGGATGCGTGACGTGTCCGCCATCAGGGCAGCCGGAGAGGCGTTCATGCGCCTGGACTTCCAGTTCGGTGGCGGCCATGGCCACAAGGCCTTGCGGGTGTACTTCCGCGAGGAGGTTCTACCTCTGCTGAACGCCAGCTTCAGCGCCAAGGTCGGGGCCGCCCTGTATAACGCCGCGACTGAAATCGCTCAACTCCTCGCGTGGACCGCGTACGACACCGGAGATCACGCATTGGCGAACCGGTACATGCTGTCAACGCTGCGCCTTACCCAAGTCACCGGCGACCGGATGATGGGGGCGCGCATTCTGACCAACATGAGCCATCAGGCCAACTACTTGAGACAAGCATCCCGCGCCGTACGACTGGCCCGCGCGTCTGTCGAAGGAGGGAACGGCCACGCCACCCCGCGCGCCATGGCCCTGTTCTCCTGCCACGAGGCCCGCGCGCTGTCCACCGCCCGCGATCACAAGGGCGCGGCCCACGCGATGAACGAAGCAGAGAAGTTCTTCGAGCGCGCCGAGGGCGGCGACGATCCCGACTGGCTGTCGTACATGGACGAAGCCGAACTAGTCGGCGAGTTCTGCCACTGCTTCCGGGACCTCAAGCTGGGCCGGGAAGCCGTTCACTTCGCAGAACGCGCTGTTACCCTCACCGACCCCAAATACGCCCGCACCTTGGGGTTCTGCCGCATGGTCCTCGCGCAGAGCCAGCTGCTCAACGGCGAGTTGGAGGCAGCGGCACGCACCGCTAGCCAGGCCGTCGACGGCGGAGACGCACTCCAGTCCGCGCGCTTTCAGCGCTACGTGGCGGACTTCCAGCGGGAGATCTCCGGCCACACGGGTAATCCCGCCGTCGAGCAGTTCAACGAGCAGGTACGCAAAGCTATGGCCCGGCTGGACGACGAGTAGGCATCATCCTGGGTGCCAGTGCCGCGGTGCGTCGTCATCGCGCAGTGAGGCGATGCGGCGCGCGTACTCCTCCGCCGCCTCGGGACTCTCGGCAACGTTCTGCATCAGCCAGGTGGTCATCTGGAATTCCTGGATCCCCCGCAGCGTGGGGAACCCCGCCCACTCCCGCAGATCACGGCCATACGCCGCCACGAACTCCGCGTACTGTTCAGGAGTCTGCCAGCCCAGGCTGTCATGCTCCGTGGCGGTGACCATGAGGTCCCATTCCGGGTAGTCGTAGCAGAAGCCCTCGAAGTCGATCAGGATCACTTGACCGCAGGCGTCCACCATGAGGTTCTGCACGTGTGCGTCACCGTGAACGGGACCCTTCATCGACTCGAAGCGCAACTCCGCCAGCCGGTCCCGCAGTTCATGGCCACGCTTCCGAAGGAACTGACGGTCATCCTCGCTTATGCCAGTCACAGCGTCGATACGGAGAGCGGTCCGCCCGAACGGGCTGTACGAAGGAAGCTTCAATCCCGCTGGAAGTTCCAACGAGTGGAGATCACGCAGGATGGCGCCCAGTTCCCCGTAAGTAGCCTTCCGGTCACCTTCCTCGATCAGGTGCCAGAAGGTCACCGGGCGTCCGTCGATGATGAGCGGCTGTTCGATGTCGTCCACGACCCGCGCCGCCGGAAGCCCCTCGCGCGCGAGCCACCGCGAGACGTGCACCTCGTTGCGGACCGAGGGCAGATAGTCAGTGGAGCGCGCGATCCGCACGACCACGGGATGGGACGCCAGCCTGAAGATCGCGTTTTCCCCGAAGCGGAGCAGTCTGGCCGCATCGCTATTGAGCGCCGTTCGTCGGCATGCCTCCGTCATCACACGTGCGGCAACCGCCGATGTGAACCCCGCTCCCTCGTTCGTCCCAGCGCCAGACGGCATGCCCGTACCACTCCCCTTAGTCGCACACTCATGCCGCGCGCCGCCGAGGCAGTCAGCGGCGCGCAACTCGACAACGACCGTACCCAGCAGGTAGGCAAGCAGACGAGGGGACGGGTGATCTGTGCACCGGGACCAGCGCCCAGGGGGTAGCAGAGCGTGAGCTTCCTCACGCATAGGCGCGGAATAGGCCCGGGTCAACGCACCCACCGCCTGCTTATCAATGCGACAGCCATTTGATCGTAGATCCCAATCAATCATCCAGCGAGTAGCAATTTTTCTGGATCAATGGCCCTGTGGCACCCTGGCTGAGTCCAACCCCTCATGATCGTGGAGGCATCTCAGATGCTCACCGTTGGTGACAAGTTCCCCGCCTGGAAGCTCCTGGGCGTCGAAGGCCCGTCCGATGACAAGCTGGAGATCAAGGAGTACAGCTCCGACGACTACAAGGGTTGGTCGGTGGTCTTCTTCTGGCCCAAGGACTTCACCTTCGTGTGCCCGACCGAGATCGCCGCGTTCGGCAAGCTGAACGACGAGTTCGCGGACCGTGACGCGCAGATCCTCGGGGTCTCCGGTGACTCCGAGTTCGTCCACCACGCCTGGCGCAAGGACCACAAGGACCTGCGCGACCTGCCGTTCCCGATGCTGGCCGACTCCAAGCACGAGCTGATGCGGGCGTGCGGTGTCGAGGGCGAGGACGGCTTCGCGCAGCGCGCGGTGTTCATCGTGGACCCGAACAACGAGATCCAGTTCACCATGGTGACCGCCGGTTCCGTCGGCCGTAACCCCAAGGAGGTCCTGCGGGTCCTCGACGCGCTGCAGACCGACGAGCTGTGCCCGTGCAACTGGAGCAAGGGCGACGAGACCCTGGACCCGGTCAAGCTGCTGGCCGGTGAGTGACCATGGCACTCGATGAGCTGAAGGCCCAGCTCCCGGAGTACGCCAAGGACCTGAAGCTGAACCTCGGTTCGGTGATCGGCAACAACGACGCGCTGACCCAGCAGCAGCTGTGGGGCACCGTGCTCGCCTGCGCGATCGCCTCGCGCAGCCCGATCGTGCTGCGTGAGTTGGAGCCGGAGGCCAAGGCCAACCTCAGCCCCGAGGCGTACACCGCGGCCAAGGCCGCGGCGGCGATCATGGCGATGAACAACGTCTACTACCGGACCCGGCACCTGCTGTCGGACCCGGAGTACGGCAACCTGCGCGCGGGGCTGCGGATGAACGTCATCGGCAACCCGGGTGTGGAGAAGACCGACTTCGAGCTGTGGTCGCTCGCGGTTTCCGCGATCAACGGCTGCGGCATGTGCCTGGACTCGCACGAGCAGGTGTTGCGGAAGGCGGGTGTGGACCGCGAGACGGTCCAGGAGGCGTTCAAGATCGCCGCCGTCGTTCAGGCGGTCGGCACCACTCTTGACGCCGAGGCGACACTCGCCTGACCGAGCTCCCCTGAGCGGGGTCCGGGACCTTTTCGGTCCCGGACCCCGTTCTGCTTTGTCCGAAGGCGAGTTGGCCCGAAGGCGAGTTGGCCCGAAGGCGAGTTGACCCGAAGAGGAGTTGGCCCGAAGAGGAGTTGGCCCGGCTAGGAGTCCTCCGGGACATCCTTGCGGACCGGCGCCACCTCCACCGCCGTGGACCCGTGCGGACCCGGGGCCGCCAGCAGAGCCGCCTCCTGGGCGTGCGCGCGCAGGTAGCCGACCACCGTGTTGGTCACCGCCACCAGCGGTACCGCCACCACCGCGCCGCCGATTCCGGCGATGAGCGAACCCGCGGCCACCGACAGCACCACGCCCAGTGGATGCACTCGTACCGCCCGGCCGAGGATGAACGGCTGGAGGATGTGCCCCTCTATCTGCTGTACGGCGAGCACCACCACCAGCACCATCAGCATGGTGAACGGCCCCTGGGTCACCAGCGCCACGATCATCGCCAGCGCGCCCGATGCCACCGCGCCCACCAGCGGGATGAACGCCCCCAGGAAGATCACCACGGCCAGCGGCACCGCCATCGGCACGCCGAGGAAGTAGAGGCCGACTCCGATGCAGACCGCGTCGATGAAGGCCACTATCACCGTGCCGCGCACATACAGCGTCAGCGTCCGCCAGGCGCGCGGACCGGCGCCCGCGAGGCCCTCCCGGGCGTCCCGCGGAAAGAGCTTGAGCACCCACTGCCACACGTTCCGCCCGTCGTAGAGCAGGAACAAGGTGGAGAACATCGCCAGGAAGATGCCGGTGAACACCTCGATCACCACGGTGACCCCCTGCAGGCCCGCGGAGGTGATCTGTTCCGCGTTGGTGCCGATGGCGTGCTGGAGGTTCTTGGCGATCTGGTTGATCTGCGTCTCGGTGACGTGGAACGGGGAGTTGAGCAGCCACTTCTTCAACTGGCCGATGCCGTCCTGGAGTTGCTGGGACAGCATGTCGGTGTTCTCCATGACCTGCCAGGCCACGAACCAGCCCACCAGGCCGATGATCACGAACCCGCCGATGAAGGTGACCGCGGTGGCCAGACCGCGCGGCAGTCCGGCGCGCTTGAGCATGGCGACGGTCGGCTGGAGCAGCGCGGTGGTCAGCAGTGAGCCGACGAAGGCGAGCACCACGAGTTCCACCGCGCTGATGACGCGCATCAGTACGTAGAGCGCGCCCGCCAGGACCAGGAAGCGCCAGCCGACCTCGGCGGCCACCCGGACGCCCCACGGCACGGCGTGCACCGGGTCGCGCGGCGCGGAGACGGCGGGCGCGTAGGAGGGGGGCGGTGGTACGTATTCGGCGCGCGGCTCCGCTCGCTCGGTGCCCGGCGGCGGTGCGCCGTCTTCACCGGGCACCGCGGGGAGGTCCTCCTCGCGTTCCACAGCCGCGCGGCGCTCTTGGAGACGGTCGGCGAATGTGGCCAGATTCGTGGCGAAGCCCGCTCCCCATCGGCGCATCTGCGACATTGCCTTCCCCATCCCCAGTACCCGAACCCGTGAGAAGGACGACGTTACCCGGATGGCGGGTTGCCTCGGCTCGGGGGGCGGGGCCGCATAGCGGAAGGGGCCCGGGGGCAAAGCCCCCAGACCCCCGAGCGGTTCCGCGACAGGCGGCCTAGTACCAGCTGTTGGCCTGCCAGAAGTCCCACGCACCACACGGGCTGCCGTAGCGGCTGTCCATGTAGCTCAGGCCCCACTTGATCTGGGTGGCCGGGTTGGTGCGCCAGTCGGCACCGGCCGAGGCCATCTTGGAGCCGGGCAGCGCCTGCACGAGGCCGTAGGCGCCCGAGGAGGCGTTGGTGGCCTGGTAGTTCCAGCCGCTCTCGTTGTTCACGATGTGCGAGAAGCACTGGAACTGCGAGGCGTCGCCGATGATCTGCTGTGCCATCGCCTGGATGCCCGCGATGGAGTAGTCACCGCTGCTCAGCGTCGACAGCGAGCTGCGCGAGTCGTCGCGGCTGGCGGCCTGCTGCGCGTCGTGCTGCTCCTTGGCCTTGGCCGCGGCGGCGTCGGCCGCCTGCTTCTTCTTGGCGGCGTCGGCGGCGGCCTGCTTGCGGGCGGCCTCGGCGGCCTGCTGCTTGGCGGCGGCGTCGGCGGCGGCCTGCTGCGTCTGGGCCTGCTCGGTGAGCGAGGCGGCCTGGACGGTGGCCTGCTGACCGGCGTCGATGTTGTCCAGCGCCGTGGTGTCGGCGACGGGCTGCATGGCGGCGGCAGTCGGCTCGCTGCCGGAGGCCACGCCGACGACCGCACCCACGGTGGTGACCGCGGTGGCTGACGCTACGGCGATTCCCCGGACGGAGATCCGGCTCACTCGGTTTCCTTCCAGCATCGCCCGCGTGGTGACCGCGCGGACGCAATCGTGCCCCTGACGCTGGCCTCCCCTTGGTTCGGACCTTTCGGTCCGACTGGTCACGGGAGGCACTGGCCCGGTGCGATCCCCGGTACTTGGGGTCCGCGTGGTGCTGGGCGGCTTACGGCGCAACGCTGTTCAGTTCTGGGGTTCCACACCACTGGGGGTGTAGGTGTGCCGTAAGCGGGGCCTGACAGCCTCACACCCTGCCCGACGGCGACGCATCAAGGCAATTCCCAGTTGCGTGGCAAACGTCACACCAGGTTTGGACCTGCGGGTTTGCGGAAATCTCGGCGCGTCGCACCCTGACACGACTAGGCTGCTGCGCCCACGTTTGGGCGCAGCAGCCTCAGAAGTAGTGCTCTGTCCCGGCGACTTCGGGAGCAACTCCCCCGAACTCCCCGTCAGATGTGGACATCCTCCAGCATCTCGGTGACCAGTGCGGCAATCGGGGAGCGTTCGGAACGATTCAGGGTCACATGGGCGAAGAGCGGATGCCCCTTCAACTTCTCGACAACCGCGACCACTCCGTCGTACCGCCCGACTCGTAGATTGTCCCGTTGTGCCACATCATGGGTGAGAACAACCCGTGATCCTGCGCCAATACGGGACAGAACGGTCAACAGAACGTTGCGTTCGAGTGATTGGGCCTCGTCCACGATGACGAACGCGTCATGCAGCGAACGGCCTCGGATATGGGTGAGCGGCAGCACCTCCAACATGCCGCGCTCCACCACCTCGTCGATCACGTCCGCCGAGGTGACCGCGCCCAGCGTGTCGAAGACCGCCTGCGCCCAGGGGCTCATCTTCTCCGACTCGCTGCCCGGCAGATAGCCCAGCTCCTGGCCGCCGACCGCGTACAGCGGGCGGAACACCATCACCTTGCGGTGCTGCCGCCGCTCCAGTACCGCCTCAAGCCCCGCGCACAGCGCCAGCGCCGACTTGCCGGTGCCCGCCCGGCCGCCCAGCGAGACGATGCCCACCTCCGGGTCGAGCAGCAGATCGAGGGCGATGCGCTGCTCGGCGCTGCGGCCGTGCAGCCCGAACGCCTCCCGGTCGCCGCGCACCAGCCGTACCCGCCCGTCCGCGGTGACCCGGCCGAGCGCCTTGCCGCGCTCCGACTGGAGCACCAGACCGGTGTGCACCGGCAGTTCGGCCGCCAGCGGGAGCGCGACCGGCTCGTCGGCGAACAGCGCGTCGATGTCGTCCGCGGCCACCTGGAGCTCCGCCATCCCGGTCCAGCCGGAGGTGATGGCCAGTTCCGCCCGGTACTCCTCCGCCAACAGACCCACCGACGACGCCTTCACCCGCAGCGGAAGGTCCTTGGAGACGACGGTGACGTCGTACCCCTCGGCCTGCAGGTTGCGGGCGACCGCCAGGATGCGCGAGTCGTTGTCACCGAGCCGGCCGCCCGCTGTCTGGGGGAGCATGCCGGGCGGCAGTATGGCGGGGTCCGAGTGGTTGAGCTCGACCCTGAGAGTCCCGCCGAGGTCGCCGATCGGAATGGGGGCGTCCAGTCGCCCGTGCCGGATCCGGTACTCATCGAGCAGCCGCAGCGCCTGGCGGGCGAAGTAGCCGAGCTCGGGGTGGTGGCGCTTGGCCTCCAACTCGGTCACCACGACGACCGGGAGCACCACTTCGTGCTCGTCGAACCGTGTGATGGCGTTGGGGTCAGCCAGTAGCACGCTGGTGTCGAGGACATAGGTGCGCCGGTCGTGCTCCCGGCGGTTCTTGCTGGTCACCACGGGTGGACGAACCCCCTCGGGAAGGGTTGGGTGCGACGGCGCCGCAGACATCACGTGCGTCGCGCGGTACTGGGCCGGGAACGGCCACGGGGGCCGGACCGCGACCCTCCGTCATGACGCGGCCATCGCCGTCGGCTGACAGCACGTCCGTGCGCAAGGGGCCTCCCGGGCGGGCGGCACCCTGCCACCCGCTTGTCCCGACGCCCGTGGCTCGGGCGTCGGCCTGTTGGGGGTATTCCCTCGAAGCTGGCCCCCTATACGCCTGCGGCCGGGGGGTTTACGGAATGCGGCGCCGTGTCTTTTGGGGGAATGTGGCGCTTGTCGCCGCATACACCCCCTGGGCAACGGTCAGTTGCCGTACCGCCGGTGGCGCGCCGCGTAGTCACGCAACGCGCGCAGGAAGTCCACCTTGCGGAACGCGGGCCAGAAGACCTCACAGAAGTAGTACTCCGAATGGGCGCTCTGCCAGAGCATGAATCCGGACAACCGCTGTTCGCCGGAGGTACGCAGGATCAGGTCGGGGTCGGGCTGGCCGCGGGTGTAGAGGTGCTCGGCGATGTGCTCCACGTCGAGGATCTCCGCGAGGTCCTCGATGGAGGTGCCGCGCCCGGCGTGTTCGAGCAGCAGCGACCGGACCGCGTCGGCGATCTCCTGCCGTCCGCCGTAGCCGACGGCGACGTTGACCAGCAGCCCGTTCACCCCGTCGGTGGCCTGCTCGGCCTCCTTCAGCACGCCCTGCATCCGGGCGGGCAGCAGGTCGAGCTGTCCGACGTGGTGCACCCGCCATCGGCCGGTGGAGGCCAGGTCGGTCACCGCGCCCTCGATGATGCCGAGCAGCGGGTTGAGTTCCACGGCCGGGCGGTTGAGGTTGTCGGTGGACAGCAGCCACAGGGTGACCACCTCGACACCGGTCTCCTCGCACCAGCCGAGCAGTTCGGCGATCTTGTCGGCGCCCGCCTGGTGGCCCTGCTCCGTGGTGCTGCCGGCGGCGCGTGCCCAACGCCGATTGCCGTCCAGGATGACGCCGATGTGCTTCGGCACCTGCCGCTGGTCCAGGTGGGACTCCACCCGGTGTGCGTAGAGGCCGTAGACCAGGTCCCGCAGCCGCAGGTCGCGCAGTCTCATTTACAGCCCCTCGAACCCTCGAACCCCTAACGACGCCCCGTCCGGCCACCATACTGCGGGGAGCCGGGCGACTACGACTCGGGTGCGCACGGCGACCGGCAGCCACCAGCGGGCCCGGCGCCCGCCGTACCGCGGTGCGCGCGAGGTACGCCGTCCGGTCACGCCGCCGTGATAGGGAGAGGCGCATGAACGTACGCTCCCCCTACCGCGCCGCCGACGAGCGCTACGCGTCGATGGAGTACCGCCGCACGGGCCACAGCGGGCTGAAGCTGCCCGCCGTCTCCCTGGGCCTGTGGCACAACTTCGGCGACGACCGCACCCTGGACTCGCAGCGCGCGATCCTGCGCCGCGCCTTCGACCTGGGCGTCACCCACTTCGACCTGGCCAACAACTACGGCCCGCCGTACGGCGCCGCCGAGTCCAACTTCGGCAAGCTGCTGGACCAGGATTTCCGCCCATACCGTGACGAGATGGTCATTTCCACCAAGGCCGGGTACGACATGTGGCCGGGGCCGTACGGCGAATGGGGTTCGCGCAAGTACCTGTTGGCCAGCCTCGACCAGTCGCTGCGGCGGATGGGTCTGGAGTACGTCGACATCTTCTACTCGCACCGGTTCGACCCGGACACCCCGCTGGAGGAGACCATGGGCGCCCTGGCGTCCGCGGTCCACCAGGGCAAGGCGCTGTACGTCGGCGTCTCCTCCTACAGCGCGGCGCGCACCGTGGACGCGGCGCTGCTGCTGCGCGAGATGGGGGTGCCCGCGCTGATCCACCAGCCGTCGTACTCGATGATCAACCGGTGGATAGAGGACGACGGGCTGCTGGACGCCCTGGAGGCGGAGGGCATGGGCTGCATCGCCTTCGCCCCGCTGGCGCAGGGCCTGCTCACCGACCGCTATCTGCGGGGCGTTCCGGAGGGCTCGCGGGCCAGCCAGGGCAAGTCGCTGGATCCGAAGCTGCTCACCGACGAGGTGGTGGAGCGGCTGCGCGGGCTGAACGAGATCGCCCGGCGGCGCGGCCAGTCGCTGGCCCAACTCGCGCTCACCTGGGTGCTGCGCGACCAGCGGATGACCTCCGCGCTGGTCGGGGCGTCCAGTGTGGCGCAGTTGGAGGCCAACGTCGCGGCGGTCGGCGCGGCCGCGCTCACCGACGAGGAGTTGGCCGAGATCGACTCGCTAGCCAAGGTCACGGGAGAGGTCAACATCTGGGCGCGCAGCAGCGAGGGTTGAGCCTCCGGCCGGGGTCGGGGGCCGGGGTCTGCGGTCCGGGGTCCGGGGTCTGCGGTCCGGGGTCCGGGTCGCGGTCGGTTCGGCACCACCGGACCCCGCCGTGGGGTTGCTCGCCGTCGCGCGGGCAAGCCCCCACACCTCCCCGCGGCGCGGGCGCTCAGCCCGCGCCGAGCAGCACTCCCAACAGCGCGCCGAGCAGCATGAAGGGGCCGAACGCGATCGCCGTTCGGCGGTCGGCGCGCCGGGCGGTGAGGAGAACGAGGCCCGTCACCCCGCCGAGCGCGAAGCCCAGGAACGTGCCGACGAACAGCACCGGCCACCCGTACCAGCCGAGCGCCAGCCCTATCGTGGGCGCCAGCTTCACATCCCCCAGGCCCATTCCACCGGGGTTGGCCAGCACCAGGACGAAGTAGCCCGCGCCCAGTACGAGAGCGCCGAGCAGCGCCCGCGGCCAGGACCCGGTGTGCCCGGGAAACAGCGCCGCCGCGCCCAGAAGCAGGGCCGTCCCGGCGGCGGCCGGAACCGTCAGCACGTCCGGCAGCCGCCGTACCGCTACGTCCACCCGGGCCAGCAGTACGCACAGCGGTACCAGCAGCAGCCAGACCGCCAACTCCGGCCGGGCGCCCACCCGTTGGGCGAGCGCGGCGCATATCGCGGCGGCCAGTACGGCGGGGCGGCCGTCGCGTACCGTCGCGGGCGGCCCGATCCAGCCGCGCCACCCCGGCCGCTCACCGGGCCGCCACTGCTGGCCCGGCTCCACCGCGAGCCGGTGCGCGGCGCGCGGCACGGCGGCACCGGACGCCAGACCCCACAGGGCGGCGGCAGCGACGAGTAACGCGTGCATCAGGCCTTGAGGAGGTTGCCCTTGCCGATGGTGCCGATCTGGATGCTGTTGGCGATCCGGTTCATCGTGTCGAGGGTGAGGTCGGAGGTGGTTCCGCTGATCCGGACCTGCACCGGCTTGCCCTGGGCGTTGCGCGCGGTGATGTCCAGGACGCGCAGCCTGGGGCTGTCCAGGCTCGGACGGTAGATGTAGCTGACCTGGGCGGCGGGCTTGCCGCCGAGCTTGAAGTCGGCGCTGTTCTTGACCTTGACGCCCTTGGGCCGCTCCTGCTTGGCGCCGGACAGCACCTGGACCTCGCCGACCGGTTCACCGTCCTGCTTCCACACCGCGGAGGCCAGCACGCCGTTGGGCAGAGCGTTGGCGGGGAGCGCCTTCCAGTCCTTGGGGACGGCGAAGGCGATGCCCTGCGCGTTGACGTACGTCCAGCCGTCCGGCGCGCCACGGCCGACACCGCAGCCAACCGCTGCCGACCCGAGCAGCAGCACGGCACCCACGGCACCGAGGGCTCTGCCCCACCGCTTGGTTGTGCCGACCGAGCTGTTCACACTCACCCTCACACAGGCTTCCGGGGCGCGGTACGACGATTCGCGCAGATCTCCACCGTTACCGTCCTTACGTTACCCGCGGGGACCCGCGATCCTCGGGTGCGGACGGGCGCCGCGGCTGCCGGAACACCGTCCCGGTGGGCATTCCCACCGCGCCCGGTGCGCCAACGTTTCCGCTGCTAGCGCCCGGCGCGCACCGGATGACGGCGGCGGCGACCGCGGTGATCCACTGTCGCGTACCGCCGTGTCCGAATCGCAACGAGTGGATGAAGCGCTGACGACGCGTGGGCGATCCGGCCTGTGACGGGCGCCACAGTGTGGGCACAGAAAACGGGCCGATCCGCGGGGTGGGTTGCGGATCGGCCCGAGGGGGGGACTTTCACTGTAGCGCGCTCCGGCCCACTTGGCGGCCCTCCGACACCGGATTAGGGGGATGGCTGGTTCTGACGGGGTCAGAAGGGGGTCGAAGCGGGGGGATGACGGACCGGACGCGGATTGACGCGGGGAGGATCGTGATGGGACGACGGTGGCGCGACGGGACCGGCACCCTGCGGGTGTGCGGCGCGGACGGCGGGCCGGTCCGGCTGGAGATCGCGGCTTCGTACCGTGCCCGCACCCGCGGTCTGCTGGGCCGGGACGGCATCGAGGGGGCGCTGCTGCTGACCCCGGCGAGCGGGGTGCACACCTTCCGGATGCGCTTTCCGATCGACGTCGCCTATCTCGACCGGCGGCTGCGGGTGCTGGCGGTGCGCACCATGGCGCCGGGGCGGCTCGGGCTGCCGCGGCCGCGCTCCTGGCACGTGCTGGAGGCGGCGGCCGGGGCGATGGCGGGATGGGGCGTGCGGCCCGGCGTGGTGCTGGAGGTCGAGGGCTGACGGTCAGCCCTGTGCCTTGGGGAAGGTGATCTCCACCCGGCGGTTCTTGCGGCGGCCGTCCTCGGTGGAGTTGTCGGCGATGGGGAAGTCCTCGGCGTAGCCGCGTACGTCGAACTGGATGCCGCCGTCGGCCGTGAGGTCCTGGGCGAGCAACGTGTAGACGGCTTCGGCGCGTTGCTTGGACAGTTCGACGCCGTGCTCGTGCGAGCCGAGGTTGTCGGTGAAGCCGAAGACCTGCACCGTCCTGGCGTTCTGCCGGTTGATCTCGTCCGCGATGGCCTGGACGCGGGAGCGGGCGTCCGGGCTGAGCACGGAGCTGTCCTTGTCGAACAGCACCTCGGACTGGAGGGAGAACGTCACGTCGGCGGGCGTGTCGGAGCGCCGCTCGTCGCCGTTGGAGTCCTCCACCACGGTCTTGATGTCCAGCACCTTGGGCGCCGCGAGGGTGGCGCCCGGCATCAGCTTCAGCCCCGGTGCGTGCGGGTCCACCCGAACGGGCGGCGCGGACGAGGTGGACGGCAGCGGTTCGGGGGACGGGGAGTCGGCGCGGGCGGCGCCGCTGACGGCGGTGAGCAGCAGGGCCGCGGCGGTGGCGGTGACGAGGTGCTTCATCCTGGCCGTCCTCACTGCGAGATCACGATCGACGCGGTGGGGAGGGTCGGCAGGTCGAAGTCCACCTGTGTGGTGGTCGCGGGCGGCGCCGGGAACTGCGCGAAGACCGGCATGGTCGCGCCGGGCTGGATGATGTCCAGGCCGGTGGAGCACAGACAGCGGCCCTCGGTGTCGCGCAGTACGTAGTAGCGCTTCTTGCCGAGGGTGTCGACCAGGGTGGCCCCGGCCAACGAGCCGCCGTTCTTCTGGAGTTCCTCCTCGTCGCCGCGCCAGGAACCGGCCTGGCTGAAGGGCTGGCTGCCGGTGTTCTTCACGGTGCCGGTGACGGTGACGAAGCCACCGGCCTCCCGCTTGGCCGAGTTGATGGTCAGCACGATGCCGTCCGGCCCCTTGATGGTGGCGAGCACCTGGCTGGGGTCGGCCGGTGCGGCGGGGGCGCCGCTGGCCGTGCTGGCCGGGGCCGTTGACGAACTGGCCGACGCGGTCCGGGACTTGGCGCCCCCGCTGCCGCACCCGGCCAGGGCGAGGCCCAGCGCGGCGGCGAGCACCACCGCCGTCGCACGAGAGCCGGTGCGCTTGGTCTGCCCAGTCCTCATATGCCGTTCCTTCGGTCGTCCGGTGTGTGGTGTCAGCGGGTCAGTCGGACGGAGAACAGTTCCGCCGCGGACGGGAAGAGCGTGAGGTTCGCCGGGTCGACGACCCAGTTCCGCCCGTCACACAGCAGCGTGCCCGGCGAGGGTGTGCCGCTGGGCGAGGGCGACGGGGTGGGGCTGGCCGAAGGAGTGGGCGACGCGGACGGCTGGGCGCCCCGCCACTGGCACAGCGGCTCGATGGCTGCGGTCGCGCTGGCGTGTGCCGTGCGGCGCTCGGTGCCGGGCACCACCGAGGTGCCGACGGTGTAGTCGGTCTCGACGGAGGCGGCGTAGCCGTTCAGCCCGTCGTCGGTGGTCACCGGGTGGCAGTCGGTGGTGTGGGCCTTGTTGGCGGCGGCGAAGGAACCGGCGCGCTGGCAGGGGTCGTCCGTCGGGTCCGGCAACTGCCCGCCGAGCAGGGCGCCGAGGCCGTCCAGCCGCCCGGAGCGGAAGGCGTCGAGCAGCGCGTCGCGCAGTTGGGCGCGGGTGTCCTGGGCGGCGGCGAGCGCCGCGGCGTCGGCGGCGGTCTGCGCGCCGTTCCTGGTGGCCGCGGCCTGGCCGACGGCGAAGTACGCGAAGGCGAGCAGGAGCAGGGCGCCGATCACCGTGAGGTAGACGGGCAGCGCCTGCCCCCGGTCGCGTCGGGCGTCGGCCGGGCCGGGCCGCATTCCTACTTGGTGACCTTGGCGATCTCCGAGGTGATCGCGTTGTAGATGGTCTGGCCGATGTTGGTGCCCAGGATCGCGGCGACGATCAGCACCACCACGCCGATGATCCCCAGGTACTCCACCGAAGTCTGCCCCTGGTCCGCGCGGGACCTGAGCGCGGCGACCGCGGTGTCCTTCCAGCCGCTGACCCGGATCCGGGTGGCGGTGGCCGCCTTGAGCGCGAGGTTCTTCGGCACGTTGACCCCTTCCAGCGACGGGTGAGACGCGCGCACGGTACGCGGCGTCACCGGGCCCGGCCAAGGGTCCACGGGCCCAATCACGGGCCCAGCCAACGGACTTCACGCCGTACCGGTCAGCCATGACGCACCGGTCCCCGTACGGTCCCGAGCCATACGGCGATGGCCTGGCTGCGGTTGGCGGCGTGCAGCTTGGCGAAGATCCGGTTGATGTGGTTCTTCACCGTCTTCTCGCTGATGAAGCAGGCCGCGGCGATCTGGTGGTTGGTCATGCCACCGGTGATCAACTCCATGACCTCTTCCTCCCGTTGGCTGAGCCCGTACCGGGCCCGGTCCACTCCGGCGCTCACCGACTGTGCCACATCCGATTGCACTTGCAAAGGGGCGTGTTGCGATTGCAAAGATCGCCCCGGGGTGCGCGCCCGGGTGTGCGCCATGAGCGCGCTCGCCGCCGACGTGGTCAGACACGCCCGCCCCTCGGTGATGTCCCGTACCGCGCCCACCAGTTGGTCGGCGGTGAACTCACCGTGCACCAGATAGCCGCCCGCCCCGCCGCGCACCGCCGCCCGCACCACCTCGTCCTCCCGGCTGTATGTCAGCATCAGCACCGGCGCGATCGGCACCAGACACGGCAGCGCCGCCAGACCGTCCAGCACCGGCATGCGTACGTCGAGCAGCACCACGTCCGGCCGGTGTTCGGCCGCCGCGGCACATGCCTGGCGGCCGTCCGCCGCCTCGGCCACCACCTCGATGCCGTCCTGTGCCGTGAGCAGCGCCGCCAACCCCGCCCGCACCACGGGGTTGTCGTCGGCGATCAGCACCCGCACCGCGTTCATGGCGCCCCCCTGGGCTCGTCCGGTACCGGAACCGGCAGTTCCAGCCGCACCTCGGTGCCGCCCTGGGTCCGGCCGGTGCCGATGCGCAGCCGCGCGCCGATCGCGGCGGCCCGCTCGACCATGCCCACCACCCCGAAGTGCCCGTTGGCTCGCAGGGTTTCCAGCGTGGTGCCGGGCGGCAGACCGCGGCCGTCGTCGGTCACGCTGATCCGCAGCAGCGACCGGTCCACGACGCCGACGGCCACCTCGGCGCGGCTGGCACCCGAGTGCCGGTGGATGTTCTCCAGCGCCTCGGCGACGACCCCGAGCAGTTGGCGGGCGACCGGGCGCGGTACGGCCGGGATCGGCGCGCCGCCCAACCTCCGCAAGCTGACAGGGCGTTGGGTGCGGGCGCGGAAGGCGTCGAGTTGCGCCGCCAGGTCGTCGGCCAGCGGTGCGTCCAACTGCTCCGGGGTGCGGCGCAGTTCGCCCAGCAGCTCCCGGGATTCGGCGGCGGCCCGGCGGGCGGCTCTGGCGATCAGCTCGGCCTGTTCGCGCACCGCGGCCGGGGCCAGCCGGTCGGCGCGGGCGGCGAGCGCCTCGGCGGCCATGGTGACGCCGCGCAGCGTCTTCGCCACCGAGTCGTGCATCTCCCGGGCCAGCCGGGCCCGTTCGGCGACCGCGGCCTCGGTGACCGCGAGCCGGTAGCGGGTCTCAGTCAGCGCCCTGGTCGCCGCACCGAAGCCGAGCACCAGCCGCCGCAGACTCACCCCGACCACGCCGAAGATCACGCAGAACCCGGACAGCAGCAGCGACCCCGCGACGGTGGCGTGCTCGCGTACGTCGACCGAGGACGCCCCGGCCACCACCAGCACCTGGATGGTGGTGAACAGCGCCGAGCCGCGCCACCCGTACACCAGCCCCGCCAGCAGCGGCGTGCTGACCGTCACATACGCCAGCGGGCTGTGCGTCGTGCCGACCGTCAGCAGCACCGCGGCGAACACGGTGTCCACCGCCAGCAGCGCGGGATGCCGCAGCAGCAGCGGGCCGAACCGCTCCCAGTCGCGGAACAGTACGTACGCCCCCATGAACGTGATGACCACCGCGGATCCGGCGATCCAGGCGGTGGGCCCGGGCGCCACCCGGAGCAGGGCGATCGGCGAGGCGAGGGCCAGCATGGCCAGCCGGAAGCCGAAGACCTGGCGGCACAGCGCCTGCAGGGCGGAGATCTGCAAGGTGAGCGCCGGGTTGCCGGTAGCCGACGACACCCGGGTCCTCGGGGGAGCCAGCCGTAACCCGCCGAAGGCCCGCACCGCTTCGCCCGATCCGCTCATTTGCCCAGCACCTGTCCGAAGCTCACGTTGTTGCCCAGGAACAGCACCGCCAGCAGCAGGATCATCGTCGCCGGGACCATGAACGTGGTGATCACCACCGTTGACTTCGGCACCGCGCGGGCCGCCCGGCGGCGGGCGTTCTGCGCGTCGGTGCGACGCATGTCCTTGGCGATCTGGATCAGCGTGTCGGCGATCGGCGCGCCCAGCTCCTCGCCCTGCTGCAGGGCGGTGGTGAACTGGGCGACCTCTTCCGAGTCGTTGCGCCTGCGCAGCTCGTCGAACGCCTGCCGTCGGCTGACGCCCATGTCCATCTGGCGCAGGGTGATCCGGATCTCGTCGGCCCACGGCCCCCGGTAGTTGTCGGCCACCCGCTCCAGCGCCTGGCGGAAGCCGAGTCCGGCGCTGACCACCACCGCGAGGACGTCGAGGAAGTCCGGCAGGGTGCGCTCGATCTCGTCCTTGCGCTGCCGGATCGCCAGCCAGATGCCGATGTCCGTCCACCACACGCCGAACGCGAACAGCACCAGGGTGAGGATCCACTCCCCTTTGAGCAGCAGCACCAACCCGCCGCCGAAACCCAGCAGTCCGTAGACCGCGCGGCGGGCCGCGTAACGGTCGACGGTCAGCCCGCCGGGATTACCGGCGAGGTCGAGCCTGCGGCGCAGCCGGGCCACCCGTAGCGGTCCCATCAGCCGCAGCACCGTCGGTGCGTGGCGCATGCCGAGCCGGTCGATCACCGAGCCGACCGCGGTGGTACGGCTCGCGCCCACCTCGAGGGCCAGCGCGAGGTCGTCCGGGAGCCGGGCCGAGCGGCGGTAGAGCGCGATGCCGTACCCGGCGCCCACGACGGCGAGTGCGCTCAGCGCGGCCAGCAGCAGGGCCACCCCAGGGCTAGACATCGATCTTCGCCATCCTCCGGATCAGCAGGAATCCGACCCCGTACAGCGCGATGGCCACGATCACCGCCAACTGCCCGAGCCAGGTGCCGGTCATGGCGTCCAGCGAGCCGGGCGCCATCCGGTTCATCAGCAGCAATGTGCCCAGGCCGATCGCCGGTACGGCGTAGGAGGTGATGGTGACCTGGCTGAGCGTGGTGCGGACCTCGCGCCGGGTCTCCTTGCGCTCCTCCAACGTCGTGGTCAGATTGCGCAGTGACTCCACCAGGGTGCCGCCCGCGCGGCTGGAAAGCACCAGTGTGGTGACGAGTACCGCCAACTCCCGTGACGGCAGCCGCTCCTTGAGGTCGCCCAGCGCGTCCTCCAGCGGGTGACCGACGGCCAGCGCGTCGGCCACCCGGGTCAGCTCCTCGCCCGCCGGGGAGTCCAACTCGTCGGCGGCCATGCCGATGGCGGTGCGCAGCGCCAGCCCCGCCTGGGAACCGTTGGCCAACAACCGTGACAACTCGGGGAGTTGCCCGATGAAGCGCTCGATCCGCTTCTGCCGCCGCCAGGCGAGGAAGGCGTACGCGGACCACACCGCGACCGCCCCGGCGATCGGCCCGAAGAACGGCGCGAGGACCGCGGCCGCCAGCAGCCACAGCCCCGCTACGGCGACGGCCAGGCAGAGACCGAACTCCCCCGGGCTGATGCCCAGTCCGGTGGCGGCGAGCCGCCGCTCCAGCCACCGCCCGAGGCGGGTGCGCCGCACGGCTGTGTCAAGCGCCGCGAACCGCACCCGCCGGGAGACGGTGATGGGCTCCTCGCCGGTCAGCCGCTCGATGACCGCCTGGCGCGCGGCCCGGCCGGCCGCCCACGCGTGCACCCCCCACACGGCCAGCACGCAGGCGGCCAGGGCACCTGCGAGCCCCACCCAAAGGGGGGCCTGGGGAGCGGAGCCCCCCAGAGAAAGAACCCTCACCCCTGCACCCTCCTCACCGTCAGGTGGTCCTCGGTCGCGGCAACGCCGAACGCGGGCGGTACCGCCTCACCGGCGAGGTGGAGACGGTCGGCCACCCGCCGTGGCAGCGGGAAGTGGCGGAAGCGGCCGCGGACCACACGGTCCGCGGCCATGGGCTCGGCCTGGAAGCGGCAGACCGTCGCGAGCTGGTACGCCTCGCGCGAGCGGGACCCCAGCATGGCGACCTCGGTGACCCGCCGGGCCCCGTCGGGGCTGCGGGTGAGCTGGACGATCACATCCACCGCGCTGTTGATCTGGTCCCGCAAGGCCTCGAACGGAACCTTCACCTCGCTCATCGACGCCAGCGTCTGCAACCGCATCAGCGCGTCCTCCGCCGAGTTGGCGTGCACCGTGGCCAGCGACCCGTCGTGCCCGGTGGACATCGCCTGGAGCATGTCCAGCGTCTCCCCGCCCCGCACCTCACCGACGATGATCCGGTCGGGGCGCATCCGCAGCGAGTTGCGCACCAGATCGCGGATGGTGATCTGCCCCTTGCCCTCCACGTTCGGCGGGCGGCTCTCCAACCGGATCACATGCTCCTGTTGGAGCTGGAGCTCGGCCGCGTCCTCCACGGTGATGATCCGCTCCCCGCCGGGGATCAGCCCGGACAGCGCGTTGAGCAGCGTCGTCTTGCCGGACCCGGTGGCGCCGGAGACGATCACGTTGAACCTGGCCCGGATCAGCCCGGACAGCAGCAGCACCATCTGCTCGTCGAGCGAGCCGAGTTCGAGCAGTTCGCCCAGTGTGTAGCTGCGCGGGAAGCGCCGGATGGTCAGGGTGGGCCCGGTCAACGACAGCGGCGGAATGATGACGTTGACCCGCTCGCCGGACGGCAGCCGGGCGTCCACCATCGGATTCGACTCGTCCACCCGCCGGTTGACGGCCGAGACTATGCGCTCGATGGTCTGCATCAACTGCTCGGTACTGGCGAACCGCGCGCCCACCAGCTCGACCCGCCCGTTCCGCTCCACATACACCTGGTCCGGACCGTTGACCATGATCTCGGTGATGGAGGCGTCCTCCAGCAGCGGCTCCAGCACGCCCAGGCCCAGCGCCTCGTCCACCACCCGGCGGATCAGCGAGGTCCGCTCCCGGGTGGAGAGCACCGGCCCCTCACGGCTGATGATGTGCCCCAGCACCCGCTCCAGCCGGGCCCGCCGCTCGGCCATCGCCAGCGCCGACATCTCCGCGAGGTCGATCTCCTCCAGCAGCTTCGCCCGGTAGACGGCGATGAGTTGGGCTTCCTGGTGCCGTCCGCCGCTCTCCTCGGGCGCGGCGATACGGGCCCGCAGACTGCTCATGGCGCACCGTCCCTGGGCATGGTGGCGCTGCGCGTCACCGGACCGAAAAGGCTGACCCCGGGGAACACCGAGGGGATCGCGATGGTGGCGGTGGCCTGGACCGCGTCGCCGCCGTCCGAGACGGCCACGTGCGTGCCGCCGCCGCGCAGCCAGCCGCTGACCGCCGCCGTGCCCGCGGCCGGATCGTCGGTACGCGCGGCGGTCCTGGCGGCCGTTCCGGCCTGCGTGCCCACGTACGCGACCAGCCCCAGCTGCACGCCCGCCAGTGCGACCAGCAGCAGGATCGGCAGGAAGCCGAGGAACTCGATGGACGCCGAGCCGCGGTCCGCCCCGCGCCGCCTCACGACCGCCGCTCCCGCCCCGCGCCGCCTCACGACCGCCGCTCCCGCCCCGCCCCCGCCTCACCGGTCACGGTGAGCGCCGGTACGTCGAGGAATCCGGGAACCAGCATCGGGACGTGCAGCGCGACCCGTGCGGTCACCACGTCCGCGCCGGTGGCCACCGAGGCCGCGGCGCCGTCCGACCAGGCTCCCGGCAGGTCCCGTTGGGCGGCCGCCTGCGGGTCGGAGCCGACGGCCGCGGCGCGGGCGGCCTCGTCGGCGGCGTTACCGGCGAGCGTGTAGGTGTAGCCGACCAGCACGAACTGCCAGACGAGCAGCAGCACGAGCAGGATCAGCGGGGTGATGCCGAGCAGTTCCACGCTGACCTGTCCCCGGTCGGACGACCGCGGTGCCTGGATCCTCACGTTCAACTCCCGCCGCCGGTAGCCGCGTTGTCCGTGCCCCTGCCGAGGGCGCGGCGCTCCGCGCGTCGGCCGAGCCGGTGCGCGGTGCGCTCGGGCGCCGTCGGGCCGCCGTGGCCCTGGCCGCCCGCGATGCCCAGCTCGGCGGCGAGTGACCACAGCGCCTGCTTGACGGTGCTGCGACTGTCGAGTTCGTGCATACGGCCGGAGTCCACCACCGCCTGCAACTCCTTGAACGCGGCCGGGACCGTGGACCTTGCGGCCCTGGTGCCGGTGATCCGCTCGATCAGCGCGGGCTGGATCTCGGTGTGCCGGGAGTAGCGGTTGACCACCACGCAGGTGTCCTGCGGCTTGCGCACCTGGAGCCGGTCCCACAGCCGCACCGTGCGCTTGGTGGCCCGCACCGCGACCACATCGGGGGTGGTGACCAGCAGCGCGGTGTCAGCCATCTCCACGGCCACCGCGCTGGCGCCGCTCAACTGGCTGCCGCAGTCGATCAGTACGACGTCGAACCGGGCGCGCAGGGCGGTGACGACCTGCCGGGCGGCCCGGTCGGTGACCGCCTCGCCCTGTTCGCCCTCGGCGGGGCTGAGCAGCAGGGCGATCCCGCTGCCGTGGGTGAACATCGCGTCGGCGAGCACTCGTGCCGAGACGTCGTTGATCTCGGCGAGGTCGGCGATCGAACGGCGGAACCGTACGTCGAGGTAGGAGGCGACGTCCCCGGTCTGCAGGTCCATGTCGGCCAGCGCCACCGACTTTCCCGAAGCCCGTGCGGCCAGCGCCAGTTGGACGGCGGTGACGGTGGCGCCCACCCCGCCCTTCGCCCCGGACACGGTGACGACCGTGCCACCGGCGTACGTCTCCTCCGCCGCGCCCAGGTGGCGGCGCACCCCGGTCGCCCAGGCGGCCGCGGACTGTATCCGCGGCGCCAACTCCTCGTAGGACAGCGGAAGCCCGATCACCCCGCGCGCCCCCGCGTCCATGGCCGCCGAGTACAGCGCCGGGCCGTGGTCGGCGCACAGCAGCACCACGCCGACGGTGGGGAAGCGCAGTGCGACCTCCCGTACGAGCTCCAGTGCCGGAAGCGGCCCTACGCGGTCGTGGACCAGCACCACCTCGGGCAGTTCGTCGGCGCCGGAGGCGGCCAGGGTGCCCAGCAGCGCGGTGGAGTCCGCCACCGGAACCGCCGGTTCGGCGCCGGGTAGTTGGCTGAGCAGCGTGCTGGTGGCCCGGGCGGTGTCCGGGTCGCCGATCGCGGGCAGGATGCGCAGGTTCATGCCGCCCTCACTTGTCGCCTTCGAGGGTGTACGTCCGGTCGGCGGACGGGATGGAGGTGTCGCTTCCGGGGGCGATGAGGGCCAGCCGGACGTGGGTGGCGAAGGCCTCGGCGTAGGCGACACGCTGGGCGTCCTCGGTGTCCAGGGCGAAGGTGATCGGCACCGCCTGGGTGGTGCGGCGGCCGTCGGGCTGGTCGCTGGTCTTGCTGATCGGGGTCTGGCTGCCGATCTTCAGCACTCGGGCTCCGGCGACGATAATCCGCGACTCGTTGCGCTGGTTGTTCCCGTTGCCGGGGAAGGTGGCGAAGATGTTGACGGTGTTCCCGGGGTGGATCTCGCCCGACACCCCGGTCTCGGCGTCCACCATGATGGCGATCTCCTGTTCACCGGGCTTGAGTTGCGGCTGGCCGGAGATCATGTCCCGTTGCAGCAGCGAGCCCTTGGCCAGATCGGTGGCGGCGACCTTGCCGGTGACGGCGTTCAGGTCGGTGACCGCGGTCGGCGGCAGCCAGCGCTGCGGTATCGAGACCTTGTCGAACTGGTCGGCGGTCAGCGTCGAGTACGCGGACACGTCCTGCTTGAGCTCGTACGCGGAGACCTCCGGACCGACCTTGGAATCCACATCGTTGACGAGCGACAGCACCCCGAAGAACGCCGCGAAGGCGCACAGGCCGGACAGCACGAGCAGGATGACGCCGCGCCGCTGACGTGAGTTCATCGACAGGACCAATCTCGTTGGGAGGGTACGGGCGAAGGCGGCTTCAACCGGTGCGCCTGTGGTCGGCCGGGGGCGCGGCCTCGCAGAACGCACAGCGGTCACCGACGAGTTCGAGGCCGCACCAGCGGCAGGGTTCACGGTGCGCGGAGGACACCAGTTGGTACAGGACGCCGACATCGGCGATGTAGGCGGCGAACTCGGTGAGTTTGCCGGTGCCCCACCAGCGGACGGACTGCCCGGGCAGCGGCACCTCGCACACGTACTGGCAGTTCCACTCCTGGCCGAGTCGGCCACGCACCCAGTCGTCGCCGAACCCGTGTGTGCCGAAGGCGAGATGGGTGGCGTAGTTGGGTCCGGGCAGCCGCAGTTCGTCGGTCAGTGGTTCCAGCCGCGCCTCGGGAGTGGCCAGCGCGGCGAACCGGGCGCCGGGCACCCAGGACTTCAGATGGGAGCCGAGGCCCACCTCGACCCGGTCGAGCCGGGCGACGCTGCCGAGTACCGCACCGGCGTAGAGGTAGTGGGCGAGCAACCGTGCGGCGGACGCGATCACCCCGGGGCCCAGGTCGTACTGGGATATCTGCCGTAACTGGTGGACCAGCAGCGCCAACGCCAGCGGCGGCAGGTCGATCTCGACCAGCGCCATCCGGTCGCTCTCCAGTAGCGAACGTAACGAGTGCAGCCGGATTCGGTGCTCCGCGGGCAGTGCCGCGGGCACCACGACGACCAGGTGCCCGACCGCCTCCAGCGCGGCCCAGGTCTCGGTGAGCGCCTGTTCCAGCGGCTGTTGGCCGGGCGCGGGCAGCACGATCGCCGACGGGGTGTGCTGGGCGAGGACAGGCAGCAGCATGTCCTCGCTGGTGACGCCGATGACGGTCGACATGGCCCGCGGACCCCCAGCCACTGCGGTCTCCACCTCTCAACGTGCGCAGCCTATCCAGGATTTACGGGATGAGCAGGGCCTTGTGCTACCCAACCGCAACGCTCAGCAACCCTGAGGACTGCCGTCGTTCCTCTTGACACCCCGCACTGGTCTGGACCACGTTGGTCTGTACCAACCCCCACTTCAACCTCCCGACGCGCGGGCGTCGCCCCCAGGAGGCCTCAATGTCAGGTTCCCGCCACAGACTTCCCGGTCCGGACCCGGACCACCGCCGCCGAAACCGGCGCACCCTCCCCCTGCTCACCGCGGCCGCCCTGACCGCCGCCGGACTCGGGCTGGGCGCCACCATCTCCACCGCGCACGCCGCGGACGCCAACCTCGCCGCCAACCCCGGCTTCGAGTCCGGTCTGACCGGGTGGACCTGCACCGGCAACAGCGGCGCCACGGTCAACGCTCCTGTACACAGCGGCAGTTCCGCGTTGAAGGCGACCCCGACCGCGTCCGACGACGCCCAGTGCTCGCAGGTCGTCAGCGTGCGGCCGAACTCCACCTACACGCTGAGCGCCTGGGTACAGGGCAGTTACGTCTACCTCGGCGCTACCGGCACCGGCGGTACCGACCCGTCCACCTGGACCCCGTCGGCCTCCTCGTACACCCAGCTCAGCACCAGCTTCACCACCGGTGCGAACACCACGTCGGTCACCGTCTACCTGCACGGCTGGTACGGGCAGCCCGCGTACTA
>NZ_JANFNH010000053.1 GCF_024436055.1 Streptantibioticus rubrisoli | reverse complement strand
CATAGTGTTTCGGTGGTCATAGCGTAAGGGAAACGCCCGGTTACATTCCGAACCCGGAAGCTAAGCCTTTCAGCGCCGATGGTACTGCAGGGGGGACCCTGTGGGAGAGTAGGACACCGCCGAACAAATTTTTAGAAAGCCTCAGCTCCCGTGCACTGCACGGGAGCTGAGGCTTTTTGCGTTTAACCACCTTCCGTCATCCGGGAAGTGGCCGAGCGCCAGATCGACTCCGCCTCCTGGCGGGGCCAGCGGTGCCTGGCCTGTTCCTCGGAGCGGAGTACCGCGAGTACCGGGATCCCGGCCGTGGGGCCCTCCGACATCAGGGCGGGCAGTTCCGGGATCGGGGCGAGCGTCGCGATGTCGTCGAGGACGAAGGTCATTGGTGGGTCGAGCCGACCGGGGGATGACCCTGCGGCCATGCGCCGGCCGTGCTCGACCACGCTTGAGACGAGTGCGGTGAGCAGGGGCATCGCACCCGGGTGAGCGCGTGGATCCTCGCGCGGTTCGCCCACTACATACAGCGTTCCCCGCTCGTTCACAAACGATTCCAGATCGAGCCCATCGGCTCGTCCCGGGTTGCAAGCGTCCCTGATGTGAATGGAGTTGAGGCCGGACAGCGCGTGCTGGATGAGCCCCTGCGCGGTGTCCCGGCGCTCCGGATGGGCGTGCAGGGTGGCCTCCAGCTCACCGCTCCAGCCGCTGGCCGCGTCCCGTGCCGTGCGCAGGATGCGTACCGGGTCGGCCGCGCCGGAGCCGGATGCCCAGCGGTGCAGCTGGCGGAACGGCTGGCTGTCGATGGCGGCCGCGTGCAGCCAGCATCGCAGCAGGGTCACGGCGGCGTCGTTGGCGGTCACGTCATGGGTGCGTAGCGGCGCCAGCAGTGCACGGGCGCGGGAGGCGGCGACAGCCGGGTCCTGGCAGCCGTGGTGCGGGGCCCAACGCAACCGTCCGGGGGCGTCGACCAGGTGCTCGGGGTCGAAGAGGTGCACCGGGCCGAGCTTGGCGCGGACGCTGACGGTCTGCTGCCAGGTCTGGGCGTCGGCACAGGTGACGATCACCGGTCCCTCGGCGTCCAGGACGGTGGGGTAGATGATCCGCTTGCCCTTGTCGCTGCCGCGCGGGTTGGCGAACAGCACATGGCTGCCGGTGAGTTGCCCGTCCGGCAGCCGGTCCGGGGACGCGACCGTGGGCGCCGCTGGCTCCGCCCGTACCGTTACCGGTACTTCGGGCATGTGGCCCGTCAACTCCCCTTCCCGCGGGGCGGCTTCGATGACCGGCCCGGGGGCCGCGTCCGTGCGCTTCTGCCGGGGCAGCGGGGTGGGCCGGGCGGCGGGCCGGGCGTTCCTCGCCTGGTGGGCCGCCGCCCGTACGGCGCGGTAGCGGGTGATCGTGCCGATGGCGAAGCCGAGCAGTACCAGCAGGACCAGCACCTCGCCGATGAACACGCCCCAGAAGAGACCGGGGCGGGGCAGGTCGGCGGCCGGGACCTGCGGCCAGGCGGCGACCATGTCCTTGGGCTGGCTGATGAGTTCGCGCATCGCCACCGGGGTGCGGGTGAAGTGCAGGTCGTCCGGCCAGTGGCCGTGGGAGATCAGCCCGGCGAGTCCGGTGCCGGTCCACACCAGGACGGTCACGCCCAGCAGGAAGCCGATGATGGCCACCAGCAGGCCGTCCGGGATGCCGCCCTCGCGGCGCTGCTGCGTCATGCCCTCACCCGTTCGTGCCGTCACTCGTCACGCCCACCCGTCACCCGCCACCACCCTCAAACGAAGGCGCTGACGCGCCCCTGCTCACACCCGTCACCCGCCACCACCCTCAAACGAAGGCGCTGACGCGCCCCTGCTCACACCCGTCACCCGCCACCACCCTCAAACGAAGGCGCTGACGCGCCCCTGCTCACCGTGCCGCGGTCCGTACCAGGGTCGCCGGTCAGGCCACCGCGTCGTCGGCGAGTTGCTTCTCCAGGTCCACCTCGGCCTTGGTGCGTTCCGTGGACGCCTCGGTCATCGCCCGGTCGGTGTAGACCAGCGGGCGTTCGGCCTCGGTGATGAGGTGTTTGACGACCTGTACGTTGCCGTTGACGTCCCACACCGCGATGCCGGGTGTCAGCGTCGGGATGATCTCCACCGCCCAACGTGGCAGGCCGAGGACGCGTCCGGTGGCGCGGGCCTCGTCTGCCTTCTGGGCGTAGATGGTGCGGGTGGACGCCATCTTGAGGATCGCCGCGGCCTCCTTGGCCGCCGCTCCGTCCACCACGTCGGACAGGTGGTGGACCACGGCCACGAAGGACAGGCCGAGGCGTCGGCCGAACTTCAGCAAACGCTGGAAGAGTTGGGCGACGAACGGGCTGTTGATGATGTGCCAGGCCTCTTCCACCAGGAAGATGCGCTTGACCCGGTCCGGCCTGATCCAGGTGTGTTCCAGCCAGACGCCGACGATCGCCATCAGGATGGGCATGGCGATCGAGTTGCGGTCGATGTGTGACAGGTCGAAGACGATCAGCGGGGCGTCCAGGTCGATGCCCGCGGTCGTCGGGCCGTCGAACATGCCGCGCAGGTCACCGTCGACCAGCCGGTCGAGCACCAGCGCCACGTCCAGGCCCCAGGCCCGTACATCGTCTATGTCGACGTTCATCGACTCCGCCGACACCTCGGCCGGGTGGCGCAGCCGTTCCACGATGTCGGTGAGGATGGGCTGGCGGTCGGTGACCGACTCCACGGCGTGGGCGTGTGCGACCTTGAGCGCGAAACCGGAGCGTTCGTCCAGGCCGCGGCCCATCGCGACCTCGATGATGGTGCGCAGCAGTGCCAGCTGGCCGGTGGTGGTGATCGACGGGTCCAGCGGGTTGAGCTTGATGCCGCCGTCGAGCGCGGACATGGGATCCAGGCGGATGGGCGTTATCCCCAACTGCTCGGCGATGAGGTTCCATTCGCCGACGCCGTCCTCGCCCTGTGCGTCGAGTACGACCACCTGCCGGTCACGGAACCGCAGTTGGCGCAGTACGTACGTCTTCTCCAGCGCCGACTTGCCGTTGCCCGACTCTCCGAGCACCAGCCAGTGCGGGGCGGGGAGTTGTTGGCCGTAGAGCTGGAACGGGTCGTAGATGTATCCCTTGCCGGAGTACACCTCGCGGCCGATGATCACGCCGGAGTCGCCGAGGCCGGGTGCCGCTGTGGGCAGGTAGACGGCCTGGGCCTGACCGGTGGAGGTGCGCACCGGCAGCCGGGTGGTCTCCACCTTGCCGAAGAGGAAACTGGTGAAGGCGTCGGTGATGACGGAGATCGGGTCCAGCATGGCCATGGCGCGCTCTCCTTACCGACTGCCGGTGGGACGGCTGGTGCTGTGCATGGTGGCCATCCTCAGCGGCGGATTCCGGTCGCGAACGGCAGGGTGTTGACGAAGGCCCGGTGGTGCTCGCGGTCGCACCACTCCAGTTTGAGGTAGCTCTTTCCGGCGGAGGCGCGGATGGTGCGCTTGTCGCGGGCCAGTTCCTCCGGGGAGCGGGCGGAGACGGTGATGTAGCCGACCAGGTTCACTCCGGCGGCGCCCGCGGCGAGGTCCTCGCCGCGCTGGTCGACCCGGGTGTGGTGGGCGACGTCGCGCGGGTCGACGACCCGGTTCATCTTGGCGGCCCGGCTGGCTTCCGCGTCGTCGTTGGTCTTCTCGGTGAGCATCCGCTCGATCGCCACGTCGGTGGGCTCCAGGTCCATGGTGACCGCGACGGTGCGGATCACGTCCGGGGTGTGGACCAGCAGCGGGGCGAGGAAGTTGACGCCGACCGGGGTCAGCGGCCACTCCTTGACCCAGGCGGTGGCGTGGCACCACGGCGCCCTGGTGGCCGACTCGCGGGTCTTGGCCTGCAGATAGGTGGGCTGGGTGGCGTCGAGTTCGGCGGGCCAGGCGTTGCGGCGGGTCATCGCCTGGATGTGGTCGATGGGGTGGTCCGGGTCGTACATCGAGTGCAGCAGCGAGGCGAGCCTGGCCTGGCCGAGCGGCTGGCGGACCCGGATGTCGGCCTCGGTGAGGCGGGCGCAGATGTCGTTGAGCTCACGGGCCATGACGATGGCCAGGCCCTCGTCCCGGCTGTGTCCGGTGGCCTTGGCCATGGCGTTGGCCTCGGCGGCCAGGTCGCGGGAGTAGTGCATGCAGGCGACCAGATAGGCGCGGTGCTGCTCGGAGGAGGTGGAGACCATCGACTGGAGCTGGTCGTACGAACCGCGCAGCCACGCCGGGGCGTTGTCGTCGCCGCGCTGGGCGACGTCCTTGGCGTGCGCGTCGGGGTCGGCGGGCAGCGTACGGGCCAGCATCTGCAGCCGGGTGACGAAGCCGTCGCCGTTGGCCACGTGCTTGAGCAGCGTGCCGAACCGTTCGACCAGGGCTTCCTGGTCCTCGCTGTCGCGCAGGCCGACGCCGGGTCCCTCGATCTCGATGGCGGCGGTGACGGTGCGCCGGTCGAGGTGGAGCAGTACCGCGATCTCGTCGGGGCCGAAGGGCGCGGCCATCCAGTTGACCTGGCCGATGCCGGGCGGCGGGCCGATCTCCACTTCGCGGCCGTCCAGCCGGATGCCGGCTTCGGGGGCGCCCGAGCGGTAGACGGCGCCGCGGCGCAGGGTGCGGCGGTAGCTGCGGTTGATCTCGAACCAGCGGTAGAAGGTGCGGCCGCGGTACGGCATGAAGACCGCGGCGAAGGCCATGAGCGGGAAGCCGATCAGCCCGGCGATGCGCAGCGGCAGGATGGTGATCGCCAGTCCCCACACCATGCCGATGAACGCCCCGATGACCAGCAGCGCGATCTCGCCGGTCTCGCGGTTCTTGCCGACGATGGCGTTCGGGCGCGCCTTGCCGATGAGGTAGGTGCGGCGCTGCGCGATCGGCTGGGTCGTCACGACCGGTCCCCTCCGTTCTTAACGTCTGACGTGCGTGGTGCTGGAGGCGAGGGGGCGCGGCCGGGCGCCGGGGCCGGAGGGGTGGCCGGTGCGGAGCCGCCGCGGGTGCTGTGCGCGGCGATGCCGCCGGAGACGGCGCCGGCGGGTTGGGCGCCGCCGCTGGAGGCGGGCTGTTCTTGGGGGACGCCGCGGGTGCTGTGGGTCTTGATGCCCTGCTTGACCAGGGCGGCGGGCGAGGAGATGAGGGCGGCGGCCGGGTTTCCCGCGGCCTTGTGGTCGCCGCGCAGCTTCACCACGTCGTCGCCGAAGCCGGGCACGAAGCGGTAGATCATGGCGCTGGCGAAGATGGCCAGGAAGATGATGGCGAGGCCGGAGACCACGGCGGAGAACGAGGTCGGCCCGCCGGAGCCCGACAGCGCTCCGGCCAGGCCGAGGACGATCACTATGACCGGCTTCACCAGGATCACCGCGATCATCACTCCGGCCCAGCGCCGCACGTGGTGCCACATGTTCTTGTCGACCAGGCCCGCGTAGACGGCGGTGCCCAGGAGCGCGCCGACATAGAGGAGGGCGGCGCGGATGACGAGTTCCATCCACAGCACGCCGGCGGCGAGCACCGAGACGAGGGAGACGACGATCAGCATGATCGGGCCGCCGCCGATGCTGTTGCCCTTCTTGAGCGCGTCGGAGAACGCGCCGAAGAACACGTCACTGCGGGCACCGGTGCCCGAACCGATGACCTGTGTGACGGCGTCGACGGCGGAGACGACGGTGTAGAGGACGAGGGGGGTGAAGGCGGAGGCGAGCACGGTGAGCCAGAGGAAGCCGATGGCCTCGCTCAGCGCCTCGGTGAGCGGTACGCCGCGCACCGCGCGCTTGGCGACGGCGAGCAGCCACAGCACGAGCGTGAGGATCGTGGAGGCGGCGAAGACGACGGCGTACTGGCGCAGGAAGGTGGGGTTGGTGAAGTCCACCTGGGAGGTGGAGTTGATCTGGTGGCTGAGCTTCTCCACGATCCATGAGGCGGCGTCGGCGCAGCCCTTGGCGAGGGAGGAGAGGGGGTCGAGGGTGTCGGTGAGACCACCGGAGGGCTGGGTGGAGCCGCCGCCGGTGCCGGTGTTCTTTTCGCAGGCCTGCTTGACGAGACCGATGACGAGACCACACGGATCGGCGCTGCCGCTCGGTGACGGACTCGGCGACCCCGACGGCTTCGGTGTGGGCGCGGCCCATGCGCGCCCCGCGAGCAGTACGAGTCCGGCCTGGACGGACGCCAACGCTCCGACCCGCCCGGCGATGCGGTAACGCGGCCTACCTGGCATAGGTGAACCCTCCGTACTGCGAGACCGCCTTGGCGATGTCGGCCGCGGTGGCCGCGGTGTCGTCGCCGGGGACGGGTGCCGGGCCGTTCTTCTGCGAGTCGCTAGCCACCTTCCAGTCGGAGCCCGTCCACACCAGGTTGAAGGTCCAGGTCATCCAGTTGGTGTGCACCGGGTCGGTGGAGCTGTTTCCGGCCATGCCGATCAGGCCGGTGTACCAGACCGACACGGTGGCGGTGTCCGTGCCGTACTGCTCGACCTTGGTGCCAACGGGGATGGTGCGGGAGATGAAGCTCATCCCGGACGGCGGGTTGCCGTTGGCGTCGAGCCCCAGCTTGCCGAGGAAGTCTCTGGAGTACGCCTGATCCTGAGTCGGTTTCAGCTTCGCGGCGGCTTCCTCGGTGTACACCGAGTCGATGATGGTGTGCCGGGTGTTCGTCTTGAACATCCCGTCACCCCCCAGCGCTACCGCGTAGTTCGCCGCCGCTGACTGGGCGCCCTGTTCGGTCTTCGGGAAGCCGGTGGCGACGCCGCCGGTGTTGCCGCTCACCGGCCGCACCCCGGTGGGCGCCGTGGGAGCGGCCTGGCCGCCCTTGTCGCTGTCGCCCCCGCTGCCCGTACCGCCGCCCGACGACCCCCTCGTGGCGAACGCCAGCGCCGCGATGAGGAGGACGACCACGCCGACGACGGTCACCATGGGCCGCGAGGTGCGGCTCGGGCGGCGGCCCGCCGCCAGGGCGGCGGACTCGCCTTCCGGTAGCCGGGTGCGGGTGGCGGTGGCGTCGCCGGGGTCGTGGTGGCTCGGGTGAGTGGGCATCAGCACGCAGCCTAGATGGGGGAGTGGGGGCCGGGGACGGGCCCTTCGGGGGCGTACGTAGGCGTTGGGGGCGCGGGTCGGGCTAGACCGCCATCCCGTACACGATCGTGAACAGGGTGCCGAGCGAGCCGATGATGAACACGCCGGTCAGTCCGGCGATGATCAGACCCTTACCCTGCTCGGCGCTGAACGTATCGCGCAGTGCCGTGGCGCCGATGCGTTGTTTTGCCGCGCCCCAGATGGCGATCGCCAGGCAGAGCAGGATGGCCACCGCCATCACGACCTCGACCATCACCCGTGCCTCGTTCCCGAGGTTGCCGAAGGGACCCCAGTTTGGTGCGATCCCGCCGATGATGGTGTTGATGTCGCCTTTGCCGGCTGCCAGGAACATGGATAACTCACCGCCCCGCATGATCAGTTGGGATCCTTGCGGAGGCGCAAGGATCCAGACTCTATATTGGCCGACAATGCCGCCAGTGGATGTCGACTGAGCGACTTTCTCGGCGGATTCCCCGTGTGATTCGCGACTTGACGGTCACACTGGGGCCCAGGCCGGTGTCCGACGGGGCCCCGGGCCGACTGTGAAGCCTACGGTAGTCATTACTGTGTGTATCACGGTCAGTAGCTCAGAGCAACGAACCGGCATGCGGGGTGAGGGAGGGACGCCGTCTTGGGCGGGACAGTGCGCAAGACCTGGCTCATCGTCATCATCGCTGCCGGCGCGTGCCTTTCGTTCCTCGCGCTGCTGGTCATCGGTACGTACTCGGCCGCCGCGTCGCTGTTCGGCGGCGGCGCGGCGGTGGGTCTGGCGCCGGGCGCGGTGCCCGCCGCGTTCCAGCCGCTGGTCGAGCGGTACGGCACGATGTGCCCCGCCCTCAGCCCCCCTTTGCTGGCCGCCCAGTTGTACACCGAGAGCGGCTGGAACCCCAACGCGCGCAGCCCCGTCGGGGCCGAGGGGATCGCCCAGTTCATGCCCGGCACCTGGGCCACGCACGGGATCGACGCCAAGGGCGACGGCCACCCGGACGTGTGGGACCCGGCCGACGCGATCCCGGCGGCCGCCGCGTATGACTGCCAACTCGCCCAGGACGTCAAGAGCGTGCCCGGTGACAACACCGACAACATGCTGGCCGCCTACAACGCGGGCGCGTACGCGGTCATCCAGGCCCAGGGCATCCCGCCGTTCGCCGAGACGCGGGACTACGTGAAGTCGATCCGCACCCTGGCGCAGAGCTTCTCGGCGCCGGTCGGCCGGGTGCCGCCCACGCGGCAGGCGGCCGGTGCGATCGAGTTCGCGCAGTCGAAGCTGGGCACGCCGTACCTGTGGGGCGGTACGGGCACGGCGGCGGACAACGGGCGGTTCGACTGCTCGGGGTTGACGCAGGCCGCGTACCACTCGGTGGGCATCGAACTGCCGCGGGTGGCCAACGACCAGTGGAACGCCGGTCCGCACCCCGGGCGTGACGAACTCCTCCCGGGTGACCTGGTGTTCTTCGCGACGGACCTGAAGGATCCGCGCAGCATCCATCACGTGGGGATCTACGTCGGCGGCGGCTATATGATCGACGCTCCGCACACGGGAGCGAGCATCCGGTTCGACCCGATTGACGTACCCGACTACATCGGTGCGACCCGGGTGACGCAGGCCGGTGCGCAGGCCCTGCCGTCGCCGTCGGCGTCGCACTGACGGGGTGGTGGTGACCAGCGGTCAGGCCGTGGCCGCTGGTGGGACGTCGGGGTCTCCCTTGTATAACTTCCTGGTGATCTTCCGGTAAGGGCGGAACGCTTCCCGCCGTGTTGCTCGTTCAATGGAACGGCGAACGAACTGTGCCGACGACGGGGGTTGGTGCGCGACCGACGATCAGCTACTAGGCAAAGGGGTGGCTCACCATGAACGAGCTGGCGTTCGATGGCCAGAACCCCGACGTCGGTCTGCTCTACAACATCAACGACCTGGCCCGTTACGCACCCGCCTGGCTGGACCGCGCGGTCGAGCTGCTCGGCCAGTACGGACTGGTCGCGGCCGCGGCGCTGCTGCTGCTCGTCAGCTGGTGGCGCGTCGCCCGGCGGCAGGGGGACGACGCGCCGACTGCCGTGGCGGGCGTGGTGTGGGCCGGGCTCGCTGGACTGATCGCGGTGCTGCTGAACGTTCCGGTGCGCGGGCTGGTGCAGCGGCCCCGGCCGGCCGTCGACCACCAGAACCTCGACGTGCTGCTGCGCGGCGCGTCCGGTTTCTCGTTCGTCAGCGACCGCTCGGCGCTGACCATGGCGGTCGGTGTCGGGCTGTTCATGGTCAACCGCCGGGCCGGGCTGACCGGTATCGCCCTGGCGATGCTGGAGGGGTTCACCCGGGTGTTCGTGGGCGTGCACTATCCGACCGACGTGATCGGCGGCTTCGCCCTGGGCACGGCCACCGCGCTGCTGCTCGCCCCGCTGGCGATGCTGCTGCTCGGGCCCCTGATGTCGGCCCTCGCCAGGACCCGGGCGAGGGCCCTGGTCCGCTCCGCCAAGCCGGTGCGCAGGCAAGCGGTGCGCGGCGAGCCGTACCCCGAGCCCACGGCCTGCGACAAGGACCTCGCCGCCTGACCGAGGGGGCCGTGGGGGGCTTGCCCCCACAAATCCCGCCGCAACGGTGAGCAACCACCACGGCGCGGATCGGCGGTCACTAACCAACCGCAACCGCCCGCAATCAACCGCACCCCACACCAACCGCCGAAACCCGCCGGAGGCTAGATCGCCTGCGGAAAGTCGAAGAGCCGCTTCGGGTCGTATTTGCGCTTGACGGCGGCCAGTTGACCCGCGGCGGAGCCGTAGTACGCGGTGCGCCAGTCGTTCAACGTCGGGTCGATGTAGTTCTGGTAAGCCGCGCCGGAGGCGTACGGCCGCATCGCCCGGTGCGCGCCGTCCAGCCAACCGGTGCCGCTCAACGGGCCGGAGGCGATGTACTGCGCGAGGAACCGCGAGCGGCGGTGCACGAACGCGGTCGCCCCCGGCGCCACCCGGTTCACCGCACCGCCCAGCGCGGTGAGCGCGGCACTGCCCGCGCCGCCGCCGGAGACCGACCGCAGCCGCTCCAACTGCGCCACCAGCGCGGCCGCGCCCGCGGCGGACAGCGAGCGGTCGTAGAAGTCGGAGCGCGCGGTGTAGGTCTCCCGGTCCAGTCGGCCGCTGGGCGTGCGCCCCGGAGTGCGGCCGGGCAGATGGCACTGGCTGGGCGTGCGGTCGGTGCACCCGGCGTAGGCGTTCATCGCGTCGAGGTAGGTGTGGCGGCGCAGTGAGACGCTCCTGGCCGGGCCGCCGATCCGGTCGGCCAGCTTGTCCACCGCGTTCTGCAGGTCGGTGTACGAGCCCAGGGAGAACGCGGCGAGCGACAGGGTGGGTGAGCCACCGGCCGCGCAGTCCAGGTGCAGCGACGACCAGATCTCGTCCGGCTGGTCCGGGCCCCACTCCTGCCAGGCCCTGATCGCCGCGGTCGCCTTCGCCCAGGGCCAGGTCAGGTAGGCGGTGACGCACGCGGGTGCGGGGTGGGTGCGGAAGCGCAGTTCGGTGACGACGCCGAAGTTGCCGTTGCCCGCGCCGCGCAGGGCCCAGAACAGGTCGGCGTTGGTGCGGGCGTCCGCGGTGACGGTCTTGCCGTCGGCGGTGACCAGGGTGGCGCCGGTGAGGCTGTCGCAGGTCAGCCCGTACGCGCGGGCGGTGACCCCGTGGCCGCCGCCGAGGGTGAGGCCGGAGACGCCGACCGTCGGGCAGGAGCCGGCGGGTATGGTCGCGCCGCGCCCGCCCAGGGTGTTGTAGACGTCGATCAGCTTGGCGCCCGCGCCGATGGTCGCGGCGCCGCCGGAGACGGAGATGGCCGACAGCTTGGAGACGTCGATCACCAGTCGGCCGTTGCCGGAGGACCAACCGGCGTAGGAGTGGCCGCCGTTGCGTATGGAGACCGGTACGCCGGTGCGGCGTGCGAAGGCCAGGCACTCGGCTATGTCGGCGGTGTTGGCTATGTAGGCCAGGGCGGCCGGGCGCTGCCCGTCGAAGCGTGTGTTGTACAGCCTGCGGCCGGTGTCGTAGTCCGCGTCGCCGGGCCGTATCAACTTGCCGTGCAGGCCGCGGGCGAGCGCCGACCAGTCCGGGGCGGAAGCGCTTCTGGCGCTGGCGTTACGGGCGTCCACGGGGGCGGCGTGGGCCGCGCCGACGGTGGCGCAGGAGGGCAGTGCGGCGGCAGCCAGGCCGAGGCCGGCGCTACCGCGCAGCAGTGATCGCCGGTCGACCATCCGCAGCATCCTTTGGGTAGGGGCTTTACGGATGGGGACTGCCGTCGGCGGGTGAACGGTTCCGCCGTACTGCCGATCAGTGTCGGGGCGTGCCGGGCTTCAAGTGACCCAAGTGCCCCTAGGGGGTGCCGAGGTGGTGTTCCGCGTCACGCCGTGCGCTGTCCCGGGCCCGTCGGGCGGGGCCGGTCCAGCCGCAACTACAGCGGCCCATGGCGAACGCACCGCGTTCGACCGTCGTCGTTCGATGGGGGAGGGCAGGGGACTTGGTGTGCTGGTCCTCATGCTGGTTGAGCACGAAACAACGCTACCCGGTCGTGTCGAGGCGCGGAACCCGGCGTTCGAGAGCGAGGCGAAATGGTCCTTACGTGCCATGCGCCGCCCGCGCGCCGCTCCCTAGGCTGGACAACTGGAACCCCGGCGTTCTTGGACGAGGAGGTGGCGCACGTGGTGTCGTCGTGCGGGTCCCAGACGACGGATCATCAGGACCGCGTGGCCCTCGCCGAGATCGAGTTGTGCGGCGAGTTGATGATCGCGGCATCGGCGATTGGCGAGGAACGGCTGAGTACGGCCCGGATAGACGAGGTGCTTGAGGTGCGTCGGGCCGGTGGTGGTGCGGTGCGGGTGCCGTTGCGCGGCCAGCGGGTGCGCTGAGGCCCGGCCAGGGGGCTTTGGCGCGGTAAGTCTGTTATGCCCGTTAGGTCCTGAGGAGTCGGGCGATCGCGGCGGTCGCCTCGGCCACCTTGGCGTCCGCTTCCGGTCCGCCCTTGATCGCCGCGTCGGCCACGCAGTGCCGTAGGTGCTCCTCCAGCAGTTGCAGCGCGAACGACTGGAGCGCCTTGGTTCCGGCCGAGACCTGGGTGAGGATGTCGATGCAGTAGACGTCCTCCTCGACCATCCGCTGCAGGCCGCGGATCTGGCCCTCGATCCTGCGCAGCCGCTTGAGGTGCTGGTCCTTCTGCTTGGCGTACCCGTGCGGCCCGGGAGGGCTGGCCGGGGTCGCGGCGTCCGCCGGGGGCCGCGCAGCGTCGTCAACCGTCATGACTCCTCCGGTAATGGGTCCTCCGGTACTGGCTGGCCGGTATACCCCCTGCGGGTATATGATACCGAATCGGTCCCGGTTGGGACCCACCTGTATGGAGCACTCTGTCCTATGGGCGACACTGGATGACGCCGCTTAGCAGCGGTTGGATGATGCACCTAGCATCGACCAGACCGACCCCAGAGCACCCCGAGGACCCCCAGTGCGCCTTCGTCTGACCCCCAGGGAGACGAGCTTCTACGACATGTTCGCCGCATCAGCGGACAACATCGTCACAGGATCGAAGCTTCTGATGGAACTGCTCGGGGCGGACTCCTCCGCACGCGCCGAGATCGCGGACCGGATGCGCGCCGCGGAGCACGCGGGCGACGACGCGACGCACGCCATCTTCCACCAGCTGAACTCCTCCTTCATCACGCCGTTCGACCGTGAGGACATCTACAGCCTCGCCGGTTCGCTCGACGACATCATGGACTACATGGAAGAGGCGGTCGACCTGGTCGTCCTCTACCAGATCGAGGAGCTTCCCAAGGGTGTCGAGCAGCAGATCGAGGTGCTGGCGCGGGCCGCGGAGCTGACCGCGGAGGCGATGCCGAACCTGCGCACGATGCAGAACCTCACCGAGTACTGGATCGAGGTCAACCGGCTGGAGAACCAGGCGGATCAGATCCACCGCAAGCTGCTCGCACACCTGTTCAACGGCAAGTACGACGCCATGGACGTGCTCAAGCTCAAGCAGATCGTCGACGTGCTGGAAGAGGCCGCCGACGCGTTCGAGCACGTGGCGAACACGGTGGAGACCATCGCGGTCAAGGAGTCCTGACCCCGGTGGACACCTTCGCACTCGTCGTCGTCATCGGCGTCGCGCTCTTCTTCACGTACACCAACGGCTTCCACGACTCCGCGAACGCGATCGCGACCTCCATCTCCACCCGGGCGCTGACGCCGAAGGCGGCGCTGGCGATGGCCGCGGTGATGAACCTGGCGGGTGCCTTTCTGGGCAGCGGGGTGGCGCAGACGGTCAGCAAGGGGCTGATCGAGGCGCCGAGCGGCAGAGCGGGCATGGCGGTCCTGTTCGCCGCGCTGGCCGGGGCGATCGTCTGGAACCTCACGACCTGGTACTTCGGGCTGCCGTCGTCCTCCAGCCACGCGCTGTTCGGCGGACTGGTCGGCGCCGCGCTGGCCGGGACCAGCACCGTGCACTGGTCGGGCGTGATCGACAAGATCATCATCCCGATGGTGCTGTCGCCGGCGGTCGGCCTGGTCGTCGGCTACCTGGTGATGCTGCTGCTCATGTGGATGTTCCGGCGGGCCAATCCGCACCGGGCCAAGCGCGGCTTCCGGGTGGCGCAGACCGTCTCGGCGGCGGGCATGGCGCTGGGGCACGGCCTGCAGGACGCGCAGAAGACCATGGGCGTCGTGGTGATGGCGCTCACCATCTCCGGTGTGCAGTCCGGCAACGGCATCCCGATCTGGGTCAAGATCGTCACGGCGCTGATGCTGTCGCTGGGTACGTACGCGGGCGGCTGGCGGATCATGCGGACCCTCGGCCGCAAGATCATCGAACTGGATCCGCCGCAGGGGTTCGCGTCGGAGACGACGTCCGCCGTGATCCTGTACGTCACGTCGTACATCTTCAAGGCGCCGATCTCGACCACGCACGTCATCACCTCGTCGATCATGGGCGTGGGCGCGACGAAGCGGGTCAAGGCGGTCCGCTGGGGCGTCGCCAAGAACATCGTCCTGGGCTGGTTCATCACCATGCCGGCCGCCGCGGGCGTCGCCGCCCTGATGTACGGGCTGGTGGACCTGGTCTTCGGCTGAGCCGTTCGGCCGGGGCCCCGCCTGAAAAGGGGTCCGGGGGAGCCCCGAAGGGACGAGCCCCGAGGGGACAACCGGCACACGGAAACAGGGCCCGCCCCCTTGAAAGGGGGCGGGCCCTGTGCCTGCGGTGGCACCGCCATGCAGCACCGCAGGCAGACCGGGAGCCCGAGCGGGGGGCCGGATTAGCCGAAGCGGCCGGAGATGTAGTCCTCCGTGGCCTGGACGGACGGGTTGGAGAAGATCCGCTGCGTCTCGTCGATCTCGATGAGCCGCCCGGGCTGGCCCACCCCCGCCAGGTTGAAGAACGCGGTACGGTCCGAAACCCGCGCCGCCTGCTGCATGTTGTGCGTCACGATGACGATCGTGAACCGTTCCTTCAACTGCCCGATCAGATCCTCGATCGCCAGCGTGGAGATCGGGTCGAGCGCCGAGCACGGCTCGTCCATCAACAGCACCTGCGGCTCGACGGCGATCGCCCGCGCGATGCACAGCCGCTGCTGCTGACCGCCGGACAACCCCGCGCCCGGCTTGTTCAGCCGGTCCTTGACCTCGTTCCAGAGGTTGGCGCCCTTGAGCGACTTCTCGACGATCCCGTCGAGCTCCGACTTCCTGCGCGCCGTCCCGTTCAACCGCAGTCCCGCGGCCACGTTGTCGTAGATCGACATGGTGGGGAACGGATTGGGCCGCTGGAAGACCATGCCGACGGTGCGCCGCACCGCCACCGGGTCCACGCCTGGGCCGTACAGGTTCTCGTCGTCCAGCATCACCTTGCCCTCGACCCGGCCGCCGGGGGTGACCTCGTGCATCCGGTTCAAGGTGCGCAGGAAGGTGGACTTGCCGCAGCCGGACGGGCCGATGAAGGCGGTCACGGAGCGCGGCTCCACGGTCATCGAGATGTCCTCGATGGCGCGGTGGTTGCCGTAGTAGGCGGAAAGGCCGCTGACGTCGATGCGCTTGGCCATGTGGATCACTTCTCTTCTGCGGTAAGGCTCAGCGGCCGGTCTTGGGGGCCTTCCAGCGGGCGATGCCCCTGGCGACCAGGTTCAGGATCATGACGAAGGCGATCAGCACCAGGGCCGCCGCCCACGCCCGGTCGAACGACGCGTCGTTGCCGTTGGTGTACTGCTCGTACACGTAGTACGGCAGCGAGGACTGGGCACCGCTGAACGGGTTGTTGTTGATCAACTGGTTACCGAAGACCAACAGCAGCACCGGCGCCGTCTCACCGGCGATACGGGCGACGGCCAGCATCACGCCGGTGAGGATGCCGCCGATCGACGTGGGCAGCACGACCTTGAGGATCGTCCGCCACTTCGGCACGCCCAGCGCCAGCGACGCCTCGCGCAGCTCGTTCGGCACGAGCTTGAGCATCTCCTCGGTGGAGCGCACCACCACCGGCATCATCAGGATCGCCAGCGCCAGCGCACCGGCGAAGCCGGAGTAGCCGAAGCCCAGGATGATGATCCAGAAGGCGAGGATGAACAGACCCGCCACGATCGACGGCACACCGGTCATCACGTCCACGAAGAAGGTGACGACCTTCGCCAGCTTGCCGCGCCCGTACTCCACCAGGTAGATCGCGGTCAGCAGCCCGACCGGCACCGCGATCAGCGAGGCCAGGCCGACCTGCTCCAGGGTGCCGATGACCGCGTGGTAGACACCGCCGCCCGGCTGGGTGGTGATCACACCGCCCATCGAGTGGGTCAGGAAGTTGCCGTCGAGTACCTTCACGCCCTTGCTGATGGTGGTCTGCAACAGCGAGTACAGCGGCACCACGGCGACCACGAAGCAGGCCCACACCAGGCTGGTCGCCACCCGGTCCCTGGCCTGGCGGCGCCCCTCGACGCCCGCGGTGATCCCGTACGTCAGGCCGACGAACAGCAGCAGCGAGATCAGGCCCCACTGCAGATGGCTGGCGAGCCCCGCGGCCGCACCGACCCCGCAGCCGAGGGCGATCGCGGCAACGGCGATCCCGGCCGGGGCCCAGCGCGGTATCCGGCGGTGCGCCAGCGGCGACAGCGACGAGGCCGGGAGCGCGTCCTGGGTCAGCGTCTCGCTCATTTCGTGCCCCATTCGTTCGCTTCTCCGCCCGCGCGGCGCGAAGGTGCGGCTTCCGTGGTCATCTGCGGCTGGACGGCCGCGCGTGCGACGCTCACAGGGCGGCCCCCGAGTACTCCCTGCGGCGGGCGATGATCAGCCGGGCCGCGCCGTTGACGAGCAGGGTGATGACGAACAGCACCAGACCGGAGGCGATCAGCGCGTCCCGCCCGAAGTTGTCCGCCTCGGCGAACTTGGCGGCGATGTTCTGCGCGAACGTTCCGCCGACCGGGTCGAGCAGCCGCTGGGTGAGCACCGGCGAGGCGGACAGCACGGTGGCCACCGCCATGGTCTCGCCCAGCGCGCGGCCCAGACCCAGCATCGAGGCGGAGATGATGCCGGACCGGGCGAACGGCAGCACGGACATCCGCACCACCTCCCAGCGGGTCGCGCCCAGCGCGAGCGCCGCCTCCTCGTGCGCCTTCGGCACCTGCCGGAAGACCTCACGGGTGACGTTGGTGATGATCGGCACGATCATGATCGCCAGCAGGATGCCGACGGTGAACAGCGAACGGGCCGCGCTGTTCGGGTCGGACTTGTGGAAGACCCCGGTCCAGCTCAGGTAGTCGTTCAGCCACAGGTTCAGGCCCTGCAGGTGCGGCACCAGGTACAGGCCGCCCCACAGGCCGTAGACGATGCTGGGGACGGCGGCGAGCAGGTCGACCAGGTACGCCAGCGGCGAGGCCAGCCGGCGCGGCGCGTAGTGCGTGATGAACAGCGCGATGCCGACCGAGATCGGGACCGCGATGAGCATCGCGATCAGCGAGCTGACCAGCGTGCCGTAGGCGAGTACGGCGATGCCGAAGGACGGCGGGTTGAGGCTGGCGTTCCACTCGTATGTGGTGAAGAAGTTGGAGTGGTCCAGCGAGATGGCGTGGATCGCCCGCACGGTGAGGAAGACCGCGATGGCGGCCATGATCACCAGAAGCAGGATGCCGGATCCGCGTGACAGGCCGAGGAAGACCCGGTCACCGAGCCGGGTGGCGGCGGGCTGCCGGGACGGCGGGGGGTGTTCCCCGGATGTGCTCACTATGTCCATGGGGTTGGCTCCGGTCTGGCGGGGCGGTCAGCCCCTGGCGGCGGTGCACCGGATGGGGCCGGTCCCGCGTGTGTGGCACGCGGGACCGGCCGTGCGGTCGGTGGGTCGGTACGTCAGGAAAGCGAGGAGATCGTGCTGCGGACCTTGGTGGCGATCTCGGCGGGCAGCGGGGCGTAGCCCTGGCTGCTCAGGCCCTTCTGGCCGTCGTCGCTGGCGACGTAGTTCAGGAACGCCTTGGTGGCGTCCAGCGTGTCGGGCTTGTTGCCCTTGTCGCAGGCGATCTCGTAGGTGACCAGGGTGATCGGGTAGGCGCCCTCGGCCTTGGTAGCGTAGTTGAGCTTCAGCGCCAGGTCGCTGCCGGTGCCGACGATCTTGGCGTCCGCGATCGCCTTGGAGGCGGCGTCGGAGGTGGCCGCGACGGGGGCGGAGGCGCCGGTGTCGATCTTGACCGTCGGGATGTTGCTGGCGGTCGCGTAGGACAGCTCGAAGTAGCCGATCGCGCCGTTGGTCTGCTTGACCTGCGCGGCCACGCCCGAGGACTGCGGAGCGGACTGGCCGCCCTGCGCCTGCCAGGCCTTGCCGCCGCTGTACGACCAGTCGCTGGGGGCGGCGCCCTTGAGGTACTTGGTGAAGTTGTCCGTGGTGCCGGACTCGTCGGAGCGGTGGAACGCCTGGATCGAGGTCGACGGCAGCTTGGCGTTCGGGTTGAGCTTCTTGATCGCCGGGTCGTCCCAGGTCTTGATCTTCGAGTCGAAGATCTTCGCCAGCGTCGGGGCGTCCAGCACCAGGTTGTCCACGCCCGGCAGGTTGTAGCCGACCGCGATCGGACCGCCGACCATGGGCAGGTCGACGCCCTCACCGCCCTTGCAGACCGCCTTGGACTTGGTGATCTCCTCCGGCTTCAGCGCCGAGTCGGAACCGGCGAAGGCGGTGCTGCCCTGCAGGAACTCGGTGACACCCGCGCCCGAGCCGGTGGGCTTGTAGTTGATCTGCGTTCCGGAGCACGCCTGCATGTAGTTCTTGACCCAGACGTCCATCGCGTTCTTCTGGGCGGTGGAGCCGGAGGCGAGCAGGTTGGCCTTGCTACCGCACTTGATCGAGGCCGCGGCGTTGGACGCGCCGCCGGACGGGCTGCTGGATCCGCTGTTGTTGTCCGAGCCGCAGGCCGTCAGGACCAACGCGCTGGAGACCGCGATAGCGCCGACGGCCAAGGAGCGCAGTCCGGTCTTGCGAGTGAGCTTCACCTTCGAGTGTTCCTTCCCTGGAGCCCGGTGACGGAGGTTCACCGGTACGGCCGAAAGTAGGCAGATCAGATGAAGTGGCCGACGGGGGTTGGTGAACGCGGGGTGAACCTCGCCCATCGGTGTGGCATACGGCCCCCGAGTCGGATACGCCCCGGTTATGTGATGTTGCCCAGCGTGCGAACGAGCGCGTCGACCAGTGGCCGGTCCCGCTCGTGGGTCAACCGGCGGCGGGCGGCGGCGGGCGGCAGCCACACCAGCAGGTCCACCTCGCGGTTGGGCACGAAGCTGCCGCCGACCGCCTCGGCGGCCCAGTAGCGGACCTCCTTGGGCCGCCCGTTCACCAGGTAGTACGACGCGGGCAGCTGGGGACCGAGCAGGCAGTCCATGCCCGTCTCCTCCTTCACCTCCCGCAACGCGGCCTGGGCGACGGCCTCACCGCTCTTGAGCTTGCCCTTCGGATGCGACCAGTCGTCGTAGCGCGGCCGGTGGATCAGCGCGATCTCGATCCGGCCGAGGGGTTCGCGGTGCCCGAGTTCGCTGACGGGCGTACGACGCCACAGCACCGCGCCCGCGGCACGGATCGGCGTCTGGGTGGCGGGCTGTCCCATGGGCTCCCTTAACACTGCTGCTGGCTGACTGACCTGACCGAACGCGGGCGCGCCGGACCGCTACCCGACCGGCGCGATGCCCAGCCACATCCGGCTGAACGCGTACCGCGCCGCCTCCACCTCGGCCCGCTGGTCTGCGTGCAGCACACCGAGGGCGTACCCGGTGGCCGGAGTGATCCGCGGCGTACGGGCGGCCGACGCGGCGGCAGCGGCGGCCGCGGCGGCGTCCCGGTGCCGGTCCAGCGCCCGCCCGGCACCGTACAGCCGGGCCGCCTCCGGCACTGCGGCGGGCGGCTCGTCCAGCGGCTCCAGCGCGTACCGGCACACCCGCAGCAGGCCGCGCACCTGGTGCCAGGGCAGGTCCTGCTGCTCGTCGGCGGGCGCGTCGGCCAGCGCCGCGCGCAGCGCGTGCCCGTTGTACGGGTAACCGGTGAGCGCCAGCGGCAGCGCCTCGACCGCCTCGGCCAGCCGCCGGTAGGCGTGCTCGGCGAGCGGCGGCAGCAACTGGTCGGCGGGCGCCGCGGCGGCCGCGGTGAGCGGCGGGTCCGAGGCGAGCAGCGCGACGGTGTCGGCCACCGCGTGGAACCGCGCCGAGCCGAACGCCTGCAAGGTGGCCGAGTGCGCCCGGGTCCTGGACAGCGTCAACTGCCGCTCAAGCAGCGCCCCGGCGCGCGCCGCCCCGACCGCCAGCGGTCCGCGGCCCGGCGGCTGGTCGGCGGCCTCCGCCGTCGGGGGCGCGTGCGAGGACGCGGGCAGTACGCGTCCGCGCCTCCCCGCCCGCCGCCCGCCACCCTCGGCCGAGGGTGCGGGCGCTGTGGCCGCCCTACCGGTCCCGCGCCGCCCCGGCCCGTCCCCGGCCGCCACCGGCTCACCCGCCTCCGGGGCGCCGTCCGCGGGCGGCCCTGCGGCATCGTTGTCCACGCCGGGCGTGCCGGAGACCAGCCGGTGCAACGCGGTGCGCAGCCTGCCGAGGTCCGCCCCGTAGCGCTGCTCACGCGCCAACGTGCCGCACAGCCAGCGCAGTTCGGAGCGGAGCGACTGCGCCCAGCCGGGGTCGACCAACGGCTCGTAGGTCAGCAGCACCGCGCTGATCCGGCGCGACGAGCGGCGCAGCGCACGCGCGCCCGCCGCCTCGTCGTCGGCGCGCAGCCGCAGCCCGCGCAGGAACTCGGCCGCGTGCTCGCCGAGATAACCGGCCAGCACCTCGCCCGCCGTGCGGTCGGCCACCGGGGCGATGACGGCCGGAGCACTGTCAGGGTGTCGCTGGGCCACGCCGGCGCCTCCGCGCGTCGATGAGCATTTCCTGTACGTGCCGTAGCGGACGGCCTTCGGCGTCCGTGCTGTGCCGGACCCAGTTTCCGTCCGGGCCGAGGTGCCAGGACGACGTGTCGTCCGAAACGCCCGTCTCCACAAGGCGGTTGAGGACCGCGCGGTGCGCCGGGTCGGAGACCTTCACCAGCGCCTCGATCCTGCGGTCCAGGTTGCGGTGCATCATGTCGGCGCTGCCGAGCCAGACTTCGGGCTCACCGCCGTTGCCGAAGACGAACACCCGGGAGTGTTCGAGGAACCGCCCCAGGACGCTGCGCACCCGGATGTTCTCCGAAAGTCCCGGCACTCCGGGGCGCAGGGCGCAGATACCGCGTACCCAGACATCGACCGGTACGCCCGCCCGCGACGCCCGGTACAGCGCGTCGATCACGGCCTCGTCCACCATGGAGTTGACCTTGATCCGGACGAACGCCGGGCGCCCGGCGCGGTGGTGCTCGGCCTCCTTCTCGATCCGGGAGATCAGCCCGTCGCGCAGCGAGCGCGGGGCGACCAGCAGGCGGCGGAAGGAGTTGCGGCGCGAGTAGCCGGACAGCCGGTTGAACAGGTCGGACAGGTCCGCGCCCACCTGTGGATCGGCGGTCAGCAGACCCAGGTCCTCGTACAACCTGGCCGTCTTGGGGTGGTAGTTGCCGGTGCCGACATGGCTGTAGCGGCGCAGTAGGTCGCCTTCCTGACGGACCACCAGCGACAGCTTGCAGTGCGTCTTCAGCCCCACCAGGCCGTAGACCACATGGCAGCCCGACTCCTCCAGCTTGCGGGCCCACTTGATGTTGGCCTGTTCGTCGAAGCGCGCCTTGATCTCCACCAGCACCAGTACCTGCTTGCCCGACTCCGCGGCGTCTATCAGCGCGTCAACGATCGGGGAGGTCTCCGAGGTGCGGTAGAGCGTCTGCTTGATCGCCAGTACGTCAGGGTCGGCGGCGGCCTGCTCCAGGAACGACTGCACCGAGGTGGAGAACGAGTCGTACGGGTGGTGCAGCAGCACGTCGCGCTCGCGCAGCGCGGCGAAGATGTCCGGCGGCGAGGCCGACTCGACCTCGGCCAGGTCGCGGTGGGTGCCCGCGACGAACTTGGGGTACTTCAGCTCCGGCCGGTCCAGCGCCGCGATGCCGAACAGGCCGGTCAGGTCCAGCGGCCCGGGCAGCGGGTAGACCTCCGCGTCGGAGACCTTCAACTCCCTTACCAGCAGGTCGAGTACGTACGGGTCGATGGACTCCTCGACCTCCAGCCGTACCGGCGGTCCGAAGCGACGCCGCATCAGTTCCTTCTCCAGTGCCTGGAGCAGGTTCTCGGCGTCGTCCTCCTCGACTTCCAGGTCCTCGTTGCGGGTCACCCGGAACATGTGGTGCGCCAGCACCTCCATACCGGGGAACAGCTCTTCCAGATGGGCCGCGATCACGTCCTCCAGCGGGACGTAGCGCTGCGGCCCGGCCTCCAGGAAGCGGGGCAGCAGCGGCGGCACCTTCACCCGTGCGAAGTGCTGGTGCCCGCTCACCGGGTTGCGCACCACCACGGCCAGGTTCAGCGACAGGCCCGAGATGTACGGGAAGGGGTGCGCGGGGTCGACCGCCAAGGGGGTCAGCACCGGGTAGATCCGCTGCCGGAACAGCGTGAACAACCGGCCCTGCTCCTTCTCGGCCAGCTCGTGCCAGCGGATGATGTGGATGCCGTGCGCGGCCAGCTCGGGCGCGATGTCGGTCTGGAAGCAGGCCGCGTGCCGGGCCATGAGCTCGCGCGAGCGGCTCCAGATCAGCTCCAGCACCTCGCGCGGCTGCAGCCCGGAGGCGGAACGGGTGGCCACACCGGTGGCTATGCGCCGCTTCAGTCCGGCGACGCGGACCATGAAGAACTCGTCCAGGTTCCCGGCGAAGATCGCCAGGAAGTTGGCGCGTTCAAGCAACGGTGTCGCGGGGTCCTCCGCCAGTTCCAGTACCCGCTCGTTGAACGCCAGCCAACTGCGTTCGCGGTCCAGGAACCGGCCCGAGGGCAGCTCGTCCTCCGCCGCGCTGACCGCGGTGGAGGTACCGGGGGCGCCCGCCTGGCCGAGCTCGGGAACGTCGTCCGGGTCGCCGTCCAGGTCGGGTACGCCCAGGTTGCGGCGGGCTCCGAGCGAGCCCAGGGAAGGCGTGTCGGCCGTAGGGGACGGGTTGCGCGGGGGCATCAGAGTGCCGGCCTCCTCCACTTCCGGTAGGTGTTCCCCATTCTCCCGCTTCGGAAGTGAAACCGGCAGGTCGGACGTGTGGGGGCCGAGGAGTCGCATCCTGTGGGGGCCTTGGTCGCGATGCGCGCGTGGGGTCGGCACGGCGGGCTGCATTCGCCGATGCTCGCAAGCCAGTTTGAACCACCGGTAACGGCAACATGGCGCCCCGGTTCCTCTCCGGTAGCTGTGGGCTCGACACGGCGAGCCGCCGAAAGCGTCAGCCTCACACGGGCCGAACCGGCCCTACCATCCCGCCCGGACCTACCACCCCGCCGCGACGGCGAGCACCCCCACGGCGCAGCCCGGCGGTCCCGACCCCACCGCAACCCCCGAAGCAGTGGACCCGCACGGCCCGAACCCACCGCACCCCGCGAAGGCGCCGGACCCGCACGGCCCGACCCCCACCGCACCCACAAAAGCACCCGACCCCACCGCACCCGCGAAAGCAGCGGACCCGCACGGGTCGAACCAGCCGTACCACCCCCCGACGGGGGTCGTCCACCGGACCGGGGTTCAGGTCTCCGTGCGGTACATCAGGTCCACCTCATGGGTGGTGAACCCAAGCCGCTCGTAGACCGTCACAGCCGCGATGTTGTCCGCGTCCACATACAACATCGCGGTCGGCATCTTCCGCTCGTACGCCAGATGCCGCAGCCCCGCCGCGGTCAGCGCCTTGCCCAGGCCGCTGCCCTGTTCCTCGGGCGCGACGCCCACCACGTAGACCTCGCCGAGTTCCTCGGCGGCATGCACCTTGGTCCAGTGGAACCCCACGATCCGCCCGCCCCGCTCCGCGAGGAAGAACCCGGCCGGGTCGAACCACGTCTCCGCCTTGCGGTCGTCCAGGTCACGCTGGGTGAGCGAGCCCTGCTCAGGGTGGTGGGCGAACGCCGCCGCGTTCACCGCCAGCCACTGCGCGTCGTCCTCCCCCGGCCGGAACGTCCGCAGCGTGACCCCCTCCGGCAACACCGGCTCCGGCAGCGGGGTCTCCCCGGGCAGCGGACGCCGCATCTGCCGCAGCTCCCGGAACAGCGCCAACCCCAGCTGCGCGGCGAGGTGCCGGGCGGCGGCGTGGCCACCGTGCGCCCACAGCCGCAGCCGCTTGCCGGACAGGTCCAGCAGCGCGTGCCCGAGCGCCCGCCCGTGGCCGCGACCGCGCGCCCCCGAGTCGATGACCAGCTCGGCGGCGGGCGCCTCGACCGGGTCGCTCTCCTCCAACTGCGCGTAGCCGGTGAGCTGTTCCCCCACGTACAGCAGCAGATGCCGGATCCCCGGGCGCCGTCCGCCGCGCAGGTTCAGACGTCCCTGCTCTGATACGGCGGACTGGCCGTCTTCGGCGGCCGCCCGCTCGATGAGTTCCAGCACCACGTGGGCGGTGTCCGGCGGCACCTCGTCCAGGGTCTCGATCCGGCGCGGTGCGACAGGCTTGGCTGGGTCCGTCATGGTTCAGAGTTTATGGCGGGTCACCCGCCGGACCCCGCAGATGCCGCATCAACTGCTCCAGGTGTGCCCAGCCGCCCGCCGAAGTGCCGTCCCCCAGCTCGTAGTAGAAGCCCGGGGCGGCCGCCGCCCCCAGGGTGTGCGGTGCCGGGCCGAGCGGTGGGCGCCGGGCGCGCTCCACGCCGATCTCGTCCACGTCCATCGGCCCCACAGCGAACGCGAGCGGAACCGGCAGCGCCTCGAACCGGGCGGGTACGGTGAGGTCGCCGCGCGCCGCCCTGCGCTGCACCAGCAGGTTCCGCAGCCCGTACCGCGCGGCCAACTCGCCTGCCAGCGCGCGCAGTTGGTCGGCGGACGGAAGGTCGCCCGCGGTGCCGCCGAGCGCCAGGCTGATGTCCTCCTCCACCCCGTCCGGCGTACGCGCCACCCGCATCGTCGCCAGCACCGGCCGGTGCTGGTCGCCCACCGCGACCAGCCAGGTGCCCTCGGGGGCCCGGTCCCGGGCCAGCGCGGTGATCTCCTGCCGGGACCAGGGCGAGCCGACCGGCTCCGCGGTGCCCCAGCCCGCCGGTGGCCCGCCGGTCAGCGCCCGCCAGGCGGTCTCCAGGGCGCCGCCGAGCACCAGTTGCTCCTCGGCCGGGTGGCAGGTGCGGAACGACAGCAGCAGCTGCCGCTCGTCACTCGTCTCGGCGCGCAGGAACGACTCGGCCGGTGCGGCCCCGTCGACCGGCCGGAACGCGCCATCACGCCAGTGCAGTTGGGCGCCGGACAGGCCGTCGTGGTAGCCGCCCGCGTCGTCGCGGATGACCCAGCGGTGCGGAGCCCCGGACAGCGCGAGCCGGGTCGGCAGAGAGAGCCGGCAGTCCGCGGGGGAGACGATCTGCAACGCCCGGTTGCTGCCGACGCAGGCCCGCAGCGCATCGGAGAGCCAGGTGGTCATGGCGATCACCGGGCGCTCCTGGATCACCACGGCCACCCGGTCGGTGAGCACGTCGACGGCGGGCTGCGCCGCGGCCGGTGCGGGCGCCACCGTGGCGGTGGCCTCCACCGGGGTGTCCGGCACATCGGCGGCCTCCGGCGGCCAGGTGCTGCCGTCCAGTCGGCGGGCCAGCTGCCCGGCGAACGTGGCGGCCAGCCGCTCGCCGCCCGGCACCGCGGTGGAGGCCCGCGCCTCGGTCCACCACAGCGGGGTACGGGCGTCCGCCTGAGGCCCGAGCAGCCGCCGGGTCTCGCCGGGCACGTCCAGCAGCACCGGCGCCTCGACGGACAGCAGCGGGCGGCCCGCCGCGTCGCACAACTGGATGACGGCACCGCCCGCCAGCGACTGCAGCCGCAGCTCGGGTCCCGCGGCGAGCAGTGCGCTGGCGATGGTGCGGACGTCCGGCATCCGCGGGGTCAGGGCGATGGCGTCCTTGGTCACGTGGCGGGGTCCTCCCGGGCGAGCGCGGTCTGGATCAGCCGCGGGGCCTCGCCGCGGCGCACCAGGGTGCCGCGTCCGGCGGGCCGCGCCGTGGCGTACAGGTTGGCGAACAGCTGGCCCTCCGAGCGGTCTCCGGACAGCAGCAGCCCGGTGGTGCCGCTCTCCCGCAGCGCCAGCAGGAACGGGTCGTACAGCCCGCGTGCGGCGCCGGAGACCCGGCGGGTGACAACGAAGTGCAGCCCGATGTCCGGCGCGGACGGCACATACGGCAGGAACGGCGCGAGCGGCTGCTGGCCCGCCGTGGTCAGCACGTCGTAGTCGTCGATCAGGACGACGATCCGCGGGCCGGTGAACGTGGCGCCGTCGGTCAGCTCCTCCGGGATCCGCTTGTCGAGCTCGCCCGCGATGCCGGTCGCCAGCCCGCCGCACACCCGGGTGTTGTGCGCGTACCCGCCCAGGTACGGCTCGGGCACCAGCTCGCGCAGGCCGCGCCGCGGATCCATGACGGCGAACACCAACTCCTCGTCGGTGTGGCGGTCCAGCAGCCCGCGGGCGATCAGCCGCAGCAGATTGGTCTTACCGCACTCGTCGTCGCCGAGCACCAGCAGGTGCTGGTCCCGGTCGAACAGGTCGAGCAGCACCGGGGCGAGCGCCGTCTGGTCCACGCCGATCGGCACCCTGCGCGGCTCCCGACCCGCCGACGGCAGGGCGCTGGCGGCCAGCCGGGTGGGCAGCACCTTGACCGGCTGGGCGGGCTCGCCCGGCCAGGCGTCGCCGATGGCGCGGGCCGTCTGCTCCACCACCGCGCCCAGCCCGTCCGCGGTGGCCCGCGCGTCGATCCGGGGCAGCGCGGCCTGCGCGACCAGCTTGCCGTCGGTGAGCACCCGGCCGGGCTGGTCGGGGGAGAGCGCCCCGGCCAGCTTGCGGTCGATGCTGGAGTCGCCGGGATCGTTCAGCCGCAGCTCCATCCGCGTGCCGAAGGTCGACTGCGTGGCGATCCGCACATCGTTCCAGCGCAGCATCGCCGCGACCACGTGGATCCCGTAGCCGCCGCCCCGCTGCAGCAGGTCGGTGACCAGGCCGTCGATGTCCTCGAAGTCGTCGCGCAGCGCACCGAACCCGTCGATCACCAACACGATGTCGGTGGACGGCAGTTCGCCGAGCTCACCGGCGGCTCGCGCGGCGCGCAACTGCTCGACGGAGTCCACGCCGTGCTCGCGGAAGATCTCCTCGCGGGCGGCCAGCATCCCGCGCACCTCCTCGGCGGTGCGCCGCACCCGCTCCCGGTCCGAGCGGCCCGCGACACCGCCGACGTGCGCCAGCCCGGACAGCGCCTGCAACCCGCCGCCGACCAGGTCGAGGCCGTAGATCCCGACCTCCTGCGGGGTGTGCGTCAGCGCCAGCGACAGCACGATCGAGCGCAGCAGCGTGGTCTTTCCGGACTGCGGCCCGCCGATGATCGCCGCGTGGCCGCCCGCCCGGGTCAGGTCGAGGTGCCACGGCCCCTGCCACTGCCGGGTCGGGTCGTCCAGCAGGCCCAGCGGCACCCGCATCGGTCCCGGGCCGCGCGTCAGGTGCAGTCCGCGGGCGGTGAGGTCCACGGGGCCCGCCACCGCGTCCAGGGTGAGCGCTTCGGGCAGCGGCGGCAGCCAGATCCGCCGCACCGGCTCGGCGGCGCGGCGCAACTGGTCGACCATGACCGACAGTTCGGTGGCCCCCACGGTGCGCCGCGGTATCACCGGCTCGGCGTCGGCCGCGCCCGGCTCGGGAGCGGCGAGGGTGTTGTACGCGGGGTAGGGCAGCGCGCCGGGCCCCTCGGTCTCCTCCTCCTGCCGCGTCGGGCCGCGGTACGGCCCGGAGACGTACCCCGCCTTGAACCGCTCGTAGGCGCTGGTGTCCACCTTCAGATAGCCGAAGCCCGGCAGCGGCGGCAGATGGAAGGCGTCCGGGGTGTCCAGCACGGTGCGCGACTCCTCGGGCGAGAAGGTGCGCAGTCCAAGCCGGTAGGACAGGTAGGTGTCCAGGCCCTTGAGCTTGCCGCCCTCGATGCGCTGGCTGGACAGCAGCAGATGCACGCCGATGCTGCGGCCGATCCGGCCGATGGACAAGAACAGTTCGATGAAGTCCGGTTTGGCGGTGAGCAGTTCACCGAACTCGTCGATGACCACCAACAGGTGGGGCAGCGGCGGCAGTTCGGGCCGCACCGCGCTTTCCGCCGCGTACTGTGAGATGTCGGCGACGTTGCCCGCGTCCTTGAGCACCTGCTGGCGGCGCTGGATCTCGCCCGCCAGGCTGGCGTGCGCGCGCTCGATCAGCCCGGCGTCGTTCTCCAGGTTGGTGATCAGCCCGGCGACGTGCGGCAGTTCGGCGAACGGCGCGAAGGTCGCGCCGCCCTTGTAGTCGACCAGCATCATCGACAGCGCGTCCGGCGGATGGGTGGCGGCCAGCGCCAGCACCAGGGTGCGCAGCAGCTCGCTCTTGCCGGAGCCGGTGGCGCCCACGCACAACCCGTGCGGTCCCATGCCGAGTTCGGCGGACTCCTTCAGGTCCAGCAGCACCGGCTGCCGGTCGTCCGCGACCCCGATCGGCACCCGCAGGAAGCCGCGCTCCCCGCGCGGCGCCCACAGCCGCCGCAGGTCCAACGCGGCCGGGTCGTGGATGCCCAGCAGCGCGGGGAAGTCCAACGGCCCGGTGACCGGCCCCTCCTCGCTGACCGAGTCGGCGGACAGCCGCAGCGGGGCCAGCATCCGGGCCAGCCCCTCCACCCCGGCCGCGCTGACCTGGTCCACCAACCCCCGGGAGACCACCGGCCGTTCACCGCGCAGGTCCTCCACCGTGGCCTGGCCGTCGGCGGTGGTGATCCGCACCGCCACCTGGCCCGGCTCGGCCACCCGCTCGGCGACCAGGTGCAGCACGGTGACGCACATCGCCTCCAGCGGCACCGCCTCGTCGGTGCGCGGCAGTTCGTCGGCCACCTCGCCGTAGCCGTCGCTGATCACCAGCAGTCTGGTGGTCTGCGCCAGCGCGTTCTTGCCGGTCAGCCCGCGCCGCACCTCGGCGGCGTACGCGGCGCGCTGCCGCAGGTCGTCGCGGAGCAGCACACCGAGCTGGCCGAGGTCGGGGGCGATCCGGCGGGCCGGTACCGGGCCGTCCAGTCGCTCGGCGTCGACCACGTGCGGCAGCCACTTGATCCACTCCCAGTCGGCGAGCCGTTCGGTCGGGCAGGCCAGCGCGATCGCCACGTCATCGGGCGCGTGGAACACCGACGCGTGCGCCAGCAGGGTGCGCGCCACGCGCAGCACGTCCTCGCGCGGGCCGACGACGCTGACGTTGCCCGCCCGGTCCAGCGGCACCGGCAACGGCAGATCGGATCCGGTGCGGTAGCGGTGCAGCAGCGCGTTGGCCTCGTTGAGCATGAACGGGTCCGGCGGGGTCAGCACGCTGCTGCCCGGCTTGGCCAGCGTCAGCTCGCGCACCGCCAACTCGCCGGTGCCGATGCGCACCTGAAGGAAGTCCCGGTCCAACCGGCGCCGCTCCCACAGCCGGGCCGGGTCGCGCACCACGTCGTACAGCGCCTCCGGCGGCGGGTTGAGTATCCGTGACGCCTCGCGGTGCGAGCGCTCGTCGGCCGCCAGCTCCTCGCGCAACTGCTCCAGGTACTCCAGGTACCGCTCGCGCTGGGAGCGCCGGGTGCGCTGCGCCTTGCCGCGCTGGGACAGCAGCAGGCCCATGCTGCCCAGCACGGTCACCACCAGCACCACGGCGCCGATGGCCGCGTACTGACCGCTGCGCAGCACGGTCATCATCACGACCGAGCTCATCACGCCCGCGATCGGCATCAGGGTGTGCGCGGCGCCACCGGTCTTGCCCTCCGGCAGGTTCGGCGGCGCCTCCACGGTGCGCGGCTCGCTGCCGACCAGATGGCGTGTGGTCCGGGCCGGACGGTGCACCAGCCGGATCGTCATGGCCGCCTCCGGGATATGTGGTTGTGGTACGTCACCTGCGCACGGCCCGGTCCAGCAGCTCGGCGCCGAGCCGCGCGGTGGCATCCCTCATCTCCTGCCCGAGCAGCGGCAGCCGTACCGCCCCGCCCGCGGCCAGATGCCGGTCGTACGGCAGGTGCAGCACGGACACGTCGCCGACCCGCAGATACCGCCTGGCCGCCTCCAGGTCGATCGCGGTGTGCGGCGAGGTGGAGTTGAGGGCCACCACCGTGCCGGGCAGCATCGGGCGCGGCACGCTGCCCATCCACTCCAGCACGGTGCGCGCCGCCGCCACGCCCTCCGCCGTCGCGGGCGCCACCAACACCCGCGCCTGCGCACCGGCCAGCGCACTGCGCGCCAACTCACCCGGCAGCGTCTCGCAGTCCACCACCGTGATCGCGAAGTAGCGGCGCAGCGCCACCGCCACCGTCTGGTACTCCGCCAGGCTCACCCGCGCGCCGATCTGGCCCTTGCTGCCCGGCAGCAGCCAGCCGCCCTCCGGCAGCCCGACCAGATAGCCGATGACCTGGTCGAACCGCATCGACGGGTTCACCACCTTGGCCACATCGCTCATCGTCCAACGCAGCGACGGCGCGGCCAGCCGCACCGGCAGCGTGCCCAGCGTCGGATTGGCCTCCATCACCAGCACCGGGTCCGGCCGGTAGTGCGCGTACGCGCAGCCGAGCAGCGCGCTGACCGTGCTCTTGCCCGCACCGCCGTGCACACTGGTCACCACGATCTGCCGACCGGTGGTGACGGGCTGCTGCAACTGCCGTGCCACAGCGGTGACTTCGGCGGTCACGCGGGCCGCGGACGATCCCACGATCCCGCGCAGCGACCGCCCGAGCCGACGCGGCACCGAGTCGCCCCGGCGCGGTTTGCCGGTGAGCAGCGCCGTTGCCTCGGGCGGCAACACCGGTGCGGGCGCGGGCGGTTCGGGCGCGGGCGGCGGTACGTCGGCCACGGCCGGGGCCGGTACGTCGGCCTGCGCCGGAGCCGTTACGTCGGCCGGGGGCGGGCTCACGGGCGCGGGGTTCGGGGCTGCCGGGGGCGGGCCGGGCTCGTCGGCCGACGCGGCGACATCGCCCAGTACGGCACGCTGCCAGTCATCCTCGGGCACGCGCGGTCCCTCCCCTCCAACTCACGGAACGTCTCACCTGAAAGCGCCGAGCAGTTGCCCGTACACCCCGAACACGCCCAGCACCAGCGGGAACAGCGCCACCACGCTGAGCGTCTCGGCCAGGTCCATCGCGCGGCGCAGCCGTACCCGCACGTGCTCCGGCGGTTCCACCGCCAGCACCACCAGCGGCAGCAGCGCGGCGGCGCACATCACCAACACCGGCCAGGCGTGCGCGGAGTGCGCCAGCCACACCGCGACCAGCCGCGTCAGCAGCACCCCGGTGGCCGCCTGCATCGCCACGACCTCCGCGATCAGCGGGAACGCCCGGGCACGGGAGAGCAGGGCCACGGCAAGCAGCACGGTCATCGGGACCGTCCAGGCGTTCGGCGCGGCCAACAGCAGCCAACCCGCGGTCGCGCAGGAGGCGGCGACGGTCACCGCCGCGACCGCAAGGCCGCGGTGCGCGGCGGCCAGCGCGGTGCTCACCTCGTACCGGCTCACCGACGCGCCGCCCGCCCGCCGGTCGTCCAGCCGGGTCAGCCCGGCCGCCACCAGCGCGCAGCGCGGCAGCACGCCGAGCGCGACGACCGAGGCCACCGCGAGCACACCGCCGAGCCGCGCCTGGTCGGCGGCGCCGTGCGCGGCACCGGTCAGCGCGGCGACCGCCTCCCAGGCCGCACCGGTCAGCGCCAGTGCGCCCGCGCCGACCAGTCCGCCGCGGCCCACCGGCGAGAACAGCCCGAGCATGGCGAGCGTCAGCACCAGCACCCCGGCCAACCCGCCCCAGTGCGCGGCGACCGGCCAGCCGTGCGCGTCGGACAACGCCCAGCTGCCGCAGCCGCCCAGCGCGCCGCCGGTCACCATCAAGGCGGTGCCAAGTCCCCGGTTGTTCAGGCGGGTGGTGACCGCGCCGCCCACCAGCGCGGCGGCGCCGATCGCCAACAGCCAGGTCGCGACGGCGGCGGGGCCCATGTCGCCCCAGGCCAACAGCGCGGCGACCAGGCCCAGTACCAGGGCCAGCGCCCCGGCGGTCCACCGCCGGGCGGCGGGCCGCCAGCGCCAGGCCCGCAGGTCCAGATCGTCCGCCACCTCGTCGGTGACGTCATGCACGACGGGCGCCGCGGGCGCGTACTGGGCGCGCACCAGCCGCAGCACGGCACCGTCCGCCACTTCGGCGGAGGCCAGCGAAGCGTCCTGCGGTAGTACGGTTCCGTGCGCGGTGACCAGGTGCCGGGGGACCGGCGGTGAACTCACCGCGTCGTCCAGCAGCGCCAGAACTTCGGGAAGCAGCCGCCCGATCGGCTCGTCCGACGGCAGCACGAGATCGACGCGTCGCCGCTCCCCAACCAGAGTGACCCGGCTCAACCGCGCACCACGCTTGGCCCCCGTGCTCACCATTTCGCCGAACCTATCACCGCGGCGAGCCGCTGGCAGGGGCCGGGGACGAGGTGACCGGCACCAGCCCGGGTTGCGCCTGATGCGCCAGCCGATGCGAGACGAACGACCATCCCACACATCCCGCGCACATCACCGCCGCGAGCGCCACTCCGGCGAACGCCTTCCGCAGGTTCTCGTCGGTGCTGCGGCGCGTCCGCATGGGTCCGTGCAGCAACGCGTCCCGCAACCGCCTCCGCCGCACGGCCACGGACTCAAGAAGCTGACTGTCGAAGTCGCGCGCCATCGCTTTCCGCTCCGCTGGGTGGTATGGGGTGACGAGGGTAGCCCGCTACGGACCCGGCAACTACGGCCGGTCGAGGCCGCCTGCCTTGATCCTCCGGAGGAGATCCGCGAGGCGGGCGGGCGTGGTGGTGAGGATGACCTCCGGGCGGTCGCTTTCGCGGAGGTGGATGGTTCCGGGGGTGGATATGGCGACGTTGAGGCAGTTTGAACCCGTGCCGCTGAACGAGGACTTCTGCCAGTGAAGGGGGGACACGAACGCTTCCTCTCAGATGTCGCGCGCGATGCGTTGGATCAGATCACGGGACTTTCGCGGGTCAAGGGCGCTGCCCGCCATTCGGTCCAGCACCTTTCGGTACCTCGCCAACTGTGCCTCCGCATCAAGGAATTCGCACCCATGGTCGGTGTCGAGTACAACGGTGTCCAGCTGCGGGGCGGGGCCAACGGCGTAGTCAATGGGGTGACCTGAACCGGGGAACCCACTTCCGAACGGCACTACCGTGATGGTGACGTTGTCCAGCTCGCTCATCTCGATGAGGTGCGTCAACTGGCCGCGCCAGGTCGCCGGGCCACCGAAACCCATGTGTAGCGCGGCCTCATGGATGATCGCCGTATAGGACGTGGGCGCACTGCCGTAAAGGATCTCCTGCCGCTTGATGCGGTGTGAGACATGGTGCTCCACCTCATGCGGCAGCAGCGGCGGAACGATCTCGCGGAAGGTCGCACGGGCGTGTTCGGTGGTCTGCAACAGCCCTGGCATGTGGATGGCGACCGCGACCCGCAGTGCGGCGGCATGGTGTTCGAGCTCGGCGATGTCCAGAAGCCCGAGCGGCAGGCGTTCGCGGTACTCCTCCCACCACCCTCGTTTGCGTTCACCAGTCATCCCAGCGAGGCCGTCGATGAGTGCCTGGTCGGTGCACGCGTAGTTCCGGGCCATCGCTCGCACTCGCTCCGAGCTCACACCGAAGCGGCCCGCCTCGATGTTGCTGATCTGCGCCTGGTTGGTGCCCAGAAGGCGACCCGCTTCCGTGGACGACAGGCCAGCACGCTCACGCAGCTTGCGCAGCTCTGCGCCGAGCCGAAGTTGACGCGCGGTCGGGCTGCTCCTCATCGGCATCTGTTGTTGCTCCCTTGCACGTCACCCACACGGGTACGAGTCATATCCATTCTGCGGATTGCGTCACAGTTATTCAGCGGAAGGCCGTACTGTGTGACGCAAGCCACTGCACCCTGCAAGGAGTAGCCATGGGCTCCCTCTGGACGTACACCCTCCAACTCCCGCGCGACGCACGCGCGGTACGCGTCGCGCGCCTCACACTCCGTACCGTACTGACCACTCACGGCTTGGGCGAACTCCTGGACCCGACCGAGCTGCTGACCAGCGAACTGCTCACGAACGCCTACCGCCACTCCGACGGCCCGTCCTCCCTCCGCGTCCGCAACATGGCGAACCGGCTGCGCGTCGGCGTATGGGACACCAACCCCACCATCCCGCCACCGTTCGCGAACGGCACGCTCCACTCACCGGAGCCGGAGAGCGAGCAGGGCCGCGGCCTGATGCTGGTGCGGCGCTGGGCCGACAACTACGGCGGATACGAGATCGGCGGCGAACTCGACGGCAAACCGGGCAAGTTGTTGTGGTTCGAGGTCCTGCGCCGCGACGCGTTCGGCATGGCGGCATAAGAGGAGGGGCCAAAGGTGGGCATATGGACCTGGCTGTTCCGGATGCGTCCGGACGACGTCGACGCACTTCTCGCGCAGCCGGACGGCTTGGACCAGTTGCTGGACGCCTGCTTCAGCGAACACCCCCAGGTGCGCCCGGTCGCCCAGATGGACACGCACCGCGTCTGGCACGCGATACACGTCCTGCTCACCGGCAAGGAGGGCGACGGCGCCGACCCCCCAGCCAGCCATGTGGTGTGGGACGGCCACCGGTTGTCGTGGGGCGGCGGCCCGTACGTCGCGGAGACGCTGCTACGCCCGGACCAGGTCCGGAAGGTCGCCGACTACCTGGACGCCCTCGACTTCGACGAACTGCTACATGCGCGCGCACCGGCAATGCGCAACGGCGAGCTGTGGGTCTATTCGTTCACGGGCTGGAACGACGGCCTGGACCTCATCGAATCCGGCGCCCTCGCCCGAACCTTCAACGAACTACGCACTTTCTACCGCGCGGCGGCACGAGCCGGAGACGTGGTCTGCAAGTCACGGGGGTAAGCGCCGTGCGACGCGGGCCTGTTTGAATGGAGTGCGATGAGCAGCCCATACAACGCCGAGCCTCACCAGTACCCGACTACGCGCTACCCGGGCCAGACCCCGGTGCCGCCTGTGGGCGCAACCCCGTACGGGGCGTACCCGCCTCCGACTACGGGCTACCTACCGCCAGAGGCATGGCCCGCCGTTCAGCGGGATCCGCGTAACCCACCGGTACTGGCCAACCCCGGCCAGCGGCTGGGCGGTCACGCTCTCGACTTCCTGTTCGTGTTCCTGGGCTGCGTGGTCATCGGCATCGTGTTCCTGGTGATCGGCCGGGTGACGGGACGACCGGGGAACGAGCCTGAGGGCGGCGCGCTGTTGGTGTGCCACATCGTGGCGATGCTCGCGTGGGTCGTCCTGTACGACCCGGTGCAGACCGTCCTGTGGGGCCGCACACTCGGCAAGCGCTGCGCGGGCACCCGCGCTGTCCCACTGGCCAGGCCCACCGAACGCCTGGGCTTCGGCCAGGCATTGGGCCGCTGGCTCCTCGACCTGACGATGACGCTCGTCCCGTTCCTGGGCCTACTCAACGCGTTGTGGCTCCTGTGGGACCGACCGTACTACCAGTGCCTGCACGACAAGGTCGTTCAGACGGCGGTCATTCGGCACCGGGGATAAGCCGCCCGGGCGGAGCGTCTTCCCGGGGGACATATCGGCTGCCGCACTCTGGCGCGGGGCGGATATTGTGTCGGACTGGTCCGGTTGCGTTCCGGGTAACGACCAAGGCCCGGTTCACGTTTCACATTTCACATACCAGCGACGGGGGTTTTCGTGCGGGTGCGTAGGCGGATAGCCGCTGCCACGAGTGTGAGTGTCGTCGTCTTCGCCGCTGCGGGCTGCGGTGGCGACACACACTCCTCCGACAAGGCGTCACCGCAGACGACGGTATCGAGTACGCACGCTCAGTCCGTGCCGATGCAGACGACACCTCAATCGGTCACCTGGACCGACTCCGACAAACGGGCGCACCACCTGAGGATCACACCCCAGCGCCTCGCGCGTGGCTCGGCCTCCGACCTGACTCACGTCCACTTGATGGACGACGACCTCAAGGGGAAGGTGCCGTACTACCTGACCGTCTCCTACACCAACACCGACCAGGCCGCGCTGTCGCATCCGTCCCCGGAGAGCGACTTGTCGGTCAACGGCGCCGACGGCCAGCCCGGCAAGGCGATCTCGATGCTGTCCGATGGTCTGGGCACCGGTCCAAGTCTTCCCGACCACTGCGGTCAGAGTGGTCCGGACACGTTGGCGGCGGGCGGCACGGCACAGGTGTGCCAGATCTTCATGCTGTCGCCGAAGCAACAACCGACGACCGTCTCCTTCACCGACGATGGCGGCGGCACGGTCATCTGGCAGGTCCGCGGTGACAAGGACGACGCAGCAAGCGGCGTACTGCCTGCGGGGAAGACCGCCGATTCCGTCTGGCAGGACAGCGATAAGCACCCTGTGCCGATGAGCGTCACCCCGAAGAGCGTGCGCACTGGGAACATATCCGACCTGAGCCAGTACGACCTGGACGCAGATCAGAAAAAGCTGATCCCGTACTACGTCACGATCGAGTACCGCAACAACGGCAAGAACGACCTGTACCCGGACATGCACGAGGGCGTGTTGCTGCGGGGAGCCAGCGGCCAGGAGGCAAAAGCAATGACTCTCCTGAACCTCAACTTCGACGGCAGCGGTAACGGGATCGAGCAGTGTCCGCAGTCACTCCTGGACCACATGCTGCAGCCAGGGAGCACGTTCACTCAGTGCACCATCCACATGTTGCCCAAGGGCGACACCCCTGCCACCGTCGTATTCCAGGGCCAGGGATCGGGCGCACAGCCAGTCACCTGGCACGCCACGGAAGGCAACAAGTAGCCCCAAGCCGCGCTCGCCACGCCTCCGCCCATGGCGTCGGCGAGCGCGGCAAGGTCGTCGTGGTGCTTCTGCGGAGTGCGACTGAGTGTGGAGTGCGTCAGCGGACAGTGTGGGCTCGCTGATGGCGATCGGGTGGTGCGAAGCTGAGACCGTTCTCGTCCAGGGCATTGAAGACGGTCACCCTGCTCCCGTCGAAGACGAAGCTGACGTCAACGTTCCCGCGAGCCAGGTCGTTGCCCGTCCATTCGAGCAGTTCCACGTTCTTGAGTGGCAGGCCTAGCGCAGCGCGCAATTCAGGGGTCGGCCAGCAACGCCACTGCAAGTCGAAGTCCGGCCACTGGACCGGACATCCGGGGTCGATCGTGTTCCACGTGAGGGATAGATCGTCGAACTTGTGATGATTGATCTCGACCTGTTCGCCGTCGAAGTCCAACAGCACCGGGCAGTCGCAGAACCACTCGTCATCCTCTAGGTCCCAGACCAGCCAGACCTTCGTCAACGTACGGCCGACGAGACCACGCAGGCGATGCTCGTGCTCGCGCATAACGCCGCTACGGCCCTGCAACCACAACGGTTGGTAGCCCGCGATACCAAAATTTGCCCGAGCCGATCTGCATGGCCGCGACATAGGCTTCCCGCGTCTCGAGCTCGTTCGCTGTGGGGTCGAGGACGCAGCGTGCCTCAGCCTCGGTGGCATGCAATCGCGCTGTCAAAATCGGGTGACTCCTCCAAGTCCTCGATTTCTTCCTTCGTGCCCTTGCTGAGCACCTCTACGCCCCGAGCCGCGTTGTCAGTTGGGAATTCGTGGCGAGGTACACGAACCCTATGAAAGCCAGTCAAACTCATCTTTCAATGGGGCGCACCTAGAGGTAAAGGAAAGGGGGACGCCTAGCTCTTTGACTCGGTTGAGGATAGTGGGACTCAGCCACAGTGCTACGCCCGTCTCCACCGAGCCGGTGATATCGATCTGGACGGAATAACCTTGGCTAACCAGTTCCGCCAGGGCGGCGCGGCGGCTCTCCAGTTGGCCGCTAAGGGCTTGCAACTGGTCCTCGACGCTGGGTGAGAAGCTCTCATCGTACCCGTAGGTCCAGCAGCCGACACCTTCCCTGAAAGCGGGTGTCTCCCCCGGGAGGCGGGCAAAGGAGGCGTTGAGCGACAGCTTTTCACTGATGAAGTCTGGTGAGAGATCACTCTTCGTGATGACAAGTGAGGTGCTCACCGATTCCCAGCTTTCTTTCCGGGTTCCCATTTTTCCTCGCAACCTTTGAAGACTTCTTGTCAGCGCTCGTTGGCATTCTGTGAAACCTTGAGTGGGATTCCCAGCCGGGCGAGACGTTCAAGGGTTGAGGTGGATAGCCGGAATGTCGCCCCGTTGCCGACGAAGCCATGGATCTGCAAGTACGCCTGGAATCCGGATGTGATCAGCCTCTGGAGCTCTTGGCTCTTGGGCTCAATCGCCGACAGCACGTAATCGATCTGCTCGTCCAATGTGTCAGAAATGCGATCATTGCACTTCAGAATCCAAAGCCCATTTGTGTCGTCGGCTGGCCGCCATCGGCTCGGACCCGGCATGCGGGTGTCAGTGGGCGTAATGCCCAACATCGACGTCAACGAGTCGGGTTCCAGGTCCGGGCTCTCAATGGTGAGCGACACATCGGTGAGGACCCATGGCCCCTCGGTGTGTGTGTACTGCTCCATGTGTGCCTCCCAAGCGTCGCCCGTTGGTGAGCATTCTAGGGCTCGAGCTCTCGGCAAGCGGCCCAGTGCACGTCCCCCATACCCTCTTTGAGCAGCTCTGACAGGCGAGTCCGCTCCGTCACGGTCACTGAGTTTTCCATGACGCTGAAGCTGCCGCCGAGGCCGGCGCTTGGTGCGGCGAGGGTGTAATCGGGGATTACATCTCCTGGGTGGAACGTTTCGACAAAGCCGCCAGGGTAGACCCCGGCCTCCACCGCAACGCCGTTCAGGCCGGGAAGCAGGTCGCCGTGCGGCACGTAGAAGGAAATGGTTGTGCCGTGTGGAACGGTGAACTCTCCCGCTGTCCTTTCCATGAACCCGTGTCCGGCGAAGACCGTTTGCCCATCAGCACGGCCACCGGCGAAGACGCGGGTTGCGTAATAATGTCCGTCTTCAGCCGTGTAGCGTGACATGTCCACTGGCTGCAACTTGCGGTCGATCAGGGCTTGTTTGACTTCCGCACTGGACGGCAGGGGGTCTCCTGCGCCCCGATGCCCCTCTGTAAGCGGACCATCTTGGGACGTTGGCCACTCCGAGTGGCCAGACCCGTGTCCGGTGTCATGGACGCTCGGAGCGTCATGTCCCGTGTGGTCAGTTTCTGGGGCATGCTCGGCATCGCCATGTCCCGCGTGGTCGGGCGGTGCGTGCTCGCTATGAGCGTCCGAGCCAGCGTGGACATCAGCGTGAGGCGACGAACCGTTACTGCCATGACTCTCGTCGCCATGGCCGTGAGCGCCGCCGCTCAGGTCGCCGGGATCATGGCTGCCCCCGCCCACCGTGACCAGTTCCCGTTGCGTCGGGGCCTCGACGTGGACGTCCGGAGGTGTGGGCGTGGCGCGGTCCGCCGCAGAAGGTTCGTGTACCGGCTCGTGGATGGTGCCGTCTGGTGCGTGGTAGTTGAGGTGGGGGTCGATGTGGCCGCCATCCGGCAGCGGGACGGTGCCGTCGGGGAGGGAGCCGAAGCGGGCCTTGAGGGTGTCGATGTTGACCAGGCCCTTGACGTTGAAGACCGCCTGGTCCTTCAGGTTCTTCAACGCGTCGATGGCGGCGGCGACCTTGGGGAGGTCGCCGATGCCCTTCAGGGCGATACCCGCGCCCTTGGCGGCGTAGGTCATGGGGTCGATGAACTTGCCCGCCTTGCCCAGGACGCTGACGACCTTGCCGACTGACCCGGTCTTGGCGGCTACGCCTTCGCCGCCCGCGAGCAGGGTGAGGGCGTTGAAGGTGACGCCGCCCGCGGCGCGGGCGGGGTCCTTGCTCCATTCGTCCCAGGCGACCAGGCTCTTGCCGAAGGCCTGGGTGGTCTTACGGCTGGTGCGCACCCAGCCGGGCAGCCAGGATTCGGGCATGGCGGCGAAGACGGGGGAGTAGCTGGACAGGCCGACGACGAGTTCGCCCAGGCCCTTCCAGGAGTTGAGGAAGGTGTCCAGGCCCTCCAGGCCGACCAGGCCGCCCAGGCCCTTGATCGTGCCCCAGATGCCGTCGACGATCAGGCCGTCCCAGACGAAGGACTTGGCCCAGTGGTCGATGCGGTACCAGTGGTACTTCAGCTCGGCCGCGTCGCCCCAGGGCAGGCCCTTGGCGCCGTCCATTTGTTGGGCGGTGTAGCCGTACATGTTCGACTTGTTGCTGCCGTCGTTGTGTACGTACTGCGTGCCGTGGAAGATCGCGTCGATCGCGTTCGCGCAGCGGATCTCGGCGTCCCAGAACGCGGCGACGGCGGCGTCGACCTGCTTGCGCAGGTCGTTGTTGCGGTCGACCTTGTGGCTGTCGTACTGCCAGTTGTGGTCCTTCTTCGCCTCCGCGACGAACGCCTCGGCGTCGTGCCGCAGTTGGGTGAGTTTGCTGGCCAGCGGTTTGATCTCGTTCGCGTACGTCGACAACGCGTTCGCGACGGTCTTCAGGTCGTCGCCGAAGGTCCTGCCCGCGTCCGCGACCGGCTTGGTGGTGGCGAACAGTTGCTCGGCCTCGGGGGCCTCGTAGAACGCGGACAGTCCCTGGAAGTTGGAGTGGACGCCCGCACCCGTCCCGGCGATGGCACCCGCGTCGTTGCGCAGGTCGGTGACGTCGGATTCGAGTTGGTCGATGTGCCCGGTGAACTGGGGTATCTCCTCGGGCTTGATCAGCGCGTCGCTCACTTCTTCCTCCCCCCAGGCGAGGGTGGCAGCGCGACCGGGGGTGGCGTGGTGCTGGCCTTCAACGCATCGCTCTGCGCCTGGGCGGCCATCTCCAGGTCACCGGTGATGTACGCCTTGGTGGCGTCCACCGCACCGGTTAGCGATGCGCCCGCGCGCTCGGCCATGAACTCCAACTGGCCCTTCGTCGCCTCGGCGAAGTTGCTCAACGCCAGCGCGACCAGGCCCATGCCGTTCTTGCCGCCGTAGTCGCCCGAGCCGCCCTTGCTGATCGTGCCCGCGTCCTTGGCCGCGTTCTGCAGATGGGTGCCGTATGAGGTGACCTGATCCTTGAGGCCCTTGGCGATGTCGCCGATCTTGCCCACGACGACGCCCACCCCGTGGACATCGATGTTCCACACACCCGCTGGATGCGACGCCATCCCGTTGCCGCTCCTCCCCGTGTCCCAGCAAGCCCGCAACCGGCGTTACATGACGCCGTTACCCGATCCCGTCCACCGCCGCCTTCGCCTGCGACAGTGTCTGCTGCGCGGTGCCGTCGTTCTTCTCCAGCGTCGAGCGCACCAGGTGGATGATCTGCCGCACCTCGTTCGCGGCCCGGTTCCAGCGCTGCTCCTTGCCGTGGTACTCATCCGAGACGCCATCGGCCTGGAAGTCGGCCATCGCCGCCTTCACCTGCCGGTCCCGCTCGTTGATCACCGTCTCCAACCGGGCGATCACACCGGCCAGATTCGTCTGCGCCTCGGCGGACGCGCCCGTGTCGAAGCTGCGACGGTCAGCGTTGCCCATGAGAACCAACCCCCTGTGTCTCAGCGGCCGGAGAACCGGGCCGCGTCGAAGTTCGCCGAACCCATCGCCGAGCGGGCGTCATCCGACATCTGGTGGTCACCAGTGGTGAACGACTTGTTCATACCCGACTGGCCCCCCAGGATCGCCCCCAACGAGCTGTTCAGATCCGCCGTGATCCGGTCCGACTGCGCCTTGAACGCATCGAACGCCGCCTTGCCCGCGCCGTTGAACTTCCCCTCCAACGGCTGCGCCGCCGCGATCAACTGCTTGATCAGCGACCCCAGATCCTCACTCGACCCCTGGGTGTTCTTGATCAGCGTTGACAGGGTGCCGCTTCCCATGTCGAACTTCACATCAACCCCCGATGCTCATTCAGGCCACGGCGTTCTCAGCCCCGGCCATCCTCCCATCACCACGTCCATCCCAGCGGTTCGGTTCCCGCTCGGTCAACCCGGTTGTCACGGGTCACTCCGGCGGCGCCACCGCCGTGCCCGGCAGCCGTACGACCGCCACCGTGCCGCCACCCGGGGCGGGGTGCAACGACACCGCGCCGCCGGACTGTTGGACGGCGCGGGCGACGATGGACAGGCCGAGGCCCGAGCCGGGCAGGGCGCGAGCGGAGGGGGAGCGCCAGAAGCGTTCGAAGACGTGGGGGAGGTCCTCGGGGGGGATGCCGGGGCCCTGGTCCCGTACGGTCAACTCGCCGTTGGCCAGGATGACTTCGATGGTGCCGCCGGACGGGCTGAACTTCACCGCGTTGTCCAGCAGGTTGACCACCGCGCGCTCCAGCGACGAGGGCTCGGCCCGTACGTACCAGGGCGTCAGGTGGGTCCTGATCGTGAGGTCGGGGCCGCGTAGCCGGGCGCGTTTGATGGCGTGCTCGGCTACCTCGTGCAGGCCGACGGTCTGGAACGGGGCGCTGCCCGGCAGCGCGTCCGGGCGGGAGAGCTCCTGCAAGTCGCCGATGAGCAGGGCGAGTTCGGCCATCTGCGCCTTGACGGAGCTGAGCAGTTCCCTGCGGTCCTCGGGCGGCAGTGGCCGACCGATCTCCTCGCTGCGGGCCAGCAGTTCGATGTTGGTGCGCAACGAGGTCAGCGGGGTGCGCAGTTCGTGGCCCGCGTCGGCGATCAGTTGCTGCTGGCGCTCGCGGGAGGAGGCGAGTTGGGCGGTCATGGAGTTGAACGAGGCGGACAGCCGGGCGATCTCGTCCTCGCCCTCCACGGGGATGCGGACCGCCAGATCCTCGGTGCGGGCGATGTGCTCGACGGCGTCGGTGAGCCGGTCCACAGGGCGCAGGCCCGCGCGGGCGATGCCCAGCCCGGCGCTGGTGGCGCCGACGACTCCTATTCCGGCGACGACGACGAGGATGAGGGCGAGATGGTCCAGGGGTTCGGTGATGTCGCGCAGCGGGCGGGAGACGGAGACCGCGAAGGGCTGCCTGCCGACGCCCGGGATGGGCACCGGCATCACCCGGGTGTAGACGCGTACGGCCTCCTTGCCGTCGGTGGTCCTGGCGTCGTGGTAGACGGACCGCGCGTTGGACTCCCATATGCCGTCGGCGACCGCGTTGGCGACGCCCAGGTCCCACTTGGTCACCTTGACCTCTTTGCCCTCAACCACGCAGGGCGGTCCGGTGGGTTGTACGACCTGTACGTAGGTCTGCGGACCCGCCACTGGTCCTGGACCGGGTTGGGTGCCGGGAGTGCACGAGCGCAGCGCGGTGCTGAGCCGTGGGTTGGTGTTCTGCAGCGACTGGTCGAACTGGTGCAACAACTGCCGCTGCGCGGTGAACCACGCCGCCACCGCCACCGCCGCCACCGCGAACCCCACCGCCGCCGCGACCAGCAGGGCCAACCGGGAGCGCAGCGGCAGGGCCTTGAAGCGCCAGCGTCTCAGCAGGCGCAGACGCCTCATGGCTTGCCCTCGGCGGAGCGCAGTACGTAGCCGACACCGCGCACCGTGTGCACCAGCCGCGGTTGGCCGCCCGCCTCGGTCTTGCGGCGCAGGTACATCACGTACACATCAAGGGAGTTGGAGCTGGGTTCGAAGTCGAAGCCCCACACCGACTTGAGGATCTGCTCGCGGGTGAGCACCTGGCGCGGGTGGGTCATGAACAGTTCGAGCAGCGTGTACTCGGTGCGGGTCAGTTCCACCGGGCGGCCCGCGCGGGTGACCTCGCGGGTGGCCGGGTCCATCCGCAGGTCGGCGAAGATTAGCGCGGTGTCCTGCGGAGCCTCGGCGGCGCTGGCGGCCGCCGCGGCGTACGAGGTGCGGCGCAGCAGGGCGCGCAGCCGGGCCAGCAACTCGTCCAGTTCGAAGGGCTTGACCAGGTAGTCGTCCGCACCGGCGTCGAGACCGGTGACCCGGTCGCCGACGGTGTCCCGGGCGGTGAGCATCAGGATGGGCGTGGTGACGCCGTTGTGGCGCAGTCGGCGGGCGGTGGTCAGACCGTCCATGCGCGGCATGAGCACGTCGAGGATGATGGCGTCCGGGCGGTAGGCCTGGACCTGTTCGAGGGCGGCGAAGCCGTCGGCGGCCAGTTCCGTGTCGTACCCCTCGAAGGCGAGACTGCGGCGGATCGCCTCGCGTACCGCGGGCTCGTCGTCCACGACCAGGATGCGGGACGGCTGTTCGCCGCTCTCGGCGGGGCTCATCGTGTGCGTACCTCGCTGTCGCTCGTAACGGGTGTGCGGTTCGACGGGTGTGCGGTTCGGCGCGTGGCCTGCGCGTTCAGCCTCGCACGGATGCGGAGGCGGTGCTTCGGCGCGCGGTGGCGCGCCGGGTCGTGCGGCCGGGGCACGGCGCACTGGCGGTGACGTACGGGGGCACCTGCCCCCGGCCGTGGTCGGCGGACCGCTGCTCATCGCCCGAGCACCAGGTTACGGCGGTGGCGAGGGCGTGCCGGGCCCGGTAGGCGCCCACGGTGAGACGGGCCATGAGCGACTCCTCAGCCGTTGTAGCTGATGTTGTTGCTGTTGAGGAACGACTTGACGGTGTTGATCGGGATGGCGAAGCCCAGGCCGATGCTGCCCGCGTCGCTGGAGGCGCCGTTGCCGTCGCTGGAACTCGGCGAGTACATCGCGGAGTTGATGCCGACGATCTGGCCGCCGAGGTTGATCAGCGCGCCACCGGAGTTGCCGGGGTTGAGCGGCGCGTCGGTCTGTATCGCCTTGTAGGTGGTGGTGTTTCCGCCGACCTGGCCGTTGTACTGGCCGCCGCCGAACTCGAACGGCCACTGGTGGCGGCCGCCGCCCCAGCCGCCGAAGCCGTTGCCGCTGGAGTCGCCACCGCTGGAGTCGCCGCCCTCGACCGGCACCGTCACGTCGCGGTTGAGCGCGGAGACGACACCGCTGGTCACGGTGTTGGACAGGCCCTCGGGCGAGCCGATGGCGACCACCTGGTCACCGACGGCGAGCGAGTCGGAGTTGCCGAGCCTTCCGGTCGGAAGGCCGCTGACGCCCTGTGCCCTGATCACCGCGAGGTCCTTGGAGGCGTCGGTCGCGATGACCTTGGCGGTGGCGCTCCTGCCGTTGGTGAAGTTCACCTTCACGGTGCCCGCGCCCGCGATGACGTGGTTGTTGGTGAGGATGGCGCCGTCGGAGCCGAGGACCACACCGGAGCCGATGGACTGCCCGCCGCCGGTGTCGGCGGTGATCTCCACAATGCTCGGGCTGACCGCGGAGGCCACCGCGCTCACGCTGCCCAGGGACTTGGCGGAGGTCGGGGACCCGGCGACGGACGACGAGACGGTGTCGGTGCGGGTCGCGTTTCCTATCAGGGCCGCGGTGCCACCGCCGACCAGACCGGCGGCCAGGGCGACCGCGGCGACCAGCGCGACGGACCGGCGCGAGCGCCGGGGCCCGGGGCCACCGGGCTCGGCCAGCGGTTGCGACGGGTGGTACGGCGGCGGGGGAGGGAACGCGCCGCCGGAGAGGTCTTCGGCACCGTGCTGGGGGCCGCTGCTGAAGGGGGTGCTGTCCGTCATGGCAACGACTTTCGGCGCGGATCATGAGAGTCGTCTGAGCGCCAGCTGAGAAGCCCGACAGAAGTAGGTATGCCCGAAATAAAGGCCGCTACCTACTTGTTGCCCGCCGCCTACCCTTCGCCCGGCGCCGAGAGCAGCCGCGGGCCGCCTATGCCGAGCAGCCGCAGGAGCGGCGGATCACCAGCCGGGACGGGAACTGCTTGAGCCGCTCCCGGCGCGACCCGGCGAACCGCAGCCCGTCGTCCAGCACCAGGTCCACCGCCGCGCGGGCCATCGCCTCGCGGTCGGAGGCCACCGTGGTCAGCGAGGGATCGGTCAGTGCCGCTTCCTTGACGTCGTCGAAGCCCGCGACGGCCAGCTCGCGCGGCACGTCGATGCGCAGCTCCCGGGCGGCCCGCAGCAGGCCGATCGCCTGGTCGTCGGTCGAGCAGAAGACGGCGGTCGGCCGGTCCTGGCGGGACAGCAGGTCGAGGCCGATGCGGTAGGCGTCGTAGCGGTTGTACGGAGCCTGGATGAGCCGGCCCTCGGTGGACCGTCCGGCTTCCTGCATGGCGCGTCGCCAGCCCTCGACGTGGTCGGTGACCGGGTCACCCACCGTCGGGGTGCCCTCCAGGCCGCCGAGGCAGGCCACATACTCGTGGCCGTGCTCCAGCAGGTGCCGGGTGGCCAGCTGCGCGCCGCCGATGTCGTCGGTCACCACGGCGACGTCGTCGATCGCCGCGGGACGCTCGTGCAGCAGCACCACTCGGGCGTCCCACGCCTCGATCTCGGCCGCCGCTTTCTCGCTCGGGCCCTGGCTGATCAGGATCACGCCAGCCACCCGCATACCGAGGAAGGCGCGCAGATAGTGCACCTCGCGCTCGTCGAGGTAGTCGGAGTTCCCGGCCAGCACCATCTTTCCGCGCTCGGCGGCGGCGCGTTCCACGGCGTGCGCCATCTCCGCGAAGAACGGCTGGCGGGCGTCCGGGACGATCAGCCCTATCAGGTCGGTGCGGCGGCTGGCCATCGCCTGGGCCACCCGGTCCGGGCGATAGCCGAGCTGTTTGATCGCCGCGAGCACGCGTTCGCGGGTGGCCGGTGCGACCGGCCTGGGTCCGTTGTTGATGACGTAGCTGACGACCGCGGTGGAGGTCCCTGCCAGCCTGGCCACGTCGTCGCGCGTCACCTTGGGCACGGGCGTAGTCTACGCGGGTGAACCGCCGACGTTACCGGCCGTCTTCGCCGGTCGCGCGGGTGGTCGAGCTGGCGCCCGCGGCGGCCTCCTCCCGCGCCGCCCCGCCCCGGTCCGGCGCGGTCCGCTCGGCCTCCTTGGCCTGGGCGGCCTTGGCCTCCTCGGCGGCGCGCTCCACCTTCTCCGGCGCGACGAAGCGGTAGCCGACGTTGCGCACGGTGCCGATCAGCGCCTCGTGCTCGGGACCCAGCTTGGCGCGCAGCCGCCGTACGTGGACGTCGACGGTGCGGGTGCCGCCGAAGTAGTCGTATCCCCAGACCTCCTGGAGGAGCTGGGCGCGGGTGAACACCCGGCCCGGGTGCTGGGCGAGGTACTTCAGCAGCTCGAACTCCTTGAACGTCAGGTCCAGGATCCGGCCCTTGAGCTTGGCGCTGTACGTGGCCTCGTCCACCGACAGGTCGCCGGTGCGGATCTCCAGCGGGCTGTCGTCCGCGGTGATCTGCTGGCGGCCGGTGGCCAGCCGCAACCGCGCCTCGACCTCGGCGGGGCCAGCGGTGTCCAGCAGCACGTCGTCCACGCCCCAGTCGGCGGTGACGGCGGCCAGGCCGCCCTCGGTGACGACGAGGATCAGCGGGCAGCCGGGACCGGTCGAGCGCAGGAGCTGGCACAGGCTGCGGATCTGCGGCAGATCGCGGCGGCCGTCGATGAGGATCACGTCGGCGCCGGGCGTGTCGACGAGCGCGGGGCCCTCAGCGGGGGCGACGCGGACGCTGTGCAGCAGCAGGCCGAGCGCGGGCAGCACTTCGGTGGACGGTTGCAGGGCGTTGGTCAGCAGGAGCAGTGAACTCACCGGAGGCTCCCCTCCGTCGTCCGGTCAAGGCACGGGTACGGCGCGCCGGGCGCACTGTGCCCACCCAGCCAGCATGCCCCGGCCGGGCCGTCAGCCGTATACGGCGTTGTATACGCACTCTCTGAAGTACCTGTACTGCCCGGTTTGCTCATTCGCGAACCCTCCTCGGTCCCTGCGAGGACGTGGTGCCCTGCGGCTTTTGGAGTGCCCGAAAGCACGAAAGGACCCGGGGGCGGCGCTGCCCGGATCCTCTTGCCTCAGGAGAATAGCCGACATGGACGCCACGGGTGGGAAAGAGTTGGCACGGTTCGGTGTTTCCTCGATCACTTCACGTAGTCGGCAATACGCCCGAAAGAGATCACCTCGTCACATCCTGTTGACACGGGACGGGGTGCGGATCGAGGCCGAACACCATGGGGCGCTGAACGGTTCCGAGGACCTGGCGGTGGTGCTGGCGCACGGCTTCACCGGCTCGCTCGACCGTCCCGCGGTGCGGCGGGCGGCGCGGGCGTTCCGGGGGTACGGCGGGGTGGTCACGTTCTCCTTCCGGGGGCACGGCGGCTCCGGCGGACGGTCCACGGTGGGTGACCGCGAGGTGCTGGACGTGGACGCGGCGGTGGGCTGGGCGCGTCGGCTGGGGTACCGGCGGGTGGCGACCGTCGGCTTCTCGATGGGCGGTTCGGTGGTGCTGCGGCAGGCGGCGGCGCGGGAGGTGCCGGTCGACGCGGTGGTGTCGGTGAGCGCGCCCGCGCGGTGGTACTACCGGGGGACGGCGCCGATGCGGCGGTTGCACTGGGTGGTGACGGGGCGGGTCGGCCGTACGGTGTCCCGGTACGGCCTGAGGACCCGGATCCACCCCGAGGGGTGGGACCCCGTGCCGGTTCCGCCGGTCGAGGCGGTTCGGTTCATCGCGCCCACGCCGTTGCTGATCGTGCACGGGGATCGGGACGCGTACTTCCCGCTGGACCATCCCCGGTCGTTGGCGGCCGCCGCCGGGGATCGCGCGGAGCTGTGGATCGAGCCGGGCTTCGCCCACGCGGAGAACTCCGCGTCCCCGGCCTTGTTGTCACGCATCGGCACGTGGCTGACCGCGACGTAGCGTTTTCCGCCCTCCCGCCCACCCATTCGCCGTTGCGCACGGCCGGTGCGGGTCCCGCCGCGTGGCTGCGCCGCGGCGTGGTGGGTGGGCGAACCCCACCCA
>NZ_JANFNH010000052.1 GCF_024436055.1 Streptantibioticus rubrisoli | reverse complement strand
CTCCAGGAGTGCCGCGTTGACCTCCTGGGGGCGTTCCTGCTGGGTCCAGTGGCCGCAGCCTTCCAGGATGATGGGCTCGCGGAGGTTCGGGTGGAGGGTGGGCAGGGCGGGGAGCAGGTCCTCCATACCGGGGAAGCGGTAGACCAGGTCCCGGTCGCCGGTGATGTACAGCGCCGGGGGCTGGACGGCGGCGTCCTGCCAGGCGGCGGTCAGTTCCCAGTTGCGGTCCAGGTTGCGGTACCAGTTCAGGCCGCCGGTGAAGCCCGCTTCGGCGTACTCCTCGATGAAGACGTCGATGTCCTCCTCGGTGATCCAGGAAGGCAGCTTCTCGGGGGCCTCGACGCTGTCGAGGAAGCCGCCGCCGGGCCGGACCAGCGGCTGGGCGGGCGGGTCGTTGTGCGGGTTGTCGCCGCAGGCCCCGTACAGCACACGGCGGAACGTGGCCCGCGGGTCGGCCGCCAGGTCGGCGTCGGCGACGCCGGGGGTCTCGAAGTAGTTCCAGTAGAACTGGCCGTCGAACCGCTCACGCATCGCCCGCAGCGGCGGTACCGGGCCGCGCGGCTGCGGCGGCACGCTCAGGCCCACCACGGCGGACACCACGTCGGGACGGAGCAGCGCGGTGTTCCAGGCGACCGGTGCCCCCCAGTCGTGGCCGATGACCACGGCGCGCTCCTCGCCGAGCGCGTGGATCAGGCCGACGACGTCACCGACCAGGTGCAGGATGGTGTACGCCTCGATCTCCCGTGGCCGGTCGCTGCGCGCGTACCCGCGCTGGTCGGGGGCGACGACCCGGTACCCGGCAGCGGCCAGCGGGGCGAACTGATGGCGCCAGGAGTACCAGCACTCGGGAAAGCCGTGCAGCAGCACCACGAGCGGCCCCTCGCCCTCCTCGGCGATGTGCAACTGGATGCCGTTCACGTTGACGCTGCGGTGCTCTACCACCTGATGCCTCCCCAACTACCGTCCGGTAAACCAGCTTCAGGCTACGCCTCCGTCGCGGACACGACGCGGCGCCCGGCCCTCCGGTCGGGGGTGGAGGGAGCGGGCGCCGCGTTACCAGCCGTACGGCGTTGTACGGCTCACTCAGGTCGCCGTCAGACCGCCAGTGCGCGGTCGGTCGGGCGGATCGGCGCGGGCAGTGAACTGGCGCCGGTCAGGTAGTTGTCGACGGCACGGGCGGCCGAGCGGCCCTCGGCGATCGCCCATACGATCAACGACTGGCCGCGGCCCGCGTCACCGGCGACGAAGACACCGTCCACGTTGGTGGCGAAGTCCTTGTCGCGGGCGATGTTGCCGCGCTGGTCGAGTTCCAGGCCGAGCTGCTCGACCAGGCCGTTGCGCTGGTCGGTGCCGGTGAACCCCATGGCGAGAGTGACCAGTTGGGCCGGGATCTTCCGCTCGGTGCCGGGCTTCGGCTCGAACCTGCCGTCCTTGAACTCGACTTCGACCAGGTGCAGGAACTGCACGTTCCCGTCCTCGTCGCCTTCGAAGTGCGTGGTGTTGACGGCGTAGACCCGCTCGCCGCCCTCCTCGTGCGCCGAGGTGACCTTGTACGTCATCGGGAACGTCGGCCACGGCTGGTGGGCCGGGCGTTCGTCGGACGGGCGCGGCATGATCTCCAACTGGGTGACGGAGGCCGCGCCTTGGCGGTGTGCGGTGCCGACGCAGTCGGCACCGGTGTCGCCACCGCCGATGACCACGACGTGCTTGCCCTCGGCGGAGATCGGGGAGGTGACGTAGTCGCCCTCCTGGACCTTGTTGGCCAGCGGCAGGTACTCCATCGCCTGGTGGATGCCGTTCAGCTCCCGGCCCGGCACCGGCAGGTCGCGGGCGGTGGTGGCACCGGCGGCGATCACCACCGCGTCGAACCGCCTGCGCAGCTCGGCGGCGTCCAGATCGGTGCCGATCTGCACTCCGGTGCGGAACTTGGTGCCCTCCGCGCGCATCTGCTCGATGCGGCGGTTGATGTGCCGCTTCTCCATCTTGAACTCGGGGATGCCGTAGCGCAGCAGCCCGCCGATGCGGTCGGCGCGCTCGTAGACCGCGACCGTGTGCCCGGCCCGGGTGAGCTGCTGGGCGGCGGCCAGTCCGGCCGGTCCCGAACCGATCACCGCCACCGTCTTGCCGGAGAGCCGGTCCGGCGGCTGCGGGGCGACATGACCGCCCTCCCACGCCTTGTCGACGATGGTGACCTCGACGTTCTTGATGGTGACCGGCGGCTGGTTGATGCCCAGCACACAGGCGGACTCACACGGCGCGGGGCACAACCGCCCGGTGAACTCGGGGAAGTTGTTGGTGGCGTGCAGCCGCTCGTAGGCGGCTTTCCAGTCACCGCGGTACGCGTAGTCGTTCCACTCCGGGATGAGGTTCCCCAGCGGACAGCCGTTGTGGCAGAACGGGATGCCGCAGTCCATGCAGCGTCCGGCCTGCTTGGAGATGATCGGCAGCAGCGAGCCGGGGACGTAGACCTCGTTCCAGTCCTTGACCCGCTCGCTCACCGGCCGGGAGGCGGCGACCTCGCGGCCGGTGGTGAGAAAGCCCTTCGGGTCAGCCATGAGCCGCCTCCATCATCTTCGCCGTGGTCTCGGACTCGGTGAGTCCCTCTTGCTCGGCGGCGACCTTGGCGGCGAGCACTGCCTTGTAGTCCTTCGGCATGACCTTGCCGAAGCGGGTGAGGGTGGTGCCCCAGTCGGCGAGCAGCGCCTCGGCGACGGTGGAGCCGGTCTCCTGCTGGTGGCGTCGCACCACGTCGTGCAGCCACGCGATGTCATCGGCGTCCAGCGGTTCGACGCCGACCATCTGGTTGTTGACCCTGGACGGGTCCAGGTCGAGGACGTAGGCGATGCCGCCGGACATTCCGGCGGCGAAGTTCCGCCCGGTCTCGCCGAGTACGACCGCGCGTCCCCCGGTCATGTACTCGCAGCCGTGGTCGCCGACGCCCTCGGCCACCACGGTGGCCCCGGAGTTGCGGACGCAGAACCGCTCGCCGACCGCGCCGCGCAGGAACATCTCGCCGCCGGTGGCGCCGTAGGCGAGGGTGTTGCCCGCGATGGTGGAGTACTCGGCGAGGTGGTCGGCGCCACGGTCCGGCCGCACAACGACCCGGCCACCGGACAGGCCCTTGCCGACGTAGTCGTTGGCGTCGCCCTCAAGGCGCAGCGTGACGCCCTTGGGCAGGAACGCGCCGAACGACTGCCCGGCGGAGCCGGTGAAGGTGATGTCGATGGTGTCGTCGGGCAGGCCCGCGCCGCCGTACCGCTTGGTGACCTCATGGCCGAGCATGGTGCCCACCGTGCGGTTGATGTTGCGGATCGGCAGCTGGGCGCGGACCGGTGAGCCGCTCTCCAGCGCGTCGGCGGCCAGCTTGATCAGCTGGTTGTCGAGCGCCTTGGCCAGCCCGTGGTCCTGGGTGGCGACCTGGTGGCGCACCGCGCCGTCGGGCAATTCGGGGACGTACAGCAGCGGGGCCAGGTCGAGGCCCTGGGCCTTCCAGTGGTTGACGGCACGGGTGGTGTCGATCAACTCGGCGTGGCCGACGGCCTCCTCGATGGAGCGGAAGCCCAACTCGGCCAGCAGCTCGCGCACTTCCTCGGCGATGAACTCGAAGAAGTTGACCACGAACTCGGCCTTGCCGCTGAAGCGCTCGCGCAGCACCGGGTTCTGGGTGGCGATGCCGACCGGGCAGGTGTCCAGGTGGCACACCCGCATCATCACGCAGCCGGAGACGACCAGCGGCGCGGTGGCGAAGCCGAACTCCTCGGCGCCGAGGAGAGCCGCGATGACCACGTCCCGGCCGGTCTTGAGCTGACCGTCGGTCTGCACCACGATGCGGTCGCGCAACCCGTTGAGCAGCAGCGTCTGCTGGGTCTCGGCCAGGCCCAGCTCCCATGGGCCGCCCGCGTGCTTGAGCGACGTGAGCGGCGAGGCGCCGGTGCCGCCGTCGTGGCCGGAGATCAGCACGACGTCCGCGTGGGCCTTGGACACACCCGCCGCGACCGTGCCGACGCCGACCTCGGAGACCAGCTTCACATGGATGCGGGCGGCCGGATTGGCGTTCTTCAGGTCGTGGATGAGCTGGGCGAGGTCCTCGATGGAGTAGATGTCGTGGTGCGGCGGCGGGGAGATCAGGCCGACGCCCGGGGTGGAGTGCCGGGTCTTGGCGACCCACGGGTAGACCTTGTGGCCGGGCAGCTGGCCGCCCTCGCCGGGCTTGGCGCCCTGGGCCATCTTGATCTGGATGTCGTCGGCGTTGACCAGGTACTCGGAGGTGACGCCGAAGCGGCCGGAGGCGACCTGCTTGATCGCCGAGCGTCGGGCCGGGTCGTAGAGCCGTTCCGGGTCCTCGCCGCCCTCGCCGGTGTTGGACTTGCCGCCGAGCTGGTTCATGGCGATGGCCAGGGTCTCGTGCGCCTCACGGCTGATCGACCCGTAGGACATGGCGCCGGTGGAGAACCGCTTGACGATCTCGGAGACCGGCTCGACCTCCTCGATCGGCACCGGGGGGCGCTCGCCGGTCTTGAGGTTGAACAGGCCGCGCAGCGTCATCAGCCGCTCGGACTGCTCGTTGATCCGGTCGGTGTACTTCTTGAAGATGTCGTAGCGCCGGGTGCGGGTGGCGTGCTGGAGCCGGAAGACGGTCTCCGGGTCGAACAGGTGCGGTTCGCCCTCGCGGCGCCACTGGTACTCGCCACCGATCTCCAGTCGGCGGTGCGCGGCGGCGATGCCGGACGCGGGGTACGCCTTGGCGTGCCGGGCGGCGACCTCCTGGGCGATGACGTCGATCCCGGCGCCGCCGATCTTGGTGGTGGTGCCGTGGAAGTAGGTGTCGACGAAGCCCTCGTCCAGGCCGACGGCCTCGAAGACCTGGGCGCCGCGGTAGGAGGCGACGGTGGAGATGCCCATCTTGGACATCACCTTCAGCACGCCCTTGCCCAGCGCCTTGATCAGGTTCTTGATGGCGGTCTCGGGTTCGATACCGGGCAGGAAGGTGCCGGCGCGCACCAGGTCCTCGACCGACTCCATGGCCAGGTACGGGTTGACGGCGGCGGCGCCGTAGCCGACCAGCAGCGCGACGTGGTGCACCTCGCGCACGTCACCGGCCTCGACCAGCAGGCCGACGTGGGTGCGGGTCTTGGTGCGGATCAGGTGGTGGTGGACGGCGGAGGTGAGCAGCAGCGACGGGATCGGGGCGTGCTCGGCGTCCGAGTGCCGGTCGGACAGCACGATCAGCCGGGCGCCGTCCGCTATGGCGGCGTCGGCCTCGGCGCAGATCTCGGTGAGCCGGGCGGCCAGCGCCTGGCCGCCGCCGGTGACCCGGTACAGGCCGGACAGGGTCGCCGCCTTCAGACCGGGCAGGTCGCCGTCGGCGTTGATGTGGATGAGCTTGGCCAGCTCGTCGTTGTCGATCACCGGGAACGGCAGCGTGACGTTGCGGCAGGTCGCCGGGGTGGGCTCCAGCAGGTTGCCCTGCGGGCCGACCGCGGAGATCAGCGAGGTGACCTGTTCCTCGCGGATGGCGTCCAGCGGCGGGTTGGTGACCTGCGCGAACAGCTGGGTGAAGTAGTCGAACAGCAGCCGCGGGCGCTCGGAGAGCGCGGCGATCGGGGAGTCGGTGCCCATCGAGCCGATCGGCTCGGCGCCGCTCTTGGCCATCGGCGCGAGGATGACCCGCAGTTCCTCCTCGGTGTAGCCGAAGGTCTGCTGGCGGCGGGTGACCGAGGCGTGGGTGTGCACGATGTGCTCGCGCTCGGGCAGGTCCTTGAGGTGGATCAGACCGGCGTCCAGCCATTCGCCGTACGGCTGCTCGGCGGCCAGCTCGGCCTTGATCTCGTCGTCCTCGATGATGCGGTGGCTCGCGGTGTCGACGAGGAACATCCGGCCCGGCTGCAGGCGGCCCTTGCGGACCACCTTCTGCGGTGCGATGTCCAGTACGCCGACCTCGGAGGAGAGCACCACCAGGCCGTCGTCGGTGACCCAGTAGCGGCCGGGGCGCAGGCCGTTGCGGTCCAGCACCGCGCCGACCAGGGTGCCGTCGGTGAAGGTGACGCAGGCGGGGCCGTCCCAGGGCTCCATCATCGTGGAGTGGTACTGGTAGAACGCCCGGCGGGCGGGGTCCATGGAGTCGTGCTTTTCCCACGCCTCGGGGATCATCATCAGCACGCTGTGCGGCAGTGAGCGGCCGCCGAGGTGCAGCAGTTCCAGGACCTCGTCGAAGGTGGCGGAGTCCGAGGCGTCCGGGGTGCAGATCGGGAAGATCCGCTCCAGGTCACCCTTGATCAGCTCGCTGGCCAGCTGCGACTCACGGGCGCGCATCCAGTTGCGGTTGCCCTTGACGGTGTTGATCTCGCCGTTGTGGGCGACGAACCGGTACGGGTGGGCCAGCGGCCAGCTGGGAAAGGTGTTGGTGGAGAAGCGGGAGTGGACCAGGGCGATCGCGGTGGCGAACCGGCGCTCGGACAGGTCGGGGAAGAACGGCTCCAGCTGGCCGGTGGTCAGCATGCCCTTGTAGACGATGGTCCGCGCGGACAGCGAGGGGAAGTAGACGTCGACCTCGCGCTCGGCGCGCTTGCGCAGCACGAACGCGAGCCGGTCCAGCTCCAGGCCCTGCCGCCCCGCGGTGGCGTCGGCGACGAACAACTGCGAGAAGTACGGCATGGTGGCGCGGGCCGTGGCGCCCAGCAGTTCGGGGGCGACCGGCACCTCGCGCCAGCCCAGTACCTCCAGGCCCTCCTCGGCGGCGATCCGCTCGATGGAGTCCACCGCCTTGGCCCGCGCCTCGTCCTCGACGGGCAGGAAGCCGATGCCGACCGCGTAGGCACCGGCGGCGGGCAGTTCGAAGGGGACCGCCTCGCGCAGGAAGCTGTCCGGGATCTGGACAAGGATTCCGGCGCCGTCGCCGGAGTCGGGTTCCGAACCGGTGGCTCCTCGGTGCTCCAGGTTGCGCAGCACCGTCAGCGCCTGCTCTACGAGCGCGTGATCCGCCTCGCCGGTGAGGGTGGCCACGAATCCGACGCCGCAGGCGTCGTGCTCGTTGCGGGGGTCGTACATCCCCTGCGGGGCGGGACGCCCGTCCATGTGGGCCCAGCGGGTGCCGGGCGCGGAGTGCGTGGACGCGGAACGCATCGGCTCTCCTGTCGTCGTGGCTTGCAGTGCCGGAACACTGTGAAATGGTCACGGCGCAACAGGGACGACGCTGGCCCTCTGCGATTTCGTGCAGGTTACATGATGACCGAGATCCCGAACAGTGGATATCGGCTTCCCAGCATGTGGACTAACAGGGTGGAATTCGGGTCCCTGACGGGGTCACCCGGCGCCTTCACGGGCGGCACTGCCCGACGCGCTTGTACCTCATGCCCCGCTGTGAGCGAGCCGAAACGAACGGGAAACACCCCGGACCAGCCGACGGCGTATGGCCTGCGTCACGGTCCGGCTGACCAGGCTAACCGACGGCGGTCCCGAACAGCGAGCCCAGTACGAAGGTGACCCCGGCCGCCGCCGCGCCCAGCACGAGCTGCCGCAGCCCGCTGAACCACCACGACCTGGCCGTCACCCGGGCCACCACCGCGCCGCAGACGAACAGTCCGAGCAACGCCACCAGCAGCGAGGGCCACAGCGCACCGGCACCGAGCAGGTACGGCAGCACCGGCAGCAGCGCACCGGCCGCGAACGATCCGAATGACGAGACGGCAGCGACCAGTGGCGAGGGCAGGTCGGACGGGTCGACGCCCAGCTCCTCGCGGGCGTGTATCTCCAGCGCCTGCTCGGGGTCGGCGGACAGCTGGCGGGCGACCTCCAGCGCCAGCTTCGGTTCCACACCGCGGGACTCGTAGAGCTTGGCCAGCTCGTGCAGCTCGGCCTTGGGGTTGCGGCGCAGCTCCAGCCGCTCCAGCTCCAGTTCGGCCTCCACCAGCTCGCGCTGCGAGGCGACCGAGGTGTACTCACCGGCGGCCATCGAGAAGGCACCGGCCGCAAGGCCCACGAGTCCGGCGATCACGATGGTCTTGTTGGCGGCGTGGCCTCCGGCGACACCGGTGATCAGGGCGAAGTTGGACACCAGTCCGTCCATCGCGCCGAAGACGGCCGGGCGCAGCCAGCCACCGTTGACATCGCGGTGGCTGTGGTGCGGTACGTGGTAGTCGGAGCGCTCGGCCTCGTTCTCGACGACGGTGGACATCTGCTCGGTCTCCCTTCCGGGCCAGGTGCGGACCGTCCGGTCCCTCCCAAACGCATCGAAGATACGCACGAAGCGATGGCCTCTGCCAGCAAGGAAAGCCTGGCCGAAGCGGGTGCGGACGCCGCTGGGGCGCAGCCCGCGGCCCGCGCCCGGTAGCCGGGAAGGCCGCCGGATCCGTCAGATCCGGCGGCCTTCCCAGGGGTGTGCGCGGTGGGCGTCAGGCCTTCTTGGACGCCTCGGCGCCGGGGGCCTTGGGCGCCTCCTCGGCGGCGGAGGACCTGTCCGCCTCGGCGTCGGGGGTGGCGTGCGCGTCCGGTTCGCCGGACACGGGCTCGGTGGCGGCGTCCGCCTGCTGGGCGGGCGCGTCGGGCTCCGCTTCCGGCTCGCCGTCGGGCTGCGCGACGGCGGCCGGTTCGACGACCGTCTCACGGCCCGGACGCAGTCGTGCCGAGACGACGATGTAGGTGACCGCTGCCAGGAAGACGATGATCGCCGTCCAGTCGTTGAGCCGCAGGCCCAGGATGTGGTGCGCGTAGTCGACCCGCATGTGCTCGATCCAGCCGCGGCCCACGCAGTACGCGGCCACGTAGAGCGCGAAGGCGCGGCCGTGGCCGAGTTTGAAGCGCTTGTCGGCCCACAGCACCAGCAACGCGACGACCAGGATGTCCCACAGCGACTCGTACAGGAACGTCGGGTGGTACAGACCGGTGTCGGGGCTGGACAGCGGGCGGTGCGCCGGGTCGATCTCCAGCGCCCACGGCAGCTTGGTCGGGCCGCCGTACAGCTCCTGGTTGAACCAGTTGCCCCAGCGCCCGATGCCCTGGGCGATGGCGATGCCGGGCGCCACCGCGTCCGCGTACGCGGGCAGCGGGATGCCGCGGCGGCGGCAGCCGATCCAGGCGCCGAGGGCGCCCAGGGCGACCGCGCCCCAGATGCCGAGACCGCCGTCCCAGACCTTGAAGGCGCCGACCCAGTCCTTGCCCTTGCCGAAGTACAGCTCGTAGTCGGTGATGACGTGGTACAACCGCCCGCCGAGCAGTCCGAACGGCACCGCCCACACGGCGATGTCGGCGACGGTGGTCTTCACCCCGCCGCGCGCGACCCACCGGCGGCCGCCCAGCCACACGGCGACGAAGACGCCGATGATGATGCAGAAGGCGTACCCGCGCAGCGGAATGGGGCCGAGGTAGACGACGCCCCTCGACGGGCTGGGAATGTATGCGAGGTCCATGGCGTAACCGACGCTACCGTGCCGGGCGGGGGCGGGCGCAATCCACCCGGCAACGGGTGCGTAACGAGCCCTTTCAGTGGCTTGGGATCGACTTGCCCTTGTTGGCCGCCTCCACGTCGGACTTCAGCTGCTCCGGGGTGAGGGGCTGGTTCTCGCCGAAGATGCTCTTGCCGTTGAGCAGGATGGTGGGGGTCGAGTTGTAGCCGGAGCTGTTGAAGTTGGCGTTGGACTTGTTCACCCAGGCGTTGTACGTGCCGTTGTGCACGCAGGAGGTGAAGGTCGGCGTCTTCAGGCCCGGTACCTTGTCGGCGAGCTGGAGCAGGTAGTTCTTGTCGGCGAACTTGTCCACCCGCTCGTCGGGCTGGTTGTCGTAGAGCACGTCGTGGTAGTCGCGGAACTTCCCGGCGGTCTGCGCGCAGGCCGCGGCGTTGGCCGCGTTCAGCGAGCCGGTGCCGCCGCTGTTGCCGTCGATCAGCCGGACCAGGTAGTACTCGCCCCTGAGCTGTCCGCTGTCCATCAGGCCGTGCACGGTGTCGCGGAAGCCCTTCTCGAAGGAATCGCAGGCCGGGCAGCGGAAGTCCTCGTACACCGTGAGCGTTGAGGGCGCACCGTTTCTGCCCACCGGAATGGCGAGATTGTCCTTGCCGACGGCGCCCGTGGGCGCGGTCACCGGGCCGCTGCCCGAGCCGCTCTTGATGTTGGAGACCGCGAACCCGACGGCCGCGGCGATCACCAGGACGCCGACGATGCCGCCCGCCACCATGAAGGTCCGCCTGCGCCTGCCGCGGGCCTTCTCTCGCTCGCGCTCCGCCTGAAGCCGCTCGCGTGCGCTGCGCTTTCGCTCGCTGTTGTTGTCGCTCACGCCCCTGCATAACGCGCCGGGGACGCGACATCACGCGTCCCCGGCGGTCAATTCCCCCGAAAGGATCACATCGGGCGGCTCAGCGCTTACGTACGCCGGTCGCCAGCTCCGCCGCCAGTTCGCGGGCCGCCGCGATGCCGGAGGGGGTGTCGGGGGCGTCCAGCATCCGCTTGACGAACGCGGAGCCGACGATGACGCCGTCGGCGAACCCGGCCACCTCGGCGGCCTGCTCCGCGTTGGAGACCCCGAGGCCCACGCAGACCGGCAGGTCGGTGCAGGCCCTGGTGCGGCTCACCAGGTCGGCGGCCTGGGCGCCGACGGACTCACGGGTGCCGGTGACGCCCATCAGCGAGGCCGCGTAGACGAAGCCGGAACCGGCCGCGGTGATCTTCGCCAGGCGTTCGTCGCGGCTGCTGGGCGCGACCACGAAGACGGTGGCGAGGCCGTGCCGCTCGGCCGCCGCACGCCATCCGGCGGACTCCTCCACCGGCAGGTCGGGCAGGATGCACCCGGCTCCCCCGGCCGCGGCCAGTTCCTCGGCGAACCGCTCCGCGCCGTGCCGGTCGACCGGGTTCCAGTACGTCATGCACAGCACCGGCGCACCGGTCGCCTCGTGCACCTCGCCGACCGTGCGGATCACGTCGACGATCTTGACGCCGCCGCGCAGCGCGATGTCGTCGGCGGTCTGGATCACCGGGCCGTCCAGCACCGGATCGCTGTGCGGCAGTCCGATCTCCACGATGTCGCAACCGCCCTCCACCATGGCGGTCGCGGCGGCGATGCCGTCGGCCACGGTGGGGAAGCCCGCGGGCAGGTAACCCACCAGTGCGGCGCGGTTCTCGGCCCTGGCGGTGGCCAGTGCCTTGGTCAACAGCTGGATGTTCCCGCTCACTTGGCGTCCCCCTGCGGCGTGTCGTACAGCCCGAAGTAGCGGGCCGCGGTGTCCATGTCCTTGTCGCCGCGGCCGGAGAGGTTGACCAACAGCAGTCCTTCGGGCCCGAGTTCACGGCCCACGCGCAGTGCGCCCGCGAGGGCGTGCGCGCTCTCGATGGCCGGGATGATGCCCTCGGTACGCGACAGCAGCCGCAGCGCCTGCATCGCCTCGTCGTCGGTCACCGGGTAGTACTCGGCCCGGCCGATGTCCTTCAGGTACGAGTGCTCGGGGCCGATGCCCGGGTAGTCCAGACCGGCCGAGATCGAGTACGGCTCGGTGATCTGGCCGTCCTCGTCCTGCAGTACGTAGGAGCGGGAGCCGTGCAGGATGCCTGGGTCGCCCGCGGTCAGGGTGGCCGCGTGCTCGCCGGACTCCACGCCGTGCCCGGCGGCCTCCAGGCCGACCAGACGTACGGTCTCGTCGGACAGGAAGGCGTGGAAGATGCCGATCGCGTTGGAGCCGCCGCCGACGCAGGCGCAGATCGCGTCCGGCAGCCGTCCGGCCCGCTCCAGCACCTGGCGGCGCGCCTCCACCCCGATGACCCGGTGGAAGTCGCGCACCAGCGCCGGGAACGGGTGGGGTCCGGCGACGGTGCCGAACAGGTAGTGGGTGGACTCGACGTTGGCGACCCAGTCGCGGAACGCCTCGTTGATGGCGTCCTTGAGGGTGCGGCTGCCGGACTTCACGGCGATGACCTCGGCGCCGAGCATCCGCATCCGGGCGACGTTGAGCGCCTGGCGCTCGGTGTCCACCTCACCCATGTAGATGGTGCAGTCCAGGCCGAACAGCGCGCAGGCGGTCGCGGTGGCGACGCCGTGCTGACCGGCGCCGGTCTCGGCGATCACCCTCGTCTTGCCCATGCGCTTGGTGAGCAGTGCCTGGCCCAGCACGTTGTTGATCTTGTGCGAGCCGGTGTGGTTGAGGTCCTCGCGCTTGAGGAAGATCCGCGCGCCGCCCGCGTGCTCGGCGAAGCGCCGGACCTCGGTGAGCGGGCTGGGGCGCCCGGTGTAGTGGACGAGCAGGTCGTTCAGCTCGGCGGCGAAGGTGGGGTCGCCCTTGGCCTTCTCGTACTCCGCGGCGACCTCGTCGACCGCGGCGACCAGCGCCTCGGGGATGAACTTGCCGCCGAAGGGGCCGAAGTAGCCCTCCGCGGTGGGGACTTGACCCTCGGGGTCCGGGATGAAGAAGTCGGTGGACATCCGGTGTGCTCCTTGACGGGGCTGGCGCCCCGTACTCCGTGATCTGCGGCGAATGCGGTGTTTTCCCCGGTGAGTTGCGACTCTAGCGGCTTGCGGCGGTCCGGCCGCGGTCCCGCTGCGCCCGGTGGCGTCCCCGCGGGTGGCGGTGCGCCCGCGGTGGTTCCGGTCGGCGACGGCCGCGGGTGGCGGTGCGCCCGCGGTGGTTCCGGTCGGCGGTGCGTCTGCGGTGGGTTTGGCACCGCCGGGCTCCGCCGCGGGGGGCTCGCCGTCGCGGCGGGGATTCCTCACCATCGCTACGGCGTGCGGCGGGGGCTTCTCACCGGGAGGGAACCGGAAACGTACCCCGCGGCCTGTTCAAGCCGTCGCTTCGCGACGGCGCCATCGCCTGCCGTTGGTCTGGCCCGGCTCGCAGCCGATGACGTACCGCACGCGCCGCCCCAGTACCCGCCGATCGGGCGCACGGCAGCCGCGCGGGCGGCAACCGGGGGCGAGACGGGTGGACAGCGGCATGGGAACGGTCAGTCCCTTCCGTGCCGCAGCGCGGGGTGCGCCCCCGCCGCGACCAGGTCGGCGACGGCGGCCTTGGGGTCGCGGCCGGTGACCAGCGACTCTCCGACGAGCACCGCGTCGGCGCCGTCGTTGGCGTAGGCGATCAGGTCGTGCGGGCCGCGTACGCCCGACTCCGCGACCTTCACGATGCGGTCGGGGATCTCGGGCGCGATGCGCGCGAAGTTGCCCCGGTCCACCTGGAGGGTCTTCAGGTCCCGCGCGTTGACGCCGATGATCTTCGCCCCGGCGGCCACCGCGCGCTCCACCTCGTCCTCGTCGTGCACCTCGACCAGGGGGGTGAGCCCGATGGACTCGGCGCGCTCGATGAGGGAGACCAGCGCCTCCTGTTCGAGCGCCGCGACGATCAGCAGCGCCAGGTCCGCGCCGTACGCCCGTGCCTCCCACAGTTGGTAGGCGGTGACGATGAAGTCCTTGCGCAGTACCGGCACGTCCACCCTGGCCCGAACCGCTTCGAGGTCGGCGAGGGAGCCGCCGAACCGGCGCTCCTCGGTCAGCACGCTGATGATGGACGCGCCGCCCGCCTCGTAGTCGGCGGCCAGGCCCGCGGGGTCGGCGATCGCGGCGAGCGCGCCCTTGCTGGGGCTGGACCGCTTGACCTCGCAGATCACCTTCACGCTGTCGCCGCGCAGCGCGGCCACCCCGTCCTTGGCCGGCTGCGCCTTGGCTGCCCGCTCCTTGAGCTCGTCGAGGGAGACACGCGCCTGCCGTTCGGCGAGGTCCGCGCGGACTCCGTCGATGATCTCGTCGAGCACACTCACGCGAGCGGCCCCCTTCCGGTGGCGGTTGTCGAAGTTTCCGAGAACCTACTGGTGGATCTGTGGAGCTCAGGTAGTGCGATGGTATCCGCCGCAGGGTCCAGACCCCGCATCCGGGCGCCGCCAGTCCCACCACCTGGACGAACGCGGTGTGCCCTGAGCGGCGGCTAGGGCGCCAGGAACGCCCCGAAGGGCAGGTTCCGGACGACCGTGAAGACCAGGACGACCGCCCCGACGCCCCACCACAGGGCCCGCGGCACCCGCGGACCGGCCGGGCGGCCGCGCACCTCGCGGGAGAGCCAGAGCACCCACAGCACGGCGGCGGCCGCGTAGCCGACCACGGCGAGCGCGTTGTCGTGCAGCGCGGCGCCGAGGTCGCCGTGCGCCACGGCGTACGCACTGCGCAGTCCGCCGCAGGCGGGGCAGTACCAGCCGGTCAGGTAGAGGAACGGGCAGACCGGGTAGTGCCCGGGGTGGTTGGGGTCCACCGACCCCACGTACCCGAAGCCCCCCGCGACCGCGGCCAGCAGGCCGACGGGAGCACTGACGCGGCGCGCCAGCGAGCGGGGGGACGTTTGGATTGACGCCACGGGGCCGATTCTCCACGGAACCACCGGTGGGCGCAGCACCGTGGCGGACGCCCCGGGTGCCGCGCCGGAGCGGGTCTCAGCCGCGGGACTTTCCGGGCAGCGGCTGGCCCAGCCCCGCCATGCGCATGCCCAGACCCACCAGACCGCCGAGGGCGACCACGACCAGGCCCGCCCAGAAACCGACCGGCTCGGCCGCCACGGTGAAGACCGCCGACACGCAGAAGCCAATGAAGGCGATGGTCACGCCGGTCCAGGCGGCAGGCGTGTGTCCGTGGTGGTTTCCCGCCATTACTGCTCCTCGAAAATGCTTGGCGCCGAACGGCGGCGCTCTGATGCTCCGCCCATTGTCCCCCGCCCGGCGTAGTGCTCTTGAGCGGGGTCCCGGTACCGGGTCTCAGTCGGCGGTGGGGTCCTCTCCCCGGTCCAGGGCCTTCCACATCTCGCCGGGGTGCTCGGGGTCGGGTGCCCGGCGGGCGGCGCGCGGGGTACGGGGGCCGTCGGCGCGTTCGTAGCGGCTGGACATGGCGGGCCAGGTCGCGCCCCGTACGACGGCCAGTGCTCCGGCGAGCAGCAGGAGCAGGCCGCCCGCGGCGGCGGCCCAGGGCCAGCCGGTGTGGCCGACGTGCTGGACGGCGGTTCCGGTCAGGCCGCTGGCCTTGGCGGCGGCGGCGCTCAGCGCTCTGGTGTCGCCAACGCCCGTGACGCAGGCCGCGATGGTCCCGGCGCCGCACAGCGCGAGCAGCACGGAGACGACCAGGCGGCCGACCCGGCGCACCGCGAAGACCGCGACCAGGGCGGCCAGGCCCACCAGCGCCAGGGCGTCGGGCAGTCCGGTGACCGTCTTGCCGGTGACGCTGACCGGGACCGTGCTGGCCGCGGAGGGCGCGGTTCCGGTGGACCAGGTCTTGCCCGCCGCGAGCAGCACCAGGGCGGCGCCCACCGCACCGAGCAGCAGCGCCATGGCCAGGCTGCGCCGTCCGGCGGCGCGGTGCGGCGATTCGGCGGCGGCTTCCTCGGCGGGACGGGGCGGAGGTACGGCGGCGGCAGTCACGCCTACCACTATCTCGTCACGGCGCGGCGGCCGGGCAACCGGGTCCGCTGGCGGCGATTTGCCCCGCGTGCCCCATGGGTGGCGGTTGATGCGGCCTCCATGGCCACGGCTGGGCAATTTCTTGCCCACGGAACGGCATCCACCGGCAAAGCGGTGGCACAGAACACGGTCGCACCGCTGCCCTTGTTGACGTGTGCCCGTCACAATGCGATTTCCGGCAATCCCGCTCCGGATATCGGGGCACCCCGTCACACCGTCGCGCAAGCCGGGCCACGGCTCACTCCCTGTACGCCGTGGCCCGTCCCCCCTCATGACTCCGGGTCACCACCCCACAGGAGGCAGTACATTGCGCAGACCCACGCCCAAGGCACTCCGCCGCACCGGGCTCTCCCTGACCGCCGCCGCGAGCCTGGCGCTCGCCTGCTTCGCCGCCGCCCCCGCCCACGCGGCGGCCGACACCATCCGCACCGTCCACTCCTGCGCCGTACCAAAGCAGGCCCACTGGGCGGCGTGCGACGCGCTCAAGGTGGTCGGCACCGTAACCGCCGAGTCCCCCGGGGCCGCCCCCTCCGGCCTCGGGCCGAGCGACCTGCACAAGGCCTACTCCCTGCCGTCCAGCGGCGGTTCGCGCGCCACCGTCGCGATCGTGGACGCGCAGGACGACCCCAACGCGGAGAAGGATCTCGCCGCCTACCGCAAGCAGTTCGGCCTGCCCGCCTGCACCAGTGCGAACGGCTGCTTCAAGAAGGTCGGCCAGACCGGCAGCACCAGCAAACTCCCCTCCGCCGACGCCGGTTGGGCCGAGGAGGAGTCGCTGGACGTCGACATGGTCAGCGCCATCTGTCCCAGCTGCCACATCGTGCTGGTCGAGGCCAACTCGGCGTCCATGGCCGACCTCGGCGCATCAGTCAACGAGGCGGTCAAGCTCGGAGCCCGGTACGTCTCCAACAGCTACGGCGGCTCAGAGTCCGCGTCCGATTCCACTTACGACAACCAGTACTTCAAGCACCCGGGTGTCGCCATCACCGCCAGCTCCGGCGACTCCGGATACGGCGTGGGGTACCCGGCCGCCTCCCGCTATGTCACCGCCGTCGGCGGCACGAACCTCACCAAGGCGTCCAACAGCCGGGGTTGGACCGAGACCGCCTGGAGCGGCGCCGGTTCCGGTTGCTCGGCGGACGACGCCAAGCCGAGCTGGCAGAAGGACAGCGGGTGCGGCAAGCGCACGGTCGCCGATGTCTCGGCGGTCGCCGACCCGGCCACCGGGGTGTCGGTCTACGACACCTATGGCGGCGACCCGGGCTGGGAGGTGTTCGGCGGCACGAGTGTGTCGTCGCCGATCATCGCCAGCGTCTACGCACTCGCCGGAACACCCTCTTCCGGCTCCACCCCGGCGTCGTTCCCGTACGCCCACACCTCAGCGCTCAACGACGTGACGAGCGGCTCCAACGGCTCGTGCGGCGGGAGTTACCTGTGCACCGCCAAGCCCGGGTACGACGGCCCGACGGGCCTTGGCACCCCGAAGGGCGTCAGCGCCTTCAAGGGCTGAGCGCCACAGGTGGGTTGGGCCGCTCCCTCCCGGGGGCGGCCCAACCCACCTCCTGTTCAGAGCCGGTTGGCGGTGGCGACGGCGCGTAGCACCGCCGCCGCCTTGTTGCGGCACTCGTTGTCCTCGGCGACCGGGTCGGAGTCCGCGACGATGCCTGCGCCCGCCTGAACATATGCCGTCCCGTCCCGCAGCAGCGCGGTCCTGATGGCGATGGCGGTGTCGGAGTCACCGGCGAAGTCCAGATAGCCGACGCAGCCCCCGTACAACCCCCGCCGGGTGGGCTCCAGTTCGTCGATGATCTGCATCGCGCGCGGCTTGGGCGCGCCCGAGAGGGTCCCGGCCGGGAAGCAGGCGGTCAGCACGTCGAAGGCGGTACGGCCCTCGGCGACCTTTCCGGTGACCGTCGAGACGATGTGCATGACGTGGCTGTAGCGCTCGATGGACATGAAGTCGACCACCTCGACGCTGCCCGGCTCGCAGACCCGGCCCAGGTCGTTGCGCCCGAGGTCGACCAGCATCAGGTGCTCGGCGCGCTCCTTGGGGTCGGCCAGCAGTTCCTCGGCGAGCGCCTGGTCCTCCTGCGGGCTGGAGCCGCGCGGCCGGGTACCGGCGATGGGGTGCACCATCGCCTGCCCGTCCTCCACCTTGACCAGCGCCTCGGGTGAGGATCCGACGACGTCGAAGACTCCCCCGTCCCCGCAGGGGAATCGCAGCAGGTACATGTACGGGCTGGGGTTGGTCGCCCGCAGCACCCGGTAGACGTCCAGCGCGCTGGCCGGGCACGGCGTCTCGAACCGCTGGGACGGCACGACCTGGAACGCCTCACCGGCGCGGATGCGCTCCTTGATATCCACCACCACGTCCTGGTAGGCGGGGCCGCCCCACAGCGCGGTGAACTCCGGCAGCTCGGAGGGCGGCAGTTCACACGGCGCGCCGTCGGACGGGCGGGCCAGATCGGCGGCCATGTTGTCGAGCCGCGCCACGGCGTCCGCGTAGGCCTCGTCGACTCCGGTGGCCAGGTCGTTGTGGTTGATGGCGTTGGCGATCAGCAGGACGGTGCCGTCCCAGTGGTCGAGCACGGCGAGGTCCGAGGTGAGCAGCATGGTCAGCTCGGGCAGCCGTAGGTCGTCCTTGGCGTGGTCGCCGATGTGCTTCTCCAGGCGGCGCACCACGTCGTAGCCGAGGTAGCCCACCATGCCGCCGGTGAACGGCGGGAGCGTGCCGCTGGAGTGCAGGTCGCGCGGGGTGTGCAGGGTGTCGATGGTGGCCCGCAGCGCACTGAGCGGGTCACCGCTGGTGGGTACGCCTACCGGGGGCGTACCGAGCCAGTGCGCCCGGCCGTCGCGCTCGGTCAGGGCGGCGTCGCTGCGCACGCCGATGAACGAGTAGCGCGACCAGGAGCGGCCGTGCTCGGCGGACTCCAGCAGGAACGTCCCGGGGCGCTCGCCCGCCAGCTTCCGGTACAGGCCGACGGGCGTGTCGCCGTCGGCGAGCAGGCGCCGGGTCACGGGGATGACCCGGCGATCCTGGGCGAGCTCGCGGAATGTTTCGAGGTCGGGGGTGACGTAGCCCGTGGTCATGGCTCGCACCATACCCTTCCCGGGAGCTTCCGGATCCGGCTCATGGCGCGCCCGCGCGGGCCTGCGGGCCTGCGCTGCGGCGGCGCGGCGGGGGCGCCGCGGGGCCTTCCGGGGCGATCGGGGTGGGGTGCCGCCGCAGGGGCCTGGACCTGGGCTGCGGTGCGCTCGGCAGCGCCGGTCTCCGCCGGGTGGTTGCGTGTGGTCGCGGGGCGGTTTTCGTGCCTGCGGCAAGATCGCTTCGTACAGCGCCGGGAGAAGTCCTCGCACCGGGACAGACGGCCGCACGGCACAGCTGCGGCTGGTAAGCCAGATCTCCGCCGCAACGGAAGGCGGCCACGCACAACGAATCCCCGCCGCAGCGGCGAGGAACCACAACAGCGCAGACCGGCGGTGCCGAACCGGCCGCAGCCCAAGACGCGGTGCCGAACCGGCCGCAACCCAAGAAGACGCACCCCCGGCACCGGGGCGGGTCGCACGGGGCGGGCCGCACGGGGGCTGGCCCCGGAAAGCCCGCTAGCCCAGCGGCAGCGACCCCGCGTCGAAGCAGGTGCGGTCTCCGGTGTGGCAGGCCGCGCCGACCTGGTCGACCTTCACCAGCAGGGTATCGCCGTCGCAGTCGAGGGCGACCGACTTCACGTGCTGCGCATGGCCCGAGGTGTCGCCCTTGACCCAGTACTCCTGGCGGCTGCGGCTCCAGTAGGTGCAGCGGCCGGTGGTGAGCGTGCGGTGCAACGCCTCGTCGTCCATCCACCCCAGCATCAGCACCTCGCCGGTGTCGTACTGCTGGGCGATGGCCGGGACCAGCCCGTCGGCGGACCGCTTGAGGCGGGCGGCGATGGCGGGATCGAGGCGGGAGACGGCTGGCATGCCCCCCATTGTGGATCAGCCGCGCCGGATACGGAAAACGGCCCGCGCCGCGATGCGTCGGCGAACCGCTGCGCCCGGTGCGACGGAACGCAACTGCCGCCACTGAGCTGCCAGTCACGACTTGGCATCCCCAGGGAACGACTGTCAGTCCCATGGGGCATGCTTCGGTCATGAGTTTCCCACCACCGCCGAACGAGAACCCACCCCCGGGGGCCGGGGGCGGCTTCGGCCCGCCGCAGGGCTTCGGCCCGCCGCCTCCGCCCGGCAATGGCGGATACGGTCCCCAACCGCCCGGCCCGGGCGGGTTCGGCTTCGGTCCGGGCGCGCCCGGCGGCCCGGCGGGCCCGGGTGGTTACGGCCCGGGCGGCCCCGGTGGCCCCGGCGCGTTCCCGCCGTACCCGCCGCCACCCCCGCCCGGACCGGGCAAGGGCCCGAAGGTCGCGGGCATCGTCATCGGTGCCGTGGTCGTGCTGGCCATCGTCATCGGCGGCATCGTGTGGCTCGGCAGCAGCCACAGCGACAACAACAGCGCGAGCGCGGACAGTTCCCCGTCCACGTCCACGCCCCCCGCGCCGTCGGACTCCGGCTCGTCCGGCCTGCCGAGCCAGGACCCGTCGGACGGCGCCTCGCTGCCCGGCATCCCCACGCCGTCGGCCAGCCACCGCATGATGTACGTGAAGCTCTCGCCCGGCGACTGCTTCAACTCCCCTGGTCTGGACAGCCACGTCCAGCAGATCACCAAGATCTCCTGTGACTCGGCGCACGACGGCGAGGTCATATCCAACGAGACCCTGTCGGGCACCATCAACACCGAGGACGACCTCAAGAGCAAGGTGCTCGCGCTGTGCGAACCGGACGCCAAGAAGCGGCTGGAGTCCATACCCAGGGACGGGCGGACGTACTACAACTACGCCCTCTACCCAGAACTGACGACGTATCAGTTCGAGGGGGAGGACACCGTCTCCTGCTCGCTGACGTTGAGCAATTCGATGGACGGCAAGCAGCTGACCGGCCCGTTGCCGTAGCCGCCCGTGCCGGGGTGGACGTACGCTGCCGCCATGTCGACACATGCGCAGCGTGAACGTCTGCTGTTGGCAGACCTGTTGGAGAACGCTGGCCCGGGGGCACCGACGCTGTGCGAGGGCTGGACCGCACGCGACCTGGCCGCCCACGTCGTGGTCCGCGAGCGGCGTCCGGACGCGGCGGGCGGCCTCCTGCTCAAGCCGCTGAGGGCCCGGCTCGACCGGGTCCAGCAGGAGTTCGCCGCCAAGCCGTACGAGGAGCTGATCCAGCTCATCCGGACCGGCCCGCCGCGCTCCTCACCGTTCGCCCTGAAGCAGATCGACGAGGTCGCGAATAGCGTGGAGTTCTATGTGCACGCCGAGGATGTCCGGCGGGCCCAGCCGGACTGGACGGAGCGGACCCTCGACCCGGTCTTCGCCGACGTGCTGTGGAAGCGGCTGGAGCGGGCGGCCCGGGTGCTGGGCCGCAAGTCCCCGGTCGGCGTGGTGCTGCGCCGCCCCGACGGCCAGACGGCGGTCGCGCGCCGGGGCACGCCGGTGGTCACGGTGACCGGGGAGCCGGGCGAGCTGACGCTGTTCGTGTTCGGCCGCCAGTCCGCCGCCCATGTGGAGTTCGACGGCGACAAGGAAGCCGTCGAGAAGCTGCGCTCCGCCAAACTCGGCATCGACGCCTAGCCCGGCATCCGGTCCGCTCAGCAGGTCGGTTGAAGTCCGCTGCGGTTCGGCAGCGACCCGAAGGGGCCCGGGGCTGTGTTCATGTGCGGCTCCGCCGCGTGGGCGCGACCAGCCACGACGGTGCCGCAGCCGATCGACGGCACACCGCGGCACTTCCAGCGAAGGGCTCAGCGGACCGGATGCCCCGCCTCGCGCAGCGTCCGCTTGACGTCACTGATCCGCAGGTCGCCGAAGTGGAACACCGAGGCGGCCAGTACCGCGTCCGCGCCCGCCGCGATGGCGGGCGGGAAGTGGTCGAGCTTGCCCGCGCCGCCGCTGGCGATGACCGGGACGGTGACGTGCTTGCGCACCGCCTCGATCATCTCGGTGTCGTAGCCGTCCTTCGTGCCGTCCGCGTCCATCGAGTTCAGCAGGATCTCACCGGCGCCCAACTCGACGGCGCGGTGCGCCCATTCGACCGCGTCGATGCCGGTGCCGCGGCGGCCGCCGTGCGTGGTGACCTCGTAGCCGGACGGGGTGACCGTGCCCTCCAGACAGCGGCGGGCGTCCACCGACAGCACCAGCACCTGGCTGCCGAACCGCTCGGCGATCTCCCGGATCAGTTCCGGCCGGGCGATCGCCGCGGTGTTGACGCCGACCTTGTCCGCGCCGGACCGCAGCAGCTTGTTGACGTCATCGGCGGTGCGCACGCCGCCGCCGACGGTCAGCGGGATGAAGACCTGCTCCGCGGTGCGGCGCACCACCTCGTAGGTGGTCTCCCGGTTGCCGGAGGAGGCGGTGATGTCGAGGAAGGTGAGCTCGTCGGCACCCTCCGCGTCGTACACCTTCGCCATCTCGACGGGGTCCCCGGCGTCCCGCAGGTTCTGGAAGTTCACGCCCTTGACGACGCGACCGTCGGCCACGTCAAGGCAGGGAATGACCCGGACGGCCAGGCTCACGGCGTATCTCCACTCGGTTCATCGGCGTGCCGTCCGTCAGGGCGGGCCGCCGGACGCACTGCTTCGACTTCCACCTCGACCAGCACCCGCGAGTCGACGAACCCGGAGACCACGAGCAGGGTCGCGGCTGGCCGGATGTCGTCGAACAGCTCCTTGTGGGCGCGGCCCGCCGCGTCCACATCGCGGGCGTGGGTGATGTACATACGGGTGCGGACCACGTCCGCGGCCCCCAGGCCCAGCGGTTCCAGTGCCGCGAACGCGTTCGCGAAGGCCGCCTTGGTCTGTAGGTACGGGTCGCCCTCGCCCTGGAGGACCCCCTTGACCAGCGGCATCGTGCCGGACACCAGCACCCGGTCGCCGACCGCCACGGCCCGGGCGAAGCCGATGGTCTCCTCCCAGGGGCTGTCGGTCTGCACTCGCCGCACGGCGGGGGTTCCGGTCATCGTGATACCGCCTCCAACGCTTCCTCAAGGGTGAATGCCTTGGCGTAGAGGGCTTTGCCCACGATGGCGCCTTCCACACCCTCGGGGACCAGCGCGGCGATGGCGCGCAGGTCATCGAGCGAGGAGACGCCGCCGGAGGCGACCACGGGCGCGTCGGTCGCGGCGCACACGTTGCGCAGCAGTTCCAGGTTGGGGCCCTGGAGCGTGCCGTCCTTGGCGATGTCGGTGACGACGTAGCGGGCGCACCCCTCGGAGTCGAGGCGGGCCAGCGTCTCGTACAGGTCGCCGCCGTCCCGGGTCCAGCCGCGGCCGCGCAGCGTGGTGCCGCGTACGTCGAGCCCGACGGCGATGCGGTCGCCGTGCTCGGCGATGGCCTTGGCCACCCACTGCGGGCTCTCCAGGGCGGCGGTGCCGAGGTTGACCCTGGTGCAGCCGGTGGCCAGCGCGGCGGCGAGCGAGGCGTCGTCGCGGATGCCGCCGGACAGCTCGACCTTGATGTCCATGGCGCGCACCACCTCGGCGATCTGGGCGCGGTTGTCGCCGGTGCCGAACGCCGCGTCCAGGTCGACCAGGTGCAGCCACTCGGCGCCCGCCCGCTGCCAGGTGAGGGCGGCGGCCAGCGGGTCGCCGTAGGAGGTCTCGGAACCGGACTCACCGTGCACCAGGCGGACCGCCTGGCCGTCCCGTACGTCGACGGCGGGGAGGAGTTCGAGCTTGGACATCGGGCGGCTCACAGGGTCTCGATCCAGTTGGTCAGCAGCTGGGCGCCGGCGTCGCCGGACTTCTCGGGGTGGAACTGGGTGGCCCACAGCGGTCCGTTCTCGACCGCCGCGACGAACGGCTCACCGTGCGTCGCCCAGGTGACCTTGGGGGCGCGGATGGCGTCGTTGGTGACTTCCAGTTCCCACTCGCGCACCGCGTAGGAGTGCACGAAGTAGTAGTGCTCGTCGGGGTCGAGTCCGGCGAAGAGGGACGAGCCCTCCGGCGCTTCGACGGTGTTCCAGCCCATGTGCGGTACGACGGGCGCGCGCAGCGGCTCGACGGTGCCGGGCCACTCGTCGCAGCCCTCGGTCTCCACACCGTGTTCCACGCCGCGGCTGAAGAGGATCTGCATGCCGACGCAGATGCCCATGACCGGCCGTCCGCCCGCCAGTCGCCGACCGATGATCCAGTGGCCGCGGGCCTCCTTCAGCCCGGCCATGCAGGCGGCGAACGCCCCGACGCCGGGCACCAGCAGCCCGTCGGCGGCCATCGCGGCGTCGTAGTCGGCGGTGATCTCCACGTCGGCGCCGACCCGGGCCAGCGCCCGCTCGGCGGAACGGACGTTTCCGAAGCCGTAGTCGAAGACGACCACGCGCTTGCTCATGGCTTGTCCCTTTCCACGTGCGCGGCGTCAGAGCCGCAACAGCCCGGCGGCGAGCGACATCACCGAGCCGAGTCCGAGCAGAACGACCACGCTCTTGGGCATCTTCTGCTTCCAGAAGGAGTAAACGCCTCCGGCGAGGAACAGACCCAACAGAATGAACAGCATCGCGGCCTTGTTCACGGTGTCCATCCGTTCGCCCCGCCGCGCCAGCGGCTCATGTCACTGTCGCCCGCGCGGCGTACCGGTGCGGGCATCGCCTTCGCCTGCGGCCCGGCGGCCGCGCCCATGCGACGGCGGCGCGTAGCGCCTCCGCTGAGGGCGGTGGCGGGCGACGGGCGGGCGCTCACAGCGCGCCCTTCGTCGACGGGATGCCCGTCTGCCGGGGGTCGATCTCCGCGGCGTAGCGCAGGGCGCGGGCGAGGGCCTTGAACTGGCATTCCACGATGTGGTGCGCGTTGCGCCCGTAGGGGACGTGGACGTGCAGGGCGATCTGCGCCTGGGCGACGAAGGACTCCAGTATGTGCCGGGTCATGGTGGTGTCGTACGTGCCGATCATGGGCGCCATGCCCTCCGGCTCGGTGTGCACCAGGTACGGGCGCCCGGACAGGTCGACGGTCACCTGGGCCAGCGACTCGTCCAGCGGCACCGAGGCGTTGGCGAACCGGACGATGCCGCGCTTGTCGCCCAGCGCCTGCCTGAACGCGGCGCCGAGGGCGAGCGAGGTGTCCTCGATGGTGTGGTGGGTGTCGATGTGCAGATCGCCGTCGGTCTTGACGGTGAGGTCGAACAGACCGTGTCGGCCGAGCTGGTCGAGCATGTGGTCGAAGAAGCCGACACCTGTGGAAACGTCGACCCGTCCGGTGCCGTCGAGGTTGATCTCGACCAGTACCGAGGTCTCCTTGGTGGTGCGTTCCACGCGGCCCACGCGGGTCACCGCTGTCACGTTCTGTTCTCCTTCTTCAGCTCGCGCACCGCGTCGAGGAACGCGTCGTTCTCGGCCGGGGTGCCCGCGGTGACGCGCAGCCATCCCGGTACGCCGTTGTCCCGGACCAGTACGCCGCGGTCCAGCAGGCCCTGCCAGGCGGCGTGGGCGTCCTCGAACCGGCCGAACTGCACGAAGTTCGCGTCCGACTCCGTCACCTCGCAGCCGATCGCCCTCAGCTCGGTGACCAGCCGGTCCCGTTCGGCCTTCAACTGTTCGACGTACCCCAGCAGAGTATCCGTGTGCTCCAGGGCGGCCAGCGCGGTGGCCTGGGTGACGGCCGACAGGTGGTACGGCAGCCGTACCAGCTGGACGGCGTCGACCACGGCCGGGTCGGCGGCCAGATAGCCGAGGCGCAGTCCGGCGGCGCCGAACGCCTTGGACATGGTGCGGGAGACCACCAGGTTCGGTCGGCCCTCGATGAGCGGCAGCAGCGACGGGCGGTGCGAGAACTCGCCGTAGGCCTCGTCCACCACCACGAGCGCGCCTGCGGTGTCGGCCCTGGCGGCCTGCGCGGCCTCGTACAGCGCGAGCACGGTGTCGGCGTCCACCGCGGTGCCGGTGGGGTTGTTGGGCGAGCAGACGAAGACCACGTCGGGGCGGTGCCGGGCGATCTCGGCCTTCGCCTGCTCGACGTCGATGGTGAAGTCCGCCCGGCGTGCCCCGCAGATCCAGCCGGTGCCGGTGCCACGGGAGATCAGCGCGTGCATCGAGTACGAGGGCTCGAAGCCGATCGCGGTACGGCCGGGGCCGCCGAAGGTCTGCAGCAGTTGCTGGATGATCTCGTTGGAGCCGTTCGCCGCCCAGACCCCGGCCAGCGAGACCCGGTGGCCGGTGGTCCTGGTCAGGTACGCGGCCAGTTGGGTGCGCAGTTCGACCGCGTCCCGGTCCGGGTAGCGGTTGAGGCCGCGGGCCGCCTCGCGGACCCGCTCGGTGATCCGCTCGACCAGCGGCTCGGGCAGCGGGTACGGGTTCTCGTTGGTATTCAGGCGTACCGGAACGTCGAGTTGGGGGGCGCCGTACGGGCTCTTGCCGCGCAGTTCGTCCCGGATCGGAAGGTCGTCGATACGGGTCACTGGCCCGGCACCTTCCACCCGAACCTCGCCTTGAGGGCCGCGCCGTGCGCGGGCAGGTCCTCCGCCTCCGCCAGCGTCACCACGTGGTGGGCGACCTCGGCGAGGGCGTCGCGGGTGTAGTCCACGACGTGGATGCCGCGCAGGAAGGACTGCACCGACAGGCCCGAGGAGTGGCAGGCGCAGCCGCCGGTGGGCAGTACGTGGTTGGAGCCCGCGCAGTAGTCGCCCAGCGAGACCGGCGCGTACGCGCCGACGAAGACCGCGCCCGCGTTGCGCACCCGGGCGGCGACCTCGGCGGCGTTCTCGGCCTGGATCTCCAGGTGCTCGGCGGCGTACGCGTCCACCACGGCCAGGCCCTGGTCGATGGTGTCGACCAGGACGGTCGCGGACTGCTTGCCGGTCAGCGCCTCGGTGATCCGCTCGGTGTGCTTGGTGGCGGCGACCTGCCGGTCCAGCTCCTCGTCGACCGCGTCGGCGAGGTCGGCGGAGGTGGTGACCAGTACGGCGGCGGCCAGGGTGTCGTGCTCGGCCTGGCTGATCAGGTCGGACGCGACGTGCGCGGGGTCGGCGGTGTGGTCGGCGAGGACGGCGATCTCGGTGGGTCCGGCCTCCGCGTCGATGCCGATACGGCCCTTGAGCAGCCGCTTGGCGGCGGCGACCCAGATGTTGCCGGGGCCGGTGACCAGGTTGACCGGGCGGCACTCGTCGGTGCCGTAGGCGAACATGGCGATCGCCTGCGCGCCACCGGCCGCGTACACCTCGTCCACGCCGAGCAGCGCGCAGGCGGCGAGGATGGTGGGGTGCGGCAGCCCGCCGCAGTCCGCCTGCGGCGGCGAGGCCACGGCCAGCGACGCGACGCCCGCCTCCTGGGCGGGCACCACGTTCATCACCACGGAGGACGGGTAGACGGCGCGTCCACCGGGCACGTACAGCCCGACCCGCTCCACCGGGACCCACCGTTCGGTGACCGTGCCGCCGGGCACGACATGGGTGGTGTGGTCGGTGCGGCGCTGTTCGCCGTGCACCAGGCGCGCGCGCCGGATGGACTCCTCAAGCGCGGCGCGTACGGCCGGATCCAGCTCCTCAAGGGCGCGCCGCAGCGCCTCGGCGGGCACCCGTACCTGGTCGATCCTGACGCCGTCGAACCGCTCCGCGTACTCGATCAGCGCGGCCGTGCCGCGATGCTTCACGTCGTCGCAGATCGGCCGCACCTTCTCCAGGGCGGCCTCCACGTCGAGTTCGGCACGGGGAAGCAGGTCACGGTCGATTCCGCCACTCACAGTGGCCTCGGAGAAGGCGGCGCCGCGCAGATCGATTCGGGAGATCACGGTGTCAAGTGTAGAGAGCGCCAATCCCGCACGCGGCGGGCCTCCACTTGGTGAGACGCGGCACACCCCCGAGTGGCTGTCATGTTCCGGGTGGGTCGATGGCTGGATTCGGCCATCGGGTGGTGGCGCGTCGTGCGCCGCGCTATAGCGTGCGACCGGGCGGTCACCGCCGGGTGGTCACCCGCCGCCGACGGGAAGGGACCACGCCGTGAGCCAGCCCGCCATCCCCTGGGACCTGACCGCCGCCGAGCGCCGCATGTGGGACGCCTTCCGCCGGGGCGAGACCTGCGATCTCAGGCTCGGCGAGCTGGCGGGCCCCGGAGCGGACGAGGACGCCGCCGGTTTGCTGCCCGCACCCCGGGCGGGCGACGGTGAGCCGGGCGGTGACGACGAGCCTGGCCGTACGGTGCGGGCGGAGGTGGTGGCGCTGCTGCTGCTGGACGGGCCGCCCGGCGAGCCCGGGCGGGTCGCGGCGCTGAAGCTCTCGGGGGCGCTGGTCACCGGACTACTGAACCTGTCGGGCGGCCATGTGCGCCCGTACGTGGAGTTGCGGGAGTGCCGCTTCGACCACCAACTGCTGCTGCCCGCATGCCATTTCACCACCGTTCGCATGGTGCGCTGCGAGGTGCCGCGGATAGAGGCGGCCCGGCTGACCAGCGAGGGCGACCTCTACCTGCCGCAGTGCACGGTGCCCGGCGGTATCCGGCTGACCGACGCGCACATCGGCACCGACCTGGTGCTCAACCAGCTCACCGTCGGTCAGAGCCGCAGCGGCCACTCCATCGCGGCGGACGGGCTGACCGTCGCCCAGGACGTGGAGGCCGAGCTGCTGGAGTCGACCGGCGAGATCAGCCTGCGCAGCGCCCGGATCGGCGGCCGGCTCAGCCTGCGCGGCAGCGCCCTGCACAACCCGTACGGCCGCTACGCGCTGAACGCGGCGCGGATCACCGTGGAGCACACCCTGTACCTCAGCTCCGGCTGGTTCAGCGGCTACCTGGGCGGCGGCACCCCGCCCGCGGGCGTGCACACCCAGCGGTTCACCTCCGAAGGCGGGATCCGGCTGGACGACGGGCGGTTCGGCAACGCGGTGATCGCGGACAAGGCGCACTTCCGGCTCACCGGCACCCAGCAGTTGTCGCTGCGCCGCGTCCAGACGCCCGAACTCCGCCTGGTCCTGGACGAACCGCCGTCCGGGCGGATATCGCTGGCCGGTGCCCGGGTCGGCAACCTCACCGACCAGCCGTCGAGTTGGCCCGGCCGGGGCGGCATCGACCTGGCCGGGTTCAGCTACGAGTCGCTGTCCTCGCCCGGTCCGGTGCCGCTGGAGCAGCGGATCGACTGGCTGGCCGACGCGACGCCGGAGTACAACCCCGAGCCGTACGAGACGCTGGCGCAGGTGCTGCGGGACGGCGGCGAGGACTCGCAGGCCCGCGAGGTGCTGCTGGCCAAGCAGCGCAGACGCCGGGAGACGCTGCCGCCCGCGGGCATGGTGTGGGGCTGGCTGCAGGACGTCACGGTCGGCTACGGCTACCGGCCGGGCCGGGCGGCGCTGTGGATGGCGGTGCTGTGGGCGGCGGGCACGCTGTACTTCGGGATGGGGCCCACGCCCCATCCGGCGGACGACCAGGCCTGGCCGCACTGGAACCCGGCGCTGTTCGCGCTCGACCTGTTACTGCCGGTCGTCGATCTGGGGCAGAGCCATGCCTGGCGGCTGGCCGGTGCCGCGCAGTGGGTGGCGGCGGCGATGACCATGGTGGGCTGGGTCCTGGCGTCCACGGTGGTGACCGGCGCGTCACGGCTGCTGCGGCGCGGCTGACGGTCGGGCCGCGGGCGGCTGCGGGCCGGACAGCGCGCGTGCTGCGGGCCGGACTGCGGCAAAACCGGTCTTGGGGCACAGGGCCTGCGCTTAGGCTTACCTGTTGTGACCGCACGACTTCCGCTGTTCCCGCTCGGCTCGGTGCTCTTTCCCGGCCTCGTGCTGCCGCTCACCCTCTTTGAGGAGCGGTACCGCGCCCTGGCCCGCGATCTGCTGGCGCTGCCCGAGGACACACCGCGGCACTTCGGGGTGGTGGCGATCAGGGACGGTTACGAGGTCGCGCCGAGCGGTCCCGGTGTGCCGGACGGTGGTGCGGCGGCGGGCTTCGGACCGGATCTGGACAAGGCGCTGTACCAGGTCGGGTGCATAGCGGACGCCGCCTCGCTACGGGAGAAGGCGGGCGGCGGCTACGAGATGGTGGCCACCGGCACCACCCGCTTCCGGCTGCGGTCGGTGGACGCCACGGGGCCGTATCTCGTCGGTGAGATCGAGGAGTTGGCCGAGTTGCCGGGCGAGGGCGCGGGACCGCTCACCGCCGAGGTGGAGCTGGCGTTCCGTACCTACCAGAAGCAGCTCGCCGGGGCGCGGGAGCGGACGCTGTCCACGGCGCAGGAACTGCCCGGCCAGCCGTCGGTGCTGTCCTATCTGGTGGCCGCCGCCACGGTGGTCGAAGTCCCGGTCAAGCAGGGGCTGTTGGAGGCTCCGGACACCGCGACCCGGCTCGCGGAGGAGCTGAGACTGCTGCGCAGGGAGACGGCGGTGATCGGTAGGCTCCCCTCGCTGCCCGCGGTCGAGCTGACCCGGCAGCCGACGAACCACAACTGAGCTGACGAACCACAACTGAGCTGAGGTCTGGGCGAGTTGGCCAAGAAGGCGAAGTCCGGGTCCGGAGGGACTCCGGCGACGGTCGCGCTGAACGCCGCGGGCGTGCCGTTCACCGTGCACGCCTACGAGCACGATCCGGCCGCCGCGTCGTACGGCGAGGAGGCCTGGCGGGCGTTGGGCGTGGCGCCGGAGCGGGTGTTCAAGACGCTGGTCGCGGAGGTGGACGGGGCCCTGACGGTGGCGGTCGTTCCGGTGGCGGGGTCGCTGGACCTCAAGGCGCTCGCCGCCGCGGTGGGCGGCAAGCGGGCGGTGATGGCCGATCCGGCGGTCGCCGAGCGCACCACGGGATATGTGCGCGGTGGGATCTCTCCGCTGGGGCAGCGCAAGCGGCTGGCCACGGTGGTCGACGCGTCGGCGCTCGGGCACCCGACCGTGTTCGTCTCGGCGGGGCGGCGGGGGCTGGAGGTCGAGCTGGCCGCCGGCGACCTGGTGCGGGTCACCGGGGCTTCGACGGCGCCGATCGGGCGCGGGTGAGCCGTCTCGACACAGCCGCGCGGCGGGCGCACGCTGGTCGTAGTGCGGAGGTCCGGCCGCGCGGAGGGAGCGGAGCGTCATGTCGAAGCGCACGCGTAAGCGGAAGTGGCGGCTGAAGAAGCGGCACGCCAATCACGGGCACCGGCCCGCATGACACCTCAGTAGTCGCAATTGGTCGTGGTTGATCACCCGTCGCGGCGGGGAGCACCTGCTCCTCGCCGCTTTTTCGTCCGAGTGTTAACTTAGACATTGTCTAAGTAACTTGCCACGCTCGTCGCACCCGGGTGTGGTGCCGCGCGCTGACTGTCGTGACCGACGGCGAGCGCCCGGCACCGATCCCGGCGGGAGAACCACGCCATGAACGCCAAGACCCCCGACACCCACGTCGCCGGACCTCCAGCGGACCGGCAGGCGGCCGCCCGGTACAAGGCCGCCCTGCGATCCGAGCGCCGCAGCGCCGCCCTGTACCGGGGACTGGCCGCCGGTGCCTCCGGAGAGCGGCAGCAGATCTTCCTTGAGCTCTCCGCGGTCGAGGAGCGGCACGCCCGGCACTGGGCGGACAAGCTCACCGCCCTCGGCGAACCCGTCCCGGTCCCCGGGCGCGCCGGGCTGCGCACCAGGCTGCTGTCCTGGCTGGCCCGCCGCTTCTCGGTGGACGCGGTGCTGCCGATGGTGGAGCGCGCCGAGCACGCCGACGCCGGTCTGTACGAGAACGATCCGGACGCCGCGCCGGGCATGGCCGTGGACGAGCGTTCGCACGCCCGCGTGCTGACCTGGCTGCGCGAGCAGGGCACGGCGACCGGCGACGACGGCGCCCGGGGCATCGTCCGGCGTGAGCGCTGGCACCGCAGCGACCGTTCCGGCGCGCTGCGCGCGGCGGTGTTCGGCGTCAACGACGGCCTGGTGTCCAACACCGCGCTGGTGATGGGGTTCGCCGGATCCGGCGCCGCGGGGTCGACCATCCTGTTCGCCGGGGTCGCCGGGCTGCTGGCCGGGGCGTTCTCCATGGCCGCCGGTGAGTACGTCTCCATGCGCAGCCAGCGCGAGGCGTACGAACGGGAGATCGCGCTGGAGGCCGAGGAACTGCGCGACGACCCGGAGGCCGAGGCCGAGGAGCTCGCCCTGATCTACCGGGCCAAGGGTCTGGACGCCGAGGAGGCCGAGCGCGTCGCGACCACGATCATGAAGGACAACGAGGCGGCCCTGAACACGATGGCCCGCGAGGAACTCGGGCTCGACCCGGACGAGTTGGGCTCGCCGTTGTCCGCGGCCCTGTCCAGCCTCGTCGCCTTCGCCCTGGGCGCCCTGGTGGTCGTCCTGCCCTATCTGTTCGGCTCCGGTCCGGCCGCGTTGGTCGCCGCCGTGGCCCTGGCCGTCGGCGCGCTGTTCACCGTCGGCGCCGTCCTCGGCCTGCTCAACGGCCGCGCCGCACTACGCTCGGGCGTCCGCCAGCTCGCCGTCGGCGCGAGCGCCGCGGCGGCCGTCTTCGGCATAGGGCACGCGATCGGCACGGGGGCGGTCTGAGGTCGCCGGGGGTTCGGGGGCTTGCCCCCGAGAAAGTCCGCCGCGACGGCGAGCAACCACGATGACGCGGCCCGGCGGTGCCAAACCCGCCGCATCCCAGGGACTACCGCTGTTCCGGCGTCTCGCCGGACCCCGCGGACCAGCCGTCCCAGTGCGGGGTGGGCTCCGGGTCGCGGGGGCCGAAGCCCGAGGTCAGCGCCAGGAACGTGGCCATCGCGGCCACCGGCCAGGCCAGCAGCGCGCCCTTGGCCCGCAGTTCCAGCGGCGCGTAGAAGACCTTGTTGGGGCCCACGGCCTTCGCGTGCGCCACCACGTTCTGCGTGGGCCCGAGCGCCACCCCCAGCCGCCACGCGATCACCGACCCCAGCACCGCGCCCACCGCGAGCCCGACCACCACCGCGACGCCCCCCGCACGGCGCCACCAGAAGACCGCCGCCGCGGTCAGCACGCCGAAGCCCAGGCCCATCAGCGCGAACCAGCCGTCCGCGCCGATCGCCTGCTCGCCCTCGGAGTTCTTCAGGTAGACGGCCGAGCCGTCCGAGATCAGCGGAATCCGCGGCGCCAGCCACACCCACAGCAGCCCGAGGACCAGCCCGCACACCGCGAGCGCCGCCGCGGCGATCGCCCCGTCCCGCAGCTCGCCGCCCAGGGGCGGCCGCTCCTGCGCGCCCCCGCCGTCCGTGTCCGGGGCGGGCGGGTTCGGTGGCTGCTGGTCGTGCGGGCTCAAGGGTGCGGTCACCCGCCTATCGTGCCAGGTCCGGCTGTGCGACCGTGGCACGCCCCGGCGGTCAGCGGTAGGCGGCCCGGCGGTACGCCCAGGTGGCCACCGCCAGCGACACCACGCCCACCGCGGCGCACACCGACAGATCACCGAGCACGGCGGCCCAGTCCGGCGACCCGCCGAAGGTACGGGCGAAGGCCTCCACCCCGTACGTGGACGGCAGCGCGTCCCGGGCGAACCCCACCACACCGGGCAGGTGCCCGGCCGGAAGCACCCCGAGCAGCAGGGCGGCGGACATGCCCAACTGGCCGAACAGCGTGGCGAGTTCCTGGCGCGGCGCGAGCAGCCCCAGGGCCGCCCCCAGCCCGGACAGCGCGGCGCCCGCGAGCGGCACCACCGCGCCGAGCACCCACAGCCCGCCGAGCGGCAGATGGAACAGCACACAGCCGACGGCCGCGGTCACCACCGTCCCCGGCAGGGTGAACGAGGCGTACGCCGCCGCCGCGCCCAGCACCACGGAGGCCGCGGGCACCGGCAGCGTGGCGTAATGGTCAAGGCCACCGGACGCGCGTAGCTGCCCGAAGTACTGGGCCAGCAGGTTGAGCGCGACGAACGCCACCACCAGCACGCTGGAGCCGGAGACCACCGCGCGGGCCGCGTCGGAGCCGGTGGCGACCACTCCGCGCATCAGGATCATGATGCCGATCGACTGGAACGTCGCCACGAACAGCAGCGGAATCCGGGCGACCTTCGCGCGGGACAACTGGGCCCGGTACACGGCGCACAGCCCCGGCCACAGCCGGGTGCGCGGCGCGAGCGGGGCCGCGTCTGGCACGGGGCCGCGCATCGCCGGCACCCTCGGAGCGGACATGGTGGTCACGCCTTGACCAGTCCTTTCTGGCTTCCGCCGAGCGCCAGGTACACGTCCTCCAGGCTCGGCGTGGCAAGGGTGAAGTCATCCAGCGCCGCGAACGCCTCTCCCGCGGTGACCGAGGCGACCACGGCCCGCGCCCGGTCCTGGGGCAGCCGCAGCGTCCAGCGGCGTCCGGCGGTCTCCGCCTGCTCGCGCAGCGCGGTGATCTCCGGCAGCTCCAGCGGCGGCTCGTCGCGCCACACCAGGTCGAGGCGTACCTCGCCGTCGACCATCGCCTTCAGCCCGGCCGGGGTGTCGCAGGCGATGACCTTGCCGCGGTCGATGACCGCGACCCGGTCCAGCACGGTCTCGGCCTCGATGACGTTGTGGGTGACCAGCAGCACCGTGGTGCCGCGTTCGGCGCGGCGGCGGTCCACGGCGGCCCACACGGCGCGCCGCGCGACCGGGTCCATGCCGGTGGTGGGTTCGTCCAGGACGAGCACCGGCCGCTCCCCCACCAGCGCGGCGGCGAAGCAGGCCAGCCGCCGCTGCCCGCCGGACAGCCGCTTCAGCGGGCGCTGGGCGATGTCGGTCAGGCCGAGTTCGTCGAGTACGGCGTCTCGTTCGGCGCGCGCGGTGCCGGGGGCGAGGCCGCGCAGCCGTCCGGTGGTCTCGGCGGCCAGCGCGACGGTCAGTTCGTCGAGGGCGGTGGACTCCTGGCCCAGGTAGCCGATCAGCCGGGCGGCGCGCTCGGGGTGGGCCACCAGGTCGTGGCCGAGCAGGGTGATGCTGCCCGCGTCCGGCCGCAGCAGTCCGGTGAGCTGGCGGACCAGGGTGGACTTACCCGCGCCGTTGGGTCCGAGCAGGCCGAAGATCTCGCCGCGCCGGACGTCCAGGTCGATGCCATCGTTGGCACGTACCGGCGCCGCGCCCGGCGCGTCGGCGGACCTGCGGCGCAGGCGCGTCCGCCCGGCGGGGTAGTGCTTCACCAGCCCGCGGACGGTCCAGATCGCCGCCGATTCCGTGCCCTTGCTCACGGGGAGAGAGAGTACCGGGGCGGCTTTTGCGTGGGTCAGGCGGAGTGCCGGGGGCGGCTTCGCTTCGGCCGGTGTCCTGGCAGAACGCGCCCCGCCCGCCCGTGACCGTCACTCCCCGGAGGAGCCCTGCCCGGCGGTGCGGCTGTCGACCTCGCGCCAGAAGCCCGCCCGGATGGCGTAGCGGTCGTGCTCGTCGATCTGGTCGTCCTTGTGCGCCAGCAGACCGAAGCGGGCCGCGTAGCGCAGCAGCTCACCGTCGATGCGGTGCGGTACCCGGGGGTACTCGGCGGAGAGCGTCTGCAACGCCGAGGGGTCGGCGAGCCGGTCGATCCAGCGGCGGGCGAAGACCTGGCCGACCTCGAAGGGATCGCCGCTGACCGCGGTGATGTCCTCCTCACGGTCCGCCCAGCGCTGCTCGGCGCTGGTGAGCTGGGCGAGGGTGGGCAGCCCGGGGTCGGCGGACTCACTGCCGGGACCGCGTTCGATCCAACCCTTCTCCGACGACCAGCGCAGCGTGGCGGCGGCGGGCGGATGCGGGGCGGGCTGGCCGCCCGCGGGGCCACGGCCGCCGCCGAGTCCGGCGAGATCCTTCGGGGTGGGCACACCGGTCTTCGCGACGCCGGTCTCGGCGGGAGCCGGGCCGTGGCCGTTCTTGGCCGGTTCCGGCGGTGGCGTGGGCCGGGGTTTGGCGGCCGGGGCGGGCATCGCGGACTCGGGCAGCGGTGCGGACAGGATCGCGGCGATCTCCGGGCGCGCGGCCGGAGGAGGTGGGCACACCGCGCCGGTGTCACGGGCCTGTACCGCCTGGGTGATCCACTCGCGGTCCAGCACCCGGCGCTCGTCGGCCTCGGCGACCAGGTCCTCCGACTGGTTGTAGTCCCCGTCGGCGGCCTGCACGGCCCACAGGTGGACGGCGACGCCGTGCTCCTTGGCGGACATCATCCCGGGCAGCAGATCGCCGTCCCCGGTCACCAGGACCACGTCGGAGCAGGCCCGGTTGCGGGCCAGCTCGGACAGTTCGGCGTGCATCGCGGCGTCCACGCCCTTCTGCGCCCAGCGCCCGTCGGTACGGGTGAGCGCGCCGAGCCGTACGGTGACCCGGGGCATCACCCGCAGCCTTCTGTGCTCGGGCTGGGGCACCCGGTCGGGGGCGCCGTCGAACCAGTAGATCCGCAGCAGGGGCTGACCGGTCTCGCGTTCCGCGCGCTCTCGCAGGCCCTGGACGACGGCCGCGTGGTCCACGGTGATCCGGGACCGAGAGGGTTCTCCGGCCAGCAGGCTCGCGGCCGCGCCAAGCAGATAGCCGGCGTCCACGAGGACGACGCAGCGGTCCACGTTCCACCCTCTTTTCTACATCCGGTCGCCCCCCGGCACGATGTTCGCCTTGAGTCTGCCCGACCTCGCCGGGGATATGAGCCGGAACTCGATCATCGGCGTGGCGGATACCGGATTGAGGCCTTCCTGCCCTCCGGCAAACGCCCGAAATGCGACTTCCGTTCCACCGTGCAACTCTGTGTTCGCACCCGGAAGCCGTCTCGGGAGCCGTTTGGGGGCGCCCACCATCTCGGGCCGTCGTCCGGGATTCTCACAGGAGGCAGCATCGTGGCCAGAAACGTCAAGAGCAGGGACAACAAGAAGCAGGCGCGGCACCAGCCGGGCAACGCGGCGGAGCAGGGCGCGCAGCGGGCGAAGGAGGCCTCCATGGCGGCGCACCAGGAGCCGCTGGCCAACGTGACGGAACACAAGGGTCGGCAGAAGCGTTTCGGTCACAACTGAGGACGCGGAACCGGCCGGTGCCGTAAAGCAGTTGAGGGGCGCACCCTAAAGCGTGCGCCCCTCAGTCGTCGTCGGGCGTCAGCTGGCCTGCGAGCCCTGCGCCGCGCCCAGGCAGGCCGGGCCGAGCAGCGCCTTGAGGTCGCCGAACAGCGCGGGGTCGGGGGCGACGCGGTGCCGGTCGAGGCGCAGCACGGTGGTCTTGCGGGCGCCCTGGAGACGTACCCGCACCTCGGTGTTGCCCCGGTGGCTGTCCAGTACCTCGCCCAGGCGGGCGACCAGCGGCGGGGTGACCTTGACGGTGGGGATGGAGATGGTGACCGGGGCGTTGGCCGAGGCCTCGGACAGGTCGGGGACCTGGAGCTCCATCGCCACCAGCCGGGGGACGTCCTCGCGCTTGTCGAGGCGGCCCTTGACGAAGACCACCGCGTCCTCGATCAACTGGGTGGACACCAGCTGGTAGGTCGCCGGGAAGAACATGCAGTCGATGGAACCGGCCAGGTCCTCGACGGTGGCGATGGCCCAGGCGTTGCCCTGCTTGGTCATCTTCCGCTGCAGGCCGGAGATGATGCCGCCGATGGTGACGATCGAACCGTCGGCGTAGTCTCCGCCGGTCAACTGGGCGATGGCGGCGTCGGTCTTGTCATTGAGCACGTGCTCGATGCCGAACAGCGGATGGTCGGAGACGTACAGGCCGAGCATCTCGCGCTCCTGGGCCAGCAGGTACGCCTTGTCCCACTCGATGTCGGAGAAGGTCACGTCGAGGCCGAAGCCGGGCTCGTCCTTGTCATCGTCGCCCATGCCGCCGAACAGGTCGAACTGGCCCTCGGCCTCCTTGCGTTTGACCTGCACCACGTTGTCGATCATCGCCTCGTAGTGCTCGGTCAAACCGCGCCGGGTGTGCCCCATCTCGTCGAAGGCGCCCGCCTTGATGAGCGATTCGACGGTCCGCTTGTTGCACACCACCGCCTCGACCTTGTCCAGGAAGTCGGGGAACGAGGTGTACTTCCCCTTGGCCTTGCGGCAGCGGATGATCGAATCCACCACGTTCTGGCCGACGTTGCGCACCGCGGTGAGGCCGAACAGGATCGTGTCATCACCTTGGGCGGTGAAGTTCGCGTCCGACTCATTGACGTTCGGCGGGAGCACCTTGATGCCCATGCGGCGGCACTCGTTGAGGTAGACCGCCGACTTGTCCTTGTCGTCGCGCACCGAGGTGAGCAGCGCGGACATGTACTCGGCCGGGTAGTTGGCCTTCAGGTACGCGGTCCAGTAGGTGACCAGGCCATACGCCGAGGAGTGCGCCTTGTTGAACGCGTAACCGGCGAACGGGACCAGTACGTCCCACACCGCCTTGATCGCCTCGTCCGAGTAGCCGCGCTCGCGCATGCCCGCCTGGAAGGGCACGAACTCCTTGTCCAGGACCTCCTGCTTCTTCTTGCCCATCGCCCGGCGCAGCAGGTCGGCCTGGCCGAGGGAGTACCCGGCGAGCACCTGGGCGGCCTTCTGCACCTGCTCCTGGTACACGATCAGGCCGTAGGTGATGTCGAGGACCTCCTTGAGGGGCTCCTCCAGCTCCGGGTGGATCGGGGTGATCTCCTGCTGCTTGTTCTTGCGCAGCGCGTAGTTGATGTGCGAGTTCATGCCCATCGGGCCCGGCCGGTACAGGGCCGAGACGGCGGAGATGTCCTCGAAGTTGTCCGGCTTCATCATCCGGAGCAGCGAACGCATCGGCCCGCCGTCGAACTGGAAGACGCCCAACGTGTCGCCGCGGCACAGCAGTTCATAGGTCTTGGGGTCGTCCAACGGCAGGTCGAGCAGCTTGATGTCGATGCCCTTGTTGGCCTTGACCAGCTTGACCGCGTCATCCATGATCGTCAGGTTTCGCAGGCCGAGGAAGTCCATCTTCAGCAGGCCAAGCGACTCACAGGTGGGGTAGTCCCACTGTGTGATGGTGACGCCGTCGGTGTGCCGCACCCAGACCGGGACGTGGTCGACCAGCCGCTCACTGGACATGATCACGCCCGCGGCGTGCACGCCCATCTGCCGCACCAGGCCCTCCACACCGCGCGCGGTGTCGATCACCTTCTTCACGTCCGGCTCGTTCTCGTACATCCCGCGCACCTCGGCGGCCTCGCTGTAGCGCGGGTGCTGCGGGTCCAGGATGCCGGACAGCGGAATGCCCTTGCCGAGCACGTCGGCGGGCATCGCCTTGGTGATCCGGTCGCCCATCGCGTACGGGTAGCCCAGTACCCGCGCGGAGTCCTTGATGGCGTTCTTCGCCTTGATGGTGCCGTAGGTGCCGATCATGGCGACCTTGTCGGCGCCGTACTTCTCGGTGACGTACCGGATCACCTCGGCGCGCCGACGTTCGTCGAAGTCGATGTCGACATCGGGCATGGAGACGCGCTCGGGGTTGAGGAACCGCTCGAAGATCAGACCGTGGTCGATCGGGTCCAGGTCGGTGATGCCCATCGCGTACGCCACGATCGAACCGGCCGCCGAGCCACGGCCGGGGCCGACCGCGATGCCGTTGTTCTTGGCCCACATGATGAAGTCGGCGACGACCAGGAAGTACCCCGGGAACCCCATCTGGATGATGATGTCCATCTCGTACTCGACCTGCTTCTGCCGGTCCTCCGGGATGCCGTTCGGGTAGCGGCGGTGCATACCGCGCATGACTTCCTCACGGAACCAGGTCACCTCGGTGTACCCCTCGGGCACGTCGAACCGCGGCATCAGGTCGCGCTTTTCGAACCAGCCGGTGGTGTCCACCTGTTCGGCGACCAGCAGGGTGTTGGCGCAGCCCTCCTGCCAGGCGTCGGAGGAGTCGATGGCGTACATCTCCTCGGCCGACTTCAGGTAGTAGCCGGTGCCGTCGAACTTGAAGCGGTCGGGGTCGGTGAGGTTCTTGCCGGTCTGGATGCACAGCAGCGCGTCGTGCGCGTCGGCCTCGTGGGCGTACGTGTAGTGCGAGTCGTTGGTGACGACCGGGGGGATGCCGAGCTTCTTGCCGATCTCCAGCAGCCCGTCGCGGACCCGGCGCTCGATCTCGATGCCGTGGTCCATCAGCTCCAGGAAGTACCGCTCCTTGCCGAAGATGTCCTGGTACTCGGCGGCGGCCTTGAGCGCCTCGTCGAACTGCCCGAGCCGCAGCCGGGTCTGCACCTCGCCGGACGGGCAGCCGGTGGACGCGATCAGCCCCTCCGACCACTGGGCGATGGTCTCCTTGTCCATCCGCGGCCACTTCTGCAGCCAGCCCTCGGCGTACGCGTCCGAGGAGAGCCGGAACAGGTTGTGCAGACCGGTCTTGCTCGCCGCCCAGATCGTCTTGTGGGTGTAACCACCCGAACCGGAGACGTCATCGCGCTTCTGGTGCGGCTGGCCCCACTGGATCTTGCGCTTGTTGCGCCGCGACTCGGGTGCCACGTACGCCTCGATGCCGATGATCGGGGTGATCCCGGCGCTGGTCGCCTGCTGGTAGAAGTCGTACGCACCGTGCAGGTTGCCGTGGTCGGTCATGGCGATGTGCGTCATGTCCATTTCCTGGCACGCCTTGAACATGTCCTTCAGTCGCGCCGCACCGTCCAGCAGCGAGTACTGCGTGTGCACATGCAGGTGCGTGAAGGTCTTGGCCACGGTGCGGGACACCTCCGGTGGGAGCTTTCGGCGAGGGGGAAAGTCTAGTCCGCGGCACCGACAGCGCGGCCCGCTCCACATCGTTGCCGGACCTTTAGGCGCCGCCTACGGCGATCCGTGGCACACTCTGCCCTCATGGAGAGGAACGCACCCTTCAGGGCGGCGCGCGCGGCGCTGTTCGCGGCGTTGTGCGTCACCCTCTCCACCACCTCGCATGTACTGCTCTCCCACCAGCCGCTGCCGCTCACCACCGTGGCGTTCGCCTTCCTCGGCATGTTCGCGCTGGCCTACGCGCTCGCCGGACGCGAGCGCGGCTTCTGGCCGATCACCGCGCTGCTGGTGCCGCTTGAGCTGGCCGCGGACACGGTGTTCACCACCGGCCAGCACGCCTGCTACGGGCCCAGCGGCGGGCCGGTCACCGGGGCGCTGCGGTCCTTCGGGGCCGATGTGATCTGTGACGGCGGACGGGTGGGCACCCCGCTCGCCGGTGCCGTGCCGGTCGCCGATCCGGCGGTGCCGTGGCTGCTGCTGGCCGCGCACGTCACCGTGGGGCTGCTCGCCTCCTGGTGGCTGCGGCGCGGTGAGGCGGCGCTGCACCAACTGCTGCGCGCCACCGCCTCGTTCGCCTTCCGCCCGCTGGCCCGGGCCGCGGCGGTGCTGTGCGGCCACGTCGCGGTGCCGGAGCGGCCGCGGGCCTGCCGCCCCGAGGCTCGGTCGGCCGCGCCGACGGCTCCACTGCTGCTGCACTCCGTCCTGCGGCGTGGTCCGCCGCGCCCGGTCGCGGCCTGACGCCCGCCGTCGGGCCGCCGCACCGAGCCAGGCAATCACGTACATCCACGACCGTGACGGAGCGGACGAATCATGAGCAGCAAGAACTCCTGGGAGAACAAGGCCTCGGCGCGTGAGCGGCTGAAGGCCGAGCGGGCGCGGCAGGCGAAGCGGGACAAGCTGCGCCGCCAGCTCATCGCGGGCGGCGCGATCGTCGCCGCGCTGGCGATAGCGGGCGGCGTCGCCGTGGCCGTCTCGAACTCCGGCGGCTCCAGCAAGCCGCTGGTACTGCCCGCCAACACCTCGGGGCCGAACGGCACCACGGTGATCTACGGCAACAAGAACGCCGCGCACACCCTGCACCTGTACGAGGACGCGCGCTGCCCGGTCTGCGCGATGTTCGAGCAGGCGGACGGCAAGGACGTGCTCCAGGGGGTGCAGGACGGCCGTTACAAGATCCAGTACACCTTCGGCACCTTCCTGGACCAGGGCGCCTCTCCCGGCACCGGCTCCATGCACGCGCTCAGCGCCCTGGGCGCGGCGCTGAACGTGAGCCCGGACGCGTTCATCAAGTTCCACACCGCGCTGTACTCGCAGGCCAACCACCCTGAGGAGACGCAGGACAAGTTCAGCGACACCAGCTACCTGTTCAAGATCTCCGACCAGGTTCCGGAGCTGAAGGGGAACGCCGCCTTCCAGAAGGCGGTCAAGGACGGTACGTACGACGCGTGGGCGAAGAAGATGTCCGACTCCTTCAACAGCAGCGGCGTGCAGGCCACCCCGACCGCCAAGCTGGACGGCAAGGACTTCCCCGTCGCCGGTAACGACTTCCCGCAGACCGGCGTCATCACCCCGGCCCAGCTCGCGGCGGCCTTCGACAAGGCGCTCGGCCCGAAGAAGTAGCGGCGGGAGCGGCGGCTACGGCTACCACTACCGCTACAGCTCGGCGAGGAAGGACAGGGCCGTGGACCAGGTGCGCTCCGCGGCCTCCTCGTCCCAGTCCGGCAGGTCGGGGTCGGTGTACAGGTGGCCCGCGCCGCGGTAGCGGTGCACCTCCACGTCGGCCCCGGCCCGCCGCATCCGCAGGTACCAGGCGTTCAGCCAGTCGTCGGGCTCGAACGGGTCCGGCTCGGCGACGTGCAGTTGGACCGGGATGTCCGTGGCGGCGTCGTCCGCGATGTCCGAGGTGCCGTGCAGCAGCAACAGGCCCCTGGCCTTCTCGTCGGCCAGCGCCAGGTTCTGCGCGACGGCTCCGCCGAGCGAGAAGCCCGCGTAGACCACTCCGCGCTCGGAGTAGGGCGCGGCGGCGGTGACGGCTCGCCTGAGCAGTTCCTCCTGGCCGATCTCGTCCTTGATCGCCAGTCCGTCGGTGATGTTGTCGGCGGTCCTGCCGTCGAACAGGTCGGGGACCACCACCTCGTGCCCGGCGGCGCGCAGCCGGGCGGCCGCCGCCTGGACGGCGGGCCGCAGCCCGCACGTGGAGTGGAACAGGATGATCGTCTCAGCGGCGGCCAACGCGGGCCCTCTTTCCCGTGCGATTCCGATGGGTGCCAGCACCCATCGTGCCAGGCGCCTACCCGGCGGAGGGCGCCTGTCGGGCGGGCCTGCTCCCGGGGGGTTGCGGTTCGATCGGCACCGCCGAACCGCGCCGTGACGGGTGCTCGCCGCTGCGGCGGGATCGGGTCATCCAGTACCGCCCGGGCAACCCCTCGTGGGACGAGACCTCCCGGTGTCGGCGTATCGGCACGGTCCACCCGTCTACCCCATGCCGGGTCCCCACAGGGCGAGTTGCTGCCCCGGGGGGTTGCGGATCGATCGGCACCGCCGAACCGCGCCGTGAGGGGTACTCGCCGCTGCGGCGGGATCAGATCATCCGGCCGGACCACAACGTCAGGCGCTGGCACGGGAGTTGGATGCCGTCGCGGAGCGAGCGGTCGGCACGCTCCCGTAGGTCGAGATCTTGCGTCAGTGGTTCTCAGCGTGCCACGGGCCACTGACAAGCGTGCCGTTGAGCCCTTGTCAGGGCGTTCGGGTCACAACGTGCGGCGCATCGCCCGGTGCGGGATGCCGCTGCCCTCGTCGAACTCCGGCCCGTAGGCCGCGTATCCGAGCCGCTCGTAGAACGGGAGGGCGTGGGTCTGCGCCTCCAGGTAGACGTGAGTGAGCCCGAGTCGGCGGGCCTCGTCCTCGACCGCCCGTACCAGTGCGGCCCCAAGGCCGGTGCCGCGGGCGGACCTGCCCACCGCGAGCCGTCCCAGAACCGCCGTCAGGTCGTCGGTCACCGCGCGCGGGTACTTCCGCCGCGCCACGGCGCCGTACAGGATGCGGGCGGTGCCCGCCGGGCGGCCGTCGCACTGACTGGTGGCGAGCAGATGGACGGCGTGCGCGTCGTACGCGTCCAACTCCACGTGCTCCGGGACGCCCTGCTCGGTGACGAACACCTCGCGGCGCACCGCGTAGCAGCCGTCCAGCTCCCGCTCGCCGGCCACCGCGATCCGGTAGCGCTGAGCGACCGTCACGCGCTGTCGGCCCGAATCGTGTCCAGCGCCTGCTGGAGGTCTGCCGAGTAGGGGGCCTCGAACTCCACCCAGCGGCCGTCGGCCGGGTGCTCGAAGCCGAGGCGCACCGCGTGCAGCCACTGTCGGGTGAGCTTCAGCCGCTTGGCCAGCGTCGGGTCGGCGCCGTAGGTCAGATCGCCGACGCAGGGGTGGCGGTGCGCGGACATGTGCACCCGGATCTGGTGGGTGCGGCCGGTCTCCAGCTTGATGTCGAGCAGGCTGGCGGCGCGGAACGCCTCGATCAGGTCGTAGTGGGTGACGCTGGGCTTGCCCTCGGCGATGACCGCCCACTTGTAGTCGTGGTGCGGGTGGCGGCCGATCGGCGCGTCGATGGTGCCGCTGAGCGGATCGGGGTGGCCCTGCACCAGGGCGTGGTAGCGCTTGTCGACGGTGCGCTCCCGGAACTGCTGCTTGAGCAGGGTGTACGCGCGCTCGGACTTGGCGACGACCATCAGCCCCGAGGTGCCGACGTCAAGGCGGTGCACGATGCCCTGGCGCTCGGCGGCGCCGGAGGTGGAGATCCGGTACCCGGCCGCGGCGAGGCCGCCGATCACGGTGGGGCCGGTCCAGCCGGGGCTGGGGTGGGCCGCGACGCCGACCGGCTTGACGATCACGACGACGTCCTCGTCGTCGTGGATGATCTCCATCCCCTCGACCGGCTCGGCCACGATCCGCACCGGCGCGGCGGGCGCGGGCATCTCGACCTCGAGCCAGGCCCCGCCGTGCACCCGGTCGGACTTCCCGGCCGCGGCGCCGTCCACCCGTACCTTGCCGTCGGCGGCCAGCTCGGCCGCCTTCGTACGGGAGAAACCGAACATTCGGGCCAGCGCGGCGTCCACCCGCTCGCCCTCCAGGCCGTCGGGTACCGGAAGGGTGCGGGTCTCGGGAAGGGTGCTCACCCGATTGAGTATGCCGGACCCCGGGCGCGGTCCGGTCCACTGGGCGTCAGTCCCGGTGCATGGTCCCGTCCGGGTCGAGGCCGCGGAAGGAGAGCCAGACGATCAGGACGCCACCGCAGACGATCGCCGAGTCGGCCAGGTTGAACACCGCGAAGTGCGCCGGGGCGATGAAGTCCACCACCCCGCCCTGGAACACCCCGGGCGAACGGAAGATACGGTCGGTGAGGTTGCCCAGCGCGCCGCCGAGCAGCAGACCGAGCGCGACCGCCCACGGCGTGCTGTACAGCCTGCGGGCCAGCCGCGCGATCACGCCGATCACGATGACCGCGATCAGTGTGAAGACCACGGTCATGCCCTGGCCGATGCTGAACGCGGCGCCGGAGTTGCGGATCGCCTCCAGCTGCAGGTAGTGGCCGATCAGCTGGATCGACGGCTGGTTCTCCAGGTGCTGGACCACCAGCGTCTTGCTGATCAGGTCCAGGGCGTAGGCGAGCGCCGCCACGCCGAACAGCACGGGGATCCGCCGCTTGCGGGGCGGAGCGGGCACGTCGCCGCCCGGCGCCGCGTGCGGCTCCGGGCCACCATCGGCGGCCTTGCCGTCCGCGGCCGGTGACGACTTCGCGTCCTCACCGTCGCTCGGCTCGCCCGCCGCCTGTTCGAAACCTGGCGTACCGATGGTCCGCTCCGCCTTCGTCACGTGAGTCCTTCAGCGTTGAGTCCCGCGTCAGGCGCTGCCTGACGGAGTCGAGCGTACGGCATGGGGTTGACCGCGGTCAGCGGCGTTCCGTCCGCTGTTTGCACTCGACGCACAGGGTCGCCCTGGGGAAGGCCTGCATTCGAGCCTTTCCGATCGGTTTACCGCAGGATTCGCACAGACCGTATGTGCCGTTGTCCAGGCGTTCGACCGCGTGCTCGGTCTGCACCAGCATCTCGCGGGCGTTTTCGGCCAGCGCGATCTCGTGTTCACGGGAGATGTTCTTGGTGCCCACGTCGGCCTGGTCGTCGCCGGCGCCGTCGCCGGAGTCCCGCATCAGGCCGGAGATCGCGTCCTCGGACGCGAGGATCTCGGTGCGCAGCCGGTTGGCCTCGTCCGTCAGGGCGGTCCGGGCCTCGGCGACCTCCGCCGAGGACCAGGGTTCCTCGCCGGGGCGTACGGCGAGTGTGCCGGGGTCGACCGTGGCCGGCGCGGTGCGGGCGGTCGGGAGCGGGGAGGCCTCACGGGCCGCTGTCTTCTTCGCAACCACCGTCTTGGCTCCTGTCTGCTTGGCCGTCGCGTTCTTCTTCGCGGCCGGCGCCTTCTTGGTGGTGGTGCCGCTGGCCGCCGTCTTCCTGGCGGTGGCCTTCTTGGCCGGGGCCTTGGCGGCTCCGGCCGTTCGTCGCGTCGCGGCGTCGGTCGCCGCTTCCTTCTTCTCGCTCTCCTTCTTGGCCGCCTTCTTCGCCGGTGTCCTCTTGGCGGGGGCCTGCTTCCCGGTGGTCGTCGCCTTCGCCGGCCCCTTCTTGGCCGGAGGGTTCTTGGCCGCCGCCTTCTTGGCCGACGTCCTGGGGGTCGTGGCCGCCTTGGCGGTGGGCGCCGCTCTCTTGGGCGCTGCGGTCTTCTTCACCGCCATGGACGCGGCCCCTTCACATAGTGTGATCTTGCTCGCGAATCGTGCCGGAACGATAAATCGACTCCGCGCCCGCGGCAACGGGGCACGCCCACGGCAGGCAGGTCTGCATCCGTTGTGCCCAGCTCACCGGTGGGTAATCCGGTACGCCTCGGTAGCGACCCGTCCAGGGCGCGCAACCTCCCCTGTTCGGGTCAGTGGGAGAACGGCTGGGGCCAGCCGGGAATTCCGCAGGAGGACCCGCCCGGCGCGCCGTACACTGTGCGAAGCGAAAGGCGTGGAAGGGGACGAGTAGCGCCGTACGCAGCCATCAGCGACCCGGGGACGGTGTGAGCCCGGGGGTGTGCGCGACGTGAAGATCACCCCGGAGCCGCCGGAAGAAAGCCCTATGGGCGAGTAGAACCGGTGTCGCGACCCCAATGAGGGGGTCGGGAGGACACTCCCGGCCAAGGAGGGTGGTACCGCGGGAGCACGCGCTCTCGTCCCTCCGACGGAGATCGACCGTATCCGCCGGAGGACATTCCGATGACGCAGTACCGCCAGGTCCCCGCTCAGGTGGACCTGCCCGCGCTGGAGCACGAGGTGCTCCGGTTCTGGCAGGAGAACAAGGTGTTCGCCCGCTCCCTGGAGCAGAGCGAGGGGCGGCCCGAGTGGGTGTTCTACGAGGGCCCGCCGACCGCCAACGGAATGCCCGGCGCGCACCACATCGAGGCCCGCGTCTTCAAGGACGTCTTCCCGCGCTTCAAGACCATGCGGGGCCACCATGTGACCCGTAAGGCGGGCTGGGACTGCCACGGGCTGCCGGTGGAGCTGGCCGTCGAGAAGGAGCTGGGCTTCTCCGGCAAGCAGGACATCGAGCGCTACGGCATCGCCGAGTTCAACGCCAAGTGCCGCGAGTCCGTCACCCGGCACACCGACGCCTTCGCCGCGCTGACCCGGCGCATGGGCTACTGGGTGGACCTGGACCAGGCGTACCGGACGATGGACCCGGAGTACGTGGAGTCCGTCTGGTGGTCGCTGAAGCAGATCTTCGACAAGGGCCTGCTGGTGCAGGACCACCGGGTGGCCCCGTGGTGCCCGCGCTGCGGCACCGGACTGTCCGACCACGAGCTGGCGCAAGGGTACGAGACGGTCGTCGACCCGTCGGTGTTCGTCCGCTTCCCGCTCACCTCGGGCCCGCTGGCGGGCCAGGCGTCGCTGCTGGTGTGGACCACCACCCCGTGGACCCTGGTCTCCAACACCGCGGTGGCCGCGCACCCCGACGTCAGCTACGTGGTGGCCACCGACGGCACCGAGAAGCTGGTGGTGGCCGAGCCGCTGCTGGGCAAGGCGCTGGGCGAGGGCTGGACCGCCACCGGCGAGACCTACCGCGGCACCGAGATGGAGCGCTGGACGTACCAGCGCCCGTTCGAGCTGGTGGACATCGAGGGCGCCCACTTCGTGGTCAACGCCGACTACGTGACCACCGACGACGGCACCGGTCTGGTCCACCAGGCGCCCGCCTTCGGTGAGGACGACCTCAAGACCTGCCGGGCGTACGGGCTGCCGGTGGTCAACCCGGTCAACCCGGACGGCACCTTCACCGGTGAACTGGGCCTGATCGGCGGCCAGTTCTTCAAGAAGGCCGACGAGGCGCTGGTGGCCGACCTGCAGTCGCGCGGCCTGCTGTTCCGGCACCTGCCGTACGAGCACAGCTACCCGCACTGCTGGCGCTGCCACACCGCGCTGCTGTACTACGCACAGCCGTCCTGGTACATCCGCACCACGCAGATCAAGGACGCGCTGCTGCGCGAGAACGAGCGGACCAACTGGTTCCCGGAGGCGGTCAAGCACGGCCGCTTCGGCGACTGGCTGAACAACAACATCGACTGGGCGCTGTCCCGCAACCGCTACTGGGGCACGCCGCTGCCCATCTGGCGCTGCGCGGAGGGCCACCTCACCTGCGTCGGTTCGCTCGCCGAGCTGAGCGAGCTGACCGGCAGCGACCAGACCTCACTGGACCCGCACCGTCCGTACATCGACGAGATCACCTTCGGCTGCACCACGGACGGTTGCGCTCTGGAAGCGGTGCGCGTCCCCGAGGTGATCGACGCCTGGTACGACTCGGGCTCCATGCCGTTCGCGCAGTGGGGCTACCCGTACCGCAACAAGGAGGTCTTCGAGAAGAGCTACCCGGCGCAGTTCATCTCAGAGGCGATCGACCAGACCCGTGGCTGGTTCTACACGCTGATGGCGGTCGGCACGCTGGTCTTCGACAAGTCCTCGTACGAGAACGTGGTCTGCCTCGGCCACATCCTCGCCGAGGACGGCCGCAAGATGTCCAAGCACCTGGGCAACATCCTGGAGCCCATCCCGTTGATGGACCAGCACGGCGCGGACGCGGTGCGCTGGTTCATGGCCGCGGGCGGCTCGCCGTGGGCGGCCCGCCGGGTCGGCCACGGCACCATCCAGGAGGTGGTGCGCAAGACGCTGCTCACCTACTGGAACACCGTCGCCTTCCAGGCGCTGTACGCCCGCACCTCCAACTGGGCGCCCAGCGCCGCCGATCCGGCCCCCGCCGACCGGCCGCTGCTGGACCGCTGGCTGCTCGGTGAGCTCAACGCACTGGTGCGGGACGTCACCGAGGCGCTGGAGTCGTACGACACCCAGCGGGCGGGCAAGCTGCTGTCGGCGTTCGTGGACGACCTGTCCAACTGGTACGTCCGCCGCTCGCGGCGCCGGTTCTGGCAGGGCGACCAGGCGGCGCTGCGCACCCTGCACGACGTGGTGGAGACGGTCACCCGGCTGATGGCCCCGCTGGTGCCGTTCATCACCGAACGCGTCTGGCAGGACCTGGTCGTGCCGACCACGCCGGACGCCCCGGACTCGGTGCACCTGTCCAGCTGGCCGACGGTTGACGAGAACCTGATCAACCCTGTGCTTTCCGCCCGAATGACCCTGGTTCGCCGCCTTGTTGAGCTCGGGCGGGCGACCCGGGCGGAGTCCGGCGTCAAGACCCGCCAGCCGCTGTCCCGCGCACTGGTCGCGGCGGCGGGCTTCGAGGAGCTGGACGCGGACCTGCGCGCGCAGATCGCGGAGGAGCTCAACGTCAGCTCCCTCCAATCGCTCTCCGCGGTCGGCGGCTCGCTGGTGGACACCACGGCGAAGGCCAACTTCCGTGCGCTGGGCAGGCGTTTCGGCAAGGGCACCCAGCCGGTCGCCAAGGCCATCGCCGAGGCGGACGCCGCCGCGCTGTCGCTCGCGCTGCGCGAGGGCACGGCGTCGGTGGAGGTGAACGGGGAGACGGTCAGCCTCTCCCCCGAGGAGGTCATCATCACCGAAACCCCGCGTGAGGGCTGGTCGGTGGCGTCCGACTCGGGGGCGACGGTCGCCCTGGACCTGGAGATCACTCCCGAGCTGCGGCGGGCGGGCCTGGCCCGGGACGCCATCCGGCTCATCCAGGAGGCCCGTAAGAACAGCGGGTTGGACGTGGCGGACCGGATCGCGCTGCGCTGGGCCGCATCCGGCGCGGAGTTGGCGGCGGCGCTCTCGGAGCACGCGGGCCTCGTGGCGGAGGAGGTGCTCGCGGTCGACTTCGCGGAGGGCGAGGCGGATTCGGTCTACGGCGAGCCGTTCACGGACGAGGCCCTCGGGCTGACGTTCCGGTTGCGGAAGGTCTGACCCCACCCCCGCCCTTTGCCGGGGCCCATCGGACCCTGACCCATCGGACCCTGACCCATCGGGCCGGGACCCATCGGGCCCGGCTGCCCGCGCGGACCAGCCGGACGCTGCGGGGCGCCAGGC
>NZ_JANFNH010000051.1 GCF_024436055.1 Streptantibioticus rubrisoli | reverse complement strand
CCGTACCACCAGCGCCACCAGCGCCACCAGTACCGGTCACCGGCCCAGCAGCAGGCGCACCGGCCCCAGGAGCAAGCTGCACGCCCGTACCACCAGCGCCACCAGCGCCACCAGTACCGGTCACCGGACCAGTAGGCGCGGGAGCCCCGGGAGTAACCTGCACGCCCGTACCACCAGCGCCACCAGCGCCACCAGTACCGGTCACCGGACCAGTAGGCGCGGGAGCCCCGGGAGTAACCTGCACGCCCGTACCACCAGCGCCACCAGCGCCACCAGTACCGGTCACCGGACCGGTAGGTACAGGAGTCCCAGCGGGGACCTTGACGCCCGTGCCACCAGGACCACCAGCACCGCCAGTACCGCTAATAGCAGTGTTGGTGATCTTTTGGATAATGGCTGGCGCTGCGGCAGCAACGGCGGGCGCCGGGCCGGTTAGCAGGACTACAGGCCTCACACACGGAATCCTGCGACCAAACCTGTTGAAGCAGAAGGCGGTGTGCACTTTCGGAACCGAACGGCTGATCGTTGCGCGGGTGTCGTGAGGAGTAGCACCGGCTACCCCCGCCGAAACACCATACAAACCCGATATCGCGCACGAGGCCGCAGCAACACAGACACTTCGTGCCAGAATCTTCTTCATGGTTCTCCCCTGAGGGGATGGGGGTGGAGTTCTGGATACTCAGAAACTCATTTCGCGTTGGGCGATGACATCACCGCCGCTGGATGCGCACCGCACACCCCTCTTGGATGCGCACCGCACATCCCCGGGTAACTACACGCATGTTCCCTTACTTCGACACTCGCTCCATGCCTGGCGCATGTCAAGTGGGCCGAACGGCCCGCAGTTTGTGGGGTGGAGATTGAAGCGTCCACAATTAGAACGGTACACGAGCTGACGGGGAGTCACCCCTTTCTGGCGAGGCGTCCCCGTAACACAAGTGCCAGTCAGCACATGGGAAACGAAGGCCCAGGTCAAGCCGCTCTCCATGACATCGCCGTCAGTAACCAACGGTGAACGGGCCTATCGGTCCGCCAACGAAGCAGATCGGACGGGTTGGAATCCAGACCCAGAGGAACCCCGGGTTGTTGCCGTACCACACCCTCCGCACCCAGTGACCGGGCGCTGGCAGGCATACGAGCTGACGGGGTGGCTGGTGCTGGATCCGTACGACCTGGTGGACGACGGGCGCCCGGGGGGTGGCAGAGGCGATTCCCGCGCCCGAGCCGAGGAGCATGGCGGGTAGCGCGGCCGCCGCGACGGCTGCTCTTGTGAGATGCGTACGCATGGACCGCTCCTTTTCTCATTCCGAAACCGGCTTGAGTTACCGCGGAAGCAAAGCTCGCACGTGGGCAGACACCCCGGCGGCGTCGAACTCCCCACCCGGTGGGACTCCAGTACCGGGCCACCCGGGCTACCGGGGATGACCCAGCGTCCCCACACCCGGCGGGGCCGACGTGGGCGGCTCCCTCATGCGGGAGCAGACGTATACCTCCAGGGTACGGGCACCCCCGTGCCGGAACGACCCGGAGCACCGCAGATGCCGCATGGACTGCCGACGGAGGCGGCCTGCGTCGCCATCGTCGATCCGGGTACCGCTCGGGCTCGCCGAGTCGACAGTTCGATCCACTTTCAACTACCCCTGGGCCGAGCCCGCGACGGCGACGCCGATCGAGGCCGTGACGACCGAACTCCCCGCAAGACGCGGCCGGTTGGGGCGGGGAGCGCGACGATATCGTGAACCGCAACGTCACCGCCGTCGCGCGGAGTTCTACACCGGGCCGTGAGCCGCTGATCGAGGGACTACGAGTAATGATGGGCACAAGTCGGCGGGGGATTCCTGAGGCCGGAGCGGAAACTCCCACGCGTACTGTGAGGGCTGTCTACGGCGAATGCAGCGTCACGGTCTACCAGGCATACCCGCAGGAGATCGCGGCGCGGGCCGTGCGGGCCGGGACCTTTGTGGCGCCGTTCAAGGTCGAGCGGATGACCTGGATCAAACCGTCCTTCCTTTGGATGATGTACCGGTCGGGGTGGGCGACCAAACCGAATCAGGAGCACGTGCTCGCCGTCGAGATCACCCGAGGGGGCTTCGAATGGGCGCTGGCCCACTCGGCGTTGAGCCACTTCGACCGTGCGGTGCATCCGGACGCGGACGCCTGGCGGCGGGAGATCAGCGAAAGCCCCGTACGCATCCAGTGGGATCCCGAGCGTTCACTCTCCCTCGCCCAACTCCCCATCAGAGCGATCCAGATCGGCCTCTCCGGCGAAGCGGTGGAACGCTACGTGCGCGACTGGATCGTCAGCATCACTGACGTGACCGAACTCGCCCACTCGATCCACTCCGACGTACGGCACGGCCTCACCGACGAAGCGACCCGGAAACTTCCGGCCGAGCGGCACTACCCACTTCCGGAGCACATCCGGCAAAGGGTCGGTGCGGACGGCTGAAACGCCTCACGGAAGGCGGGCGCGGCTCCGCCGCACGCCGCGAATTCCCTTGCCAGTAAGGTCAGATGACGTCCGAGGCGCATGTGGTGACCGGTACCAGGGGGTGTCATGGGTGGTAAGGACAAGGATCTTCATGTGGATCCCGAGGCGCTGCGGATGACCGCGGAGGGCCTGACAGCCACGCTCGGGGAGTTGAAGAAGCTGGGGATCGTGGAGTCGGCCGAGGTCGGCCGGGGCTTCTCCGGCATTGAACTGACCGGGCTGAAGTTGGGGCACGCCGGGCTGACCTCGGCACTGAAGGGGTTCGGTGACCGCTGGGAGTGGGGTGTGCGGACGCTGGTCCATGACGGGAACGAGTTCGCGGCGCGGTTGGGCCTCGCGGCTGGGAGCTTCCACGAGGAGGACCAGTACGTCCAGGGCAAGTTCAAGAACGTGGTGGCCGCCGCGGTGGGCAACCCGGACGCCTCCGATGAGCAGGTGTCGAAGGAGTCGTGGGGCCAGGTGTGGGCGGACAACCCCATCAACCAGATCCGGCACGCCGACTACAGCGAGCAGTCCTTGCTGAAGGCGAACACGGACGTCGAGAAGACCTGGAAGGCGGAAAGCAAGGACTGGCTGCAGTCGAACCCCGCAGCCGTCACGACGCGCACGATTGCCGACCTCACCTCTGATGACTCCGGCTCCAGGTAAGCGCTGGTACGTGGATGGCCCGGATGTTCGACAACGGGGGTGATGACCGCCCGTGAGCGGTTTCATGGACGACCTCAATCACTGGGGCGACAAGGCGGAGCATCTCCTCGACAAGGGAAAGAAGCTCGTCGGCAATGTGGTCGACGGAGCCGCCCACGGCGTGGGCGATGGGCTCAACGCGGTGGGTCTGCATTCGGCGGCTCGGGATGTGGACCGCCTCGGCGACCAGTTCGCCGATGGCCTGGGCGCTGATGTGCCGGAGATGGAGCTGGGGCAGACCAAGGACCCAAGGGACTTGATCCACGGCGATCCCAAGGCCATCCGTGATTCCGCGGAAGCGCTGGAGACGTTCGCCGGTGCGTTCCGGGAGACCGGTAACGGCTTGCAACGGCTGGATCCGCAGCACTGGAAGGGCCAGGCGGCCGACGAGTTCCGCAAGTCGTTCACCCCGCATCCGAAACAGTGGCTGACGGCCGCGGAAGCGTGTGAGACGGCGAGCAAGACCCTGCTGGGCTTCGCGCAAACAGTGGAGTGGGCCCAGGAAAAGGCCCGTCAGGCGCTGGAGACGTACGCGGCGGCCAAGAAGAAGTCCGAGGACGCGCGGGCCGCGTACAACAAGCAGGTCGACGCGTACAACGCCAGCCTGGGATCCCACGTCGATGCCGCGCACACACCGGCCAAACCCGGCACGTTCCATGATCCCGGCGAAGCGGGGATGAAGGCGGCCCAGGAGATCCTCGACGAGGCAAGGCGCCAGCGCGACGCCGAAGGCGACGCGGCGATGGCCAAGGTGAACTCGGCGGCCGAACTGGCCCCCAGAACACCGACGTTCGCCCGTCGGATGGCCGGTGACTACGAAGATGTGATGCTCGCTGGTGGGTTGACCTACGAGCACGTCGGCATGGGATTCCTGGGCGCGGGTGCGGACTTCCTGAAGTTCGTCCGCAGCGTGAATCCGACGGACCCGTACAACCTCACCCATCCGGCCATGTGGCTCGACCACACGAACGCGGTCGCTGCGGGGCTGCTGCACGCGGGCAACCATCCGATGGACCTGGTGAAGTCGGTGGTCGGCTCCGGCTGGGGTACCGACCCGGGAGACGCGTCCGGCAATCTGCTGTTCAACCTGACCAGCGCCGTCGCCACCGACGGCGCCAGCGCACCGGAGTCCGTCGTCCCCGATGTCGCGGAAAACATGACCCGGGACCTGACCGAGGCCGAGCAACGTGCCGCCGAGTCCGCGCGTAACGGTGCACACAACCCCGCCGAGACGACGCGCGGCTCGAAGGACATCACCGAGTGCAACGACCCGGTCGACATCGCGACCGGTGTGGTGTCGATGCGGCAGACCGATGTCGAACTCCCCGGCGCCCTACCGCTGTTGATCAACCGGACGCATCTGTCGTCATACCGCGCTGGCGGCTGGTTCGGCACTTCCTGGGCCTCCACCCTCGACCAGCGGCTGGAGATCGATGGGGAGGGCGTGGTCTATGCCGCCCCGGACGGCAGGCTGGTGCCCTACCCCGTACCGCAACCGGGCGTTGCCACCCTGCCGATCACCGGCCCTCGCTGGCCGCTGACCTGGGACGGCGGCTCGGGCGGCGCGATGCGCATATCCGTGCCGGAACGCGGCCAGACCCTGGAATTCGCCCCACTCAGCGCGGCGCCAGCAGGCACCGGGTCTTACGTCCGACTGCCGGTGCGGGCCATCGATGACCGCAACGGCCACCGCATTGACTTCGGCTACAACGAGGACGGCACACCACGGGAGATCGTCCACAGCGGTGGCTACCGCATCGCGACCGACACTGAGGCTGGTCGCGTCACCGCGCTGCGCCTGCTGCACGGCGACGGCACGGACACGGTGCTGATGCGCTACGGCTACGACGCGGCCGGTGACCTGGTCGAGGTGTTCAACTCCAGTGACACGCCACTGCGTTTCGGCTATGACCGCGACGGCCGTCTGACGTCATGGCAGGACCGCAACGGCACGGCGTACAGCTACACCTACGACGAGCAGGGCCGGTGCGGGCGCACCGACGGCTCGGACGGCTTCATGTCCGGCGAGATGGCCTATGACGAGCAGAGCCGTACGACCGTCTACACCAACTCGCTCGGCCAGACCACTACATACCGCTACAACGCGGCCTACAAGCTCGTCGCCGAGACGAACCCGCTGGGGCACACCTCGTACCGGGAGTGGGACACGGATGGCCGCCTGCTGTTGGCCGAGACCGATCCCCTCGGCCACACCACCCGTTACACCTACGACGCCGACGACAACCTCACCACCATCCAACTCCCCGATGGCAGCGAGGCACACGCCACCTACAACGCGCTGGGCCAGCCCGTCGAGGTCACCGAGCCCGACGGCGCGGTATGGCGCCACACTTACGACGAAGTCGGCAACCGCCTCACCACCACCGACCCGACAGGCGCCGAGACCCGCTACACCTACGACGCCCACGGCCATCTGGCTTCTGTCACGGACGCCCTCGGCAACACCCAGCGCATCACATGCGACGCCGCGGGGCTGCCCATCTCCATCACCGATCCGCTGGGCCACAGCACAACACTGCGTCGAGACTCATTCGGCCGGGTCATCGAAGTCACCGATCCGCTGGGCCACACCACCCGCATGGGATGGACCACCGAGGGCAAGCCCGCATGGCGCGAACAACCGGACGGCGCGCGTGAGGAGTGGAAGTGGGACGGCGAAGGCAACCTCCTCGCCCACACCGACCCAGCGGGCAACACCACCCGGCACACCACCACCCACTTCGACCTGCCCACGTCGCGCACCGACCCTGACGGCACGGTCTACGACTTCGCGTACGACACGGACCTCCGGCTCACCGGCGTCACCAACCCGCAGGGCCTGACCTGGTCATACGAGTACGACGCGGCGGGCCGCCTGGTCGCGGAGACCGACTTCAACGGCCGCAGGCTGTCGTACGCCCATGACGCGGCGGGGCAGTTGGTGTCACGCACCAACGGTGCGTGCGAGACGTTGACGTTCACCCGGGACACGCTGGGCCGGACAACGGCCAGCCGTGCGGACGACGGTACGGAGACGACATTCGCGTATGACGCGTCGGGTCGTCTGACGCGTGCCGTCAACCCCGACGCGGAGGTTGTCTGGCAGCGCGACGCGTTGGGCCGCGTCCTGACGGAAACCACGAACGGCCGCACGATCCGGTACGCGTACGACGCGGCGGGGCGCCGCACGGAGCGCACGACGCCCGGCGGAGCCGTCTCCCACTGGACGTACGACGCGGCGGGGCGGCCGACGGAGTTGCGCACCGACGCCGGAAAGCTGGCCTTCGTCTACGACGCGGCAGGCAGAGAGGTCCAACGCCGCATCGGCGACGACGTCCACCTCACCCAGGCATGGGATGCCGCCAACCGCCTCACCACCCAATCCCTCACGGCCCAGGCGCAAGGCGAAGACGTACTCCTTCAGCACCGAACATACGCCTACCGCCCCGACGGCCTACTAACCGAGATCCGCGAACTGACCTCTGGCACAAGGCACTTCACCCTCAACCGAACCGGCCGGGTAACGGCCGTAACGGCCCACGGCTGGACCGAGACCTACGCCTACGACGAAGCAGGCAACCTCACTAACGCAGAGGCCCCCGCCCACCCAGCCGCAGGCAATCGCGAGTTCACCGGAACACTGATCCGCAAGGCAGGCCGCACCACATACGAACACGACCCGCAAGGCCGCCTGGTCCGCAAAACCCGCAAACTCCTCAACGGCCAGACACGCACATGGCTGTTCTCGTGGAACGCCGAGGACCGTCTGACAGACGCCGTAACGCCGGACGGCGAACGCTGGCACTACTCGTATGACCCACTGGGCCGCCGCATCGCGAAACGACGCTTGGCGGCGGACGGCTCGGCAGCCGAGACAACCACATTCGTCTGGGACGACACCCGCATAGCCGAACAAACGCTAAACGACGGCCCCACAACAACCTGGGACTATGCTCCGGGCACCCACCGCCCAATCGCCCAAACCGACCGCGAAGCCCCCACAGACCCAAACTCCCTGATCGCGCGTCTGGGTGAACCTGCCCAATTCCATGCAGCGGTAACGGACTTGACGGGCAACCCGACGGAATTGATCACGGCTGACGGAACAGTCATCTGGCAAATCCGCACAACCCTGTGGGGCACACCACTTCCAGCCCCAACAGCCGACACCAACGTCGACTGCCCTCTACGGTTCCCCGGCCAGTACCACGACGCCGAAACGGACCTGAACTACAACTACTTCCGCTACTACGACCCGCAGACAGCGCACTATCTGTCACTCGACCCCCTGGGCCTCAGGCCGACCCCGAACCCTGCCACATACGTCCACAACCCGACAGCATGGATCGACCCGCTCGGTCTCACCCCCTGTCCAAGTCAGTGGACTCCCGACGAAAATTACTCACCGGAGGCCATTGCTAAACGAAGCGCAGCGAACAAGGCGTATTATGAGACACCGCAGGATATTCATGATCTCGTGAATGACGTGGTCGGCGATCCGAACTACCCACAGCGGATGACAGGCCCTGCAGGAAATCGACGACCCGACGTGTATGGCGCGATAGGCGCTCCCCGAGGCGCCCAAAGGTGGAGGGGGTCGGCGATTTATGATAACGGAGACCCGTTGAGTCAAGCACGGATTCTTGTTGATAGGGATGGGAACATCGCCTACGTCGGGAGAACCAAGACCGGCGCGCATAACTACAATCAGATCATCCCTTATCCGTGGGCTAAGCGGCCATAGCCGTGGCAGGGGAAACTTATTCCGCTGACACAGCGAAGCGGTCCCCTCACGCGCATCGGGCCACAACGGCACGAATTTAACCCTTGGAGCCTCACGATGAAAGAAGTCGAGTTGTCCGCCTCTCTCGCTGATGCTGGGCTCACCCTTCTCGGCATGATCGATCCGGCAACGCCGCTCATTCCGCCAACGCTCGCCACTTTTGCCAGCAGTTGCCCAGAAGAGGGCGGCGTCTCCTTCGTCACGGTGAGCTCCGCTGAACCGCGATTGCCTGAAGTGGCGAACTTCGAGTGGCATCGCCTCTCCCGCGAGGGCGGTCTCTTCGGAGAGGATAATGCAGATTTTCTAGTGGCAGTAAATTGCGCGGACGCGAACTCACCTAAAATTTGGCAGTGGGCGAAAGTGAGGCTGTCGGACGACTGGGACATCGTCGGCGCCGGTGCAGCCTCAGGCGTTCTCGGGAATGGGGCGTGTCACCCAGCGTTTGTTATGTTGTCCCTCGATGGCAACGTGATCGTCCGAGGGGACGAAGGGGAGACCTCGCTAGACTTCACCCTGGTACGCGATCCTCATCGCAATCAGACGCTCCGACGCCGTGGCGAGTGGATGGCTTCCCGACCTCGCACTGATGAGTTTACCCGCGCCGCCCTTGAACGTTGGCTGGGCAGCCAGAAGTGAACCTTCCCCATATCGCCCGGGTCCGACTAGCAGGGACTGTGTTAGCGAGGTTGCCCTCGGAATGCGTGCTACACGTGGGATTCGACCCCAACCCAACAGCACAGTGAGTATTACGGATCGGACTGATGCCCATGAGTCCTGGCACGCACCCAGAGATTGAAACATGGATCAAGAGCTACACCGGAAAGCTCAACTCCGTTGACTTTCTCACCGCCCACTGTACCGTCGGCATGTGGCTCGCCATGTGTCATCTCATAGCGCCAAAGCTCGTTGTGGTACGCGGGTGTGTGCTTCGGGAGCACGTATATGAGCCGCGGAACTTTGAGATCTGGTATCGAAAGTTCGACGGGGACCGCAGCAGGGTCGAGTTCTTCCTCAACCGGCTCGTCGTGGCGGATGTGATCCGGTGCGGCGACGCTCCGGAAGACGACCGCGCGCTGCGGGACATCGCGCAGACCCTCGCCCTGGGGTGGGAAGCGGCACTGACCCGTGAGTTCACAGAAGAGCGGTTTCACGTGGCCGCCTTCGAGTCCGACGACGGGCCGATCGTGAGCTTCAAACAAATCTCAACCAGTCAACAGCTCGAACCAGATCAGCTTTCCGCCCAACCCGAAGGGTTCCTTGTCGATGACGTAGCCGCCCCAGTTGTCGGAGAGGAGGTCGAGGATCAGTAGGCCTCGGCCGCCGAGCATGTCCTCCTCCGGGGTGGCGGAGAAGGGGGTTGGGAGTTCCGGGTTGGTATCGCAGACGCTGACGCGTAGGGCGGGGTGGCGCCAGTCCAGGGTTACTGAGACGGGGCCCTCGGCATAGCGGAACGCGTTTGTTGTCAGCTCGGAGGTCAACAGGGTTGCTTTGTCGATCAGTTGCGGCAACCCGTGGCGGGTCAGGACGGATCGCAGGGTGTCCCTTGCGATCCCCGGTGCGCGGGGGTCGCGGGGGATGTGGAGGCGGTACTCCCAGGTTTCCGACGGGAGTGGGGTTGATCGCGGCACGAGACTCATGTGCGGCTCCTGAGTGGCGAGTTCGCGAGTGGTGTGGCTCACACGCTAGCTCAGTTGGACTCACATGTGAGTCCAACTGCCCGTAAAGGGTGAACCGCATTTTGACTCACTGGACCGTCGCTGGCATCGCTGGGAGACTGGCGCGCGCAGCGAGAGAGGACTCATGGCACCAAGGAGCACACCCACGGGGCGTCAGCGCCGCCTGGCGAAGGAAGTTCGGCGACTGCGTGAACAGGCCGGGATCTCCGTGCAGGAGGCGGCCGCCATGCTCGGCGCGGACCGGACGATGGTGTCCAACATCGAGGCGGCACGTACTGGGCTCAGCGAGGAGCGCGTGCGTCAACTCGCCTGTCACTACAGGTGTCCTGATCAAGCTCTCGTTGACGCGCTTGCCGCTATGACCGGAGGACGACGCAACACGTTCTGGTGGGAGGAGTACCGCGGCAAACTACCGGACGGTTTCCTCGACGTGTCGGAGATCGAGTACCACGCCACCCGCATCCGCACCGCGCAGAGCGTCCACCTACCAGGGCTGTTGCAGACCGAGGACCACGCCAGAGCGATCTTTGACCTCGTAGTCCCGAAACTCCCGCGTCTGGAAGTCGAGTTGCGCGTTGCCCACCGGCTCGGTCGGCAGCGGATCCTCGACGGCGAGAGACCGACTCCGTACCTCGGGATCATTCACGAAGCCGCGCTGCGCATGCAGTTCGGTGGTCGAGAGGTCGCTCGCACGCAGCTCGAGTACCTGGCGGCCGCCTGCGAGCGCGACCACATCACGCTGCTGGTCATTCCGTTCAGCGCGGGTGGGTTCCACGGTTCCGGGCAATCGATCCTTTACGCGGAAGGCCCAGTTCCACAGTTGGACACCGTGCACCTCGATACACCGTACGGACCGTACTTCGCGGACTCCCCCACCCCACTCGCCAACTACCGGTCGCTACTGGACCTGATGGAACGCTCCGCACTGCCTCCCGACGAGTCCCGGGATTTCATCTGGTCCATCGCTCGCCACCTCTGAGAGGAACGGACATGTCCTGGCAGAAGGCGTCATTCTGCGGCGGCGGAGGCAACAACTGCATAGAACTCACCGCCACCCCCCACCACATACACCTCCGCGAGAGCACCGCCCCCGGCGTGACCGTGAGTACCACCCCCGCCCGGCTCCAAGACCTCCTCCGGGAGATCAAGTCCGGGCGGTACGACCACCCGCCGCGCAGCGTCCAAGCGTAGGAACGGGGCGAAGCGGACCAGCGCCGTATCACGGGCGTAGGCTCACGAGAAGCCGTACGGGGCGCGAGCCCCGTACGGCACCTCACCGGCAACGACGCCGTTGAGGCAACGGACCTCGACGGAAGAGGAACTTCAACACCGTGACTGCACTGACTCTCAGCACCTCCTCCGCCGCGGCGCTGCGTGCGGACGCCGTCGTGGTGGGCGTGGCCAAGGGACCCAAGGGCCCCGTGGTCGCTCCCGGCGCGGAGGCGGTGGACGAGGCCTTCAGCGGCAAGCTGGCCGCCACCCTGGAGACCCTGGGCGCCACCGGCGCCGAGGGCGAGGTGACGAAGCTGCCGGCGCCGAGTGGTGTCAAGGCCCCGGTCGTGCTGGCGGTCGGCCTGGGGGACGTGCCCGCCAAGGGAGACGGCTACGCCGCCGAGGCGCTGCGCAAGGCCGCGGGCGCCGCCGCCCGTGCGCTGGCGGGCTCGAAGAAGGCCGCGTTCGCGCTCCCGGCCGCCGAGGTCGCGGACGCCGAGGCGGTGGCCCAGGGCGCGCTGCTCGGCGCGTACGCGTACAACGCCTACCGGGGCAACGGCGACAAGAACGGCAACGGCGTCAAGGAGCCGCTCGCCGAGGTCGCCCTGGTCGGTGGCAAGCCGCGGGACAAGGCGTTCAAGGCCGCCGCCGCCCGCGCCGTCGCGCTGGCCGAAGAGGTCAACCGGGCGCGTGACCTGATCAACATGCCGTCGAACGACCTGTTCCCGAAGTCGTTCGCCACCATCGTCCAGCAGGCCGCCAAGGAGCACGGCCTCAAGGTCGAGGTGCTGGATGAGAAGGCGCTGGCCAAGGGCGGCTACGGCGGCATCATGGGCGTCGGCCAGGGGTCCGCCAATCCGCCGCGCCTGGTGAAGGTCGCGTACACCAACCCCAAGGCGAAGAAGCACCTCGCCTTCGTCGGCAAGGGCATCACGTACGACTCGGGCGGCATCTCGCTCAAGCCCGCCGGTCACAACGAGACCATGAAGTGCGACATGTCCGGCGCGGCGGCCGTGTTCGCCGCGGTGGTCGCCGCCGCGAAGCTGGGTGTCGAGACCAACGTCACCGGCTGGCTGGCGCTCGCCGAGAACATGCCGTCCGGCAGCGCCACCCGGCCGGGTGATGTGCTGCGGATGTACTCCGGCAAGACCGTCGAGGTGCTCAACACCGACGCCGAGGGCCGCCTGGTGCTCGCCGACGCGATCACCCGCGCCTCCCAGGAGAACCCCGACGCGATCATCGACGTGGCGACGCTGACCGGCGCGATGGTGCTGGCGCTCGGCCACCGGCACTTCGGGATCATGGCCAACGACGACGACTTCCGCACCGCCGTCCACGGCATCGCCGAGGAGGTGGGCGAGCCGTCCTGGCCCATGCCGCTCCCCGCCGAGCTGCGCAGGGGTATGGACTCGCCGGTCGCGGACATCGCCAACATGGGTGACCGGATGGGCGGCGGCCTGGTGGCCGGGCTGTTCCTGAAGGAGTTCGTGGGCGACGGCATCACCTGGGCGCACCTGGACATCGCGGGTCCCGCGTTCCACGAGGGCGCGCCGTTCGGCTACACCCCCAAGGGCGGTACCGGCACCGGCGTGCGGACCTTGGTGCGGATCGCCGAGCAGGCGGCCGAGGGAACGATCCTCTAACGGATCGGCAACGCTCAGCCAAGGCCCCGGGCAGTCGCCCGGGGCCGTTCCCGTTCGCCCCAAGCAGAGCAGTGGCGCGCAGCGCCTCGGTTGAGGGTGGTGGTGGGCGACGGGAGGGCAGAGCCGTGGCGCGCAGCGCCTCCGCTGAGGGTGGTGGTGGGCGACGGGAGGGCAGAGCCGTGGCGCGCAGCGCCTCCGCTGAGGGCGGTGGCGGGCGGCGGGCGGGCGGAATCCATTCCCCCTACTCACCAGTAACACGTGGCCGCTGCACGTACAGCGGTCGTACACACCGGCCCCGCGTCCCAGCAGCCGTCAACAAGTGCGAAGATGTTGTACCGGCACGACAGGGCCCATTTTGAACAAGCGTTTAAACAAGCGGCCGAACATATAGCCGCCGCCCGGTCACGTAGACCGGCTCCGGCGTACCCATGCATGGAGGACGTGACGTGGCGAACGACGCCAGCACCGTTTTCGACCTAGTGATCCTCGGCGGTGGAAGCGGCGGCTACGCCGCGGCGCTGCGAGCGGCTCAGCTGGGCCTGGACGTCGCCCTGATCGAGAAGGACAAGCTCGGCGGCACTTGTCTGCACCGCGGCTGCATCCCCACGAAGGCTCTGCTGCACGCCGGTGAGATCGCCGACCAGGCTCGGGAGAGCGCCCAGTTCGGTGTCAAGGCCACTTTCGAGGGCATCGACATCGCGGGTGTGCACAAGTACAAGGACGACGTGATCTCCGGCCTCTACAAGGGCCTGCAGGGCCTGGTGGCCAGCCGCAAGGTCACGTATGTGACCGGCGAGGGCCGCCTGTCCTCCCCGACCTCCGTCGACGTCAACGGCCAGCGCTACACCGGTCGGCACGTCCTGCTGGCGACCGGCTCGGTGCCCAAGTCGTTGCCGGGGCTGAACATCGACGGCGAGCGCGTCATCTCCTCGGACCACGCGCTGGTCCTGGACCGCGTGCCGAAGTCCGCGATCATCCTGGGCGGCGGCGTCATCGGCGTGGAGTTCGCCTCCGCGTGGAAGTCGTTCGGCTCCGACGTCACCATCGTCGAGGCCCTCCCCCACCTGGTCCCGGTCGAGGACGAGAACAGCTCCAAGCTGCTGGAGCGCGCCTTCCGCAAGCGCGGCATCAACTTCTCCCTGGGCTCCCGCTTCTCGGGCGTGGAGTACACCGCCGACGGTGTGAAGGTCTCGCTGGAGAACGGCAAGACCTTCGAGGCCGAGCTGCTGCTGGTCGCCGTCGGCCGCGGCCCGGTCTCGCAGGGCCTGGGCTACGAGGAGGCCGGGGTCGCGATGGACCGCGGCTACGTCCTGGTGGACGAGTACATGCGTACCAACGTGCCGACCATCTCGGCCGTCGGTGACCTCGTCCCGACCCTCCAGCTCGCGCACGTCGGCTTCGCCGAGGGCATGCTGGTGGCTGAGCGGCTGGCCGGTCTCAAGGTCGTGCCGATCGACTACGACGGCGTGCCCCGCGTCACGTACTGCCACCCCGAGGTCGCCTCGATGGGCCTTTCCGAGGCCAAGGCCAAGGAGCTGTACGGGGCGGACAAGGTCGTCACCCTGAAGTACAACCTGGCAGGCAACGGCAAGAGCAAGATCCTCAAGACCGCCGGCGAGATCAAGCTCGTCCAGGTCCGCGACGGTGCCGTGGTCGGCGTCCACATGGTCGGTGACCGCATGGGTGAGCAGGTCGGCGAGGCACAGCTGATCTACAACTGGGAGGCGCTGCCCGCCGAGGTCGCGCAGCTCATCCACGCGCACCCGACACAGAACGAGGCGCTCGGTGAGGCCCACCTGGCGCTCGCGGGCAAGCCGCTGCACTCGCACGACTAACCCCTCGACACGCCCGCAATCCGCACAGATCGTTAGGAGCAACCGAAACCATGGCGGTTTCCGTAACCCTGCCGGCGCTCGGTGAGAGCGTGACCGAGGGCACCGTCACCCGCTGGCTGAAGGCCGAGGGTGAGCGTGTCGAGGCCGACGAGCCGCTGCTCGAAGTCTCGACGGACAAGGTCGACACCGAGATCCCGGCCCCCGCGGCTGGCATCCTCACCTCCATCAAGGTGGCCGAGGACGAGACGGTCGAGGTCGGCGCCGAGCTGGCCGTGATCGACGACGGCACCGGCGCGCCCGCCGCTGCCCCGGCTCCGGCCGCCCAGCCCGAGCCCACCCCGGCCCCGGCCGCCCCGGCACCCGCCGCCGAGGCCCCGGCCGCGCCCGCTCCGGCCGCGGCCGCCCCGGCAGCCGCCCCCGCGGGCGGCGCCCAGGGCACCGACGTCGTCCTGCCCGCGCTCGGCGAGTCGGTGACCGAGGGCACCGTCACCCGCTGGCTGAAGCAGGTCGGCGAGGAGGTCGAGGCCGACGAGCCGCTGCTCGAGGTCTCCACCGACAAGGTCGACACCGAGATCCCGGCGCCGGTCTCCGGCACCCTGCTGGAGATCGTGGTCGGCGAGGACGAGACCGCCGAGGTCGGCGCCAAGCTCGCCGTGATCGGTGCCGCGGGCGCCGCTCCGGCCGCCGCACCCGCCCCGGCCGCCCCGGCCCCGGCTGCCGCTCCGGTCCAGGAGGCCCCGGCCCCCGCGCCGACCCCGGCTCCGGCTCCGGCTCCGGCCGCGCCCTCTGCCCCGGCTCCGGCGCCTGCCGCACCGGCCGCTCCCGCCGCACCGGCCGCGCCCGCCGCTCCGGCTCCGGCCGCCGCGGTGACCGCCGAGGCCGAGGGTGCGTACGTGACCCCGCTGGTCCGGAAGCTCGCCGCCGAGCACGGTGTGGACCTGTCCACGCTGAAGGGCACCGGCGTCGGTGGCCGGATCCGCAAGCAGGACGTGCTGTCCGCCGCGGAGACCGCCAAGGCCGCCGCTCAGGCCGCCCCGGCCCCCAAGGCCGCGGCTCCCGCCGCCGTCTCACCGCTGCGTGGCCAGACGGTCAAGATGTCGCGGATCCGCAAGGTCATCGCCGAGAACATGATGAAGGCGCTGCACAGCCAGGCGCAGCTGTCCACCATGGTCGAGGTCGATGTCACCAGGATCATGAAGCTGCGGGGTCGGGCCAAGGAGTCCTTCCTGGCGCGCGAGGGCGTCAAGCTCTCCCCGATGCCGTTCTTCGTCAAGGCGGCGGCCGAGGCCCTGAAGGCCCACCCGTCGATCAACGCCAAGATCAACGAGGACGGCACCGTCACCTACCACGACGTCGAGAACATCGGCATCGCGGTGGACTCGGAGAAGGGCCTGATGGTCCCGGTCATCAAGGGCGCCGGTGACCTCAACATCGCCGGTATCGCCAAGAAGACCGCCGAGTTGGCCAAGAAGGTCCGCGAGGGCGGCCTCAGCCCGGACGACATGTCCGGCGGCACGTTCACGATCAGCAACACCGGTTCGCGCGGTGCGCTGTTCGACACGGTGATCGTGAACTACCCGCAGGTCGCCATGCTGGGCATCGGTGCCACCGTGCGCCGCCCGGTCGTGATCGACCACCCGGAGCTGGGCGAGACCATCGCCATCCGCGACATGGTCTACCTGACCCTGTCGTACGACCACCAGCTGGTCGACGGCGCGGACGCCGCCCGCTACCTGTCGGACGTCAAGGCCCGCCTGGAGGCCGGTGAGTTCGAGGGCGACCTCGGGCTCTGAGTCGCGTGTGCCCCGTGCCGCGGGGCACACGAGGATCTCGACGAAGTACCGGTAGGTCGACCGGTGTGCCCCCGATCCCCGTCGTGTGGGGTCGGGGGCACACCCTTGCCGGTAGGCGGTTCAGGGGGAGGAACACATGCGCGCGGCACGTCTGATCCATCTGGTGCTGCTGTTGCAGTCGCGCGAGTCGATGACGGCGGCCGAGCTGGCGGCGGCGCTGGAGGTCTCGGAGCGGACGATCGGACGGGACGTGCTCGCGCTGTCCGAGGCGGGCGTCCCGGTCTACGCCGACCGTGGCAGAACGGGCGGCTACCGCCTGGTGGGCGGCTACCGCACCCGGCTGACCGGACTCGACCGGGACGAGGCGGAGGCGCTGTTCCTGTCCGGGGTGCCGAGCGCGCTGCGCGCCATGGGGCTGGCGGACACCGCCTCGGCCGCCCGGCTGAAGGTGTCGGCGGCGCTGCAGCCCGAGCTGCGGGACGCTTCGCGCTCGGCGGCCCAGCGCTTCCACCTCGACGCGCCCGCCTGGTACCAGGAGCCTCGGACCCCGGACGAGTTGCCGCCCATAGCGCAGGCGGTCTGGGACGACCGGCGGATCCGCGTCACGTACCGGCGTCAAGACGCCGACGTGGTACGGGAGTTGGAGCCGTACGGGCTGGTACTCAAGGCTGGCGTGTGGTACTTGGTGGCGCGCTCGTCGGAGCAGTTCCGGATGTACCGGGTGGACCGCGTGCTCTCGGTCTCCCCCGGTGCCGGGCGCTTCGAGCGGGACGTGGAGTTCGACCTGCCGGAGTTCTGGGACCGCCGGGCGGCCGAGTTCGCCCGCTCGATCCTGCGGGACGAGGTGGTGCTGCGGCTGTCGCCGGACGGGGTGCGCAGGCTTCCGTACGTGACCGACCGGGCGGCGGCCCGCTCGGCACTGGCGGCGGCCGGGCCGCCGGAGCGCGGGTGGGTGCGGGTGCAGTTGCCGGTGGAGAGCCTTGAGGTGGCGTACGAGCAGTTGCTCGCCCTCGGGCCCGAGGCGGAGGTCGTGGCCCCGCAGGCGCTGCGGCAACGGTTCGCCCGGGCGGCCGCGCGGGCGGCCAGCCTCTACCGGCCCTGAGACGCGGCCGGTTCTCCGGTCGGTCGCGGTCGGCGCGGGCCAAGGCGGCGGAGGCCCAAGCGGCACGAGCCCAAGCGGCGCGGGCCAAGGCGGCGGAGGCCCAAGCGGCACGGGCTCAAGCGGCGCGGGCCGACGAGGCCGGGACCGCGTCGGCGAGCCGCTACCGGTAGTCCCGCGCCGAGCCCGCCTTGCCCCCGAAGACCACGTCCCGGAAATAGCCGAAGGCGTCGGGGCGGGAGCCGTCCGCGTCGGTGAAGCCGTACGCCCTGGCGAGCTGGCCGGTCGACAGCGACCGGCCCGCCCAACGGGCCACGGCCGGATCCGTCGCCAGGGCCGCGACGGCCCGCCCGGCGTACGTCGGGGACTCGGCGATAGCGAAGTGCGGATCCACGGCGACCGCGTCGCGCCAGTTCCCCTCGCTCACGCCGAAGTGGTCCAGCATCTCCTCCGACCGCAGGAACCCGGGCGTGAGGGAGACCGCCGTACCGCCGTACCGCGCCAGCTCCTGTGAGAGGCCGAAGGCCATCCGGTGCGGCGCGTTCTTCGCCAGGTCGAAGAAGAGGTTCTCCCGGTACCTGCGGTTGAACTCCGCCGTACCGTCGGTCACTTCGACCACCAGCCCACCGGGCCTGCGGATCAGCAACGGCAGCGCGAGGTGGCTGGTGACCAGATGCGCCTCCACCCCGAGCCGCAGCATCCGCAGCCCGTCGGCCAGTCGGAGCTCCCAGACCTTCTTGCCGAACTCCAGCAGATGGTCGCCGCCCCACACTCCGTTCACCAGTACGTCCAGCCGCCCGTGCGCCCGGTCCACCCGCTCCACCAGCGCCCGTACCGCATCCGGCTGGAGGTGGTCGGTGGGCACCGCGATCCCGGTGCCGCCCGCGGCGGTCACCAACTCGGCCGTCTCCTCGATGCTCTCCGGGCGGTTCACCTCGCTGCGCCGCTCCCGTGTGGTGCGGCCGGTCACGTACACCGTCGCCCCGCACCGGCCGAGTTCCACCGCCGTCGCCCGGCTCGCGCCGCGGGTCGCCCCCGCCACCAGCGCCACCTTGCCACTCAGCGGACCGTCGTCCATCCGTCGGCCTCCTGCCTTCTCGTCGTCGTGAACGCGTCACCGACCCTCGCAGCGATACCCGACGTCTACTGTCGGGTTTTCCTACGAGTTCGGTCGCGCGTAACGACACGGGCGCATCCGGGGTACTCCGCGTGCGTGCCGGGGCGGCAGCCAGGATGCTGGAGCGGTGATGGACGAAACGGAGTTCTGGGAGATCATCGACGGTGCCCGGGAGAGCGCCGGTGGCGACCCCGACGAGCAGGCGGAAGTGGTTGTCGAGCGGCTGGCCCAGCTCGACCCCGAGGCCGTGCAGGACTTCGCCCGGCATTTCGACGCCCGCTTCCACCGCGCGTACCGCTGGGACATGTGGGGTGCGGCGGACATCATGCTCGGCGGCGCCGACGAGGACGCCTTCTCCGCCTGGCGCTGCTGGCTGATCGGACAGGGGCGGCGGGTCTTCGAGGGCGCGCTGCACAGTGACCCGGACGACCTCGCGACGCTGCTGGAGGACTTCGACGAGGACGTGGACGGCTACGCCGAGGACCTGGGGTACGCCGCCGACGAGGCGTACGAGCAGTTGACCGGGGTACGGCTGCCGGACCTGGATCTGGAGCAGCCCATCAAACCCGAGGGCGAGCAACTCGACTTCGACGACCCGGACCAGATGGCGGAGCGCTTCCCCAAGTTGTGGCAGCGCTTCAACGGCTAGTCGGACCAAGGCAGGATGTTCCCATGCGCATCGCAGTCACCGGCGCTTCCGGACTGATCGGCTCAGCGCTCGTCCGCTCGCTGCTGGCCGACGGGCACCAGGTGCACCGGCTGGTGCGCCGTGAGCCCACCGCACCGCGCGAGGTGCGCTGGGATCCCATGCGGCGGTACGTGGACATCAAGGGGCTGGCCGGATGCGAGGCGGTGGTCCATCTCGCGGGCGCCGGAGTGGCCGACCGGCGCTGGACGGAGGCGTACAAGAAGGAGATCCGGGACAGTCGGGTGCTCGGCACCGAGGCGGTCGCCGATGCCGTGGCCAAGCTGGACCCGCCACCGAAGGTACTGGTCAGCGGCTCGGCGATCGGGATCTACGGGGACACAGGGGACCGTGTGGTGGACGAGTCGGCGCCGCCGGGCCGGGGGTTCCTGGCCGAGGTCTGCCAGGAGTGGGAGCGGGCCGCCGCGGTGACGGCCGCGGCGGGGGTACGGACCGTTCTCGCCCGTACCGGACTTGTGGTGGCACGCGGCGGCGGGGCGTGGGGCAAGCTGTTCCCGCTGTTCAGGGCCGGGCTCGGTGGGCGGCTGGGGAGCGGTCGGCAGTACTGGAGCTTCATCGCACTGCACGACGAGATCGCGGCGCTGCGGTTCCTGATCGACAACCCCGGGCTGTCCGGGCCGGTGAACCTCACGGCCCCGGAGCCGGTCACCAACCGCGAGGTCACGGCGGCCATGGGCCGCGTACTGCACCGCCCGACGCTGGCCGCGGTGCCGGCGCCCGCGCTGCGGATCGCGCTCGGCGAGTTCGCCTCAGACGTCCTGGGCAGTCAACGCGTCGTTCCCCGGCGCCTGTTGGACGCGGGCTTCGCCTTCGAGCACCCCGAAATCGAGCAGTCGATCCGGGCGGCACTCGCCGACTAGGGGGTGTGGTGGGTTCGGCAGCACCGGACTCCACCGTCGTCGTCGCTCGCCGTCGCGGCGGTTTCTTCTTGAGGCCAGTTCTTCTTGAGGCCAGTTCTTCCTGAGTCAAGCCGCCAAACCCCCGGGAGGCGGCGGTGTCGAGCCCGTCGCAACCAACTGACCGCAAATCTGAGCGGAGTTGACGGTTTTGCGACACTTTCTGTCGGCGAAAGTCGCGAACTCCCGGGGTAACCCCCGGTATTGGACCGCCCGGATCCGGGCATGACCCCTCCAGCGCGGCGCGCGGCACGCGCCGCCGCGTCAGCGGGGAGCCTAATCCGACCCCATGGAGGGGCACCGTGCCGTTCCACGCACCCCACACGGACGTTGTCATCGTGGGCGCAGGCCTGGCGGGCCTGTCCGCCGCACACCATCTGATCAGCGCCGGAGTCACCGTCACCGTGCTGGAAGCCACCACCCGCGTCGGCGGGCGGATGGCGACCGAGAACGTCGGCGGCTTCCGCCTCGACCGCAGCAGCCATCTGCTGAACACCTCCTATCCCGAACTGCGCCGTACACCCGGACTGAGCGCGCTGCGGCTGCTACCGCTCACCCCAACCGTCGGCCCACCGGGCACCCGGCCACCGGCGGGGCGCGGCCACCGCACCGTGCATCCGCGTGGCGCCCTGGACAAGGCGCGGCTGAACGCGGCGCTGAGCAGGCTCGCACTGACCCCCGTCGAGCGGCTGCTGGCCCGGCCGGAGACCACCACGGCCACCGCGATGGCCGCCCGCGGCCTGCCGCCCCGGGTGGTGCACGGCTTCCTGCGGCCGCTACTGACCGCGCTGCTGCACGACCCGCGGCTGATCACCTCCAGCCACTGCGCGGACCTGGTGCTGCGCGGTTACGCACGTGGCCGGCTCGGACTGCCCGCCGGGGGCGCGGCGACGGTTCCGGAACTGCTCGCGGCCGCGTTGCCGCCCGGCACCGTACGGCTCGGGGTGCGCGCCACCGCCGTCGCGGCGAACGCCGTGAGCACCGCGGACGACGGTGAACTGCCGTGCCGGGCCGCCGTGGTGGCCACCGGGGCACGGGACGCGGCGGCGCTGCTGCCGGGTCTGCGGCTGCCCGGGTTCCATCCGGTGACGGTGGTGCACCACGGCACCGACCGGGCTCCCGCCCGCGAGCCGCTGCTGGTGCTGGACACCGAGCGGCGCGGACCCGTGGCGCACACCATGGTCGCCAGCGCCGTCGACCCCTCCCGGGCGCCCCTCGGGCGCACCCTGATCACCTCTACGGTGCTCGGCCCGCCGCCGTCCGACGTGGACGCCGCCGTCCGCCCACATCTGGCCGAGCTGTACGGCACGGACACCCGGCGCTGGGAACTGCTCGCCGTGCACCACGACCCGGACGCGGTTCCCGCCATGCCGCCGCCGCATGACGTACGGCGGCCGGTGCGGGTGTTGTGCGGGCTGTACGTGTGCGGTGACCACCGTGACACCAGCACGGTGCAGGGCGCGCTGTTCTCCGGCCGCCGCGCCGCACACCACGTGCTGCGGGACTTCGGGATCCGCCCCGGGTACGGCGACACCGCGCGCGATCTGCCCGCGGTGGCCTGACGACGCGGGCGGGCCGTACGTCGTATACGGCCCGCCCTTGGGTCAGCCCATCGGGACGCCGAGCGACGCGGCGCGCTCGTGGAAGGCCCGTACCGGGGGTGCGTCCCGGTACGGCTCGACCCGGCGGCCGAAGTCCCGTAGGTACTCCAGCGCCCGTACCGACCGCATCTCGGAGGCCTGTTGCAGCGCTTCCGAGGCGAGGGCGCAGGCCTGCTCCAGCTCGCCGAGGCCGAGCCGGGCGGTGGCCAGCACGGTACGGCAGAACACCCGGCTGCGCGCGTAGGCCGTCGCGCGCAGTTGCAGCGAGCGCTCGGCGTGCTGGGCGGCGGCCCGGTACTGCTGCAGGTCGCGGTGGCAGTGGGCGAACTCGTCGGCGAGTTGCGCCTCGTCGAAGAACCGCGCCCAGTACGGCGTCTCGTCCCCCGGCCGGGCCGCCTCCAGCGCCCGTTCGGCGCGGGCCAGCGAGGCGGCGCAGGCCCGCGCGTCGCCCAGCAGCCCGTGGCCGCGCGCCTCGGCCGCGTGCAGCAGCGCCTGGACGACCGCGGGCGCGCCGGTACCCACGCCCTGCTGGGCGACCCGGGCGAGTTGGACGGCCTCCCGGCCGTGGCCGAGGTAGACCGCCTGGCGGCTCATGGTGACCAGCACGTATCCGCCGTAGACTCGGTCGGCGGCGGCCTGCGCGAGCCGCAGCGACTGCACGAAGTACCGCTGGGCGAGCCCGTGCGCGCCGATGTCGTAGGACGTCCACCCGGCCAGCCGGGTCAGGTCGGCGGCGGCGGCGAACAGCCGACGGCCGAGCGCCGCCCCGTACGTGCCGCGCAGCATCGGCTCGGCCTCGTGCTCCAGGTAGCGCACCAGGGCCTGCCGGGCGTGGCCGCCGCCGTACGCGTGGTCCAGCGAGCGGAACAGCTCGCCCACCGAGCGCAGCGCGTGGATGTCCCCCGCGCTCACCCTGCGCCCCGGCTCACGGGCCGGTCCGCCACGTCCGCCCGGGCCCTGTCGGCCACGGGTCTGGGCGGGGACCCGGGCGGCCAGCTGCGGGCCGTCGGACGCGGTGTCCTGCCCGCTGCCGGGGCCGCGGGCGACCCGGTCGTCGGGGCGGCCGATCAGCCAGTCCCGGCTGGGTACGACGAGTCCGGCCGGGGTGAAGGCGATCCTGCGGAGTTCGGCCTGGCTGCCGGTGTCCTTGCGCCACAGGCCGCTGACGATGTCCACCGCCTCTTCCGGGGTGGCGGCGAACTCAAGCCCGGCGTACACCGGCGCACAGGCGTCCAGGCCGAGGTCCTGGGCGGACAGCCGACGGCCCAGGCGGCGGGTGAAGACCTCGGCGATCAGTGCCGGGGTGGTACCGCGCGGCTGTTGGCCGCGTAGCCAGCGGGTGACCGAGGTCTTGTCGTAACGCAGGTCGAGGCCGTGCTCGACGCCGAGCTGGTCGACCCGGCGGGCCAGGCCCGCGTTGGAGAATCCCGCCTCGGCGATGAGTTGGGCGAGCTGGCGGTTCGGTGGACGCTGCGAGGTTCGATCCGTCATGTGCAGTGCGGTCCCCTCCTCGGAGGGATGGCGGTACGCGGTCGGCGGTGGGTCTGGGTGCTGCGTGGTGTGGCGTTGTGTGGCGTGCTGGACGGTGCTGCGCGGGTGGTGTCGTGCGGTGCTCAGGCGGTGCTTGAGCCCGGCGCTCGGTCGGTCGTCGAGCGCCGGGATCGGCGCGAATGTAACTGTCCGCACCGCCCACTTCGCCGCACCTGCCCCGCATTCGCCGAAATGGGTGAACCACTCCGGTGCACCGCCCCGGAATCCATCCGTCCGCCCGGGTTGGCGTGGTAAAAGCGCAGCCGCCTCTCGGCCACGCGAGGCTCGGCCGTAGAGTGGCTTACGGCGCTTTGAGCCAAAACGGCTTACGGCGCTTTGAGGCAAAACCTGGGGAGCCGCTGTGAGCGACGCACGCGCGGAGACAGCGTGAGCGACGCACGCCCGGCCGACCAGCCGCACACGACCGCGAACGCCGCACCAACGCCGCGCGGGCGGAGAAGCGAACAAGGAGACAGCGTGAGTGACCTGCGCTTCGTCCACCTGGGATTCGGGCCGGACGCAGTCGAGTACCAGGAGGCCTGGCAGGAGCAGCGCCGGGTGCACGCCGCCCGTTTCGCGGACGAACTCCCGGACACCTGCCTGCTGCTGGAGCACCCGCCGGTCTACACGGCGGGTCGCCGCACGGAGCCGAGCGAGCGCCCGCTGGACGGCACTCCGGTGGTGGACGTGGACCGCGGTGGCAAGATCACCTGGCACGGTCCGGGCCAGCTGGTGGGCTACCCGATCCTGAAGCTCCCGCGCCCGGTCGACGTGGTCGCCCACGTACGGCGGCTTGAGGAGGCGCTGATCCGGGCCTGCGCGGAGTTCGGTCTGGAGACCACCCGTGTCGAGGGGCGCAGCGGGGTGTGGGTGCTCGGAGACCCGCTGGACGAGCGCCCGGCGGTTTCGGGGCTGACGTTGGACTTCGACCCCCGGCTGCACGACGAGGAGTTCGACCCCCGGCTCAGCGGTCCCGAGTACGCCCCGTCCAACGCGGGCCAGCGCCGGGAGGACCGCAAGCTGGCCGCCATCGGCATCCGGGTCGCCAAGGGCGTGACGATGCACGGCTTCGCCCTCAACTGCAATCCGGACAACACCTGGTTCGACCGGATCGTGCCCTGCGGCATCCGGGACGCCGGGGTCACCTCGCTCTCCAACGAGCTGGGCCGTGACGTGGCGGTGACCGAGGTACTGCCGGTGGTGGAGAAGCACCTGCGCGAGGTGCTGACCTCGGCGGTACCGCTGCCGCGCGCCGTATGAGCCCTTCCACCCAAGGGAATGCCCCCGCCAGGTCGCGGGTTCCCTAGGGCGGAAGGCGTGTAAACAACGGGCGTACCCTGGTGTACGCCGAAGAATCGAAGTCACAGGGAGCCCGCCGTGTCCGCAGTCGCACCCGACGGACGCAAGCTGCTGCGCCTGGAGGTCCGCAACAGCCAGACCCCCATCGAGCGCAAGCCCGAGTGGATCAAGACCCGGGCGAAGATGGGCCCCGAGTACACCGAGCTGCACAGCCTGGTGAAGCGCGAGGGCCTGCACACCGTGTGCCAGGAGGCGGGCTGCCCGAACATCTACGAGTGCTGGGAGGACCGCGAGGCGACCTTCCTCATCGGCGGCGACCAGTGCACCCGGCGCTGTGACTTCTGCCAGATCGACACCGGCAAGCCGCAGGCGCTGGACCGCGACGAGCCGCGTCGGGTGGGCGAGTCGGTGGTCACCATGGACCTCAACTACGCCACCATCACCGGTGTCGCCCGGGACGACCTGGAGGACGGCGGCGCCTGGCTGTACGCCGAGACGGTGCGCCAGATCCACGCGATGACCGCGGACCGCGAGAGCGGCCGCACCAAGGTCGAGCTGCTGATCCCGGACTTCAACGCGGTCCCCGAGCAGCTCGCCGAGGTCTTCTCGGCGCGCCCCGAGGTGCTGGCGCACAACGTGGAGACGGTGCCGCGGATCTTCAAGCGGATCCGGCCCGGCTTCCGCTACGAGCGCTCCCTGGAGGTCATCACCAAGGCGCGTGAGGCGGGCCTGGTGACCAAGTCCAACCTGATCCTCGGCATGGGCGAGACCCGCGAGGAGATCAGCGGGGCACTTCAGGACCTGTACGACGCCGGGTGCGAACTGATCACCATCACCCAGTACCTGCGGCCGAGCCTGCGGCACCACCCCGTCGAGCGCTGGGTGAAGCCCGCCGAGTTCGTCGAGCTCAGGGAAGAGGCCGAGGAGATCGGTTACGCGGGCGTCATGTCCGGCCCGCTGGTGCGCTCCTCGTACCGCGCGGGGCGGCTCTACCAGCAGGCGATCGAGCGCCGCAGCCGGGCCGCGGCGTAGGGCGAGTTGCGGACGCAGGGCGCGCGGGTGTGGTGCGCGCCACGGGCGTAGGACGCGTAAAGGGCGCGGCGCTCGGGCGCAAAGACCGTGCTAGGGATTCACGACCGTTTGACCGGTCCGTCACCGGCTGGTAACACAATGTGGTGATCCTGGGTACGAGCCCCGAACCCAGGCACGAGTCCTTGAGGTACGAGCACAGTCCTGCCGTTTCTCCGGCCCGAGGGAGACCGACCATGCAGGCGCACCCCGCGCATGCACATGCGAGCTCTACCGCCACCACCGCATCCGTCACCGGCGCGCTGCGCGCCGTGGAGGCGTTCCTGTTGCGCGGCGGCCAGCAGACCGCCCGGCGCAACGCCTGGACGGCTGTCCTGGAGGACCGAAGGCGCGCCAAGGACCGCCGCGAGGCTCAGCACGTCCTGGACGCCCTCGGGCGGGACGGCGCCGACGGTTGAGTCGGTTGGCGCCGACGGTTGAGTCGGTTGGCGCCGACGGTTGAGTCGGTTGGCGCCGACGGTTGAGTCGGTTGGCGCCGACGGTTGAGTCGATTGGGGCGTCACCATCCGGTGGCGCCTCAACCGTTCGAGCCACGTATCCTGTGCGGCATGGCGAGGGAGAAATCTGAGAACCCCGGTCGGCTGAAGCAGATCGGTCTGACCTACAAGATGACCCGGCGGGTCGACCCCAAGGTCGGCCTCATCGTGGCCGGTGTGGGCATCGTGACCTTCGGTGTGCTCCTCGCCATCGGCTTCTTGATCGGTCACCCCGTTTACGCGGGCATCCTGGGCTTCCTGCTGGCCTTCCTCGCGATGGCGATCGTCTTCGGCCGCCGGGCCGAGCGGGCCGCCTTCGGTCAGATGGAGGACCAGCCGGGCGCCGCGGCGGCGGTGCTGGAGAACGTCGGGCGCGGCTGGACGGTCACGCCCGCGGTGGCGATGAACCGCAACCAGGACCTGGTGCACCGCGCGGTCGGCCGGGCCGGGATCGTGCTGGTCGGCGAGGGCAACCCGAACCGGGTGAAGGCCCTGCTGGCCGCGGAGAAGAAGAAGATGGCGCGGATCGCCGTGGAAGCCCCGGTCACCGACATCATCGTCGGCAACGGCGAGGGCGAGGTGTCGCTGAAGAAGATCCGCACCACGCTGCTGAAGCTGCCGCGGGTGCTGCCCGGTCAGAAGGTCACCGAGATCAACGACCGGCTCAAGGCGCTCGGCGACCTGATGAGCAACATGCCGGTCCCGAAGGGGCCGATGCCGAAGAGCGCGCGGATGCCGAGGAACGGCAAGATGCGCTGACACAGCGGACGCGAAAGGGGTTCGGGGCATCCGCCCCGAACCCCTTTCGCGTGTCATCGGCGCTAGATCCGCACCTGTACGGCGCGCGCCGCCTTGTCGTGCAGCCCCCGGCTGTCCCGGTCCCAAACGGCCGCCGGTACGACCAGGAGCAGCAGCACGGTGCGCAGCACCACCGCCCCGACGCCCAGCCGTCCGCCGTCCTCCCGGACCACTCGCAGGCCCAGCAGTCGCTTGCCGGGGGTGCAGCCCACCGTTCCGACGGTGAGCAGACTGACCACCCCGAACAGGGCGAAGGTCCAGTTGCTGGCCGCCTGCGTGTTGCCGTGGGCCAGCAGGCCGTATGCGATCAGCAGGCACAGCGCCCAGTCGACACACAGCGCCGCGATCCGCCGACCGACCGGCGCGATGGAGCCGGGCCCCTCCTGGGGCAGCCCCAGGCGCTTGCCCCGGTAGCCGAAGTCGGCGCCCATCTGCTCGGCCGCCGCACGCGGGCCGGAGATCCACGATCCCAAAGCTTCCCGTTTGTCCACCCGTCCAAGGTACTGCCCCCGGCCAGGCGCCAAGTGTCGGCCCCATCGACCTGAGCATGCGGCGGTTAACGTCTGCGAAACAAATGGGTCATCCTTGAGAAATGCCGGATCCATATGGTCGGGACCAGCGTGCGCCACCGCACTGGTCGCACGGACCAGCAAGCCCCGAGCCACGCCAGGCCGGGCCGAGGAGGAGTTGGATGTTCCAGAACGCCGACGAGGCCAAGAAGTTCCTGCAGGACGAGGACGTCAAGTTCGTCGATGTCCGGTTCTGCGACCTGCCCGGCATCATGCAGCACTTCACGGTGCCGGTGGAGGCGTTCGACCCCGCCGAGGACCTGATGTTCGACGGCTCCTCGATCCGGGGTTTCCAGGCGATCCACGAGTCGGACATGGCGCTCCGCGCCGACCTGGCCACCGCACGCCTCGACCCGTTCCGCAAGGACAAGACGCTCAACATCAACTTCTTCATCCACGACCCGATCACCGGCGAGCAGTACAGCCGTGACCCGCGGAACGTGGCGAAGAAGGCCGAGGCCTACCTGGCCTCCACCGGTATCGCGGACACCGCGTACTTCGGCCCCGAGGCGGAGTTCTACGTCTTCGACAACGTGCGCTTCGAGACCAAGTCGAACGAGTCCTTCTACCACATCGACTCCGAGGCGGGCGCCTGGAACACCGGCGCGCTGGAGGACAACCGCGGTTACAAGGTCCGCTACAAGGGCGGCTACTTCCCGGCCCCGCCGGTCGACCACTTCGCCGACCTGCGCGCCGAGATCAGCCTGGAGCTGAACAAGGCGGGTCTGAAGGTCGAGCGCCAGCACCACGAGGTGGGCACCGCGGGCCAGGCGGAGATCAACTACAAGTTCAACACGCTGCTGGCCGCCGCCGACGACCTCATGCTGTTCAAGTACATCGTGAAGAACGTGGCCTGGCGCAACGGCAAGACCGCGACCTTCATGCCGAAGCCGATCTTCGGTGACAACGGTTCGGGCATGCACTGCCACCAGTCGCTGTGGAACGCGGGCGAGCCGCTGTTCTACGACGAGCAGGGCTACGCGGGCCTGTCGGACACCGCCCGCTACTACATCGGCGGCATCCTCAAGCACGCCCCGTCGCTGCTGGCCTTCACCAACCCGACGGTGAACTCCTACCACCGCCTGGTCCCCGGCTTCGAGGCCCCGGTCAACCTGGTCTACTCGCAGCGCAACCGCTCCGCCGCGATCCGCATCCCGATCACCGGCGCCAACCCCAAGGCCAAGCGCATCGAGTTCCGCGCCCCCGACCCGTCCAGCAACCCGTACCTGGCCTTCTCGGCCCTGCTGCTGGCCGGTCTGGACGGCATCAAGAACAAGATCGAGCCCGCCGAGCCGGTCGACAAGGACCTCTACGAGCTGGCTCCGGAGGAGCACGCCAACGTCCCCCAGGTCCCGACCTCCCTCCCCGCGGTCCTCGACGCCCTGGAGGCCGACCACGAATACCTGCTCCAAGGCGGCGTGTTCACCTCTGACCTGATCGAGACCTGGATCGACTACAAGCGCACCAACGAGATCGCCCCGATGCAACTGCGCCCGCACCCGCACGAGTTCGAGCTGTACTTCGACATCTAAGCCGCGCGGACTGACGCAGCATCAGCGTCATCCATGACGTCGAGGGCCGCCGCCCGTACCCGGGCGGCGGCCCTCGCGTATGTCTGGGGACGTGTGCCCGGGGCTACCGGCACTGAGGTCGGCCACCGCGCGGGCTCGCACCAAGTGTGCTGCGCCCGTTGCGGCTTGCCCCGGGAGGGGCCGCCCCCGACCCAGGGGGCGGCCGTGGGCTATCGTGCGGCCGTTGGTGCCCTGCCGCCCCGCATCACCATCCCCGCGGCTGCCAGGCCCAGCAGGCAGATGACCGCGCCGACGGCGACGTTGCTCGCGATCATGCCGGCGTCGGGCGCGCGGGTGACCACCCAGGGCGAGATGATCAGCCAGACCCCCATCGCGGCAGCGGCCCAGCTCAGGCCCGCCATCCTGGCCGGTGCCATGGTGAGGCCGAGGCCGATCACGGCGACGGTCAGGCCGATGATGAGGTTGTTGATCATGAGATCCGGACGGGTCGTGTTGAAGTGGACCGTCCACGCCGAGATGGCACACCACAGACCGGCCAGGAGCACCAGTCCGTCGACGGCGATCTCCCTCCGCCCGGCTTCCAAGCGCGCGTAGCGCTCCCGCATCTCGTGCACGTCGGGGTGCTGCGAAAGATCACCTGCGTGGCGTGAGACGTCGGCCATACGACTCATCTCCTTCACTGCGCACACAACTGCACCGCGCCTGACGACGCGGGGGCCGCACGTCCATTGTGCTCCCTTTCGCCGCTTTAGCGGAATGGAGCGTTCCTGGGTTCTTCCCCAGCGGGCCACCCGTTCTGCCTGGTCGGCGGGGCAGTGGCGGGACGGTACCGGGTCACCCGCCCGAAGGGCGTGCGCCGGTGCTTACTGGCCTATTCGGTGTGCCAGCCGCAAAAAGGACCGCGCGCCCGGGCGACGGCGGCGGCGGATGGCCGTAACGTCCTGATGAGGGGGTGTTCGCGGACCCGCCGGCCGACCCCGATGACTCAGCGAGAAGGGGAATCTCGATGATCGTCGAGTACATCCGCTACCGCATCGTGGACCACGAGCGCCGCATCGCGTTCGAGAAGGCGTACGCGGCGGCGGCCGAACAGCTCGATCTCGCCCCGCAGTGCCTGGGCTACGAGCTGATGCAGGGCGTGGAGGAGCCCGAGCGCTATGTGCTGCGCATCGAGTGGGCCTCGGTGGAGGACCACCAACGGGGGTTCCGCGGCGGTCCGTACTTCCGCGGGTTACTGGCGGAGATCCGCCCGTACATCGGCGACATCGAGGAGATGCAGCACTACCAGCGAACCGCCGTGGTCTCCCGCAGCCTACGGTAGCGGCTCAACACACCGCGTTCTTCAAGCTGTTCAACTCCCCGACCCGCAGCACCCGGGCGGCCAGCAGGAACAGCGCCGCCATCACCCCACCGCCCGCGGCCAGTTCGAGCACCGGGGAGGTGGCGGACGCGGCGTGCCCGGCCGCCCATCCGGCGGCGGACGCGACCAGCGCGGCGGCGCCCAGCTTGCCGTATGTGCGCAGCAGCCGCTGGCCGTCCAGCCGTCCCGCCAGGCGGCGGCGCAGCAGCGCGGCGGTGACCAGGAGCCCGACGCCGTAGGAGACGGCGTACCCGGCCGCCATCCCGGTCACCGCCCAGCGCACCGGCAGCAGCCAGTGGCAGGCGGTGGCCAGCGCGATGTTCACCGCGCAGATCAGCGCCGCGGTCCAGAAGGGGGTACGAGTGTCCTCGAAGGCGTAGAAGCCGCGCAGCAGCAGGTACTGGGCGGAGAACGGGATCAGCCCCAGGCCGAGCGCCTGCAGCATCTGGCCGCACGGCAGCGTCGCGGCGGCGCTGGCACTGCCGTGCGCGAACAGCAGCGCGGCGAGCTGCGGACCGAACGCCAGGAAGAAGAAGGCGGTGGGGACGATGGCCACGCCGGTGACCCGCAGGGCGTGGGACAGTCCGTCCCGTACGTCGTCCAGGCGCCGCTCGGCCACCGCACGGCTCATGTGCGGCAGGAGCGCGGTGACGATGGAGACGGTGACGACCGACTGCGGCATGGACCAGATGTTCTGCGCGTAGGTGTACGCGGTGCTGCCCACCCCGCCGTTGGGCGCCTGGCTGTCGGCGGCGATGGCGTAGCGGTTGACGATGACCATCGCCACCTGGTTGGCCAGCAGGTACAGCAACGTCCAACGGGCGGCGGCCACGCTCTTGCGCAGTCCCGCGCCCCGCCAGTCGAACCGCGGCCGGAACCGGAACCCCGACTCCCGTACGTACGGCACGAGGGATACCGCCTGCAGGACGATGCCGATCGTGGTCCCGATCCCGAGCAGCCGCACCTCGGCGGGGGTGATGTCCCGGACGTCGTCGGGGACGGTGAGCATGGCCAGGTAGAGGCCGAACATCGTGATCAGCACGACGTTGTTGAGGATGGGCGTCCACATCATCGCCCCGAACCTGCCGCGCGCGTTGAGGACTTGGCCGAGCATGAAGAACATCCCGTAGAAGAAGATCTGCGGGAGGAGGAAACGGGCGAAGACGACGGTGAGTTGGAAGGCCGCGTGGTCGTGCGGGGTGTCGCGGATGTAGACGCTGACGATCTGCGGCGCGGCCCACACGGCGAGCGCGGATCCGCAGGCGAGCACGCACAGCACCAGGGTGACCAGGCGCTGCTCGAACGACTTGCCGCCGTCGGGCTGTTCAACACGGGCGCGCACCAGTTGCGGTACCAGCACGGAGTTGAGGGCGCCGCCGATCAGCAGGAAGTACACACTGTTCGGCACGTTGTTGGCGGTGTTGTACGTGGTGGCCAGCAGCCCGGTGTGAAGGGCCGCGCCCTGCAACGACAGCCTGATCAGGCCGGTGGCGCGGGACACCACCGTGCCCAGCATCATGAGCGCGGAGGAACTGGGGCGCAGTCGCATGATCGTAGGGAGTGCGACCGCGGGCGAAACGGTTCCGTGAAGATCGCCGATGATGGACCCATGAGGTTTCCCTGGGCCGCGGCGGTGTACACGGGCGCGCTGGGGCTCGGTGCCCACGCAGTGGGGCGACTGTCCCCCGCGCGGCGCGAGCGGCTGCTGCGTGCCTGCTCCACCAATGTCGACAACCTGCGCGCCGGACGCTGGTACACCCTCGCCACCAGCGCCTTCCTGACCGAGGAGGTCCCCAGCCCGGCGTACACCGGGCTGCTGGTCGCGGCACTGGGCGGGGCGGAGACCGTCTGGGGCGCGCGCCGCACGGCGGGGGTCTTCGCGGTCGGCCACGTCGGCGCGAGCCTGCTGGTGTACGGCGGTCTGCGGGCGGTCGGCGCCTCGCCGGGCACCGCACGGGCGATCGACGTGGGGCCGAGCTACGGCCTGGGTGCGGTGCTGGCGCACGAGGCCGCGGCCCTCGCGCACCCCGCGCTGCGTACCGCCGCCAGCACGGTCCTGTTGGCCATCGGCGTAAGGCCGTTGCTGCGGCGGCGGCCCGGTTTCACCGACGTCGGCCACCTGGCGGCGCTGGCCCTCGGCTTCGCCAGCGCGAACCCGGTGCGAAACCGGCGCGAATCCCGCGTACCGGCACTGGCCGGAAGGTGATCCTCCGGTAAGTGATCACGGTGACCAACGTCTGGACGGCTCGTTTGACGGGGCGTGGATACGCAGCAGGCCACCGTGGCCGACACCGATGCCGTAGAAGCCGAGCCGGTCGAGGTGGATGACGCCGAGGCGGCGCTGGTCGAGCACTATCCGCGGCTGGTGCGGATCGCGTACGTCACGCTGCCCGCGGCGCTCGGGCGGCACCGACGGGTGCTGCTCGCGCACCGGCTGGCGCAGCGGGCGCTGCCGCGTACCCGGCGCCCGGTGAACGGGGTGCCCGAGGACGAGGACCCGGCGTACGTCCTGGTGCGCACCGAGGTGGTGCGCGGCGCGCTGGCCTACGGCAAACGGCAGGCCGGATGGCGGCGTTGGGCGCGTAGCGCGCTGGTGGCCGCACCGTTGCCGCCGCAGGTGATCGGGTTGCGGATGTACCCGCGCACCGGGGACCTGGACGACCTGGACCTGGACCGCGCCCTGTCCGAGCTGGACGCCCCGGCCCGGGCGGCGTACGCGCTGCGCGCCGTCGAGGGCATGGACGAGGAGCGTGCCACGGCACTGCTGGCCGCGGTCGGGGTGTCCGGGCCGCGCAAGGCGGTGCACGACGCGTCCACCGCCGCCCAGACGGTGCCCTTCCGCACCCTGGCCAGCAGCGGGTTCGACCCCTGCGTGGTGCACGCCCGGCCGACCGACCTGATGCGCAGGCGGCAGCACGCCCGGGTCGGTGCGGCGGTCGCCGCGGCGGCCACCGTCGCCGCCGCGCTGCTCGGGGTGCCGGGGGACGGCGACCACGGTGGTTTCGGGGCGGCCGGTCCCCTCGGGCCCCAACAGGCCGCGCTCAACCGGGTGTTGGACCCGGCCGTGGTGGTCCGCGCGGACGCCGACGCCTGGACCCGCACCTCCCGGCTGGACTTCGCCTCCTGGCCCGCGCGCGGCGACCGCACGGACGACCGGGGCCTGCTCCAGCGCGCGCTCGACGGGTGGGCGCGGCCGAGCGCCGCGGTGCGGGTCTCCGCCACCCCCGGCACCGCGCAGACCCCGCCGGTCACCGCGCCGCAGCTGCTGTTCGCGGGGGACGTGGACGGTGCGGGCGTGGTGCTGCTCTACGACGGGCTGCGGGTGGTGCGGTACGCCGAGCCCGCGGACGGCGGCGGCGCGCCGGTGCTGGACTTCGCGCGGGTCGACGGGGCGGCGGCCGCGACGGCCTCCGCGGTGGTGGTCGCCAGGTCCACGGACGGCAACGCCCGCTATCTGACCGCCCCTTGGATCGACCGCGTACAACTGCGCAACCTGCTCAAGCCGGACGCGGCGTCGCGCTCGCTGCGGCGCTCCGCGGACGGTGTCACCGACCCGGTGCCGGTGCCCGCCGCCAGCGGCTCGTGCGGCGCCGCCAACTCCTCGTGGACCGCGATGCAGTTCACCCCCGCGGCGGGCGCCCCCGACCAGCAGCCGTTCCTGCTGACCGACCTGGCCGAGTTGACCCCCGCGCACCTGACCCATGCCACCGGCCCCGGTGCCAGGCAGGGCGAGGTCAACGACGGGCAGGCGCTGGGCGATTGGGCGCACGCCGCCTGTCGGCTCGCCGCGGACCGCGGCCAGGGCGTGCGTACCGTGGGGAACTGGCAGTTCGCCGAGCAGCGGCTGCCGGACGACGCCGGTACCGCGAACTGGCTGTGCACCAGGGCCGACTCCTGGTCCGGCGCCGACCATGTCTCGGTGCAGTTCGTGCCGCCCGGCACCGCGCCGGGCACCCCGGCCACCGTGGTGGCGCACGGCCGGTCCACCGCGGCCTGCGGCCCGATGGCGCCGGGGGTGCTGTCGGGCGTGCTGTGGAAGTCCCCCGTCGGCCACTGGTACCTGGTGGCGGCGGGCAGCCCGGAGGTCGCCTCGATCACCGCCGGTGGCCTGGGCGGCTCCTCGGACGGCCATACCCTGGCGGTACCCGCCAGGCCCACCAGCCACCCGGAGTTGAGCGGCAGGCTACCGGACGGCAGCACCCTCGCCGCACTGACCTAGGCGCTCCGCCGGGGGGGGGCGGGGATGTGCCGTCGATTCGTCCGCGGCGCCGTTGTGGCTGGTCGCGCCCACGCGGCGGAGCCGCACATGAACACAGCCCCGCGCCCCTTCAGGGCGCAATGGAGGCGCCTCACGCCACTGCGACAAACTGCCCGGCACCGTGTACCTGTACCAGGGCGAGGAGTTGGGGCTGGCGGAGGTGACCGGGCTGCCGGACGAGGTACGACGGGATCCGGCCTTTTTCCGCGGCAGCGGCCAGGAGGGCACCAGGGACGGCTGCCGGGTGCCGCTCCCGTGGTCCGGCAGCGCAGCGCCGTACGGCTTTCGGCCCGGCGCCGGGCGGGCCGAGTTGGTTGCCGCAGCCGGAGCCCTAGGCGAAGCTGAGCGTCGAGGCGCAGACCGGTGATCCCCGGCTCCACGCTGGAGTTCTACCGCGCGGCGCTGGCGTTGCGCGCCCGGCATCCGGCGCTGGGCGCGGGGGACGCGGTGTGCTGGCTGGAAGCCCAGAGGGGTGCTGGCGTTCCGCCGGGACGGCGAGGGGGCGGCTTCGTGTGCGCCGTCAACCTGACGGGTCGCCGGGTGCCCGTGCCGGTGCCGGGTGGACTGCTGCTGGCCAGCGCGGACGTCCCGGCGGCGGGGCGCGGGCGGGTGGCGCTGCCTGATGACACGGCGGTGTGGTGGGGTGGGTGAGGCACGCTCATGGCGCGCGATTCTTCACCCGTTCAGGCGTATGGGATCATGATCGAACCCGCCTCGTAGGTTCCCACGATGGCGCACTGTTTCCGTTTTGTCGCGTCTGGCCGCTACGGGCTGAACGGTACTCACAGTCGGACCTGAGGCGTACTCGGGATGTCGAAGACCCGACCAGGGGATGATCTGTGACTCCAGAGCATCTGGCAGACTGTCCGCCTATGGGGGAACCGACAGCGAAGATCCTGGAAGGCCGTACGGCCGTCCCTCCGCGCTCCACCGGTTCCATCGAGGCCGATGGAGCAGCGCGTGAGGACCGCCGCACGGAGGTGCGGCACACGCTGATGTCCAGGGTCCGCAAACCCCGTAGACCACGGCTGTGGTTCGAGATCCTGCTGATCGGTGTCAGCTACTGGGTGTACTCGCTGGTACGTAACGCGGTGCCCGAGCAGGAGAAGGCCGCGATGCATCACGCGCTCCAGGTCTGGCACTTGGAGCAGAGTCTCGGCGTCGCGGTGGAGCAGCACATCAACCACGCCATCAACTCGGTGACGTGGCTGATCGTGGGGATGAACTACTACTACGCGACGTTGCACTTCATCATGACGATCGCGGTGCTGGTCTGGCTGTTCCGCCGACATCCGGGACGGTACGCGTCGGCCCGGCTCACCATCTTCGCCACGACCGGAATCGCGTTGGTGGGCTTTTACTTCTTCCCGTTGGCGCCACCACGGCTGATGCACGGCGGGCCCGGTTTCGTCGACACCGTCGCGGTGCACCACACCTGGGGTTCGATGGCGTCGGGTGATCTGGCGCATGTGTCCAACCAGTTCGCGGCGATGCCGTCGATGCACATCGGCTGGTCGCTGTGGTGCGGCATCACCATCGCGACACTGGCCCGCCCGTTGTGGGTACGGGCGCTGGGGGTGCTGTATCCGGTGGCGACGCTGGTGGTGATCATCTCCACCGCTAACCACTTCTGGCTGGACGCGCTGGGCGGGGTCGCCTGCCTCGGCATAGGGTTCAGCGTCTCCTACGCGGTGTACGGACGGCTGACCTACCGGCTGCCGCGGTATGTGGCGACGGCACCGGTGAAGGCCGTCGGATAACCGGGGCCTCATCCCTCGTACTCGTAGAACAGCCGCTCCACCACCGCCCTGGCCCGCCGGGTGATCCGGCGGTAGGCGTCGAGCATGGCGCCCACCTGGCCGGGCCCGTACCCGAGGTAGCGGCCGACCGCGGCCAGCTCCCGGCCGTCGTTGGGGAAGGTGTCGCCGGGGCGCCCGCGCACCAGCATGACCGCGTTGCGCACCCGGGTGGCCAGCACCCAGGCCTCGTCCAGCACGGCGGCGTCCTCGGCATCGACCAGACCGGTCGCGCAGGCGGCGGCCAGCGCCTCACGGGTGCGGGTGGTACGCAGGCCCGGCTCGGCCCAGCCGTGCCGCAACTGGAGGAGTTGGACCGTCCACTCCACGTCGGACAGCCCGCCGCGGCCGAGCTTGGTGTGGGTGGTGGGGTCGGCGCCGCGAGGCAGCCGTTCGGCCTCCATACGGGCCTTCAACCGCCGGATCTCGCGCACCGCCTCCTCCCCCAGCCCCTCCGCGGGGTAGCGCAGCGGGTCGACCAGCTCGATGAACCGGGCGCCCAGGTCGGCGTCACCGGCCGCCGGTGCCGCGCGCAGCAGCGCCTGGCTCTCCCACACCAGCGCCCAGCGCCGGTAGTACGCGGCGTAGGAGGCCAGCGAGCGCACCAGCGGGCCGCTCTTGCCCTCCGGGCGCAGATCCGCGTCCACCACCAGCGGCGGATCACTGGTGGGGATCTGCAGCAGCCTGCGCAGCTCGTTGGCGACCTTCAGCGCGGCCCTGGCGGCCTGGTGCTCCTCGGCGCCCGGCTCCGGCTCGTGGACGAAGAGCACGTCCGCGTCGGAGCCGTAGCCCAGCTCGCGCCCGCCGTACCGGCCCATGCCGATCACCGCGATCCGGGTGGGCAGCGGCTCCCCCGCGCCGACGGCGTCCACGGCGGCCCGCAGGGCGCCGGTGAGGGTGGCGGTGGTCAGGTCGGAGATGGCGGTGCCGACCGCGTCCACGGCGGCACCGGGATCCTCCTCGGCGCCGAAGCCACCGGTCAGGTCGGCGGCGGCGGTGCGGAACAGCTCGCGGCGGCGCACCCCGCGCACCACGGTGACGGCGGCCTCCGGGGTGTCGGCGCGCTTGGCGGCGGCCAGCACCTCCTGCTCCAGGGCGGGCAGCGCGCGTGGCCGCAGCCCCTCGGGGTCGCCGAGCAGCGCGACCGCCTCCGGGGCGCGCAGCAGCAGGTCGGGGGCGAGCCGCCCGGCGGACAGCACCCGGGCCAGGTTCTCCGCGGCGGCGCCCTCATCGCGTAGCAGCCGCAGGTACCAGGGGGTGCGGCCGAGGGCGTCGGAGACCTTGCGGAAGTTCAGCAGACCGGCGTCCGGGTCGGCGGAGTCGGCGAACCAGCCGAGCAGCAGCGGCAGCAAGGTGCGCTGGATCGCCGCCTTGCGGCTGACGCCGGAGGCCAGCGCCTCCAGATGGCGCAAGGCGGAGGCCGGGTCCGCGTAGCCGAGCGCCTCCAGACGCTGCCGGGCGGCGTCCGGGCTGAGCCGGGCCGCGCCGGGTTCGAGTTGCGCGAAGGCGTCCAGCAGCGGACGGTAGAACAGCTTCTCGTGCAGCCGCCGTACCTCAACGGCGTGCCGCCGCCACTCGCGGTGCAGTTCGGCCACCGGATCGGAGCGGAAACCCAGTGACCGGCCGAGGCGGCGCAGATCGGCCTCGCCCTCGGGCACCAGATGGGTGCGGCGCAACTTGTGGAGCTGTATGCGGTGTTCCATCGAGCGCAGGAACCGGTACGCGGCGTCCAGGGCGGCGGCGTCCGCGCGGCCCACGTAACCGCCCTCGGCGAGCTGGCTGAGGGCGGTCAGCGTGGTGCCGCTGCGCAGCGCCGGGTCGGTACGGCCGTGCACCAACTGCAGTAGCTGCACGGCGAATTCGACATCGCGCAGGCCGCCGGGGCCGAGTTTGAGTTCGCGGTCCAGGTGCGCGGCGGGGATGTTGTCCACCACGCGGCGGCGCATCTGCTGTACGTCGGTGACGAAGTGCTCGCGCTCGGCGGCCTGCCAGACCATCGGTGCCAGCGCGTCGACGTACGCCTGGCCCAGGGCCTGGTCGCCCGCGACGGGGCGGGCCTTGAGCAGGGCCTGGAACTCCCAGGTCTTCGCCCACCTGCGGTAGTACGCGAGATGGCTGCTGAGGGTGCGCACCAGGGGGCCGTTCTTTCCCTCGGGGCGCAGGTTGGCGTCGACCTCCCAGATGGTGCCCTCGGCGGTGGTCGCCGAGCAGACCCGCATCATGCGGGCGGCGAGCCGAGTGGCCGCCTGGAGCGCCTTGCCCTCGTCGCCGCCGTCCGGGGCCTCGGCGACGAAGATCACGTCCACGTCGGACTCGTAGTTCAGCTCCCGGCCGCCCGCCTTGCCCATGGCGATCACCGCGAGGCGGCAGGCGGCGGCGTCGGCGGGCTGGTCGGTCTCGGCGATGGCGAGGGCGGCGCGCAGGGTGGCGGTGGCCAGGTCGGCGAGTTCGGCGGCGGTCTCGGCGAGGTCGCTGGTGCCGCACACGTCGCGGGCGGCGATGGCCAGCAGGCAGCGCCGGTACGCGGCGCGCAGCGCGTCCTCCGGGGTGGCGGTGGCGACGTCCGCCATGCCCTTGCGCAGCCCGGTTTCGAACTCCTCGACGCCCGGGTGCAGATCGGTGGACTCATAGGTCACCAACGCGTGCCAGTCGTGCGGATGCCGGGCCAGGTGGTCGCCGAGCGCCTCGGAGGCGCCCAGTACCCCGAGCAGCCGGTCGCGCAGCGGCTTGGAGCCGGTCAGGGTGTCCAGCAGGGCCTGCCGTTCCTCGGGCTCCTGCGCCTCGGCCAGCCGTACCAGGCCGCGCAGCGCCAGATCGGGGTCGGCGGTCGCGCCCAGCGCGTCGAGCAGCACCGAATCGCCGCGCACCGCTGACAACTCGGGGCCGTCGAGCAGCCGCTCGGCCGCGTCCGGGTCGGTGAACCCGTGCCGCAGCAGCCTGCTGAACGTACTGCTGCGCCGCCCTTCCAGCATGGGCCTTACCTCCTGGTGGCTCCGGACGCGGTGCCGTGATCGCTCGCCGCCGAGCGTATCCGGCGCGGGCGCCGGCTGGTACGTAGCAGTCGTCGGTCGTCCGCCTCCGCCGTACCCATAGCGTTCCCCAGATCTTCACAGTCCGAGCACAGACCGGACGGTGGCACCGCTCCTAGTCTGGCGGAGCTCCGCACGCACAGCCCCGGTACTTCCCCACAGACACGGAGGCCAGCAGTGCCCAGCACCAATCCTCGTACGTCCCGCCGTGCCCTCACCGCCCTCGCGTCCGCCGCGGCACTGGCCGCGGCCTGGGCGGGCATGGGCGCCACCCCGGCGCACGCGGCGAACGGCGTGCCCACCCCCGACCACGTCGTCGTGGTGATGCTGGAGAACCACGGGTACGACCAGGTCATCGGCAGCTCCAACGCCCCGTACATCAACTCGCTGGTGAGCGGCGGCGCGAACCTGACCGACATGCACGCCGAGACCCATCCCAGCCAGCCCAACTACTACGCGCTGTTCTCCGGCGACACCCAGGGCATCACCGACGACTCCTGCGTCGACCCCGGCTCCATCTCCGCGGACAACCTCGGCTCCGAGCTGATCGCCGCGGGCAAGAGCTGGGCCAGCTACAACGAGTCGCTGCCCAGCCAGGGCGACACGGTCTGCCGCAGCGGCGAGTACGCCCAGAAGCACAACCCGTGGTTCGGCTTCGGCAACGTCCCGACGTCGACGGCCTACACCTTCGACCAGTTCCCCACGGACTACACGCAGTTGCCGCGGGTGTCGTTCGTGGTCCCGAACCTGTGCGACGACATGCACGACTGCGACGTCCAGACCGGCGACACCTGGTTGCAGAACAACCTGGGCGCGTACGCGAGTTGGGCGCAGACCCACAACAGCGTCCTCGCCATCACCTTCGACGAGGACGAGGGCACCGACACCAACAACATCCCCACCGTCCTGTACGGCCAGCCGGTGTCCCCCGGCAGCACGTCCTCCACGACGTACAGCCACTACGACCTGCTCCGCACGATCGAGGACATGGAGGGCCTGCCGTACGCGGGCAACGCGTCGTCCGCGACGGACATCACGGGGATCTGGCAGTAGGGCCAACCCGGTCCCCGCGGTAGGCGCTACCGCGGGGGCGGGAAGCCCGCGAACCCACTCTCCGTTTGCGTTACCAACGCAATGTTCTCCGCCGCCAGCAGATCGCGTATGTCAGCACTGGGCTCCTCTCTCGCACAGGACGGCAGCACAGCCGGTCCGTGGTGGGATCCGCTACGCACCGCAGCATTGATGTGTGCCGACCGACCTCCCCCAAGAGTCTCGACCGGTTGGCCGGACCACCGGGTAACGGATGAGGCACGACGGCACCCGGCAGCGGCAAGGTTCTTACTGTCTCTGGCATGGACGGAATCGATATTGCCAACGGAGTGGTGGGCGCCGTGCTCGGCATGGTCTGCGCCGTGCTGTTCCAGCAGCCGCTGCAGGACGCCTGGTACCGGCTGCGAAAGCGCTCCACGACCGCGATTCGCACCATGCGGCGGCAGGAGGAGTCGGGGCCCGCCTGGCAGACGTTCTCTCTAGGGCCTCTGCGGACTTCCGCACTGATCGTCGAGGGCGACGGGACGTCTCCGCTGCCTCCAGAAGCCATCGACATCCAGGTGCTCGACGATGAGGCAGTTCTGCCACCGGACATGGCCGACTGGCGGGACGAAATCGTCGAAGAGGGCGAGCGACTGCGGGCGGAGGGGCGCACGCCGCTGTGGAACGGCCCGCGCTACGCCGTCGAGTCATTCGACATCTCCCGTACCCCTCTCGACGAGACGCCCGAGATCCATCTGAGGCTGCGCCCTACTGACTACTACACGTTCCTCGCCGCTCAGCAACTGGACCGCAGGCTCTCCGACGGCACCACGCCCCGGACCCGCTATCTCGATCCCGATGACCCCCTGGCGGCTCCGTCTTTCCTCCAGTGCAGCCTCGCCGTCAACGTCGCTGTGGTCACCGCAGACGACATGCTCGTCGTGAGCCAGCGCAGCAACCAGGTGCGCATGGCACCGGGTGTCTGGAACTCCTCCATGAACGAGGGTCTTTCGAGGCACATCGACTCTTCGGGCAGGAGCGCACCTGACCTGCACGCGGTGGCCCGTCGCGGGATGCGGGAGGAACTGTCCCTGGAGCCCCACGAATACTCCCTCGATCTCCTGGCCTTCGTCCTGGACGTGGACAAACGCCACTGGAGCGGTCACTTCCACGCCAGGCTGAAGGACCTCTCGAGCGCGGGCCTTCAAGCCCGAATGAGCCGGGGTGTCGCCGATCGCTGGGAGCACCACACCATCGACTACGTTCCCTTCCGGCCAGCAACGGTGGTCAAGTACATGCTGCGGACCAACCGCATCCACCGCTGGGCACCGTTGGCACCGTCCCTCTTCCATCTCTCCCTCGTGCACGCATACGGGCGTACGCTCGTCGAGCGGGTGGAGGCACAGGTTCTGCGCCGCCTGTAAGAGGCCTGTCAGACTCGCCGGGCCAGCACGACGGTGCCTTGGCCCGCAGCCGGTCCAGAGGGCACAGAGATCGCCACTTCCGCCGCCGCAAGCTCACGCACTGGAACTTCCATTTAAATGGAAGTTAGGATCAAGCCCATGGCAGGTCGACCTCCAGCAGACCCTACCGAGCAGGCCAGAGCACAGCTTCTCGCCCGGCGGATTCGAGCACTTCGGGAAGAACGCGGCTGGACGCGAGAACGCCTGGCCAAGGAAGCCAACATCCACACACGGACACTTGTCCGACTGGAGAGCGAGGGACCGGTACAGCCCGGCTTCTTCACCGTCGGTGCACTAGCCGAAGCTCTCGGCACAACCCTCGACGAGCTGTACGCGGCAACGCGGATGCTTCCTGGCCTGTGGTCAACCGGATACGAGGGCAGGACGATCGAGTCCTTCGTTGCCGCCCTGGTGGAGGCAGAAGTCCAAGCGGTCGTCGATGTCCGCCTCACTCCCATCAGCAGGAAGCCGGGGTTCAGCAAGACGCGACTCAGCGTCGCCCTGGCCGATGTCGGCATCGCGTATCGCCACCTGCGCGAGCTCGGTAACCCCAAGGACAACCGCGCGCCGTTTTGGGAGGGGCGCCTCGCCGAGGGACGGTCCGGCTTCCGACGCGTCCTTCAGTCCGCTGAGGCCAACACGCAACTGGACGAGCTCGTCGAGCTCGCCCAGCGTTCACGGGTCGCGGTGCTCTGTTTCGAGCAGGACGAAGACCGTTGTCACCGTCAGGTCGTATTGGAAGCCGTGCGGGAACGCGCCGACGTGCCGGTGGCCAACTTGCCCTGAGCAACTCCGCGCCGCTGATGCGCCCTTGCGCTGCTTTCTATGCCTGCCGTGCAATCAGTCCTCAGACTTGGGGGCGCACGGGGAGGGCAGGCATGACTCAGCCATGGCAGCGGGCACGGATCCTGATCACGGTGAAGACCTATCCCGAGCTCTCGAAGAAGTACAGAGAAACTAGCTGCGTGGCTGGCGTCCGCCTCGACCAGGACGCCCCGCAGCACGTCCGGATCTTCCCGGTGCCGTACCGCCTCATGGAGCACGACAGTCAGTTCAAGAAGTACGCGGTCATAGAGGTCGACGTACGTCGACACGACGCGGACCGACGGCCGGAGAGTCTGCGCCCGAACCTGAACACTCTCAAGGTCGTGGACCACTTACCCTCTTCGGACGGCTGGAGGCGCCGACTGGAGCACATACAGCCGCTCATCGACCCTTCTCTGTGCGCCATCAAGAGAGCTCAGGAGCGTAACGGCACGTCCTTGGGCGTCTTCCGCCCCGCAGAGATCAGCGACTTCCGGCTCAAGCCCGCTGACCCGTGGACCGATGCTCAGATCGGCATCGCCAACCAAGTGGACGTCATTGACCAGGACCGCGCTCCCCTGGAGTGGGTGCCATACGAGTTCCGGTACCGATTCCGCTGCTCGGACAAGGAGTGCACGGGACACGACATGGCGTTGAAGGACTGGGAGGCCGGTCAGTCCTACCGCAACTTCGAACGCCGCTACCCCGCCACACAGCTCCAAGCCAAGCTCCGCGAACGCTGGTTCGGCACCATGCTCGACGCGAAACGGGCCGTCCACTTCTTCGTCGGCAACATCGCGGCCCACCCCAAGACGTTCATGCTGCTTGGGCTCTTCTATCCGCCTGCGGAGGTGTTGACGGAACCGGTGCAGACAAGCCTCTTCTGACACCAGCCGCATAGAGATGCTGAGGTCTGCTTTGTAAGCCTGGCGGTCGGTTGCGGGACGACTTCGCTGGGCATCAAGGGCGCCGAACCTTGTGGCCGATGAGGCAACGCCTGCCCCGTGATGCGCCCTCACTGACCGTGGTTGACCGCCCCTTCTGGCACGGATCTAGCACGCCCCTCCATCCCCACCTCGTCCGCGCCTCTAGTCGTCACTCGTACACGACCGCCGCGCTCAGCGCGCGAGCGAAGAGGGTCCAGTCGCCGCCGGTTGGCATCTCCTGGCCGAAGTTTCGGTACCAGTTAGGCGAGACCGCGAGCCACGACGCTAGTGCCTCCAGGTAGCGCTCCAGGGTGGGGTTCTCCCACTTGTCGCCTCGCTCAAGCAGATCTGCACGCAGGCTAAGGATGTGCTCCACCAGAGCCTCCCTGCTGTCGACTCTGTTCGCTGGATGCTCTGGCGGTCGCGTCATGATCGCACCATAACGGTCGACAGGGAGGCTGACCCCCACTTTACAAGTTCGATCCGGTGGCCGCTGCTGCCCTGCGCGCCGGTGGTTGGCTGGCGTTGGCGGTTCCGTGGTGAACCGCCGGGATGCGCCTACGTCCGCCCTCGTTGATGTCACCCGTGGATGTCAGCCACTTGCCTCCGCACGTAGGGGCTGGGGCCTTCGTGGACTGCCGTGGCCGGGCAAGTCAGCAACCACGAAGGCCCTGTAAGCGGGGCGGGGTCCGGAGGAGCCCCCGCTCTGTCTCCGCGCGGCGCGAAGCGCCAAACGGCGGCGCCACAGCGCGGGTACGGCGGTGCACAGGCACACCGTGCTGTCACGGCGCGGGTGCCAGCCAGGCGCGGCATTGCCGGTATCGGCCCGAAGGGGCGATGCACGCCTCACCGGCCACCAGCACGCGCGGCGTACCTGATTGATCAGCTCTGCTGGGCCGGGAACTCCCCGACGCCGCGCAGCAACTCGAACAGCTCTGTCGGAGAGGCGGTTACACCATCTCCGCCAGCTTCAAGGATTTCCCTCCGCCGAGAAGTTGTACGTGGACCCGCATAGATGAAGATGGGAATTGCCTCACCTCGGGCGCGAATTTCTCGGATTAGATCAAGCCCGGCATCACCGTTATTGCGCCCTGACTCTTTTCGGCCCATGTCTGAAATTACGACGTCGAATTCAGGGGCTGCACGGGAAAGGATTCGAAGGCCCTCGTCGGTAGCCGTAGCCAGCCTGACCTCAACGCCGAGTGCTCGCAATTGGGCTACCTCTGTGACGTTGTTCTCCGGATAGTCGTCAACCCAGAGAGCCCTCTCCAGCGTCCGCGCTTGAGGCTGCCGCGATCCGCCAGGCTCTGCTTGTGCTGCACTTACGGATGCGAGCCTACCTTGAATGTCAGCCGTAGCCTGGATAAGCTTCTCTGAATATTCTTGAACTGTAACCTCGGCCTCGCCGACCTTGATTGTAAATCCCCTGGATCGAGCGATTTCTTTAACCATGGGAAAGAGTCGCCAGATCACCACGCCTGCCATTAGCGGCCAGGCTAATCCGGTGAGGGCCTTGATCAACTCTGTTACGTCCTTCACGACACTCCCTCGCGGTCGACGTGCGCGTGATTCTTCCACGCAGACTGAGGCAGTCCTGGTCGTGAGGTCAGCGCACAGGATGACTGTTGCCGTTCGTCGCGCGCGGCACGGACGGCGGCCGGGACGGAGCGGGGCGAAGACAGGAGCGTCGGCCCGGCGGACGGCCGGGCCGCGCGCACGACGAGATCCACCTGCGCGCCGCAGTTGCGGCAGCGCGCCACCAGGATCGGCCGAGTGCGACCCGTCTGTTGGCCCGTGCAGAGGAACTCGCGGACGATCTCGGCTCGGACGAGAACCACTGGCTTCCGCGCCGGACGGCCCACAGACGGCCCAGGGAGGCTGAGACGCATCCGGGCCAGCGGATGGACTCCGCTGGCCCGGATGGCCGGTACGGCCGGATAGCCGCGCTGACCTGCGCCTACAGCACCGGCAGGCTCTTGCGGAGCTCGAACGGGGTGACCTGGGAGCGGTACTCCTCCCACTCCTGGCGCTTGTTGCGGAGGAAGAAGTCGAAGACGTGCTCCCCTAGCGTCTCGGCGACGAGTTCGCTGCGTTCCATCAAGGTGATGGCTTCGCCGAGGTTCTGTGGGAGGGGTTCGATGCCCAGGGCGCGGCGTTCGGCGTCGGAGAGGGCCCAGACGTCGTCGTCGGCGCCGGCGGGGAGTTCGTAGCCCTCCTCGATTCCCTTCAGGCCGGCGGCGAGCAGTACCGCGTAGGCCAGGTAGGGGTTGGCGCCGGAGTCGATGGAGCGGACCTCGATCCGGGTGGAGACGGTCTTGCCGGGCTTGTACATCGGGACCCGGATCAGCGCGGAGCGGTTGTTGTGGCCCCAGCAGATGTACGAGGGGGCCTCGCCGCCCGCGCCCGCGGTGCGCTGGGAGCCGCCCCAGATGCGCTTGTAGGAGTTGACCCACTGGTTGGTGACCGCGGAGATCTCACCGGCGTGGTGCAGCAGTCCGGCGATGAACGAGCGGCCCACCTTGGACAGTTGGTACTCGGCGCCGGACTCGTGGAAGGCGTTGCGGTCGCCCTCGAAGAGCGACAGGTGCGTGTGCATCCCCGAACCGGGGTACTCCGAGAAAGGCTTGGGCATGAAGGTGGCCTGCACGCCCTGCTCCAGCGCGACCTGCTTCATCACCAGGCGGAACGTCATGATGTTGTCCGCCGTGGACAGCGCGTCCGCGTACCGCAGGTCGATCTCCTGCTGGCCGGGCGCGCCCTCGTGGTGGGAGAACTCCACCGAGATGCCCATGGACTCCAGCATCGTGATGGCCTGTCGCCGGAAGTCCTGCCCGACGTGCTGCGGGGTGTGGTCGAAGTAGCCGGAGGAGTCGGCGGGGGTGGGCGGGGTGCCGTCCGACGGCTTGTCCTTGAGCAGGAAGAACTCGATCTCGGGGTGGGTGTAGAAGGTGAACCCGAGGTCGGAGGTCTTGGACAGGGTGCGCTTGAGGACGTAGCGCGGGTCCGCGTACGACGGGGAGCCGTCCGGCATCAGGATGTCGCAGAACATCCGGGCCGTGCCGGGCGACTCGGCGCGCCACGGCAGGATCTGGAAGGTCCCCGGATCGGGCTTGGCCAGCATGTCGGACTCGTAGACCCGGGCGAAGCCCTCGATCGCGGAGCCGTCGAATCCGATGCCCTCGTCAAACGCCTGCTCAAGCTCGGCCGGCGCCACCGCGACGGACTTCAGGAAGCCCAGCACATCGGTGAACCACAGCCGGACGAACCGGATGTCGCGCTCCTCCAGCGTGCGGAGCACGAACTCCTGCTGCTTATCCATGGGCTCTATCCTCGCAGGTCGGACGGGCAGGTCAGACGGCTTGCTCGCCGGGATCGGCGCACTGTAGCGGAGCGCTGCCCAGGGCACACCAGTATCACCAAGAAGGGTTTCCGACGCGTTACACCGAGCGTCACGCCCTCACCGCCATTGTGGAACACACAACCGCACTTCAGGTACGCGCCCTCCCCAGTGGAGTTCCCAGGTCGAGCAGCGCGGACGCCACCGCCCGCGGACGGTCGATCATGATCAGGTGCCCTGCGGGGGTGACGATCTTGAACCGGGCGCCCAGCGCGTTGGCCAGCCCGAGCTGCCGCCGCAGCCAGTACAGCGCCCGGCGCGAGCCACTGCCGTCGTACGCGGCCAGCACGGTCACCGGCACCGCGGGAAGCGGACGACGGGTGCGCAGCTCGAGGATCTCGGCCGCCATGTCCTGGTAGCGGATGTTCTCCAGCAAGGTGGCGCGCAGCATCCGCCCGGTGCGGTAGGTGCGCCGGACCAGTGCCGCGGGGGCCGGGTCGCGGCCGTCCAGGGTGGTGGCGGTCCACAGCAGTCGGCGGCCGGTCGGCCCGAGGGCGTACGGTACGGCGGCGGCGGTCAGCACGCTGGCCAGCGCCCAGGCGGCGGCGGTGCGCGGCCCGCTGGCCATGGGCGGCCGGGGCGCCTCCTCGACGCTGGCGTCCACCAGCAGCAGGGCGGCGGTGCGCTCGGGGTAGAGCCGGGCGAACGCCTCGGCGTGGAAACCGGCCAGTGCGTGCCCGACGACGGTGCACGGTCCGGGCAGCCCGAGCGCGTCCAGCACCTGGCGGATCCGTTCCGCCTCGGCGGTGGCGGTGGGCGCCGTGACCGGCGGGGCGCTGAACCCGTAGCCGGGCCGGTCGAACCGCACCACCGTGCGGTACGGGGTGAGCAACGGGATCACCGAGTCCCAGTCGAACCAGCTCAGCCCCAGCCCACCGCTGAGCACGCACACCGGTCCCGCGCCCTCGCGCAGCACGTGCAGCGGCACACCGCCGACGCGCAGGATCCGGCCGGGCGGCGCGGCGCCCGGCGCGGGGTGTGCGCGAGCGGTCATGGCGGCGGGGGCGTCGGGGGGCGAGCGAGGGAGGCGGCCGGTGTGCGGGTCCAGACGGCGGTCAGCGTGGCCTGGGGGCGCTGCGCCGCCCCCGGCGACCGTGTGCCGGGCGCGTTCTGGGAGGCGGCGGTGGCACCCAACACCCATGCGGGGGCGGCCAGTTCGGCGCGGGGCGACGGCGGGCCGGTGGTGCACGGCCGGGGCCACCAGCCGTACCGGCGTGCCGGGTGGGTGGGCGTCACCGGCGCGGTGCGGGCGGCGGTCCTGCTGGCCGCGTGCGTTACCGGGTGCGCGCAGGGGGCGTCTGCCTTGCCCTTGAGGCCAGGGGGAAGGGCGGCCGCGACTAGTGCGGCGGTCTGGCGGGCGGCGCGGGATCCGTTCCGGGGCGGTGCGCAGCGGGGCGGCGGCCGCGGGTCCGGCGCGGTGGCGGCCAGGGGCGGGGCAGGACGGTCGCGGCCCGGCCGCCGACGGGGGTGCGGGGATGGCGCCATGGGGATCCGTTTCGTCGCGCTCTGGCTCCATCGTCGGACGGTGGCGCGGGGGGCGCACCGCGGGGATGAGGCGTTGTCAGTGGCGGTGTGTAGGGTTCTTTGTCGAAGGTGCTGGGCGCGTGGCAGGAGTTGCGCAGGAGACACCAGGGGGGTGTGCGATGGTCCGCCGACTGCTGCTGATCGCCGCCCTGTTGTTCGGGATCTTCACCATGCACACCCTCGGGCATCCTGCGATGCCCGAGGGGCCGGGGATGTCCGCGACGGCGGGCGCGGAGGCGGGCGCGGGCGCGGAGGCGGGCGCGGGCGCGGCCCACGCGCATCCGGGATCGCCGCTGGGCAGGTCGGGCGCAGTCCGCTGCGGTTGCCGTCGATCGTCTGCGGCGTCGTTGTGGCTGGTCGCGCAGTTCCCCGCGCCCCTTCGGGGCGCTATGCCCATCGCCGCACTTCCAGCGGAGCGCCCAGGCGCGGCCCACGAGCGCCTGGCGCCCAACACCCGCCCGGCGACGGCATCGGCCGCGTTCCATGCCCACCTCGCGCACCCCGCACCCCCGCCCACCGCCGCACCCCCACTCACCCCACCCGCCGCGCCCGCCGCCGCGCCGGCGCCTGCCACCGCGTCCACCCACGCGTCCACCGCCGGAGGCGGTGCGCACCGTCAACCCGCGCATTCCATGGACCCGTTGTCCGTCTGCCTGGCCGTGCTGGGTGCCTGGGGAGCCGCGTTGCTTGCCGCCCTCGGACTGGCGCTGAGCCGGTCCGGGACCCGTGCCGCCGCCGTCCTCGCCGTGCTGCGCGCACGTCACGCCCCGGTGTCGCCGCCACGGATACCGCTGTCGCTCACCCAACTGTCGGTGTCACGCATATAGGCCCCGCCATCGGCCGCTCCCGCGCGGCCGCACGCCACCGCCCGTATGCACGACCATCCACCGACACCACGAGTTGCCTTCCCGATGCGTACTCACACCCGCCGCGCCGTGCTCGGCGCGGGACTCGGCCTGGCCGGAACCGGACTGCTCGCCGCCTGCTCGTCCTCCGGACCGGCGCGACCCGGATCGTCGACCGGCCCCTTCGTCTCCCCCGGTGGGCCGGAGGTCACCGCCGCCGAGCGGCGGCGCGGCAGCGGGCCGCTGCGCCAAGTCCGGCTCACCGCAACCGAGTCGACGCTTGACCTGGGCGGTCCGAAGGTCCGCAGCTGGAGCTACGACGGCCGACTGCCCGGCCGCGAGCTCCGCGTCACCGCTGGCGACACCCTTGAGGCCGTACTGGTCAACCACCTCCCCGAGCCGACAACGGCGCACTGGCACGGCCTGACGCTGCGCAACGACATGGACGGCGTCCCCGATGTCACCCAGCGCGCGATCGCGCCGGGCGCCCAGTTCACCTACCGCTTCACCGTGCCGCACCCGGGCACCTACTGGCTGCACCCGCACACCGGCGTACAGCAGGACCGGGGCCTGTACGCACCGCTGATCGTCGAGGACCCGAAGGAGCCGCTCCGGTACGACCGGGAATGGGTGGTCGTACTGGACGACTGGCTGGACGGAGTGGATGGTTCCACTCCGGATGCCGTGCTCAGTGAGTTGTCCGCCGGGATGCCATCGGGGGCACCCGGAGGGCGCGGCTCCGCCAGGCACGGCGACTCCGGCAGTGACGGCGGTACGCCCGACATGAGCGGTGCACCCGATATGACAGACATGCCCGGCATGGGCGCTATGGGGACCGCCACGCGCGGCCCGAGCCGCATGCTGATGGGCGCGGCGAGCGGTCTGCTCGGCGGCGACGCGGGCGATGTGGCCTACCCGTACTACCTGGTCAACGGCCGTACCGCGGACGATCCCCAGACCTTCACCGCCAAGCCCGGCGAGCGGCTGCGCGTCCGGATCATCAACGCGGGCGGCGACACCGCCTTCCGCGTCGCCCTCGGCGGCCACCGTATGACCGTCACCCACGCCGACGGCCTGCCGGTCGCGCACACCGCGGCGGACTCGCTGCTGCTGGGCATGGGCGAGCGGTACGACGTGCTGGTCACCGCGGGCGACGGCGCGTACCCGCTGGTCGCGCTGGCGGAGGGGAAGAACGCGGTGGCCCGCGCGGTGCTGCGTACCGCCACGGGCGAGGCCCCGGGCAAGGACGTGCGCCCGGCGGAACTGGCTCGGCCCCCGCTGACCGCCGGCCGGTTGCGAGCCGCGCCCTCGGTGGCACTGCCCGCCAGGCGGCCGGACACCACCGTCCCGCTCCGGCTGACCGGCGGCATGGCGGGGTACGACTGGGGCTTCAACGGCGAGAAGTACGACCCGGCGCGACGGATCGCGCTGCGCTCCGGTGACCGGGTGCGGCTGTCGTTCCGCAACGACACGGCGATGTGGCATCCGGTCCATCTGCACGGACACGCCTTCGCCCTGCCGAACGGCGGCCCGCGCAAGGACACCGCCATAGTGCTGCCGCGGCGGACCCTGGACGTCGACTTCGACGCGGACAATCCGGGGCTGTGGATGGTCCACTGCCACAACGTCTACCACGCGGAGAGCGGCATGATGACGCTGCTGGGCTACCGGCGGTAGCGGGCCCGGCCCGCGGGGTGTGAGCCAGCAGACGCACCCCGCGGGCCCCATAGCGTCGAACAGACGATTACGCTGGGGCCGTGCCTCAACTTCGTCTCGCCCTCAATCAGATCGACGCCTGCGTCGGCGACATCTCCGGCAACGCCGACACGATCGTGCGCTGGACCCGGCACGCGGCTGATCAGGGGGCGCATCTGGTCGCCTTCCCCGAGATGGCGCTCACCGGGTACCCGGTCGAGGACCTCGCGCTGCGCTCGTCCTTCGTCGAGGCGTCGCGCTCCGCGCTGACCGCGCTGGCGGCGCGGCTCGCCGCCGAGGGGCTCGGCGAGGTGCCGGTGGTGGTCGGCTACCTGGACCGCGGCGAGCAGGTTGAGCAACCGCGGTACGGTCTGCCCGCCGGGTCGCCGCAGAACGCGGCGGCGGTGCTGCACCGCGGTGGTGTGGTGCTGTCGTTCGCCAAGCACCACCTGCCCAACTACGGCGTGTTCGACGAGTTCCGCTACTTCGTGCCGGGCAACACGCTGCCGATGGTCCGGGTGCGCGGCATCGACGTGGCGCTGGCGATCTGCGAGGACCTGTGGCAGGACGGCGGCCGGGTGCCCGCCACCCGCACCGCCGGGGCGGGGCTGCTGCTGTCCATCAACGCCTCGCCGTACGAGGTCGCCAAGGACGACACCCGGCTCGACCTGGTGCGCAAGCGCGCCCAGGAGGCGGGATGCACGCTGGCGTACCTCGCGATGACCGGCGGGCAGGACGAGCTGGTCTTCGACGGCGACTCGATCGTGGTGTCGGCGGAGGGTGAGGTCATCACCCGCGCGCCGCAGTTCGAGGAGGGCTGTGTACTGGTCGACCTGGAGCTGCCCGCCGCCGGTGCGGTTCCGTCCGGCACGGCGGACGACGGTCTGGTCATCGACCACCGGACGATCTCGGCGGAGCCGCTGGCTCCGTACGAGCCGCAGGTGCCCGGCGAGCAGGCGCCGCGGCTGGGCGACGACGAGGAGATCTACACGGCACTGGTCGTGGGGCTGCGCGCGTATCTGGCGAAGAACGGGTTCCGCAGCGTACTGATCGGGCTCTCCGGCGGTATCGACTCGGCGCTGGTGGCGGCCATCGCCTGTGATGCGATCGGCGCCCAGCATGTGTACGGCGTGTCGATGCCGTCCCGCTACTCCTCGGAGCACTCCAAGGGCGACGCGGCCGAGTTGGCGCGGCGCACCGGGCTGAACTTCCGCACCGTGCCGATCGGCCCGATGTTCGACGCCTACATGGGCTCGCTGCGGTTGTCGGGGCTCGCCGAGGAGAACCTGCAGGCGCGGCTGCGCGGTACGACGCTGATGGGGATCTCCAACCAGGAGGGCCACCTGGTGCTGGCGCCGGGCAACAAGTCCGAGCTGGCGTGCGGGTATTCGACCCTCTACGGGGACGCGGTGGGCGGCTTCGCGCCGATCAAGGATGTCTTCAAGACCAAGGTCTGGGAGCTGGCGAGGTGGCGGAACGCGGCCGCCGTCGAGCGCGGTCAGGTCCCGCCGATCCCGGAGAACTCCATCGCCAAGCCGCCGAGCGCGGAGCTGCGGCCGGGTCAGGTCGACACCGACTCGCTGCCCGACTACGAGGTGCTGGACCGCGTCCTGGACCGCTATGTGGAGCAGGACCAGGGCCGCGCGCAGATCGTGGCCGCGGGCTTCGACGAGGCGCTGGTGGAGCGGATCGTCCGGCTGGTCGACACGGCCGAGTACAAGCGGCGGCAGTACCCGCCGGGCACGAAGATCACGGCGAAGGGCTTCGGCAAGGACCGGCGCCTCCCCATCACCAACCGCTGGCGCGAACGGAGCTGACGCCAGCCCGGTGGCGTAGCCCTCAGG
>NZ_JANFNH010000050.1 GCF_024436055.1 Streptantibioticus rubrisoli | reverse complement strand
GCCTCGGGCGGTTCCTCCAGCACGGCTCAGTCCGCGTCCCCGGCGAGCGCCGCGTCGGCGCCGCCGGACAGCGCCTTCGCGGGCGACTCGGTGAAGGAGGGCGGCATCCCCTGCGTCAACTGACGCCCCGACCCGCGTCCCCCGGTGACGCTCTGCGTACCCACTCCATCGAATTCGTCACCAAGCGGCGTGGTGACCTGGTGGCATCTGCGCGTCACCCCTGCTCACCGGGTTGTTCGTTGGTAACAGGCGAATGGCGATAAAATTACCCAAACCGGCCGACGGCCTGGTTTCCCGGCCTGGGCCGCCGTTCGCCCTGTGCGACCTTTGCGACCTTGGGGAGCGGCACGGTGACGAGGTCTCGTGAGGAAGGCGCAGTCACGCACAGGCCCGGTGCGCGGGGCAGGTTGCTGCCCGCGCTGCCTGCTCTGCTGTTGTTCATCGGCCTGATCATCGGCCTCCTCACACCCCGCAATGTCAGGCCGGACGCCTTCCTCGCCACGGCCATGATTTCTGCGGCCGCGCTGCTGCCCCTGTGGGGGACCGCGCTCATCGGAGTGGGTGCGTGCGCCATCTATGTCGGCCTGATGGTGGACTTCGATGCGCTGGGGGATGCGACCGCCTACTCCGAGCTGGCCAGCCTCGTGGCGATCGCGGCATTCGCCGTCTTCTTCAACTGTCTGCTCGGCCGACGCGCCCGTCAGCTGGTTCAGGTCCGCTCAGTGGCCGAGACCGCCCAGCTGGCGGTGCTGCATCCGATACCGCGACACCTCGGGCACGTCACGCTCGAAAGCCTGTACCTGGCCGCCGCGGCGGAAGCCCGGATCGGCGGCGACCTGTACGAGGCGATACGCACCCCGCACGGCGTACGGCTGCTCATCGGCGACGTACGCGGCAAGGGCCTGCTCGCGATCCAGGCGGCGGCGACGCTGCTCAGCGCCTTCCGCGAGGCCGCCCACGACGCGCCCGACCTGCCCCACCTCGCGCGCCGCCTGGACACGAGCATGCGCCGCCACTCCTCCCAGTACCCGGAGGTCCCGGGCTCGGAGACCGCTGAACGATTCATCACCGCTCTCCTTGCCGAGATCCCGGACGATGAGCCGGTCGTGCGGACCGTCACCTGCGGCCACCCGCCCCCGATGCTGCTGCACCGCGGCACGGTCCGGGAGCTTCAGCCCGCCGCTCCCTCGCCGCCGCTCAACCTGGGCATGCTGGTGAGCGACGGGTACCACGTCGACCTCGCTCCCTTCCATCCCGGAGACCAGCTCCTGCTGTACACCGACGGGGTCACGGAGACCCGCGACCGCTCCGGCGCCTTCTATCCCCTCGCCGAACGCGTCCGCTCATGGAGCGGCGAGGCGCCCCACCAGCTCCTCGACCATCTCCATCGCGACCTGATCGCCTACAGCGGTGGTCAGCTCGACGACGACATCGCCGTCCTCGTCGCCCGGCGGCGCCCGAGTCTCTGAGTCTGAGACGGGCTCTGCCCCGTACCGGTTTGCCAGCGCCCCGCATCGTCGCCCACGGCAACGACCAGACACGGTCGGGGCACTCCGTACGTGCTCATGCGGCCAGCGTGCACCGCGTCAGTCGGCGCGCACCTTGTTGCGGGGCGCGGTCCATCCCCAGGCCGCCGCCGAAGTGTGCGTTCGGCACTGGGCGGGCTGCGGTCAGCCGGTTGCGGGCTGGGCGTGTTCGCTCGAACTCGTGCCGTGGTGGGGTGCGGTGAGGATGAATGGACTGGTGGGTGATCCAGCCGGGCAGCCGGGTGCGGCTGTCGCCGCAGCGGCACGGTGGCCGGGGTGTGGTCGCAGCCTCCGCCCGTAGAGTTCGGCCTGACGTGGCGTCAGCCGAGCCCCATCCGGCATCCGACGACCCGCCAACCGCATGTGACGCACCGCGCCGCACCGGCCGATGTGCAGGGCGGTAGGAGCCAGGCGCCGCCGAGTTGGAAGTGCCCCGCACTTCGCCGCCGGGTGTCTCGCGGTGCCAGGTCGCCCGCACCGCGCCCGGAGGTCGGCGTTCCCGCAGCAGTGCGACCCCGGTCGCGGGTTGACCTTGACATCGTGACAAGGTGTCCCCTGGGTGCAGGAGGTGGTTTCGATCAACCCGACAAACGGAACCCCGCAGAACGCCCGCGTAGCCGACGCCCTGAGCGCCGAGGACTCGTCGGTCCGTCTCCAGGCGGCCCTGGCGGTCGGCTCGACCCCCGACCCCGGCTTCCTGGAGACGCTCGTCGAGCGGTGCGCGGTCGAGCCGGACTTCTTCGTGCGGGACATGCTGTCCTGGGCGCTGACCCGCCTCTCGCCGGAGATCACCCTGCCCCGGATTCGCCGGGAACTCGCCTCTGAGCGCACTCAGGCCCGCAGCCAGGCGTTGCACACGCTCTCCAAGATCGGCGACAGGAGCGCGTGGGCCTGGATCACCCCCTCCATGCTGCGCGACGCTGACGACGAGGTCGCGCGGGCCGCGTGGCGCGTCGCGGTCGTCCTCGTGCCCGAGGACGAGAAGGAGGACCTGGTCGACGAACTGGTCACGCAGCTTGGCCGCGGCGACCGCGATGTACAGCTGAGCCTGAGCCGGGCCCTCGTCGACCTCGGAGACGTGACCAAGCCCGTCCTGGAGAAGGCCGCGGCGCACCCCGACCCGGCGGTGGCCACGCACGCCAGTGCCACCGAACTGCTCCGGCAGAACCCGCAGACCGGCTTCGACGCGGCTGTCGAGGAGGCGAAGCGAGTCCTCGCACTTGGCCCGGAACGGGCCGCTGCCGCCGCTGCGGCTGCGCCGGGCGCCGTTGAGACCATGGAGACCGCCGACGCCATGGAGACCGCCGAGCCTGCGGAGACGCCCGGGTCGACGGAGGCTGCCAAGGCCGCGAAGGCTGTCAAGGCCGCTACGCAGAGCGCGGAATGCTGATCGGCGATGTGGCTCGCCACTCGGGGGTGAGCACCCGGATGCTCCGGCACTACGACGCCCTCGGGCTGGTGCGGCCGACGGGGCGCACCGTCGGCGGCTACCGCGAGTACTCCATCGAGGACGTCCGCAAGATCTTCCATGTGGAGAGCCTGCGGTCCCTCGGGCTCTCGCTCAAGCAGATCGGGCGCGCGCTGCAGGACCCTGCCTTCACGCCGTCCGCCCTGGTCAGCGACCTCATCCGGTGGACGGAAGACCGCTTGGAGCGGGAACAGGAGCTACTGGAGCGGCTCCGCGCGGTCGACGCGTCGGCGCCAACCGGCTGGCAGGACGTCCTGCGCATCGTCGAGCTCATGCAGGGGCTCAACTCGACCAGTGCCGCGCGCAGGCAGCAGGCCGTCCTGGCCCAGCCGAAGGGCGTGTCGGTTCCCGCCGAGTTGCTGGCCGGGGCGGTCCTGGCCGAATCCGACCCCAACGTCGCTGGTGCCCTGCGCTGGGCGCTCGCCCGATCGGGCGGCGACGGCGTGGCGGCGCTGGCTGCCGGCGCGCACTCGGAGGACGTCGGCATTCGGCGACGCGCGGTGCTGGCGATCGCCGAGATGGCCGAGGCCCCCGGTGTGTCCGCGGTGCTTGCGGACGCGCTCGGGGACTCGGACCCGACGGTGCGCAGGTACGCCGCTCTGGCGTTGGGCAGGCGTGGCGTGACCGGGACCGTTCCGACGCTCGTCGGCATGGTGGTCGAGGGTCGCAACGACGTCGAAGCGGCTGAGGTCCTGGGAACGCTGTCCCAGGACCCCGGGTGCGCGGACCGGATCATGACCGCACTGGTCGACGAACTCGCCGCGCCCACCGCGGACTCCGCGACGCGGATACGTCTGACCCAGGCGCTGATCGAGCTGCCGGGGACCTCCGTGCAGGACGTCCTGCGCCAACTGGCTCGCGACGACGACCCCGCCGTCGCCCGGGTCGCCTCGGCCTTCGTCACGCTTCTCGCCGAGCGGTCTCCCGAAGACCTGGGAGACGACCAGGGCGCCGCAGCGCCTCGGTCGCGCCGCGGGACCTCAGCCTGAAGACGCCTCGGACGCCGGGGCCTCGGTCTCGGCCTGCGTCGTCATGTGGTGAGGCGCACCCGCCCAGGAACGTAGCGCGGCGACGCTGGAGAAGTTGGCCACGTCCTTGTCCAGCGGGGTGCTGGTGTACTGGTGGAAGGTCCAGGGGTGCTTGATGCGCGGGTGCCCGGCGTTGGTGTAGTCGGCGATCCACAGGCCGTCGCCGCAGTTGGAATCGGCGTCCACGGTAAGCCAGTTGGTCCGGCTCGCGTAGACGACGACGCGGTGGCCCTTCGCCTTGGCGCGGACGTGGGCGACCCAGGCGTCCTTGTACGCGCGAGCCTGCTGGTCCGAGACGTTCTGCCCGTACCACTCCCAGTCGAGGCAGAGGATGTCGCCCGCCACCAGGTTGATCTGGGCGAGGAAGTGATCGGCTTCCGCCGTCGGGGAGTTGGCGATGTGCGGATAGTGGTAGAAGCCGGTGACCAGTCCGGCATGGCGCGCGGTGGTGCGTTGGGCCACCCACTTGGGATTCACATAGCCCAGACCTTCGGTGATCTTGATGAAGACGAAGGAAAGCCCGGTGGTGGAGTAATCGCTGGGTTGGTAGGAACTGACATCGATGCCCTGCAACATGGCGGGGCGCCTCCTCAGGAGTGGGGGGAAGAGGGCGGAAGAGGTGGGACGTTGCGCCCACAACAACGTTGTACCCGTGTGTGACACGGATGTTGCACCCGAGTGACGCGAGGATCTTGGATCCGTGTGGCGAGGGTGTGATCCATAACTGACGCGCGGCCAAGGGAAACCGGACTCGGCTTCCCGAGAGGAAAAGTGGTGCTGGAGCTAACCGCTGGTCAGCGCCGCGATTTTGGTGACCGTGTTCCAGTTTCGGGAGGTGCCGGTCACCCCGAGGCGGGCCGTTGCGAGATCGCGGACGAGACGGCTGTCACTGATGCCGTTCGGGCAATGCACATACAACTCACTCTCCCCATGCCGGAATTGGTCCGGAGCGTACCGTTCCGGGTCCAGTTCGGGGAGCTTTGACGCGTCGAGCGGGCCGGAAAGAAATGTCACCACGAGCCGGGCGGGATCGATCCGCACCCCGGCGACCTCACCCGCCAGCTCCTGTGCGAACGGATTGCGCTCGACGACCCGCTGGATATCCGCGCCGGTACGGATCACACACGGCGCTGTCAGTCCGGTCTCCGCGGCGATGCGCGATTCCAGCTCCGCGGCGAGCCGGGTGGGATCTTCCTCAACATGATCGAAAACCGCGTTGCCGCTCTGCAGCAGCGTCCTGACATTCCCCCCGCCCATGGCACCGATCATTTCGCGCAGGGTGCCCATCGCCAGCCGGTTCCGCGAACCGAGGTTGACGCCGCGCAGCAGGGCCACATATCTCGTCACGGCCTCACCGTAACCCGTTCGGAGGACCCCGCCCCGGGTGGAACGGTTCGGCGGCCGGGGGAATGTCTACGTTCCCGATCATGAACCCGAGCAGTCCTCGCCCCACCATCACCGAACTGCGGTTGGCCGCCTTCAAGTCGCATCGCGGCGCGCGCTTCGCGCTCGGCCCACTCACGTTGCTCGCGGGAGGCGGCGGCAGCGGGAAGTCCAGCGCGCTGGAGGCGCTGGCCGTGCTGGCCAGGCTGGCCGGGGGCGAGGAACTGGGCGGCGCGTTCGACGGGGTGGTACGCGGTGGCGCGCCCGCCTGCGCGCCACTGGGCACCCGGCCGGACACCCAGCGCCGCCGCGGCTTCCGCATCGGCTGCACGGTGGACGGTCCGGCGGGGGAGGTACGACTTGATGTGGCGGTGCAGACCGAGCCGGAACCCCGTGTGGTCGGTGAGCGGCTGACCGGCGCGGGGCGGACCCTGCTGGCGACGGCGCTCAGGGATCCGGCCCGGCGCGCCGTCCAGGCCGCCTGGCACACCGGGGGCGCGGTCCAGGTCACCCGTGCGCCGCTGCCCGACGACCGGCTGGCCACGGCCCTGCTGCCGCTACGCGTCGCGGGTACGACGGACGGGCAGCGGCTGGTGCTGGCCGCCGCCGAGCAGGTGGTGATCGCGCTGCGCGCGGTCTTTGCGGTCGACCCGCAGCCGTGGCGGATGCGGGAGCCCGCCCGCCTCGGCGACGGGCTGTTGCGCGGCGGGTGCGACAACCTTTCCGCCGTGCTGTTCCGCACCCAGGACGAGTGCCGCACCCGGCACGCCGCCCTGGTCGGCGCCGCCCGGGTGGCCTGCGCTGGGCAGGTGGACGGCCTGGTCGCCGCCCGCCAGGACGGCCGCGACAGCGTACTGGCCGCCGTGGACCGCGGACCGCTCGGCTCCACACCGCTTGACCGGCTGGGCGACAGCGAACTGCGCTTCCTGGCACTGGGTTTGGTGCTGCTGACCGGTCCCGGCGTGCTGGAGATGGACCAAAGCGCGGAGGTGCCGCCCGCGTTGCGCGCCATGACGGTGCTGGCCGACGGTCTGGACAGCGGTCTGGACCGCCGCCAGACGGCGGAACTGCTCTCCTTGGCGGCGCGCGCCGCTCGCCGGGGGCACGTACGGCTGCTGGGGACGGTCTACGACGCGGACCCGTTCGAGGGCGCCGAGCTGGTGTCCGTGATCCGGCTGCGGCGCGCCGACGAGGGCGGGGCGCGGGTGCCGCAGCAGCGCGGCGAGACGCGGCGCGGCGCGTCCGCGGTGGCGGCCCGCCGGGACGGGGAGTAGGGCCGCGGTGCGGATGGGGTGGGGGTGCGCGGCGGACATGCGGTAGACCTGGCGGGGTGAGTGAAGAACTGCATGGACTGCGGCGCCGGTTGGTCGAGTTCGCGGCGGCGCGCCGCTGGGAGCCCTACCACACGCCCAAGAACCTGGCAGCGGCGCTCAGCGTCGAGGCGGCGGAGCTGCTGGAGATCTTCCAGTGGCTGACGCCGGAGGAGTCGGCGCGCGTGATGGCCGACGCGCAGACCGCGCACCGGGTCGAGGACGAGGTCGCCGACGTGCTGGCGTATCTGCTGCAGTTCTGCGAGTCGTTGGGGATCGATCCGCTGGCGGCGTTGTCGGCGAAGATCGACCGGAACGAGGAACGTTTCCCCAAGCCGTAACTCACTCGTTCCGGTGGGCGAGTTATCCACATCGGGTTGGTTGTCCACTGAATTCAGCGCTGCCCTTTTCGAGTTGAGCACCAGCCGTCACGCTGAGTGTCAGCCGGTCCACGAACCGGATCGAGAAGGGGAAGATGACGATGGACGCGACACGACTGATCACGGCGACGCGGCAGGCGCTCGCGCAGGCGGCGGATGTGGCGACGGCGATCGCCGAGGCCTGGCAGGCACAGGCACTGGCCCAGGCCATCGGCGGGTGCCTCGCGGCGCGCGGTGACGCCGGGTTACGGGACACGGCCCGCGCGCTGTTCCTGGCGGGCGGCCGCACCCGGGACGCGGCACAACCGCCGGGGGCCCGGTCGCCCGTGATACGCGCGGCCCGGCTGACCGGGGTACGGGATCCAACGGCCGCCCTACGGCAACTGCTGGCGCTCCTGGCGGAGACCGGCGCCGCCCTCGCCACGCTCGCCTGCACGACGGAGGACGAGCGGGAGTACTGGCAGTGCGTCGACGCGCTTGACGCGACGGATGAGACCAGGGACCGGGTGCGCGCGCTACTCCGCCAGTGTGGGGCGGCACGCCCCGAGTCCCCGGGCGAGGCGCCACCGGCACCGCCGTGAGGGGCTGCGTTGCGGAGCGCGCCGCCCGCCGCGCAGCGCCGCGCACGCGCAGCCCGACGGACCGTCAGGGGCGCCTCAGACGGAGGCGTCGTCGTTGCTCCACGGTTCCTGCGGGGCGCGCTCCGCGGCCCGCAGGTCCTCGTTGAGACCGGCGAGGTCCGCCGTGACCGCGGCGAGCAGTTCCTCCATCTGCTGCAGCAGCCCCTTGGGCGGTGCCGTGCCCGTGCTCCCCGCGGCTGAGAGGCCCTGGTCGGGAGCGGTCTCCTGGGACAACGTGGCCTCCTCGGGCCCTGGCCCTCCCGGTCGGGGCGGGCGGTGTAACCGGTCGTGGCGGACGCCGGGCCCGCGCGGGCCCGCGCGGGCCCGGCGTCCGGGTTCCGCCCGAGCCAACGACCGCGGAACGCCGGTGGTCACTGCCAACAGGCCACGCCCAGCGGCGAGTTGGAGATCTTCACCCTCCGGTGGCAGGCGGAAGGCGATGTTCGAGACAGGGGGATTGACCGGCCCCCCGGTGGGCAAACAGGCGAAAGGAGTGGTCGACGTGTGAACACATGTTCGTAAAGCACATGCGGATCACGCGTGGACGTGATGCAGTGGAGTGGTTGTCAGGCAACGACCGTCGACAAGGGGTCCGGCGATGACGAGTGACCGTCCCATCAGCGAGACCGAAGCAGCGGCCCGGGCACATGGCATCTGCTTCAAGAACGGCCCACCCCGGCGCATCGGTGTCGAACTGGAATGGCTGGTCCACGACGACCTCGACCCCTTGCGCACCGTCGGCCGGGCGCGCCTGACCGCCGCCCTGGCTGATCTGAGAAGACTCCCGCTGCGCTCCACGCTCACCCAGGAACCGGGTGGCCAACTCGAACTCAGCTCCCCGCCCGCGGACTCGCTCACCGAGTGCGTGACCTCGATGGCGGAGGATCTGGCAGCGGTACGACAAGCGCTGTGCGGCCACCGGCTGCGTCTCGCCGGATTCGGGCACGAGCCCTGGCGAAGACCCCGGCGGCTGCTGAGGCTGCCGCGCTACACCGCCATGGAGGAGTACTTCGACCGGGTCAGTCCGGTCGGCCGCGCGATGATGTGCGGTACCGCCTCGGTGCAAGTCTGTCTGGACGCCGGAACCGAGGGGCGGGGCCCGGACGGCTATGCGGCCCGCTGGCGGCTGGCGCATCTGATCGGGCCGGTGCTGGTCGCGTCGTTCGCCAACTCGCCGTTCAGCGGCGGTCGTCCGACCGGGATCCGATGTACCAGGCAGGCGGTGTGGGCGGCGCTCGACCCGCCCCGCACCATGGCCCCGCCGGAGGCCGCCGACCCCCGCGACGCCTGGGCCGGATACGCGCTGGACGCCCCCGTGCTGTGCATACGGCAGGACGGCCAAGCGTGGGCGGTGCCCGAGAAGCTGTCGTTCCGCGACTGGATCCGCGACGGCGGCCGCCACAGAACGCCGCGTCCGCCCACCGACGACGACCTCACCTACCACCTGACCACCCTCTTCCCCCCGGTGCGCCCGCACGGCCATCTGGAGCTGCGCATGATCGACGCGCAGCCCGGCGACGACGGCTGGATCGTCCCGCTCGCGGTCACCGCGGCGCTGCTGGACGACCCGCTGGCGGCGCTGGCGGCGCACCGCGCGGTGGGCGCGCTGGACCTGCGGCCGTACGACCGCGCCCCCGGCAACCCGCTGTGGCAGCGAGCCGCCCGCCACGGCCTGGCCGACCCGGCCCTACGCGGCGCCGCTGAGGCATGCTTCGCCGCGGCTCGCGAGGCGCTGCCCAGGCTGGGCGCCTCGACGGCGATCCGTACCGCGGTGGACGCCTTCACCGAACGCTATGTCGCGCGTGGCCGATGTCCCGCCGACGACCTGCTCGACCAAGTGACGCAGGGGCAGCGGCCGTCGGCCCGCACCGCCCCGCTGATCGGAAAGGACGGCCGATCGTGACGGCCCAGCAGTCCGAAACCGCCGAGGGCGCCGACCCCGGCCTCCTCAAGGAGCGGGTCGCGCGGGTGCTGGACACCGCGCGTACCCGCACCAGCACCCTCACCACCTGCGTCGACGACCACGACCTGATCACCCAGCACTCTCCCCTGATGTCGCCGCTGGTATGGGACCTGGCGCACATCGCCAACCAGGAGGAGCTGTGGTTGCTGCGGGCCGTCGGCGGGCGCGAGGCGATGCGCCCGGAGATCGACCCCATCTACGACGCCTTCGAACACCCCAGGGCCGCCCGCCCCACCCTGCCGCTGCTGCCACCCGCCGAGGCCCGCGGCTACGCCGACGAGGTGCGCGGACGCGTCCTCGACCTGCTGGAGGGCACGGCACTGCACGGCACCGAACTGCTCACCGCGGGCTTCGCGTTCGGGATGATCGCCCAGCATGAGCAGCAGCACGACGAGACGATGCTCATCACCCACCAGTTGCGCCGGGGACCCGCCGCGCTCACCGCACCACCACCCGGCCCGGCCCCCGCCGACGCACTACGGCTACCGGCCGAAGTCCTGGTCCCCGGTGGCCCGTTCACCATGGGCACCGGCACCGAACCATGGGCGCTGGACAACGAACGGCCCGCGCACCAGGTGGACCTCGCACCGTTCTACCTGGACACCACCCCCGTCACCTGCGGCGACTATCTGCGCTTCATCGAGGACGGCGGCTACCGCGAACCACGCTGGTGGGATCCGCGGGGCTGGGCCATGGTGCGCGAACTCACCCTGGCCGCACCGCTGTTCTGGACGAATGAAGGCGGCCAGTGGCTGCGCCGCTGCTTCGGCGTGGTCGAGCCCGTCCGCCCTGACGAGCCGGTGCTGCACGTGAGTTGGTACGAGGCGGACGCCTACGCCCGCTGGGCGGGCCGCCGACTGCCCACCGAGGCCGAGTGGGAGAAGGCCGCCCGGCACGACCCGGACACCGACCGCTCCCGCCGCTATCCATGGGGCGACACCGACCCCACCCCGGCGCACGCCAACCTCGGCCAGCGCCATCTGCGCCCGGCCCCCGCGGGCAGCTACCCGGAAGGCGCCTCACCGCACGGCATACGGCAGTTGATCGGCGACGTGTGGGAGTGGACGGCGAGCGACTTCCTGCCGTACCCGGGGTTCCGCGCCTTCCCGTACCGGGAGTACTCGGAAGTCTTCTTCGGGCCGGAGTACAAGGTGCTGCGCGGTGGGTCCTTCGCCGTGGACCCGGTCGCCTGCCGTGGCACCTTCCGCAACTGGGACTACCCCATCCGGCGGCAGATCTTCGCCGGGTTCCGCACCGCCCGCGACGCCGACCCCGCCGAGGTGCTGTGATGTGCCGCCACCTCGCCTACCTCGGCCCCGACGTCCCCGTGCGCCGGATCCTCATCGATCCGCCGCACTCGCTGTACCGGCAGTCCTGGGCGCCACGCCGCCAGCGCAACGGCACGGTCAACGCCGACGGCTTCGGCGTCGGCTGGTACGCCCCCGGCGACCCGGTACCGGCCCGCTACCGCAGGGCCCGGCCGATCTGGGCCGACCCGTCGTTCACCGACCTGGCCCGGGTGGTCCGCACCGGTGCGCTGCTGGCCGCCGTACGGGACACCACCGACGGCTCGACACCCGACGAGTCCGCCACCGCCCCCTACGGCGCGGGGGGTTGGCTGTTCAGCCACAACGGTGCCGTGCCCGGCTGGCCGCGCTCCGTCGCGGTGCTGGCCGAGGAACTGCCCGCCGAGGAGCTGCTCGGCGTCGAGGCGCGCTGCGACTCGGCCCTGCTGTGGGCGCTGGTGCTGCACCGGCTACGGGCGGGCGGCGCGCTCGGTGACGCCCTGGCGGAGACGGTCACCGATGTCGCGGCCCGCACCGAGGCGCGGTTGAACCTGCTGCTCACCGACGGCAGCTCCATCGCCGCCACCGCGTGGGGCGACACCCTGTGGCACCGGCTGGAACCCGGCCACGGTGTCACCGTCGCCTCCGAACCCTACGACGACGAACCCGGCTGGACCGAGGTCCCCGACCGCACGCTGCTGCTGGCCACCCGCAACGGGATCGAGACCACCCCCCTCAAGGAGCCGACCGTATGAGCGCCTTCACCCTGACCAGGCAGCTTCCGGTGGACGCCACCATCGCCGCGCTGCGCGCCGACGCCACCGTTGGGCTGACCGCCAACCCCAAGTGGCTGCCGCCCAAGTGGTTCTACGACGCCCGCGGCAGCGAACTGTTCGAGGAGATCACCCGGCTCCCCGAGTACTACCCGACCCGCGCGGAGCGGGCCATCCTCGAGCGCGTCGCCCCCGACATCGCCGCCGCCACCGGTGCCAGGACGCTGGCCGAACTTGGCTCCGGCTCCTCGGAGAAGACCCGGCTACTGATCGAGGCGCTGCGCGAGCACGGCACGCTTCAGACGTATCTGCCCATCGACGTCAGCGAGTCGGCGCTGGAGCAGGCGGGCCGGGCGCTGCTCGCCGACTACCCGGGGCTGAACGTGCACGGCCTGGTGGCCGACTTCCAGGCCGAACTCAGCCTTCCGGACAGTGCGGCCCCGCGGCTGCTGGCTTTCCTCGGCGGCACCATCGGCAATCTGCGGCCCGCCGAGCGCGCCGCGTTCCTCAAGACGGTGCGCACCGCGCTCGGCCCGCACGACGCGCTGCTGCTCGGCACCGATCTGGTCAAGGACGAACGGGTGTTGGTCGCCGCCTATGACGACGCCGCCGGAGTCACCGCCGAGTTCAACAAGAACGTGCTCAGTGTGCTCAACCGGGAACTGGGCGCCGACTTCGACCCGGATGACTTCGACCATGTGGCGTTGTGGGACCGCGATGAGGAGTGGATGGAGATGCGGCTGCGCGCCCGCCGCCCGCTCGGCGTCAAGGTCCCGGCACTCGACCTCAAGGTCGACTTCGCGCGCGGTGAGGAGATACGCACCGAGGTGTCGGCGAAGTTCCGCCAGGCCGGAGTGCGGCGCGAACTCGCCGCCGCCGGAATGGAGTTGGCCGAATGGTGGACCGATCCACAGGGCCGGTTCGCGCTCTCCCTGGCCCGCCCCGCCCGGTAGAGCACGGCGCCACGGACCTGCCCGGTGCAGGATGGAGGTCATGGATCTACGCATTTTCACCGAGCCCCAGCAGGGCGCCTCCTACGACACCCTTCTCTCGGTGGCTAAGGCCACCGAGGAGCTGGGGTACGACGCCTTCTTCCGTTCCGACCACTATCTGCGGATGGGGGCGGTCGACGGCCTTCCCGGGCCCACCGACGCCTGGATCACCCTCGCCGGACTCGCCCGGGAGACCAAGCGCATCCGGCTCGGCACGCTGATGACCGCGGGCACCTTCCGGCTGCCGGGCGTGCTGGCCATCCAGGTGGCGCAGGTCGACCAGATGTCCGGCGGCCGGGTGGAACTGGGCCTCGGCGCGGGCTGGTACGAGGAGGAGCACACCGCGTACGGGATCCCGTTCCCCAAGGAGAAGTTCTCCCGCCTTGAGGAGCAACTGGCCATCGTCACCGGCCTGTGGTCCACCCCGGTCGGCCGTACCTTCGACTTCGACGGTGTTCACTACCAGCTCAAGGACTCGCCCGCGCTGCCCAAGCCCGCGCAGCGCAGGATCCCGGTGCTCATCGGCGGCCACGGCACCCAGCGCACCCCCCGGCTGGCGGCCCGGTTCGCCGATGAGTTCAACATCCCGTTCGCCTCGGTCGACGACACCGAGCGGCAGTTCGGCCGGGTCCGCGAGGCCGCCGAGGCGCACGGCCGCAAGCCGGACGAGATCGTGTACTCCAACGCGCTGGTCGCCTGCGTCGGCAAGGACGACGCGGAGGTGGCCCGGCGCGCCGCGGTCATCGGCCGGGAGGTCGACGAGCTGAAGGCCAACGGCCTGGCGGGTTCGCCCGATGAGGTGGTCGACAAGATCGGCCGCTACCGCGAGGTGGGCTCGTCCCGCATCTACCTGCAGATCCTCGACCTGCACGACCTGCACGACCTGGACCACCTGGAGCTGATCGCCTCCCGCGTACAGTCACAACTCGGCTGACCACGAGCGCCAACACCGTTAGGAGTACCCGCGTTGCCCGCCGCGACCATCCCGCTGGCCGCCGCCCTCGCCGAGGGGCCGGTGGTGCTCGACGGCGGGCTGTCCAACCAGCTCCAGGACCAGGGCTGCGACCTGTCCGACGAGCTGTGGACCGCCCGGCTGCTCGCCGACGCCCCCGACCAGATCGAGGCGGCGCACACGGCGTATCTTCGCGCGGGCGCGCGGGTCCTCACCACCGCCAGCTACCAGGCCACCTACCAGGGCTTCGCGCACCGCGGCCGGTCCGAGCGGGAGACCACCCGGCTGCTGCGCCGCAGCGTGGAACTCGCCCGGCGGGCGGCACGCGGCGTGCCCGGCGTATGGGTGGCCGCCTCCGTCGGCCCGTACGGCGCGATGCTCGCGGACGGCAGCGAGTACCGGGGCCGATACGGCCTCACGGTGGGGGAGTTGGAGCGCTTCCACCGCCCCCGCATCGCAGCCCTCGCCGAGGCCGGTCCCGATGTGCTGGCCCTGGAGACCGTCCCGGACACCGACGAGGCTCAGGCGCTGCTGCGGGCGGTCGACGGCATCGGGCTGCCGGTCTGGCTGTCCTACACCATCAGCGGCGAGCGCACCCGCGCCGGGCAGCCGCTGGCGGAGGCGTTCGCACTGGCGGCGGACGTGCCCGAGGTGATCGCGGTCGGCGTCAACTGCTCGGCCGCCCGGGACATCGGCCCGGCGGTGGCGGTCGCGCACGCCGCCACCGGCAAGCCGGTCGTGGCCTACCCGAACGGCGGGGAGTGGGACGCCGCGACCGGCGGCTGGCGCGACACCCCCTTTGACGTGGCGGCCATGGTGCGTGACTGGCGGTCAGCCGGTGCCCGGCTGATCGGCGGCTGCTGCCGGGTGGGGCCACCGGACATCGCCCGTATCGCCGCCGCGCTCGGCCACCTGTAGCGCCCGTGAAATCCGCTGGTCGGCCAGGGCGCGGCGGGTCATACTCGGGCGGGTGTTCCTGACGATATCGACCACCGGCAGTGCCCAGTCCCCGGCCACCGATCTGGGGTTCCTGCTGCACAAGCACCCCGACAGGGCCCAGTCGTTCTCCACCGCGCAGGGCACCGCGCACGTCTTCTACCCCGAGGCGACCGAGCAGCGCTGCACGGCCGCCCTGCTGCTGGAGGTCGACCCGGTGGCCCTGGCCCGCAAAGCCAGGGGAAAGGGGCGAGGCGGCAGCCCCGACGTGGCGTTGGCCAGCTATGTCAACGACCGCCCCTACGCGGCGAGTTCGCTGCTCGCCGTCGCGCTGGGCAGCGTCTTCTCCACCGCGCTCAAGGGCGTGTGCCACACCAGGCCGCAGCGTGCGGCCGAGCCGCTGCCGCTGCGCGTCGGGATACCCGCGCTGCCCGCCAAGGGCGGAACCGCCGTGGTGCACGCGCTGTTCGAGCCGCTCGGCTGGAGCGTGACCGCCGAACCCGTCGCACTGGACGAGCGGTTCCCCGAGTGGGGCGACTCGCGGTATGTGGCGCTGACCCTCGAAGGGCGGCAGCGGCTGGCGGACGCGCTGCGCCATCTGTACGTGCTCCTGCCGGTGCTGGACGACGCCAAGCACTACTGGATCTCGTCCGACGAGGTCGACAAACTGCTGCGCGCCGGTGACGGCTGGCTGGCCGGCCACCCCGAGCACAAGCTGATCACCTCCCGCTATCTGGCCCGCCGTTGGTCGCTGACCCGGCAGGCCATGGAGCGGCTGGAACTGGCCCGGCTCGCCGCCGCGGACGACAGCGCGGCCGAGGAGATCGACAACGCGGTGGACGAGAACGCGGACACCGAGGAGCGCCCGGTACCGCTCGCGGTGCGCCGCCGCGAGGCGATCACCGCCGCACTGCGTGCCGCCGGGGCCAGCCGGGTGCTCGACCTCGGTTGCGGCCAGGGCCAGTTGGTGGGCGAACTGCTGGGGGACCCGGCGTACACCGAGATCGTCGGTGTCGATGTGTCGACACGCGCGCTCACGGTCGCCGCGCGGCGGCTGCGCCTGGACCGGCTGCCCGAGCGGCAGTCCAGCCGGGTACGGCTGCTGCAGGGCGCGCTGACGTACACCGACTCCCGGCTGAAGGGGTACGACGCGGCCGTCCTCAGCGAGGTCGTCGAGCACCTGGACCCACCACGGCTGCCCGCCCTGGAGCACGCGGTGTTCGGCGCCGCCCGCCCCGGCACCGTCATCGTCACCACACCGAACGCCGAGTACAACGTGCGGTGGCAGAGCCTGCCCGCCGGGCAGGTGCGCCACCCGGACCACCGTTTCGAGTGGACGCGCGAGGAGTTCCGCGGCTGGGCGGGGCGGACGGCCGAACGGTACGGCTACCGCGTGGAGTTCACCGCGGTGGGCGACGACGACCCCGAGGTCGGCCCGCCGACCCAACTCGCCGTCTTCCACCGGAGCGAGACCACCGCGAAGGGAGCGGCCGCATGAGCGACCGCAGGGTACTGCCCGTCACCGACCTGTCCCTGGTGGTGCTGGTCGGCGCCACCGGCTCCGGCAAGTCGACCTTCGCCCGGCGCCACTTCAAGCCCACCGAGGTGGTCTCCTCCGACTTCTGCCGCGGTCTGGTCAGCGACGACGAGAACGACCAGAGCGCCAGCGCCGACGCGTTCGACGTGCTCCACTACATCGTCGGCAAGCGGCTCGCCGCCGGACGGCTGACCGTGGTCGACGCCACCAACGTGCAGTCCGACAGCCGTGCGCGGCTCGTCCGGCTGGCCCGCGAGCACGATGTGCTGCCCATCGCGATCGTGCTCGACGTCCCCGAGCAGGTGTGCGCCGAGCGCAACGCCGCCCGCCGGGACCGCGCGGACATGCCCCGTCAGGTCATCGCCCGCCACCAGCGTGAACTGCGCCGCTCACTGCGGTCGTTGGAGCGCGAGGGCTTCCGCAAGGTGCACGTGCTGCGCGGTGTCGAGGAGGCGGACGGCGCCGAGGTCGCGCTGCAGCGGCGGTTCAACGACCTGCGGCATCTGACGGGCCCGTTCGACATCGTTGGCGATGTCCACGGCTGCCGTGCGGAGTTGACCGAGCTGCTGGGCGAACTCGGCTACGAGCTGCGGTACGACGCGGTGGGCCGCCCGGTCGGCGCGGCGCATCCGTTGGGCCGTACCGCGGTGTTCGTCGGCGACCTGGTCGACCGCGGCCCGGACAGCCCCGGGGTGCTGCGCCTGGTGATGGGCATGGTCGCCGACGGCGACGCGCTGTGCGTCAGCGGCAACCATGAGAACAAGCTCGCCCGCCACCTCAAGGGGCGCCAGGTCAGGCTCACCCACGGCCTCGCCGAGACCGTGGCGCAACTGGCCGAGGCGGAGCCCGGCTTCACCGACCGGGCAGGCGAGTTCATCGGCTCGCTGGTCAGCCACTACGTGCTGGACGGCGGCGCCCTGGTGGTCTGCCACGCGGGGCTGCCCGAGAGGTACCACGGCCGCACCTCCGGCCGGGTCCGCTCGTTCGCCATGTACGGCGACACCACCGGCGAGACCGACGAGTACGGCCTGCCGGTCCGCTACCCCTGGGCCGAGGAGTACCGGGGCCGCGCCGCGGTCGTCTACGGTCACACCCCCGTGCCGCGGGCCACCTGGCTGAACAACACCATCTGCCTGGACACCGCGTGCGTCTTCGGCGGCAAGTTGACGGCACTGCGCTGGCCGGAGCGCGAACTGGTCGAGGTGCCCGCGCAGCGGGTCTGGTACGAGCCGGTCAGGCCGCTGGCCGGCCAGGCCCCGGGCGGTCAGGACGGCCGCCCGCTGGACCTGGCGGACGTGCGGGGCCGACGGGCGATCGAGACCGCGTGGCACGGCCGGGTGGCGGTGCGCGAGGAGAACGCGGCGGCGGCGCTGGAGGTGATGAGCCGCTTCGCCGTCGACCCACGACTGCTGCCCTACCTGCCGCCGACCATGGCGCCGTGCGCGACCTCGCGGCGGGACGGCTACCTGGAGCATCCGCAGGACGCCTTCGCCGCCTACCGCGCGGACGGCGTCGGCCAGGTGGTGTGCGAGGAGAAGCACATGGGCTCGCGCGCGGTGGCCCTGGTCTGCCGGGACGCGGAGGCGGCGCGGAAGCGCTTCGGCACCGGCGGTGAGGAGACCGGTGCGCTCTACACCCGTACCGGCCGCCCGTTCTTCGCCGACCCGGCGATGACCGAACAGGTCCTGGCCCGGGTGCGCGACAGCATCGGCGGCGCGGGGCTGTGGGACGAACTGGGCACCGACTGGCTGCTGTTGGACGCCGAACTGCTGCCGTGGTCGCTGAAGGCCTCCGGGCTGCTGCGCCAGCAGTACGCTGCGGTGGGCGCCGCCTCCCGGGCGGTCTTCCCCGGCGCCCTGACCGCCCTGCGGCAGGCGGCGGAGCGCGGCTTGGACGTCGCGGACCTACTGGCCCGGCAGCGCGAGCGGGCCGCGGACGCCGCCGCGTTCACCGACGCCTACCGCCGTTACTGCGGGCCGACCGAGGGCCTGGACGGGGTGCGGCTCGCCCCCTTCCAGCTGCTGGCGGTCGAGGGCCGCAGCCTCGCCACGCTGCCGCACGACGCGCAGCTCGCCCTGATCGACCGGCTGGTCGCCCATGACCCCGGCGGGCTGCTGGCTCCCACCCGTCGACTGATCGTCGACACCGAGGACGAGGCGTCGGTCGCCGAGGGCGTCCAGTGGTGGCTGGACCTGACCGCCGAGGGCGGTGAGGGCATGGTCGTCAAGCCGCTCCAGGCGTGCGTGCGCGGCCCGCGGGGCCTGGTGCAGCCGGGCGTGAAGTGCCGTGGCCGGGAGTACCTGCGGATCATCTACGGCCCGGAGTACACCCGGCCCGACAACCTCCAACGGCTGCGCTCGCGCTCCCTGGGGCACAAGCGCTCGCTCGCGCTGCGCGAGTACGCGCTGGGCCTGGAGGCGCTGGACCGGCTGGCGGCGGGCGAACCGCTGTGGCGGGTGCACGAGGCGGTCTTCGCGGTGCTGGCGCTGGAGTCGGAACCGGTCGATCCTCGGCTGTAGCGGCTGCGCCTCACCGGTGGGCGGCGCGTGCGGGGTGGGGTGGCCGCGCCCCGCGTGGGAAGGTGTTCTGCCATGGGCTTCCATGTGGATTCCGAGGCCGGGCGGCTGCGCCGCGTCATCCTGCACCGCCCGGACCTGGAGCTGAAGCGGCTCACCCCGTCCAACAAGGACGCGCTGCTCTTCGACGACGTGCTCTGGGTGCGCAGGGCGCGCGCCGAGCACGACGGTTTCGCCGACATACTGCGCGACCGCGGCGTGGAGGTCCACTTCTTCGGCGACCTGCTGCGGGAGACGCTGCTGGAGCCGGAGGCCCGCCGACTCGTCCTCGACCGGGTCTTCGACGAGAAGGAGTTCGGACCGCTGGCCACCGAGCACCTGCGGGCGGCCTTCGCCGAACTGCCGGTGGCGGACCTGGTGGAGGCGCTGGTGGGGGGAGTGACCAAGCGCGAGTTCCTGGAGCGGCACGCCGAGCCCATCTCGGTGCGCTTCCATGTGCTGGAGCCGGACGACTTCCTGCTGGCACCGCTGCCCAACCACATCTTCACCCGGGACACCTCGGCATGGGTGTACGACGGGGTGAGCATCAACGCCATGCGCTGGCCCGCCCGTTGGCGGGAGACGGTGCACTTCGAGGCGATCTACCGGTACCACCCGATGTTCGCGGGCGGTCTGTTCCACGTCTGGTCGGCGGGGCAGTCGGCCTATCCGTCCACCATCGAGGGCGGCGACGTGCTGGTGATCGGCGGGGGCGCGGTGCTGATCGGGATGAGCGAGCGCACCACACCGCAGGCGGTGGAGATGCTGGCGCGCGGACTGTTCACGGCGGGTTCCGCCCGGACCATCGTCGCCCTGGACATGCCCAGGGGGCGGGCGTTCATGCACCTCGACACGGTGATGACGATGGTCGACGGCGACACCTTCTGCGAGTACGCCGGACTGGGGATGCTGCGTTCGTACACCATCGAGCCCGGCGCGGCCGAGGGCGAGCTGAAGGTCACCGACCATCCCCCGGAGCACATGCACCGGGCGATCGCCGCCGCGCTCGGCCTGGACGACGTGCGGGTGCTGACCCCCACCCAGGACGTGCACTCGGCGCAGCGCGAACAGTGGGACGACGGCTGCAACGTCCTGGCCATCGAACCGGGCGTGGTCATCGCCTACGAGCGCAACTCCACCACCAACACCTTCCTGCGCAAGCACGGCGTCGAGGTGATCACCATCCCGGGCAGCGAACTGGGCCGGGGCAGGGGCGGCCCGCGCTGCATGAGCTGCCCGATCGAGCGGGAGCCGGTCTAGCGTTCGCGATCGGCCCCGGGCGATGATTCCGGTAACCGACGCGAGCAGGCTCCCGCATAAGAATGCGATTCATCGTATAGACTTCCGGCGTCTTTGTCGCCCACCTAGGAGCAGCCGCCATGGCCATCGACCTCACCGGCCGCCACTTCCTGAAGGAGCTGGACTTCTCGGCCGAGGAGTTCTGTCATCTGGTGGAGCTGGCCGCCCAGCTGAAGGCCGCCAAGCGGGCAGGCACCGAGGAGCAGCGGCTGCGCGGCAAGAACATCGCGCTGATCTTCGAGAAGACCTCGACCCGCACCCGCTGCTCCTTCGAGATCGCCGCCGCCGACCAGGGCGCGCGCACCACCTATCTCGACCCGGCCAGCTCGCAGATCGGCCACAAGGAGTCGGTCAAGGACACCGCCCGGGTGCTCGGCCGGATGTTCGACGGCATCGAGTACCGCGGCCACGCCCAGGAGATCGTCGAGGAGCTCGCCGCCCACGCGGGCGTGCCGGTGTGGAACGGCCTCACCGACGAGTGGCACCCGACGCAGATGCTCGCCGATGTGCTCACCATGACCGAGCACAGCGCCAAACCGCTGAACGAGATCGCCTACGCCTACCTCGGCGACGCCCGCTACAACATGGGCAACTCGCTGCTGACCACCGGCGCGCTGCTCGGCATGGACGTGCGCATCGTCGGCCCGAGCATCCTGTGGCCCGCCGAGTCGGTGATCGCCGCGGCCCGCCGCCTGGCCGACCGCACCGGCGGCCGGGTCACCCTCACCGAGGACGTGGCGGACGGCGTGCGCGGGGTGGACTACGTGCACACCGACGTGTGGGTGTCGATGGGCGAGCCCAAGGAGATGTGGGACGAGCGGATAGCGCTGCTCGGCCGCTACGCGGTGACCATGGACGTACTGCGCGCCACCGGGAACCCGCACGTGAAGTTCATGCACTGCCTGCCCGCCTTCCATGACCTGGGCACCGCGGTCGGCCGGGAGATCCACGAGCAGTACGGTCTTGACTCGCTGGAGGTCACCGACGAGGTCTTCGAGTCGGAGCACTCGGTCGTCTTCGACCAGGCGGAGAACCGCATGCACACCATCAAGGCGGTCCTGGTGGCCACGCTCGGCTGACGCCGCGTCAATTCGCCAGAAGCCTACGGGTTCGGCGGCGCCAACTGGGCGGCCCGCCCGGGCACTTGGCCCTGCGGCGCCGCCCGTACGCGGGCATGGCCGTCGTGGCTCCCGGTTGGCCGGATAGCCGCCGACCCCCTATACCGCACTCGTGACGGTGGTCACACAACGGTGATAGCTTCGGAACACGAGCGTCCGTCCGCCCTCCCCTCGCGAAGGAGGCCGTGTGATGAGCCCGATACGAGGCTCCGCGACGATCACCGAGGAATGGCGCCACATCAGGGTGGAGCGAGCCGACGGCGTCACCACCGCCACCCTCGACCGCCCCGACCGGCTCAACGCCCTCACCTTCGGCGCCTACGCCGACCTGCGCGACCTACTCCCCGAACTCGCCCAGGACGGCCGCACCCGGGTGCTGGTGCTCGGCGGCGAGGGACGCGGGTTCTGCTCCGGCGGGGACGTGGACGAGATCATCGGCGTCACCTTGTCGATGGGCGCCGGTGAGCTGCTGGAGTTCAACCGGATGACCGGCCAGGTGGTACGGGCGCTGCGCGAGTGCCCGTTCCCGGTGATCGCGGCCGTGCACGGCGTGGCCGCGGGGGCGGGCGCGGTACTGGCCCTCGCGGCCGACTTCCGGATCGTGGAGCGCTCGGCGCGGTTCGCCTTCCTGTTCACCAGGGTCGGCCTGGCCGGGGCCGACATGGGCGCCGCCTACCTGCTGCCCCGGGTGGTCGGCCTCGGCCACGCCACCCGGCTGCTGATGCTGGGCGAGCCAGTGCACGCCGAGGAGGCCGAACGCATCGGCCTGGTCAGCGAGTTGACGCAGGACGGGCAGGCCCAGGCGGCCTCGGCGGCCCTCGCCCGTCGGCTCGCCGACGGCCCGGCGCTCGCCTACCGGCAGACCAAGGCCCTGCTCACCGCCGAACTGGACATGCCGCTGGGCGCCGCCGTCGAAATGGACGCGGCCGCACAGGCGTTGCTGATGACCAGCGCGGACTACGCCGAGTTCCACGCCGCGTTCACCGGCAAGCGCCCACCGAAGTGGGAAGGTCGGTAACCGTGGTCCGCCCGCGGCGGATCGCGGTGATCGGCGCGGGACCCGGTGGCCTGTACGCCGCCGCGCTGCTCAAACGGCTGGACCAGGCGGCGCAGATCACCGTCTGGGAACGCAACGCCCCCGACGACACCTTCGGCTTCGGCGTCGTCCTCTCCGACGAGACGCTCGGCGGTATCGAGCACGCCGACCCGGTCGTGTACCGGGCGCTGAGCGAGGAGTTCGTACGCTGGGACGCGATCGAGGTGTCCCATCGCGGTACGGTCGTCCGCTCCGGCGGCCATGGCTTCGCGGCGCTCGGCCGACGACGGCTGCTGGCCCTGCTGCACGACCGCTGCCGGGGCCTCGGCGTGCGGCTGCGGTTCACCGAACCGGCCCCGCCCGCCGCCGAGTTGGCTCGCGGGCACGACCTGGTGATCGCCGCGGACGGGCTGCACAGCGCGACCCGGGAGGCCTACCGGGACGTCTTCCGGCCGAGCCTCACCACGCACCGCTGCCGCTACGTCTGGCTGGCCACCGACCTCGTGCTGGACGCGTTCCGCTTCGAGATCGCCGAGACCCCGCACGGCTTGGTGCAGGCGCACGGCTATCCCTTCTCCCGCCCGTTCAACGCGGGCGCTTCGCGCCACTCCTCGGATTCCGGTGCGAGCACCTTCATCGTCGAGATGCGTGAGGAGGTCTGGCGGCGTGCGGGCCTCGACCGGTTGGACGAGGACGGATCGATCGCGTGGTGCGAGAAGGTCTTCGCGGACCTGCTCGGCGGCCACCGACTGCGCTCCAACCGCTCCCACTGGTCGGCGTTCACCACCGTGACCAACGGCAGTTGGCGGGCCGGTCGGGTGGTGCTGCTCGGCGACGCCGCGCACACCGCGCACTTCTCCATCGGCTCCGGCACCAAGCTCGCCATGGAGGACGCCCTCGCCCTCGCCGCCAACCTGCACGAAAGCCCCGACCTGGAAACGGCGTTGGCGGCCTACGAGACCGAGCGCCGGGCCGTGGTGGAGAGCACCCAGCGCGCCGCGCTGGCCAGCCTGGAGTGGTTCGAGGAGTTGGCCCAGTACGTCGACCAGCCCGAGCGCCAGTTCGCCTTCAACCTGCTCACCCGTAGCCGCCGGGTCACCCATGACAACCTCCGGCTGCGCGACCCGTACTTCACCGCCACCGTCGAGACCGAGTTCGGCACCGATCCGGGCACCCCGCCGATGTTCACCCCGTTCCGGCTGCGCGGACTCACCCTGCGCAACCGTGTGGTCGTCTCGCCCATGGACATGTACTCCTCGGTCGACGGCACACCGGGCGACTTCCACCTGGTCCACCTGGGCGCGCGGGCGCTGGGCGGCGCGGGACTGGTGATGACGGAGATGGTGTGCGTCAACCCGTGCGGGCGGATCACACCGGGCTGCGCGGGGCTCTACACCGACCGGCACGAGGACGCCTGGCGGCGCATCGTGGACTTCGCGCACCACCGGTCCTCGGCGGCGATCGGCCTGCAACTCGGCCACAGCGGACGCAAGGGCTCCACCCGGCTGATGTGGGAGGGCATCGACCAGCCGCTGCCGGAGGGCAACTGGCCGCTGGCCGCCGCCTCCGCACTGCCGTACCGGCCGGGGGTGAACCAGGTGCCGTACGCGCTGGATGCCGCCGGACTCGCCAAGGTCCGCGAGCAGTTCAGGTCCGCCGCCATACGCGGCGCCCGGGTGGGCTTCGACTTGCTCGAACTGCACTGCGCCCACGGTTACTTGCTCTCCGGCTTCCTCTCGCCGCTCACCAACCAGCGCACCGACCGCTACGGCGGCGACCTGGCCGGGCGGCTGCGCTATCCGCTGGAGGTCTTCGACGCGGTACGTGAGGTGTGGCCCGCGGAACGCCCCATGACGGTACGGATCTCGGCCACCGACTGGGCGGACGGCGGTACCACGGCCGACGACGCGGTCGAGATCGCCCGCGCCTTCGCGGAACACGGTGCGGACGCCATCGACGTGTCCACCGGCCAGGTCGTCCCCGACGAACGCCCGGCGTTCGGCCGCTCGTACCAGACGCCGTACGCCGACCGCATCCGCAACCGGGTGGGCGTCCCGGTCATCGCGGTGGGCGCGATCTCTTCCTGGGACGACGTCAACTCGCTGATCCTGGCCGGTCGGACGGACCTGTGCGCGTTGGCGCGACCGCATCTGTACGACCCCAACTGGACGCTGCACGCGGCGGCGGAACAGGGGTACTCAGGGCCGGGGGCGGTGTGGCCGCTGCCCTATCAGGCAGGCTCCCGGCGTCCGCCTACGGGGCGTACGGATGGGCCCAAGCCTCGGTTGACGTTGGACGTCAGGTGAACTCAGAAGTGTCAAAAGTGAAGCCGAACGGCTCCGGGAGATGGAGCTTGTTGCCGAACGGAATGTGCAGATACTGCCGGTAGTCCCCGGCACTCGGTGCGCTATAGAGAGTGGCCACGCCCTCAGCACGGTCCACCAACAAGTAGAACGGGATTTCGGCGGCGGCGTACCCGCGGCGTTTCGGACCACGATCGTTGTCAGGGCGGGTCGAGGTGACCTCGACGGTCATGATGACGCCTTTTGGATCGGCCCACGAGTCCATGCCGCGGAACAGCCCCTTGGGGCCGATCGTTGCGTCTGGAATGAATCGGCCGAGTGGCGTGATCAAGCCCTTGTGCCCGGAGACGTGCAGGTTCACTGCGGACTGCCGGTGGATCTCACCAACCAAGCGGCTCAGAACGTCTTCGTGGTCGCCGTCGGGTGGTGGACTCACGACAATTTTCCCCTCGATCAGCTCGGCGCGGTAGCCCTCGGGCAGATCAAGATCGAGGAAGACAGCCAGCAATTCTTCCTCGCTGGGGCCACGGCGCTCGATCGCAGGCATGGTCACCATCCGTACCTCTTCGATCGTCATGAAACCACTCCAATGTGGTCAGGATAGTGTCCAGCCGTATTCCGGCGGGCTTACATCGTGGGTAACGACCAGGCGAGTCAACGGTCACGTCATCCGATGAACCGCCCGCACGAACTCCGCACCCGGCTCCCGCAGCCGTTCGTGCAGCTCGCCGAACACCTGAGCCGCCCGGCCGCCCGGCCAGTCGCCGGGGAGAAGTTCCGCGGGCAGCCCAGGATCCGCGTACGGCAGCCGACGCCATGAGTCCAGCGCCCGCAGGTAGTCCCGGAAGGCGTCCTTAGGCCTCCGTACGGACGAGCGCCGCGCCCAGGCGGTGAGTACCGGCTCCTGCTCGGCCAGGAACGCCCGGTGCAGGGCGGCGAGCGCGTCCAGGTCCCACCAGCGGCGTACCGCCTCCCGCGTCGGCGTGAAGCCCGTATGCGAGCCGTGGAACAAATCGACATAGCTGCCCAGACCCAGCCGCTCCAGGGTGTGCCGCGCCTCCTGGTGCAGGTGTGCGGGAGCGATCCACACACCGGGCGCCGCCGTGCCGAAGCCCAGCCGGGACAGCCGGGAACGCAGCAGGTGGCGCTTGTGGCGTTCGGTCTCCGGGACGGAGAAGACGACCAGCACCCAGCCGCCCTCGGCCGGGGCGGAAGCGTCGCGGTAGATCCGGCGGTCGCCGTCCGCCAGCATTTCGGTGGCGTCCGCCGAGAGCCGGTAGACGGCGGTCTGGTCAGCGACCAGCAGCCCGCGCCGCTTGAGCCGGGATACCGCCGAGCGCACCGACTGCGGGTCGACGTCCGCGGCCCCCAGCAACCGGATCAGCGCGGCGACCGCCACCCGTCCGGCGCACTCCGCCCGGCCGTACGCCCCGAAGAACGTCAGGATCAGCGAACTCGGCGTATGTCCCTCGGTGCGTTGCCCTGCCACGCGATCACTGTAGGTCGCGCAACAGGAAGCGCTGCAGCTTGCCCGTGGGGGTGCGCGGCAGCGCGTCCAGGAACTCGATCTCGCGCGGGCACTTGTACGGCACCATCTCGCCCTTGGCGAACTCCCGTAGCCTGCGCGCCGTCTCCCCGTCGTGCGGCACCCCGTCGCGCAGCACCACGTACGCCTTGGCGATCCGGCCGCGGTCCGGGTCGGGGACGCCGACCACCGCCACCTCGCGCACGTCGGGATGGCGGCAGAGCGCCTCCTCGACCTCCGGTGCGGCGATGTTGTGCCCGGCCGAGATGATCATGTCGTCGGCGCGTGCGACGAAGGTGAAGTAGCCGTCGGCGTCCCGGATGTAGGTGTCACCGGTGAGGTTCCAGCCGTCGCGCACGTAGTCGCGCTGCCGGTCGTCGGCCAGGTAGCGGCAGCCGGTCGGGCCGCGTACCGCGAGCAACCCGGGCTGGCCGTCCGGCAGTTCCTCGCCCGAGGCGTCGACTATGCGCGCCTGGTAGCCGGGGACCGGGACCCCGGTGGCTCCGGGGCGGATCGCGGCGTCGGCCGCGGAGATGAAGATGTGCAGCATCTCGGTGGCGCCGATGCCGTTGATGAGCTCGATGCCGGTGCGCTTGCGCCACGCGTGCCAGGTGGCCGCCGACAGGTTCTCCCCGGCCGAAACGCAGCGCCGCAGCGAGGAGATGTCGTACCCGCCGCCCTCCAGCGACCCCAGCATGGCGCGGTACGCTGTCGGCGCGGTGAACAGCACGCTCACCCGGTGCCGGGTCACCGCCTCCAACAGCCGCTCGGCACCGGCCCGTTCGAGCAGCAGCGTGGACGCCCCGGCACGCAGCGGGAAGACCACCAGACCGCCGAGACCGAAGGTGAACCCCAACGGCGGGCTGCCCGCGAAGACATCGGACGGCAGCGGGCGCAGTACCCGCGCGGAGAAGGTGTCGGCGATGGCCAGCACGTCCCGGTGGAAGTGCATGCACCCCTTCGGCACGCCGGTGGTCCCCGAGGTGAAGGCGATCAGCGCCACGTCGTCCGCCGAGGTGGCGACCGCGGGGAAACGATCCGGCTTGCGCTGCGCGAGACGCGTCAGGTCCCGCGGCCCCTCCCCGCCGAAGACCGCCGTGCGCAGCCCCGGCACCTCGGCCTTCTCCAGGTCGTCCAACGACCCGGTGTCACACAGCGCGTGCCGCACCCTGGCGATCCGGCAGATCACCGCCAGCTCCCGGGGGCGGTGCGCGGCCAGCACCGTGACCGCCACCGCGCCCGCCTTCATCACCGCGAACCAACTCGCCACCAGCCACGGTGAGTTGGGGCCGCGTAGCAGCACCCGGTTGCCCGGCACCACCCCCAGGTCCTCCACCAGCACCCGTGCCACCCGGTCGGAGGCCGCCCGCAGTTCCTCGTAGCTCCACACCTCGCCGCCCGGCATGCGCAGGCACGGGCGGTCGGGGCCGAACCGCTCGGCGCTGGCGTCCAGCAGTTCCGTACCGCAGTTGAGCCGGTGCGGGTAGCGCGGCAGCGGTGCGCCGAGCAGCAGGTCGGGCCACTGCTCCGGCGGGGGCAGATGGTCGCGCGCGAAGGTGTCCAGATGTGCGGAGGGCAGCAGATCCATCGTGGGTCGCCCCTTTGCGACGGTCCGGGCAGGGGTGGAATCCGGCCGTGCGACTGCCGAATCAGCGTAACGTGATGGTGACGGCAGTCAACACTTCGCGATATGCAACGAGTTGGGTCCACCGGACGCGAAACCGAGGAGGCAGCCGATGCCGGTGTTCGCACTCGATCCCGAACAGCACAAGTGGTGTGAGTGGCTCCGCGAGCAGGCGGCCACCCGGTTGCGCCCGCTCGCCGAGGCGGGTGAGCCCGGCCGGGTCAACCGGCCGCTGCTCGCCGAACTCGCCCGGTTGGGGCTGCTGGAGCGGCTGTTCCCGTCGGACGGCAGGCCGCGCGCCCTCGACCTGTGTCTGCTGCGTGAGTCACTGGCCCGCGAGTGCACCGAGGCGGAGACCGCGCTGGCGCTCCAGGGCCTTGGCGCCCAACCGGTGCTGCGCGCACCGCGGTTGGCGCGGCGCTGGATCCCGGAGGTGGTCTCGGGCCGCGCGGTCGCCGCCTTCGCGCTGACCGAGCCGGAAGCCGGGTCCGACGCGGCGGCGCTGCGGCTGCGGGCCGAGCCGGACGGTGGCGGATGGCGGCTGACCGGCACCAAGCGGTGGATCTCCAACGCACCGGAAGCCGACTTCTACACCGTCTTCGCGCGCACCACGCCGGACGCCGGGTCGCGCGGCGTCACCGCGTTCCTGGTGCCGGCCGACCGGCCGGGGCTGAGCGGTGAGCCGATCGAGATGCTCTCGCCGCACCCCATCGGGAGCCTGACGTTCGACGGGGTGCCGGTCGGGCGGGACGATCTGCTGGGGGAGCCGGAGCGCGGGTTCCGGGTGGCCATGGAGACGTTGAACCTGTTCCGGCCGAGTGTCGGGGCGTTCGCGGTCGGCATGGCGGGAGCGGCGCTCGATGCCGCCGTCCAGCACGCCGGTCAACGCAGCGCGTTCGGCGGGCCGTTGAAGGACCTGCAGGCCGTGGGCCACACCCTGGCCGAGATGGCCACCCGCACCGAGGCGGCGCGGCTGATGGTACTGGCGGCGGCGCGGGCGTACGACTGCGGTGCGCCGGACATCGCGAAGCGTTCCGCCATGGCGAAGCTGTTCGCCACCGAGACCGCGCAGTTCGTCGTGGACGCCGCCGTCCAGCTGCATGGCGCCAGTGCGCTGCGCGCCGGGCATCTGCTGGAGCATCTGTACCGGGAGGTGCGGGCGACTCGGATCTATGAGGGGGCCACGGAGGTGCAGCGGTCCATCATCGCGCGGGAGTTGTATCGGTAGTGGGTGAGGTGCGGGTGGGTGGGGGCTTGGGTGGTTCTCCCCACCCACCCGCCTTTTTCAGGTGTCCCGTTTTCAGATGTCCCGGAACGTTTCGATCTGGGCGCCGATCGAGTTCAGGCGCTCCGCCAGTTCCTCGTAACCCCGGTTGATGACATAGACGTTGCGCAGTACCGAGGTGCCCTCCGCCGCCAGCATGGCCAGCAGCACCACCACGGCGGGGCGCAGGGCGGGCGGGCACATCATCTCCGCCGAGCGCCAGCGGGTCGGGCCCTCGACCAGCACCCGGTGCGGGTCGAGCAGTTTGACGCTGGCGCCAAGCCGGGTCAGCTCGGTCAGGTAGATGGCGCGGTTGTCGTACACCCAGTCGTGGATCAGCGTGGAGCCCTGGGCGGTGGCGGCGATCGCCGCGAAGAACGGCACGTTGTCGATGTTCAGGCCGGGGAACGGCATCGGGTGGATCTTGTCCAGCGGTGCCCGCAGCTTCGACGGCCGCACGGTGAGGTCGATCAGCCGGGTGCGGCCGTTGTCCGCCGCGTACTCCGCGCTGCGCTCGTGGTCCAGGCCCATCTCCTCGAGCACCGCCAGCTCGATCTCCAGGAACTCGATCGGCACCCGGCGGATGGTCAGTTCGGAGGAGGTGACCACGGCGGCGGCGATCAGGCTCATCGCCTCGACCGGGTCCTCCGACGGCGCGTAGTCCACGTCGCGGTCGATGTGCGGAACGCCGTGCACGGTGAGCGTGGTGGTGCCGATGCCCTCGACCTTCACGCCCAACTGCTCCAGGAAGAAGCACAGGTCCTGGACCATGTAGTTGGAGCTGGCGTTGCGGATCACCGTGACCCCGTCGTGCCGGGCGGCGGCCAGCAGCGCGTTCTCGGTCACCGTGTCGCCGCGCTCGGTCAGCACGATGGGGCGGCTGAGGGAGCGTGAGGGATCGACCTGGGCGTGGTACGAGCCGGAAGTGGCGGTGACGTCCAGGCCGAAGTGCCGTAGCGCCGCCATGTGCGGATGCACGGTGCGGGTGCCCAGGTCGCAGCCGCCCGCGTAGGGGATCTTGAACTGGTCGGTGCGGTGCATCAGCGGGCCGAGGAACATGATCACGCTGCGGGTGCGGCGCGCCGCCTCCGTGTCCATCGAGTCCAGGTCGAGCTCGGCGGGCGGCACGATCTCCAGGTCGCTGCCGCCGTTGATCCAGCGGGTGCGCACGCCGATGCTGCCCAGCACCTCGAGGATCCGGTAGACCTCCTCGATCCGGGCCACCCGGCGCAGCGTGGTGCGCCCGGTGTTCAACAGCGAGGCGCACAGCAGCGCGACACAGGCGTTCTTGCTGGTCTTGACGTCGATCGAACCGGACAGCCGCCGTCCGCCCACCACCCGCAGATGCATGGGGCCCGCGTATCCGAGGGAGACGATCTCGCTGTCCAGCGCCTCCCCGATTCGGGCGATCATCTCAAGGCTGATGTTCTGGTTCCCGCGCTCGATGCGGTTGACCGCGCTCTGGCTTGTGCCAAGGGCCTCCGCGAGCTGCGACTGGGTCCAGCCGCGGTGCTGGCGCGCATCACGGATCAGCCTGCCGATACGTACGAGGTAGTCGTCGGTCATGAACGCCAGGCTATCTCAGATATGAGATGTGGTTCGGTAGGGGGGTGATGTGGCGTGCTGACGTGCGGCGAATGGCCGAACAGGGCGGCCGGATACCGGGCCGGGGCCAAGGCATGACCGCGCGGCGGCGATGTACTAGTGTTATCTCGACATCGAGATATCTGTCGGGGGCGTACCGCTGGCGCGCTAGTAAGGCTTACCTAACTTAGGCCCACCTTAGTGCATCGGCCCGGAACCGCGGCGACAGGATGCGGTGGTACGCGCGAAACATGCATAAGGAGACTGTCGTGTCGGCGAACAGCTTCGACGCCCGCAGCACGCTGCGCGTGGGCGACGAGTCGTACGAGATCTTCCGGCTGGACAAGGTCGAGGGCTCCGCCCGTCTGCCGTACAGCCTGAAGGTGCTGCTGGAAAACCTGCTCCGTACCGAGGACGGCGCGAACATCACCGCCGATCACATCCGTGCGCTGGGCAACTGGGACGCGAGCGCCCAGCCCAGCCAGGAGATCCAGTTCACGCCGGCCCGCGTGATCATGCAGGACTTCACCGGCGTGCCGTGCGTCGTGGACCTGGCCACCATGCGCGAGGCCGTCAAGGAACTGGGCGGCGACCCGTCGCGCATCAACCCGCTCGCCCCGGCCGAGCTGGTCATCGACCACTCGGTGATCGCCGACCGCTTCGGCACCCCCGACTCCTTCGCGCAGAACGTGGAGTTGGAGTACGGCCGCAACAAGGAGCGCTACCAGTTCCTGCGCTGGGGCCAGACCGCGTTCGACGAGTTCAAGGTCGTCCCGCCGGGCACCGGCATCGTCCACCAGGTCAACATCGAGCACCTGGCCCGCACCGTCATGGTGCGAGGCGGCCAGGCGTACCCCGACACCCTCGTCGGCACCGACTCGCACACCACCATGGTCAACGGCCTCGGCGTGCTGGGCTGGGGCGTCGGCGGCATCGAGGCCGAGGCCGCGATGCTCGGCCAGCCGGTCTCGATGCTCATCCCGCGGGTCGTCGGCTTCAAGCTCACCGGCCAGCTGCCCACCGGCACCACCGCCACCGACCTGGTGCTGACCATCACCGAGATGCTGCGCAAGCACGGCGTGGTCGGCAAGTTCGTGGAGTTCTACGGCCAGGGCGTCGCCTCGATCCCGTTGGCCAACCGCGCCACCATCGGCAACATGTCGCCGGAGTTCGGCTCCACCGCCGCGATCTTCCCGATCGACTCCGAGACCATCAACTACCTGAAGCTGACCGGCCGTTCCGAGCAGCAGATCGCCCTGGTCGAGGCGTACGCCAAGGAGCAGGGCCTGTGGCTCGACCCGGCCGCCGAGCCGGACTTCTCCGAGAAGCTCGAGCTTGACCTGTCGACGGTCGTTCCGTCGATCGCCGGTCCCAAGCGCCCGCAGGACCGCATCGTGCTGGCCGACGCCGCCGCCCAGTTCGCGCAGGACGTGCGCAACTACGTCACTGACTGCACGGACCCGGACGAGGCCGTCAAGGAGTCCTTCCCGGCCTCCGACGCCCCGGCCGTCTCCAACGGCGCGCCCAGCAAGCCGGTCACGGTCACCGCCCCCGACGGCTCGACCTACACCATCGACCACGGCGCGGTCGCGGTCGCCGCGATCACCTCCTGCACCAACACGTCCAACCCGTACGTCATGGTCGGCGCCGCGCTGCTGGCCAAGAAGGCGGTGGAGAAGGGCCTGACCCGCAAGCCGTGGGTGAAGACCACGCTGGCCCCGGGCTCCAAGGTCGTCATGGACTACTACGACCGCGCCGGGCTCACCCCGTACCTGGACAAGCTGGGCTTCAACCTGGTCGGCTACGGCTGCACCACCTGCATCGGCAACTCCGGCCCGCTGCCGGAGGAGGTCTCCCAGGCGGTCAACGACAACGACCTGGCCGTGGTCTCGGTGCTCTCCGGCAACCGCAACTTCGAGGGCCGGATCAACCCGGACGTCAAGATGAACTACCTGGCGTCCCCGCCGCTGGTCGTCGCGTACGCCATCGCGGGCTCCATGAAGGTGGACATCACCAAGGACGCCCTGGGCACCGACACCGAGGGCAACCCGGTGTTCCTGAAGGACATCTGGCCCTCCGAGCAGGAGGTCGAGCAGGTCGTCGCCTCCGCCATCGGCCAGGAGATGTTCACCCAGGACTACGCGGACGTCTTCGCGGGTGACGCGCAGTGGCAGGCGCTGCCCATCCCGACCGGCAACACCTTCGAGTGGGACGCAGAGTCCACCTACGTGCGCAAGCCCCCGTACTTCGACGGCATGACGATGGACCCGGCCCCGGTCGAGGACATCGCCGGTGCCCGGGTGCTGGCCAAGCTGGGTGACTCGGTGACCACCGACCACATCTCCCCGGCCGGTGCCATCAAGGCCGACACCCCGGCGGGCAAGTACCTCACCGAGCACGGTGTGGACAAGCGGGACTTCAACTCGTACGGCTCACGCCGCGGCAACCACGAGGTGATGATCCGGGGCACGTTCGCCAACATCCGGCTGCGCAACCAGATCGCGCCGGGCACCGAGGGCGGCTACACCCGCGACTTCACCCAGGAGGGCGCGCCGGTCAGCTTCATCTACGACGCCTCGCAGAACTACCAGGCGGCGGGCGTGCCGCTGGTGGTGCTGGCGGGCAAGGAGTACGGCTCCGGCTCGTCCCGTGACTGGGCCGCCAAGGGCACCGCGCTGCTGGGCGTCAAGGCCGTCATCGCCGAGTCGTACGAGCGCATCCACCGCTCCAACCTCATCGGCATGGGCGTGCTCCCGCTGCAGTTCCCGGCGGGCGCCTCGGCCGAGTCGCTGGGCCTGACCGGTGAGGAGACCTTCTCCATCACCGGCGTCACCGAGCTCAACGAGGGCCGTACCCCCAGCACCGTGAAGGTCAGCACGGACACCGGTGTCGAGTTCGACGCCACCGTGCGCATCGACACCCCCGGTGAGGCGGACTACTACCGCAACGGCGGCATCATGCAGTACGTGCTGCGCTCGCTGATCCGGAAGTAATCCTGGCGGGCGCGACGTGCCCGACACGGCCGACAGGGCCGCACTCCACTTCAGGAGTGCGGCCCTGTTTTATGTTTCAACCCTGTGAGACGCGGGAGCCGAGAGGTCTCAACTCGGGAAACTTCCCGACCGGGACTGTGCTCGATCTTGCCGCCTCACAGGAAGTGGACTATACCTGTCGGCGTCCAACGGCCTTTCGATTTCGGCCCAGCTTCACCGTACGACCCAGCTTCGACCGACAGCGGTAGCCGGCGGGTTCCGGTGCACCGCCTGAGTCCTGAAGAAGGCGAGGACTTGAGCATGGGATCCACCATCGAGCCGAACCGGCTCAACCGCCGCGACCTCATCAAACGGGCCACGGCGCTGGGTATCGCCGCCGTCCCGGCCAGTGGGCTGCTCAGCGCGTGCGCCGCCAGCGGCGGTGGCGGCAAGCAGGAGACCGGAAAGAAAACCGCGACCAACCCGTTCGGCGTGGTGGGCGACGCGGGCCTGGAAGTCATCATCTTCAAAGGCGGATTCGGCGACGACTACGCCAAGCGGTTCGAGAAGCTCTATTCGAAGGAATTCCCGGGCTCCAAGGTCACCCATACCCCCACCCAGAACATCACCGGCCTCCTGCAGCCCAGGCTCAACGGCGGCAATCCCCCGGACGTGGTGGACGACTCGGGCAACGCGCAGATCAAACTGGACGTCCTGCAGAAGGCAGGCCAGCTCACCGACCTGACGCCACTGCTTGACGCGCCGTCAATAGACGATCCCAGCAAGAAGGTGCGGGAGACCCTCCAGCCGGGCACCGTGGAGCTCGGCACCATCGGCGGCACCTTCTGCACCCTGCAGTACGTCTACACCGTCTTCGGCCTGTGGTACTCAGGAAAGCTGTTCCGGCAGCACGGTTGGAGCGAGCCGAAGACCTGGGCCGACTTCATGTCGCTTTCCGGGGAGATCAAGAAGGCCGGTATCGCGCCGTTCGCCCACCAGGGCAAGTACCCGTACTACATCAACGTCGCCATCATGGACCTGGCCATCAAGAACGGCGGCCCGGACTTCATGAACCGGGTCGACAAGCTCGACGAGACGGTCTGGGACGAGGCCCCGGCGAAGAACGCCATCGAGGCGATCCACCAGATCGTCAGCAACAACTACCTGCTGCCCGGCACCAACGGCATGACCCACATCGAGGCGCAGACCGCGTGGAACCAGTACAAGGCCGCGTTCGTCCCGTGCGGCGCCTGGCTGGAGAACGAGCAGTTGAAGGCCACCCCGTCGGACTTCGAGATGACGTTCATGCCGATGCCCTCGCTGCCCGGCGACAAGATGCCGTTCGAGGCGATCCGTGGCGGTGCCAACGAGCCGTACATCGTGCCCGCCAAGGCGAAGAACGCGGCGGGCGGCATGGAGTTCATGCGGGTCATGCTGAGCAAGGCCGGTGCGATCGCCTTCGCGCAGACCGCCAACTCGCTGACCGTGGTCAAGGACGCGCTCGGCCCGGACGTCCAGCTGCGCCCGGGCACCAAGTCCACGGTCACCGCGCTGAAGGCGGCCGGGTCCAACGTCTTCAACCCCACGTACCTGTACACCGCCAGCTCGCTCGACGTCGACATGGGCAACGCCAGCAGCGAGCTGATGGCCGGTCGTATCCAACCCGCCGAATGGCTGAAGCGGGTCAAGGCGGCGACGGTGAAGGCCAAGAAGAACGGTTCCTGACAGCGCAAGGTGGCGGTACGGGCAGTCCGTACCGCCACCGTGGCGGGCATCTGATACGTCGGGCAGGAGATATGCGACACCGCAAGTACCCGTTCATCGTGGGATTCCTCATCGTGCCGGTCGCGTTGTACGCGCTGCTGGTGATCTGGCCGTACCTGCAGACCTTCGGCTACTCGCTCACCGACTGGTCCGGCGAGTCGACCGTGATGCACTTCGTGGGCCTGCGCAACTACACCACGCTGTTCTCCGACACCGTCTTCCGGCAGGCCCTGCTGCACAACGCGCTGCTGCTGGTGTTCCTGCCGGTGGTCACCATCCTGCTGGCGCTGTTCTTCGCCTTCATGCTCAACGTCGGCGGTCGCGGCGGCACCGGTGGAGTGCAGGGAGTGCGCGGCGCCGCGGTCTACAAGGTGGTCTTCTTCTTCCCGCAGGTGCTGTCCATCGCGATCCTCGCGGTGCTGTTCGAGGCGGTCTACCGCAGTGACGGCGGCGGGCTGCTCAACGGCATCCTGCAAAAACTGGGCCTGGAGGACCCGCAGCGTCCGATCGAGTGGCTCAACGACCCCAACCTGGTGCTGTGGTGCATCCTGGCCATCCTGGTGTGGTCCGGGGTCGGCTTCTACCTGGTGCTGTTCTCGGCCGCCATGCAGTCCATCCCCAAGGAGGTCTACGAGGCCGCGCTGCTGGACGGCGCCGGGCGGGTGCAGACGTTCTTCCGGGTCACCCTTCCGCTGCTGTGGGACAGCGTGCAGACGGCCTGGGTGTATCTGGCGATCGCCGCGATGGACGCCTTCGCCCTGGTCTCCACGCTGACGCCCGGCGTGGCCTACGGCGGCGGCCCGGACTACCACGGCGAGGTGATGGCCACCTACCTGATGCGCAACTTCCTGTACTTCGGCAAGAGCGGCTACGCCTGCGCCATGGGCGTGGTGATCCTCTTCCTGACCCTGATCCTGTCCGCCGTCGCGCTGCGGGTCACCCGGCGCGAGCGCATCGAGTTCTAAAGCGGGGACCGCGTCATGAGCACACCCATCAAGGACCCCACCCCGGCCCCGGAGCGACTCGCCCCGGCGCCGCGGCCGCGCAGGACGGACCCGCGCACGAGGTTCGCGGACGGCGGCGGGGTGCTGAACGTCTTCTCGCACGGCTTCCTGGCCCTGTGGGCGGTGATGATCGTGCTGCCGCTGGCGTGGATCGTGCTGAGCTCGTTCAAGACCGACGGGCAGATCGGCGGCAGCGCCTGGACCTGGCCGACGCACTGGTCGCTGGAGGTGTTCGTACGGGCCTGGAACAAGGGCATCGGCGGGTTCTTCCTCAACACGGTGGTCGTGCTGGCCTTCTCGGTGACGCTCACCATGCTGTTCGGCTCCATGGCCGCGTACGTGCTGGCCCGCTACGAGTTCCCGGGCAACCGGGTGCTGTACTACTTCTTCGTCGCCGGGGCGATGTTCCCGGTCTACCTCGCCCTGGTGCCGCTGTTCTTCATGGTGCGCAACCTCGGCATGCTCAACACCTACCAGGGCCTGATCCTGGTCTACGTCGCCTACTCGCTGCCGTTCACCGTCTTCTTCCTGCACTCGTTCTTCCGCACCCTGCCGACGGCGGTGCACGAGGCGGCGATGATCGACGGCTGCTCGCACACCCGGGCGTTCTTCCAGGTGATGCTGCCGATCGCCAAGCCGGGCCTGCTCAGCGTCGGGATCTTCAACGTGCTGGGGCAGTGGAACCAGTACATCCTGCCGCTGACCTTGATGCAGAAGCAGAGCGGCTCCGACCGGGACCACTCGATGCTCACCCAGGGCCTGGTCAACCTCATGCTCCAGCAGGGGTACGCCGGTGACATGCCCGCGCTGTTCGCCGGGATGACCATCGCCATGGTGCCGGTGCTGGTGGTCTACCTCTCCTTCCAGCGGCAGGTCCAGGCCGGACTGACCGCGGGCACGTTGAAGTAGCGCGAGGTGGGGGCGGTACCGTCGGTGATCGAGTCGAGCCGGCGGTGCGGTCTGGCCACCCGTGATCTGTGATCATCCGGGTTCCTACCGTTCGATACCTTGACGGGGCACAACCCCTGAGGCTCTGCTTAGAGTTCATATGTTGGAGGAACGGCAGGGAGTGGATGGGCGTGGAGACTCCGGGATCGCAGTCCTCGCTGCACCGGGCGAATCTTGAGCGGGTGGTCCGCGCGGTACGACTGGCGGGCTCGCTCACCCAGGCGGAGATCGCCCGCGGTACGGGACTGTCCGCCGCCACCGTCTCCAATATCGTCCGCGAGCTGCGCGACAACGGAACGGTGCAGGTCACCCCGACCTCCTCGGGGGGCCGCCGGGCCCGCAGCGTCTCCCTGTCCGGGGACGCCGGAATCGTGGTCGGCGTCGACTTCGGCCACTCCCACCTGCGGGTCGCCGTCGGCAACCTGGCCCACCAGGTGCTGGCCGAGCAGACCGAGCCGATCGACGTGGACGCCTCCGCGGCGCAGGGCTTCGACCGGGCGGAACAGCTGGTCGGCCAGTTGATCGAGACCACCGGGATCGGCGCCGACAAGGTGATCGGCGTGGGGCTCGGCGTACCCGGACCCATCGACGTGGCCACCGGGGTCCTCGGGTCCACCGCGATCCTTCCGGGGTGGGGCGGGATCAACCCGCGCGAGGAGCTCTCCGCGCGCCTCGGCATGCCGGTGCACGTGGACAACGACGCCAACCTCGGCGCCCTCGGTGAACTGGTCTGGGGCGCCGGGCGCGGGGTGAAGGACCTGGCGTACATCAAGGTGGCCAGCGGTGTCGGCGCCGGGCTGGTGATCAACGGGCAGATCTACCGGGGGCCGGGCGGTACCGCGGGTGAGATAGGGCACATCACGCTGGACGAGTCAGGGCCGGTGTGCCGCTGCGGCAACCGCGGCTGCCTGGAGACCTTCACCGCCGCCCGGTACGTGCTCGACCTGCTGCGCGGCAGCCACGGCCCGGATCTGACCGTACCCAAGATGGTGCGGCTGGCCCGGGACGGCGACCCCGGGTGCCGCCGGGTGGTCGCCGACGTCGGGCGCCATGTCGGCATGGGCGTGGCCAACCTGTGCAACGTCCTCAATCCGAGCCGGGTCGTGCTCGGCGGGGAGCTGGCCGAGGCCGGGGAAGTGGTGCTCGGACCCATCAGGGAGTCCGTGGCGCGGTACGCCATTCCCAGCGCGGCACGCCAACTCGCCGTGGTTCCGGGGGCGTTGGGAGCCCGGGCGGAAGTGCTGGGCGCATTGGCACTGGTGCTAAGCGAAATGGGCGATTCAACGCTTTTGCCGGATTCCGCGCCAACTGCGCTCGCGTTCAGCTAGATAACGAGTCGTGTCGTTGTCATCTCGTTAATTATTTACTTCTTGACGGCAAGCTGCGGTCGGAGTTGACTCACGTCCACCTCGGCCGCATCGTCGCGGCCCCGTCAGGGAGGTACCCCGTGAACACCACTCTGCGTCGTGTAGTCATCGCGACGGCGGCCGTTTCCATGGCGTTGTCGATGTCGGCGTGTGGCAAGGCAGGCGGCGGCAAAACCAGCGCCGCCGATGTGAGCAAGGGATTCCGTATCGGTCTGGCACTGCCGGAGAACCAGACCGCGCGGTATGAGGCGGTCGACCGCCCGAAGATCGAGGCCAAGCTGCACGAACTGTGCCCCAAGTGCCAGGTCGACTACGAAAACGCCGCACAGAACGCCAATACCCAGCAGCAGCAGGTCGACACGCTCATCAATGACGGCGACAAGGTCATCATTCTCGACGCGGTCGACTACAAGGCCATTCAGCCGTCGGTGCAGAAGGCACACGACAAGGGCGTGAAGATCGTGGCCTACGACCGGCTCGCCCAGGGGCCGATCGACGCCTACACGTCCTTCGACAACACCCAGGTCGGCAAGCAGCAGGGCCAGGCGCTGCTCCAGGCCATGGGCTCCAAGGCCAGCCCGAGCAGCCAGATCGTCATGGTCAACGGCGACAAGGGCGACCCCAACGCCGCCCAGTTCAAGGCCGGTGCGCACAGCGTGCTGGACGGCAAGGTCAAGATCGCCTCCGAGTTCGACACCAACGGCTGGCTGGCCAACAACGCCAACAACGAGGTCTCCGGCGCGATCAGCCGGATCGGCGCCAGCAACATCGCCGCGGTGTACTCGGCCAACGACGGCATGGCCGCCGGTATCATCTCCGCCCTGCAGTCCGCGCACGTCAGCCCGCTGCCCCCGGTGGGCGGCCAGGACGCCCAACTCGACGGCGTCCAGCGGGTGCTGGCCGGTACCCAGGCGTACACCATCTACAAGCCCTACAAGGACGAGGCGGACACCGCCGCCGAGATGGCGATCGACGTGGCGACCGGCAAGTCGGTATCCGCGGCCAACTCCACGGTGGACAACGGCACCAGCAAGGGAATCCCGGCCAAGCTGATAGCCACCGACATCATGACCGCCAAGAACATTCAGCAGACGGTGATCGCGGGCGGACTGTACACGGTGCAGCAGTTGTGCTCCGGGCAGTACGCGGCCGACTGCGCCAAGGCGGGCCTGAAGTAAGCCGGTTCGACGCCGTCGATTACCGCGGCCAATGACGGTCCGGTGCGCTGTCCCGGCAAAAACCCCGCTAACGGGAACAGCGCACCGGACACACCTGAGGGGAGCGGTGCCCCCGCAAAAGCGCTCTCGCTTTTCGCACCGCGGCATTCCCATACTTTCTTGCACAGCATTCCGCGTTTGCCACCGCAGCGCGGCATCCCCCGCTGGCCAGGCGGCGAAGGAGATGGTTCACGTGTCCGCTACGCCCGTGCTGGCGTTGCGCGGGATCTCCAAGCGGTTCGGTGCCGTACAGGCACTCACCGATGTCGAATTGGAGATCCGTTCCGGTGAAGTGGTCGCCTTGGTGGGCGACAACGGCGCCGGAAAGTCAACGCTGGTGAAGACGATCGCCGGTGTCCACCCGATCGACGAAGGCGTCATCGAGTGGGAGGGCCGGCCCGTGACGATCAACCGGCCGCACGACGCCCAGGGCCTGGGCATCGCGACCGTCTACCAGGACCTGGCGCTGTGTGACAACCTCGATGTCGTTCAGAACCTGTTCCTCGGCCGGGAGATCCGCAAGGTCGGCGTGCTCGACGAGGTCGAGATGGAGAAGCGGTCCCGCGAACTCCTCAACACCCTGTCGATCCGCATCCCCAGCGTCCGCATCCCGATCGCCTCGCTCTCCGGCGGTCAGCGCCAGACGGTGGCCATCGCCCGTTCGCTGATCGGCGACCCCAAGGTCGTCATCCTGGACGAGCCCACCGCCGCCCTCGGCGTCGAGCAGACCGCCCAGGTCCTCGACCTGGTCGAGCGGCTCCGCGAACGGGGCCTGGCCGTCATCCTGATCAGCCACAACATGGTGGACGTCATGGCCGTCGCGGACCAGGTCGCGGTACTGCGGCTGGGCCGCAACAACGGCGTCTTCGCCACCAAGGACACCAACCAGGAAGAGATCATCTCCGCCATCACCGGCGCCACGGACAACGCCGTGACCCGCCGGAAGGCGCGCACCGCGGAGGCGGACAAGTGAGCAACTCCGATCTGCACAAGCCCCCGGTACAGGACGAGGCCGAGCAGGAACCGGCCGTCGCCGCGCCGCCGCCCGCCGCCGACGCCATCGTGGCGGTCGACCCCCGACTGCTCATACGCGAGCAGGGACTCGGCGGCTACGTCACCGAGTTCAAGCGCCGGCTGCACAGCGGCGACCTCGGCTCCATGCCGGTGATCGTCGCCCTGATCCTCATCTGGGGCATCTTCCAGGGGCTCAACAGCACGTTCCTGTCGGCCAACAACCTGTCCACCATCGCGTTCAACGTGGTGGGCACCGGTATGATCGCCGTCGGCATCGTCTTCGTCCTGCTGCTGGGCGAGATCGACCTTTCGGTGTCCTACGTCAGCGGTCTGGCGGGCGCGGTCTTCGCCGTGCTCAGCGTCTACCACGGGTTCCCCGAGCCGCTGGCCCTGGTGCTGGGCATCCTCACCGGTACCGCCATCGGCGCGCTGCAGGGATTCTTCTTCGCCAAGGTCGGCGTACCGGCGTTCGTGGTGACGCTGGCCGGCTTCCTGGCCTGGAACGGCGCCATGCTCTGGGTGCTGGGCAAGAACGGCACCGTCAACCTCAAGGCCAACGGCCTGCTGTACAACCTCTACAACTACACGTTCACCGATGTCGCCTACGCCTACGGGCTGGCGCTGATCGGGGTGCTGCTCTACCTCGGCTCGTCGCTGTGGCAGGCCAACCGCCGCCGCCAGGCCGGGGTTCCGTTCCGCCCGCTGACCGACATCATCGTCAAGACGGTGCTGCTGGCGGTCGTCTCGTTCGCCGCCGCGGCGGTGCTCAACCAGGCGGACGGTCTGCCGCTGTGCCTGCTGCTGTTCCTGGTGGTGGTCATCGGCCTGGACCTGGTGCTGCGCCGCACCACCTACGGGCGGCAGATCTTCGCGGTCGGCGGTGGCATCGAGGCCGCCCGCCGGGCGGGCATCAACGTCGTCTGGATCCGGATATCGGTGTTCATGCTGGCTGGCACGATGGCCGCGATCGGCGGCATGTTCCTGGCCGGTCAGGTCAACTCGGCCCAGTCCACCCAAGGTGGCGGCAACACGCTGATGAACGCCATCGCCGCGGCCGTCATCGGCGGCACCAGCCTGTTCGGCGGCCGGGGCAAGACCTGGTCGGCGCTGCTGGGCGCGCTGGTGATCGTCTCGATCCAGCAGGGCATGTACATCCTCAACCTGAACACCGCGATCCAGTACATGATCACCGGTGCGGTGCTGCTGGCCGCCGTGGTGGTCGACTCGCTGTCGCGCAGGACACAGAAGGCCTCCGGCCGGGCGTAGCGCCCCCGCGGTGGGCGGCGATCCACCGCGCGGGCCATCTCGGCCGCCTTCCCCGGTACCCGGCGTGCTATGACGCGCCGGGTACCTTTGCGTGCGCCCGGGTGACGTGAATCGCATCGCCCGGCCGACTTCGCCCAGGACGGAACATTAGACTCGACGGACTGACCGGCAACGCTCGACAGGTTCGACAGCACAAGGAGGCACGGGTGGCCCTGCTATCCCGTATCAAGGGACCGCGCGACCTCGACCGGCTCACCCAGGAGCAGCTGGTGGAGCTGGCGGGCGAGATCCGGACCTTCCTCGTCGAGGCCGTGTCCAAGACCGGCGGCCACCTCGGTCCGAACCTCGGCGTGGTGGAGCTGACCATCGCGCTGCACCGGGTCTTCGACTCGCCCAAGGACAAGGTGCTGTTCGACACCGGCCACCAGAGCTACGTCCACAAACTGCTCACCGGCCGTCAGGACTTCTCCAGGCTGCGCAACAAGGGCGGGCTGTCCGGCTACCCGTCGCGCGCCGAGTCCGAGCACGACGTCATCGAGAACTCGCACGCCTCCACGGTGCTCGGCTGGGCCGACGGCCTGGCCAAGGCCAACCAGGTGCTGGGCCGCAGGGACCACGTCGTCGCGGTGATCGGCGACGGTGCGCTCACCGGCGGTATGGCCTGGGAGGCGCTCAACAACATCGCCGCCGCCAAGGACCGCCCGCTGGTCATCGTCGTCAACGACAACGAGCGCTCGTACGCGCCCACCATCGGCGGCCTCGCCAACCACCTCGCCACGCTGCGCACCACCGACGGCTACGAGCGCTTCCTCGCCCGCGGCAAGGACCTGCTGGAGCGCACCCCGCTGATCGGCCAGCCGCTGTACGAGACGCTGCACGGCGCCAAGAAGGGGCTGAAGGACTTCATCGCCCCGCAGGGCATGTTCGAGGACCTGGGCCTGAAGTACGTCGGCCCGATCGACGGCCACAACGTGGAGGCCCTGGAGTCCGCGCTGCAGCGCGCCAAGCGCTTCGGCGGCCCGGTGATCGTGCACTGCCTCACCGAGAAGGGCCGCGGCTACAAGCCCGCCGAGCAGGACGAGGCGGACCGCTTCCACGGCATCGGCGTCATCCACCCGGACACCGGTCTTCCGGTGTCCGCCGCGGGCACTGACTGGACGTCGGTCTTCGGTGAGGAGATGGTCAAACTCGGCCGGGAGCGCGAGGACATCGTCGCCATCACCGCGGCGATGCTCCAGCCGGTGGGCCTGGCCCGGTTCGCCGAGGAGTTCCCCGACCGGGTCTACGACGTGGGCATCGCCGAGCAGCACGGCGCGACCTCGGCGGCGGGGCTGGCCACCGGCGGGCTGCACCCGGTGTTCGCGCTGTACGCGACCTTCCTCAACCGCGCCTTCGACCAGGTGCTGATGGACGTCGCGCTGCACAAGTGCGGGGTGACCTTCGTCCTCGACCGCTCCGGCGTCACCGGCCCGGACGGCGCCTCCCACCACGGCATGTGGGACATGTCGATCCTCCAGGTGGTCCCCGGCCTGCGGCTCGCCGCACCGCGCGACGCCGACCAGGTACGCGCCCAACTGCGCGAGGCCGTCGAGGTCAAGGACGCGCCGACCGTGGTGCGCTACTCCAAGGGCGCCGTGGGACCCGCGGTCCAGGCGGTCGGCCGGATCGGCGGTATGGACGTGCTGCGCGACCCGGCCGAGGGGCAGGACCGGCCGGACGTGCTCCTGGTCTCCGTCGGCGCGCTGGCCCCGATGTGCCTGGAGGTCGCCGAACTCCTCGACGCCCAGGGCATCTCCAGCACCGTCGTCGACCCGCGCTGGGTCAAGCCGGTGGACGAGGCGCTGCCCGCGCTCGCCGCGCGGCACCGCGTGGTGGTCACCGTGGAGGACAACTGCCGTACCGGCGGCGTCGGTTCGGCCATCTCGCAGGCGCTGCGGGACGCCGAGGTGGACGTACCGCTGCGTGACTTCGGCATCCCGCCGATCTTCATCGACCACGCCTCCCGCAAGGAGATCATGGCCGAGATCGGCCTCACGGCTCCCGCCATCGCCCGTCAGGTCACCGGTCTCGTGGCCACGTTGGACGGCCGCTACGAGGACGAGGACGCCCTTCCGGCGGATCGCTGACCGGGCCGCGCCGCCGCGCTGACGTGGCTCCGGCCCGGTGGTGGCGGGCTTCGCCCGCGAAGCGCCCGGTGCCCGCCGCACGGGTCCGGCTTCGTCCTCCGGCGCCTGCGCCCGCGCCTGGGCGGGCCACTCCTTCGGGTGGTCCGTCCCGCCCATCGGCCTAGCCGCGGGCGGCGCGTCCGGGTGAGCTGCCGATGGCAGTGCTGGGATGGCCTGGCCGCTGTCCCAGCCCGGTGGGCAGGACAACCGTGGAGGTGCGTCGATGGATGCCAGAACGCCACAGCCCGCGACCCGGCCACGGAACCCGCTGTTCCGTACGAAGTCCGTCGAGCAGTCCATCCAGGACACCGAGGAGCCCGAGCACGCTCTGCGCAAGTCGCTGTCCGCGCTCGACCTGACGGTCTTCGGTGTCGGCGTCATCATCGGCACCGGCATCTTCGTGCTCACCGGCCAGGTGGCCAGGTCCTACGCGGGGCCCGCGGTCGCGCTGTCGTTCGTCACCGCGGGCGTGGTGTGCGCGCTGGCCGCGCTGTGCTACGCGGAGTTCGCCTCCACCGTGCCGGTCGCCGGATCCGCCTACACCTTCTCCTACGCCTCGATCGGCGAACTGCCCGCGTGGATCATCGGCTGGGACCTGATCCTCGAACTCGCCCTGGGCTGCGCGGTGGTGGCGGTCGGCTGGTCCGGGTACGTCAGGTCGCTGCTGGACACCATCGGGTGGCGGCTACCGCGCCCGCTGACCGGGATCAGCTCCGGTGGCGCCTTCGACCTTCTGGCCTTCCTGCTGGTGCTGGTGCTCACCGGGGTGCTGGTCGCGGGAATGAAGCTGTCCGCCCGGGTCACCTCCGTGATCGTGGCGATCAAGGTGACGGTGGTGCTGATCGTGATCGTCGCCGGGGCCTTCTACATCAACGGTGACAACTACACGCCGTTCCTGCCCACCGCGCGACCGGCCAGCGGCACTTCCTCGGGGTTCGGCGCGCCGCTGATCCAGCTGGTGTCCGGGTTCCGGCCGACGACCTTCGGCGTGTGGGGCATCTTCACCGCCGCGGCCGTGGTGTTCTTCGCGTTCATCGGCTTCGACATCGTGGCGACCGCCGCCGAGGAGACCAGGCACCCCGCGCGGGACGTGCCCCTGGGCATCCTCGGCTCGCTGGCGGTGTGCACGGGGCTGTACGTCGCGGTGTCCGTGGTCGTCACCGGTATGCAGAAGTACAGCCAGTTGTCGGTGGACGCCCCGCTCTCCGACGCCTTCAAGGCGGACCACGCGCCGGTCTGGTCCGGGGTGATCAGCTTCGGCGCGGCCGTCGGGCTCACCTCGGTGTGCATGATCCTGCTGCTCGGCCAGAGCCGGGTGTTCTTCGCGATGAGCCGCGACGGGCTGCTGCCGAGGTTCTTCTCCCAGGTCCACCCGCGGTTCGGCACCCCCTACCGGGCCACCTTTCTGCTGGGGCTGGTGGTCGCGGTGGTGGCCGGGTTCACCAGCATCGCCGAACTGTCGGAACTGGTGAACATCGGCACGCTGTTCGCGTTCGTGGTGGTCGCGGTCGGCGTGGTGATCCTGCGCCGGGTACGGCCCGACCTGCCGCGCTCCTTCCGCACCCCGTGGGTTCCGGTCATCCCGGCGCTGTCGGTGTGCGCCTCACTGTGGCTGATGCTCAATCTGCCCGCGGAGACCTGGGTGCGGTTCGCCATCTGGATGGTCATCGGCTTCGCCCTGTACTTCCTCTACGGGCAGCGGCGCAGCCGCCTCGGTCTGCGCGGCTGAGCCAGCCGCCGCGCGTTTCCCCGTCCGACCACGGCCGGGTACGTTGGACCGCATGCCTGCCGCCCCCGAGACCGCCGGTGTCACCTCGGCGGAGCTGCCGTCGCAGCGGGGCGGCCGGGCCGCCGCGGCCCGCACCGTTACCGGCTACTGGACCCGGCTGCTGCCGGTACTGGCCGTACTGGCCGCCCTGACCCGCCTGCCGTCCTTCCTGCGCCCGATCTGGAACCCCGACGAGGGCTTCCTCGCCACCCAGGCCCGGATGCTGGCGCACGGCGGCGTGCTCTACGACACGGTGGTGGACCGCAAGCCCCCGCTGCTGCCCTGGCTGTACCAGGGCGCCTTCTGGCTGTTCGGGGACGGCTCGCTGACGCCGCTGCGGATCGCCGCGGTGCTCGCGCAACTGCTCACCGCGGCGCTGCTGGCCGCCCTCGCCCGGCGCCGTTGGGGGAACCGGGCGGGCGCCGCCGCGGGCGTCGGCCTGCTGCTGGTCTCCATCGGGCTCTCCCCGGAGGACAGCCAGGCCGCGACGTTCGAGGTCTTCATGCTCCCGTGGACGGTGGCGGCCGTCTTGTGCGCGGACCTGGTCCGTGGCCGGTCGGCCACCCGCTGGGGTGTGCTCGCGGGGTTCGCGGTGGCGGGCGCGGCGCTGACCAAGCAGACCGGGGGCGCGGTACTGCTGCCGGTGGCCTGGTCGCTGTGGCGGTCCGGGCCGCGTCGCACGCGGGCGCTGGGCGGTCTGGCGGCGGGCTTCCTGGTACCGGTGCTCGGGGCGGCGGTGGGGCTGGGGGCGCACCGGTTCGTGTTCTGGACGGTGACGGGCTCCGGGTCCTATCTGTCGGTGAGCGGTGCCTGGCTGGTGGCGGCCGGACGGGCACTGGGCAACACCGGGATCCTGGCCGCCGCGTGCGCCGGGGCCGTGGTGCCGGTGGTGCACCTGCTGGTCAGGCGGCGCCGGTTCGCCGAGTCGGACCTGTGGATATGGCTGGCCGCGTCGGCGGTCGCGGTCGCCACCGGTTTCCAGTTCTACGGCCACTACTACCTGCAACTGCTGCCGCCGCTGGTACTGCTCGGGGTGGCCGCGCTACGGCGGCTGCCGCGCTGGTGGCGCCCGGCCGCCGGATGGAGCGCGCTGGCGGCGTGCGGCTTCGCGGCGTGGGGGCTGGCGGCGCCGCGCGGCGATCTGGGCCACGCCCGCGAGGTCGCCGCCGCGATCGCGGACCGTACCGCGCCGGGGGAGACGGTGCTGGTGTGGGGTATGCACCCCGAGGACTACTGGCTGTCCGGCCGCGCCCCAGCCAGCCGCTATCTGACCGCTGGCTTCCTCACCAACTTCAGCGGTGGCCGCGGCGGTGCGCGGGTCGGCGAGCAGTACGCGGTGCCGGGCGCCTGGCGCACCCTGCGGCAGGAGATGCGGCGCCGCCCGCCCGCCCTGATCGTGGACGACTCGCGCGGCCAGCCGTACGGCCCGGCGCACATCCCGGGCTTGCGCCAACTGCTGGCGGGCTACCAGCGCACCGGCACGGTGGACGGCGCGGTGCTCTACGCGAAGCGCCGCTAGGCGCTTCGCTGGGGGTGGGGCTGAGCGCTCCGCTGGGGGTGCGGTGTTGTGCGGCGATCATCTGCGGCGCCGTTGTGGCTGGTCGCGTCGATCGGCTTCAGCGCCGTTGTGGCTGGCGCGCGGTTCCCCGCGCCCCTTCGGGGCGCTATCGGCCCTCGCCGCCCACCGTGCGCACCGCCCGCGGCCCCGCGCACACCGCGCCGTGGGCGCAGGCTCGCTCACGCAGCGCCCGGTCCGCGCTGACCAGCAGCAGCGGGCGGTCCGGCGCCTGCCGTGCGGCCCGCTCCAGCAGCTCCACCATCCGGTCGTCACCGCTACCGGGCGCGGCCTCCACCCGTATCCCGGGCACCGAGGCCACGTCGCGCGCCGCGCCCTCGACGACCAGGACCACCTCCAGCGGACGGCGGCGCGCCCACTGCGGGACGTCCGCGCCGTCCGGGAAACCGTGCACGGCCAGCGGCGCCAGGGCGTCGCGCAGCCGCTCGGTGGCGCCGTGCCGGTCCCGCCACCAGCCGTCGGGCACGGCCCCCACCGTGTTCGCCGCGTCCACGACAACGAGCGGTTCAAAGGTCATGGGCCTACCCTGACACGGTCCCGCCCCCAGGGGCGGTGGTATACAGGCGCGGTAGGGCAACGCAGGAAGTGATGGGACGCGTGATGGCAGAGTCCAAGGGGTCGCAAGGGGCCACCGGGCAGGCTGGGCCGACGGCTTCGAGTGCGACGAGCGGCCCCCGCAGCGGCTGGCGGCGCTGGCGCCCGTACTCGGCGGCGATCGTGGCGGTCGCGGCGATCTTCGTGGTCTCCGCGGTCATCGGCGCGCACGTACGGGCCGGGAAGAACACCACCGTCAAGCCGCCGAACGGCGTCCCCAGCGCGGCTCCGCTGAGCATCCCGGTCAACCCCGCGGTGCCGGTGACCGTCACCGTCTACATGGACATGCGCAGCCCGCAGTCCAAGACGTTCGCCGAGAGCTACGCCAGCGCCTTCGACTACCTGCTCAACTCCGGCCAGGCCAGGATCGAGTACCGTCTGGTCACCCCGACCGACGCCAAGCTGGGCGGCAAGGGCTCCGCGATGGCCGCCAACGCCGTGGCCTGCGCCCAGGACCAGGGCAAGGACCAGTTCGAGGCGTACGTCAAGCAGCTGTGGAAGCACCAGCCCGAGCGGGCGCACGACAAGTTCGCCAGCGCCGCCTACCTGGAGAGGCTGGCGGACAAGCTGCCCGGGCTGCCCAAGACGGAGAAGCTGCAGGCCTCCGAGTTCGTGCCCTGCGTCAACGACGACGACCACGGCGGCTGGGTCATCGCCTCGCAGAAGAAGTACCAGCGCGACGGTCTCGGCGACGTACCGGTGCTGCAGATCAACGGCCAGACGGTGTCCCCGGCCAAGGACGGGCTGACCCCGGCCAAGCTGGTCTCGCTGGTGCAGAAAGCGGCGGCGCTCGCCGACGCCCAGGCGGCGCCCTCCGCTTCGCCTTCCGCTTCGGCCCCGGCCAAGCCGTCCCCCTCCGCGTCCGCGTCGGGCGCGCCGTCCGCGGGCTGACGCCGCCCATGTTCCGCCAACCGGACCATTAAAAACACATAATCCGACTCACCCAGCCTGTCTTCCGGCGTTTCGCACCGGATGTCTCGCAGGATGGAGCCCTAGGTGCTGGGCGGCTGGATGACGGAGGGCGGAGCCATGGTGCTACCGGTGTTCGCCGGATCCGTCGCCGCCACCACGGAACGGGCACCCACCGCCACCGAGCCGACGGAACGCCAAGGCCCTTGCCTGCCGGGCTGGTTGGCGGTCAGCACCGGCGCCGCCGCCGCGGGCGCCGCGCTGTGGCTGCTGTGGTGGCGGGGAGTGCTCCCGGACCGGGTCGCCGGGCACCACGTGCTGCCCGGCAGCCCGGGCTACGGTGCCGACTACGCGACCTGGGGCGCGGTGATGCTGCTCGCCGCGCTGGCCGCGATCGCCGTGGGCGGGCTCAACCGGGGCAGGCCCGGCAGCGTGTGGGTGCTCACCTGGTGCGGCGGCTACCGCGGCACCGTACGGCGCACCGGACTGCTGTGGATCAATCCGCTGCTGACCAGGCGCCGGGTGGACGTGGCACTGCGGCACTGGCGCAGTCGGCCCATCGAGGCGGTCGACGCCGACGGCACCCGGCTGCACGCCACGGTGCTGCTGGTGTGGCGGGTACGCGACACCGCCCGGGCCTGCTTCGCGGTCGACAACCACGTCGTCTACCTGCGCGACCAGATGGAGTGCGCGGTGACCCGGGTGCTGTCCCGGCTGCCCACCGACGACTTCCGCACCCGCTCCCGGACCCTGCGCGACACCGACCACGTCGGTGAGGCGCTGACCCTGGCGCTGATGGAGGAGATGCGCCCGGTGGGCGTCGAGATCGTCTCCGCCCGGCCGATGCGCATCGACTACGCGCCCGAGGTCGCCGTGGTCATGCGGCGCAGACAGCTTGCGGCGCTGGACGCCCGGCACCGCCAGGCGCTGGTCGGCGATCTGGTCACCACGGTCGCCGAAACCGTCAGCGGGCTCACCGACCGGGGCCGGATCACCCTGGACGACCATGCCCGCACCGTACTGGTGAAGGACCTGACCGCCGCCCTGTGCGGCCCGGGCAGACCGCCGGGTTGAAGCGGGGAAGCGCAAGGGCCGCCCGGGAGGGAACAACTCCCGGGCGGCCCTTGCGCGTTACCCGGTTACGCCGGGACGCTGGCCACGCCCGGGGCGAGGAAACGCTTGCCGTTCACCCGCTCCGAGACGCCCTCGCGGTCCAGGTACGGGGTGATGCCGCCCAGGTGGAACGGCCAGCCCGCGCCGGTGATCAGGCACAGGTCGATGTCCTGGGCCTCGGCCACCACGCCCTCGTCCAGCATCAGGCCGATCTCCTGCGCGACGGCGTCCAGCACCCGCTCGCGCACCTGCTCCTCGGTGAGCTCGACGTCGCCCTGCTTCAGCAGCGCCGCGACCTCGGGGTCCAGCTCCGGCTTGCCGGAGTCGTAGACGTAGAAGCCGCGCTTGCCCGCCTTGACCACCGCGGCCAGGTTCTCCGAGACCTTGAAGCGGTCCGGGAAGGCGCCGTGCAGCGTCTCCGAGACGTGCAGACCGATCGCCGGGCCGACCAGCTCCAGCAGCACCAGCGGGGACATCGGCAGTCCCAGCGGCTCGATGGCCTTCTCGGCGACCTCGACCGGGGTGCCCTCGTCGATGACGTTCTGGATCTCACCCATGAAGCGGGTCAGGATCCGGTTGACCACGAACGCCGGAGCGTCCTTGACCAGGACAGCGGTCTTCTTCAGCTTCTTGGCCACGCCGAAGGCGGTGGCCAGCGAGGCGTCGTCGGTCTTCTCGCCGCGCACGATCTCCAGCAGCGGCAACACGGCGACCGGGTTGAAGAAGTGGAAGCCGACGACCCGCTCCGGGTGCTGGAGCTTCGACGCCATCTCGCTCACCGACAGCGAGGAGGTGTTGGTGGCCAGGATGGTGTCCGGTCCGACGACCGCCTCCACCTCGGCGAACACCTGCTGCTTGACGCCCATCTCCTCGAAGACGGCCTCGATGACGAAGTCCGCGTCACCGAAGGCGGCCGCCTTGTCGAGCGAGCCGGACACCAGCGCCTTGAGGCGGTTGGCCTTGTCGTTGCTGACCCGGCCCTTGGCGAGCAGCTTGTCGATCTCGCCGTGGACGTAGCCAACGCCCTTGTCGATGCGCTCCTGGTCGATGTCGGTCAGCACGACCGGCACCTCGAGGCGGCGGGCGAACAGCAGCGCCAGCTGCGAGGCCATCAGACCGGCGCCGACCACGCCGACCTTGCTGACCGGGCGGGCCAGGTTCTTGTCCGGCGCGCCGGCCGGGCGCTTGCCGCGCTTTTGCACCAGGTTGAACGCGTAGATACCGGCGCGCAGTTCACCGCCCATGATCAGGTCGGCGAGCGCCTGGTCCTCGGCGTCGAAGCCCTGCCGCAGGTCACCGTTCCTGGCACCGGCGATGATGTCCAGCGCCCGGTACGCGGCCGGGGCGGCGCCGTGCACCTTGCCGTCGGCGATGAACCGGCCGCGCTCGACGGCCTGGTCCCAGGCCTCGCCGCGGTCCACCTCGGGCCGTACCACCTCGGTGTCGCCCTTGAGGACGGACGCGGTCCAGGCCAGCGACTGCTCCAGGAAGTCCGCACCCTCGAAGATCGCGTCGGCGATGCCGAGTTCGAAGACCTGCTTGCCCTTGAGCTGCTTGTTCTGGTTGAGCGAGTTCTCGATGATCACGCTCACCGCGCGGTCCGCGCCGATCAGGTTCGGCAGCAGCGTGCAGCCGCCCCAGCCCGGCACCAGACCGAGGAACACCTCGGGCAGCGAGAACGCGGGCACGGCCTTGGAGACCGTACGGTACGAGCAGTGCAGACCGACCTCGACACCGCCGCCCATCGCCGCGCCGTTGTAGTACGCGAAGGTCGGAACGGCGAGCGCGGACAGCCGCTTGAAGACATCGTGGCCGCCCTTGCCGATGGCCAGCGCGTCCTCGTGCCGCTTCAGCAGCTCAACGCCCTTGAGGTCGGCGCCGACCGCGAAGATGAACGGCTTGCCGGTGATGCCCACACCGACGATCTCGCCGTCGGCGGCCTCCTTCTCCACCTGGTCGATCGCCGTGTTGAGGTTGGCGAGCGACTGCGGGCCGAAGGTGGTCGGCTTGGTGTGGTCCAGGCCGTTGTCCAGCGTGATCAGGGCGAACTTCCCGGCACCCAGCGGGAGTTCGAGGTGGCGTACGTGCGCCTGGGTGACGACCTCGTCCGGGAACAGCTCGGCCGCACCCTTCAACAGCTCAGCGGTCGTGGTCACTTGCCCTCCCAGTGGGGGTTCTCCCAAATTACGGTGCCGCCCATGCCGAAGCCGACGCACATGGTGGTCAGGCCGTAGCGGACCTGCGGCTGCTCCTCGAACTGGCGGGCCAGCTGCGTCATCAGGCGGACGCCGGAGGAGGCCAGCGGGTGGCCGAACGCGATCGCGCCGCCGTACTGGTTGACGCGTGGGTCGTCGTCGGCGATGCCGTAGTGGTCGAGGAACGCGAGCACCTGTACCGCGAACGCCTCGTTGACCTCGAACAGGCCGATGTCGGAGATCGAAAGGCCCGCCTTGGCCAGCGCCTTCTCGGTCGCCGGAACCGGACCGATGCCCATCACCTCGGGCTCGACACCGGCGAACGCGTAGGACACCAGCCGCATCTTGACCGGCAGGCCCAGCTCGTTCGCCACGTCCTCGGCGGCCAGCAGGGAGGCGGTGGCACCGTCGTTGAGGCCCGCCGCGTTACCGGCCGTGACCCGGCCGTGGGCGCGGAACGGGGTCTTCAGGCCCGCCAGGTTCTCCAGCGTGGTGCCCGGGCGCATCGGCTCGTCGGCGGTGGCCAGGCCCCAACCGGTCTCGCCCGCATCGGGGTTGGTGCGGCGCACCGAGATCGGCACCAGGTCCTGCTGGATCTTGCCGTTGGCGTACGCCTTGGCGGCCTTCTCCTGGCTGCGCACCGCGTACTCGTCCGCGCGCTGCTTGGTCAGGTGCGGGAAGCGGTCGTGCAGGTTCTCCGCCGTCATGCCCATGAACATGGCGGACTCGTCGACCAGCTTCTCGGAGACGAAGCGCGGGTTGGGGTCGACGCCCTCACCCATCGGGTGGCGGCCCATGTGCTCGACACCACCGGCGACGACCACGTCGTACGCGCCGAACGCGATGCCGCCGGAGGTCGTGGTGACCGCGGTCATCGCGCCCGCGCACATGCGGTCGATGGCGTAGCCGGGGACGGTCTTCGGCAGACCGGCCAGGATCGCCGCGGTACGGCCGATGGTCAGGCCCTGGTCGCCGATCTGGGTGGTGGCGGCGACGGCGACCTCGTCGATCCGCTCCGCCGGCAGGTCCGGGTTGCGCCGCAGCAGCTCCCGGATGCACTTGATCACCAGGTCGTCGGCGCGGGTCTCGTGGTAGATGCCCTTGGGGCCCGCCTTGCCGAACGGGGTGCGGACGCCGTCGACGAAGACGACGTCCCTAGCGGTACGAGGCACGTTGGCTCTCCCTCATTCGTGTTCGCTCGCCGCCGGGCGCGCGGCGTTCCGCGGCGCGCGGTGTAGCGGGCAGCCCGGCAGAGTGCGCCGCACGGCCAGGCATGCGGCGGCTCACACCGTCATGCTACTTGCGGGTAACCAGTGTGGACAGTCCCCCCGCGCTAAGCGGTGAACGTCACATTCCGTGCAGCTCGGGGGGCTGTCGCGCTCGCGCTGGCGGTGCGGGGTGCGGTGCGCTGGCGCTGGCGGTGGTGGTGTGGGGTGCGGTGCGCTGGCGGTGACGGTGTGGGGTGCGGTGGCGCTGGCGCTGGCGGTGGTGGTGTGGGGTGCGGTGCGCTGGCGGTGACGGTGTGGGGTGCGGTGGCGCTCGCGCTGGCGGTGTGCGGGTGCGCTCGCGTGGCGGTGTGGGGTTTTTCCCGCCCGCCCGTTTGCCGTCTCGGCTTTGTGTGTCGTTGCGCAACCGGGCGGGTGCGCTGCTGCGCTGCGGGTGTGTGGGTGGGGG
>NZ_JANFNH010000004.1 GCF_024436055.1 Streptantibioticus rubrisoli | reverse complement strand
CTCTCCGTGAATGCTTCCGGGCTATCCCGGTCAACACTCGCGTTGAGCGGCACCACCGGGAGGAATAGTCCCAGCAGTGCACAGCGTCCTCGCTGTGTGTTTTTCTTCAAAGGAACCTCGTCCGAGATGGACGGGGTATCAACATATCTGGCGTTGACTTTTGGCACGCTGTTGAGTTCTCAAGGAACGGAAGCTTCCTTCGAGACCGTCTCACCGGCCCCTCCGGGCTTTCCCTTCGGTTTCTCCAGCTTATCAGACCCTTTCCGGCCCGATTCCCGCTGGCGGGATTTCACTGCTTCGCGTTCCTGCCTTTCGGCTTTCGCGCTCCCCGACTTTAGCAGAAGCTTTCCGCCGGATTTCCCACCCATACGAGCCACCCACCGGACACAGACGTGTCCGCTGGCACTCGGCGAGGCGGGGAGGTGTCAACGTACTGGAGCCCCGCACCGGAAGCAAATCCCGCCTCACAGGCACCACAACGCTGCATGGACCCCAGAGGACGCAGACGCTCGGCCAGGCCCACCGCACGGTCCGGCAACCGCCAATGGTCTAAACCGGTCGGCCATGCGGTTAGGCTGCTCTAGCGGTATCGCCGTCCGGTACAAGATGGGGCGGCGCCTATGAACTCCGCACATAGGAGGCTTCCCATGACGACTGTGACGTCCCCCCTCGCCGGAAGGGCCATCGGTCTCGCCGCAGTGCCGGACCCGGTGTTCTCCGGCGCGATGGTGGGTCCTGGGACCGCGATCGACCCGGTGCGCGAGCCGTCCGCAGCGGTCTCGCCGGTTGACGGTGTTGTCGTCTCCCTTCACCCGCACGCGTTCGTGGTCGTGGACGGGGAAGGCCGTGGCGTGCTGACCCACCTGGGCATCGACACCGTGCAGCTGAACGGCCAGGGCTTCGAACTGCTCGTGAACAAGGGCGACACCGTGACCCGCGGCCAGGCCGTGGTGCGGTGGAACCCGGCGGCGGTCGAGGAGGCCGGTAAGTCGCCGGTCTGCCCGGTCGTGGCGCTGGAGGCGACCGCCGATGCGCTGGGCGACGTACGGGAAGACGGCGATGTGAAGGCTGGCGACGAGCTCTTTTCCTGGAGCTGACCGACGCCCCGAGCGCGGCGCCGTAATTTCGACGCCGGGCGGACACGGTAATCACGAGCGCGGCGGCCACCGCCGCTTCAACCGGAGACGGGTGAGATGGAGACAACGCTGCGAGGCGTCGGTGTGAGCCACGGTGTGGCGATCGGCGAGGTACGGCACATGGGCACCGCGGTGCTCGAACCACCGGCGAAGCAGATCCCCACCGATGAGGCCCCCCGTGAGCAGAGCCGGGCGCGACAGGCCGTGGAGGCCGTGGCCGCCGACCTGATCGCGCGCGGCAATCTGGCCGGCGGCGAGGCCCAGGCGGTGCTCGAGGCCCAGGCGATGATGGCCCAGGACCCCGAGCTGATGGCCGACGTGGAGCGCCGGATCGCCGTGGGCAGCACCGCGGAGCGCGCCGTCTACGACGCCTTCGCCGCGTACCGGGCGCTGCTGGCCGGGGCCGGGGAGTACCTGGCGGGCCGGGTGGCCGACCTGGACGACGTCCGCAACCGCATCGTGGCCCGTCTGCTGGGCGTGCCGATGCCGGGCGTGCCGGACAGCGACGAGCCGTACGTGCTGATCGCGCGGGACCTGGCACCGGCGGACACCGCGCTGCTCGATCCTTCCCTGGTGCTCGGTTTCGTAACCGAGGAGGGCGGCCCGACCAGCCACAGCGCGATCCTCGCCCGCGCGATGGGTGTCCCCGCCGTGGTCGCCCTGCCGGGCGCCAGCGAGTTGGCCGAGGGCAGCGTGGTGGCCGTGGACGGCAGCACCGGTGAGGTCTTCGTCGACCCGAGCGCCGAGAAGCGTGCCGCCTTGGAGGCGGCCGCCGCCGAGCGCAAGGCGGCGCTCGCCGCGGCGGTCGGTCCGGGCGCCACCTCGGACGGGCACAAGGTGCCGCTGCTGGCCAATGTCGGCGGTCCGGGCGATGTTCCGGCGGCGGTCGAGGCCGGTGCCGAGGGTGTGGGCCTGTTCCGCACCGAGTTCCTGTTCCTGGACGACAGCAAGAAGGCGCCCTCGGAGCAGAAGCAGGTCGAGGCGTACCGCAAGGTGCTGGAGGCGTTCCCGCAGGGCCGTGTGGTGGTGCGGGTGCTGGACGCGGGCGCGGACAAGCCGCTGGAGTTCCTGACGCCCGCGGACGAGCCCAACCCGGCGCTGGGCGTACGGGGTCTGCGGACGCTGCTCGACCACCCCGAGGTACTGCGCACCCAGTTGCAGGCGCTGGCCAAGGCGGCGGCGGGGCTGCCGGTCTACCTTGAGGTCATGGCCCCGATGGTGGCCGACCGGACCGATGCCAAGGCGTTCGCGGACGCGTGCCGTGAGGCCGGGTTGCAGGCGAAGTTCGGTGCCATGGTCGAGATCCCGTCGGCCGCGCTGCGGGCCCGGTCCATTCTGCAGGAGGTGGAGTTCCTGTCGCTGGGCACCAACGACCTGGCGCAGTACACCTTCGCCGCGGACCGCCAGGTCGGTGCGGTGTCGCGGTTGCAGGATCCGTGGCAGCCCGCGCTGCTCGACCTGGTGGCGCTGGCCGCGGAGTCGGCCAAGGCCGAGGGCAAGAGCTGTGGTGTGTGTGGCGAGGCGGCCTCCGATCCGCTGCTGGCGTGTGTGTTGACCGGTCTCGGGGTGACCAGCTTGTCCATGGGCGCCGCCGCCATCCCGTATGTGCGGGCGACGTTGGCCAAGTACACGCTGGCGCAGTGTGAGCGTGCCGCGGCCGCGGCGCGGGCGACGGACTCGGCCGAGGACGCGCGTCGCGCCGCCCAGGCGGTGCTGTCCGGCGAGTGATTTCGGCCTGCGGGCGCCAACTCGCCCGGCGGCCAGCGGTGTTGCGGGGCGTCCTGCCGTACGGCGGGGCGCCCCGCTCGGTATCCCGCGCGTCACTCCTCGGCAGGCGGGGGCAGCGGTGTGCCCGCGCAGTAGGTCACTCCTGGTTCTGGTGGTACGGGTTCGCCGGTTTCGGCGTCCGTGCAGTAGGCGTCGAAGACCTCCGCCTCGCTCAGTGGATGCAGCCAGCCGTCGCGCAGACTCCAGCCGCGCACCCGGTCCGGTGCGTCGGGTGTGCCGCGTCCGGTGCGCAGCACCACGCCGCCGGGGCTGCCGGTGGCCAGCCCCACGGCGAGTACGGTGCAGAAGACCAGGGCGTCGGTCTCGCCGAGTTGGACCGTGCCGTCGTCCGCGCAGCGGGCGTGCAACACCGCGGCCAGGGGTGGGCTGTCCGGTGTTTCCTCCGCGCCCGGCCCGTCGGCGAGCCGGATCACGGGCACGCTGCACACCAGGTGGTGCCTGCCGGCGCCCGCGGTTCGCAGCAGCCGGGACAGTGCCTCGGAGGCGCGGTCGAAGGCCGCGTTGTGGCCGGAGCAGCCGCTGGCCCTGGCGAGGATGGCGGTGGCGTGCTCCCAGGTGGCGCGCCGGCCGGCGGCGCCGATGAGCTGGCTGACCAGGTCGTCGACCGCTTGGCCCTGGTATGGGACGGTCACGCCGCTCGCCGCGACCTCGGCGGTGTACCGGGATCGGGTGGCGGCGGCGTCAGGGTCCTGGCCGGTGCCGGCGCAGTAGGCCGCGTACTCGTCGGGGTCGAACAGGACGACGCTGGTGTGGATGCCCTGTGCGGCGAGCGAGCGCAGCAGGCCCTGCATCTGGCGCAGGTACTGGGCGTGGTCGTGGAAGGCGAAGGTGGAGTAGGACCGCATCGCGGTGAAGTCCTCGCGGTCCGCCAACAGCGCCACGGTGCTGGGCACTTCGCGGCGGAGCGCGCGGCGTGGCACCCGCCGCGAAGTGCTGAGGTTCTCGGTGTGTGACATGGTTCCCCCTCCGTGCGGCTACCCCCGTAGCCACAGCAGCACGGCTGTCCGGGTCCTCCGACCGGTCACGGTCTTCGAACCCCTTGCTCACTCACCGTAACCCGGGGCACTGACAACGCGCGGCGGAAATCACCGGGGTTTGCTCAACTCTTGGTTCGCCGCTGCCGCGCCAACTCCACGTAGACGCGGAGGAGTTCGATGTTGTCGACGGATCCGGGGTTGACCGCCTTCTCCAGGGGGGTGCCCTGCAGCAGCCGCTTCACCGGGACCTCGATGCGCTTGCCGGTGAGGGTGTGCGGGATGCCGGGGACGGCGATGACCTCGTCGGGGACGTGCCGCGGGGAGAGTTCGCCGCGGATGGCCCGCTTGAGGCGGTCGCGTAGCGCGTCGTCGAGTACCGCGCCTTCGGCGAGCTGGACGAACAGCGGCATCCAGTAGCCGCCGTCGGGCTGTTCGACGCCGATGACGAGGGACTCGCGGATCTCGGGGAGGCGTTCGACCACTTCGTAGATGTCGGCCGAACCCATCCGCACGCCTTGTCGGTTGAGGGTGGAGTCGGAGCGGCCGTGGATGATGACGGTGCCGCGTGAGGTGATGGTGATCCAGTCGCCGTGCCGCCACACGCCGGGGAACATCTCGAAGTAGCTCTCGCGGTACCGCTGGTCGTCCGGGTCGTTCCAGAAGCGGACCGGCATGGACGGCAGCGGTGCGGTGACCACGAGTTCACCGACCTCGTCGATGACCGGCTTGCCGTTCGGGTCCCAGGCCTGCAGGTCGGTGCCGAGGCAGGCGCCCTGCAACTCGCCGATGTAGACGGGCAGGGTGGGGATGCCGCCCGCGAAGCAACTGCACACGTCGGTGCCGCCGCTGACCGAGGCGAGCCAGAGGTCCTCCTTGACCTCGTCGTACACCCAGCGGAAGCCGTCCGGCGGCAGCGGCGAGCCGGTGGTGGCGACGCACTTGACGGCGGACAGGTCGTGTTCGCGGCCGGGCCGGACCCCGGCCTTGCGGCAGGCCATGACGTAGGCGGCCGAGGTGCCGAAGACGGTGGCGCCGGTGCGCTCGGCGACCCGCCACTGCGCGCCGGTGTCGGGGTGGCCCGGGCTGCCGTCGTACAGGATGATCGTGGCGCCCGCGAGCAGTCCGCCGACTAGGAAGTTCCACATCATCCAGCCGGTGGAGGTGTACCAGAAGAAGCGGTCGTCGGGGCCCAGGTCCATGTGCAGCCCGGTCTGCTTGAGGTGCTCGACCAGGATGCCGCCCTGCGACTGGACGATGGCCTTGGGCAGTCCGGTGGTGCCCGAGGAGTACAGCACCCACAGCGGATGGTCGAACGGCACCTGCTCGTAGCGCGGTTCCGCGTCCGCGGAGACCAACGCGTCCCATTCCAGGGCGCCTTCGGGCGCCGGGGTGCCGAGCAGCGGGATGTGCACGACCGCGCGCAGCGTGGGCAGTTCGCGGCGCAGTTCGGCGACGGTGTCGGTGCGGTCGTGCTCCTTGCCGCCGTAGCGGTAGCCGCCGACGGCGAACAGCACGACCGGCTCGACCTGTTGGAACCGGTCGAGCACGCCGCGGGCGCCGAAGTCGGGGGCGCAGGAGGTCCACACCGCGCCGACGGCCGCGGTGGCGAGCAGGGCGATGACGGCGTGCGGGGTGTTGGGTACGTAGCCGCTGACCCGGTCGCCGGGGCGGACGCCGAGGCGGCGCAGGTGGTCGGCGAGACTGGCGACCTGGCGGCGCAGTTCGCTCCAGCTGGTCTCGCGGATCTCGTGCCGTTCGTCCAGGTACAGCAGCGCGGGCCGTTGGGCGCGGTCGGTGTCGTCGGCGGTGCGCAGGGCGTGTTCGGCGTAGTTGAGGGTGGCGCCGGGGAACCAGCGGGCGCCGGGCATGGTGGCGTCGGCGAGCACGGTCTCGTAGGGGGTGGCGAAGCGCACCTGGAACCATTCCACGACGGCCTGCCAGAACCGTTCGGGGTCGCGCACCGACCAGGAGTGCAGGGCCTGGTAGGAGGCGAGCGGGTCGGCCGGGTCACCGCTGGGCGCACCGTGCGTTTCGGCCGCCCATGCCTGGAAACGGGTCAGCCGGGTCGCGGCGATGCGTTCCGGGCCCGGCCGCCAGACGGGACGCGGGGCGGGGGTGGGCTGCGGTGCGCTGGTCATGGTGACGACTCCCTGGGTGGCGCAGCTTTACGCCTGTGTGGTGCGTTGTACCTCTTACGCCTGTGTGCGTTGTACCTCGCCTCGGGCGGAATGTCCCCGGGCGGGGCTGGGCAGGACGATGCCATGTGATCGTCCGCCGCGCCAGGGTCTTCTTCCGGCTCGCTGGTGGAACATGCCGCTCCGGGTAGCTGGCCAGGGTGAACAGTGGCTTAACGCGGGTGGGTACGCCGGGTGGGGCTGGAAGGCTGAGCGGCATGGACAGGCGTGATCTTGTGCGTTCGCTGCGGTGGGTGGGGTCGCGCGACGGCTGGCGGGCGGTGCGGGCCGCCTGGCGCAGACACCGGATCGACGCGCGGGACCTGCCCGGGGGTGGGGCGCAGCGGGCGAGGGTACCGGGGACGGCGTGCGGCGCCGAGGCGTTGCCGGGCGGTGGCGTGGTGTGGTTCGCCCAGTCCTCGCTGCGGGTGCGGGTGGCGGTGGGCGGTGCGGTGTTCTGCGGCTGGGACGGCGCGGCGCCGGAGCCGTCGTACGCGCTGGCCGGTGAGTGCCCGGCGGCGGACACCCGCGCGGTGCTGGAGCCGGACAAGGACGGCTGGCGGGTGGTGTCCGAGCGGATCACGGTGGTCGTCTTCCGCAACGGGGCGGTGGAGTTCCGTACTCCGGGCGGGGTGCTGCTGCGCCGGGAGCTGCCGCCGCGCTGGTGGGACGGGCCGGGCCGGGCGTCGTGCTGGGTGCAGCGGGCGCGGACTCCGGCGGACGCGGTGGTGTTCGGGCTGGGCGGCCGTTCCTCGGGGCCGGGTCTGCCCGCGGGCTCCTACCGGCTGTGGAACACCGATCCGTGCGCCGCGTTCGGTCCTGGTGACGATCCGCTGTACATCACGATGCCGGTGCAGTTCGTGGTCGCGGACGGCGGCTGCCATCTGGTGTTCCACGACAACACCTGGGACGGGCGGGTGAGTTTGCGGGACGGTGAGGAGGGCGCCGGTTCCGGGCACGACCAGTTGGGCGGTTGTGAGGTGCGGTTCGAGGGCGGGCCGCTGCGGTACTGGGTGATGGCGGGCAGTCCGGGCCGGGTACTGGGCACCTGGACGGCGTTGACCGGTCGGCCCGCGCTGCCGCCGCGCTGGGCGCTGGGCTACCAGCACGCCCGCTGGGGGTTCGGCAGCGCCGAGGAGGTGCGGCGGGTGGCGGCCGGGTACCGTGAGCGCGGGATGCCGGTGTCGGCGCTGCACCTGGACATCGACCACCTCGACGGGCACCGGATATTCACCGTGGACCGTGACGCCTTCCCCGAACTGCCCGTGCTGGCCGCGGAGTTGCGGGAGCACGGCACCCGGCTGGTGTCCATCGTCGATCCCGCGGTGAAGGCCGAGCCGGGCCTGGCGGTGTACGACAGCGGGACGGCCGCGGACGCGTTCGTGCGGGACGCCCGGGGTCAGGTGGTGCGCGGGGTGGTGTGGCCGGGCGAGACGGTCTTCCCCGACTTCACCGAGCCCCGGGTGCGCCGGTGGTGGGGCGGGCTGTACGCGGAGCGGCTCCAGCAGGGTTTCGCGGGTTTCTGGCACGACATGAACGAGCCCACGTCGTTCACCGCGTTCGCCCGGTACGGCGAGGCGACGCTGCCGCGTTCGGCCCGGCACAGCCTGGAGGGGCGCGGCGGCGACCACCGCGAGGCGCACAACGTCTACGGGCTGGCGATGGCCCGCGCCGGGTACGAGGCGCTGCGCGAACTGCTGCCGGGGCAGCGGCCGTTCTTCTTCTCGCGCTCCGGCTGGGCCGGGATGCAGCGGTACGGCGGCACCTGGTCGGGGGACGTGGCGACCGGCTGGCCGGGGCTGCGGGCCTCGCTGGCGCTGGTGCTGGGGCTCGGGCTGTGCGGGGTGCCGTACTCGGGGCCGGACGTGGGCGGCTTCCACGCGGTGCCGTCGCCGGAACTGTTTGTGCGCTGGTGGCAGTTGGCGGCCTACCTGCCGTTCTTCCGCAGCCACTCGGCGATCGACGGCGGGCGGCGTGAGCCGTGGGAGTTCGGGCCGCGGGCCGAGGAGTGCGTACGGGCCGCGCTGGCCGAGCGGGTCCGGCTGCTGCCGTACCTGTACACGCTGGCGCATCTGGCGCACCGCACGGGAGCGCCATACGTACGGCCGCTGTGGTGGTACGAACCCGATGACCGCAGGCTGCGGTCGGGCGGTGACGCGTTCCTGCTGGGGAAGGCACTGCTGGTGGCGCCGGTGCTGGAGCAGGGCGCGACCGCCCGGGCGGTACGGCTGCCGCGCGGCCGCTGGTACGACGCGGCCACCGAAGCCGCCCACCACGGCGGCGGCCAGGTGCTGTTGGACGCGCCGCTGGACCGTACGCCGGTGCTGGTCCGCGCCGGGGCGGTGCTGCCCGTCGCGGCGGAGGGCGGGCTGCTGTTGGAGGTGTGGGCTCCGGCGCCCGGGCAGACCGGTTCCGGGGTGGTGATCACGGACGAGGGGGACGGCTGGGAGCCCCCGCGAGTGGAGCGGTTCACCTCCCGCTGGGAGCACGGCGCGGTGGTGGTGGAGCGCGAGGGAGCGGACGAGGTCGGGTACCCGGTGCGTGTGCGGGGGTTGCGTCCGGGGTGACGCGGCGGATCGCCGTGCGTGCGGTACGAGGCGTTGCCGGACACAAGCTAACTGACATACCGTCAATTCCATGGAGCGTACCCCGGTCGTGTCCGGTTGGTTCAGCGGGGACGGTGACGACTTCCGGCTGCTCGGCACCCGGTGCCGGGCCTGCGGGTCCGTGTTCTTCCCCCGGGCGGACGCCTTCTGCCGCAACCCCTCGTGCGACGGCACGGAGTTGGACCAGACGCCGCTGTCGCGCACCGGCACCGTGTGGTCGTACACCGACAGCCGCTACCGGCCGCCCGCGCCGTACCCGTGCGACCCGGAAGCACCCTGGGAGCCGTTCACCGTGCTCGCCGTGGAGCTCGCGGCGGAGCGCATGGTGGTGCTGGGACAGGCCGCGCCGGACGTGACGACGGCCGACCTCGCCGTCGGCATGGCGGTGGAACTGGTACCGGGCGTACTGCACCGGGACGCCGAGCGCGTCTGGGGGACGTGGCACTGGCGGCCGACGGGAGTGGCGGTATGACCGGGGACATAGCGGTGCTCGGCGCCGGGCTGCACCCATGGGGCAAATGGGGCCGCAACTTCGTGGAGTACGGGACAGCGGCCGCACGGGCCGCGCTCGCCGACGCCCAACTCGACTGGCGTGACGCGCAGTTGGTGGTCGGCGCGGACACGGTGCGCGGCGGCTACCCCGGGCATGTGGCGGGCGCGGCCTTCGCGCAGGCGCTCGGCTGGCAGGGCGCCCGGGTCAGCAGCGTCTACGCCGCCTGCGCCTCGGGCGCGCAGGCGATCAACACCGCTCGCGCCCAGATCCTGGCGGGCATGGTCGACGTGGCGCTGGTGGTCGGCGCGGACGCGGCGCCCAAGGGCTTCTTCGCCCCGGCGGGCGGGGACCGGCCGGACGACCCCGACTGGCTGCGGTTCCGGGTGCTGGGCGCCACCAACCCGGTCTACTTCGGGCTGTACGCCCGCCGCCGGATGGCCCGGTACGGGGACACACCGCAGGACTTCGCCCAGGTGAAGGTGAAGAACGCGGCGGCGGGCGCGGTCAACCCCAACGCCCGCTACCGCAAGGCGGTGAGCGCCGAGGAGGTTGCCGCGTCCCCGGTGGTGGCCGATCCGCTGCGGCTGTTGGACATCTGCGCGACCTCCGACGGAGGCGCCGCGCTGGTGCTGTCCAGCATGGCGTTCGCCCGTCGCCGCGGAGTGGCCCCGGTACGGATCCGCGCGGTGTCCACGGTCACCCCGCGGTATCCCAGGACGGCGCTGGACCTGCCGGACTTCGCCACGGACTCGGCGGCAGCCGTGCCGCCGCCCGAGGTCGGCTTCCGCGCGTCGATCGCGGCGGCGGCCTACGAGGAGGCGGGGACGGGTCCCGCGGACCTGGATCTGGCCGAGGTGTACGACCTGTCCACCGCCTTGGAGCTGGAGTGGTACGAGGATGTCGGGCTCTGTCCTGCCGGTGAGGGCGCGAAACTCCTCCGCGAGGGTGCCACCGCCCTCGGTGGGCGGGTTCCGGTCAATCCCAGCGGCGGCCTCGCCTCGTTCGGCGAGGCGGTACCAGCTCAAGCGATCGCCCAGGTCTGCGAGTTGACCTGGCAGTTGCGCGGCCAAGCCGGTGGACGCCAGGTGCCGGGCGCCCGGTGCGGGCTCGCCGCGAACCAGGGGTTGTTCGGGCACGGGGCCGCCGTGATCGCGGTGCGGTAAGCGCTTCGCTGGAAATGCCGCGATGTGCCGTCGATCGGCTACGGCTCCGCCGTGGCTGGTCGCGCCCACGCGGCGGAGCCGCACATGAGCAGAGCCCCGCGCCCCTTCAGGGCGCTACCGAACCGCGGCGCAGCCCCCCAGGGCTTTGTTCGACAACGCCGGACAACACCGTTGTGGTTGCTCGCCGTCGCGGCGGACAAAAGTCGCCGTCTCCGGCGGAAAGTTACGTGAACGCGCCGTAAATCCCCCCGAGTCATAGGCGCCCCAGCGGCATGCTGGGTGGGTGCCTGCCTGGACCGATCGTCTGCGCTTCGCGTTTCAGCCCGTGGTCAACGTGGTGACCGGCTCGGTGGCGGCCTTGGAACTCCTCGCCCGGCCGGAGGAGGGCGACCTGCTGTGCTCCGCGCGCCGCTCCCCCGAACTCGACGTGGAGATCGCCGCTCTCGCGGTACGGTCGGCCGCCCGCCAGGAGGCGCTGCTGCCGCTGCACGTCAACCTGTTCGCGGCCACCCTCGCCGAACTCCCCGAGCCGACACCGCTGTTGGCCGCGGTACGGGAGGTCGGCCGCCGCCCGTGGGAGATCACCGTCGACGTGGGGCCGCCGTTCTCCGGGCTGTGGCGGGACCCGCTGGTCGAGGCGGTGCGCAGCCTGCGCGAGCGGGGCTACCGGATCTGTGTGGACGGGGTCGGCGACGGGGACGTACCCGTCCGGCTGCTGGCCGAGCTGGCCCCCGACATCGTCAAGCTCGACGCCTCGCTGACCGCCGGACTGCCCGGCGACGAGCGTCGGCGGGCGGTGGTGGGCGCGCTGCGGCACTTCTGCGAGAGCGTCGGCGGACGGCTGGCGGTCGAAGGCGTGGAGACGGAACGGCAGTTCGCGGCGGTACGGGAGCTGGGCGTACACCTGGCGCAGGGCAACCTGTTCGCGCCCGCCGCCCGCCGCCCCACCGCCGATGTGTACCGGCCGCCGGTGCCGCCCCCGGCCGCCGCCGTCCCCGCCTCGGCACCCGCCGGGCCACCGGTCGCGGCGTTCCTGCGGCCCGCCGCACTGCTGCCGTTGTCGGTCTCCGCGGAGCGGGTGCGGGAAGTGCTGACCGCCAGCGAGGAGACCTCCGGGGTGGTGCTGGTGGACGACGACGGCGTACCGGTGCGCACCATCGACCGGGACCGCTTCCTGCTGTCGCTGTCCGGCCGTTACGGTCACGCGCTGCACGCCGACCGGCCCGCGCTGCGGCTCGCCGACCATCCCCGGACGATCCCGCTGGCCGCCACCGCGTGGCAGGTGCTGGACGTAGTCGCCGCCGACGCGCGGCGGCGCACCGGGGACGACGTGGCGGTGGTCGATCCGGCGGGACGCTGCGTGGGCGTGGTGCGTCTCGCGGACATCGTCCGGTCGCTGGCGGAGAGCCGGGTGGAGGAGGCGGTCGGCCTCAACCCGCTGACCCGGCTGCCGGGTTCTGACGTGGTCAACCGCGAGTTGGAGCGGCGGATTGCGCAGGGCGTGGGGGTGGCGGTGAGCTGGCTGGACGTGGACGCGTTCAAGCAGGTCAACGACGGCGCCGGATTCGCGGCGGGGGACGAGTTGATCCGGGCGGTCGGCCACCATCTGGCGTTGTGCGCGCGGCAGTTCGCCGGGGCCCTGGTCGGGCACATCGGGGGTGATGACTTCCTGGTGCTGTGCGCGCCGGAGGAGTTGGCCGCCATCGCGGGCGCGGTGCTGGACCGCCCGTGGTCGGCGGGTGGGCTTCCGGTGACCCTGTCGTTGGCCACGCTGCTCTGCCCGCCCGGGCGGATCTGCGACCACCACCAGGCCGCCGGGCAGTTGGCGACGCTGAAGAAGGAGGCGAAGGCACTGGACGGCACGAGTTGGGTACGGGCCCAGGCAGGCCACGCGGGACATCAGATCCTACGCGGAGACAGCCGTCCGTATCCGGTCCGGCGCGCCGCCGCGAACTGACCGCGTCGGCGGGCGAGTTCCCACTGGTCGCCGTTGGTGCGACACCGCCGGGCTGTTCGCCGTCACCGCGGAAGAAAAGATCCGCCGCACCCGGTGAGCGACCATGACGGTGTTGACCCAAGGTCTCGAACCAGCCGCAACCACCGGGCAGTTGTCACTCGGCCCCGCGCCAGCGGCCCTTCACGTCGCGGCGGGCTGCCGCTCGGACGCCCGCTGCATCGCGTGCGAGACCACCGCGATCAGCACTTCCTTGGCGGACTCGCGGTCACGCGCGTCGCACATCACCAGCGGAACGTGCGGATCGAGGTCCAGCGCGTCGCGCACCGTCTCGGCCGAGTACCGCTCGGCGTCATCGAAGCAGTTGACGGCGACCGCGAAGGAGATGCCGCGCCGCTCGAAGTAGTCGACGGCGGCGAAGCAGTCCTGCAGCCGCCGGGTGTCGGCGAGCACCACCGCGCCCAGCGCGCCCTGCGCCAACTCGTCCCACAGGAACCAGAACCGGTCCTGTCCCGGCGTGCCGAACAGGTACAGCACCAGATCCTCGCGCAGCGTGATCCGGCCGAAGTCCATCGCCACGGTGGTGGTGTTCTTGCCCTCCACTCCCGTGGTGTCGTCGACCGGCCGCCCCGCCTCGGTCAAGGCCTCCTCGGTGCGCAGCGGCCGGATCTCGCTGACCGCGCCGACCAGGGTGGTCTTGCCGACGCCGAAGCCTCCCGCCACCAGGATCTTCAGCGCGACGGGTTCGGTCGCGGAGGTCTTTCGGCGGCGGTCAAAGCGCCCGAAGGCCATTGATCTCTTCTCCAGATTGCCGTCCGTGCAAGTGTTTTGAAGACTCTAGCGGTCCAGGGGAGTTCACCGGCCCGCAGGCCCCCGGCCGCCGCCGTCAGCGCACCGCCTGTGCCTGCCAGTGGCTGAACTGCTTGATCGGATCGCCGTCCAGCTTCCAGGGGAAGGCGGTGACGACGCCGCCGATCAGCTGGAAGACCGCGGCCGCGTCCGGGGTCCGCTTGGCGTGCACCAGCCCGTACGCCAGGGTGTTCAGGTCGGCCAGTGCGGCGGCGTGCCGCAGGAAACCGGGCTTCGGCCAGTCGGTGACCGCCCGCTCCAGCGCGGCGGCGGCCGGGGGCTGGGTCCACAGCCGGGCGGCCATCAGCGCGTCCACGCCGCCCGCGGAGACGGCCCGCCAGTAGCGGTCGACCATGGCCACCAACTCCACGCCGACGGCGGGGGCGTTGGGCGGCATTCCGGCGCGGGTGGCGTCGAGGAAGTCCAGCACCTGGGTGTGCGAGCCGCACTCCTCCGGTGACAGGTAGCCGAGCATCTGCAGGTACGCCTCGCGGTGCCAGGGGTCGCGGGTGGTCACCTCGCGCCACACCGGGAACACCTCCTGGGTGGGGCGGGCCAGCAGCCGTAGCGCGCGCAGCAGGGCGAGCCACGGTCCCGGGTCCTCCGGACTGAGGTCGGCGGCGCGGTAGCAGGCGTCGACGGTCTCCTGCGGGTCCGCCAGGCCGCCGTCCCTGCGGCCCTGCACGAGGTCGGCCCAGGCCCGGAACATCAAGGCGTCCGCGCTGTTGGGGTGGCGCCGTACCCAGCTGCGGGTGAGGTTGGGGTGTGCCACGGAGGCCAGCACCATCATGCGGTGCGTACGTCGGTCCCAGTCGTCGCCCGGCTCGTGGAGCAGGTCCGCCACGAGGTCGACCCGAATGTCGGTCATACCGGGCATTGCCGGTGATTCCAGCTGTTTGCGCACTTTGCCGAGTTTTGAGTCATCGAGCTCGGGCGCCAAACGAGGGGTCACGCTACGACGAGAACCAAATATCGGCATGGTTCCGGAGCATAGGGCGAACCCGGACCGCCGCACAGGGCATGACCTGGATCGTTATGCACGTGGTTGCAAACACTGTCCCGATTCCGCTCACCTGCGCGGGCGGCCGATTCTGTGAGCGCCGTCAGCACCGACTGGCAGCGGCTGCGGCGGGCCGTACGGTCGGCGAACCACGCATATCGCAGGGCCAGTTGGGCACACAGACGGCGCGGGGGCTGTTCCGGTTCGGCACCGCGCGGTGCCGAACCGGAACAGCCCCCTCTCACAGCGCCCGTAGGCCGTTGATCACCTCGCGGAGCAGGCTCGCGTCCGGCAGCTCCGCCGGGGGCACCGGCCGGGTGACGTGGACCAGTTCGGCGTCGAGCAGATCGCCGATGAGCACCCGCACCACGCCCACCGGAAGGTCCAGCTCCGACGCCAGTTCGGCGACGGATGTGGGCTCGGTCCGGCAGATCGTGAGGATGTCGAGGTGTTCGGGCGACAGGGTGTGGTCGAGCTCACCCTCCTGGTCGGCGTCGTCGGGGTGTTCGTCGGTGAACACCAGGGCGATCAGGTCGAGCCGGTCCTCGGCGGCATGGCTGGTGCGGCCCCGCGTCATGGCGTAAGGCCGCACCACCGGCCCCGCCGCGTCGTCGTACCACCGGTCCGCTTCGGAACTCATGGCACTCCATCAACCCGTGACGCGCGGCGCGGTGCCCAGGTGCGCGCCGACGCGCTTGACCAGCAGCGCCATCTCGTAGGCGACGAGGCCGACGTCGGAGTCGGCGTCGGCGAGCACGGCGAGGCAGCTGCCGTCACCGGCGGCGGTGACGAAGAGGAAGGCCTGCTCCAACTCGACCATGGTCTGCCGCACCTGGCCCGCGTCGAAGTGCCGTCCGACGCCCTTGGCAAGGCTGTGGAAGCCGGAGGCGACGGCGGCCAGGTGCTCGGAGTCCTCGCGGGAGAGGTCCTTGGAGGCGCCGGTGGCCAGTCCGTCCCCGGAGAGCACCAGTGCCTTGCGGATGCTGGAGACACGTCCGACCAGTTCGTCCAAGAGCCAGTTGAGATCGCCCGTTGGGCTTGTTGGTGCGGTCATCGACCGTCCCCCTCCGATGTCGTTCCTGCTTCGTTCGCGCTCCGGCCGTCGGTGTGGTCCGGAAGGCTGCTGTCGTCGGCTTCCGCGCGGCCGCGCTGCCAGCCGCGCTGTAGCGAGGCCATCCGGGAGCGCACCTCGTCGGCATCACGATCGTATGGCGCCCGCGCGGTGGCATCGGTCGCCGAAGGGCGCTGCCGCGCTGCGGTGTCGTCCTCGCGCAGTTGCGGCGCGAGACTGGCCTGGCGCACCCGGCGCGGTAGCGCGGTGGGTGCGGGCCGGTCGGTGGCGGCCGGTTCCGGTTCGTCGGTCGCGGCCGGTTCGAGGCGGGGCCGGGTCGGGCCGAGGGTGCGCCCGCGGTCGGCGACGAGCACCGGGGACCTGCGGCGGCGCGGTAGCGGGGTCGGCTTGCCGTCGGCCGCGTCGTCGCGCTTGTGGTCGGCCGGGTCGGCGGCCTGCTGGTGTTGCTCGGTGACCTCGGCGAGTGCGACCGGCTCGGCCGTCGCGGGCTCGCCGTCGGCCGTGGAGGCGGGGAGGATGCCCCATTCGCGGAACGCCTGCTCGGTGGGTTCACCGGGCACGGGTACCGCGATCTCGTCGGGGAGTTCGCCGTCGAACCGCGGATGCGCGGGCGGCGCGGCGAGCCGGGCGATGGCGCCGGGCACGGGCTGCTCGCCGGTGCTGGCCGCGTCCTCGGCCTCGGTGAGCAGCGCGGTGGGGACGAGCACGACGGCGGTGGTGCCGCCGTACGGGGACTGCCGCAGGGACACCCGGACGCCCTGGCGCTGGGCGAGGCGGCTGACCACGAACAGTCCGAGCCGGTCGGTGTCGGACAGTTCGAACTCGGGGGTCTCGGCCAGTCGCAGGTTGGCGTCGAGCAGCGCGTCCGCCGTCATGCCCAGGCCGCGGTCGTCGATCTCCAGCACGAAGCCGTTGGCGACCCGCTCGCCGTGCACCTGGACGGTGGTGTGCGGGGGCGAGAACACCGTGGCGTTCTCCACCAGTTCGGCGAGCAGGTGGGTGAGGTCGGCGACCGCCGCGCCGACCACCGCGATCCGGGGCAGTCGGCGCACCTCGACCCGCTCGTAGTCCTCGACCTCGGCGACCGCCGCGCGCACCACGTCCATCAGCCGCACCGGCTTGCGCCACTGCCGGGACGGGGCGGAGCCGGAGAGGATCACCAGGCCCTCGGCGTGGCGGCGCATACGCGTGGTCATGTGGTCCAGCCTGAACAGATCGGCGAGTTCCTGGGCGTCCTCGGTGCGCCGCTCCATGGTGTCCAGCAGGGCCAACTGCCGGTGCAGCAGCACCTGGTTGCGACGGGCGAGGTTGACGAACACGTCGGACACCCCGCGCCGCATGTCGGCCTGCCGTACGGCGGCCTCGACCGCGGCCCGTTGCAGCGTGTTCAGCGCCCGGCCGACCTGGCCCATCTCGTCGTCCGGGTAGTCGAGGCGGGGCACCTCGCTCTCCACGTCGACCTCCTCCCCGGCGGCGAGTCGGCGCATCACGCGCGGCAGCCGGGTGCCGGAGGCCTCCTGCGCCTCCTTGCGCAGCTTGGACAGGTCGCGGGCCAGGCCGCGGCCGATGCGCAGGGAGACGCCGACCGAGACCAGGACGGCCAGCAGACCGAAGCCGCCCGCGATGCCCGCCCGGACCAGCACGCTGATCGCGTAGGGCCGGACGCGCTGCTTGTAGTTCTCCGCGACCTGGCGGTCCAGCGCCGACAGGTCGCTGAGCACCGAGGAGGTGGTGGACTGCCAGGTCTGCGGGCTGACCTGGCCGGTCGCCGCCGCGGGATCGGCGTCGAGGATGCGCTCCTCGGCGTTGTGCAGGGCGGTGCCGGTGCTGCTGCGCCAGTAGTTGTCGAACAGCGCGCGGTCCGCGTCGGGCAGCAGTTGGGGGTACTTGTCGTAGATCTCCCGCTGTTCGGCGACCGCGTCGCCGAAGCCGCGCTGCTCGGCGCGGGTCATCCGCCCGGCCACCTGCGCGGCGGAGTACAGCGCGTCCTCACGGGAGATGGCCTCGCGCGCCTCGGACAGCTCGGTCAACACCCGTGCCTGCCGGTCGAGTTGGACGTTCTGCAGCGTGTTGAGGCCGAGGAAGAAGTCGTAGTACGGCTCGACGATGTCGTTGTACCCGGCGAAGGCGTCGGCGCGACTGACCCGCCCGTCGGACACCTGGCGGCGCAGGCCGTCGAGTTCGCCCGCCTGCTTGACGAGGTCGTCGAGGCGCTGCCGCGAGCTGGAGTCCAGCTTGCCGCGCAACGAGGCGTCAGCGCTGTTGGCCCGCATCTCGGAGACCGACTTGTCGGTGTCGGACTCGGCGGTGCGCAGGTTCTGCTCGGACTGCGAGTTGCGCGGGTCGGCCAGGTAGACCAGGGCGGCCCGGCGTTCGGCGGACAGCGCCTCGACGGTGTTCTCGACCGGGTAGCCGATCTTGTTGGTGACGTCCTTGACGTCCAGCAGGCCGAACACCCCGCGCCCGGTGATCAACGCCGCGAACGCCCAGATGCCGATCAGGGACACCAGCGGCACCACGAGCAGTGCCACGATCTTCCGACGGATCGTTTTCCCGCGAAAGCGCATGGCCTCCCCAACGTCGGCCCCGGGCAGGGGTTGGTAGTCCGTTAAACGGCGCGAGCCTACTACTGTGCGGTGACCAACTCGAAAACACGTCTGCATATTTGAGTTGGTCCGATGGAGGACAACGTCCGGGTTTGATTGGTTAGCAGACGGTTTGCGCTGACCAGTTCTCGCGGGTGAAGTTCCTTGCGCACGACGGGAACCACACGGGCTCGTCGATCGTGCCTCAGTACGGGGAGACGAACCCCCGAAAAAACCGAATACACCGCGACAATTCGGGCAGCTAACAAAGGGTCGGGGGGTGTGTCCCCGAGGGGAGCACAACGTCATGGACATCGACCATGGTTACGACGAGCCGCCACTGCCAGGCGGCACCCTGTGGACCGAGGAGCCCGTCGGCAGGCGCCGGATGCCCGATCCGGTGCGCGCGTCCGCGGTACGAGCGGTGCTGATCGTCTCCGTCACGCTGATCGAGGCGATGGTCGCCATGCTCGGCGCGGCGGCGGGCGCCTGGATCACCGCGCCCGCCCTGCTGTGCACGGTGGTCAGCACGGTCGTCGCCACCTGGGCGGTACTGGATGTCTGGGTGACCCGGCAGGTCTGGATCCAGCGGCACGGCGTCGTCTCCAGTCCCAGCGACGCGGCCCGGCCTCGTCGGCCTCGACGCGGCTCGCCCGCCCGGCGCGGGTCGGCCGAGGTGCGGGCGGCTGCCCGGCGGGGGGTCGCCGGGCTGCGGTAGTGCCTGCCCGGCTGAGGTCCGGCGGAGCATTGCCGGGTCGCGGTGAGTTGGGACCGCCGGGCTCCTTGGCTGGGGTTCCCCCGCCGTCGCGGCGGGGGAACTCCTGGCGCGCAGCACACCCGTGCCGTCAGGCGGGCTGCTCCGCTGGGCGGCGGAACATACGGGTGGCCGTGATCTCCCCGTGGATCGGCTCGGTGTCCGAGGTCTGCTGGGGCAGGCCCGGCCGCAGATGCTCCTCCACGCTGATGTACTTCAGGCCCGCCCGCAGGTCCGCGTCGTTGCGCAGCCGTACCACCAGCGGGAACTCGGCGAGCGCGGTGGTGTCGAACAGGCCGGTGGTGTAGATCAGTTGGACGCCGAGCGCGTCCGCCACCGCCCGCTGCAGTTCCAGCAGGTAGGTGGCGTTGGCCCGGCCGATCGGATTGTCCAGGAACAGCGTTCCCGCGTGCCGCTGCCGGTCACGTCCGCTGTCGTTGCTGCGCAGCGCCGCCATCGTGCAGTACAGCGCGATCGCCGCGGTCAGCAACTGCCCGCCGGAGAAGACATCGCCCATCTGCCCGACCGGAACCCGCTCCGCGCGCAGCACCGCGTCCGGCTTGAGGATCTCCACCGCCACCCCGCGCGGCTCCAGTGCCGCCTGCACCCCGCGCAGCAGCAGGCTCATACCGTCCCGCCGCAGGTCGGAGTTCTTGCGCACGGCCGCACGGGTGGCCTCGTCGATCACCTCGCCCAGCCGCTCGGCCAGTTGGGCCTGGTCGGGATCGTCGAACCGGATCCGCAGGAACTCCTGGCCCGACCACTCCCCCAGCCCCTCCGGCAGCCGGGACAGCCGCTGCGCGGACCGCAGGGTGGCCAGCGATGCCTCGACCAGGCCGCGCAGCCGGTCCACGATGCTGCCCCGGTTGCGCTCCAACTGCTCCAGCTCGTCGGTGAGCACCCGCAGCCGGGGCGCGAACGCGGCGGCCCAGGCGGCGGCGTGCTCGGGCAGCGCGGCGGCGGGCAGCTCACGGATCTGCTGGCGGGCGGGGGTGCGCACCTGCTCGTAGCGGGTGGCGTTGGCGTGCCGTACCAACTGGTCGCAGGCCTCGCGCAGTTGGGCCTCGGCGGCCGACAGGTCGGCCGCGCAGCCGCGCAGCCCGCGCCGTGCCTCGGCCGCCGCCTGCCGGGCCTGCTCCAGGCCGCCGGGGTACGGCTCGGGCTCCTCCTCGCTGCCGGTGTCGTGCGCGGCGTTGTCCCGCAGCAGATCGCGCAGCAGCGCGGCGAACTCGTCGAAGCCGCCCGCCGCGTCCTCGGCGGCGCGGTGCGCTCGCTGCAGTTCGCTGTGCCGCTCCCTGGCCGCCGTCAACGCCTCGGTGCGGTCGGCGAGTTCGCCGGTCACCGTGCGCAGCAGGGCCTGGGCGTGCTCGGCGCCGTCCGGAAGCAGGTCGTCGGGCAGCTCGGTGTGCGCCTCCCCGTCGCCCGGCGCGAGCCGCTCGGCCTCACCGCGCAACCGGCCCAACTGCTCGCTCGCCGCACCGGCCCGCGCCTCGATCCGCTGCACCAGGGCCTCCGCGCGGGCCACCGCGGCCTGCCGGGAGGGGCCGTCGGCACCGTCGGTGCCCTCCAGCAACTGGGCGGCGCGGGTGCGGACCTTGTTCGTCAGCCGGTCCAACTCGGCGAGCGCGGCGCTCTCGTCGCTCTCCGCACGCGCCTGCTCCGCGCGCAGATCGGCGCCGACGCCGACCTTCTCGTACACCTGGGACGCGGCACGGTAGGCCTCGCGCAGCGCGGGCAGCGAGGCGTTCGGCGGTTCGCCCTCGCCGCTCTCCTGGTCGGGGACGCCCGCGATCTCGGCGCGCTCGGCGCGCAGCGCCCGTACGGTGCGCCGGGCGTCGTCGGCGGCGCGCTGGGCGGCGCGGCGGTCCTCGTCGGCGGCGCGGGCGCGGGCCAGACAGGACTCGGCACGCTCCTCGGACTCGGCGGCCTCCTCGGCGAGTTCACGCGTCCTGCGCTGCCAGGCGGCCCGCTCCCGCAGCCGGAACGCCAGTCCGGCGAGCGCGTCGGCGCGGCGGCGGGCGCGCTGCGCCGCCTCCTGCCGCTCGTCGCGCAGCCGGGACGCCTCGGCGGCCGCCTCGTCGGCCTCGGCGCGCCGCAGGCGGGCCTCGGTCAGCTCCTGCTGGGCCGCGTCGGCGGCGGCGCGGGCGGTCTCGACGGCGGCGGAGAGTTCGGCCAGCCGTCCCGGCGGGCAGGAAGCGCGCCAGGAGTCGAGCCGCGCGGCGAGTTCGCGGTCGTGCCCCAGCCGCGCGGCGAGCGCCCTGATCTCCTCGTCGCGGGCGGCGGCCCGCTCGCGCAGCGTCCGGCGCTCGCCGTCGGCCGCCTGCTCGTCGTGCATGGCCGGGTTCGGCGGTACGAGGAAGACGTCATCGGCCGGGTGCCCGGCCGGGGTTGGCGCGAGCAGCGCGGCGGCGGTGCCCACCGCCACCGTGGAGCGGGGCAGCAGCGCGGCTTCCGCCAGGATGTCGCGGGCCCGCTGGTAGGTGTCCGGGTCGGTGACCACGACGCCGTCGACCAGTTCCGGCCGGGCGGACAGCACCGCCGCGTGGTCGCCCGGGTCGACGGCCTGGGCCAGATAGCGCCAGCCGGGCAGCGCGGGCACGCCGTGTTCGCCGAGGTACTCAACGGTGGCCAGCACATCGGGCGACGGCGGCAGCAGCCCGCCGTCACCGAGCGCGGCCAGGATCCGGGAGTCCTCCGCGGCCGAGGTGCGCAGCTCGAACAGCTGCCGTTCGGCGGACGCGACGCTCCCGGCGAGCAGTTCGCGCAGCGTCTCGGCGTTGCGGTCCAACTCCTCGACGCCCAACGCGCCTTGGGCGCTGTCCTGCGGCGTGCGCGGGGCCGGGATGCTGGTGGGCGGCACCTCAAGGCCGAGTAGTTCGGCCAGTCGCGGCTGCGCCGCCAGCGCGGCGGCCGTGCGCTGTTCGGCGGCGTGGCCGGACTCGGCCGCCGCCAGGGCGTCCGCGCCACGGGCGGCGGCGAGTTCGGCGCGGGCCTCCTCGGCGGCCGCCTCGCGGGCCTGCTCGGCGGCGGCGCGGGCGGCGTCACGTGCCGTCTCCCAGGCGGCGACCGCGGTCTTCTCCGCGTCGGAGGCCTCCAGGGCGGCGCGCGCCGGATCGGCGTCCGGGGCCGTGTCGTCCAGCCATCCGGCGCGTACCGCTTCTGCGGTCTCCTGCTCGACCTCGGCCAGCCGCTGCTGGAGGTGGCCGATCTCGCTGCGGGCGCGCTGTGCCGCGGTGGCGGCGGCGGTGGCGTCCCGGTGCGCGCTCTCGGACTCGGCCTGCAGCGCGACGGAGCGCTCCTCCTCCTCGTCGGCCTGCCGTTCGGCCCGGTCGGCGGCGGCGCGCAGCGCGCGTACCAGGTCGGTGGCGGCCTTGGCCCGGGCGGCGAGGGCGGGGGCCGCGTCGCGTTCGGCCTCGCGGATGGCGGCGGCCACCCGGGCCGCGCGATCGGCGGCGGCGCGGTGCCGCAGCACGACCTCCGCCGCCTGCCAGGCGGCGTGCAGGGTACGGGCGTCGACCAGCTCACGGCGCAGTGCTGCGGCGTCCTTCTCGGCGGCGGCCAGGCTCAACGAGGCGTGCCGGTAGGCGAGTTCGGCGCTGACCAGGGCGGTATGGGCGCGCGCGGCATCGGCGTCGGTGACCGCGCGGGCGGCGTCGCCGACCTGCTGGTCGAGCTCGGCGGCCCGGCCGCGCTCCTGGTGGGCCCGGGCGGAGAGCCTGCGGGCCAGCTCGCGGGTGCGGCGCTCGCTCTGGGCGTGAACACCGCGGGCCCGGTCGCGCTGCTCGGTGGCACCGACGATGCGTTCCAGATGGTCCAGGGACCCGGCGGTGAAGTCCCGTTCGGCGGTCAACTCGGCGCGGCGGCCGAGTTTGTTAGCGAAGCCGTGCACCAGGTCTGCCAGGCCGTCGGTGTCGCGGGTGTCGGTGACGGCGCGCAGCAGCAGGTCGGTGAAGTCGGAGTCCTTCTTCACCGCGAACAGGCCCGCGGCCTCGCCCTCGTCGGCGTTCATCTCCCGCTGGTAGCGGAAGAGTTCGGGGTCGAGGCCGAGGTCGCCGAGGTGCTCGTTCCAGCGGTCGTGGATCTCCTCCCACACCACGTCGAGGTGCGGATAGGCCTTTCCGGCCTCGGTGAGCGCGTCGCGGAACCCCTTCATGGTGCGGCGCCGCCCCCGCGCCCCGGAGACCCCTTCGGCGGGCGGCCGCACCGACGCGGCCTCGGCGACCGGCAGCGAGTCCAGGCTGAGGCCGGGGCCGGGGCGGAACGAGTACCAGGCCTCGGCGAACTTGCGCGGGTCCGAGGAGACCTGGCGGCCGCGCCACTCGCTGACCTTGCCCACGACGACGAGTTCACCGGTGATGGTGTGCTGCCACTCCAGGGCGACATGCCCGCAGTCCTCGGCGAGCAGGAACTTGCGCAGCACTCCGGAGCTGGCGCCGCCGAGGGTGTTGCGGTGGCCGGGCAGCATCACCGAGAAGATCAGCTTGAGCAGTACCGACTTGCCGCCGCCGTTCTCCAGGAACAGCACGCCCGCGGGCGCGGGCCTGCGCGGCGGACCCGCGGGCTCGTCCTCGAAGAACTGGCCCTGCGCGGGCGCCGGCTGCGGTACCGGGTCGCCGACGCCCCGCAGGTCCAGCACGGTGTCGGCGTAGCGGGCACCGGCCGGTCCGATGGAGTAGAGGCGGACCCGGGACAGCTCGTACATGGCGGAACTCTCGGTATGTGGGTGGTTCGGATCGTGGTCCGGGGCGAGCCCGGTCGGGGGCTGGGGGCTGGCCCCCAGCGGGGGTCCGGGGGCCAGCCCCCGGAAAACCCCTTACGAGCCGTGAAACGGCAGACCTGCTTCGGCGACCAGGTCCAGGTCCGCCGTCTCGTCCGGCGGCAGCAACGACGCCGTACCGTCGCCGACGGGAACCACGCCGAGATCGAGGAGCTCGGCCATCGCGGCGCTGCCCGCCAGATCGCGGACCTGCAACTGGTAGCGGGCGGTGGTGCGGTATGTGCCGCCCGCCTCGTCACCGGTGCGCTGCAGGAAGCCGGAGTCCACCAGGAACGCGACCGCCTTGCCGACGATGCCGGTGGTCGAACCGGCCAGTCTGCGGGCGTCCTTGGTGGCACCGGTGGCGCTGCGCCGTGCGTAGACCCGCCAGGCCGCCTCCAGGCCGGGCGCGTCGCTGGCCGGGTCGCTGTTCTCGCCGTGCTCCTCGGCGCGTTCCTCCAGGCGGCGGCAGGCCTGGCGGACGAAGGCGTCCACACCGTTGACCGTGATCCGGCCGATGTAGCCGTCGTCGGCCAGGTCGGCCGGGCGGGGGAAGGCCAGCGCGGCGACCGCCAGATGCGCCAGGCCGTGCAGGAAGCGGTCACTGGAGTCGGAGGCGGCGCGCCGCGAGTAGTCGCCCATGCGCACCGCGAACACCGAGTCCTCGCCCGCGGCCACCGCCATACCGGCACGTGGTGAGACCTCCAGCACCACCAGCCCCAGTCCGGCGGCGACCGCGTCGGCGAGCCGGGCGAACGCCGGGTCCTCACGGTGCCGCCGTATCAGGTCGGCGTACTCGGCGTCCCGGGCGGGCAGCAGCTTGGGCTGCAGCCCGAAGGCGACCAGCCGGGCGGCGTCGGCGGCGTCGGCCGGGGTGAGAGCCGCCGGGCGGTCGGCCTGGGGTTCCGGCGCGGGGGCCAGGTTCTCGCCGTCGTCCATCACTCGCGGTGTCCTTCGTCCTTGCCTGCGGTGTTCTCCACCGTCCTGTCCAGTGCCATGCCCGCCGCGTCCAGCAGCGCGGCGCCGACGATCAGATCGGCGCCGCCGAACTCCGGATCGTCCAGCTCCGCACCGTCGTCCACGGCGAACAGCAGCCGCTGTTCGCCCTGCCGGTAGGCGGTGCCCACCGGCGGGCTCGCCGCGTGCACCGCCAACAGGGCCACCAGATAGGGCAGTTCGGGGTCGCGGCGGCGGGCCTCGGCGAGCAGGCCGGAGAGTCTGCGCGGTGCGTCGTGCGGCAGGTCGAGCAGTTCCAGCGCGGCCTCCAACTGCGCCTCGGTGAACCGGCTGTCCTCCGGTGTGGCCACCAGGTCCGGCTCCGGCAGCTCGGCTCCGAGGTGCTCGCGCTCCAGCGGCGGGGTGAGCAGCGCCTCGATCAGGTCGCCGACGCGCACCGCGGGAGGGGTGCGCAGTCCGGTGCCGCGTGCGAAGAACGCGTCGGTGACCCGGCTGGCCCGCTCCACCGGCAACGGCAGTACCGGCGCGAGCAGTTGCCCGTACAGGTCGAGTCCGGCGCGGGCGGCGGGGGTGGCGAAGGCCTGGCGGTCCTGCTCCGCGCGGAACAGCGGACCGGCCTCCAGCAGTCGGGACTGCAACTGGGTGTGGCGGCGGATGCAGTCCTTGACGATGTCCACCAGTTCGGCGGCGCGCCGCTTGTGCTCCGGCTCGGTGGCCTCGTCGCGGGCCTTGCGGATGTTGGTGAGGATCGCGTTCTCGTGCCGGTAGCGGTCGGCGACGTGGTCCAGCGCCTCGTTGATCATGTCGGGCACCGCGCGCAGCCAGTCCACGGCGCGCACGTCGCGCCGGGTGGCCTCCAGGGCGCGGCGCAGCGTCTCGGCGTACTGCACGGTGCGGTAGCGGGCCTGTTCGGCCGCGAGTTGGGCGTCGGCCAGCCGCCCTCGGTTGATCAGCACCTCCAGCTTGACCTCGGCGGCGATCTGGGCGCTGGTGACGTCGGTGTCCAGGGCTCCGACGAGGACGTTGACCGCCTCGTCGGTGGTGCGCAGATAGACGGTGCCGCCGGGGCCCGGGACCTCCTCGATCAGCTTGAAGTCGTAGTCGCGGCGCACATAGCGCCCGTCGGCGCCGAAAGTGCCGTAGACGGCGCGGAAGCCGCGGTCGACGCTGCCGACGTTGATCAGGTTCTCCAGCACCCAGCGGGCGACCCGTTCGTGCTCCCCGGCGGAGCGGCCGGGGGCCTGGGCGGCGACGCGGGGTTGCAGCCGGGCGACTATCTGGTCGTGATCGGCGCCGGTGTCGAAGTCCATGGTGAGCGTGACCAGGTCGATGGCGGCGAGCGCTACCTCGGCCATGGCGTAGGTGGAGTACTCGCCCGCCAGGTTGGCCTTGCGTACGTCCAGGTCGTGCAGCGGAGCCGTGCAGGCCAGCGCCTTGAGCCGACGGGCCAGGCCCTCGTCGGCGGCGGGTCCCGGCGCGACGGGGCGCGGGGAGCCGGTGTTCGGGTGCGGCACGGTTTCCGCAGTGGACGCAGTCACGACGGACAGATTAGGTGGTCGCACTGACAACGCACGAAACGGCGCGGTTCGCGGGAGTCTGTCCGGCCCGCTCCGGCCGGGTCAGTGCGTCGCGCCGCCCAGCATCGCGATGTCGCCGCGCTGGGAGGCGGCGGCCGCCACCACGGCCCGTAGTCCCTCGACGGCCAGCGTAACCGGCATCGATGGCAGTGCCCGGTCGAGGACCTGCTCGGGGGCGTACGGGATGTGCACGAACCCGCCGCGCACCGCTGGGCGTTGGGTGGCGATGAGGTGCATTAGTCCGTAGAAGACGTGATTGCACACATATGTTCCCGCGGTCTGTGAGACGGAGGCGGGCACTCCGGCGGTGCGGGCGGCGGCGACGCACGCCTTGACCGGAAGTGTGGCGAAGTACCCGACCGGGCCGCCCCCGACGACCGGAGCGTCGATGGGCTGCCGCCCGGCGTTGTCCGGGATGACGGCGTCGTTGACGTTGACGGCCATTCGCTCCACGGTCAGGTCGGCCCGGCCGCCCGCCTGGCCGACGCACACCACGACCTCGGGGTCGGTCCGTTCGACCGCCGCCCGCAGCGTGTCCAGCGCGGCCCCGAAGACGCACGGCAGTTGTACCGCCGTGGCGTCACAGCCGTCCGGCGGCGCCGCGGCCAGCCGCCACACCGCCTGCCAGGACGGGTTGACGCGCTCGCCGCCGAACGGCTCGAATCCGGTGAGGAGTACGCGGGTCACAACGCTCCTTGGGGAGGGACCGGGTCTCGGCGCGCGGGACGCTCGCGGCGCGCGTTCAGAACGCGAAGGCCGAGATGATGACGATGTTGCAGGCCAACAGCGCGACCGCGGTGGGGATCTGGGCCCTGATCGGCCCGTACTGGTCCTTCAGCTCCAGCAACGTGGCCGGTACCAGGTTGTAGTTGGCGGCCATCGGTGTGCACAGCGTGCCGCAGAACCCCGCGAGCATCCCGGCCGCCAGTACCACCGCTGGCTTGCCGTGCGCCTGTTGGACCAGCACCGGCCAGCCGACGGCCGCGGTGAGCACCGGGAAGGCGGCGAAGCCGTTGCCCATGATGACGGTGAACACGGCCATGCCGACGCAGTAGACGATGACCGCCAGATAGGTCTGCCCGTGCGGCAGGACGTGTTCGGTGAGCTTGCCCACCGAAGCGCCCACTCCGGACGCCTGGAAGATCGAGCCGAGGGTGGCCAGCAGTTGGGGCAGCAGCAGGACGTAGCCCATCGTCTCCAGCAGTCCGCGCCCCGCGTGCAGCGGCGCGGTGGGTCGCCGTTCACCGACCATCACCATGGCCACGACCAGCGCCACGATGGTGCCGATGCCGAGCCCCAGGATCGTCTCGCTGCCCGTCTGCAGCACCGGTGTTCGCCCGATGTGCCAGCCCTTGACCACCACCGCGCACACCATCGCCACCAGGGGAATGGTCAGCGCCGGGACGAACAGCCGGTTGCCGAGCCGGGCCGCCGAGGCCGCGCGCCGCTCGGCGGAGGCGGTCGGTGCGGTACCGCGCCCGGTGCGGCCGAATCCGGCCAGGCAGACCATGACCAGCACGGCGGCACCGAGCGGTTCGGCGGGCGCGGTCTTGTTCGCCACCCAGGTGCTGTAGATGAACGCGGCGCCGACCAGGCCCCAGAACGCCGCGGTGCCCAGGCGCCTGGGGTTGGTACGGTCCCTGAACATCTGCCCGGCCATGGCCAGGAAGACGGCGCCCACCAGCCAGTAGAACCACTCCGCCTTGATCACGCGGCGGCCTCCTCGCGGGTCAACGCCGCCCCGGCGGCGGCCAGTTCACGCTCCAGACAGCGGTCCAGGCGCAGCAGCCGGGCGCCGTGGATCACGAAGGCGCAGGCCGCGGTCGGTATCGCCCACAGCGCGAGATCCAGCGGCTCCAGATGGGTCTTGTACGTGGTGTTGACGAATCCGGTGATCAGCAGGATCGAGCCGACCGCGAGGAAGCAGTCCTCGCCGAAGAACAGACCGACGTTGTCGGCGCTCGTGGCGAAGGACCGGATCCGCTCCCGGGTCCGCTCGGGCAGCGTGCCGTATCTGCGCTCCGCGGCGCCCTCCGCCATGGGCGCGACCATCGGCCGTACCGTCTGCGCGGGGCCGCCGAGGGTCGTCAGGCCCACGGCGGCGGTGAGTTGACGCAGGATCAGGTAGAGCGCCAGGAAGCGGCCGGTGGTCAGCGCGGCGAACCGGGCGATGAGCGCGCGTGCCTGCTCCCGCAGGCCGTACCGCTCCAGCAGGCCGATCACCGGCAGGGTGATCACGAAGATGCTCACCGAGCGGCTGGCGGCGAAGCCGGTGCCGAAGTCGGCCAGCACCGCGCGCGGACTGAGGCCGCCGAGCAGGCCGGTGACGACGCCCGCCACACCGACGACGAGCAGGGGATTGCGTTTCGTGGCGAATCCGAGGACCACCACGAGCACGCCGAGCAGAGCGAGCATCCGTCCGCCTTCCGCGCTCGGTCCCCACCGGCTGTGGGGAGATAGCGAGGAGGCTAGAAGGTTGTTGAACAATTCCACAAGAGTCATGCACGATATGTGTCTCGTGATTCCGCGGGAGGGACACCATGGACAGCTCACCCCCTGATCTGCTCGGGGAGTTCGCCGCCGACCGCCTGCTGCTCGGCCGGTCCAGCACCGTGCGGCGGGTCACCGACCTGCTGCGCGACCGGATCGCCGCGGGCGCGCTGCGCTCCGGCACCCGACTGTCCGAGGAGGCACTCGGCGGCGCCCTGGGCGTCTCCCGCAACACCCTGCGCGAGGCGTTCCGGGTGCTGGCCCATGAGCGCCTGGTGGTGCACGAGATGAACCGCGGCGTCTTCGTGCGCAGCCTCGGCCCCGAGGACGTCGCCGACATCTACCTCACCCGCCGCGCCCTGGAGACCGCGGGCGTACGGTCCGCGACCGGGTCCGGCCGGTTGGCCGCCGTCAACGAGGCGGTGGCCGCGGGCGAGTCGGCGGCACGCGACGGCGACTGGGCCGCGGTCGCCGACGCCGACCTAGGCTTCCACCGCGCCATCGGCGCGCTGACCGGCAGCGAGCGGATCGACGCCTACCTCGCGGGCCTGCTCGCGGAACTGCGGCTGGCGTTCGCCGTGATGGACGACCCGCGCGCGCTCCATGAACCGTTCCTGCGCCGCAACCGGCGGATCGCGGACCTGCTCACGACCGACCGGACCGACCGCGCCGAGGCCGAGTTGGTCCGCTACCTGGACGACGCACGGGAGCTGATCGTGGCCCGGATGCGGCAGGACGCCGGATGACCGCCCCCGTCATCGACCTCAACGCCGACCTGGGCGAGGGCTTCGGGCGCTGGCCGCTGACCGACGACGAGGCGCTGCTGTCCGCCGTCACCAGCGCCAACGTCGCCTGCGGCTACCACGCGGGCGATCCGGCCACCATGCGCAGGGTGTGCGCGCTGGCCGCCGAGCGCGGGGTGCGGATCGGCGCCCAGGTCTCCTACCGCGACCTGGCCGGTTTCGGGCGGCGCGCGATGGACGTGCCGCCGGAGGAGCTGGCCGCCGAAGTCGCCTACCAGATAGGCGCGTTGGAGGTCTTCGCGCGGGCCGCGGGCGCCCGCGTCGCCTACGTCAAACCGCACGGCGCCCTCTACAACCGCACGGTGTCCGACGCCGAGCAGGCCGCCGCCGTGGTCGAGGGCGTCCAACTCGCGGGCGGCCTGCCGGTGCTCGGGCTGCCCGGCTCCCAACTGCTGGCCGCCGCGCGCAGCGCCGGGCTGACCGCCGTCCCCGAGGCGTTCGCCGACCGCGCCTACACCGGCCGGGGCACGCTGGTGCCGCGCCGCGAGCCGGGCGCCGTGCTGCTGGATCCGGACGCCATCGTGGAGCGGTCCCTGGGCATCGCCCGGCACGGCTCGGTGCGGTCGGTCAGCGGTGCGCCGGTCGCGGTGCGGGCGCGCTCGCTGTGCCTGCACGGTGACACACCGGGTGCCGCCGCGCTGGCCGCCCGGGTCAGAAGCGAACTGCTGGCGGCGGGCGTGGAGTTGGGGGCGTTCGCATGACCGCGCCGCGCCCGCTGCTGGTCGGCGCGCACGCGCTGCTGGTCGAGCTGCCCAGCGAGGAGGCGACCGAGGCGTTCCACACCGAGTTGCTGCGCCGTCGGGCGGCCGGGCAACTGCCACCGGTCCGCGAGATCGTTCCCGGCGCCCGCACCGTACTGCTGGACGGACTGGCCGAACCCGAGGCCCTGGCCGAGGAGTTGGCCCGCACACCGATCCCGCACCTGCCACCGCGCGAGGGGGCGGTGGTGGAGCTACCGGTCCGCTACGACGGGCCCGACCTGGCGGAGGTGGCCGCCCTGTGGCAGGTTTCCCCGGATGCCGTGCCGAAGGTGCTCGGCGGGATCGTGTTCCGGGTGGCGTTCACCGGGTTCGCCCCCGGGTTCGGCTACTTGAGCGGACTGCCCGGCCGCTACCACACACCGCGCCGGGCCACTCCGCGCACCAGCGTGCCCGCCGGTTCGGTCGCACTGGCCGGTCCCTACGCGGGTGTCTACCCGCGCTCCTCCCCCGGCGGCTGGCAGATCGTCGGCAGCACCGACGCCAGGCTGTGGGACCCGGCCCGTGAACCGGCGGCCCTGCTCACCCCCGGCGCCCAGGTGCGCTTCACCCGGGTGGGACCATGACCGCGCGCTACGTGGAGGTGGTGCGCGCCGGAGCGCTGACCACCGTGCAGGACCTGGGGCGTCGCGGATACGCCCACCTCGGGGTGGGCCGGGCGGGCGCCCTGGACCAACCCGCGCACCGGCTGGCCAACCGGCTGGTGGGCAACCCGGAGCACGCCGCGACCCTGGAGACCACGGTCAACGGCTGTGCGGTACGGGCCGGTTGCCCCGTGGTCGCGGCGGTCACCGGCGCGCCCTGCCCGGTACGGGTGGACGGCCGCCCGGTCGCCTGGGGTGCGCCGGTGCGGGTGCCCGCGGGGGCGGTGCTCGAACTCGGAGGGGTGACCGCGGGGTTGCGCGCCTATCTGGCGTTCGCCGGTGGGGTGCGCACCGCGCCGGTGCTCGGCAGCCGCTCCGCCGACCTGCTGTCCGGGCTCGGCCCGGGGCCGCTACGGGACGGTGAGCGGCTGCCGGTCGGCGCGCCGTACGGCCCTTCGGCGGCGGTGGACGCCGCGCCATGTCCCGGACCGCCTACGGAACTTGTGGTTCCACTGGTGCCCGGGCCACGCGCCGACTGGTTCGCCCCGGACGCGCTGCGGATCCTCGCGGCGGGCGGGTACACCGTCAGCCCGGCGAGCAACCGCATCGGCCTGCGCACGCAGGGGCCCGCGCTGCCGCGCGCCAGGGGCGGTGAACTTCCCAGCGAGGGCATGGTGTTGGGCGCGGTCCAAATACCGCCGGACGGCCGCCCGGTGATCTTCCTCGCCGACCATCCGACGACCGGCGGCTATCCGGTGATCGGCGTCGTCCCGCAGGACTGCCTGGCCCCGGCCGCACAGGCGGCGCCGGGGACGCCGGTGCGGTTCGTACCGGTGAACCGGGCCGCCGCGAGGGCCGCTGCCGCACGGCGACACGCCATCTGATCCAGTGGCGCGACACCCGCTGCCCGACAACGGCGTTTCGGCCACCGCCAGCCGCGAGGCCCGATAACAGCGTTTCGGCCACCGCCAGCCGCAACAGGCCGGGCGGCACATTCCCGGCGCCTCGTCCACCGACGGCCACCGCTCGCCCCCGGCGCACAATCGGCACCCGGGACGCCCGCGCCAACCGCACCAGTCGACCGGGCCGGTGCCAACGCGGCCACGGCGCACCAAGGGGCACTCTCACCCACCGGCAGCACACCCACCCGCCGGACGATGACCGTCACTCGCCACCACCAAGCGGGCAACGACACCCAACTACCCCACAATCACCGCTATCACCGCTATCACCGCTACCCAGGCACCGACGCCACCCCGTAGGACTCCCCCGGCGCACAAGCGGAACCCGGCACACCCGCGCGACCCGCACCAGCCGACCGGGCCGGTGCCAGCGCGGCCACGGCGGCCACAGCGGCACGGTGGGCGGCCTCGTCGAGGACGGCGGGGGAGCCCGCGGCGCGGTGACGGCACTCGGCCGCGGCCAGCCGCAACAGGTCGGGCAGCAGGTCCGTGCACCGGTCCAGCACCCAGCCGGTGCCCCGGGTGGCCATCCACCAGGCGCTGGCGGCCCGGCCGGGCGGCGGGCCGTCGGGGGTGGTGCTCGGTGGCTCCCCCGCCGCCAGCCCGCGTTCGGCCAGCAGCGCGTGGAACTCGAACGCCAGCATCCGGTGTCCCAACTCGCTGGGGTGCAGCCGGTCCACGCTCCAGCAGGCGCGGTCGGCGACCCACGGGTGCTCGGCCGCGTGCAGGTGCACCGCCCCGTACCGCCGGGACAGCGCGTGCACGACATGGTTGACCGCGCGCATCCGCCGCCCCAGCGGGCGGGCCAGCGGCCACGGCAGTCCGAGCATCCAGCCCGGGTCCGGCAAGCACGCGGTCAGCGCGGTCACCCCGTCGGCGGCCAAGGCGCCCAGCGCGGCGTCCAGTTGGGCGGCGACCGCGGTGATGTCGAACGAGCCGCGCAGCGTGTCGTTGGCGCCCGCGACCACCGCCGCGAGGTGCGGCCGGAACGCGCGTGCCGCGGTGAGCTGGTCGGTGGCCACATCGGCGGTCAGGGCGCCGCTGCGCGCGCAGTTGAGGTACTCCGCCGCGCCGATGCCCTCGGCGAGCAGTGCGGCCCAGCCGCGCCAGCCGCCCGGCACCGGGTCCCCGAGGCCTTCGGTGAGCGAGTCGCCCAGCGCCGCGAACCGTATCCCCTCGCGCCCGCTCATCGCACGTCCTCCCGCTCCCGCCGCCCGGGTACCGCACCGTGCGCGGCCTCGTGCGCCGCCAGGAACGCCGCCACCGCGGCGGGCCAACCGAACCGCTCGGCACGGGCCCTGGCCGCCGCCCTGCGCCGCGCCTCGGGCACCGCCAGCAACTCGTCCACCGCGTCGGCGAACGCCGCACCGTCGTCCCGGGCCGCCCGGCCCGCGTCCCCGACCACCGAGGGCAGCGCGGAGGACTCGCTGACCACCACCGGCGTGCCGCAGGCCAGCGCCTCCAACGCGGCCAACCCGAAGGTCTCCACCGGACCGGGCGCCAGCACCACGTCCGCGCTGGCCATCAGCCCGTACAGCACCTCCTTGCGCGCCACGTGGCCCAGGAAGCGCACCGGCAGTCCCTCGCGGTGTGCGCGCTGCTCCAACTGGCCGCGCAGCGGGCCGTCCCCGGCGATCGTCAGCACGGCGTGCGTGCCGCGCGCCCGCAGCGCGGCGAGCGCGTCCAGCGCCCGGCCGGGCCGCTTCTCCACCGACAGCCGCACGCACATCGCCAACAGCACCTGCTCCGGCCAGGCGTAGTGGCAGCGGACGTGCTCACCGCCCGCGGACGGACGGCAGGCGGTCAGGTCCACCCCGAGCGGCGCGTGCACCACGTTGCGGGCCCCGATCCGCTCGAACTCCGCCGCCGCCCACCGCGTCGTGCACACCACCCGGGAGAAGGCGTGCGCGGTACGGGAGTTGAGCCGGTCGGCGGCGCCGCGGGCGACCGGCTCCGGCAGGCCCCACATGCGCAGCACACCGTCGGCGCTCTCGTGCGAGACCATCACCGCGGGCACCCGGCGCCGCCTGGCCCAGGCGCCCGTCCAGCGCAGCGTCGTACGGTCGGAGACCTCTAGCCGGTCGGGGCGCAAGGCGGCCAGCTGCCGCGCCACCGCCCGGCGGTCGACCAGCACCCGGTAGCCGCCGGAGCCGGGCACCACCGGCCCCGGCAGGGTGATCACCCGGCCCTGATCGGTCAGCTCGTCGCGGTACGCGGGGCCCGGCACGATCAGCACCGGCTCGTGCCCGGCCGCCAGGTACCCGGCGCCCAGGTGCCGCAGCGCGGTGCGCAGGCCGCCGGAGACCGGGGTGACGAAGTTTGCCAGCCGCACGATGCGCAGCCCTTCCCCGGTCATGCCGCCACCGCCGAGGCCGCGAGCCGTTCGGCGAGCACCTGCTCGTAGTGGCCGACCAGCAGGTCGCCGACGGCAGCCCACGAGCGCCCGGCCACCGCCTCCCGCCCGGCCAGGCCGTACGCGGCGCGCAGCCGCGGCGCACCGGCGAGCCGCCGTACCGCGGCCCGCAGCGCGTCCCGGTCGCCGGGCGGCACCAGCAGTCCGGTGCGGCCCGGGCTGACCAAGTCCAGCGGGCCGCCCGCCGCCGGGGCGACCACCGGTATCCCGCTGGCCATCGCCTCCTGCACGGTCTGGCAGAACGTCTCCATCGGGCCGGTGTGCGCGAAGACGTCCAACGAGGCGTAGATCCGGGCGAGTTCATCACCGGTACGTCGGCCGAGGAAGACCGCGGACGGCAGGGCGGAGCGCAGGTGCGCGGCGCTCGGTCCGTCGCCGACGACGACCAGTCGCACCCCCGGCAGTTCGGCCGCCCCGGCGAGCAGTTCGACCCGCTTCTCCGGTGCCAGCCGGCCGACGTAGCCGACCAGCACCTCGCCGTTCGGCGCCAGCTCCCGGCGCAGCGCCGGGTCGCGGTGGGCGGGGTGGAAGCGGACCGCGTCCACCCCTCGCGGCCACAGGTGGACCCGGGGGATGCCGTGCCGCTCCAGGTCGGCCACCGAGGCGGTGGACGGTGCCAGGGTGCGGTCGGCCGCGGTGTGCAGGGTGCGCAGCCGGTGCCAGGCGGCGGCCTCGCCGATGCCCAGGTAGGCGCGGGCGTAGCCGCCGAGGTCGGTCTGGTAGACCGCGACGCAGGGCAGCCCCAGCCGGGCGGCTCCGGCCACGCCGTGCGCCCCGATCACGAACGGGCTGGCCAGATGGACGAGTTGGGCGCGGTGCGCGGCGATCGCGGCCGCCACCCGGCGGCCGGGCAGGGCGACTCGCACCTGCCGGTAGCCGGGCAGCGGGAGGGACGGCACGCGCACCACCGGGCAGGGCGCGGTGGTGTCCGCCTCGGCGGCCCGGTCCCGGGCGGGTGCGGTGGGGGCGATGACGAGGGGGGCATGACCGCGGGCGACGAGGTGTTCCGCGGTCCGTAGGGCGCAGTGTGCGACGCCGTTGACATCAGGCGGGAAGGATTCGGTGACGAGGGCGACTCGCATACTGCGGTTCTCGGCGCCCGCGAAGATGCGGCGGCCACGTCGATCTTTCCCAGGGGGAAACGTTCCGTGAGCTTCTGGCCATCCCGGCCGGATCGTGTCGCCGGGGGTCGAAGGTCCTCCCCTAATCGATCAGGGGCTTGAAGACCTGATGAAGCTTGAGGGCTCGATCAGGGCTTGAGGGCTCGATCAGGGCTTGAGGGCTCGATCAGGGCTTGGGGGCTCGATCAGGGCTTGGGGGCTTGCCGCACGATGGATCCGCCGCAACCGCGAGCACCCACAGCGGCGGAGCCCGGCGACAGCGAAACCCACCGCAACCGTGACAAACAAACCCCAACCGAACCGCCCTACGCGGAGCGTTGCCGCACAACGGAAGCACTCGTGGTGCTCAACCTGCCGCGCACAGCGCTCTGCACGTCCGCCTCCTCGGCCGGATCGGCGGCCAGCCGCCGCAACTGGGCGAGCACCCGCACGTCCCCGGTCGCCGCGTGCCGCGCCGCCAGCTCGCGGGTGGACTCCTCACAGTCCCAGAGGCACTCGATGGCGAACCCGTCCGCGAACGACGGATCGATCACCGCCAACGTCCGCGCCGCGCAGCCGCGCAGATGCGAGGACGGCGTCTCCCGGTAGACGTGCCGCACCACGGGTGCGGCGCAGCCGATCGACAGCCGCCCCGCTCCCTCCACCAGCACGGCGAGGCCCTCGGCGGCGGCGCCGGAGATCCGCACGGTACGCCGCAGCGCGGCCAACACACGCGAAGCGTCCTCGGCGGTGCCCAGGACGGCGAGCATCTGGGCGGCGGCGGTGCCCAGTTCGTCCTCGCGCTCGGCCCAGCGGCGGGCCCGTTCGACCGCGGCGGCGCTGCGCATGCGCGTGAAGGACTCCAGCGCGGCGCGTGAGACGACCGGCGAGGGGTCACCGGCGGCGGCCTCTATCAGCCCGAGGGCATCGGGGTCCTGCCGACCGGCGAGGTGCCGCAGCGCGGCGGCCCGAGCCGCCTCCGGCCCCCGGCGGGCGGCCCGCAGCAGCTCGGCGCGGTCCTCCGGCCCGGCGACGGCGGCCAGGCAGCGGGCGGCGGGCGCGTCCCGGTGCTGCGCCGGGACGCTGTCCAGCCCCTGCTGGGCCCACTCCAGTACGTCCCGCACGCTCCAGCCGGGCGCCGGACCGGCCGGTCGCAGCTGCCGCTGCCAGCGGTCGAACGAGCCCTGCTCCTGGGCAGCGCGCACCCGCGCACCGTGCACCGGATCCTCCGCCCACAGCCGCCACGGCCGCGGTTCGTACGCCTCGCGCAGCGCACGGGCCAGCGCCGCGTCGCCCTGCGCACCGCGCGGGAAGCGGCCGAGGATCGCGGGCGCCAGGGCGGTCAGCCCCGCGTCGTCGTCCCGCAGCGCCAGCTCGTCCAGCGCCCAGTTCCAGTTGGCGCCGCGGGCCGCGTACTCGCGCAGCAGCCGCAGCGCGTCCCGGCGGCCGTATCCGGCGAGGTGGCCGAGCACCGACAGGGCGAGCCCGGTGCGCTGCTCCTCGGTGTCGAGGAGGTCGTCCGGGTGGAACAGGTGCTGCTCGATCCCCTCGAGCCCGCCCTCCAGCTCCGAGTAGAGCCGCGCGTAGTACAGCGAGCGCGACTCGACCTGCCAGTCGCGGCGCGGGTCGCTCAGCACACACTGCTCCAGCGCGGCGAGGGCCTCGCCGCGCTGCTCCGCGAGGGCATGCAGCGTCCCGTCCCCGCGCCCCCGCTGGAGGAGGCCGAGAAGGGTGCCGCTGGGCGCTATGTCGGGGTCGAACATGAGGTCAGCATCCGGTACGGAGGGTTACGGTGGCAACGGGATTTCCCTGTTGGTGCCCGGCATCCTTACCGCCGGACGCAGGCGTCATGCCTGGAACGCGGTGCGGATTGCGCACGGGTACGAGCGCCGCAGCTTACCCGGAGTGCGCCCGTACGATCTCCCTGGTGCACCGCGCTGACCAGGAACGACCGGGTCGCCTCTGGGATATGCCACAAGCACCACCGGATCGGGTATTGCGGAACCCCTTACGGACGATCGCTCACTGTGCAACAGTCGTCACTGACTCTTTGGGCCGACCAGAAGCTCTCATGCCGCCTCGCGCCCGCAGCTGACGTCTGTATCTGAGTACGTTCGGAGACAGTCATGCCGTCCCATCTGCATGCGGACCACGCCGCAGCACCACCGCCTGACCCCGGCACGCTCGACGCGCTCATCTCGCAGGCGCGCCAGTTGCGCGGCCAGGTGGACGCCGTCCGACGTGAACCCGGTCTTGACGACGATGACGCGCACAGCCGTTGGCAGCGGGCGCTGTGCGATCTCGCCGTGCACCATCTGGACGACCTCGGCGAACACCTGGGCCAGCTCAAGGAAGGGCTGCGGGAGGATGGTGGCGGCGCGGCCGGTGCCGCGTATGCGACGGCCGCGCCGCCCGTCCCCGGGGAGCAACCCCCGCCCGCCGCCCGGCAGGTGCGCGCGCTCGGCCGGGCGGGCAGCGCCGAATGGGACCTGTTGACCGACACGGTGACCTGGTCCGACGAGCTGTACTCGATCTTCGGCAGGACCAAGGCGGACGGCCCGCTCACCCTGGACGAACTCCCGTCCTGGCTGTTCGCGGAGGACCAGCAGACGCTCACCGCGATGGTCACCGGCTGCCTGGTGGACGGCAAGCCGATCAACGGCGAGTTCCGCATCGTGCGCCCGGACGGCTCGGTGCGCACGGTGCACATGGTGGGCGAGCCGGTGCTCGACGCCGACGGCTCCACCGCCTCGATGTGGGCGGTGCTACGGGACGTCAGCGAACTGCGCCGCAGCCAACGGGCGTTGCGCGAGACCCGTGACTCGCTGCGACGCCAGCGCGAGGTGGCGCAGACCGAGCACCGGCTGGCGGTCGAACTGCAGGAAGCCGTACTCCCGCCGTGGCGCGGCTCCCTGCGGTTCCCGCCCGACGGCGAGAGCCACGCCCTCGACCTGGCCGCGCACTACCTGCCGTCCGGCAGCAGCGCGCTGATCGGCGGCGACTGGTACGACGCCATGGAACTCGCCGACGGGTCCACCCTGTTGACGGTCGGCGACCTCATCGGCCATGGGGTGGCGGCGACTTCGGGCATGGCGATGCTGCTGGGCGCGGTGCGCGGTCTGGCACTCGTCGGCCTGGAACCAGGCGAGTTGCTGGCCCGGCTCAACGAGGTGGTGGACCGCTCGGCACAGCCTGCCCTGGGCAGCGCGCTGTGCTGCCGCTACGACGGCCAGCGGCGCACCCTGACCTGGGCCCAGGCCGGGCACCCCGCCCCGCTGCTGTTCCGCGACGGGACGGGGCGCGATCTGACGGCTCCAGAGGGCATGCTGCTGGGCGCCGCCCCGAACGCCTCGTACGGTCAGCGCACCGAACACCTGCTTCCGGGCGACCTGTTGGTGCTGCACACCGACGGACTCGCGCCGCGCGGCTCGGCGCAGGACACCGCCGCGAGCCAACTGCTCGACCTCGGGCCACGGTTCGCCGAGGCCCGCAGCGCGCAGGAGTGCGTGCGTGCGGTCGTCGAACAGCTGGGCAGCCCGGAGCGCGAGCACGACGCCTGCGTGCTGGTCGCCCGGATCTTGTAGGTGCTGTTCTGCTGTTAGCAGGCTCCTGTTGTTGGCTGGCTCCTGTTAGCTGGCCCTGAATTCCGTTGAGACGAATCCCTTGAGACGCTAATGGACCGGCGTTTCCGCCCCTGTCGGCGTGGGTCGGCGACGCCGCCGGTAGCGCTACACGCTGGCGGTGCCGTCCTTTGTCCCGGGCTTCTTCGGCAACAGGGTGCGGATCTCGTCGCGCAGTTCCTGGATCGTCGGGTACGTGGCGTACCGCCCGGTCAGCCGGTACATCTCACGCAGCCGGTCCCAGGTGCGGTGGGACGACGTCTGGCCGATGCTGAGCAGCGCGAGCCGGGCGTAACGGTCGGCCTGCTCCGGGTCGTCGGCGATGAAGCAGGCCGAGGCCATGGAGATGTAGTCGAAGATCCGGGACCGCTCGTGCCCCGCCCTGCGCAACTCCAGTGCCTGCTGGGCGTGGTGTTGCGCGGGCAGCGCGGCCGATGGATCGTGCTCGGCGAGCGTGCGGAACGCCAGGGCCTGCATGCCGTGCAGATCGGCCTCGTCGAAGTTCTGCATCCAGCACGGCGGCGGTACATCGCCCTTGTCGGAGACGAACAGGTCCTCGGCCTGGCCCAGTGTGCGCCGCATCGCCTGGCCGCGTCCCTTGGCCGCCAGCGCCCAGGCCTCGATGGTCTGGAGCATGGCGCGGGTGCGTGGCAGGGCCTGTTCGCCCGAGCCGGACTGGGCGAGCTTCATCAGGTCCAACGCGTCGTCCGGGCGGCCCAGATGGACCATCTGGCGGGCGGCGCGGGACATCGCCTCACCGGCCCGGGGCCGGTCACCGCCTTCGCGGGCCGCGTGCGCGGCGATCACGAAGTACTTCTGGGCGGTGGGCTCCAACCCCACGTCGTGCGACATCCACCCGGCCAGACACGCCAGGTTGGCCGCCACCCCCCACAACCGGCGTTGCAGATGGGCCGGATGACGGTAGGAGAGCATGCCCCCCACCTCGTTGAGCTGTCCGACGACCGCCTTGCGCTGGAGTCCTCCGCCGCGTGAGGCGTCCCAGGCGCGGAACACCTCCACGGAATGCTCCAGCGCCTCGATCTCCTCGGAGCCCACGGGCGCCGCCTCATAGCGGTCATAGCCCGCGGTGGTGGCCTTGGCGGCGTGCAGGGGGTCGTCGAATACGGGGGCGTCGGCTGACAGGGCAGGGTCGGTGTGCAGCCACTCGTACATGGCGCTACTCAGTGCAGAGCCTGCGGCGAGCGCGGCGCCCGCGCCCACCAGACCGCGTCGGTTGAGCATAAGGTCCATTCCCGTGAATTCGGTGAGGACCGCTGCGGTTCGCTCCGGTGGCCACGGCAGGCTTTCGGCTGCCTGCGGATCACCCCCGCGTCGGCGGGGACGGCGGAACCCGAGATCCTCGATGGTCACGACACGGCCGAGGCGCTCGGTGAACAGGGCGGCCAGCACTTTCGGCACCGGATCGCGCGGCGTCTCACCGGTCTCGATCCAGCGGCGCACACGGGAGGTGTCCGTCGACAGTTGCGGGTGGCCCATCGCGGCCGCCTGCCTGTTGACCATCCTCGCGAGCTCGCCTTTGGACCAGCCGGTGAGTCCGAACAGATCCGCGAGACGGGTGTTGGCTTCCTTGGTCACGTCAAGCCCCCAGGTTCCTCGGCACAGTTGACAGTAGTGGCCGAAGGAACGCCCTGGGAGTATTCGCCAGGGTCCGCCAGGGTCCGCTACGTGGTTCACCACCCGCGGATGGGTGTGATGTAGGAACGCGCCTCCCCGGCCCATCCGGAGCGCGGGTGCTCGGGCGCCGGTGCCCTCTCAGTTCGCCTGTCAGCTCGCCTGTCAGTTCGTTGGGTACCGGTGCGTTGGGTACCGGCGTGCGCCGAGTTGGCGCCCGGCAGCCGCATTCCCCCAGGGTGCGGAGGCCGGTTGGGGAACCCGCCGGGCCGGCTTGCGCCGAACCGATGAGTGCCGCCCCCAACGAGCCAGAAGCATTCCCCAGGCACACGAAGGGATCTGTTACCACCCCATGTACTCAGCATCGTCCTCCGTGTCCGCCCCACCCCGGCCGCTCGCCCCGCGTGGGCCAGGCCTCGTGGCGCGCCCCCGGGCCGCCTCCACCGAGCCGTTCCTGGACCCCTCGTACGCGGCCGCGGCGGGCCGTGGCGCCGGGCGGCCGCGCGGCATTCCGGCCGCGGCCTCCCACCCGCTCAGCGGGAGGCTCGATGTGACCGGCCCCCAGGGCGCGCCGCTGCGCTCGGCGATCGCCTCCGTCCAAAGGATCTGCCCGGAGTTCACCCCGGCGCAGGTGATGCGGCGCACCAGCCGCTCGGTGCTCCTGGTGGGCACGGCGGGGCGCAGCCCGGCCGTCGCCAAGTGCCTGCTGGACCACTCGCCGGTATGGCAGAAGCAGTTCAGGCAGGAGATAGCGGCGTACCGGACGTTCGTCCGGCACCGCCCCCCGGTCCGGGTGCCGCGCCTGGTCGCCGCCGATCCGGACAGCTGCACCCTGGTGATGGAACGGATGCCCGGCCGGGTCGCGGCGCTCCAGCGGCATCCCGTCGAGGCCCCGCCGCGCGCCGACATACGAGCCGCGCTCGGCGCCATCTGCCGGATCAACCAGTGGCAGCCGCCCGCCGACGCATTCAAACGCCCCCTTGAGTACGGCACCCGGCTCGCGCGCTTCCATGAGCTCGGGCTGCTCACCGACCGCGACCTGGGCGACCTGCAGAAGCTGCTACGCGGCCTGGCCCGGGACTTCGGCGGCCACGGCCCCTGGCAGTTCTGCCATGGCGATGCCCTGCTCTCCAACGTGCTGCTCTCGCCGACCGGCCCGGTCCTGGTGGACTGGGAGCACGCCGGCTGGTACCTGCCGGGGTACGACCTGGCGGTGCTGTGGTCGGTGCTGGGCGACGATCCGGTGACGCGGCGTCACATCAGCCAGCTCGCCCAGTCCGCCGGACCCGCGTGGCGGGACGCCTTCCTGGTGAACCTGATGCTGGTGCTGACCCGGGAGATCCGCACCTACGAGACGGCGGTACAGCGCTCCATGCACGGCACCGGCCCGGCCGCCCCGGGCGCAGCCGAGGCTGGTGAGGAGCAACGGCTCCTGCTGCGCCGCCTCCACGACGACTGCGGGATGGCCCGCCGCGCGGTACGGGCAGCCGTGGGCACCCGCTGAACCACCCGGCGCCACATCGCGCGAAGCACACCACCGCAGCCCTCCCGCGTCCCCCGGACAGCGTCATCCGGACGGCCCAAAATCCGGGCATCGAAGGCTGGCCCGCCGAAGCCGTGCGGGCGTGAATGCCCGTGCCGGGAAACCCCCGGCACGGGCATTGACGTGCCCATCAGCCGTCCTGGACCAGCGGAAACACCGAGAGCACGGATGTTTGACTGACCATCAGACAGCCGGTACGCCTGTGACTCCGCCCATGTGGAACGCGCCAGACCCAGGGAGGCTGCTTTGCGAGGCTCCGCATCCCCACACCCCGGACGCCGTGGCCCATGGCCCACGCTGCTGTCCGTGGCCACCGCCGCCGCACTGCTCCCGGTGTTCTGCGCGGCCCCACGGGTCGACGCCACCACCCCACCGCGCCCCGAGCCGCTCCAGCAGGCCTTCGCCCAGGCCGCACAGCAGTACCACGTACCGCTGAGCGTGCTGCTCGGCGTCTCGTATCTGGAGTCGCGCTGGGACGCTCATGCCGGGCGGCCCAGCGTCAGCGGCGGCTACGGCCCCATGCACCTGACCGACGCCCGTACCGCGATCGCCCAGTCCCGCTACCGCACCGACGGTGACGCGGCGGGCGACACCCGTGGTGACCCCGCCCGCTCCCGGCTGAGCCCCGGCACCGTCACACTGCCCCAGGACCGGGTGCTGCCCCCGTCGTTGCGGACCGCCGACCAGGCGGCCCAGCTGACCGGGCTGCCCGACGACCGGCTGCGCACCGATCCGGCCGCCAACATCGCGGGCGGCGCGGCGCTGCTGGCCTACTACCAGCAGGCGCTCGGCCAGCCGCTGAGCGCCGGTCCGTCCGCCTGGTTCGGCGCGGTGGCCCGCTACTCGGGCGCCGATGACACGGCCACCGCGGTGAACTTCGCGACCGATGTCTTCCAGACCATCCACGACGGCGCGTCCCGTACCACCGACAGCGGCCAGCACCTCACGCTGGCCGCCCAGCCGAACGTCAAGCCCGATCCCAAGCAGGCCGCCAAACTGGGCCTGCGCACCGCGGACGCCAGGAACACCGAGTGCCCGCAGTTGGTGGCCTGCGAGTGGGTCCCGGCGCCCTACGCCCGGTACGGGCCGGACGCCAACGACTACGGCAACCACGATGTGACCAACCGGCCGCACGACTCCTCGGTGGACTACATCGTCATCCATGACACCGAGGGCACCTGGGACACCACGCTCAAGCTGGTGTCGGACCCGCGCTACCTGGGGTGGCACTACACCGTGCGCTCCTTCGACGGCCACATCGCGGAGCACATGAGCACCAAGGACGTGGGCTGGCACTCGGGCAACTGGTACGTCAACTCCAAGTCGATCGGCGTCGAACACGAGGGGTTCCTGGCCGATCCGGACGCCTGGTACACCGAGGCGATGTACCGCACCTCGGCCCGCCTGGTGCGGTACCTGGCGCACAAGTACCGGATCCCGCTGGACCGTCAGCACATCCTGGGCCATGACAACGTGCCGGGCACCGAGCCGTCCACCGTCGCGACCATGCACACCGATCCGGGTCCGTACTGGGACTGGGCGCACTACTTCGAGCTGATGGGCGTGCCGTTCCAGCCGTCTCCCGGCGCGGGCGGCGGGCTGGTGGTGATCGACCCGGACTACGAGGCCAACCAGCCGTTCTTCACCGACTGCGGCGGCAGGGACCTGTCGTGCGCGCCGCACGGTTCCGGGGCGGTCCGGCTCCACAGCGCGCCCAGCGAGACCGCGCCGCTGGTCAGGGACGTCGGGCTGCACCCGAACGGTGACTCCACGACCGGCGTGAACGACACCGGAGCCCGCGCCTCAACCGGGCAGCAGTTCGCGGTGGCCGACCAGCGCGGCGACTGGACGGCCATCTGGTACCTGGGCCAGAAGGCGTGGCTCCACAACCCGCACAGCGCCCCCGTGGCGATCGGCAGACGCGGCTGGGTGGTCACCCCGAAGCCCGGCCGCCCCTCGGTCCCGGTGTACGGCCGGGCCTTTCCGGAGCCGTCCGCGTACCCGCGGGGCGTCACCGCGCAGCAGCTAGTGCCGCTGCAGTACGCGCTACCCGCTGGCCAGCGGTATGTGATCGGCGACTGGATGCGCGGCGAGTACCTCTTCTCACCGTCCTTCGACCGGTCCAGGCAGACCTGGGTGCGCGGCAAGGTGTTCTACTACGAGATCCAGTTCGGCCACCGGATCGCCTACGTCAGGGCGGACGACGTGGTGATCCACCCGTCCACGGGCGACTGATCCGGCGCGCAAGACAACGGCGCCCTCGGTCGGAACCGAGGGCGCCGCTTCGCGTTCAGCCCTGCTGGAACATCTCCGCCGGGAGCGGCTTGAGCAGCTGGTACAGGTCGTCGGTGATCGGCCGGTCCCAGGTGGCGATGGTGACCTGGACACCGTCACTACGGTCGAACTGGGCGCAGGCGATGCGGCTCTCGCTGACCTTGATGCGGCGGACGATCAGCAGGCTGTCGCCGTGCATCACCGGGGTGTCCTCGCGCTCCACCTCGTGCACCGGCTCGTCGTTGCCGAGCGCCGCGAGCAGCTGCGCCACCTCGAACGGCACCTGTCCCTCGGCCAGCTCGCGGGCGGGCGAGCCCTCCGGCAGGTTGCCGATCAGCATGGCGGGGCCGCGACCGCCGAACAGGTCGTAGCGCAGGAAGATGCCCTGGCAGCTGCCGTCGGGTCCGGGCAGCAGCCCCGCCCCGAGGTTGCCCGGCCAGTCACCCGGGTCCATGGCCAGAACGTCGAAGTCCGGGCCGGTGGGCGTGGCGGCGCTGCGTCGGCGGAGGAAGGACATGCGCACATGGTACGTGCCCCGGGCGCGCGAGCGAGTCCGGGGATGAGGGGCGCCCCCGCCGGGGGCGACGGGTGTGCCCCGGCCTTGACCCACGTGGTCGCGGTGCGCCGGGCGCGCTGCGCCGACGGTACGTACGTCCCGCGAACCGCCGCTCGAAGCCGTCGGCGGTGAACGAGGAGTCGCATCCACCGTCCGGGGCGACGCTGAGGACGACCGTCCGCGTCCCGCCCGGCTGGACCGTGAATGAACCGCTGCGGGGCCGAAGGGGCGGACCGTGCGCGTCGATGTCGTAGGGGGCCGCCGCCGTGGGTCAGCGCATTGAAGCAGTCCTGTCAGCTATCTGCGACAGGGGCGGAGCACCGAAGCCACGGTCGTCCTCGAGGGCGCCGAAGTAGTGGTCGAAGGACCGGTTCTCCCGCACAGGGACGATGACAAGCCCAACATCGCTCAGGATGCCACCGCGGTCCGCGCCCAGGCAGATCAGCTCGAACTGCCCCTGGACGACGAGGAGTTGCAGTACGGCCCGGCCGAACTGTGGCGGCACCCCCGTCCAACTCGCCGCCTTCCACCGGGATCCCGATCCGTACCGGACTCGCGGTGATCGCCGCCGACCGGCGGATCCCCGCGCTCACACGATCTGTCTGTGGTGGTCACCCGGGTCACCCGGCAGCTCACCGTCGTCCATGAGGGCGAGCTGCCGAAGGTGTTGGCCAGAATGGTCAGGTGAGGTCGAACTCACCGTCCCGGGCGCCGAGTACGAAGGCGTTCCACTCCGCCGGGGTGAAGATCAGCGAAGGGCCGTCCGGGTTGCGACCGTCACGCATGGCGATGTAGCCCTCCACGAAGGCGATCTGCACATCGCCCTTCCCCTGGTTGCTGGCCTGCCATACCGCCCCCGACAGATCGAGTTGCGGCTTCTTCCCGCTGGCCAAGGGCTGTCCGGTCTTGCTGTCAGCCACGTCCGCTCCTTCCGGCATTGATGTCCGCGGCCCAGCCTAGCGAGGGCGGGCGGTGCCCGACAGCCGTTCACCGAGGCCGGACGGCCCTGCGGTCACACATCGGGACGCTCGCTTCCCACCAGCCACATCGAGAAGAACTGGGAACCGCCGCCGTAGGCGTGGCCGAGCGCCAACCGGGCGCCGTCCACCTGGTGTTCGCCCGCCTGCCCACGCACCTGCAACGCGGCCTCGGCGAACCGGATCATGCCGGAGGCACCGATGGGATTGGTGGACAGCACACCGCCCGACGGGTTGACCGGAAGATCGCCGTCGAGTTCGGTCACCCCGCCCTCGGTGAGCTTCCAGCCCTCGCCCTCGGCCGCGAAGCCGAGGTTCTCCAGCCACATCGGCTCGTACCAGGAGAACGGCACGTACATCTCCACCACGTCGATCTCCCGGCGCGGTTCACCGATCCCGGCCTGCCGGTAGACGTCCGCGGCGCAGTCCTGACCGGCCCGCGGCGAGACGTAGTCCTTGCCCGCGAACATGGTCGGCTCACTGCGCATCGCGCCACCGCGCACCCAGGCGGGCGGACGCGGCGCCCGCCGGGCCCCGGTGGTGTCGCTGAGCACCAGCGCGCAGGCGCCGTCGGAGGACGGGCAGGTCTCCAGATAGCGAATGGGGTCCCACAGCATGGGCGAGGAACGCACCTTCTCCAGCGTGATCTGCGGGTCGCGGACATGCGCGTACGGGTTCTTCAGCGCGTTGCGCCGGTCCTTGTAGGCGACCAGCGAGCCCACGCTCTCCGGTGCGCCGCTGCGCCGTATGTAGGCCCTGACGTGCGGGGCGAAGAAACCGCCCGCGCCCGCCAGCAGTGGCTGCTGGAACGGGATCGGCAGCGACAGGCCCCACATGGCGTTGGATTCCGACTGTTTTTCGAAGGCGAGGGTGAGCACCGTGCGGTGGACCCGGGCGGCGACGAGATTGGCGGCCACCAGTGCCGTGGAACCGCCGACCGAGCCCGCGGTGTGCACCCGCAGCATGGGCTTGCCCACCGCGCCCAGGGCATCGGCCAGGTACAGCTCGGGCATCATCACGCCCTCGAAGAAGTCCGGCGCCTTGCCGATGACCACGGCGTCGATGTCGCGCCAGCCCAACTCGGCGTCCGCCAGCGCCCGTTGGGCCGCCTCCCGGACCAGTCCGGCGATCGAGACGTCGTGCCGGGCGGCGACGTGCTTGGTCTGGCCGATCCCTATGACGGCCACCGGTTCCCTGCTCATGAGGCCTCCAGTACGGCCACCAGGTTCTGCTGCAGGCACGGCCCCGAGGTGGCGTGCGCCAACGCCCGCCCGGACTGGCCGCGATGGATACGGGCGGCGGCCTCGCCGAGCCGGATCAGCCCGGTGGCCATCACCGGGTTGGCGACCAGCGCGCCGCCCGACGGGTTGACCTGCACGGAGTCGTCCAGATCCAGCACCCGGCGCAGTAGGGCCTCCTGGGAGCTGAACGGGGCGTGCAGTTCCGCGGTGTCCACCGGGGCGTCGAAGGCCCCGGCGCACTCCGCGGCCAGCCGGGTGGACGGCGAGTCGGCGAGGTCGCGCACCCCGAGGGAGTGCGCCTCGATGCGGTGGTCCATGCCCCGGATCCAGGCGGGTCGCGGGCACAGCCCGCGAGCGGTGTCCCCGGCGGCCAGCACCACGGCCGCGGCGCCGTCGCTGATCGGCGGGCAGTCCTGGCGGCGCAGCGGCCGTACGGCATAGGCATCGTCATGCGCGCCGTACCGTGTCGCGATGTCGGCGAGCTGGCGCTCGTCGGTCAGGCCCGCGTCGATCAGCGACTGTGCCTGGAGCGCGGCGAGCGAGACCGAGTCGGGCCACAGCGGCGCCACGTAGTACGGATCCAACTGCCGTGTCAGCACATCGCGTAGCTCGCCCGCTGACGACTTGCCGTAGGCGTAGACCAGCGCCGTCTCAGCCTCGCCGGTGAGGATCTTCACCCATGCCTCGTACAGCGCCCACGCGCCGTCCATCTCGACATGGGACTCGGCGATCGGCGGCCAGGCGCCGACCCCGTCGAGCGCCATGGTGAACGAGAAGGCGCGCCCGGCGAGATAGTCACTCGACCCCGAACAGGTGAAGTCGATCTGGTCGGTGGTCAAGCCCACCTGCCCCAGCACCTGGTGCAGCACCGGCATCAGCATCTCGACCTCGGACAACTGCGAGCTGTCCCGCAGGTGTTCGCTCTGCCCGAAGGCGACGATCGCCACGTCACGGGTCACAGCAGCTCCTTGTAGCTGTCGTAGTCGGCGTCGGGCTCACCCGTGGGCCGGTAGTGGTCGGGGTACCGGCCACCCTCGGTCCACACCGGCTCCACCCGCAGCCCCATCCGCACCTGGTCGTACGGGATGCCGCCGATCCGGCCGTGCAGCGCCAGGTCGGCGCCGTCCAGGGCGATGTGCGCGTAGACGTAGGGGACTTCGATGTCCAGGTTCTTCGCCTTGATGTTGACCACGCAGTACGTGGTGACCGTGCCGCGCGGCCCCACCTCGACCTGCTCGGCGGTGGCCACCCCACAGGTCGGGCAGGCACCGCGCGGCGGAACGTAGACCTTGCCGCAGGCCGGGCAGCGCTCGCCGACGGTGCGGTGCCCGGCGAGCGCGTCGAGGTAGCGGGACTGGGCCCGCCCGGGCGAGTACGTGTAGTCGAGCCGGGCGGGGGCGACGATCCCGCTCACCGCGTCGGCGAACTCACCGCCGAACACCCGGGGTTCACCCCCGACCGCACCCCCGTCATCGGGCTCGAAGCAGGCGATGTCGGTGATGGCACCGCTACGGTCGGCGGCCCAGCGGATCCGTACCCGCATCCCGGTGTGGACGGCTGCGGCCTCGAGGGCGTCCAGTGCGTGCAGCATGGCGGTGTCGGCGCCGTCGAGCCTGACCAGCGCCCACGCGAACGGCCGGTCAAGCGGCTGGTGTCGGCGCGGCCGGGGGTTCCAGGCCCAGCTGGTGACGGTGCCGGTGGCGGCGACCTCGACCAGTTCGCGGATCTCCTCGGCGGTGACCGGGTCGTACTCGACCGGCGGCACCAGCACCCTGCCGTCGCGGCAGCGCACCCCGAGCACGGTGCGCTCACGCAGTCCGGTGAGGAAGGCGCTCTGCACCGGGCCGAGGGAGCGGGTGAACGGGAACTCCACGACCAGCGGCGCCCTGAGGGCTGGGGGCATGGCAGTATCTCCTTCCGTCACGCGCGCCGGTACTCGGCGGGCCGCTTCTCGGCGAAGGCACGGGCGCCCTCCTTGGCGTCCGCGGTGGCGAAGATCGGCCAGCCGCGCCGCAGTTCGCTGGCGAGCCCCTCGGTCTCGGACAGTTCCGCGGTCTCATAGACCGAGGCTTTGACCGCCTCGACGGCCAGCGGACCGTTGGCGTTGATCAACTCGGCGATCTCCAGCGCCTTCTCCCGCGCCGTGCCATCGGGGACCACCTGCCCGATCAGCCCGATGCGCTCGGCCTCCCGCGCGCCGTAGGGGCGGCCGGTGAGCAGCATCTCCAGTGCGTGGGTGCGGGGTATCTGCCGGGCCAGCCGGACGGTGGAACCCCCGATGGGGAACAGCGCGCGGCGCACCTCGAACAGCCCGAAGACCGCGCTCTCCCCGGCCACCCGGATGTCGGTGCCCTGGAGAATCTCGGTGCCGCCCGCCACGCAGTGCCCCTCGACGGCGGCGATGACCGGTTTGCGGGGACGGTGGTGGCGCAGCATCGCCTTCCAGTGCAGATCGGGATCGGCGGTGAGCCGATCCCGGTACTGCTGCCCGTCCAACTTCCCGCCCTCGGACAGTGCCTTGAGATCCATACCGGAGCAGAACGTTCCGCCCGCGCCGGTGAGCACCACCGAGCGGATGGCGTCGTCCTCGTCGGCCTCCACCCAGCCGTCCCACAGTCCGACGAGCATCGGCAGCGAGAGGGCGTTCTTCGCCTCCGGCCGGTTCAGGGTCAGTACGAGTGTCGCGCCGAGGCGCTCCACGGTGAGGTGTTCGGTGCCGCCCATGGCATCTCCTCCAGTCGTGGACTCAGTAGAACAGGTTGCAGTAATACCTTCAACAGCAAATCTAACGCTTAGTCAGATCGGTCTCATCCCAGGCCTTCACACCTCCCACGAACGGCGCTCTAATGGGGCCGGACCCCCGGGTGCCGGTCAGGAGGAGCCGTGGAGTACAACCTCGCCGACCTCTTCGAATCCGTCGTCGACGCCGTACCGGACCGCGAGGCGCTGGTGTACGGCTTCGACTCGGAGCGCCGACTGACCTACGCCGAACTGGACGCCGCGGCCAACCGGATCGGCCACCACCTCGCGGCGGCCGGTGTCGGCCCGGGCCAGCACGTCGGACTGCACCTGTTCAACGGCGTCGAGTACCTGCAGACCGCCCTGGCCTGCCTGAAGATCCGCGCCGTCCCGGTCAACGTCAACTACCGCTACGTCGCGGAGGAGTTGGCGTACCTGTACCAGGACGCGGACCTGGTCGCACTGATCCACGACGCGGAGTTCGACGACCGGGTCGCCAAGGCGGCCGGAAGGTGCGTCACGCTCCGGCACGTGGTGCGCGTCGGCGACGACACGACGGGACCGGCCGCCGTCTCCTTCCAGCAGGCGGAGGCCTCAGGATCACCCGAGCGGGACTTCGGGCCACGCTCCGCGGACGACCAGTTCATCATCTACACCGGCGGCACCACCGGTATGCCCAAGGGCGTGATGTGGCGGGCGGAGGACCTGTTCTTCTCCGGCCTCGGCGGCGGCGCGCCGACCGGCGAACCGGTCAGGCGGCCAGCGGAATTGGCCGAACGGGTGGCGGCGAGCGGCGACGGACTGGTCTTCTTCCCCACCGCGCCGCTGATGCACGGCACGTCGACGCTCACCGCGTTCATCGGCTTCTTCTTCGGCCAGAAGGTGGTCATCCACCGCAAGTTCGTTCCGGAGGAAGTCCTGCGGACCATAGAACGCGAACGGGTGACCAGCGTCTCACTGGTCGGCGACGCGATGCTGCGGCCGTTGACCGACGCGCTGGGCGGCCCTGTGAAGGGAGTCGACTGCTCGTCGCTGCTGACCCTCTCCAGTTCGGGGGCGATCCTCTCCGACACGGTGCGCGCGCAGTTCCAGGCGCTCGTCCCGAACGTACTCATCCTCAACAACTTCGGCTCCTCCGAATCCGGCTTCAACGGCACCGCGACGGACGACTCCGGGCCGCGCCGGGGCTTCCGTTTGAAGGTCAACCCACGCACAGCCGTGGTGGACCCCGACACCCACCTGCCCGTCGCCCCGGGCCAGACCGGCCACCTGGCCCAGCGGGGACACGTCCCGCTGGGCTACTACAACGACCCCGAGAAAACCGCACGGACCTTCTTCCGCGACGCGTCCGGTGAACGCTGGGTGTTGCTGGGCGACCTGGCCACGGTGGACGACGACGGAATCGTGACGGTCCTGGGGCGCGGCTCGCAGTGCATCAACACCGGTGGCGAGAAGGTCTTCCCGGAGGAGGTCGAGGAAGCGGTCAAGTCTCATCCGCACGTGTACGACGTCCTCGTGGCGGGTGTCCCCGACCCCCGCTGGGGCAGCCATGTGGCGGCCGTCGTCCAACTCCGCGACACCGAGGGAACATTGACCCTCACCGACCTGCAGACCCACTGCCGCACCCGCCTGGCGGGCTACAAGATCCCGCGCACGCTCGTCATCACCCCCCAGATCCACCGCTCCCCAAGCGGCAAGGCGGACTACCGCTGGGCCGCGGCCATCGCCATGGCCGCGGCCAACCCCACGTGACACCCCGGCCGGAGCACGGCGGCGGCCCCAAGACGCGGGAGTGGTGCCGCAGCCTGCGGACGGTGATCAGATCCGCGGCCAAGTGATCGACTGATCGTCGGGCGTAGCAGCCCGCACGTCCCGAAGCGCGGCAATGTAGACGCCTACCCATGGGACGCAGCCCTCGACGCGCTGCCCGCATAGGCCCTGGACGCGATGAGGCCCTGCACCGGATGCTCTTCCGGGCAGGGCCTCGATGGTGTCGATCAGATCCACTCGTCGGGCCAGCCGTCGCGCCTGAGGAACTTCTCTGCGGCTTCGCCGAACAGGAGGAGACCGGCGAGCGTCTCCGGCCCCGCGGAAGCGATCGCGCGGACGTACTGCACATCTCCGGTGACCAGGGTGACCTTGGCCCCGTCGTCATCCACAGCCAGTAGGAGGCCGTAGCCATCTGCCAGTGGCGGAAGATCGACGGCTTTGCAGATACGGCGGTAATGAGCCGGGCCGCCGACATCCTGCGGGGTGGCGAACGCGATTTCGCGAGGCGTGAGCATGAAGCGCTCCTCCGGTCGACCTGGACGGGTTACTTCTTGCTGCGCTTCGCCATCCAGACGTGTTTCATGGCCCATCCGGCGGCCAGGACCAGGCCGACGAGGGTGACGCCGATGAACGGCAAGTTCGCCCCCCAGGGTGCTGTCAGTCCACGGCCGCGCAGCCCGACGGCGCCCCGGCGTGGACTCGGCAGGCACGCGACGGAAGACGACCCCCAACCGGCAGCAGCCCAAAGGGGATCGCACTCCCCGCAACCCAAATGACCACTCAGCCCCCGCCCCCGACCCGCACACAGACAGCGCGCTCAATCGCCCCGCAGCCGCCGCTTGTAGAGCTTCCCGTTGGGGTCCCGCGGCATCTCCGCGACGAAGTCAACGGACTTGGGGCACTTGTACTTCGCCAACACCCGCCCGCAATGCGCCATGAGCTCCCCCGCCAACTCCGCCCCCGCGACCGCACCCGGAGCCGGTTCGACCACCGCCTTGACCTCCTCCCCCCAGTCCTCGTGCGGCACGCCGAACACCGCCGCGTCGGCCACCGCCGGGTGGGTCAGGAGCGCGGCCTCCACTTCGGCCGGGTAGATGTTGACCCCACCCGAGATGATGAGGTCGATCTTCCGATCGCGCAGATACAGATAGCCGTCCTCGTCGAGGTACCCGAGGTCACCCACCGTGAAGAAGTCCCCTATCCGGTTCTTCCGGGTCTTGTCCTCATCCTTGTGGTACCGAAACCCTCCGGTACTCATCGACATGTAAACCGTCCCCAACTCCCCGGGCGGTAGCCGATTCCCCGCGTCATCGAAGATGGCGATCTCGCTGATCGGCCAGGCGCGCCCGACGGTGCCCGGTTTCTTCAACCACTCGGCGGCGGGAGCGAAGGTCCCGCCGCCCTCGCTCGCGGCGTAGTACTCCTCAACGCACGGCCCCCACCACTCCAGCATGGCCCGCTTGATGTGTTCGGGGCACGGCGCGGCGCCGTGGATGGCGTGCCGCATGGACGACACGTCGTACCGCCGTTTGACCTCGTCGGGCAGCGCCAGCAGCCGGTGGAACTGCGTCGGCACCATGTGCGTGTGCGTGCACCCGTAAGCGTCGATGACGCGCAGCATCTCCTCGGGCGCCCATTTGTCCATCACCACCACGGGGTGCCCGATGTGCAGTGCCGCCGCCGCGAACTGGAGCACCGCGGTGTGGTACAGCGGCGAACACACCAGATGCACGTTGCCGTCGAACGGCTTGATCCCGAAGAAGCCGAGGAATCCGCCGAGATGGGTCTCCTCCGGAGGCCTCCCGGAGAGCGGACGCCGAATCCCGCGCGGCCTTCCGGTGGTCCCCGAGGTGTAGTTCATCACCCCACCGGCTGTACGACCCGGCGGCGCCGTGGACGGCTGCCCGTCCAGCAGTTCGGCGTACGGCCGAAACCCCGTAGCACCGCCCACCGAGAACCGCTGGCCTGCCGGTAGCGCCGCCTCGTCGGCCGCGGCCCGTGCCTGCTCCGCGTACCGTTCGTGCGCGATCAGCACCTTGGCCCCGGAGTCCGCGACGATCCACGCGATTTCCGGCCCGACCAGATGGTGGTTGACCGGCACCAGGTAGAACCCGGCCTGCGCGGCGGCGAGATAGGCGGTGAAGAACTCGACGCCGTTCGGCAGTACGACGGCGAACGCGTCACCGGTACCGAGCCCGGCGGCCCGTAGACCGTGCACGAGTTCGTTGGCGGCGGCGTGCAGCCGCCCCGCGCTCCACCGCTCGCCGTCCGGAGCGACCAGCATGGTCCGGTCCGGGTCCTGTGCGGCCTGCGCCCAGAATCTGTTGGCGATCGTGGTCATCGGGGGCGACCTCCTTCACGTCCGGCGATCCGGTTGACACGGGTGATGGCCCGCTCGAAGCCACGGACCAGGTCGTCGAAGACCGCCCGGACCGGGCGTTCGGTGTTGAGCCGCCCGACGATCTGGCCGACGGGCGTACCGAGCAGCGGCTCGACCTCGTACGTCTGGATGCGGGAGACCGCCTCGGCGACCAGCAGCCCCTGCAGCGGCATCGGCAGCGGATCCGGGGTCGCCGGATCGTCCCACGCCTCGGTCCAGCGGGTGCGCAACTGGCGGGCGGGCTTGCCGGTCAGGGCGCGGGAGCGGACGGTGTCCCCGGACCCGGCGGCGAGCAGCTTCCGGGTGAGCGCCGGTGAGTTCAGTTCCGCCTCACGGGTGGTGAGCCAGATCGAGCCGAGCCACACGCCCTGGGCGCCGAGTGCCAGCCCGGCGGCGACCTGTTCGCCGCTGCCGATGCCCCCGGCAGCCAGCACCGGAAGGGGGGACACCGCGGCGACCACCTCAGGGGTGAGCACCATGGTGGCGATCTCACCGGTGTGCCCGCCCGCCTCGTAGCCCTGGGCGACGACGATGTCGATGCCCGCCTCCTGGTGGTGCCGGGCGTGCCGGGCGCTGCCGGCCAGCGCGGCGACCAACGCGCCGTTGGCGTGGGCGCGTTGGATGACATCGGGCGGCGGCGACCCCAGTGCGTTGGCGAGCAGCTTGACCGGGTGGCCGAAGGCGACGTCGAGTTGGCGGCGGGCGACCTCCTCCATCCAGCCGGTGATCCGCCAGCCGGACTGCTCACCGACCGGCAGCTCCGGCACGCCATGGCGGGCGAGGGTGTCCTTGACGAACCGCCGGTGCCCTTCGGGGATCATCGCCTCGATCTCGGCGACGGTGACGCCCTCGACCTTCTTCGCGGGCATCACCACGTCGAGCCCGTACGGCCGCCCTGCGGTGTGCGCGTCCAGCCAGTCGAGGTCGCGGGCGAGGTCGTCGGCGGCCCCGTAGCGCACCGCGCCCAGTACGCCGAGGCCGCCCGCCTGGCTGATGGCCGCGGCGACCGCGGGGAACGGCGTGAAGCCGAAGATGGGGTACTCGATGCCCAGCCGCTGGCTCAGCTCCGTCTCCATGGGGGGCAGGATGCCGCACACCACCGACAAGGGGAAGAGATTTTCTGACGTAGCGTCAGTTCGTTAGGTGGCTGTGGTGGCGTACTCCCGGCGGATCGCCGCCACCCTGCGGTACAGGTCCACCGCCTCGGCGCCGCGGCCCAGTTGCTCCAGGCAGTGCGCCTCGTCGTTGCGGCTGGTCAGGGTGTCCGGGTGGTTGGGGCCGAGCGCCCGCTCCCGCCCCTCGGCGACCACGCGGTAGATGCCCAGGGCCTCGTCCCAGCGGCCCAACCAGCCCAGCGCGACGGCGACTTCGCGCCCGCTGACCAGGGTGTCGGGATGTTCGGCGCCCAGCGCCCCGGCGCGGGCCTCGTACACCTGGTGGGCCTCGGCGAGCGCCTCCTTCCAGCGGCCGAGCCTGCCGAGGTTGACGCCCATGCCGTGCCGGGCCCGCAGCGTCTCGGGGTGTTCGGCCCCCTGGACCCGCGCGCGCACCGCGGCCAGATCCCGGTAGAGCTTCAGCGCCTCCTCACTGCGCCCGAGCCGCCCCAGGCAGATGCCGACCTCGTAACGGGCGGCCAGGCTGTCCGGATGGTCCGGACCGAGGCTGGCGGAGCGGGCCGCGACCACGTCCCGGTACTCGGCGAGCGCGTCCTCCCAGCGGCCCAACTGGCCGAGGGTGTAGGCGACCTCGAAGCGGGTGACCAGGGTGTCCGGATGCCCCGCGCCCAGCACCCGGGACCGGGCGGCGGCCACATCGCGGGCCGTCTCGTAGGACTCCTGGAGCCGACCGAGCCGACCGAGGTTGAAGGCGAGGTTGTGCCGGCAGCGCAGGGTGTCGGGGTGCTCGGCGCCCATGGTGCGCTCCCGCGCGCCGAGCACCTCGGTGTAGACCTGGTGGGCGTCCTCGTGGCGGCCGAGCCTGCCGAGGGCGAACGCGGTCTCCTGGCGGGCGGCGAGGGTCTGCGGATGGTCGGCGCCCAGTGCCCGGCTACGGGCGGCGACCACCCGCTCGTACTCGTTCAGCGCCTCCTGGGCCAGGCCGAGTCGGCTGAGCGCGAAGCCCAGTTCGTAGCGGCTGGCCAGCGTCTCGGGGTGCTCGGCGCCGAGCGCGTCCTCGCGGGCCTGGGCGACGGCGCGGTGCACCTCCACCGCCTCGCTCCAGCGGCCGAGCCTGCCCAGGCTCAGGGCCGCGTTGTGCCGACTGGCCAGCACGGCGAGCAGTTCGGGATCGGCGGCGTGCCGCGGCCGGGCGGCCCAGGCGGCGTTGTACCAGGCTCCGGCGAGCGGGGTGTCCTCGGCTGCCGGGCGGGGTCCGCGGCAGCCGATCGCCTGCGGTCCACCGGTCAACGTACGGGCCCAGTGGGGCAGTTCGCTCGCGCGCTCCGCGCTCGCCTGGATGGCGGCCAGCCGCTTGCCGATCACCTGGGCGTCCTGCGGGCGGTCGTCCGGCTCCTTGCCGAGCAGGTCGAGGATCAACCGCTCCAGCGGCTCCGACAGTTCGGGGCGGCGCTCGCGCGGCGGTTCGGGGGCGGTGTCCCGGTGCCGCACCAGTACCGCCCAGGCGTCGTCCATGTCGAACGGCGGGGCGCCGGTGGCCAGTTCGTAGAGCACACAGCCGAACGAGTAGAGGTCGCTGCGGTGGTCGACCTCGCCACCTGCGATCTGCTCGGGCGACATGTAGTGCGGGGTGCCCATCGCCATGCCGGTGCCGGTCAGCCGGGAGGTGAAGCCGATGTCGTGGCCGAGCCGGGCGATACCGAAGTCGCAGATCTTCACCGTGCCGTCGGGCACGCGAATGATGTTGGCCGGTTTCAGGTCCCGGTGCACCACTCCCTGGGCATGGGTGTACGCCAGCGCGGCGGCGACCTGCTCGGCGATGTCCAGTAGGTCGGGCACCGGCAGCGGGATGCGCTGTCCGTCCTCCAGCAGTTGCAGCAGGTTGCGGCCGTCCAGCAGTTCCATGACGAGGTAGAGCACCCCGTCGTCCTCGCCGAAGTCGTGCACCACGGTGATGCCGCGGTGCTGCAGCGAGGCGGCGACCCGCGCCTCGCGGCGGAACCGCAGCTCCATCGCCCGCGAGTGCGCGGGGTCGCTGGAGGTCTTCATGGGCTTGAGGCACTTGACCGCGACCTTGCGGCCCAGCGCCTCGTCCTCGGCGCGCCACACCTCGCCCATGCCACCACGGCCGATCAGCTCGATCAGCCGGTATCGCTCCCGGATCAGCCTGTTCTCCCCCATCGCAAGTCGCCGCCCCCCGTTGTTCCGCTTCCGTCACCCGGCGTTTTCCAGTATGGCCGCGCCGTGCAGGGTACGGCACGGCGCATCACGGCCGGGTTCGCGCACCCCGCTTTGGCGCCGCGTGCGTTTGGCGGGGACAGACCTGGGGAAGGGGCGGTCGGTCAGCGGCGGACCCTCGGCATGCCAAGGCCGATCCACGAGATGATCTCCCGCTGGATCTCGTTGTTCCCGCCGCCGAAGGTGAAGATCACCGCGCTGCGGTATCCCCGCTCCAACTCCCCGTGCAGCAGCGCCCCGGCCGACCCCTCCTTCAACGGTCCGGCCGCCGCGGCGACTTCCATCAGCCAGGCGTACGCGTCGCGCCGGGCCTCCGAGCCGTAGACCTTGACCGCGGAGGCGTCCTGCGGGGTGAGCGTGCCGCGCTGCAGGGCGTCCACCATCTGCCAGTTGAGCAGCTTCATCGCGTCCAGCCTGGCGTGGGCGCGGGCCAGCCGGGCGCGCACCCAGCCGAGGTCGATGACCCGACGGCCATCGCCGAGCTTGGTCTGGGCGGCCCAACGCCGCACGTCGTGCAGGGCGCGGACGGCCATGGTGCCGTGCGCGGCGAGGGTGACGCGTTCGTGGTTGAGCTGGGTGGTGATCAGCCGCCAGCCCTTGTTCTCCTCGCCGACCCGGCGGGTGACCGGCACCCGGATGTCCTCGTAGTAGCTGGCGGTGGTGTCGTGCCCGGCGAGGGTGTGGATGACGGTGCACGAGTAGCCGGGGTCGCTGGTCGGGACGAGCAGGATGCTGATGCCCTGGTGCGGCGGCGCGTCCGGGGCGGTGCGCACCGCGAGCCAGACCCAGTCGGCGGTGTCGCCGTTGGTGGTCCAGATCTTCTGGCCGTTGACCACGTACTCGTCGCCGTCGCGGACCGCGCGGGTCTTCAGCGCGGCCAGATCGGTTCCCGCGTCGGGTTCGCTGTAGCCGATGGCGAAGTCGATCTCGCCGGAGAGGATCTTCGGCAGGAAGTACGCCTTCTGCTCGTCGGTGCCGAACTGCATGATCGTCGGACCCACGGTGTTGAGCGCCATCAGCGGCAGCGGCACCCCAGCCTGCGCGGCCTCGTCGAAGAAGACGAACTGCTCCATGGGGCTCAGCCCGCGCCCGCCGTACTCCACCGGCCAGCCCACGCCCAGCCAGCCGTCCGCGCCGAGGCGGCGGATGGTCTCCCGGTAGAAGGCCTTCTGGCCCGCCGGGTCGCGGTGCCGGGCGTAGGCGTTGTCGGGCACCAACCTACCGAAGTAGGCGCGCAGTTCGTCACGCAGGCGCTGCTGCTCGGGGGTGTAGTCCAGGTGCACGGCCCCTCCTGAGGTCTGGTGTGCCCGGCGGTCCCGCGGTGTCGGCGCACAGAGTAGAACGCGTTGCAGAAACCTGGAAGGGGCGCACAGCAGAGCCACTTGACGCCTGTGCGAAGGGCCTCGGCCGATCGCGGCCCGCGGCCGCGGGCCACCGGTGGACGAGGATCCGCCGGAGGCTACGGCTTGCGGGCCACCGCCGCATAGCAGGACGCCTCCGCCGCGCTGACCGCCTCCGCACCGCGTGGCTCGTCGGGACGCCACCGGTGCGAGACGGTGATGCCCGGCTCCAGCAGCTCCCAGCCGTCAAAGAACCGTGCGAACTCCGCCCGGTCCCGCAGCCGTACCGGGGTGCCCGCCGCCCGGTAGATGGCGGTCACCTCGGCCAGCGCCTCGGGCGCGAAGTCGGCCGTGGCGTGCGAGACGGCCAACGTACTGCCGGACGGCAGCGCCCGCTTGAAGTGCTCCACGACGGCGTGCGCACCGCCGCCCCGCTCGTCGTCGACGAAGTGCAGCAGGGCGTTCAGGCTGAGCGCCACCGGCCGCGACAGGTCCAGGGTCCCCAGCAGTTGGGGCGCCGACAGCACCGCCTCGGGGTCGGTGACATCGGCCTCCACATACGCGGTGCGGCCCTCGGGGCGGCTGCGCAGCAGCGCGGCGGCATGGGCCAGCACGATGGGGTCGTTGTCGGTGTAGACCACCCGCGCCTCGGGCGCGATCCGCTGGGCGACCTCGTGCAGGTTGGGCGAGGTCGGGATGCCGGTGCCGATGTCCAGCCACTGGCGCATCCCGGCCCGGGCCAGGGCGCGGGTGGCGCGGTGCATGAACTCCCGGTTCACCCGGGCGGCGAGCCCAGCGGCCGGGAAGACGCCGAGGACCTTGACCGCGGCCTCCCGGTCGGCGGCGAAGTTGGTCCTGCCGCCGAGGAAGTAGTCGTAGATACGGGCCGAATGCGCCCGGTCCAGCCGCAGGTCGACGCCGGACGAGCCGAGTCCGTACTCGCTCATGACCGCCCCTCCCGTGCCGAACCGATGCGAACCCGGAGTTGGAGTAGTCATACCATTACGCTGCGGAAGATTTTTACGGGGCCGCGTTACACACCAGGACCGTTTGTCCGATTGGCTGACAGGCGAGGGCGCAAGCCCCCTCGAACCGACGCCGCCGTCCGTCAGCGACGGGCGCGGTCGTGAAATCCAGCAGAGGACCGTGTGAACACCAATCCCCCGCACCCATCCGCGTCCGACGGCCCGTCCGGCCCTCCGCTGCGGCAGCCCGTGCGCCGCCTGGCCTTGACCTTCGAGGCCTTCCACGACACCCACCACCTGCTGTGGCTGCGCTACGCCCATCTGCACACCGGCAGCCGCGCCGCCGCCCTGCGCATCGAGGGCGCCATATCCCGTCAACTCGCCGCCTGTTGGCCGCATGTGCTGCGCCAGGAGTCGGTGCCGTTCTACGCCTGGACCGTGCTGAAGGAACACGTGGCCAACTGGCTCAGCGCACACAACCGTCCGGTGGCGCTCACCGAGACCGCCGCCTTCGACGCCGTCTCCCGGGCACTGCGCGAGGCGCAGGAGCAGTTCGCCGTCCTGGAGAGCAGGCTCGGACTGTACTCGGCCATCTCCGAGTTACCCGAGCGGCAGTGCGACGTGATCGTGCTGCGCTTCGCGCTGGGATACGACGACGCGTTCATCGCCGCCTTGTTGGGAGTGGAGGAGAGCACCGTACGGTCGCATGTCAGCATCGCGAGGAGGAAACTGGCGGCACGGCTGGGGATTCCGTGGCGGGAGTGAGGGGGGCCGGACGGATGCGTTCACGCCGCGCTGGCGAGAGCATCGAGGCGCTGCTCGGCACGGCCGAGGTGCTGGCGCACGAGTACGAGGACTACGACCCGGTCGCCGCCCGGGAGGCGGTGGCCCGCAGTATGGGCACCGCGGGCGCCGCGCCCCCCACCACCGCGCCCGAACAGGCCCGGCACGAACTCGACCTGGCCTGCGCGCTGGTGCTGGGCGCGCCGGAAGCGGCGGCCAGTTTGGACCGGCTGGTCGACCACGAGCGGATCGACCCGGAGGGCGCCCTGGTCTTCGGCGCCCTGCTGCATCTGGCCGGTCACGGCGAGGCGGCCGAGTTCTGGTGGCGGTTCGCGGCGGGCGGCGGCAGCCGTACCGCGGCCTACTGCCTGTTCCTGGACCACCGCCGCCGCGGCGAGTTCCGTGACGCCGACCACTGGCGCGGTCAGGCCACCCGGCCGTCGGGCGCCGCGCACCCGCATCGCGCCCCCGAACGGGCCGACGGACCGCTGCTGCTGTCGGAGTCGGCGCGCCGCGACCTGCTGGTGCAGTGGCACCGCGGCCGCACCCCGCGACTGCCCAGAGCACTGCGCGGCGCCATCGCCCGTCTCCACGACGACTGCGCCGAGGGCGACTTCGGCCGCATTCCCCGGCCTGGCCCCCTCTCCTCGCTCACGGCCGGGGACCGTCCGGTGTGAGGGAGCGGACCCGCGCGCCGTCCGAAGGCCAACTTCCGCGAGCCGCTCGCCGCACGCGAGCGGCCGCTCACCAGCTCCTGGACGGCGCCGGGCGCAGTCTCGCAAGGCGGTTGCCCAAACCGACGATCAGCGACATGAAGAAGACGAACACCGCCGTGACGACCAGCGTCCAGGTCGTCACATGGCGGTAGCCGCCCGGCTGGCGCGGGTCCAGGAAGTCGTACGGGTACCAGTGGGCGAACGGCCCGCGCAGCAGCGAGTACGCGAGATACACCAACGGGAAGGCCAGCCACGGCAGTCCACGCACCCAGCGGATCGGGCGGGCGGGCGGCCCCGCCAACCAGTCGGCCAGCGCCACCACCGGCATCACCGCGTGCATCACGATGTTGGCCCAGACGATCACGTCGCCGCGTTCCTGACCGGCCAGCAACGTCCAGTAGACGACCCCGGTCACCGCCAGGTACACCGCGGCGGCGCCCCGCCACGCGTCACCGATCGGGCCGCGCCCGGTCAACAGCGCCAGCCCGCCGACCAACAGCACCGCGAAACCGAAGAGGTTGGACAGATTGGTGAAGTAGGAGAACCAGTTCGCCGCACCCTCACCGATGTGCAGCGCCTGGTCAAACGTCACAGCAAGCGCACTGGCCGCAAGCAGCGCGACCGCCACCCTGGCTGCCCCAAGGCCCCTCGTCATGGCCGACATGGGCGCACGCTACTCCAACGGGTAAGCCGAATCGAGGGTCGTACGGCCACCGCCTCGGTGAAGGGATGCGACCCGCGGCGGCCGCCCGCCAAGGCCAAGGCGGCTGTGATCTCCGCGCTCAGGCCATGGTGACCCACAACTCCGGGCGCTTCCGGACGACTTCGACGGTGACAGTGCGGCCGTCCCCACCATCAGGCGAGCGGTGAATCCCCTTTCACACAGGGAAGGACATCGCGCGCGTATGGAGGGTCTATTCGATTGCGCCCGCAGCCAATGACTTGGAAATGCGTCGTGCCTTCATGGAGCAACTCCTCGAAGAACGCGTCGGTGGGAGGGCGCTTGGCACTTCCGGGCCTGGCCGTCTGTGGCAAAGCGCCCACGGGTCAGGGAACAATCCACGGCATGGATGACGCGTTCTCTGGAAGCATCTCGCCGAGGCAGCACGGCAGATGATGGCCGACCACAGCCGCCGTTGGTGTGAGTGGCGGGCATGGGAAATCCAGCACGGCACCATCCGGGCGACGCTGGGCTTGTTGCGAACGGAAGAGGGCGGACGCCGAAGTGCCTTCTACGGGGACGGTCGCCTCAGACCACTGTGGGACATCGGTAGCCGCACTGCCGACGGGCAGCGGGAGCTGAACATCGCGGCGTTGTGGGTGGAGTTCGCCCCACAGCTCGGTCCTGGACAGACCGCCGACGTCCGGCTGGCCCCTCTGCACCCCGAGCACTGGAGGCACCTGAAGACCGGCGACGTGATCACCATGCACGAGGGCAGACCTGCCGTCGGCACGGCCACGGTCATCGAGGTCCTGCCTCCTCGCATCTGAGTCCCGCCTCGGGGAGCGCCGCGCTCTACAGGATGCTCCAACGACCCTCGTACACATGCCAGTTGGACACCTGGATCAACCCACAGGTGGTCAACGCGCACACCACGATCACGATGAGGGATGAACATACCAGCCGCCAGTCGGTACAGCGGTTTTCCATACGCAACACTCCTTCTTGCCGGAGTCTTTGCCCGGCATCCCTCTATGTCCGTAGGAACCGCTATGACCGCAGGAACCGCCATGAGCATCCGCAAGACCGCCACCACCGCCGCCCTCGCCGCCGCGATGACCATCGGGGCCGCCGGGGCCGCCAGCGCCTCCGCCGCGCACCACGGCCCCAACGATCACATCAGCTCCCCCAAGGGCGTCGCAGGTCTGGTCTCGGTCGTCCCCAACGTCCAGGTGCTGTCGCCGACCGTCGCTGACTCCGGGAACGACGCCAACTAAGCCCAGCGACACCACACTCCGCCGACCCGGCTAGCTCCTCCCTGACCGGGTCGGCACCACCAGGGGGGCCGCGCGAACCCCAACTCCCAGGAGACGCGCGGCCCCTCTTCTCATGCCCGAGGTCCGCTTCCCGAGGTCGCTGGCCTGGAGGGCAGCGTTGTCGTCGCCGCCGAGGAGCAATCGGCCAGGTCCTCGGACACGCCAGTGAAGCCAGTTACCCGCTTGAGCGGGTGTTCCCTACCCGGTGCCCACCCTCGCTCCCCCCCTACCCTGGCGATGCCCACGGGCCACCCCCACCCCGTACGCACCAGGCCCGAAGGTCCTTGACCGGGCACCGGCAGGCTGGTGGGTTGGTCGGCGAAGTCGGCATGGAGTCGGCAGCAGACCGTCAGAAGGCGCGTCGGGGCGAAAACACGTCACCGAGAGCGCGAACCCAGAAGAACAGACCACGACCTGCGAAGATGCGATGCACGGCCGAGGTTCCCGAGCTAGGGCGGAGACGCACATGAAGATGCTGATCAACGTTCCGGAGACGGTGGTCGCCGATGGGCTGCGGGGGCTGGCCGCGGCGCATCCGGAGTTGACGGTGGATGTGGAGAACCGTCTCGTGGTGCGCCGGGACGCGCCGGTCGAGGGCAAGGTGGGGCTGGTCTCCGGTGGCGGCAGCGGGCACGAGCCGCTGCACGCGGGGTTCGTGGGCCGGGGGATGCTGGACGCCGCGTGTCCCGGCGAGGTCTTCACCTCACCGGTGCCCGACCAGATGGCACGGGCCGCGGCGGCCGTGGACAGCGGGGCCGGAGTGCTGTTCGTGATCAAGAACTACACCGGGGACGTGCTCAACTTCGACATGGCCGCGGAACTCGCCGAGGACGAGGGCGTGCAGGTCGCCAAGGTCATCGTCAACGACGATGTGGCGGTCACCGACAGTCTCTACACAGCCGGGCGGCGCGGCACCGGTGGCACGCTGTTCGTGGAGCGGCTGGCGGGCGCCGCCGCCGAGGAGGGCGCGCCGCTGGACCGGGTGGCCACTCTCGCGCACCGGGTCAACGACGGCTGCCGCAGCTTCGGCGTGGCGCTGAGCGCCTGTTCCACCCCGGCCAAGGGCGGCCCGACCTTCGAACTGCCGCCCGGCCAGCTGGAGTTGGGCATCGGCATCCACGGCGAGCCGGGCCGTGAGCGGCGCGCGATGATGACCTCGGGGGAGATCGCGGACGCCGCCGTCGACGCCGTGGTGACCGATCTGCGGCCGGATGGTCCGGTCTTCGTGCTGGTCAACGGGATGGGCGGCACTCCGCTGCTGGAGCTGTACGGGTTCAACGCCGAGGTGCAGCGGGCGCTGGGCGAGCGCGGAGTGCCGGTGGTGCGTACCCTCGTCGGCAACTACGTCACCTCGCTCGACATGGCGGGCGCCTCGGTCACGGTGTGCCGTGCCGACGACGAGCTGCTGCGGCTGTGGGACTCGCCGGTGCGCACGGCCGCGCTGCGCTGGGGCTGTTGAGCCGCCGTCGGCCAGGACCGAACCCGTACACAGGAGGAACGCACCCGGAATGAATACATCCGCATCTGGCACCCCGGATCCAGCGATCGACTCCGCGTTCGTGCGGCGCTGGCTGAGCCTGGCGACGTCGGCCATCGAGCACAAGTCCAGCTGGCTCACCGAGCTGGACTCCGCCATCGGCGACGCCGACCACGGCACCAACATGCAGCGCGGGTTCGCCGCCGCGTCCGCGGCCGTCGAGCGGGAGCCGTCGAACACGCCCGGGGAGGTCCTCACCCATGTGGGGCGGCAGCTGATCAGCTCGGTGGGCGGCGCCGCCGGACCGCTGTACGGCACCCTGCTGCGCCGGGCGGGCAAGGCGCTGGGCGACCAACCGGCCGTCACTCCAGAGGAGTTGTGCGTCGCCCTGCGGTCGGGGGTGGACTCGGTGGCCCAGCTCGGCCGCTCCGAGCGCGGCGACAAGACGATGCTGGACTCGCTCTACCCCGCGGTCGAGGCGATGGAGTTCGCCCTCAGTTCCGGCTCCGGGCTGCTGGCGGCGCTGGCCGCGGCCCGTACCGCGGCGGACGAGGGCGCCGCGGCGACCGTGCCGATACTGGCGCGCAGGGGGCGGGCGAGTTATCTGGGTGAGCGCAGCATCGGCCACCAGGATCCCGGTGCGACCTCGGCCGCGTTGCTGATCGCGGCGTTCGCCGAGGCGGCGGAGGCGGTATGACGAGGCGACGGGTCGGCGTGGTGCTGGTGTCGCACAGTGCCGAGGTCGCCGGGTCGGTGGCGGAGATGGCCCGCTGCCTGGCGACGGGCGGCGCCGCGGCCGCGGTGGCCGCGGCGGGCGGCGCCGAGGGCGGGGGCATCGGCACCAGCGCGGAGCTGATCAAGCGGGCGGTCCACCGGGTCGACGCGGGCGTGGGTGTGGTGGTCATCGCCGACCTGGGCAGCGCGGTGCTGACCGTCAAGGCCCTGCTGGAGGACAAGGAACTGCCGGACGGCACCCGGCTGGCCGACGCGCCCTTCCTGGAGGGCGCGGTGGGTGCCGTGGTCACCGCCGCCGCGGGCGCCGACGTGGCGGCGGTCGCCGCCGCGGCCGAGGAGGCGTACGGGTACCGCAAGGCGTGACGGGGTGGTCTTCGCGTCGCGGTGAGTCCGGCACCGCCGGTCCGCGCCGGAGGGTTGCTCACCCTCGCGTTGGGCCAAGGAGCCGGGGGGCGAGGCCCAGACACACTTCGGGCACGGTCCGCGCGGGGCTTGGGCTCGCCCCCAACGGTCGAGGGGTTGCCCCGGAATGGTGGTGCTCACCCTGGCCCCACCGGGCTCGCCTCCAACGGTCGAGGGGGTTGCCACCAGGATCAAGCCACCGTGGCGCCGGGCAACCATGCGGCGTGGGTCAGCGGTGCCGGACCGGCCGTACCCACTCGCCGCCCATGCCCGGCGCTGGCCAAACGTGTGGCCCGGCGGTGCCGGACCAACCGCGACCGCCCGCCCCGAAAGCAAGGAGCTAGCCAACTGCCCCTTCGAACCAGGTCGGTTCGTCCGCCAGCGCCAGACGGATACGCCCCAGGCATCCGTCGCCGAGCGGCGGCAGCTCATCGAGGGCGAACCAGCCGACGTCGATGGACTCGTCGTCGTTGACCCGCGCCTCGCCGCCCACCGCGCGGCAGCGGAACGTGATCGTCATGAACTGCACCTGGTCGCCGTGCGGGTAGACGGTGGGTTCCTCGGCGTAGACGCTGATCACTCGTTCGGGTACCGCGCGCACCGCCGTCTCCTCGTACACCTCGCGCACCACCGCCTGCGCGGGCTGCTCACCGGGCTCGGGGATACCGCCGACGATCGTCCACTGTCCGTTGTCCGAGCGGCGCACCAGCAGCACCCGCTGCCGGTCGTCGAGGACCACGGCGGAGACACCCGGCAGGAACACCAGCCGCTGGCCGATGCTGGCCCGTAGCTCGCGCAGGAATTCAGGTATGGCCACCCGCAGAGCATACGAGGAACTCCCCGCGGGAAGCCGCGCGTTCGCCCGGCGGTCAGGCGTCGCCGAGCGCGCGCGTCGCGCGGTTGCCCAACCGCGCGCGGACCGCCAGCAGCGCCTCCTCCGCGTGGTCCACCGTCACGGTGAACCGGCGGCCGTCGCCCAGATCGAGCAGCAGGCCGGGCCCGCGCCGCACCACCACGGCGGTGCCCATCTCGGGCCGCCAGCGGTACCCCCAGCCGCCCCAGTTGCACGGGCTGACCGTCGGTACGAGATGGGCGGAGTCCACCTGGTCGAGCGGGATACGGCGGCGCGGCAGGCCGATGTGGCCGCAGCGCACCTCAAGGCACTCGCGGTCCACCCGTACCCGCACATGGGTGAACGCGATCGTCCCGAACAGCACCAGCAGCCCGGCCGCGAGGCAGCCGACCACCGACATGGCCAGCGGGGCGATCCCCGAGGTCCACGGCGAGTCGACGGCCAGCTCGATGCCCAGCGCCATGCACCCGGCGCCCACGGCTGCGAGCAGCCACTGGACCCGGTTGGTCGCGTGCCCGGTCCACACCTCGGGCTCGGGGTTCTCGGCGGCCCCTGCGCAGCGGGAGTCGTCCATGTCTCGGAGCGTACTCGGAGCGCGGCGCTTCGGCACTCAGTGTGCGCAACCGCGCTCAGTGGGTGGCGGCCGCCCCGGCGAGCGCGCGGCCCTCGGCGTAGGCCAGCGCCGCGGCCTCCAGCGGTTCCGGGCGGCCGTTGAGGATGACGGTCAGGCCGCCGGTGGGCTCGGCGTCGGGCGCGGGGGCGGCGCCGATCCGGCGCAGCGCCTGGGCGGCGACCGCCTCGGCCGATCCGTACATGACGACCTCGGGGGCGCCCGCGGGCTGGACGGCGGCGCGGATGCGGTCGGTGACCAGTTCGTAGTGGGTGCAGCCGAGCACGACGGAGCGCACGTCGCCGGGGGTGCGCTGGGCGGCGGCGGCGACGGCCGCGTCGATCGCGTCCTCGTCGGCGCTCTGCAGGGCGTCCGCGAGGCCGGGGCAGGCCACCTCGGTGACCCGTACCCCGTCGGCGAACTCGGCGATCAGCGCGCGCTGGTAGGCGCTGCCGGTGGTGGCCGGGGTGGCCCAGATCGCCACCGGGCCGCCCGCCGCGGCGGCGGGCTTGACGGCCGGAACCGTGCCGATCACCGGAATCTCCGGCTCCAGATGCTGTCGCAGCGCGGGCAGCGCGTGCACGGAAGCGGTGTTGCAGGCCACGATCAGCGCGTCCGGACGCTCCGCGGCGGCGGCGGTGGCACAGGCCAGCGCGTGCTCGGTGACGTACTGCGGGGTACGCGGCCCCCACGGCATGCTCGCCGGGGCGGAGGACAGCACGAGGTCGGCGTCCGGACGCAGCCGACGCAGCGCCGCGGCCGCCGCCAGCAGACCGATCCCGGAGTCCATGAGCGCGATCTTCACTGCGGCGTGCCTCCCGGTGTCGTGTTGTCGCTGCGGTCCGACCTGGCCTTCTGGGAGCCGTCCGGCCGGACAGCGCCCCGGCAACTCTAATAGATCGTCTTGTCCGCTCTTGGCCCCGGCTCGGGCGCGAGCGCACCGCGGTGCGGCAGACTGCGCCGGTGACCTTGTGGACCGTGATCGCTGTTGTCTCACTGTTGTGCTGGCTGTGGCTGCTGTTCGCACAGGGCTTCTTCTGGCGTACCGACGTGCGTCTGCCGCCCTCCGCCGATCCGGCGGCCTGGCCCACGGTGGCCGTGGTGGTGCCCGCGCGGGACGAGGCCGAGGTGCTGCCGGTGAGCCTGCCCTCGCTGCTGACACAGGAGTATCCGGGGCGGGCCGAGGTCTTCCTGGTGGACGACGGCAGCTCGGACGGCACGGGAGCGCTGGCCCGTACCCTCGCCGCCGAGCACGGCGGGCTGCCGCTGACCGTGACCTCGCCGGGAGAGCCGCCCGCGGGCTGGACCGGCAAGCTGTGGGCGGTACGCCACGGGATGGCCACCGCGGCCGCCGCGTACCGGGCGGAGTACCTGCTGCTGACGGACGCCGACATCGCGCATGAGCCGTGCTCGCTGAGGGAGTTGGTGGCGGCGGCGGTCGGCTCGGACCTGGACCTGGTCTCGCAGATGGCGCGGCTGCGGGTGGTGACGGTCTGGGAGCGGCTGATCGTTCCGGCGTTCGTGTACTTCTTCGCCCAGTTGTATCCGTTCCGTTGGGTGAACCGGTCGGGCCGCACCGCGGCGGCGGCCGGGGGTTGTGTGCTGATCCGGCGGGAGGCGGCCGAGCGGGCCCGGATCCCGGAGGCGATCCGGCAGGCGGTGATCGACGATGTCGCGCTGGCCCGCGCGGTGAAGCGCTCGGGCGGCCGTATCTGGCTGGGGCTGGCCAACCGGGTGGACAGCGTACGGCCCTATCCGCGGCTGTCGCAGCTGTGGCGGATGGTGTCCCGCAGCGCGTACGCCCAACTGCGGCACAACCCGGCGCTGTTGCTCGGCACGCTCGCCGGTCTGCTGCTGGTCTACCTGGTGCCGCCGGTCGCCGCGGTCGGCGGCGCGGTGGCCGGTGACGCGGTGGTGTGCGCGGTGGGCTTCGCGGCGTGGGCGGTGATGGCGGGCAGCTATCTGCCGATGCTGCGCTACTACCGTCAACCGCCGTGGCTGGCGCCGCTGTTGCCGCTGACGGCGCTGCTGTACGCGGCGATGACCGCCGACTCGGCGGTGCAGCACTACCGCGGGCGTGGCGCGGCCTGGAAGGGCCGTACCTATCCGCGTCCCGAGGCCGCCGCGGCATCGGACCAGCAGGGGTAGGGCGGACGACACGGCACGTGGCCGCCCGCGGACCTCGACGGTCCGGGACGGCCACGTTTCATGGATGCCGGAGGAAGCGGTTCGTCAGGCGTGCGGTCCTGTCGCTAACCAGGACTCACTCGCCCGTACGGCGACGGCGCAGCGCCCAGGCGCCACCACCGATGGCCGCGGCGGCGAGAGCACCGCCAGCACCGGTCTCCAGCGCGTTGCCGTTGTTCACCGAGCCACCCTCACCAGCCTTCACCCCACCCATGGGGTAGCTGCCACCGCTGCGCCGGCCACCGTTGTAGCCGCCGCCGTTGTTGTAGCCGCCACCGTTGTAGCCGCCACCGTTGTACCCGCCGCCACCGTTGTACCCGCCACCGAAGCCGCCGCCGTGGCGGTGGTGACGGCGGTGGTGACGCCGCTCAACGACCTGGATGTGCGTGCGGAAGAAGCCGTCGTGCGGGCACCGACCGGTGATCAGGAAGTGCCTGCGGTGCCGACGGTGGTGACGGTGGTGGTGGTGGCGGTGCCGGACCGGGCCGACCCAACCGCCCCAGCGGTCGTCGCGGTCGGCCTCACGACGGTGGCCGTGGTGCTTGTACTCGACCTTGCCGGACCCCACGTACAGCCGCTCGTCGCGGTCGCGGTCGTGGTGGTGCCCCTTCTCGTCACGGTCGCGGAAGATGCCGTCGCGGTGGAGCGTGATGTGGTCGCGGCGGAACGCCTCGGAGAAGGCGCGGATGGTACGGACGTCGTCGGCCTGGGCCCGGGGGCAGCGGACCCGGACGTGGACCCGCTCACCCGACCAGGCGACCTTGGGGTGGACCTTGATGTGAGCACGCCGGTGCTGGTGGTGGCGGTGGTGATGGTGGTGGTGGTGGTCCTCGCCGATTGCGTACGACGTGGGAGCCGTGAGGCTGATGACTGAGGCCGCGCCCGCAAGGGTCGCGATGGCCAGGCGCATAGTGCGCATGTGTGATCTCCGATTCCCGGGCGCAGCCGCAGACCCATACCGCCTGCGTAGCCATATAACTACGCCCCGTCATATCTGACGATATGGAGGCACCTGACGACTCGCCACTTAAGATCGGCATAAGGGTGAAGAAGATTAGACATCTACCACTAAACCATGACATATCGCCTGATCAGAGGCTAGTTAAGAGGCCGTCAGAAATTTCCCTGACGGCACACCAGATGGGCTAGTGCTTGCGCCCCGGAGTCCAGTTCATGCCCCATCCGTACGCCTGGTCGACGGTGCGTTGCGGGCTCACGCCCGGCCGCGGCACGAGGTAGCGGGCCTCCCGACGCACCACCAGTTCCCCGCCCTCGTTGCTGATCAGGGCCAGGGCGCAGACGGTGGACGGCACCGTGCACTCGTCCAGGAAGAACTCGATCGGCGCACCGTCCCGCGGCGTCAGCGTGGTGGTGGCGTGCAGGCCCGCGAAGCTGCGGGCGCCCTCGTAGATGGTGACGAAGACCAGGATCCGGCGGAACGCGCGCTGGTGGTCGAGGTTGATGGTGAGATTCTCACCGCTGTCCACCGCGCCGGTGCGGTCGTCGCCGTCCAGCTGGATGTACGGGGGCCGGTTCAGCGCGCCGAACGCGTTCCCCAGCGCCTGGACAACTCCCCTGGTCCCGTCGGTGAGTTCGTACAAGGCGCACAGGTCCAGGTCGATCGCCGTGGAGTGCGAGCCGACCAGCCCGGCCTTGCGCAGCCAGCCCTTCGGCTGCTGGCGCGTCTGCCAGTTGAGGTTGACCCGCATGGCGCCTGACGTGCCGCCCTGCTTCGTCAACGAGACCGAGGGTGCATCCTTCGTCAGGGTGACCTTTGCCAGCCGTACGGGGGGTGCGGGAGGCGAAAGGGGTTGCGCGAGGGCGGCGGGGGGCGCGGAAGCAGGCTCGGGCGCCGCCTGTGGCTCGGGGGGTACGAGCGCGTTCGCCGATATGCCGAAGTCGGCCGCAAGGCCGTCGAGCCCGGTGTCGTAGCCCTGGCCGACAGCCCGGAAGCGCCACTGCCCGGCGCGCCGGTAGAGCTCCCCCAGCACCAGCGCGGACTCCACCGTGGCGTCCGCGCACTCGAAGGACGCCAACTCGCCGCCCGCCACCGGGTCCGTCAGCCGGACCCTGACCGCCAGTTGGCCGAACGTTCCGCCATCCGCGGAGGCGACCAGCACGATCCTGTCCACACCCGGCTCAACCACCGTCAGGTCCACCAGCAGGCCGTCCACCCGCTCCCCGTCCACCGCTCGCCCGCCCTCGTGGCGCACACCCCTGGACGGGTGCGCCCGGCCAGGCGTGACGACGTCCGCCCGGCTGTCGGCCAGCAGCAGCGCGTGAACCTCGGTGCGCGGCGCCCCGGGGTTCGTGCGCCGTGCGAACTCCACCCGCAGCGGCCTCGCGGGCACGGGCACGTTGGCCCCTTTGGGCATGGACATGAACTCCCCCTTCGTACAGCCCGGGACACCCCCGGCAACTCCCCTTAAAGGGCGGCGTTTACACGATCAAAACACCGCCGGGCGACCGATTTTCACAGATTCGATCGCATTGGGGACCAACGTTCACTCACGGAGCCTCAAACAACCCTCTTACCGGACTCCCCATCCAGCACATCGTGGGCTTAACTTATGGAGCATGACCACCCCCCGCGGCACCTATGGCGGCGGCTACTACGCCTCGTCGTCCTTCCCGGACACCCCCATCTACGACAGCCTGGTCGCAGAGCGGGGCACCCCGCAGATCGCGCCCATCCGGGTTCCCTCGGCGTATGACTCCAGCAGTCATCTGCCCGCGCTCCCGGCGGCACTCCCGGCCCTTCCCTCCGGGCCGTCCACCCACACGCCCCAGCAGGGTACGTACACCGGCTACCTGCCGAACACGCCGCCCGCTGCCTACCAGCCCCAGCCCGCGCCCGCGCCGTACATCCCGCAGCAGGCGACCGCCCCGCGCGGCTACCCCGGCGGATATCCGGCCCAGGCCCCGCAGCAGGGTCCGGCTCCCACGGGGTACGAGGCGGTGCGTCCGGTCGTACCGCGTCCGGTGCCGCCGCGCCAGGTTCCCGGCGGTTTCGGGGACGACGGCTACCAGTACCGCCGCCCGTACAACGGCCAGGGGTACTGACCGGTCGCACGGACTCGTTCGGGTGGCACACGTCCTGTCAGTGGCTGCTGGCACCATGGCCACATGAGGACACCACACCTGAGCGCCCTGCACGTGTACCCGGTCAAGTCGGTAGGTGGACTGGCGCCCGGCGAAGCGGCCGTCGAGCCGTGGGGGCTCGCCGGGGACCGGCGCTGGCTGCTGGTGGACGGCACGGGCCGGTTCCTCACCCAGCGGCAGCTGCCGCGCCTGGCGCTCGTCCGGGCCGAGCTGCTGCCGGGCGGCGGGGTGCGGGTGAGCGCGCCCGGGATGGCGCCGCTGGACGTCGCCGTGCCGGAGCCGGTCGGCACGACCGCGGTGCAGATCTGGCGGGACAAGGTGGAGGCGGTGCCCGCCGCGGCGGAGGCGGGCGCCTGGTTCGGCGCGTTCCTGGACGCCGAGGTGGCGCTGGTGCACCTCGACGATCCGGCCCGCCGCAGGCCGATCGACCCGGACTACGCGCGGCCCGGCGAGACGGTGAGCTTCGCGGACGGCTATCCGCTGCTGCTCACCTCGACGGCGTCGCTGGATGCCCTCAACGCCCTGATAGCCGAAGGCCGGTTCCCCGAGGAGGGGCCGCTGCCCATGGACCGGTTCCGGCCGAGCGTGGTCGTGACCGGCACCGAGCCCTGGGCGGAGGACGGCTGGCGCCGGGTGCGGATCGGCGAGGTCGCCTTCCGCGTCGTCAAGCCGTGCGCCCGCTGCGTCATCACCACCACCGACCAGCGCACCGCCCAACGCGGCCGGGAACCCCTGCGCACGCTGGCCCAACACCGCCGGTTCGGCGAGAAGTTGGTCTTCGGACAGAACCTGATCCCCGAGCACCCCGGAACCGTTCGGGTCGATGACCCGTTCACGGTGCTGGAGTGACGTGACGCGTCAAGGCGGTGCTGCGGTCACGCCCCTTAGTGGGGTGTTTCGGCCGACTTGCGGCCCGCCCCGCGCGTACGCCGTGCCGTGTGCGGTACTTGGACGTGCGAAGGGGGTGTGGTGCGATGCGATCGGTTCCCGGGCTGTGGCGCTGGCGGCGCAATCCGCTGCGGCGCCGCAGCGACGTGATCGAGGCGTGGGCGAGCCTGTTCACCGTGGGCCTGGTGGCCGTCGGCGCGCCCCTCGCCGGGCTGGCCGCGGGCCACAGCGTCGGCTCCGACCTCCAGCGCACCATACAGCGGCAGCGGGCCGAGCGGCACCGCACCACCGCGCAGGTGGTCGCCGTCGACCGGCACCCCCTGCCGGCGGTCGACTCCGATGCCGCGCACGGCCAGGACGGCACCCGGGTGGCGCTGGTGCGCTGGCGGACGCCTGACGGGGTGTCGCGCACCAGCGTGCTGCGGATCGAGGCCCGGCATGGGGTGGGCGATCCGGTGGCGGTGTGGACCGACCGGCGCGGACGGCTCACCGAGCGCCCGATGGATGAGTCGACGGCCACCACCAACGCGGTGGCGGCCGGCTTCGGCGTGGCCGGTGCGGCGGCGGCACTCGCCTGCGGTGCACGGCAGTTGCTGGGCTGGCGGATCATGCGCAGACGGCAGGCGGACTGGGCGCGCGAGTGGGCCCGGGTGAGCGAGGACTGGGGCAGGACGGGCGCGGGCGGTTGACGCCATGGGAACGTCGGCGTGATCACAGGCGTTCCGAGGCGAAAAGGCGACCGGTGTTGTCCGCCCGAACCCGCCCAACTGTGCTGATTCCCAAGCTTCTCCGCGTGCGTCGGCACCCCCGGCGCGCGCTACGGTGGAGCACCGGTCGCAGGGACGGATCCCAGGGCAAGAAGGTGGGGGGCAGAGCAGCACCATGGCACAGGGCGTGGCTCAGGTGACGCACACCAGCACGTCGCGGTGGCGGCGCCGCACCGGCGAGTACGACACCCTCGCCGCGGCCCTGGAGGCGGCGGGCGACGGCGACGTCGTGGCGATCACCCCCGGCACCTACCGGGAGAACCTGGTGGTCGAGCGCGCGGTGACGCTGCGCGGCGCCGAGGGGCCCGGCTCGGTGCGGATCGCCCCGCCCGGCGGTGTCGCGCTGACCGTTCGTGCCTCCGCCACGGTGCAGGACCTGCACATCGAAGGTCAGGACACCTCCGCGCCCGCGCTGCTGGTCGAGGGCTGCGCGCCGGAGTTGCAGGGCCTGCGGGTGGTCACCCGCTCCGCGGTCGGCATAGAGGTGCGAGACGGCGCCCGGCCGACGGTGCGGCGCTGCGCGGTCGACAATCCGGCGGGGCTCGGGGTGAGCGTGCTGGACGGCTCGGGCGGGGTGTTCGAGGAGTGCGAGGTGATCGCGGCCGGGCAGTCCGGCTTCGCGGTGCGCGGCGGCTCCTCGCCGCGCCTGGAGCGGTGCCGGGTGCACCACGCCACCGGCGCGGGCCTGACCGTGACCGGTGACGGCAGCACGGCGGAGGCCGTCGGCTGCGAGGTCTACGAGATCAAGGGCACCGGAGTCCAGGTCGCGGGACGCGCCACCGGTCATCTGACCGACTGCCAGGTGCACCGCACCACCGGCGACGGGGTGACCCTGGACACCGACGCGGTGCTCACCATGGCCGACTGCGATGTGCACGACGTGCCGGAGAACGCGATCGACCTGCGCTCCCGCTCGGTGCTGACGCTGACCCGGTCCACGGTGCGCCGCTTCGGCCGCAACGGCCTGTCGGTGTGGGACCCGGGCACCAGGGCGGACGCCAACCGGTGCGAGATCCACGACAGCACCGGCGACTATCCGGCGGTCTGGATCAGCGACGGGGCCGCCGCCGTCTTCGACTCGTGCCGGGTGCACGACGTGCCCGACGCGCTGTTCGTGCTGGACCGCGGTTCCCGCGCCGACGTTGTCGACAGTGATATCTCGCAGGTCCGCAACACCGCGGTCTCGGTGAGCGACGGCGCGACGGTGGAGTTGGACGACTGCAGGATCCGCGAGGCCGCCACCGGCGCCTGGTTCCGCGACCACGGCAGCGGCGGCACGCTCGCCGCGTGCACCATCGACGAGACGGCGACCGGTGTGATCGTCACCAAGGGCGCCGATCCGGTCCTCGAGCGGTGCGGCGTGAACAACCCCGCCGAGTCCGGCTTCTACGTCTCGGCGGGTGGCCGCGGCACCTTCACCGGCTGCACCGTCACCGGCAGCCGGGGCTACGGGTTCCACATCATCGACGGCTGCCGGTCCACCGTGACCCGGTGCCGTACCGAGCGCTGTGCCCGGGGCGGGTACGAGTTCTCCGAACCGGGCCCGATCGCCGAGGGCTGCACCAGCGACGAGAGCGCCGAGCGCCGCCCCGCCCCCGACACCGCCGCGGCCGCCACCGACGGCCTCCCCCCACACCCCGCCACGACGGCGGCCACCGCACCGGCGACCGCTGTCCGCTCGTACGGCCTGCTCGGCGGCGTCCCCGAACCCCGCAGGCCCGAACCGCGCAAGCCGGAACCGCCCGCGCCGACCGCCAGCACCCGCTCCTCGCAGGACGTGCTGGGCGAACTCGACGCGCTGGTCGGCCTGGAGAGCGTCAAACGGGAGGTGCGGGCGCTCATCGACCTGATCGCGGTCGGCCGCCGCCGTCAGGAGGCCGGGCTGAAGGCGCCCTCGCTCCGCCGCCATCTGGTCTTCACCGGCTCCCCCGGTACCGGCAAGACCACGGTCGCCCGGCTCTACGGGGAGATCCTGGCCGCCCTCGGAGTGCTGGAGACCGGGCACCTGGTGGAGGTCTCCCGGGTGGACCTGGTCGGCGAGCACATCGGGTCGACGGCCATTCGCACCCAGGAGGCGTTCGAGCGGGCCCGCGGTGGGGTGCTGTTCATCGACGAGGCGTACGCCCTCGCGCCGGAGGACGCCGGGCGCGACTTCGGCCGGGAGGCGATCGACACCCTGGTGAAGCTGATGGAGGACCACCGCGACGCGGTGGTGGTGATCGTCGCCGGGTACACCGCGGAGATGGAGCGCTTCATGGCCGCCAACCCCGGCGTGGCCTCGCGCTTCTCGCGCACCATCGCCTTCGGCGACTACACCCCCGAGGAACTGCTGCGGATCGTCGGTTCGCAGGCGGACGAGCACGAGTACCGGCTGGCCGAGGGCGTGGACGAGGCGCTGCTGAAGTACTTCACCGCGCTGCCCAAGGGGCCGACGTTCGGCAACGGCCGCACCGCCCGGCTGACCTTCGAGGCGATGGTCGAGCGGCACGCCGGGCGGGTGGCGCAGCTCGCCTCCCCCACCCATGACGACCTGCAGTTGCTCTACGCGGAGGATCTCCCGGAACTGCCCTGAGCCCGGCTGCGGCCGCGTGCGAAGATGGCCCTGCGCGGGGCGGCGGAACAGCGGGTCGATGGAAGGGACGGGGGAGCAGGTGGGCGACAACCAGAACCTCCTGGCCGAGCAGCGGCGTGCGCTGATCCTCGACGAGGTCAGGCGGCGCGGCGGGGTGCGGGTCAACGAGCTGACCCGCAAGCTGAACGTCTCGGACATGACCGTGCGCCGGGATCTGGACGCGCTGGCCCACCAGGGCGTGCTGGAGAAGGTGCACGGCGGCGCGGTCCCGGTCGCCGAGGCGAGCACCCACGAGCCGGGTTTCGAGGCGAAGTCCGGCCTGGAGCAGGGCGCCAAGGAGGCCATCGCCAAGGCGGCCGCCGCCATGGTGGTGCCGGGCAGCGCGATCGCCCTGTCCGGCGGTACGACGACGTACGCGCTGGCGCACCATCTGCTGGACGTGCCGGACCTGACCGTGGTGACGAACTCGGTTCGGGTGGCGGACGTGTTCCACTCCGGCCAACGCCGGGTCGGCGGAAGCACCCAGTCGGCGGCGCGCCCCGGTGCCGCGACGGTGGTGCTGACCGGTGGGGTGCGCACCCCGTCGGACTCTCTGGTCGGGCCGGTCGCGGACCGGGCGATCCGGTCGCTCCACTTCGACGTGCTGTTCCTGGGCGTGCACGGGCTGTCGGTGGAGGCGGGCCTGTCCACGCCGAACCTGGCGGAGGCGGAGACCAACCGGCACTTCGTCCGGTCGGCGCGCCGGGTGGTGGTGATCGCGGACCACACCAAGTGGGGCACGGTGGGCCTGAGTTCGTTCGCCACCTTGGAGGAGGTCGACACCCTGGTGACGGACGCGGGGATACCAGAGGTGCTGCGCGCCGAGATCTCCGAGCACCTGGCGGACCTGGTGGTCGCGGGCGAACCGGATACGTGACCCGGCGTCAGGTATCGTTGCGGCCGCCACCGCCCGCCATCCGTCTGGAGGTACCGCCATGGCGCGCCGACTGCGTCCTGTAGGGCTGGACTTCGTCACCTCGGCCCAGGTACGGCTGGTCTTCGCGGCCGGATTGGCGGCCGAACCCGCCGCCGTCTACCGGGCGTTGGCGGTGGACACCGAGGGCTGGACGCAGTGGTTCCGCGCGGTGGTCTCGGCCCGGCCGACCGACGGCGGCCGGCGGATCGGCCTGATCGGCGGCGTCCGCTTCGCCGAGACCGTGCTGGAGGCGCGGCCGGACGAGCGGTACGTGTACCGGGTGGACGTCACGAACGTGCCAAGCGTCAAGGCCATGGCCGAGGAGTGGCGGATCACCCCGCTGGCCAGCGGCGGCACCCGGGTGCAGTGGACCTTCGCCGTGGACGCGCCCGCGTCCGTACGCGTGCTGCTGCGGTACGCGCACCCAGGGCTCGGCCGTGCCTTCCGGGACGCGATGTGCACCCTGGACCGCAGGCTGGCGGTCGCCACGGCCACCGCCTGAGCCGTTACCGGTACTCGGCGAGCCGCGGCCGCACCCCGGCCAGGACGAGTGCGGCGGCGCCCGCCAGCGTTCCGGCCGGGACGGCGGGCCAGCCGTCCAGCGCCTGCCCGGCGGACGCCATCCGCACCTCGAAGTCGGCGCGCCGGGCCTGCTCCAGGCCGTCGAGCCGGGTGGCGAAGTCCCAGTAGTCGAAGGCCACATGGCCGCGGCCCACGTCGGTGAGGACGACGGCCGCGTCGTCGAGCCGTCCGGCGGCGAGCAGTCGGCGCAGGGCCGCGTCGTCGGCCCGGACGGCGGCCAGTGACGTCAACGCGGCGGCGTACCGCGGCAGTTCGAACGCGCTGGTGCCGGGGCCGGGGGTGAGCAGGCCGTCGAGGCGACGCATCTGGGCGTCGTAGTCGTCGCGGTAGGCGGCGCCCGCGCCGGGGCCCTGGACGAACCAGCGGCTCTGCGCGGCCGCCGCGTCGGCCGCCGCGGTACGGGCCTCAGCGAGCCGCACCCACGGCCCGAGCCCCTGCTCGGTCGCCCGGTCCGACTCCCCCGCGGCCGTCAGCAGACCCGCCGCACCGGTCACCACGACGGCCAGTACGCACAGCGCGGCCACCGCGAGCGGCGGGTTGAGCCGCCGCCGGTACCGCACGGCGAGGTCGCGCTGCCACCACACCAGCACGCCCAGCGCCAGCGCCCCGAAGACGCCCAGCACGACGGCGTACTGGCGCTCCTCGTCCCGCACCCGGGCGGACAGGCTGGCCGCCTGCCGCTGGTAGGTCCGGTTCAACTCGCCCACGGCGGGCAGTAGTTGGTCCCGCATCACCGCGCCCGCCTGCGCGGACAGGTCAACCGCCGGGGTCGGCGGACGGCCCGCCTCCGGGTCGGCGACCTGGTCGTCGGCGTACTGCGCCTGCCCGCTGAGCTCGTCGTACCGGCCCAGCGCGTCCAACACCGCCCGCACCCGGGTGGCTTGGGCGGGGTCGCCCCCGAGTTGCCGCAGCGCAGCGCTGATCTCGGTGCGCCGCTGGTTGGCTGTGATCAGCGCCAGCACCTGGTCTCCGACCGGGACATCGGGCTGCCCCGGTGCGTGGCCCGGGATCAGTTCGTCGGCCCGCTCGGCGTCCAGGTCGGCCAGCGCGAAGTGGAGTTCGGCGGCGACCGCGGCCCGGTCCGCCACCGCCTGACGCAGCGCGGCGGTGCCGTCGCGCGCCGTGCCGAAGCCGAGCACGGCGGCGGTGCACAGGGCGCCGACGGCCAGCAGCGCCGCCATGGCCTGGACGATCAGTCGTACCGGCCCGGTCAGCCGGGGCATTCGTCTTCGGCCACGGGTCATGCCGGGACGCTAGGAGCGCCGTGCGTCCGGAGGGTGACGTTCCTGGGGGTTCCGGGCGACCCGCGCGTCACGGAACGGCCCCGCGAGCACCGGGAGTTCAGCTCGGCCAGGAACCGGTGGCGAGGAACGTGTCGATCGCGGCCGTGTACGGGAGGATGTCCAGCCCCTCGCGGGCCAGCCACTCGTCCGAGTAGTACTTGTCGAGGTAGCGGTCACCGGGATCGCACAACAGCGTGACCACGCTTCCGGTGCGCCCCTCGGCCAGCATCTCGGCGACGATGCGCAGCGCGCCCCACAGTCCGGTACCGGTGGAACCGCCCGCCTTCCGGCCGATCGCCCGGTCCAGGGCGCGCACCGCCGCCACCGAGGCGGCGTCGGGCACTTTCATCATCCGGTCGATCGCGCCCGGTACGAAGCTGGGTTCCATCCGGGGGCGGCCGATGCCCTCGATGCGGGAGCCGCGTTCGCAGGAGACGTCCGGGTCGCCGTTGACCCAGCCGTCGAAGAAGCAGGAGTTCTCCGGGTCGGCGACGCACACCCTGGTGTCGTACATGCAGTAGTGGACGTAGCGGGCGATGGTCGCCGAGGTGCCGCCGGTGCCCGCGGTGGCCACGATCCAGGCGGGCTCCGGATAGCGTTCCTTGCGCAGTTGTTGGTACATCGATTCTGCGATGTTGTTGTTGCCCCGCCAGTCGGTGGCGCGTTCGGCGTAGGTGAACTGGTCCATGTAGTGGCCGCCGGTCTCCTGCGCCAGCCGCGCGGAGACCTCGTACATCGTGCGCGGATCGTCCACCAGATGGCACCGTCCGCCATGGAACTCGATGAGCCGCTGCTTCTCGCGGCTGGTGGTACGCGGCATCACCGCGATGAACGGCACACCGGTCAGCTTGGCGAAGTAGGCCTCGGAGACCGCCGTCGATCCGCTGGACGCCTCGATCACCGGACGGCCGGGCCGGATCCAGCCGTTGCACAGCCCGTACAGGAACAGCGAACGGGCCAGCCGGTGTTTCAGGCTGCCGGTGGGGTGGGTGGACTCGTCCTTCAAGTACAGGTCGATTCCCCAGTGTTCGGGCAGTGGGAAGCGCAGCATATGGGTGTCCGCGCTGCGGTTGGCATCGGCTTGGACCTGGCGGACGGCTTCTTTGAGCCAGATGCGGTATTGCTGGTCGGAACGGTCCACGTCCATCGTGGGAAGGGGCTCGCGGGGGCTGTCGGCAGCACCGCTGCCAGCGTCTTCGACGGTGTCCACCGGGCTGCGCCTCCCGCTCGTCGCCGTTCCCGGCCGCGTTGCCGGGCACTGGTCGATCATAGGCAGCCGTTGGCCGACGGGCGCACCCTGGCGCATCGCCGCGACGGCGCCCGGCGGGCCGGTGTCCGCCATACGGGGGCGTACCCCGAAATGGCGAGGGAGCGCGCAGCGGGAGTTGCGGAATGCGCCTCCCGGGGCGAACCTGGTCCCGCACACGGAGTACAGAAACCGTGACTCTGTGTGCTCCCGCACAGGCTTTCCCAATCGAGCGGGGCGGGGCACGGTCCCGGAGGTCGGCCCCCACCGCGAAGGGAGTCGCAGCCGTGATCAATACCCAGCACAGCCTGCGGTGCGCCGTACGGCTGGAAGCCCTGCCCCATCGGATCGGACAGGTGCGCCGAATCGTTTCTGCACAACTTCGGTACTGGGAGCTGGAACAGCTCCTCGACACCACGCTGCTCGGCATCACCGAACTGCTCGCCAATGTGCACCGCCATGCCCAGCCCGACAAGCAATGCACCGTCGAACTGTCCTATGACCGGGGCAGGCTGACCGTTTCGGTCACCGACAACGATCCGCGCCCGCCGTCGATCGCCCTGGGGACGGACGCGTTGGACACCTCGGGCCGCGGCTTGGCGATGCTCGCCGCGCTCAGCGACGGCTGGGGCACCCGGCCGAACGCCGACGGTGACGGCAAGGTCGTCTGGTTCACCCTCGCCCGCCGCACCCCCACCGTGGCCCCGCTGCACACTTCGGCCCCGGTGCGCCCGGCGACGGTGATGCTGGGCAAGCGCGGCTTGCCGGTCGCGGCTTCGCTGGCCTGAGCAGGTCGGTCGAAGTCCGCTGCGGTTCGGTAGCGCTCTGACGGGGCGCGGGGAACCGCGCGACCAGCCACCAGGGTGCTGCAGACGATCGACGGCACAACGCCGCACTCCCAGCGGAGCGCTTACCGGGCGGCTACGGGCCTGCGCCGCCGGGATCCGGCGGTGCCAGGCTCACCGGGCGGCCAGCCGGGGCGGGCTCGCGGGGGTGCCCATATGGGTTGATCGCGGTGAAGCACCCTCGGCGCAGCCCACGGTCACCCCGTCGAGGTCCGCGCTTATGTGTCGCCGCTGCCGTAAACCTCTACGGCGTCACGCACTTGGGCGGCGTACGCGACGGCGCGTGCCGCACTGGTGGTCATCGCGCACCGCCGAACCGCTCGTCCAGCACGGACAGCCTGCGCCAGTACTCGTCCTCGTCGATCTCACCGGCCGCGAACCGGCGCCCGAGCACGGCCACCGGCGACTTCTCGTCCGCACGCGGTGCGAACGGCCGCGCCCAGGGACCGCCCCTGCCGCGCCACACGGTGCGCCGCAGCACGGTCACCACACCGATCACCACGGCCGCCCACACCAGTGGGAACAGCAGGATCCAGGGACCGGGTCCACCGTCGTGCCAGGGGGCTGCCAGCACGTTCATCACGTTCAACTCCTCGATGGTGCCGGTCGGTTCGGTGACCGGTTTCCGGTCCGCGGCCACGGGCGGTCGCGGACACCATCGAGCGTCGTGCGTCGAGCGGCTGCGGTCGTCATACGGCGGGCGCCACTGTGCGTACCCCGCCCGGAGTACCGGAACCGGCGGCGGCTGCTACCCGGCGAGGGCGTCCAGCGGGTCGTCGAGCACCGGCTGCCAGGCCAGTTCGGCGGCACCGACCAGGCTGTTGTGGTCCAGCGAGCAGCTCAGGATCGGCACCGAGCCGCTGCGTCCCCACAGACTGCGGTCGGCGACGACGGCGCGCAGCCGCTCTGGGTCGGCCTCGAACAGGTACCGGTGCAGGCCGCCCAGGGCGATGCGGTCGGGGTTGAGCACATTGACCAGTCCGGCGAGTCCCGAACCGAGCCGGTCGATGAGCACTTCCGCGGCGGACCGCACCCGCGGATCGTCGTACTCCGTGCGCAGCAGTCGGGCGGAGCTGTCCAGCAGCGAGACCTCGGGGCCGGTGGGCCGTCCGGCGGCCTCCAGGAAGGCCACCGGGTCGACCTCGACGTCCAGGCAGCCGCGGCTGCCGCAGTGGCAGGGGCGGCCCTCGGGGTTGACGGTGAGGTGGCCCACTTCCAGGGCCAGCCCCGAACTGCCGGTGTGCAGACGGCCGTCGAGCACCAAGGCGCCGCCCACACCACGGTGCCCTGTGGCGACCACGAGCAGGTGCTGGGCGCCGCGTCCGGCACCGTGCCGGTGCTCGGCGAGCGCGGCCACGTTCACGTCGTTGCCCACGAACGAGGCCACCGGCGCACCGCTCGGCCCTGTGACGCCGTGTGCCTCGATCTGCTCGGCGAAGACATCGCGCACCGGCGCGCCGGCGGGCCAGGCGAGGTGGAGCGGGTTGAGGGCGGTCCCCTCGGGTTCGGCCACCGCGGACGGCACCGCGAGCCCGGCGCCCACGCAGTCGCGTCCGGTGGACTTCAGCAGTTCCGCACCGGCGGCGACCACCAGGCCGAGGACGTGCGCCGGGTCGGCTGGCACCGTCATGCAGCCGGGCGTGGTGGCGATGATCCGCCCCCCGAGGCCGACCAGGGCGGCCCGGAAGCCGTCGGCGTGCACCTGTGCGGCGAGCACCACCGGCCCATCGGGGTCGACTTGGAGCCGGTGCGAGGGTCGGCCCTGCGAACCGGCCTCCACGGTGGGGCGGGTGTCCACCCTGATCAGCCCGAGGCTTTCGAGTTCGGCGGCGACCGCACCCGCGGTGGCCCGGGTCACCCCGAGTTCCGCGGTGAGCACCGCGCGGGTGGGCGCGCGCCCGGTGTGTACGAGCGCCAGCGCGGGGCCCAACGCCGCGCGCCCCCTCTCAAGCCTTGTCCGAGTCTGGGTCACGGTCCTATTCTTACTTTGTGCCGACGCTAAACAAAATACGGGCGGTCCTCAACGGAACCGCCCCCCACCTGTCCGGTACCCCACTCACCGCACTGCGCACCGCGATCACCGCCTTCTTCGCCGTGGACGGATTCGTCTTCGCCGGATGGGTGGTCCGCATCCCCGCCATCAAAGCCCAAGTCGGCGCCTCCTCAGGCGCGTTGGGCCTGGCACTGCTCGGTGTGTCCGCCGGGGCGGTCGCCACGATGGTCATCACCGGGCGGCTGTGCCACCGGTTCGGCAGCCATCCGGTCACCGTGGGGTGCGCGGCGCTGCTGGCGCTCAGCGTAGCGCTGCCGCCGCTCACCCACTCGGCGCTGGCCCTGGGACTGGTCCTGCTGGTCTTCGGCGCCGCGTACGGCGGGCTGAACGTCGCCATGAACAGTGCCGCCGTCGAGCTGGTCAGGGCGCTGCGCCGCCCCGTCATGCCGGGTTTCCACGCGGCGTTCAGTTTCGGCGGCCTGGTGGGCGCCGGGCTCGGCGGACTGCTCGCGCCGCACCTGTCGCCGACCCGCCACCTGCTCCTGCTCACCCCTCTCGCACTGCTCGTGACAGCGGTCGCGGGCCGGACACTGCTACGGCACCCGACACCGCACGCCCAGACGGCGCACTCGGCACCCGCGCGCCCGCGCTCCGGTTCCGGCGCCCGCTGGCTCGTCGCCGTCTTCGGCCTGATCGCGCTGTGCACCGCGTACGGCGAGGGGGCACTGGCCGACTGGAGCGCGCTGCACCTCACCCAGGACCTGGGCAGCGGCCCCGGCCTCGCTGCGGCGGCCTACGCCCCGTTCGCGCTGGCCATGGCCGTGGGGCGGCTGTCGGGCACCGCGCTGCTGGAGCGTTTCGGGCAGACCCGCACCCTGGTCCTCGGCGGCCTGACCGCCGCGTCCGGGATGCTGCTGGGTGCGCTCGCGCCGCTGCCGTGGCTGGTGCTGACCGGGTTCGCGGTGACGGGACTTGGGCTGGCCAACATCTTCCCGGTGGCCATCGCCCGGGCGGGGGCGCTGGCCGGGCCCGGCGGGGTCGCCGCAGCGTCCACGTTCGGCTACGGCGGCATGCTGCTCGGGCCGCCCTCGATCGGGTTCCTCGCCGAGGCGATGGGTCTGCCGCTGGCGCTGACCACGGTGGCGCTGCTGGCGGCGGTCGCCGCGCTGATCGCGTTCGCGGTGCGCAACGCGGAGCCGTGCCCGGCCGATTGACGCCGGGCGCGCGGGCCGTTGTCAGACCCCCCTGCGATCATGTGGCCATGGAGACATCCGAGTTCATCGAAATCCTCCGCCATGAAGGCGAGTTGCTGGCGGACGCGGCGGAAGCGGCCGGGTGGGAGGCGTCCGTGCCGCCGTGTCCCGACTGGCGGGTGCGTGATCTGGTCGCGCACACGGGCGGCGTACACCGCTGGGCGACCGGCTTCGTGGCGGGGGCGACGCAGCCCGCGCCGCTGGTGGTCGACGCCCCGCCGGACGAGGCGCTGGCCGCCTGGTTCCGGGACGGCCACCGCCAGTTGCTGGAGCGGCTCGCCGCGGCCCCGGCCGACCTGGAGTGCTGGACGTTCCTGCCCGCCCCCTCTCCACTGGAGTTCTGGGCCCGGCGGCAGGCACACGAGACGGCGATCCACCGCTTCGACGCGGAGGCCGCACTGGGCAAGGGCCACGCCCCGTACGGCACGCGCTTCGCGCTGGACGGCGTCGACGAGTTGCTGACCGGCTTCCTGGCCCGCTCCCGCAGCCGACTGCGCTCAACGACACCACGGGTGCTGCGGATACGAGCGGTGGACGGCCGGTCCGGCCCGGTCGACTGGTGGCTGCGGCTGTCCCAGGACCCGCCGCGTGTGGAGCGTACGCACGGCGAGCCGCCCTCCGGCGCGGGAGCGCCCGACTGCACCTTCAGCGGCCCGGCCACCGCGCTCTACCTCGCGCTGTGGAACCGCACGCCGTACGACGGCATCGAGGTGACCGGCGATGCCTCGCTGGCCGAACTGTGGCGTACCACCTCGGCGGTGACCTGAACCAGTCGGATCAGCCGAGCCAGCCGGGCCGCACCAGCCCAGACTCATAGGCAAGCACGACGAGTTGGGCGCGGTCCCGGGCACCGAGCTTGACCATGGCCCGGCTCACATGGGTCTTGGCGGTGAGCGGGCTGACCACCAGACGGCGGGCGATCTCGTCGTTGGACAGCCCGATGCCGACCAGCGCCATCACCTCCCGCTCCCGCTCGGTGAGTTGCTCCAGGCCCTCGGCGGCCGTCGGCTCCTTGGAGCGCGCGGCGAACTCGGCGATCAACCGCCGGGTCACACCGGGCGACAGCAGCGCGTCCCCGGCCATCGCGGCCCGTACCGCGCGCAGCAGTTCGTCCGGTTCGGTGTCCTTCACCAGGAATCCGGTGGCGCCGGAACGGATCGCCTCGAAGACGTACTCGTCCAACTCGAAGGTGGTGAGGATGACGACCTTGACGTCCGCCAGCGCCGGATCTCCGGTGATCCGACGGGTGGCGGCGAGTCCGTCGAGGGTCGGCATGCGGATGTCCATCAGCACGACATCCGGCATGAGCCGGGCGACTTGGCGCAACGCCTCCTCCCCGTCGGCCGCTTCACCGACCACCTCGATGTCGGGTTGCGCGTCCAGCAGCGCACGGAACCCAGCGCGCACCAGTACCTGATCGTCCGCCAGCACCACCCGGGTCATCGGCCCTCCTGCGCGCCCATGTCGTCCAGCCCGGTCAACGGCAGCGTGGCGACCACCCGGAATCCGCCGTCGTCGCGCGGACCGGCCTCGACGGAGCCTCCGAGGGCCGCAGCCCGCTCCCGCATGCCAATCAACCCGTTGCCGCCTCCGGAGTCCCCGCCCGCGGTGGCGGGTCCATCATCGTCGATCCGCAGCTCCAACTCCTCTGGCCGGTAACCGATTCGCACCCGGGCGGTACGGGCACCCGAGTGCCGCACCACGTTGGTCAGCGCCTCCTGAACGATCCGGAACGCGGCAAGGTCCACCCCTGGCGGCAGCTTCCGTGCGCCTCCGTCCACGTCAACGCTGACCTGAAGTCCGGCAGCCGCCGCCTGCCCGGCGAGTTCCGGAATCCGGTCCAGGCCCGGTGCGGGGGTCCGGGGCGCCGAGCCCGGCGAACGCAGCGCCCCCAGCACCTGCCGCACCTCGCCGAGCGCCTCCTTGCTCGCGGCCTTGATGGTGGTCAGCGCGATCCGCGCCTGCTCCGGTCGCTCGTCGATCAGCGCAAGGCCCACGCCCGCCTGGACGTTGATCACCGAGAGGCTGTGCGCGATCACGTCGTGCAGTTCACGGGCGATCCGCAGCCTCTCCTCGTCGGCCCGGTGCCGTTCGGCCTCGGCACGTTCCCGACGGGCGCGGACGAACTGCTCGCGGCGCACCCGGATCAGTTCGGCGGCGGCGCCCAACGCCAGCAGCGAGGCGGCGATGCCGAACTCCGGACCCCAGCCCTGGGCGGGTTGACCAGCGGGCGGCAGCCAGCGGTAGAGCCAGTGGCCCACCAGCAGATGGCCCGCGTAGAGCCCGATCGCCGCGGTCCAGGCATCCCGGCGGCGCTCATGGACGACAGCGGAGCAGAACGCGACCAGGAAGCTGAGGAAGAACGGCCCCCAGGCAAAGCCCGCGGCCAGATAGCCGAGGGTCACCGCCATCGTGCCGTACCCGGCCACCCGTGGCAGCCGCAGCCGCAGTACGAGCAGTGCGGGTCCGGCGAGCAGCAGGGCGTAGCCGAGGGCGTTGAGATGGACCCGGTCGATCGCGTGGCGGCTGGCGACGGTCGAGCCCACCACCTGGATGAGGGCGACGACGAGCGAGGACCGCACGGGCCAGCGGACGGGCGAGTCCGCCTGGTGCCACCAGGGGGCACCGCCCCGTGGCAGGCCAGCCCACGGTGCGCCGCCGTGCCACTCGCGCCGGGGCGCCCGATCGTCGCTCATGCCGCAACGCTAGACGGGGCCGGGCCGCGGCGGCGTCCCACGCCCGCGGTGATCGTCCGTACTCCCGGGGAAGTACGCGGCGGCCCGCCGTCCTACAGCCCCACCTGTCGGGCGAGCGCCGCGCAGGAGTGGTCGAAGAACGCGTCGCGGGCTTCCACCACGCGATGGAAGTGGCCGAAGACCTCGAAACCGATCAGACCGAAGAGCTGCGACCAGACGGCGGCCAGCCCGGCCAGCGTGGGCTCCGGCAGGTCGGCCGCCAACTGAGCGGCGAACCGTTCGACATCGGTGCGCAGTTCGTCGGGCAGCGGTTCGCCAGCGGGGGCGGTCAGTTCGCCCGCGGCATACGCGTCGCGGGCGACCGCCACCAGCGCCAGGCCCACGCGGGAGGCGGGCGCGATGGTGTCCTGCGGGGCGGCGTATCCGGGCACGGGCGAGCCGTACAGCAAGGCGTACTCGTGCGGATGCGCCAGCGCCCAGGCTCGCACCGCGCGGCACACCGCTATCCACCGGGCGTCGGGAGCGTCGTCGGCGGTCTCGGCGAGAGCGGCTTCGGCGGCTTCGCCGACGGCGTCATAGGCGTCGATGATCAGCGCCGTCAGCAGCTCGTCGCGGTTGGGGAAGTAGCGGTAGAGCGCGGAGGAGACCATGCCCAACTCCCGCGCGACGGCCCGCAACGACAGCTGGGCAGCCCCCTCGGCGGCCAACTGCCGTCTGGCCTCGTCCTTGATGGCGGCGGTCACCTCGATGCGCGCGCGTTCCCTGGCTCCTCGGATCACACTCATGGCCCCAGTCTGCCATTCACCCGGAGCATCGGACAATAACCAGATCGCAGGAAACAAAAGAGAGCAGTGCTCTTGCATGGGCGCGCTGACGGTGCCACACTGATCTGGAACGAGAGCACCGCTCTCACCTTCTGAGGGGGACCGCCATGACAGAGCAGCGCTATCTCAAGCCCGGCCGGATCGAGGTTCGACTCCTGCACAACACCGTCGGCTGGCTGACACGCCACGGCATCAGCATCGCGGGCTCTCGCGAACTGGCGGTGCGGGGACGGAAATCCGGCGAGTGGCGGCACAATCCCGTCAATCCAGTCACCGTTGGGTCAAACCGCTTCCTGGTCGCACCCCGGGGCCAGACCCAGTGGGTGCGCAACCTGCGCGCGGCGGGCGAGGGCGAACTGCGGGTGGGCAACCGCATCGAGCGGTTCACCGCCGAGGAGGTGCCCGACAACGAGAAGCCCCCACTGCTCCGCGCCTACCTTGGCCGGTGGCAGTGGGAGGTCGGCGCATTCTTCAAGGGGGTCAACCGCGACTCCTCGGACGAGGAGCTTTTGCGCATAGCTTCTGACCACCCGGTCTTCCGCATAACCGAGCAGGCTTGACCCCGGCGTGCCATCCGACCAGGGACGCTAGCCCAACCCCGACAACAGCCGCCCGGCCACAGGGTGGTTGCGCACGATCTCGGCGAGCGACGTCGAACCGTTGGTGATCCCGGCGAAGGCCTTCCACGCGGGCGGAAGCGAGATCAGCGCCGAGTGCAGCAGACCCGGGCGGCGCTCGAAGACCGACAGCATCCGGCGGCCCACCGCCATCTCCGCACCCAGACCGGCCTTCACGGCGAACGCGTAGTTGAGCGCCTGCCGACGCGCGTCCACCGCGTCCTGCGCCTCCGCGATGCGTACCGCCCACTCGCCTGCCATCCGCCCGGAGCGCAGTGCGTACGAGATGCCCTCACGAGTCCACGGCTCCAGCAACCCCGCCGCGTCACCGCAGACCAGCACCCGACCGCGGGAGAGCGGCGAGTCGTCGGCCCGGCAGCGGGTCAAGTGGCCGGACGAGACGCTGGCTTCGAAGCCCGCCAGGCCGAGGCGGGCGATGAAGTCCTCAAAGTAGCGCTTGGTCGCCTCACCCTGTCCACGCGCGGAAATCACTCCGACCGTAAGGGAGTCGCCCTTGGGAAAGACCCAGCCGTAACTGCCGGGCAGCGGGCCCCAGTCGACCAGCACCCGGCCCGCCCAGTCCTCCGCCACTGAAGCGGGCACCGGAATCTCCGCCTCCAAGCCGAGGTCCACCTGGTCGAGCTTGACCCCCACATGAGCGCCTATCCGGCTGGCGCTGCCGTCGGCGCCGACGACAGCGCGGGCCAACAGCGTCTCACCGGTGCTGAGCACCACCGCCACCGTCCGGCGATCGGGGACGGCAGGCCCGTGCTGCTCGACCCGGGAGACCTGGGTACCGGTGCGCAGCACGGCACCGGCGCGTTGGGCGGCCTCGGTCAGCCGGGCGTCGAACTCGGGCCGGTTGACCAGCCCGAACAGCGTCTGGCGGGAGCGACGGGTACGGGCCATCCGGCCGTTGAGACTGAAGGTGACCGCGCACACCCGGTCCCGCAGCGGTAGTTCGAAACCGGGCGGCAGGGCGTCGCGGGACGGGCCGATGATGCCGCCACCGCAGGTCTTGTAGCGCGGCAGTTCGGCCTTCTCCAGCAGGAGTACCCGTCGCCCGGCGGAGGCCGCGGCGTGCGCGGCGCTGGCCCCGGCAGGCCCGGCGCCCACCACGACGACGTCCCAGACCTCCGGGTGCCCGCCGCTCTCCCCGCTCCGCGCTGCGTAGTCGCTGCTCACGTGTGTTCCCGCTCCCGCTCCGTCTGCCGGTCTTCCGGCATCCTATGGCGCGGCGCGGATTGGTCCGCTATGGGACCATCGGCTGCGCGGTCACCCGCACCCACCACCAATCGCACCCACAAGGAGCGCCCATGTCGCAGGCCTCGCACGCCCTCCTCGCGGAGACAGTCGCCGCACTGATGCCCCGGGCGAAGGCCGAACTCGCCGAGTTGGTGTCCTACCGTTCGGTCGCCGACCCGCGCCAGTTCCCCAGGAGCGAGTGCGAGAAGGCCGCGCTCTGGGTGGCCGACGCTCTGCGGGCGGAGGGTTTCCAGGACGTGGCGCTGCTCGACACCCCGGACGGCACTCAGTCCGTCTACGGCTTCCTGCCGGGGCCTGAGGGAGCCCCCACGGTGCTGCTGTACGCGCACTACGACGTGCAGCCGCCGCTGGACGAGGCGGCGTGGGTCAGCCCGCCGTTCGAGCTCACCGAGCGAGACGGCCGCTGGTACGGGCGCGGTGCCGCCGACTGCAAGGGCGGACTGGTGATGCACCTGACCGCCCTGCGGGCGCTGCGGGAGCACGGCGGTGTCCCGGTTTCGGTGAAGGTGATCGCCGAGGGCTCCGAGGAGCAGGGCACCGGCGGTCTCCAGCAGTACGCCGAGGCACACCCCGAACTGCTCGCCGCGGACACCATTGTGATCGGCGACACTGGGAACTTCCGGGTCGGGCTGCCCACCGTCACCGCGACGCTGCGCGGGATGACGCTGGCTGAGGTCACCGTCGACACGCTGGAAGGCAACCTGCACTCCGGCCAGTTCGGCGGTGCCGCGCCCGACGCGCTCGCCGCTCTGATCCGGATACTCGACTCGCTCCGTGACGAGTCCGGTGCCACGACGGTGGACGGCCTTGAGCCGGACGCGAGTTGGCAGGGGCTGCAGTACGGCGAGGAGGAGTTCCGCGCCGACGCCAGGGTGCTCGACGGTGTGGGCCTGATCGGCACCGGCACCATCGCCGACCGCCTGTGGGCGCGTCCCGCGGTGACCGTGCTGGGCATCGACTGCCCGCCGGTGGTGGGTGCCACCCCGTCGGTGCACGCCAGCGCCCGTGCCCTGGTCAGCCTGCGGGTGCCGCCGGGCACCGACGCCGCCAAGGCCCAGCAGGCGCTCAGCGCGCACCTTCGGTCTGCGGCGCCGTGGGGCGCGCGGGTGGAGGTCACCCAGTGCGGCCAGGGCCAGCCGTTCCGCGCGGACACCTCCAGCCCGGCGTACACCGCCATGGCGGAGGCGATGCGCGCGGCCTACGACGGCACCGAGATGCAGATCGCGGGGCAGGGCGGTTCCATCCCGCTGTGCAACACCCTGGCGGCGCTCTACCCCGAGGCGGAGATCCTGCTGATCGGTCTGAGCGAACCGGAGGCGCAGATCCACGCGGTGAACGAGAGCGTCTCGCCGCAGGAGTTGGAGCGGATGTCGCTCACCGAGGCACTGTTCCTGGCCAACTACGCATACAGCAAGCGCGATTGAGGAAACAGCGCCGAACTGGCAGCGATCAAGGCGGTTGATAGCTAATCAACCGCTGCGACCGGTTCGCCCGCTTCCAGATTAATCGCCCTACCTTGGGCGCGGGCGCGTAGCGCCCAGTGGAGGCGGGCGAACCGCTCGGCCGGTAGCAGAACAGCCGCCTCGTCCTCGGTGACGAAGCGCCAGCCACGCAACTCGGCGGCGGGCAACAGCAGCCGCCCGGCATCGGTGGCGGGCAACGAGCCGCCGTCGAACAGCAGCCGCAGCCCACCGAAACCAGGCGGCCGTGGCGGCTCCCAGTCGACCACCAGCAGCCGTAGGCCCGCACCGGTGCCGAGGTCGACGCCGAGTTCCTCGGCGACCTCACGCAGCGCGGCATGGGTGGGCGGTTCGCCGCGCTCGACCACTCCGCCTGGAAACTCCCAGCCCGGTTTGTAGGTCGGGTCGACGAGCAACACGCGGTCGAGTTCGTCGAACAGCAGCACCCCGGCCGCCACCGTCTCCCGGGTCGGCTCCGGCGTCTGCACGATGCCGCAGGCGCCCGCCCCCTCCCCCACGGCGGCCGCGACGCGCTCCGCGACCTCGCGCGGCGGCGCGTCCCCGATGTCGAGGACATGGGCGTCCCGGGTGAGCCAGGGCAGGGCCGCACGGTAGGCGGCGAGATGGTCCAGGCACCAGCGGCGCATCAAAGCGCTGGCCTCGGGGTCGCCCGGCACCTCCTCGCGGTGCGCGATGCGCTCGCGCAGGATCGTTTCCTCAGCCCGCAGCAGCACATGTCTCACCGGGATTCCCCGGGCCGCCAGCGCCCCGAAGATCTCGTCCCGGTAGTCCTGGCGCAGCAGCGTCATCGGCGTGACCAGCGGCCCGCCGGTCTCCATCAGCAAGGCGGCCGCGGTGTCCACGACGAGCCGCCGCCAGGAGGGCAGCTCCTGGTAGTCGGTGATCTCGCCGAGTCGTTTCTCCGGCAGCAGTAACCGCAGTGTGCTGCCGATCAGTTCGGGGTCGTACAGGGTGCTTCCGGGTATCAGGTCGATCAGTTCGCGCGCGGCGCTGGTCTTCCCCGCACCGAACGCGCCGTTCAGCCAGACGATCACGGTGCCCCCTCCTCCATAGCCCCCTAAGAAGTGCCCGGGCGGCACGGTCGAGCAAACGCGCGGGCCACGGTAGGACAGCAACGGCCCCCACGCCACCCGCCCTCATCCAGCCACCGTCGAAACGAACGCAACCAAACAGCACCGCCGCACCAATCCTCCTCAGGAATCCGAACGCTCCCGGCCGAAACTCATCTCATTCCAACAACGCCCAGCTACCCCTGGACCGACCGGAAGGAGGCACCACGGTCACGCTCCGCTCGCCACCGTGGCCACAACGAAAAGCCCTAGCCACGTTGGCCGTGTCCTTGTTGGGCGCCGCCGGGCTGACCGCCCGATGGACCTCCGCGCCACAACCGGCAAGCACCCACCGCCAACTCCCCGCAACAACGGCGAGGACCACCACCGCGCTGCTCAACCCCGGCCTGCCCCGCACCCACCCACGGGCTTCAACAATCGGCCCAGCAAGCACTGCGGCCCCGACTCCAACGGAACGATGGCCCAAGGCACCGCCACATACCCAGCTTCGAAGCGGCCGGTTACCAGCGCGTCAACCCCAACGGCGCCCAGGCACTGCCAAACCGCGACTCCAACGGCCCTTCGGCGCCCAATCCCGCGCGATCCCCGCACGCCACCAATGCAATTGCCGATTACGGGCACGCCAAGTGACCGAAGCGGGGCATCCACACTAGTGCGGGCAAGAAGACCCGCATCAGCAAGGGCTTCCCCGGCGCTGGGAGCCAGGAGCGCTCCGACGCACAGCAGGCCGCCGACTGCGGCGTTGACCACCTCAGGTACGGCAACTGCAACAGGCTGGGAGTGGACGCCCCAAGCAGCACCAGCGACACAACACGAGCGAGCGACAACTGAGCGAGCGACAACTGAGCCAGCTGCACGATGGTCCCACCACCGGTCGACGGCGGCCACGCCGCAACGCCGTTCCACGAAACGAACCCGCCGCGGCGGATCACCACAAGACCACCGCGATTGCCTCACCCACCGCAGCGCATACACCCGTGCGAGGCCTATGGCAGCCCAAGGACCGCAGCAGCTCCGGAACCACCGCAACCGTCCCGCCCACAGGCGCCGCACCGCACCGCATCCCAGCCACCCCGCAAGCAAGGGCAGTCAAACCACCGCCCCGTACGCCCTGCCGCTGCCCACCACTCGCGAGCAGCCACCCGTAGCCCAACCGGCAGCCAACACACCGCCGACCCCCCCCCAAGAACCACCCCCACAAACCACCCACCACGAACCACCCACAACAGACACCGACCCCCGGCGACTGACTCCGGCGAACGAGCAGCCGCACCGCACCCAATGAGCACACCGCAGGAAACGCCCCCGCAACCGCCAACCCCGGACCGCAACCAACTCCCGCACCAGGGTTCACGCGACCGAACGTCACCCTCGGCCCGGGACAGGGGACACAGGCGCCGCGGCGTAGGCAGCCGCAGCGGCGCCCACCAGCCCGGCGTCCGTGCCCAGTTGAGCCGGAACCACCTCGACCCCCGAGGCGAACGACAAGGTGGCGTACCGCCGAAGCTGCTGACGCAGCGGCGCGAACAGCACCTCACCGGCGCCCGCCACTCCCCCGCCGATCACCGCCACCTCGATCTCCACCAGGCTCGCGCAGGCCGCTATGCCCGCGGCCAACGCCTGCGCGGCCCGCTCGAAGGAGGCGCGGGCTACCGGATCCCCGGCCCGCGCCGAGGCGGCGACGGCCGCGGCGGTCGGCTCGGCACCGTCCTCCGGTTTCCAGCCCTGCTCCACCGCACGCCGGGCGATGTTGGGGCCGCTGGCCAGGCGCTCCACACAGCCGCGCGCACCGCACGGGCACGACGGCCCGTCGAGATCGACGCTGATGTGCCCGATATGACCAGCGTTTCCGGTAGGACCGGGGTGCAGCACGCCACCCAGCACAAAGCCACCCCCGACACCGGTGGACACCACCATGCACAGGGCGTTGTCATAACCGCGGGCGGCGCCCTGCCAGTGTTCCGCCGCCGCGATGGCCACCCCATCGCCCGAAAGGGTGATGGGCAGCTCTCCGGTCATCTCCCGGACCCGGGCGACCAGCGGGAATCCACGCCACCCCGGGACATTGACCGGACTGACGGTACCGTTCGAGGCATCGACCGGCCCCGCGCTGCCGATGCCGACGGCGCTCGCCCGCGCCCAGCGGGGGTCGGCGGCCAACTCGTCCAGCACCTCGGCGACCGCGCGCATCACCGTCTCCGCGTCCTTGGTGGCAGGGGTGCGCCGCTGGGCGCGTACAAGCAGTCGCCCGGTACTGTCGACCAGCGCTCCCGCGATCTTCGTGCCGCCGATGTCCAGGGCCACAACCGGCCCTTCGACGGCCGGGACCCGCACTGCGGCGCCTTCGCTGTGCATCGGTACGGTGTCTCCCTTGTCCACGTTGGCATCCCCTGCGGGTGCGAGCTCAGGGCGGTGGCGAGCCAGAGTAGTCTGGCCCTTGTTGACAACGTTGTCTAGCCCTAGGCTCACGTTACCCCGTGCGCTCGACGACAGGACTGCCGCCCGTGCCCGACTCCCGCTCCGCCGCCCGCCCCGCCACGACCGCCGTACGGTACGGCAGCCGCCCGACGATGAAGGACGTGGCTGCCAGAGCGGGCGTCGGCCTGAAGACCGTCTCCCGTGTGGTCAACGGCGAGCCCGGCGTCACCGCCGACACCGAGTCCCGGGTCCGTGCCGCGATAGAGGCACTCGGCTTCCGCCGGAACGACAGCGCGCGCATCCTCCGCAAGGGCCGTACCGCCAGCATCGGCCTGGTCCTGGAGGACCTCGCCGACCCGTTCTACTCGCCGCTCAGCCGCGCCGTCGAGGAGGTCGCCCGAGCCAACGGCAGCCTGCTGTTCGCGGGTTCGAGCGCCGAAGTCCCCGAAAGAGAGGAGGAGTTGGCGCTGGCACTGTGCGCCCGCAGGGTGGACGGCCTGGTGATCGTTCCGGCCAGCGATGACCACCGTTACCTCGAACCGGAGATCGCCGCAGGCATCGCCACCGTCTTCGTTGACCGCCCCGCGAGCCGGATCGAGGCGGACGCGGTGCTCACCGACAACGCGGGCGGTGCCCGGACCGCGGTCGCCCATCTGATCGCGCACGGCCACCGGCGGATCGGCTTCATCGGGGACCGTCCGCACATCCACACCGCGGACGAACGCGTTCGGGGTTATCGCGAGGCGATGGCCGCGCACGGCCTCGCCGTGCGCGAAGAGTGGGTGTCGATGGGCGGCACCGCGCCGGAGCGAGTACGGGCCGAACTGGAACGCATGGCATCCGGCCCGGAGGCCATCACCGCGCTGTTCTCCGGCAACAACCGGGTGACGGTCACCGCGGTGCGGGTCCTGTCCGAGCACGACCGTCCGATCGCGCTCGTGGGCTTCGACGACTTCGAACTCGCGGACCTGCTCCGGCCGGGCGTCACGGTGATAGCGCAGGACCCAGCTCGCCTCGGCCGAACCGCGGCGGAACTGCTGTTCCGCCGCCTGGACGGAGACACGGCACCCCCACAACGCGTCGAGTTGCCGGGCCGCCTCATCCCCCGCGGCTCCGGCGAACTACCCGCCCTCCAGCACTGACGTTAAGGAAATAACCCGCCAGCCCCGCTTCGCCGCAGCCCGCCCCTTGCCGTTGCGCACAGCTCGTCGCGGGTCGAGGAAGCACAGGGCCGGGGAGAGACACCAACCCCAACCTGCAGCGATCCAAACGGAACGCACGCACGCCGTTGCAGACCAAATGACCACGCCTCGCAGACGCACGACCACGTGAGGGGGCGGGGGCCCGGAGCCCCCGCCCCCGGCCCCCCAACCGCAGGCCGCGACGGACCCGCCTCACCGCAACCCCAGCAACCCCTCATGCCCCACCCCCGCCACAGCCGTGACCTCGGAGAGGTCAACGGCCCCGCACTCAACCCCCCGCAGCAGGTACCCACTGAGCGCCCGCGCCGTAGCAGGCTCGTCCATGACATCGCTGGACGCCCGAGCGACATACGCCGCAAGCCGCTCCGCCGCGGCCACGAACCCCTCGCGGTAGAAGGCGTAAACGGCCGCGTACCGGGTCGGTAGCTGCCCGGGATGCATGTCCCACCCCTGGTAGTAGGCCCGAGCCAGCGACCTGCGTACCAACCCGTAGTGCAACCGCCAAGCGTCACGCACCTGTTCGCCGCCGCCAACCGGCAACACGTTCGTGGAACCGTCCGACAGCCGCACCCCGGTACCCGCCGCGGCGACCTGCATCACGGCCTTGGCGTGATCGGCGACGGGATGGTCCATGGACTGGTAGGCCGCGCTCACCCCGCACGCCGCGCTGTAGTCGAACGTCCCGTAGTGCAGCCCGGTGGCCCGCCCCTCCGCCGCGTCGATCAGTCGCGCGACGGTCGCGGTGCCGTCCGGTCCGAGAATCGCCTGGGTGGTCTCGATCTGGATCTCGAAGCCGATCCGCCCGGGCTCAAGCCCGTGTGCCTTCTCGAACTCCTCGCACAGCCGCACCATCGCGGAAACCTGCTGGGGAAAGGTCACCTTGGGCAAGGTGAGAACCAGCCCATCAGGCAGCCCACCCGCCGCCATCAACGCGGTCAGGAAGACGTCCAGCGTCCGGATCCCGCGATCCCGAACCCCGGCCTCCATGCACTTGACGCGGATCCCGACGTACGGCGGCGCACCGCCCTCGGCCACCGCGTCGCAGACCAGCCGCGCCGCGCGAGCCGCCGCAGCGTCCTCCTCCGCATCAGGCCGCGAACCGTACCCGTCCTCGAAGTCGATCCGCAGATCCTCAACCGGCTCGCGCCTCAGCTTGGCCCGCACCCGCTCGTAGACCTGCGCGGCAAGCTCGTCGGACAGCCCCAGCGCGGCGGCGAACTCCCTGGCATCAGGCGCACACCGGTCAAGCAGGTCGAGCGCCTGCTCCCCCCACATCCGCACGGTGTCGGCGGCGAAGACATCGGCGGGCACATAGACGGTGTGCACCGGCTGCCGAGTACCGGGATCCCCCGGATAGCGACGGGCGAGCTCCGCGTCAACCCCCGCGAGGGAAGCGCCGACACTCTCCCGCACCGCCGCCGACAGGCTGGTCGCCACAGGTACACCGTCCGAACCCATCCGACACCCTCCACGCGATTCCGCAAACCGAAAAATCAACTCCGCCAGGCGGAGTTTCCCAGCGCCTCCTGACCAACGTCAATGCCCCACACCCAAGACCAAGCCCAACACCGCACGCCGACGAACCACATCAACGCCCACATCGGCGAACGGCCCACATCACAACCCACACCGACGACCAACGGCCAACGGCCAACGGCCAACGGCCCAGCTCAGTCAGGCGACAGCAGCCGCCCCCGGATGTGCCCGAATATGAGACTGGTCTCGGTGTGCTGCACAGCGGGATGCGTGGTGAGGTGGTCGAGGACGAAGTCCCGCAGCCCGTCGGAGTCCCGTACCGCCACCCGTAGCAGATAGTCATCGGCCCCCGAGACATGGAACAGCTCCACCACACCGGGCAGCCGCGGCACCTCCCGTACGAAACGATCCACCTGGTCCCTGCGGTGCGAGTGCAGCCGGACGGAGATCATCGCCTGGATGCCGAGCCCGAGCGCCTCGGGATCGAGCTCCACCCGGAACCCACGGATCACCCCGCGCTCACGCAGCGAGCGGACTCGGGCCAGACAGGTGGACGGCGCGACGCCGACCGCCGCCGCGATGGCACTGTTGGGCATCCGGGCGTCCTGGGCCAGCAGGCCCAGGATCGCACGGTCGACCGGCCCGAGGTCATCGCCCTGCTGATTCTTCGGCATACGGCCGAGAATGACCCTTGACACCGCACATTGCCAAGGCCCACCGGCCGATCCGCGAATTATCTGCGACGTCCCACCACTCCAGGCGCCGTTTTCTTCACCATGGCCCGAGCCGCGCACCGCCGCAGGCCGCGCACCGCCGCAGGCCGCACATCACCGCAGGCCAAAAGAACCACCGCAGCCCGAAAACCGCAGACAGAGGACCGCCAATGCAGCCGACCGCACTTCGCCCGGACACCGCCGCCGTACACGCCGGACGCGGGGACCTGCGCACACTGGGCGTGCATGTGCCGCCCGTCGACCTGTCGACGACCAACCCGCTGCCGGACGTCGAGATCGGCGGCGAGAGCTACGAGGCACTGGCGACCGGCGGCACTCCGTTCGACGGCGGCAGCCACGTCTACCAGCGGTTGTGGAACCCGACGACCGCCCGGTTCGAGGAGGCACTGGCCGAGCTGGAGGGCTGCGCCGAGGCGGTGGCCTTCTCCTCCGGCATGGCCGCCATCACCGCCTGCGTGCTCGCCGCCCGCGCCGAGGGCAAGGGCCATGTGGTGGCCGTCCGCCCGCTGTACGGCGGCACGGACCACCTGCTGGCCACCGGACTGCTGGGCACCGAGGTGACCTGGGCGCAGCCGGACCGGATCGCCGAGGCGCTGCGCCCCGACACCGGTCTGGTGGTCGTGGAGACTCCGGCCAACCCCACCCTGGAGCTGGTCGACCTGGCCGCCGTGGCCGAGCGGTGCGGGGATGTGCCACTGCTGGTGGACAACACCTTCGCCACGCCCGTGCTCCAGCAACCCGCCCGGCACGGCGCCACGCTGGTGGTGCACAGCGCGACGAAGTACCTCGGCGGCCATGGCGACGTGCTCGCCGGAGTGGTGGCGACGAACGCCGAGTGGGCACGGCGGCTGCGCCCGGTACGCGCCCTGACCGGCGGCATCCTGCACCCCCTGGCCGGGTACCTGCTGCACCGCGGCCTGCAGACGCTGCCACTGCGGATCCGCCACCAGTCCGCGTCGGCACACAAGTTGGCGGCCCGGCTGGCCGAACACCCCGCCGTCGAGCGGGCCTTCTACCCCGGCCTGCCCGAGTGCGACCCAGCTGGCCTGATAGGCCGTCAGATGTCCGGCCCGGGCGCGGTCATCTCCCTTGCCGTGCGCGGCGGTTACCGTGCGGCGGCCGCGACGGCGGCGGGCTGCCAGCTGATCACGCACGCGGTGTCGCTGGGCGGTGTGGACACGCTGATCCAGCACCCGGCGGCGCTCACCCACCGCCCGGTGGCGGCGGAGGCCAAGCCGAACGCCTCGATCCTGCGGGTGTCGGTGGGCCTGGAGGACGTGGAGGACCTCTACGAGGATCTGGACCAGGCCATGCGCCAGGCCTGAACAGCGCAAACCGGAACAGCACGAAGGGGCCACGCGGAGCGTTCCGCGTGGCCCCTCGGCACGGACGGTCAGCCCTTGCGGGCCTTGACCTCCTCGGTCAGCTGCGGGACGACCTCGAAGAGGTCGCCGACCACGCCGTAGTCGACCAACTCGAAGATCGGGGCCTCGGGGTCCTTGTTGATGGCCACGATGGTCTTCGAGGTCTGCATGCCCGCCCGGTGCTGGATCGCGCCGGAGATACCGGAGGCGATGTACAGCTGCGGCGAGACGGACTTGCCGGTCTGGCCGACCTGGTTGCTGTGCGGGTACCAACCGGCGTCCACCGCGGCACGGGAGGCACCGACGGCCGCGCCGAGCGAGTCGGCGAGGTCCTCGATGACCTTGAAGTTCTCGGCGCCGTTGACACCGCGACCGCCGGAGACCACGATCGCGGCCTCGGTCAGCTCGGGGCGGCCGGTGGACTCGCGCGGGGTGCGCGAGACGACCTTGGTGCCGGTGGACTTCTCGCCCACGGTCACCGCCAGCTGCTCCACGGTGCCCGCGGCCGGGGCGACCTCCGGGGCGGCCGAGTTGGGCTTGACGGTGATCACCGGAACGCCCTTGGTGACCCGGGACTTGGTGGTGAACGCCGCGGCGAACACCGACTGCGTGGCGACCGGACCGTCCTCGCCGGCCTCCAGGTCCACCGCGTCGGTGATGATGCCGGAGCCGAGGCGCACCGCGAGGCGGGCGGCGATCTCCTTGCCCTCGGCGGAGGACGGTACGAGGACGGCGATCGGCGAGACGGCGGCGACGGCCTGCTCCAGGGCGTCCACCTTGGGTACCACCAGGTACTCGGCGAACACCGGGAGGTCGGCGGCGAGCACCTTGGCGGCGCCGTGCTCGGCCAGGGTGGCCGCGGCGGTGTCGGCACCCGCGCCGAGGTGCACGGCGACGGGCTCGCCGATCCGGCGGGCCAGGGTCAGCAGTTCGAGGGTCGGCTTGCGGACGGCGCCGTCCACGTGGTCGACGTAGACGAGGACTTCACCCATGGGATTGCTCTCCTGCACGTGAAAGAAAGGGGCGTTGGGAAGGCGGCTCGGCGGCTCAGATGAACTTCTGCTCCGCGAGGAACGCGGCAAGCTGCTTGCCGCCCTCGCCCTCGTCCGTGATGATCGTGCCCTTGGTGCGGGCCGGGCGCTCGGCCGCGCTGTCGACCTTGGTCCAGGCACCGGCGAGGCCGACCTCGTCCTCCTCGATGCCGAGGTCCGACAGGTCGAGCGACTCGACCTTCTTCTTCTTAGCGGCCATGATGCCCTTGAATGACGGGTAGCGGGCCTCGCCCGACTGGTCGGTCACGGACACCACTGCGGGCAGCGACGCCTCGAGCTGCTCGCTGGCGGCGTCGCCGTCACGGCGGCCGGTGACCTTGCCGTCCTCGACCTTGACCTCGGACAGCAGCGTGACCTGCGGGACGCCGAGGCGCTCGGCGAGCATCGCGGGGACGACGCCCATGGTGCCGTCGGTGGAGGCCATGCCGCACACCACCAGGTCGTAGCCGACGTGCTCGATGGCCTTGGCCAGCACCAGCGAGGTGCCAAGCGCGTCGGTGCCGTGCAGGGCGTCGTCCTCCACGTGCACGGCCTGGTCGGCGCCCATGGACAGCGCCTTGCGCAGGGCGTCCTTGGCGTCCTCGGGGCCGACGGTCAGCACGGTGATCTCGGCGTCGTCGGCTTCCTCGGCGATCTGCAGCGCCTGCTCGACCGCGTACTCGTCCAGCTCCGACAGCAGGCCGTCCACGGCGTCGCGGTCGGTGGTCAGGTCCTCGGCGAAGTGACGGTCGCCCGTGGCGTCGGGCACGTACTTCACAGCGACTACGATCCTCAAGCTCACGCCTGCTCTCCTACTGCATCGGTTCGGCGGTCCGGGCCGCGACACCAGCACCGGCGTCGTGGGCCGTGGAACCCAGTAACTGCCCTGTGAAGGCAGCATAGGCGCCTTCGACGGCGTCTTTCGGCCGGGGACTGCTAGGCGCTCCAACCGAAATATTACTCGCCAGTACACTCGGCCGATTCCCACTCCGCAAGGCCGTTGAACTGTGACCTTGCCGACGCCCGGCAGTGGGTCGCAGCGGGGAGGTTTCAGTGCCGCAGGGCGTTGAAGCGCCCCTGGTGGTACAGCAGCGGGCGGCCGGGACCGTGCGGATCGCCGTGCACGGCCTCGGCCACCACTATCCGGTGGTCACCGGCTGGGACGCGGCCCACCACCCGGCACACCAGCCATGCGCAGACACCGTCCAGCAGCGGCACACCGTGCGGGCCGCCGCGCCAGACGGTGGGCGGCCCGAACCGGTCCGCGCCGCTGCGGGCGAACGTCGCGGCCAACTCCTCCTGGTGTTCACCGAGGACATGCACACCGACGTACTCGGCCGCGGACACCGTCGGCCAACTCGACGAGCCGACGCTGATGCCGAAGGAGAGCAGCGGGGGTTCCGCGGCGACGGAGGTGAGCGAGGTGGCGGTGAAGCCGACCGGCCGGGCACCGGCCGCCGTGATCACCGCGACCCCGGCGGCGTGCCGTCGGAAGACCGAGCGGAAGACATCGGTCGCGGAGGCGGCGGAACCGAGATCGGTCGAGGCAGTCATGGAGTTGTCCTTCTGACGCGGTCGAGCCGGAACTGAATGGCCGTCAGAGGTGCTCAACGGCCCGGACAACGCGCATCGGCGTGCCGACCGGAGTCGACGTCGGCTCGCTCATGGAGAAGGACACCCTTCGACATAACGTCAGGCTGTCGATTCAGGAGGCGCTGCGTCAAGGGCGGTTCCGTATATGGGATGTGGATCACGGCGGGCTCCGGCATCGGTCGGTTCACGCCTCCACCACCGCACCGAGCGCCGCGATCACATCCGCCTTGCGCGGCTGGCCGGTGGCGCGCCGCGTGATCACACCTCGGGCGTCGAGCACGAAGACGGTCGGCGTCCTCGCCACCGACAGTCTGCGTACCAGGTCGAGATGGGCTTCGGCGTCGATCTCCACATGCGCCACCCCGTCGACCATGGCGGCCACTTCGGTCAGCGTGCGACGGGTGGCCCGGCAGGGCGCGCAGAAGGCACTGGAGAACTGGACCAGCGTGGCCCGCGCGCCGAGCGGCTCACCGATCTCGGCCGCCGTCAGCCACCGCGCCCCGTCCTTCTCCCGCATCCGCGTCCCTTCCGTCCCGCCACCGGCACCATCTTCCCCTCTCGCACGAGTGCAGCGTTCACCGGACCCGCGATGATTCCCGGCCCCGGCAGCGGGCACACCGGGCCGCCGCGTTCCGCGACGCGACGTTCGGCCACCGCGATGGCCGCGAAGTGCGCGTACGGCCGCGTCGGGCCGCCACGTGAGAAGAATCTCCCCGGATTGCGGGCACTGCGGATGACAACGCACGCGTTGACGGGGCACCATCCTGCGACGGCCCTGATACCTACGGCCGCGTAACCGCCGACCCGAGAGGTGTCCCCGACGTGGCTGAACTCGTGTACCCGCCGGTCATCGGCTTCGCCCGCACCATGTTCCAGGTGCAGGGCCTGCGCTTCGACATAGCGGGTACCGAGCATGTGCCGCGGCGCGGCGGCGCGGTGCTGGTCAGCAACCACATCAGCTATCTGGACTTCGTCTTCTGCGGGTTGGCCGCCCGCCCCGCGAAGCGTCTGGTGCGTTTCATGGCCAAGGAGTCGGTCTTCCGGCACAAGGTCTCCGGGCCGCTGATGCGGGCGATGAAGCACATTCCGGTGGACCGGGAGCGCGGGGTGCACGCGTACGAGAACGCGCTGCGGGCGCTGCGGTCCGGCGAGATCATCGGGGTCTTCCCCGAGGCGACGATCTCCCGTTCGTTCACGCTCAAGAGCTTCAAGTCCGGTGCCGCACGGCTGGCTCAGGAGGCGGGCGTTCCGCTGCTGCCGATGGCGTTGTGGGGCACCCAGCGGATGTGGACGAAGGGCCGCCCGCGGCGGCTCGGCAGGCACCGCTTCCCGATCACGCTACGGGTCGGTGCGCCGCTGACCGCGGCGCCCGAGGAGAACGCCGAGTCGCTCACCGAGCGACTGCGCTGCCGCGTACAGGAGTTGCTGGAGTCGGCCCAACAGGCGTACCCGGTCCGCCCGAAGGACGCCCACGGCGCCTGGTGGCTCCCCGCCCACCTGGGCGGCACGGCGCCTACCGCCGAGGATGCGGCCGCTTCGACAGCGGGCCGGGCATAGGGCGTTGCCTGAGCCGCGACGGCGAGCGGCCACGCCAGAGCCCGGCCGCGCCGAACCGGCCACATCCCCGCGCCGGACTACGCCGCCGCCATCTCCTCGGCGACCGCCGCCGCGAAGGCGTCCACATCCGCCTCGGTGGTGTCGAACGAGCACATCCACCGCACTTCGCCGGTCGCCTGGTTCCAGGTGTAGAAGCGGAAGCGCTTCTGCAGCCGCTCGGTGACCTCTAGGGGCATGGTCGCGAAGACCGCGTTGGACTGCACCGGCCGCACCACCGTCACCCCGTCGATGCCGGAGACGGCCGCCGCGAGCCGGGTCGCCATGGCGTTGGCGTGCCGGGCGCTGCGCAGCCACAGGTCGCCGGCGAGCAGCGCCTCGAACTGTACCGAGACGAAGCGCATCTTGGACGCCAACTGCATGGACAGCTTGCGCAGGTACTTCATCGTCGCGGTCGGCACCCGGTCGTGGTTGAGCACGACGACGCACTCACCGAACAGCAGGCCGTTCTTGGTGCCGCCGAAGCTGAGGATGTCCACGCCCACGTCGCTGGTGAACTCCGCGAACGGAACGCCCAGTGTGGCCGCGGCGTTTGACAGCCGGGCGCCGTCGAGATGCACCAACATCCCACGTTCATGGGCCCGTTCGGCTATCGCCCGGATCTCCTGCGGGGTGTAGCAGGTGCCCAGCTCGGTGGTCTGGGCGATCGAGACGACCTGCGGCTGGGCGCGGTGCTCGTCGTCGAAGCCCCAGGCCTCGGTGTCGATCAGTTCGGGGGTGAGCTTGCCGTCCTCGGTGGCCACCGGCAGCAGTTTCAGCCCGCCGACGCGCTCCGGCGCGCCGCACTCGTCCACGTTGATGTGGGAGGTGGCGGCGCAGATCACCGCGCCCCAGCGGTTGGTGACCGCCTGTAGCGCGGTGACGTTGGCTCCGGTGCCGTTGAAGACCGGGAACGCTTCGGCGCGCGGGCCGAAGTGGCGGCGGAAGACCTCCTGCAGATGCGCGGTGTACTCGTCCTCGCCGTAGGCGATCTGATGGCCGCCGTTGGCGAGGGCGAGTGCGGCCAGCACCTCAGGGTGCGCGCCCGCGTAGTTGTCACTGGCGAAGGCGCGCGCGTGCGGGTCGTGCCGCCGGACGGCGTCGGTGGCGTGCTGTTCTGTCACGGTTGGGGCGTCAGCCACAGGCGGGTTCCGTTCACTTCTGCTGCGGGCCGGGTCCAGACGTCCGCGATGGCCTTGGCCAGCTCGTTGACATCGGTGAATCCGGCGAATTTGGCGTCGGGCTTCTGGGCTCGCATCTCATCGTGCACCAGCGCCTTGATCACGATGATCGAGGCCGCGGCGACCGGACCGCTGTCGCCGCCCGCCTTGCGGAAGGAGTCGGCGAGGGCGAGCGTCCACGCCTCGGCGGCGGCCTTGGCGGCGGCGTAGGCGGCGTTGCCCGCGGTGGGCTTGGCCGCGCCGGACTGGCTGATCAGCACATAGCGGCCGGTGGGGCTGCGCACCAGGGCGTCGTGGAAGGCGAGCGAGGTGTGCTGGACGGTACGGACCAGCAGGTCGTTCAGGACCGTCCAGTCCTCCAGCTTGGTCTCCGGGAAGGTCGCGGAGCCGCGCCAGCCGCCCACCAGGTGGACCAGGCCGTCGATGCGGCGGTACTGCTTCTCGGTGCGGTCCGCCCAGTCGCGGGCGGCGGCCGGGTCGAGCAGGTCGACCGTCTCGCCGGTGACGTAGGCGCCGCCCGCGGCGTAGCGGGCCGCGTCGACCGCCTCCGCCAGCCGTTCCGGGTCGGCGTCCGCGGCCACCACCTGCGCGCCCTGCTCCGCCAGGTGCCGCAGTGTCGCCTTGCCGGCGGGTCCGCCCGCCCCGGCCACCGCGATCACCGCACCGCTCAGCGGTCCGTTGTTGTTGCCCACTGCCATCGCCTCCGCCTCCTTGGCCGCCACCGGGGTCACGCGGCCACCCGAACCGCGCTGTCCGCCGTGATCCCCTTGGTCGAGGCGATCACATCACGCAGCTTCTTCGCCAGTGCCTCATAGAACATGCTGAGCGGGAATTCGTCCGGAAGCACGTCGTCCACGAGTTTGCGCGGCGGCTGAGTGAGGTCCAGGGCGTCCGCGCCCTTGGCCCAACGGGACGCCGGGTGCGGGGCCAGATGGCTGGATACCAGCTGGTAGGCGGCGAGCCAGTGGACCAGCTTGGGCCGGTCGATGCCGTCCCGGTAGAGCTTCTCGATCTCGGCGCACAGCCGCTTGGTGGCCTCGGTGGCCCGTGGCCAGTCGATGCGCAGGGTGTTGTCGGTCCAGCGGACCGCGTCGTGCTTGTGCAGGTACGCGAAGAGCAGCTGCCCGCCGAGACCGTCGTAGTTGCGCACCCGGTCACCGGTGACCGGGAACCGGAAGAGACGGTCGAAGAGGATCGCGTACTGCACGTAGCGGCCGTGCTCGTAGCCCTCGGCCTCCAGCTTCACGGCTTCCTTGAAGGCGGTCAGGTCGCAGCGCAGCTCTTCGAGCCCGTACATCCAGAACGGGGCGCGCTGCTTGATCATGAAGGGGTCGAAGGGCAGGTCGCCGTGGCTGTGCGTGCGGTCGTGGATCAGGTCCCACAGCACGAACGTCTGCTGGGCGAGCTCCTGGTCGGCGATGAGCCGGGCGGCGTCCTCGGGCAGTTCGAGGCCGAGCGTGCGCACCGCGGCGTCGGTGACCTTGCGGAATCGGGCGGCTTCGCGGTCGCAGAAGATGCCGCCCCAGGAGAACCGTTCCGGCACCTCGCGTACCGCGACCGTCTCCGGGAACAGCACGGCCGAGTTGGTGTCGTAGCCGCTGGTGAAGTCCTGGAAGGTGATGGGCACGAACATGGGGTTGTCGTAGCGGGTGCGCTCCAGCTCGCCGAGCCACTCGGGCCACACCACGCGCAGCGCGACCGCTTCGAGGTTGCGGTTCGGGTTGCCGTTCTGGGTGTACATCGCGAAGACGACCAGGTGCTCCAGGCCGTCCCGGCGGTCGGCGGCGGGCTGGAAGGCCAGCAGGGAGTCAAGGAAGTCCGGCACCCCGAAGCCGCTCTCGGCCCAGCGGCGCAGGTCCGCCACGAGCGCGGCGTGGTACGCGGCGTCGTGCGGCAGCAGTGGCGCGAGGTCCTCCACGGCGGCGATCACGCGCGCCACCTCGGCTTCCACCGCCGAGCGGTCCGGCGCGTCGTCGGCGGAGAGGTCGATGGAACCGTCCTTCTCCTGCCACGGCCGAATGGTCTCGACCGCCGTCTTCAGCACTGCCCACGACGGGTGCTGCACGACGCCGTCGGCACCACCCGTCGCGACAGACAGAAGATTTTCCCTCATGACCCCTCCTCCACAGGAGAACCTTGCGTTAAGACACCGTATCCGTCTGAAGTTCTTTCCCTCAAGAGGCTTCTCACACAATTATCCTGCGAGGCCGCCACCTGACCGATGTTTTTCCTGTGTTGCCGCAGGCTGACAGAAGTTTGTGAAGAAGTTCGTCCGGGTAGCGGCCGGTACACCCGTTGATCGCCGGGCATTCTCCCCACCGACACCGCTGCCCACTAGGCTCGCCACACGCAACCGCGCACCACGACAAGCCGGACCCAAGGGCAGTAGCACCGTGTCTTTCTTCACCATCGGCCACCGCGGCGTCATGGGCGTCGAGCCGGAGAACACCCTGCGCTCGTTCGTCCGCGCCCACCGCGAGGGCCTGGACGGCATCGAACTCGACCTGCACCTGAGCAAGGACGGCGCACTGGTTGTGATGCACGACGAGACGGTCGACCGGACCACCGACGGCAGCGGCGCCATCAAGGACTTCACCCTCGCCGAACTGCGCCAGCTCGACGCCGGTCAGGGCGAGCGGGTGCCCGTGTTCGAGGAGGTGCTGGACGCGGTGCCCCGGTTGCCCGTGCAGGCCGAGATCAAGGACGTGGCGGCGGCCCGGGTGCTCGCCGAGCTGCTGCGCGAACGGGCGCTGCTGGGGCGGGTCTCGGTGCTCTCCTTCCACGACGAGGCGCTGTGGGAGGTACGGCAGCTGCTGCCCGAGGCGCGCACCGTACTGGTCGCCGGACGCACCGGCCCGGACCTGGTCTCCCGGGCGCAGGCGGTGGGCGCCCGACTCGTCAGCCTTGAGCTGCGCAAGCTCAGCCTGGACGTGGTGGAGCGCTGCCACGCCGCGGACATCCAGGTGATGGCCTGGACCGTCAACACCCCGAACGATCTCGCCCTGGCCCGCGCGCTGGGCCTGGACGGCGCGGCGACCGACGTACCCGACATCAAGCGGGCGGTAGCCGCTGGCCGCTGAGGCCCTTCTCGCGGCAAGTCCCCCCGAGTCCCCCAAGCACGCCCAGCACCCCAAGCACGCCCAGCACCCCAAGCACGCCAAGCGCCCGGAAGCCGAAGCGCGGCGTTCACGAACGTCCGACATACGATCAACGACCGTGCTGACGTGGGCAGTTGACGCTTGCCGGTGCCAGCCTCCCGGAGACGCCCAGTCAACCCGTGCTGGAGGAGCCCCGCGGGTAGGGCGCACACGGCCATTACGCCCGGACGAGAACGCGCCCCGTCACGCCGCCTGGCTCGGCTCCCACCCGCTGATGTCCGGCGGCGTGTCCACCGGCCGCCCGTACAGCCGGGTCGGCCACATCCGCGGCGACACACCCCGCGCCCCGCCGTAAACCAGCGCGTTACACCCCGCCGCGGACCAACCCCTGGTTTACCCAGAGCTCCACCCGCGGCACGACGACGAGGCCACCAACCCGGTCCTAGGGTCAGCTCCACTGAAACGGTCACCAGGACCGAACCGGGAGGGAACGCAGCCATGAACCTCCGCAAGCGCATGACCGCGCTCGCAGCCACCACGACCCTCGCAGGCCTGGCCACCCTGGGCATGACAGCGCCCGCTCAGGCGACGGCCGCCGGTCCGGCAGCCGCGGCATCTGCGTCGGCACACAGCGCGGCGTCAACCCGCCCGGCCAGCGCTGCCGGCGCCAGCTGGCGGGAGAACAACTACCGGATCGCCTTCTACGACGCTCGGCACATCACGTCGCACGTCTGCATCGGCGGCGTCAACCAGCGTGAGACCTGGACTGGACACTGCTGGGACACGCCAGGGGCGAACACCTACTTCAACGGCTGGTATTGGCATGGCTGCATCCACCTCATCGGCTACAACGCGAACTGGTCCCAAAAGCGCTGGGACGCCTGGTTCGACGTTGACCGGTACGCGGGGGCCCAAAGCGCAGGCAACGGCGAGTTCGTCTGGTACACCAACGATGGCCAAGCCGACGGCTGCTGACCGCACGTGAGCCGCCGGACCCGGCGCCCGCGAGAGCGATCTTCACGCAGATGGCTGGCATCCCGCTCATTCCTGTGAAGACGGCCTGACGGCGGGGTGGTGCTGGAACGCGGCGCGCCGCAGCAGGTGTTCGGCGCGCCGCGCGAGGAGCGGACGCGGCACTTCCTGCGCCGGATCGTCGAGGTTGGGCGGCTGCAGGCCCGGCTGCCGCGGCGCGCTAGCCCAACTTCTTGACCAGCAGCTCGAATTGCAGGTCGTCGCGGCGCGGCACCCCGAACCGCTCGTCGCCGTAGGGGAACGGGGTCATCTCACCGGTGCGCCGGTAGCCACGCCGCTCGTACCAGGCGATCAGGTCGTCCCGCACCGAGATCACCGTCATCCGCATCTCATCCACGCCCCACTCCTCCAGGGCGAAACGCTCCGCCTCGGCGATGATCAGCTTGCCGAGGCCGTCGCCCTGCCGGGACGGCCGGACCGCGAACATCCCGAAGTAGGCGTGCCCGTCGCGGCGTTCGAGCTGGCAGCAGGCGATCGGCTCGCCGTCGTCCTCGACCACCACCATCCGGCTGTCGGCGCCGTTGACCACCTGGGCGACACCTTCCGGATCGGTGCGCTGCCCGTCCAGCAGGTCAGCCTCCGTCGTCCATCCGGCACGGCTGGAGTCACCGCGGTACGCGGATTCGATGAGCTCCACCAGAGCCGGTACGTCGGTCGGCGTCGCGGTACGGAAGACGGGGGCAGGCATGGTCATGGTGGCGCGAATCCTCTCCGACGCGCGGGTGGCGAACGGTTCCGAGGGTAACCCGGCGCGTATCGTCCGCCCCATGGTCAACGTACTGAGCAGCCGCGTCCTGCTGCGGCCCACCGATCTGGAGCGGTCCCGCGCGTTCTACCGCGATGACCTGGGTCTGGCCATCTACCGCGAGTTCGGCGAGGGCCCGCAACGCGGCACGGTGTTCTTCCTGGGCGGCGGTTATCTGGAGGTCTCCGGCCACGCCGACGCGCCCCCTGCCCCGGGGGTGGAGCTGTGGCTTCAGGTGCCGGACGCCGAGGCGGCCCGCGAGCGCCTGGCGGGGCGCGGTGTGCGGGTGCTGCGCGAGCCGAAGCGTGAGCCGTGGGGGCTGATCGAGATGTGGATCGCCGATCCGGACGGTGTGCGGATCTGTGTGGTGGAGGTGCCGGAGGACCATCCGATCCGGTACCGGCCGGGCACGTAGCGGCGCGCGGTGCGCGCCCCTTCCACGCGCCTGCCGTACCACCGTGCGCCAGGGTGTGCGCCCACCCTCGCGGGCAGCCTCTTTGAGGGGGCGGCGCGAACCGGGGAGGGGCACCATGCACGGACCGCCGTTGGTGGGCTGGCTGCTGGTGGTGATCGGTTCGGCCACGGGGGTCTCGTGCCTGCTGCGTACGAGAGCGGGGTGCGCCGCCGCGCCGGGCGAGCGGCGCACCGCGCGGGACGAGGGCGTCATGGGCCTCGGCATGGCCGTGATGGCCGTCCCCAGTGCCGCCCTGCGCGAACCGGCCTGGGGGCCACCGCTGTTCGCCGCGGCCTTCGGCCTGATCGCCATACGCTCCGTCATACTCGTCCGCCGTGAACCCCATCGCGCGCACCACGCCCTGGAGGCGGCGGCCATGGTCTACACGGCCCTGCTCATGGCCGTGCCGTCGCACGCCTCCGACGGCATGGCGGACATGTCCCACGGCACGCCGGGCATCCCCGCGCTGACCGCGCTGCTCCTGTGCTACTTCGCGGCCTACGCCCTGTGGACGGCGGCCCGCATGCTCCCCGCAGCGGCTCCCGAGACGCAGGCAGCACCGACTACCGCGCTGCTGGCCGCTCCCGGGTTGGCCACGGCCTGCCGGATCTCACTGAGCATCGGCATGCTCGCCATGCTCCTGACGATGTGAGGCGCCGACGGCGAAGCCGAGGGTGGGATCCGTCGCCCCGGGACCCCCACCCCCCTAAGACATGGGGCGAAGGCCCCGGAAACCACCCAACCCGGTCCCTGCCCGGCGGGACCTCCGAAGATGCCGGACCACCCGCCGTGAGGCGTAGCTCACCTTCCCGCCATGACCGTACCCATCGGTAGCTCGGCGCCTTAGTGTGTGCGCCATGACGGTCCCGTTCGTGCTGCTGGTTCTCGGCGCACTTGCGGCGGCAGTGGCACCACGCCTGCTGTGCAGGGCCGACTGGCCGGACCGGGAACCAGTGCTGGCCCTGTGGGTGTGGCAGTGCGTGGTCGCCTCCGTGCTGCTGTGCTGCGTCCTGGCCATGGCGTTGTGCGCTTCCGCGGCGTCACCCACGGTGCGCTGGCACCTGTTCGCGCTCGCGCCGCACGGCGTGGTGGACGCCTACGAGCTCTCCGCGTACGGCCCGTGGGCGGGAACCCTCGCGGCGCTGCTGGCCTGCGGCGGGGCGTGGTCGGCGGCCATGCTCACCCGCGAGGTGCGCGGCGCCCGCGCACGGCGCCGCCAGCGGCGCGGAGAACTCCTCGTACGCTCCCCGAGGCTGCCCGGCGAACTCCCCTCCGACGGCGAACGCCTGGTGGTGCTGGAGGGCGGCCGACCCGACGCCTGGTGGCTGTCCGGTCCGCAGCCGCAGTTGGTGATCACCACCGCGGCTCTGCGGCGCCTCAAGGGGCGGCAGTTGGACGCCGTACTCGCACATGAACAGGGGCACGCGCGGGCCCGGCACGACTGGCTGCTGCACTGCGCGTACGCGCTCGCCGCGGGCTTCCCGCAGGTGCCGGTGTTCGAAGGTTTCTGCCAGCAGGTGCACCGACTGGTCGAGTTGGCCGCGGACGATGTCGCCTCGCGCCGCTTCGGGCGGCTGACCACCGCCCTGGCGCTGGTCGAACTCAACGAGCACCGCGGGGTATTCGGCCCCTGCCCGACGCCGCTGGCCCAACTCCCGGGCCGGGTACACCGGTTGCTGGACCCGGCCCCACGGCTGCCCCTCAGCCGCCGGATGCGGATGTCGGCGCTGGCGCTGCTGCTACCGGCCGTACCGCTGTTGGTGACCTTCGGCCCGGGGCTCGGCGCCCTGTCGTAGCGTCCGCCTCCACAGCACGGTCTCGTACGATCCTGGCCGTGCCGACCACCCCCCGCTCCCCCAGCACCCGCTGCCTGGCCTGGACCGCCGCGCTGACCGCGGGCTTCACCGTACCGCTGGCGTTCGTCCTGGTCAGCGGCGCGCTGCCGCTCGATCGACGCATCGATTCCGCACTGCACGGCATCGCCCTGGCCCACCCGGGATGGACCCGGCTCGCGCTCGACCTCACCAACTGGGTGTGGGGGCCGACCACGATGCGGCTGCTCACCGCCGCGGCGGCGGCCGTGCTGCTGTGGCTGCGCGAACGCCGCCAGGCGCTGTGGGCGCTGGCCGCCTGCGGCCTCGGCTGGGCGCTGGAGGTGACGGTGAAGGCCGCCGTCGGCCGCGGCCGCCCGCACTGGCCGCACCCGCTGGACACCGCGACGGACGGGTCGTTCCCCTCCGGCCACGCGATGGCGGCGACGGTCGCCTGTGTGACGCTGGTGTGGCTGCTGCGACTGCACGGGGTGCGCGGCGGCTGGTGGACCTCTGTCGTGGCCCTGGGAGCGGTGTCGGTACTCGGCGTAGGCTTCACCCGGTTGTACCTGGGGGTGCACTGGCCGTCCGACGTGCTCGCCGGATGGCTGCTGGGCGCCGCCGTCGTCACCGCGACCGCTGCCGCCCTCGCCCCGTGGCGGGCGTCCCGCGCCGCGTGACGCGCGGTGGCCACCGCCGGACGGGGCCGACGCAGGAGGAGACGATGACACCGTTCCAACTCACCTTCGACTGCGCGGACCCGGCCGTCATGGTCCGCTTCTGGGCCGAAGCGCTGGGCTACGAGGCGGAACCCGCACCGGTCGGCTTCGCCGACTGGAACGCGTACTGGCGCAGCGCGGGCGTGCCGGAGGGGGAGTTGGACCCGGCGGGCGGCGGCTGCGGATCCATCGTGGACCCGCGCGGCAGTGGGCCGCGGATCTGGTTCCAGCCGGTGCCCGAGGGCAAGACCGTCAAGAACCGCCTCCACCTGGACATCCGCGCCAGCGGCGGCCGCGAGGTGCCGCTGGAGATCCGCAGGGAGCGCATCGAGGCCGAGGCGGCACGGCTGGAGAAGGCCGGGGCGACCAGGCTGCGCGTACTGGAGTCGGACGGTCACGACAACTACGCGGTGGTGATGCAGGATCCGGAGGGCAACGAGTTCTGTCTGGCCTGAACAGGTGTCCCGTTCGCGGCAACCCGCGGTTCAGTCCGGCACACTAACCTGGCGCCATGACGATCAAGGGCTGTCTCTTCGACTTCTCCGGCACCCTGTTCAGGATCGAGTCGACCGAGCGCTGGCTGCGCGGGGCGCTGGCGCAGGTGGGCATCGCGGCGGCGGACCAGGACATCGCGTACCACGCCGAGCGGTTGGAGCACGTCGGCGCACTGCCCGGTGGCGCCCCGCCGCACACCGTTCCCGAGCGTCTGCGGCGGCTGTGGGACGAACGTGATCTGGACCCGGAACGGCACCGGGCGGCGTACACGGGTCTCGCCCGGCAAGCCGCGCTCCCCTGGCCCGAGTTGTATGACGTGCTCTACGAGCGCCATATGTCGCCGGACGCCTGGACGCCCTACCCGGACGCGGTTGACGTGCTGGCCGAACTGCGTGAGCGCGGCATCCGTGTCGCGCTGCTGAGCAACATCGGCTGGGACCTGCGCCCGGTACTGCGCCGGTACGGCATCGACCGCTACCTGGACGGGCAGGTGCTCAGCTTCGAGCACGGCGTTCAGAAGCCGGACCCACGGATCTTCCGCATCGCCTGTGACGGGATCGCACTGGCGCCGGAGGATGTCCTGATGATCGGCGACAGCGAGGAGGCCGACGGCGGCGCGACGGCTCTGGGCTGCGCGTTCCTCCACGTACCACCACTGCCGGTGGAACAGCGCCCGCACGGTCTGCGACCGGTGCTGGAGCTCGTCCGCCACTCCACCGGTTGACTGGTGAGGCCCTGCGGACGGGGGGAGACCGCAGGGCCTCGACCTGTCCAACGCACGGCTTTCGCCATGGGTTCCGCGGCGTCGCGGAATATCCTCCGCGCCCTCACACATCCCCCATGATCCGGCGGATCGCCTCCGCGGTCGGGAATCATGGAGCCATGTCCGACGACTTCACCAGCGAGATCTTCGACCTGACCACCGGTTCCCAGGAGGCCGCGATCGACATCACCGACCGCTGCGCGGCGTTCCTGACCAGGGCGGCACGCGGCCGGGACGGGCTGCTGAACGTGTTCGTCCCGCACGCCACCGCGGGCATCGCGGTGATCGAGACCGGCGCGGGCAGCGACACCGACCTCCTCGCACAGCTACGGGAGTTGCTCCCCGCTGACGACCGCTGGCACCACCGCCACGGCACCCCCGGCCACGGCCGCGACCACGTCCTCCCCGCCTTCGTCGCCCCCCACGCGACCCTCCCGGTGCTCGGCGGCCAACTGGCCCTCGGCACGTGGCAGTCGGTGGTGTTCGTCGACACCAACGTCGACAACCCGCAGCGGCAGGTGCGGTTGAGCTTCCTGGGCTAGCGACAGTGGCTGGCGCCGCGATCCAACCGCCCACTCGTCGCCCCGTGGGGCATACGTCAACTCCACGGTGCCGAGAGGCTGCCCGCGGCGTGCAGGAAGTGGTCGCCGATGGAGCGCAGTGTGGGAGCGGATGGACTGGAGCCCACCAGGGTCCGGATGTTGCGCCAGTATCGGTCGAGCCCTTCCGCATCGGTGAGTTCCAGGACTCGCTCGCCTGTGAGCAGAGCCGCCTCGACCGTGACGGCTTCGGCGGCCGCCACATGTGCGGCCGTGTCCGTGAACTGCCGGTGATCCAGCCCCCGACCCGCGCCGAGCGCTCCGGCCATGGCTGCCGTCGCGCGGTCGATGACCGCCGATGCGGTGGTGGTGGTAAGGGCGAGTCGGCCGAAGGACAGCAGGAGATCGCCCATGGCGGTTTCCGAACCGCTGACGATCGGCCGGGTACGGAACGCGACATGGCTGAGGTCCCTTGCCTCCGCCAGCGCGCCTTCCGCGATGCCAAGCGCGACGTGGGCGAGCATGAGCCGCATCGCCATGGGCGCGAGCGCGGCGAAGGGTGGTACCACGTCCTCGTCGCGGACGGCCGCTCCGACCACCTCGTCCAAGCCGACGACGACGTCGTCGAAGTGGACGGTGCCCGCACCCGCGAGCCGCTGGCCGAACCGGTCGTGCCGAAGACTCCGGCTGACGCCCGGTCGGTGCGGATCGACGAGCACGACTAACGTCGCGTCCGTGGCGGTACAGGTGGCGTGCAGAACGAGCCGGTCGGCGACGGTGATCGCCGTGGCCAGGGCTCGGTGCCCGCTGAGCAGGTAGCCGCCGGTGGCGGGGACGAGGGTGAGGGAAGCGCCTTCGTCGTTGTGGCATGGGTCGCCGTACGGGTCCGGCGAGCCGATCTCGCCCGCCCACAGCCACTGTTCTCGTACGGCGAGGGCTTCCAGCGCGGCAGTGCGTTGTGCGGCGCCGAAGAACCGGGGGCTCCAGGACAACACGTAGTGCCGGCCGAGGAGTTCGGCCATCGAGCCGTCGGCGGCGGCGATCCGGCGAATGACGGCACAGGCGCCCTGCCAGGCCATGCCCCCACCCGCCGCGCCGGGCGGAACGAGCGCGGCTGGCAAGCCGGATTCGCGCAGCCGCGCCACCTCGTCGTCCGGCGGCTTGCCAGCCCTGTCCCGGTCGAGGGCGTCGACCGCCAGGTCGTCCCCGACTTCGTCGGCGACGCGCTGCCAGAAGTCCTCGCTCGCGACGACGGCATCGGTCGCGGTGCCGCTCATCGCCGCCCCCGGGGGTCGTACGGAACCAGCGCCCTCACGGCCAGCCTCCCCCTTGCCTACTTTCCCTATTGGTTTAGTAGGGATTAGCTTGCGTGTGCGAGGCGGTGTGAGCAAGGGGGGATCCATCAGGTGGACACGCCTGTATCGACAGGCGGGACAGTGGTCATGGATGCGGCCCGCTGGTCGCTAAGGGTTCGTCCAGGCGGCCGGGTCGTCTGCGAGTGCCATGACGTGGGAGGGCAACTGTCCGGAGACGACATCCGCGAGGGAGACGCCTTCCAAAATCTGGCGGACATTGGCCCGCAGGGCGATCCACAGCGGTAGCAGCGACGTGGCCGGGCCGGAGTACGTCAGGTCGGGCGGGCGCACCCCCTGCACCGACACCAACGGTCCGTCGACGACGCGGATGACGTCCGCGACGCTGATGGACTCGGGCGGCTTAGCGAGACGGTAGCCGCCGCGCAGACCTCGTTGGCTCGCCACGAGCCCACCTCGGCGCATGTCGTTGAGGATGCCCTCCAAGAACTTGTGCGGGATCTGCTGGGCCTCGGCGATCGCCTCCGCCTTGAGCGGGGCGGTCTGCGAAGCCGCAGCGAGTTGCACGGCAGCCCGCACCGCATAGTCCGCCCTGGCCGAGATCCGCATGACCGCATTATCCGGCACGGGCACGCCGCGTCCGCTCCCGCCGTCCACACCTCGCCCCCGAGGAAGACCCGTCCCCTCCCAGGAGCTGACGACGAGCCGCCCGCACCGTGCTCCTGGCCCCGAGGGGCGGGACCCGGTCTGACCGGTTCCCGCCCCTGTCCGCATCGGTTCGTCAGGCCGCAGCGGGTGTGTAGTGGGACGCCTCGTCGCCGTCGATGACACGGCTTTGGGTGCCGTCGACGCCTACCGGGGCGTCCCCCGCGACGGTCACCCGGTGCAGCAGGCGCGGCAGGTCGCCGTAGTCGTCGGGGGCGTAGTGCTGGGTGATGCGATTGTCGAACAGCACGAGGTCACCCGGTGTCCAGGCCACCCGGACGATGTTCTCCGGGCGCGTCACGTACGACTGGAAGATGCGCAGCAGATCGCGGGACTCGGAGGGGCCGAGGCCCACGATGGTCTGGGCGAAGCCGCCGATGAACAATCCGCGCTCCCCTGTCTCGGGGTGCACCCGCACCACCGGATGAGCGGTGCGGTACTTGCGGGAGACGAACTGCTTGCGGTGCTCGGCGGCCCTCTCGCTCTTCGGCGCGGCGTAGTCGTAGTCGTTGGTGTGCACCGCCCACAGCTTGTCCGCCAGCTCGCGCAGCGGCTCCGGCAGGTCGCGGTAGGCCGCGGCCGAGTTGGCGATCAGCGTGTTGCCGCCGTAGGGCGGCACGACGATGCCGCGCAGGGTCGACACCTTCGGGGGTGTGCGGACGAAGGTGACGTCCGTGTGCCAGTGGTTGGCGCGGATGCCTTCGTCCCCGTCGACGGGCAGGATGTTGGGCTGGCCGTCCACTGAGGGGACGGTGGGGTGGGCGGTGGTCAGTTCACCGAAGAGTGCGGCGAAGCGCAACTGCGCGGCGTCGTCCAGGCTCTGGCCACGGAAGACAAGTGCCTTGTGTTGCAGCAGAGCCGCGTTGATCTCGGTGACGAGCACCGGGTCGAGGTCGGCGGAGAGGTCAACGCCGAGGATCTCGGCGCCGATGCGTCCGCCGATCCGGCGGATGTCGAAGCCTGTACTGGTACTCATGGACGGGTTCCTTTCGGGAGTTCGATGTGTGTCAGGAGGTAAAGGGCATGGAAGTCGCCTTGGCGCCGAGCGGGAGTTGAGGCGCGGTCCCGAGCCTCACGCTCGACGTGGTCCACGAAGTCCTCCAGTGCCGCCAGGCGGCATCGTGGTGCCCGCCGTCCATAGGGGGCGGGGCGGCAAGGCCTTTCGGCCGTCAGCCGACGGGCACGCGCCAGGAGCTGAGGCGTCGTTCCACGGCCACCAGCAGTTGGTTGAAGGCCACGCCGATGGCGGAGATGGTGATGATCCCCGCGTACATCTGCGGGATCGCGAAGTTGTACTGCGAGGAGTTGATCAGGTAGCCGAGACCCGCCTTGGCGCCGATCATCTCGGCGGCGACCAGGACGAGGATGGAGACCGCCCCGGCGAGCCGGATCCCGGTGAAGATCGTCGGCACGGAGGACGGCAGGATCACCTTCTGGAACAGCCGCGGGGCGGACAGGTCCATGGACCTCGCCAGCCTCAGCAGCGTGGGATCGACGTTGCGCACCGCGCTGATCGTGTTGAGCAGGATCGGCCAGGTGCAGGCATACACCACGATGGAGATCTTCGACGTCTCACCGATGCCCAGCAGCAGCACGAACACCGGCAGCAGGGCCAGCGCCGCGGTGTTGCGGAAGACCTCCAGCAACGGGCCCAGCAGATCGGCCACCGGCCGGTACCAGCCGATCAGCAGGCCCAGCGGGACGGCAACGGCCACGGCGAGCCCGAAGCCGCTGAACGAACGCACCAGGCTGGCCTGCGCGTTGGTGGCGAGCTGACCGTCGGTGACCAGCCCCCACCAGGCGCGGGCGACCTCGCTGAACGGCGGCAGGAAGGTACGGTCCACCAGGCTGAGACGAGGTGCCAGCTCCCACAGAAGCAGGAGGGCGAGGATCGCAACGGACTTGGTGACGCCTGTCAGCACGGCACGCAGCAAACGCGGCGCGACAGTACCGCCGCGCCGCGAAGGCGTAGCGGACAGGTCGGCGGGTGGCCCTTCGGCGTCCGGTACGGGGGGCGGGGGCGCTTCGGCGTCCCGCGCCGGGGCTGCCACCGCCGTTGGCGGTGCGAGCCGCGCGGTCGAATCGCTTGCCGTGCTCATACCGCGACCTCTTCCTTCTCCAGTAGCTGGGCCTTGGTCACCTCGTCGTGCAGGAGCGTCCAGATCTCGTGCCGGTACCGTGCGAACTCCGGGCTGGAACGCAGGTCGTCCGTCGCCGTGCGGGAGCCGAACGCGATCGGCACAACCTGCTTGATGCGACCGGGCCTTGAGGTCATGACGGCCACCCGCTGGCCCAGGTAGACGGCTTCCTCGATGCCGTGGGTGATGAAGACGACGGTCTTGCCGGTGCGCTGCCAGATACGCAGCAACTCGTCCTGGAGGGACTCCCTGGTCTGGGCGTCCAGCGCGGCGAACGGCTCGTCCATCAGCAGGACGTCGGGGTCGTAGGCGAGCGAGCGGGCGATCGCGACCCGCTGGCGCATGCCCCCGGACAGCTCGTGCGGGTGGCGGCTCTCGAACCCGGCGAGCCCGACCAGATCCAGGTACTCCCGGGCGCGGGAGGCGCGCTCGCGCCGCGGCACCCCGGTCGCCTCCAACCCGAACTCGACGTTGCCCAGGGCGGTGCGCCAGGGCAGCAGGGCGTACTGCTGAAAGACGATGCCGCGGTCCAGGCCCGGCCGGGTCACCGGCTGACCGTCCAGAAGGATCCGTCCGCCCGTCGGCCGGGCGAGCCCGCCCAGCAGATCCAGCAATGTCGACTTGCCGCAACCGGAGGGACCGACCACGACGACGAACTCACCCGCGTTCATACGCAGGTTGACGCCATCGAGTGCGGTGAACTCGCCATCCGCGCCACGGTCCCGCGTGCGGCGCCCGGCCGAGCCGGTCCGGGCGGGGAACGTCTTGCGGACCTGCTCGAACTCGATCTTCGGCGTGGCAGTGTGTGTCATGGGGTATCAGCTCCCGCTCCGGCTGGCGGTGGTGGACGGGGAGGTCACGGAGGACGGCGAGGCTGGCGGTACGCGGTACGCGTTGAACACGTTCGTGTACAGGTCGGACGCCCTGACCTGGCCCTTGGGAATGTCACCGCGCCCGCTGAGCCAGTCGATCCACAACTGGAACTCCTTGTCGGTGATGCGGCCGCCGGTCTCGGCGACGCCGAAGGACTTCCAGTACCGCAGCGGTGCGGTGTCCTCGTTGCGGCCCCGCTTCTTGACGATCTCGGTCATCCGGGCGATGACCTGCTCGCGCGGGGTGTTGCGGGCCCATTCGATGGCACGGGCGACGCCCGTGACGAACGTGCGCGAGGTGTCGGGGTTCTGCTTCAGAAACCGGTCGGTCATCACGTACGTCCCGGCCGAGAAGGCACCCAGAAGTTGGTAGTCGGTGAACAGCGCCCGCACTCCCCCGGTCGCGAGGGCCTTGTCGCGCAGGATGCCGCCGAGGACGGCGACGTCGATGTTCTTCTGGCGCAGCGCCTGCTCGGTGTTGACCGGAGGCAGCACCAGAGGTTCGACCTTCTTGATGTCTTCCTGCGACAGACCATGGCGTTGCAGGTAGATGTCGAGCATCGCCTCGTCGTGTGCGCCGAGGGTGTTCATCCCGACCTTCTTGCCGATCAGGTCGCGCGCCGTGCGGATCGGGCTGTCCCGCAACGTGTAGAAGCCGTTGTACTCCAGCAGGTCGACGCCGTAGTAGCTGATGACGGCCTTGATGGGCGCCTGGTGCGAGGCGAGCTTGACGACGGCGCCGTTGAACGCGCCGCCGAAGTCCACCTGGCCGGTGGCGGCCGACTGGATGTCCTGCGGCCCACTGGTCGTGTTGCCGATCCACCGCAGCTTCACCTCTCCCAGGAAGCCAAGGTCCTCGGCCAGTTCCGGCGGGGTGACCTGACCGGCCCAGCCCTGGTAGCGCAGTGTCTTGGTCTGTCCGGTGCCCAAGGAGCCCTCCCCGGCCGACGTGCCGCAGCCGACCGCGACCGCCGAGAGGCCCAGCAGGGTGAGGAACTGCCGTCGGTTCGACGGGGACGTCAACTGACTCATGGAGAAGTCCTGTTCGAGTTGGGTTTGCAAAGGTGCTGTCGAGCGGGAAGCAGCCCGGGACGACATGGCGCGCGCGATGGCAAGAACAGATGTCACGGCTGACTCCAGGGCAGCAGGAAGCACCTTGGGTCGAACAAGCCACCTGAGGTGCGAAAACTGGAAAGGGAAACACGCGCGTGGCGGTGAAAGCAGCGCACGGGAACGCAACGTCAACTCGCCCTAAAACAGGGCGCGTACGTTCACCGTGATGTGATGTCGCTCAGGAACAGCGCGGCAGCCGCGCGAAAGGCAGCTCTAATGGCCGGTGGCACAGATGGCGCTCGCCTGGCGTCGCAGATCGACGTGCAGGCGTGCGGCGAAGTCATCCGAGGGGCTCACACCCGAAACGGTGACAGCGAAAATCAGCCACGTCAATGAGGCCAAGGCCCTTGTCTCACATTCTGGTGCCATCGCCATCTGCGCACAGTATTCCGTTCACAATCGGCACGGCCCGAGCGCGGGCGAGGGGTCCGATCGTCCGCCGACGCCGCGTGCCGGAGCATCCGGGTGCGGCACCGGCGGACTACCTCTGGCCTGATCGTCGTTATGGCCGTCCTTCCGCCAGCGTGATCAGTTCCTCGGTAAACGCCTCGCGCAGACTCAACGCCTGTTGTGGCGTCAGGAAGGCGGTGGAGTATTCCAGCGCTCCCTCGATGTGCTGGGCACCGTGGCGCAGCGAGAGCGAGGCGTCGAACTTGGCGCGCGGCCAGGAGACCGGAACCGCGGTCGCGGTGGGAGTGCCGAGGTCGAGTTCGTAGTCCTCGTCCAGGCTGAGGTAGAGCTGGGGGAACACCGTTGGCAGGCGTCGTCCGTCCTGGCGCAATTGGTGGACGACAGACGGAAGCGGGAGACCCTCTTGGGCAGTTGCCGCGCGCTCGAAGGCACGAGCCGCCGCACGCAGCCGGTCCTTGGCTGACGAACCGTCAATTCTTCGGCACGGCACGAGGACGGTGTCGACAAGGAACCCGGCCACCTTCTCTGACCCCGGCTCGGAGCGGCCGGAGACGGCACATCCAAGGATGAACCGTTCCACGCCCACCGCGCTGGCGAACGCGTGCTGGTACGCGGCGAGCACCATGGTGAACGGGGTGACGCGCAGGGACCGCGCTTTGGCGGTCAGCGGGCCGATGAGTCCCCGGTCCACATGGAAGGGAAGAGCGGCTGCCGGGTGCGGGACGGTGGCATCGGACTGCTGGCCGTGGGAGCTGGTTTCGATGTGGACAGGGGTGTCGGCGAGCATTTCGGAGACATCCCGCAACCGGGACCGGTGGGCGGCCGCCCGCAGCCGCTCGGCGCGTTCGTGGTTGAGGTCGACGATGGTGGTCGGGGAGGTGTCCAGAACCGCCGCCGGGTCCCGGTAGCAGCGCGCCACATCCGACAGGAAGAGCCGGGTGGACCAACCGTCCGTGACGAGGTGGTGCCAGACGAGGAGCAGGAGGTGGTGGTCGGGTCGCCTGCGTAGCAACAGACAGCGCAACAGGGGGCCCGACGACAGGTCCATGGGCTTTCGCGCTTCCGTGACGAGGAGGTCGGGTATCTCCTCGTCGTCCAAGCCGGGGGCGAGGTCCCGGACTTCCAGCCGGACCGGGTTGCGGCCCAGGACGAGGCGCCGGGTGCGACCGTCGCGTTCGACCACCGCGCCGAAGGCCGGATGGGCGTCCCCGGCAGCGGCGACGGCGTGCGCCAGACGGTCCTCGTCGAGTGCTCCCCGGAGTTCGAAACAGAGGGGTTCGAGGTAGGTCGCGTCGCCGGGACGGAGTTCGTCGTGCATCCACAGGCCCAACTGGCTGGGGCTGAGCGGTCCGGCCATCCGGCCGCGCGTCCCGTTCGCCGGTGGCCGGGCGTCTGCCGTTCCCTCGGCGGTCGCCAGCCGTACCGCCAGTTCATGGGCGGAGGCGGCACTGAGGACGTCGGCGGCGGAGGTCGCCGTGCCGGTGAGCGTTCTGAGTTCCGCGGCGGCCCGGGCCGCGGAGAGCGAGGTCCCGCCCAGTTCGACGAAGGCGGCACCATCAGTGGGCGGCTCGGGGAGCAGGGCTGCCCAGACCCTCAGCACGTCATCGAGACGGCTCGGCCTGACCGCGCTGTCCGCCTCGGCGGTTGACGGCTCGGGATCGGCGGCGGGAAGCGGCAGTTGGGCAAGGGCGGCGTGGTCGGTCTTCCCGTTGCTGGTCTGCGGGAGGGCTGACAGGAGCCAGATGACGGACGGGATCGCGTAGTCCGGGAGCACGGCGCGCAGATGGCGCCGGATCTCCCCGGTGTCCGCCCGTTCGCTCCGTTCGGGGACGAGGTAGGCGACGACCGCGGAACCGGAGCCGGGTATCTCTCGCTGGGCGACCACGGCCTCGCGCAACCGGGTCACCGACCGCAGTGCCGTCTCGACCTCACCCGGCTCGATGCGGTAGCCCCGGACCTTGAGTTGGCGATCGGCGCGGCCGAGGAACACCAGGTTGCCGTCCGGGCGGATGCGGACCAGGTCTCCGGTCCGATAGGCCCGCGTGCCGGGCGGGCCGTCAGGGGCCGGACGGAAGCCGTGCGCTCGGCTGCCAGCCGACTCCAGGTAGCCGCGGGCGACCCCGGCCCCGGCGACGAGCAGTTCGCCGGTGTCACCTGTGGCGAGGCGCCCCTCGCCGTCCAGGAGGTAGAGGCGGTTTCCCCTGACCGCCGTGCCGATCGGGGTGCGTTCCTCGGGTGAGCCACCGTGCCGGGGCACGGTGAACAGCGTGCAGCAGATGGTGGTTTCCGCGGGGCCGTATCCGTTGACGACGGTCAGGTTGGGGCGGGCTCGCGCGATGTCCTGCAGCAGACCGAGCGGGATCGGTTCCACCCCCACCAGCAGGCGTGTCAACAGCGTGCAGTGGCCTGGCTGGGAACGGAGGAACTCGCGCAGGTCCGGCAGGAACGCGGGCGGGACGTAAGCACTGTGCGCGCGGGAGGTGTGCAGGAACTCCAGGAATCGGGAGGCGTCGAGCCGGTCGTCCGCGGGCACGACTGTGACGCTGCCCCCGCGGCTGAGTGGTCCCCATGTCTCCCAGACCGAGACGTCGAAGCTGGGGCTCGTCCACCAGGTGCCGCGGTGGCCCTGGCACACCGGGGCTCTGCGGTCCACATCGGCGAGCAGGTTGAGCAGGCCGCGGTGTTCGACCTGAACGCCCTTCGGCGTGCCGGTGGTTCCCGAAGTGTGCATCACGTAGGCGACGTCGTCGGGGCGCGGTCGGTCATAGCGGAGATCCGCGGGCGGCTTCACGTCGCGCCAAGCCCGGTCCCCGGAAGCGACGTTGAGGGTCCGGCTGTCGTCGGGGAGCAGCCCCGGTGAGGTGATCCTGGCGGCGGGCGAACAGGCTTCCGCCATGGCCTGGATGCGTGAGGTGGGCTGGGCCGGATCGATCGGCACGTATGCGGCGCGCGACATGAAGCACGCCAGCGCGCCCGCGACGGCGTCCCGCCCCGGAGGTACGGCGAGGACCACCCGATCCCCCGGGCCGACACCGAGCGCTCGCAACTCATCGGCGAGGGCATGCGCACGGCCGACCAGCCGCCCGTACTCCACGCGTCCGTCACGGTCGATGACGGCGGGCAGGTCCGGACTCTCCGCCGCCGTGTCCACCACCGCCTCAAGGAGGTTGGAACACTCCACCAGTTCGGCCCCTTCTCCAATAGAACCGGGAAAACCAGCCAATGCCGCCGCGCGGTCGGCCGACCCGTGCCACATCCCCGCAACGCACCAAGAAAAGCACCGGGAAGATTTTCGCAAATTCCTCCGGCAGGCCCGACGATATCCCCTGTGACGTATTTCACATCACCGGGCCCGGTAATCTCCGGTTTTTTCTGAGCCGGACCGCCATGCTCCCGACATAGCGTACTGGCCGTCATTTTCCCAGGAGGATGCCATGCGGAACCGAAAACTCCGGAACTTGCTGCCCGAGACCAGAGTCGCACGCCTTCTGGCAGTGGGCACGCTGATCGACTCCGTCGGCTTCGGCCTGTATGTGACCGGAAGCGTGGTGTTCTTCACCCGGTCGGTGGGGCTGAGCGCCGGGCAGGTGGGCATCGGGCTTTCCGTCGCCGGTGTCACCGGGCTGTTGGCGGCCGTACCGCTGGGGCACCTGGCCGACCGAAAGGGCCCGCGCGAGGTGGCGATCGGGCTGGCCCTCGCGCAGACCGCGTTGATGGCTTGCTATGCGTTGGTCCACTCCTTTCCCGGGTTCCTGGTGGTCGCCAGTCTTTTCTCGGCCGCCGAGCGGGGCAGCCAGGCGGTGCGCGCCGCCCTACTCGCCGGCGTGGTCGACAGCGCGTCGCGGGTGAAGGTCCAGGCGTATCTGCGCAGCGTTTTCAACGTCGGGATATCCGCGGGAACACTGGCGGCGAGCACCGCCCTCCAGGCGGATAGCCGCAGCCTCTACCTGGCCCTTATATTCGGAAACTCACTGTCCTTTCTCCTGCTCGCGTCAACCACCGCCATGCTGCCCCGCACCACGACCGCTCCCAAGACCGCGGCAAAGCGTGGCCCCGGTGTACTGAGCGACTGGCCCTATCTCAGCCTCGGAATTCTGAACGGCCTTCTGGGCGTGAACTCCACCGTGCTCATGGTCGGGATCCCGGTATGGATATCCCTGCACACCGGCGCCCCCCGGGCACTTATCTCGCTGCTTTTCTTCGCGAACACCGTTCTGACGGTTCTCCTCCAGGTGCGGGTGAGCCGCGGTTCCGAGGACGTCGCCACAGCGGCCCGCGCCCTGGCGATCTCCGGCGTCGCCACCGGTGCCGCCTGTCTGCTGCTGGCTCCGGCCGCCTGGCTTACCCCGGTGTGGGCGACCGCCGTACTGATCGCGGCGACACTCGCCCTCACCTACGGTGAACTGCTCTCGTCCGCCGGGGGGTGGGGGATCTCCTTCGGTCTGGCGCGCGCCGATGCGCAGGGCAGCTATCAGGGTGGGTTCACCGTCGGATTCGCGGGTCGGGACATCATCGGGCCGTTCCTGGTCGTCTCTGTCGCGGTGGGCCATGGGACGCTCGGCTGGTCGGAGTTGTGCGTGCTCTTCCTGGCACTCGGCGCGACCGTCCCCGTCACCACCCGGTGGGCGCTGCGCCGCGCCGCCCAGGTACCGGCGGAGGCCTTGCCGGAAGGTCCCGCGACCAAGCTCTGAGTCCCCCGGTGATGTGCCGCCGCATCAGGTGTCCCGGGTGAGCGCCGCGTGTACCCGGGAGACCGCCCAGTGGTTCAGTTCGGCCCTGATGTCGGAGCGCTGGGCCCCTTGATGCTGCGAGACCAGTACGTTTCGGTCGCCGACTCGTTCGAGCAACCGCCGTACCTGTTCGGCGTGTTCAGCGTCCACGGGATCGAGGAAGAACCCCCGCAGTGCTCCGGCGCTCAGCGCCTCCTCCACCGCGCTCAGCACGCAGATACCGAAGCGGCTGACATCGACCAGGTAAGGGCGCCGGTCCGCTGCCTGCCGCAACCACGCGGCATCGACCACACCGACCGTGGAGTCGCGCAGCGGCAGCGCGATCACATGCGCATCGCACTCCCGAAGGGCTACCGCGCGCTCGGCCTGGGGCAGGTCGGCCGGAACCGAGGGGTGCGCCACGAACCTGGTCTCCAGGCCCATGGAGACGGCGCGCCTGGCCACCGCCCGTCCGACCGGTCCGGCCCCCCACACCGTCAGGTTCAGCGCGGTGACCGGCTCTCCCATCAGGCGGTGCTTGTCGTGGACACCGGACCGTAGCAGGGCGTGGCCGAGCGGCACTTGACGGCACAGCAACGTCAGTGCCGCGAGGGCGAGTTCGGCCACCGACCCCGCGCTGGCGTCCGGGTTGCAGTGCAGGCTGATCCCCCGGCGGCGAAGCTCCACCAGGTCGATGTTGTCCGTGCCACTACCGGGACGGACGACATCGGTCAGCCGCGGAAGCAGGTCCAGGGAGGGGAGCCGCAACGAGCACTCGGAACGCAGCACCACCACCCGGCACCGGTCCCGAGCGGCGGCCGGGGCAGCCTCCACGCTCGCCGCCAGCACGACATCGGCCACGGACCGCACCGGATCGAACAGCCGCGGATCCATCCTGGTCAGTACCAGCACGACCGGCCGAGTTGGGTCGGTGCCCATCAGGAGGCGTAGCTCGACGCGAGTTTGAACAAGTCCCCCATCGGCACGCACCCCTCCTCGATGCGGTCGGCGTCACGGACCCTTTGCAGCAGGTCCTGGATGGCCTTCACAGAGGCCCGCAGCACCTGGTTCGCGTAGATCACCAGCGAGAAGCCGTGCCGGTGCAGCTCGGCCGGGGTCAGTTCCGGGAAGGCCGTGGGAACGGTGACCAGCGGGACGTCCGACTGCCATGCCGCGGCCGCGGCCAGCGCCTGCTCGCCGCCTGCCTCCCGGCTGTGCAACAGGATCAGGTCCGCTCCGGCTTCCACATAGGCCTGCCCCCGGCGGATCGCCTCGTCGATGCCGCGACCACGGATCATCGCCTCGGTCCGTGCGATCACCAGGAAGTCCGGGTCGCGCTGCGCCGACTTGGCGGCTTCGATACGACGTTGGTGTTCCGCCACGTCCAGCAGGTCGCTGTCGCCGTCGCGGAAGCTGTTGACCTTCGGGAAGGTCGAGTCCTCCAGGCAGACGGCCGAGGCTCCCGCCGCCTCGAACTCGCGGACCGCGCGCCTGGTCGTCTCCACGGAGCCGTAGCCGTTGTCCGCGTCGACCACCAGCGGCAGCTCACCGGCCTGGCGCATGTAGTGGATGCTGTCGGCCACCTCGCGAACGCCGAGCAGGTTGCGATCCTCCACCCCGTGGACGAGCGACATCTCAAGGCTGCTGATCCATCCCCCGTCGAATCCCGCGGTCTCGATGAGGGAGGCGCTGACCGGGTTGTGCGCGCCGACGATGACGGCGGGGCGCTCTGCGGAGGCGATGGCGGCGCGCAGCCGCGCCGCGGGACTGAGCTGGTTCACTGAACATCCTTAACTGTGCCGAAGGCGCCGCACCCCGCGCCCGCATGGCCCTGGAGAAGTTCTCGGGTACGAGGAAGGAGGACGGCATCGAGGTCCTCGCCCGCGGCCATGCGGCGCCGTACCTCGGTACCGGAGACAACAGGCAGGCCCGCGACATCCACACGCAGTACCCGTTGCCCCAGCGAGCGCCAGGCGGCGGCCTTCGCGTCCTCGAAGTCGTCCCGGCTGGGGACGGCGAACACCCTGTCCGGCGGCAGGAGTTGGTCGTACAGCTCCCAGTCGAGGTCGAGCCGGTGCCCCGCCAGTACGGTCAGCGGCGCGTCCGGATAGGCGGCGGCCAAGGTCTCCACGACCATCAGCCGCCTGAGCCACAAGGGCCACGGGTTCTTCTCCCCCACGTGGTGCTGGTCGACCACGGCGGAGAAGTCGGGCACCGGGGACACCCCGGCGACCTCGGTGGATGTCTCGTTGGCCACCACCACGACCGTCAGGCTGTCGCAGCGGCCCAACAGCTCGCCGACGTAGGCCACATGACCCCGATGTATCGGCTGGAAGCGGCCTTCCCACACCAGGTGACGTCCCGGGGCGCTCATGCGTGGGCCAGCCCGGGCTCGCGGTCGGCGTCGAGAAAGCCGGTGTAGGAGCGCTGTTGGCCGATCCCGGGTCGCTTGCGCCGCCGATCAGCGGGGTGGCAGACGACAACGGGGATCCTCCTGCGGTGGCCGCGGGCGAACTCGGCGGCGACCGCGCAGCGCATGGCCTCGTAGAGGTTGAGCCCGGCGCTCGCGCCGATGGGCGTGGCACCGATGGTGAGCGTCCCGATGAGCGGGGTTCGGGTGTCCAGGCCGGTGTCCGTATCGGAGATCACGCAGTCCACCTCACGGCCGAGCCGCTCCCGCACCGCCGAGGCGAGTTCGGCGCAGCGCAGGTTGGGGTCGTCCGTGCCCAGCGTGCAGCGCTGCTCGGGGTACTCGTCCGCGAGGAGCAGGTGCTGCACACTGACCGGGAAGCCGAGCCGTGAAGTCCAGTGCTCGGCCACGCTGCCGAGTTCCGCGGCGGGCACGGTCTTCGGATCCGGCTCGGCCAGCACGGCACCGGGTCCGACGCGGCCCAGTGCCGCGGCCACCACCTTGTCCGCCACGACGAGAACGTCACCGTCCTGCAGGTACGGCGCGGCCAGGTCGACCATCCGCTCGACCGCGGCCGGCCAGCCCTCTTCGACCGGCACCTCACCCTGGGCGGCGTCGGTGCGGGCGCAGATGTGGCCGGATTCCCCCATGCTGCCCAGCAGCCCCTTGAAGGCGGCGTTGACCGCCACCGCCAACTCCCAGAACCACTCGGGGCGATCCGTGTCACCCATCGCGCAGACTCCTGCGCAGCGCGAGGAGGAACTCCTCCTCGTCGAGGATCTCCTGCTCCACGTCGTCGAAGCCGGGGTGGCGTGCGATGTCGTCGGGTTCCATCAGTTCGACCTTCGGCAGCGCGGCGCGGTCGCCGTCAAGGGCGTTCTCCAGGTGGTGCACGGCGGCCGCCAGGTCGAAGACGCGCCGTTCACCGCCGTCGTCGTCCAGCAGATGCTCCATTCCGTACCAGCGCAGGATCTCCCGTGCCGAGGAGTCGGCGGCGAGTTCGTCGAACCGGCTTTGCAGCCGTTCGCGTATGTCCAGTTCCGGAGCGGTGAGGGCCGCGGCCACAGCGCCGCGGTCGAGGTCGGATGTCGTCATGAAGGTCCTTGGTCTCCATCGGCGGACACAGCGGATGCCCGAGCCAGGTGTACGGCCAGGGCGGCGGTGTAGGGGCGGTCGTCTTCAGCGGAGAAGACTCGGTCGAACTGATCCATCACGGCCGCGCCCGCGTCCCGTACCACGGGGGCTGAGACGCGCAGTTCGCGCAGGTCCTTGGCGACCAGGCGGCTGAGATAGGTGGAGGCGGGCTGGTCGGCGTCCCAGTCCCGGACCGTCGACCACTCGGGTACGGGCCGTCCCGCCGTCCCGGACGCGAGGACGTCGACCAGGCCGGTGAGCCCCTGCGCGTCCGCTTCCGCGAGCGCGGTGGCAACGGCCCACTGCTGGACGATCAGCACCCAGTTGTGCAGCAGCTTGGCCAACGCGCCTTGCTCGGCTGAGCCGAACGTCAGCACGGTGCCGAGTACCTGACAGGTCGTCAGCACACCTTCGGTGGGCTCCGGCCCGACCAGCAGGACAGCGGTTCCCTCACCCACCTGACGGGCTCCGCCGGTGAGTCCGCCGCCGTGATAGCGGATGCCGCGGGCCTCGGCGGTCTGGCGGCACCGTGCCGCGCTGTGCGGGGAGTGAGTTGTGAGGTCCAGCATCTCGGCGCAGCGCACGCCGCCGCCTGCCAGGACGGCATGGGTCTGTGTGCCGTGGGTCAGGGCGGTGACTAACAGCCCGTCGGCGGCGTCCAGCACCCGGGATTCGTCTTCCTGGTCACCGGCCACCACGGGAAAGCCCGACGCGGTGAGTCTCGCCGCCACGGCACGGCCGACCGCCCCCATCCCCAGGACACCGACGGTCCGCCCTTTCGGCGGCTTGGTCTGCGACACGCGTCAGCTGCCCAAGTAGCCGCTGGCGAGCATGTGTTGGCTGTGCGCCCGAACCATCGCCACATGCGCCTCGCGGATCTCCGCGGCGGCACGGCGGGCCCGGTCCTGAGCCGCGGTCGTGCGCGCGAACACCTGCAGTCCCAGGTAGCCGAGGCGGGCGTGGAACCGCTCGTCAGGGTTGATGTGCTTGGCGAACATCGAGGCCGTCTCAGGGTCGAAGCGCGCCAGCGCCTTCTCGTTGCGCTTGATGCTCTGGGTCTCGACGGTGAGCTGCTGCGCCGAGAAGAACTCCTCCGGGTAGGCGTAGGAGTCGAGCAGGTCACCGAAGCGCAACTGCTCCTTGGACGGTTGGTAGTCCAGGACACTGCTCCCCAAGGCCTCGATGCGGCGGCGGCAGTGCCGCGCGTGCTTCGCCTCGTCGCCCACCTGGCGACCCACCAGCGCCTTGAGGCTGTTGTCCGGAACGCGCCCGATGAACCGTCCGATGATTTCCACACCGCGGATCTCGTTGAACCAACGGGGCTTGAGCGCCTCAGCCGCGGCAGCCGCGTCCATCTGCTCGGGCCAGTAGGTGGTGTCCGAGTCCGGGAGGTCGGTGAAGTAGGCCTCGTTCTCTTCCTCTAGTTCGTGGATGAAGTCCTCAACATCCATTGCCATAGCTGATCACTCCTTGGGACATGGGCGATGCCGCCAGGCCTTGTGGCTGGCCAGTGATGATGGGGCGATGGTCCGCTGCGGACAGAACCCGCAAGCCTCAGCCGCCTTCTCGGCCGGCCGCCTGGGCGCACGCCGCGACAGAAGGTATGGCATCGAGGCAAGACGACACCCGACTGTTGCGATGGTGTTGCTTGCGCTGCACTTTGAGTTTATATCCAGTCATCTGGCCGCACGCCAGGCCTATTTCGAGGGACCTTCATCGCCACCCCACTATGGGAGCAAAGTCCGTTTCCCTCGCGTCATCACAACTGAGTTATTGGCATTCCGCTTTTCCGGGGCTACGCTGACCGGGATTTTGACACGGGCAGCCGAGGGGGACCGCGCTGCCCTTGGGGCCGCGGCGCGGCGCCAACCCTGGGGACGGGTTCGCGTGGCCTTTGTCAGCGGCACGGAGCGCGGGCACACCGACCCCATGGGCCGGGCATCCAAGTCCGCTGACCTCTGAAGGATCCCTCGCTTTCCCCTCGGTGCGCTGTCACGCCTGTCGGAAGGAAACATCTCAGCCATGGCACCAGAGCTCCGCCCGGAACAACTCCCCGCTCCTCGTGCGTCCCGCATGCGCGACCCCGTCGAAGTCCAGGTGACAGCGGTGTTCCGGGAACTGCTGGGGCTGAAGGAGATACCGAACGACCGCTCCTTCATGGATCTCGGCGGCCACTCGCTCCTCGCGCTGCAACTTCAGGACGCGATTCGGGAAGAGTTGGGCCGAGAGGTTCCGCTGGCGGCGCTGTTCCCCGACGGAACCGTCGCGGGAATCACCGACGCACTGCACCGGATTCCGGCCGAAGGGCGTCCGCAACGGCTGGCCGAACTGACCACGGGTGGCAGCCCCACCGTGGTCTGCGTCCATTCCATCCTGGGTACGGCGATGCGCTACCAAACCCTTGCCCAGGCACTTTCCCCGGGGACAACGGTAAAAGCCTTCCAGGCGCCTGGCCTGTTGGCCGGAGAAGAGCCGTGCGATTCCATCGCACTTCTGACTGACCAGTACGCGGCCGAACTTCAAGCCCGTGCGGAGGAAATCGTTCTGGTCGGCTATTCCATGGGCGCCACGATCGCCTACGAGATGACCAGGCTGCTGGAAGCGCGGTCGGTGCCGGTGCGCTCCCTGGTCCTCGTGGACAGTCTGCTGCCCGTCCCCGAGCACCTGCGGCGCCTGGGCGGGGAGGAGCTGACGCCGCTGCAGATGCTGGCCGCCTCCCTCGGAGGCGGCTGGGACCTGCGGACGTTCCTGGGGTACGACCGTCAGCAGGGGCTGGAGCGGCTCTACCAGGAGTCGAAGGCGAGGGCCCTGCTGCCCGCGACGTTCCGGGTGACCGATCTGGAACGGCTGCTACGGGTGATCGAGGCCCACGTACGGGCGCTGGCGGCGTACGTCCCCGACCCCGGACCGATCGAGGCGGACGTCACCGTGTGCTCGATCGACCGCACGGGCGTACCCGACGATCTGTGGTGGCGCGAGGTGACCGGAAAGGCAGTGACACGGATATCGGTTCCCGGCCCGCATCGCGAACTCATGGACCCGCCGAATGTGGGCATCATCGCCGCTGCCATCCAGAAGGCCAGCACGATCGGGGCGGCCTCGTGAACAAGCTCAGCGGTACCACGACTCTCTTTCGGGAGTTTCTCGCGCGAGTTCAGGAGAATCCGGCCGCCGTCGCCGTGACGGATCGCGGGGAGGACATCACCTACGCGGCCCTGCTGGACCACTCCGACAGGATCGGCGAGCAACTCTCGGCCGCCGGGGTGAAACCGGGTGACCGGGTGGGAATCTGCCTGGAGAAGGGCTGGAGGGTCATTGCCTCGATAGTGGCGGTGCTCTCCCGGGGCTGCACGTACGTACCGCTCGACCCCGAATACCCGGCGGCCCGGCTTGAGTTCATGGTGTCGGACAGCGGCGTGAACACGGTCATCGGCGGCCAGGACGTGGCGGGGCTGCCGGAAACGGTGCACAGAGTGCTCCCGGACGACTGTCCGCCGCAGCGGCACCACGGGTCACGCGCCACACTCGCGGCGAAAACCGCCGCCTACATCATCTACACTTCCGGCTCCACCGGCACGCCGAAGGGTGTGTGCGTGGCGGAGAGCAGCGTCCTGGAACTGTTCCGGTCGGTCCAGGAACACATGGAGATCGGCAGTGATGACGTGTGGGCCTGGTCGCACAGTTACAGTTTTGACTTCTCCGTATGGGAGATCTGGGGCGCCCTGCTTTTCGGCGGACGTGTGGTCGTGGTGCCCAAGGACGCCACCCGGCGGCCGGCCGAGCTGCTGGAAACAGTCGCGGCACAGCGGGTCACCATCCTGAGCCAGGTGCCAAGCAGCTTCAAATACCTGGTGAAGGCCTATCCGCGCAGCCGCGTCGACCTGTCACTGCGTTACGTGGTCTTCGGCGGAGAGGCACTGGACCACGCGTCGGTACGCGACTGGTTCCGGTTGAGCGACGGCCGTGAGCGGCTGGTCAACATGTACGGCATCACGGAGACCACCGTCCACGTCACCTTCCATGAGGTGACCCCTGACGACGTCGCCGCCGACAGCGGTGGCACGAGGATCGGCGCCCCGCTGCGGCATCTGGCCATCGCTCTGCTGGACCCCGACGGGCAACCCGTTCCCCGCGGGGAGGTCGGCGAGATCCACGTCAGCGGTTCCAGTCTCGCCCTTGGATACCACAATCGGCCCGACCTCACCGCCGAGCGGTTCCCCATCCGCACGGTGGGCGGCGTCGCCCAACGGTGGTACCGCAGCGGTGACTTGGGGCGGCAACTGCCCGACGGCGGCTTCGAGTACCTCGGCCGGGTTGACCGGCAGGTGAACCTGCGCGGGTTCCGGATAGAACTCGGCGAGGTGGAAGCCGCGGTGCGCGGTCAGGCCGACGTGGTGGACGCCGTGGCCTGTGTCGAGGCGGTGGGGCGCGGGGAGCACCTGCTGGTCGTCTTCGTCGTTCTCAGCGACGGTTCCACCGGCGGTGCCGCGTCCGAGGTGTCCGCCCGGCTCCGGGACGCCTGCGCCCTGGTGCTTCCCGCGCACATGGTGCCCAACCGGTTCACCGTCGTGCCGGAGATCCCGCTCACTCCCTCCGGGAAGCTGGACCGCGGACGTCTCGCCAACGCCATGTGATCCCAACCCGCGTCGCAGTCAGGGGAGTTGGGCTGCGGCTCATTCGGCGGTGGATGAGAAATGCACGAGCGCGGGCGGCAGGCAGGCGAGTACGGACCCGGCGACGAGGAGCAGCCAACCCGCCACCGCGCCGTGGCCCCCGATGAGCGCCAGCCCCAGCGGAGGACCGGTCGCGGTGCCCGCGCTCCACCCCAAGGAGGCCAGCGCACCAGCTCTGCCCAGGGCCGACTCGCCCGCGAAGCGCACCAGCAGCGGAAAGAAGGCGGACGAGTAGCAGACCTCCCCCAAAGCGAAGGCCACCGCGAACCCTGCCAGCGCGACCTGCCGGTACGGGGTTTCGCACAGCGCCGCCACGGCACCGAACCCGAAGGCGAGGCACCACAGGGCAGGCGCGGCCACCAGGGCGACCGACTCCGGCAGCCGTTCGCACAACGCCCCCACCGGCCGTTGCAGCACCAGCAAGGCGAACGCGTTACAGGCGATGAGCGCGCTCACTCCGGGGAGCCCGATGGACATCCAGTGGTTCAACAACCACGGTACGGAGGACTCCAGTTGAGTGAATCCGGCACCGGCCAGCACCGCCTGGCTCAGCAGTAGGAAGACGAGCCGTCGGTCGCTCAGCAGACCTCGGTAGCTGACCGGGTCCGCACGCCGCCCGCGGCGTTCGCCGCTGGTCCGTCCGCGCCGCCGAAGCGCCCAGAAGGCGACGGCCAGCGGCACGGACGCGGCCGCACTGCCCTCGTACAGCAGCCGCAGCGTGCCACTGTCGCGCTCGCCGGTGAGTAGCAGCAGGCCGCCGAGCGCGCCGCCAAGTCCCATACCGACGTTGGTCATCACATGCCGGACGGTGAAGGCGCGGCGGTTCAGCGATTCGGGCACCAGGCCGTTGACCACCTCGGTGATGGCGGCGTACTGCAACCCGAAGCCGATACCGGCGAAGGCACCGGCGGCCGCCACCGCCACCGTCCCGTGGGCAGCGCCCAGCACCGCGTACCCCGTCACCAGCGACCCGCAGCCCACCGCGCCGACGGCCGCCCCCCGGCGGTCCGCGCGCGGGCCGCCGGAGATCGCGGCGGTGCAGCTCGCGACGGCCATGGCGATGAAGTACCGCCCGGCACCGGCCGGGCCCAACCCGAGAACGTCGCTGACGTAGATGCTGGTCAGCGGGAACACCATCCCGATTCCCAGGCTCGACAGGAACAGGCACGACATCAGTGCGTGAAACCGGCCGCTCATCCGTTCCACCGCCCGGGCGGTGTCAGGCGACGAAGTGCTGATGCCGCGGCGCCCAGGCGGGGTCCGCCGTTCCTTCCGGCCGCTGGTGTGCTCCGCCACGGCTCAGCGCACGGCCAACGGCCCCACATCCTCGCCGCCCTGCCGGATGCCCTGGCCCGCTCGCTTGCGCAGTTCCTCGGGGGCGTACAGCATCCGGTAGGCGTTGAGGGCGTGGTCCGCCACGCGGTTGTGGCACAACGTGGCGAACTTGTCCGGGTCCGACTCCTCGCGCATGTGGACGAACACCTCAAGGATGTGCGTGCCCGTCAGCACCTGCGCCATCATGATGCCCTGGGACGCCTCGTGGGCGCACATCTCGTCCAGGTCCGCGCCGCCCGGCATACCGCAGGCGACCACGATGGCACAGCCGTCGCGTTCGATCAGGCGGCGGGCGGCGACCGCCAGGTCCTTGAAGCCCGGTACGGTGCGCCGCACCACCTCGAAGCGTTCGCCGTAGCCCTCCAGCTCCGACAGCCTGCGTTCGGCGATCGACCCCATGTCGATGCAGGCGAACATGGTGTCGACGACACCGATCCGGTCCACTGCTCCTCCTCGTTTCCTAAGCCCGGCCTCGCAAGCCGGGTCAGCAGGCGGCGGTCAGGCCCTCCTGCCGTCCGTCGTCCAGTCCGTACAGGGCGCCGGAACCCGCTTCCAGCAGTCTGTTGGCGCCGCCGACGCTCGCCTTGCGCACCATCTCGTGTCCACGGCGCTCCAGTTCGGCGACCGTGGACTCCTCCAGCGTCTCATCGGCATGGAGCTGCTCCCGTCGTCCGGCCTCGATCTTGTCGCTGCCGGGGAAGTAGGTCCAGCGCGGCAGGGACAAGGCGCGCAGCGGCGTGGCGCGGTCGAAGAGCAGTCCGGCGGCCACCTGCGTGTTCCACTGGCACTGGCCGTCACCGCCGGGCGTTCCGCCCAGGCGGAGCGCCGTCCGCCCGTCACTGATCGTCCAGGGGAAGATCGTGTTGACCGGCCGGGCCCCGGGACGCACCCGGTTGGCGTGTCCGGCGCTGAGCGTGGCGCTGCGGCCGAGGCGGTTGCACAACAGCAGTCCCAGCTTGGGGACCCCGACGCCCGCGCCGAAGCCCAGCCCCAGGCTCTGCACCCAGGTGACGGCGTTGCCGAACCGGTCGGCGAGCACGAAATGGGTCGTGTCGCCGTGCGAGTAGTGACCGGCGTAGCGGCAGGGGCTGCGCTTGTCCGGATCGATGCCCCGGCTCAACTCGGCCAGCGTCTGCGGGGCGAGCGGGTCGGGAGCGGCGGTGCCGGCCTCTGGGTCGCGCAGGTGCTTCAGCCGCCAGCCGAAGGTCTGGTTGAAGACCTCGGCCAGTAGGTGTATCCCCGCCGCGCGGTGGCTGCCCTCCTCCGGAGCCAGCGGGGCGTACAGAGCCAGGTTCTGCAACATCAGCGGCCCCTGCGTGGGAGCGGGGGGAACGGCGATCTGGTGCCCGGCGATCTCCAGGGTCCGCGCGGAGTCGATCCGCGCGTGGGACCGGGTCATGTCCCCCGACGCCAGCAGGCCGCCGAACTGCGCGCTGACGGCGTCGAGTTCGGTGCCGACCTCCTGGCGTAAGTCCTCCGCGCCGAGCCGCCCGACCATGGTGTACAGCCGCGCGAGCCCCGGCTGGCGCAGTCTCGTCCCCACCGCGTCGGGCTGTGCCGCGGCGGTGTAGGTCCGCTGGAACTCCGGCTGCTCCAGCACTGCGAGATTCGCCTGTGCCCAGCGCTGGAGTTGGCCGGTCACGGGGGCGCCCTCGGCGGCGGCACGTACCGCGGGGCGCAGCAGGTGCTCCAACGGCCTGGTGCCGAGGCTCTCGTGCACGGCGTACCAGGCGTCGACGAGAGCCGGGGTGGTCGCGGAGAGAATGCCCGTGCGCGGTACGGTCGTCAGCCCGCGGGTGCGGAACGCCTCCGGGTCGGCCGCACGGGGCGCGCGTCCTAAGCTGGTCAACGCCAGCGGCTCGGTCTTTCCGCTGACGTGGAGCACCGCGGCGGCGTCGCCTCCCGGGCCGGATGCCATCGGCATGCACACGGTGAGCAAGGCCGAGGCGGTGATCGCCGCGTCGAAGGCGGTGCCGCCCTCTTCCATGACGGTGAGCGCGGCGAAGGTGGCGAGCGAGGAACCGGTCGACGCCAGCGCCCGGTTGCCCCACTGCTGACGTTCCCTCAGGATCACTCGCACGGTAAGCGGCCTTCCGCTGTGCCGGGCCGTCGCGTCAACCGCTGGTTCACAGCGCCCCCCTTGGTGATCAAGCCTCAGTGATCTCCGTGATCCGGAGAATAGGCGGAGGCATTCCCGGCGGCAAGCGATCGCTGGAACCCGTCGAGCGCGGCGGTCAGCCGCCGCGCGGTGGCCCGCCGTCCCTCCAGCGGCTCGGCCAGGTCGATACCGGTGAGTCGGGCCAACTGCCGTACCCCGCGGTCGACTTGCCCCTCTCCCGCGACACCGCCCAGCAGGACGCGCGGCTGGAAGGCGTCGGTGACCGGATGCACCCATGCCACCCCGGGGGCGGCGGCGAGCCCGGCCAGCACGTCCGGGGGCAGGCTGGCGGGGAGGACCCGTTCCGCCGTCTCCAGCCGTGCCGGTTCCGGCAGGCCGTCGGCGCCGTACAACGCCGATCGCACCGCCAGTTCGGTCGACGACGTGCCGTTGGCCGCGGCGAACGTGCGGGAGATGGCGCTGACCCGCGGATTGCACTCCAGCACCCGGGCTTCGCCGTCGTCCCCGACGACGAACTCGACCTCCGCCATTCCCTGGTAACCCGCCGCCGCGCACAGGCGCATGGCCTCGGTGCCCAGCACGGCGGGCACCGGCCCGGCGGGGGCCAGACGCAACCGGTGCAAGGGGTGCCCGCCTTCGTCAGTGCCGCCCTTGAGCGCCCAGCCCAGCACCATTCCCGCACCGCCGCCCAGGCAGAGGACCTCGACGCTGACCTCCTCCCCCGAGACGAACGCCTCCGCCACCACGGGCCTGTCGCCCATGGCGTCCAGGGCGCGGGCCAACTCCTGCGGACGGCGGACCACGCTCTGCCCCCGGCCCGCCCAGCCCACGGGGTCCTTGAGGACGATCCGCCCGCTGTTCTCCAGCAGCGTCGCCGCGCGGCGCCGCAGCAGCGGCTCACCAGCCGGGCCCCACCCGCCCTCCGGGATGCCGATACCGATCCGCTCGCACAGATCCCGGGAGCGGCCCTTGTGCAGAAGGGTGTCGAACCCGGCGGCGTCCCGGTCGGCGTCGGCTCCCTCGCCGCGCAGGTGCCGATGGCGGCGGGCCGCCTCGACGTCCCGCCGTACCAGCGCGTCCGGGTCGGCGCAGTGCACGATCCGGGCCGGATCGTGTTCGGCCAGCAGGGCGGCGACCTCGTCCGGTTCGGCCGCCTCCGGAACCAGGGTGAGCAGCCCTGGGGGCAGGTCCTCCTCCGGGCCGCCGGGCGGATCAGGCGGCGTGCTGAGCACCGGAACACCCGCGTCCGCACACAGTCGCAAGGTGTCGCGCCACACGGGCTCGGTCAGGCGTCGCGGATTGCCGCTGCGCAGCAGAAGTACCTCGGTCACCACTGCCTCTGCCTCCTGGGTGTAGGTAACGACGGTGTAGTAACGACGCTGACATGACGGTGCCACGACCGTGAGGACGTCCACCGCGCCAACGGCGAGGGGCCCATCGGGCTCAGTCGACAATGGCCGAAGCAACTCCCCAGCGGGGCCTGGTAAATGCCACTGTCAAGCGAATTGCACCAGATCCTAAGCATAAGGATCCATATGCCAACGACATGTTCGGGTCATGCTTCTCATCGGTGTTCAGCGGAGCGCGTGTCTTTTGTAGCGTGAATCAACGGTGTTGTCCGTACGACGAGTTTTCACGCGGCCACGAGCCGATGTCGGCTGACGATCCGGGAGTCAGGCCCCGCCAACAGACGCAACAGCCCTTGCCTGGCCGCGACCTCTTCACACCCATGGGGGAACCGTGCCGATCACGCTTCAGGCTCACTGCACCCTGCCCGTGAGAGGCGGTGAAGTAGGACTGCACGTGTTCGGCGACGGGGCGTCAGGACCTGAGCGGGTCATGGCGGCGGTGCACCGGACCGCCGTCGCCGACGAGGCCGACCCGTTGGTGCGCCTGCACAGCGCCTGCGCCACCGGGGACATTCTCGGCTCGCTGCGCTGCGACTGCGGGGCGCAACTGTCCGCCGCGTTGGACGCGGTGCTCGCCAGCGACCATGGAATCCTGCTGTATCTGCTGGACCACGAGGGCAGGGGAATCGGCCTGGCGAACAAGATCCGTGCCTACGCCCTGCAGGAGCAAGGGCTCGATACCGTGCAGGCCAATCGCGCCCTCGGACTCCCGGTGGACAGCCGCGACTACACCAGCGCCGCCGAGACTCTGCGCGCGCTCGGCGTCTCCCGGCTTCGGCTGGCCACCAACAACCCTTTGAAGATCGCCGCGTTGGAGCAGGCCGGTTTCGCGGTGGAACGGGTGCCGCACGGCGGCTTCGTCACGCCGAGCAACATCGACTATCTGAAGACCAAGGACAACGTCCTCGGGCACCTGGGGAGCCTGGGTCCCCTCACCGACTCCGCCCACAAGGCGGGCTGAGGTGGCCACCGCTGTTCTGGGGTTCCAACGGGCCCTTGACGCGCGCAGCGGTGATCAGCTCGCCCGGCTCAACTCCCGGCTGGCGCGGGCGATTTCGCTGCGGCCGCCTGCCGGACTCCTCGACTACCGGGTCCTGCGCAGCCGTGCGGCACCGGAGCGGTTCTGCGCGTACTGGCTGTGGCGCGACTGGTCGTGGCGCGAGCGCCTGTTCGCCGATCCTCCGCCGAGCTTGCGGCGGTTCGCCGACGAGGCCCGTGGCCTGTGGGCGCACGACCCCGATGTCGGCCGCTACACCTGGCGCGGCCGCCCACCGCGCAGTGCCTGCCAGCGAGGAGACGTGGTCTTGCTGTCACCGGGGGACGGCCCTGGCAACGTCCTGGTGGAACAGCACGGGGAACGACGTTTCCGCTGGTCCGTGCAGGTCGGCACAGTGCGCCCCGGTGACGGGGCCGACGCCTGGTGCGCACTGTGAGCCGACGCGAGCCCACTGCGGCACCAACGCCAACTCCTAGTCCGGAAGCAGGTGTTACGCCCGTGAACCCCGCCGACAAGCTCATCGTCAACCTCTGTCCGACCGGCATGGTCCCACGCCGCTCCAAGGTACCGGCCGTGCCGCTCACGCCCGAGGAGATAGCGGCCGACGTACGCCGCTGCCGTGAGGCGGGAGCCTCCATGGTGCATCTGCACGCCCGCGACGACGACGAGGAGCCCACCTGGCGTCCGGAGCGGTTCCAGCAGATCTGCCAGGCGGTCGTCGCCGAGGTACCGGACATCGTGGTGGTGGTCACCACGAGCGGGCGGAACTGGTCAGAACTGGACAAGCGCGCGGCGTCGCTGACCGTGAGCGGCCCCGGCAGGCCGGAGATGGCCTCGCTCACCCTGGGCTCGATGAACTTTCCGACCGGGCCGTCCATCAACTCACCCCAGACCATCGAGGGACTCGCTGAGGCGATGCGGGAGCGGGAGATCGTCCCCGAACTGGAGGTCTTCGACGTGGGCATGGCCAACTACGCTTGTTTCCTGGCCGACAAGGGCATTCTGCGTCCCCCCTTCTACGCCAACGTCCTGCTCGGCTCGCGCGGCACCGCCGACCTCAGTGCGGCCAACGTGGCCGCTGTGCTGGCCGGACTGCCGGAGGGTACGACGTGGTCGCTGGCTGGCATCGGCCGCTTCCAGACCCGCGCCAACACCCTGGCCGCCGCGTTGGGCGGCCACATCAGGGTGGGCTTGGAGGACAACCCGTACTACGACTGGCGGGACAAGTCGGACGCCACCAATCCGCGTCTGGTGGAGCGGGCGGTGCGCATAGCGCGCGAAATGGGCCGCGAACCCAGCACGCCCGCCCAGACACGCGCGATCATCGGTTTGAAACCCGTGGACCGGGCCTGACGGGTCAGGCTGGACGCCCGCCATGACCGACCACCGCTGGCACACCCCGGAGGCGTACGACAAGGCCACCACGCGGCTGCAGCAGCGCAACGCGAGCATGGTGGCACGGCTCCACCCGCGCCCTGACACGGTACGCCGCGCCTACGAACTCGGCTGTGGGACCGGCGCGTTGACCGAGGAACTGCTAGGCGTCCTTCCGCAGGCCCGGATCACCGCCCTGGACGTCTCCGCGGAGATGTTGCGACGCGCCCGCGACCGGGGCCTGCCGCAGGACCGGGTGGAGTTCAGACTCGGCTCCTTCCTTGACGAAGGCGGCGCCGACGGCCACGACCGCGACGCGGGGTCCCCGGCCGGTGCGGTAGAAGGCCGCTACGACGCGGTGTTCAGCAACGCCGCCCTGCACTGGCTCTACCCCGAGTACTCCCGCTGCTTCACCCGCATCCGCCGTCTCCTGGCGCCCGGGGGCGTGCTCTGCGCCGCCATGGCCGGACGGACGGCCGCGGCTGACGCGTTCGACCGCAGGATCGAGGAGGCGACGCGCGCGGTGCTGCCCCCTGGTGACCGCGCTGACTTCAACCGGCGGCGGACGACCGACGCGCAGGTGGCCGAACTGGCCGGTGCCAGCGGCTTCAGCGTGGAGGACGTCTTCCTCGTGGAACGCCACCACACCATGTCCGCACCCGCCTATGCGACATGGTGGGTGGCGAGCGGCGGGCCCTGGTCGACGGACCGGCCGGAAGAACACGAGGCGGTCGCGACGCTCACCGAGGCGCTCGGCGGTGTCGGCGCGGAAGTCGAGTTGGTGCATGCGAGCACGTTCATGGTGCTGCGCGCGTAGGGGCAGGCAACGGAAGGTCCGGGCCGGGTCGTTCATCCATCTGACAGCCCGGCAAGGGAGAGTTGGCGGTCGCAGGCGATCGCCAACTCCTTCTCCACAATCGAACGGTCCGCACCCCACCCCAGCACATAGCCGACCCTGTCCCAGTTGCCCGCTGGCTCGCCGTACCACCGCCCCACCTGGCCGGACTGCACCGCGATGCGTACCGTCTCCAGACCTCGCAGGACATCGGCGGGCCGGGCGTAACCGGTGACCCGGCCCCGGCCGACGCAGAAGCGCACCCCCGCGACCGAGGCGTCCGCGTCGGTCGGCAGGTCGGGCGGCGCCGGTCGGCCCAGCGCCAACGCGGCCAAGTGGCCGTAGAGGTCCCGGCCGTGGGTGCGTTCGACCAGTTCGGGGATGCAGTCCCCGGCCGGGCGCACCGCCATCTCCACCGGAACGGGTCCCTGGCCGGTGAGTTTGGCTTCCAGGTGGATGACGGCGTCGGCAACACCGAAGGCACGGACCAGGCCACCGGCCAGGGCGTGGACGCCGCGATGTGCTTCCGGCTCGTCCAGCGGTCCGGGGGCGGTGACCAGGTGCTGGCGCTCCAGGAAGCAGCCGTCCGACACCACTTCCTTCTCCGTGACCGAGGCCCGCACCAGACGTCCGGCACGTACCACGCCCTCGTAGCTGATCTCGGGCCCGATGAGGAAGTCCTCGGCCAGGAAGAGCCGGTGGCCGCGCTGGAGCATCACCTCGCACGCGACGAGCGCCTGCTCGCCGCCCACCACTTTGGCCACCGACGCGGAGCCGCCCGCGCCCACTGGCTTGACCACGCAGGGGCCCCCGCGCCCCTCGACGAATTCGGCCACCGCGCGCGGGTCGCCGGCCGCGTGGTGTGCCACGGTCGGCAGTCCGTGCTCGGCCGCGACCAGGCGTTGCCTGCTCTTGTCCCGGGCCAGCCGTGCGGCTGGCACCCCGGCGGACGGCCACCCCAGCCGTTCCGCGACGAGCGCGGTGGTGATCTGGCAGTCGTCGGAGAGTGTGGTGACCCCCTGGTGTTCAGCGGCGAGCGCGGCCAGAGCGTCCAGGTCCGGTACCGCGCTGTCGCGGACGTCCCACGGAACCGCGCGCTCCACCACGTGGTCGTAGCGCGAGTGGGAGAAGCCGTCCACGAGGGTCACCCGTAGCCCGTCGGCGGCCCAGCGGTGGAAGGACCGCTCGCGCTGGTTCCCCGCCCCGAGCACCAGCAGTCTGGCGCCGTTCGCCAAGGTGATCAGCCTCCTCGCGGCCGGAACAGGCCCGCCGGGTCCGGGACTTGGTCCTCCCACGTACGCACGCGCTGCCACGCCATGGCGCGCAACCGGTCCGGGTCCGGGACCGACCCCGCCGCGAAGACGGTCACCAGCGGTTCGAGTTCGGCGCGCCGCAGCAGCTTGCCACGGTAGCTCTCCATGCCGAGGTGGATCTCGCGCAGTCCGTTGCGGTAGGCGTAGTCGATCGGCAGATACGTGGTGAGGTTGAAGTATTCGAAGGCGCCCACCAGCCGCGGGTAGTCGAACCCCGCCATGCGCACGTAGAGCGCGTCATGCCATGGGTAGGCCAGCGCGAAGGCCACCAGATTCCGGCCGAGCCGACAGGTGAAGACCACGCCGTCAAGGTGGTTCGCCTGGGACGCCAGCAGCCGCTCGGTCGCCTCCACCGAGGCGCTCTGCCCGTGTCGGTGCTGCAACTGCACCGCCAGCGGCGCCAGTTCGCGATGGCAGTCCCATAACGACTCCTGCCCCAGCTGGTATCCGGCCTCGGCGAACACGCGGCGCTCATGTCTTATCTGCCCGCGCCGGGACTTACGGGCCCCGAATCCGTTGAGGTAGTCGTCGAAGTTCCCACCGGTCAACCTGATCACCGCGTTGAGCGCTACCGGCACCACGGTCACCGCCCCGCCACCGAGCAGCGTGACGACCTCGTCGACCTCCTCCTCGCGGAGGTACTGGGCCACCACTGACCGGCCGGTCTCCCGCGCCAGCCGGTCCGACTCGGCCGCGAGCGCGACCGTCACGGCGGTACGCTCCCCGCCCTGGGCGCCGGTCATCAGCACGCGGTTGTAGTAGCCCCGGCCGACACCGAGGTGGAGCAGGCCGCTCGCCGCCGGGGCGCCGTCACCCCACAGCGCGCGGGGCTCGTAGTACTGGTTGAACTCGTGGTCAGGAGCCGAGTACGGCATCACGGCCACCACTTCGTCGTTCTCGACGGCGACCAGCATGTGCTGCGGTCGGCCGCTGAACTCCTCCTGCGCGGCCAGCCACTTCGGGCTGGCGTAGAAGTCCCTGTCGGCTAACGCCAACCGGCGCCATTGCGCGTCATCCAGTGATCTCACACCGGAAACCCGGCGGATCGCCAGGTCCGGGGTCGCCGAGACACCCATGGCCCTCCCCCTCCTCGCTGGCCGACATCACTGTGTTGGTCGGCACCGTCGGCACCGTGCTGGTCGGCCGGGCGCCGACTGGCCGGCAGACGGGTGTGCGAAGCTTGGCCCCAAGCCTAGCCCGGTACGACGTGTTCAGACGTCCAGTCACGCCGCTGGCCGTCGTCTGCTCAGGAGGAGCGTGTGCGCGTCCTGCTCGTGTCTTTCGGATTATCCAGCTTCGGCAACGGAGCCGTGCTCCCCCTCACCGCGGTGTACGTCTCCGAACAGCTCGGGCTGGGACTCCCCTGGGCCGGGCGGTACTTCGGCGCCATCGCCCTGACCAGCTTCGTCCTCACCCCGCTCGGGGGCCGGTTGGCGGATCTGCGGCGCCCCGGAGCGGCTGCGGCGACGGGCGTGCTGCTCACGGCGAGCGGCTACCTGTTGCTGGCCGCTGCGGACGGTTGGGCCGTGGTGCTGGTCTGCGCCGCCCTGGTGGGGGCCGGGAACGCCCTCTTCTACCCCGCGTTGGCGCCGACCATCGGGGCCGTGACAGTGGAGAGCGAGCGGCAGAGGGCGTTCTCACTGCGCTACACGGCGATGAACGTCGGGGCCGGACTCGGAGCTGGCGCGGGTGCCCTCTTCGTCGCCGGGGGACACGGCGTCCACGGATACCGGCTGCTGTACGTGCTGGACGCCCTGACGTTCGTCCCGTTGGCGCTGACGCTGCTGCGCACGGGCCAACGGCGCGCGGCGGAAGGCGACTTGCCACCCAACGCGCCCCCAGCGTCCAGGGTGCCTGCGACGCCCGGGGCACCCGCGGCGCCCGCCCCGGCAGCCTCCGGCTACCTTGCCGTCCTGGGTTCGCGGGCGGTGCTCGGCATGGCGGCCGTGCAGTGCGGAGCCATGCTCTTCGGCTACGCCCAGTTCGAGAGTTCGGTGCCGTTGCTGGTGCGCCGGTCCGCTCCCGGAAGCCTGTACCTCCTCAGCGGGATCGTGGTGGTCAACACGGTGGCGGTGGTGGTGCTGCAACGCCTGCTGGTGCCCCGGCTGAGGCGGTGGCCACAGGCCACAGCGCTGCTGCTCGCCCCGTCGTGCTGGGTGGCGGCCTACTGCTGCGGGGCGCTCTCGGTGCTGCTGAGCGGGACGGCCCTGGCGGCGGCACTGGCCGTCTTCGCGGCGCTCTTCGCGGCGGGGGAGACCGCCTACGCCTGTTCGTTCTACCCACTGCTGATGAAGGCCGTACCCCGCCATCTGCTCGGCCGCGCCTCCGCGATCACCTCGCTGGCCTCCAACGTGGGCTCGACGGCGGGACCCGCTGTCGGTGTCGCCTTGCTCACCCACACCTCGCCCGGCTGGACCTGGTCGCTGCTGGCTGCCTCCGCGACGGCCACGGCCGCCGCGTGCCTGATGGTACGTTCAGCTCGGCTGGAGTCGGCCGAGGCGCCCGCCGTGGCCCGGTCGGTCCCCGACTTCCAAAGCCCGGAAGGGCCCCGCTGAACCGATTCCGGAATTAAGAATTCCACTTACCTGGCGTCACCACTTTTCCTCATTGCGCGGCTACGAGCAGTGGTTTACGTTGCAGGACGTACTTCGCGCAACGCCGATTCACCAGCCGCACCGAATACCAACTCCGCTGGTGGCCAGTGGAGTTGAGCTGATACGACAACAAGGGGGAACTTCAGTGCGCACGGCCCTTCTGTTAACGCCGCCGGTTGCTGCGACCGCTGTCCGACTGCCGAAGCTGTGAAGGAATCGTCAATGCGAATAGCGGTTGTCACCTCTCCCGGAGAGGTCGAGTTGCGAGACACCCCTGTTCCCCCGTGCGGAGACGACGACGTGCTCATCCGCGTCGAGGCCTGTGGGCTGTGCACGATGGAGGCCAAGCTCTTCGCCGGTGCCATGCCGGTCTATCCGGTAGCGGCCGGACACGAGGTCTCCGGCCGGGTCGAACGCGTCGGTGAGCACGCCGCCGCACTCGAAGACGCCCCCGAGGTCGGGGACTTGGTCACCGCCGACCTGCTCACCCGCTGTGGCGCCTGTCGCAGCTGCCGCCGTGGTGACAGCGCCGTCTGCGAGTCTCCGCAGGGCGGCAGCCTCCCGGACGGGACCATCACCATGGGGGCCGGACTGGCCGAGTACGTACGCGTGCCAGCCTCGCAGGTATGGCCGGTCGGGGACGCCTCCCCGGTGCACGCCGCGATGGCGGAGCCGCTGGCGTGCGTCGTCCACTCACTGCGCCGTGCGGCGTTCCGCACCGGCGACCGGGTCACCATCATCGGTGCCGGATACATGGGGCGGCTCCACCTCGCCCTGGCACTCCACCTCCAGGCGCGTTCGGTGGCCGTGGTGGAAACCGACGAGCGCCGCCGGGAGCTGGCCCGGGCAGCGGGCGCCAGCGGGGCCGTCGCCCCCGAGGCGGTGAAGGAACTACCGCGTGCCGACACGGTTTTCGTCACCATCGCCTCAAGCGCCGCCATCACCACTGCGCTGAGCGCCGTCGCGGACGGCGGCCGGATCGTGCTCTTCGGTGGTTCACCCGACGCGCTGCCCGCGACGCTTCCCGGATACGAGATCCACCGCCGTCAGCTCACCATCACCGGCTCCTACAGCCAGGAACCCGAGGACTGGCGCGTCGCGGCCCAACTCCTGCGCGGCAAAGCGCTGGCGAACCAGCTCGACCAACTGGTCAGCGGACGCTACCCGCTGGCGGACGCCCACCAGGCACTGGAAGAGGTGTGCGGCGGCCAGGCCTTCCGGGTATACGTGGGCGCTCACTGAGTTCGCACCCCGCTCCTCCCTCCGCCCCGCCCCGGCTGCTCATTCAGGAGATTCGCGTCCATGCCCGTACCGCACTCCCGTCGCCGTCTGCGCGTCGGCGTCCAACTCCATCCCCAGCACTGCGAACTCGACGAGCTGCGCGACGCCTGGCGCGCGGTCGATACCGTCGGCGTCGATTCGCTATGGACCTGGGACCACTTCCTCCCCCACCACGGCGACCCGCAGGGGCCGCACTTCGAATGCTGGTCGCTGCTGGCCGCCATGGCGGTGGAGACCGAGCACGCCCTGATCGGGCCGCTCGTATCCTGCACCGCCTTCCGCAATCCCCATCTGCTCGCCGACATGGCCCGTACCGTCGACCGGCTCAGCGGCGGTCGGCTGGTGCTCGGCCTCGGGGCCGGCTGGTTCGAGGCGGAGCACCGTGAGTACGGCTTCCCGTTCCCGTCCGCCACAGGCCGCCTCGACGCGTTCGAAGAGGCGGTCACCGCGGTACGCGACCGGCTGGCACGACTCAACCCGCCACCGCGCGGCCCGCTGCCGCTGCTGATCGGCGGCGGTGGTGAGAAGCGCACGCTGAGTGTGGTGGCCCGGCACGCCGACATCTGGAACTGGTACGGCTGGAACTCCCCGGACCCGGTGGCCGAGTTCCGCCACCGCAGCGGCCTGCTGGACGACTGGTGCGAGCGCGTGGGGCGTGACCCCGGCGCGGTGGAGCGGACCGTGATGATCGACGTTCCGCAACTCGACCAGTTGCCGTCATTCGCCGCGGCTGGCGCCACGCACATCATCCTGTCCCTGCCAGCGCCCTATGAGCTGGCGCCGGTGCGCCGACTGGTGGACCTGCGAGAGTCGCTGGGCTCCGGATGACCGCCGAGCCCCTGCCCCGCGCAACGTCCCCGCGAGCCGCACCGGCGGGTGGGCTGACCCGGCGGCTCAAGGCACTGCTACCGCCCACCGTGTTGGGCGCGTTCCTCCTGTTGGCCTGGGAGGTCGCGTCCAGCACCGGTGCCGTCTCGGCCTTCTTCCTGCCGCCCCCCGGCTCCGTGGTGAAGGCCTTCGGCAACGCGCTGTGGCACGGTTCGCTGCTCGACTACACCTGGCAGACGGTGCTGGAGAGTGCGGCGGGCAGCGGCCTCGGCATCGCGGTCGCACTGCCCGTCGGGTACTTCGTGGCCCGCGGCGAATGGGCGGCCAGAGCCCTCCAGCCCTACATCGCCGCCTCCCAGGCGGTGCCCGCCGTGGCGCTCGCGCCGCTGCTGGCCCTGTGGCTCGGCTACGGCCTGCTGCCCATCGCCGTCCTGTGCGCCCTGCTGGTCTTCTTCCCGATGCTGGTCAACACCGTTCTGGGGTTGCGGTCGCTGGACGTGGACGTGCTGAACGCCGCGCGGGTCGACGGTGTCACCCGGTGGGGCATGATCCGCTACATCGAGATCCCGCTCGCCCTGCCCAGCATCCTGACCGGTGTCCGAGCCGGATTCACCCTGTCGATCACCGGTGCCGTCGTCGGTGAATTCGTCATGGGCGGGGACGGGTTGGGGCAGTTGCTCGCCGTGCAGCGCAACGAGGCGGATTCCGTCGGGCTGTTCGTCACGCTGTTCACGCTCGCCCTGCTGGCCGTCTGCGCGTACGGGCTGATGCGCCTGATGGAGGAGCGCGCACAGCGTTAGCCGATGCCCGTCGGACACCCGGCGTGCCGAAGCCGAAGAAGTCAACGAAACGGATTACGAAGATGCTACGCAACGGTTCGCGAAGACTGCGCGCCATCACGGGACTGGCGGTTGCCGCGCTGCTCGCCGGTTCAGCACTGACCGGATGCGCCAAGGACCCGACCGCAGGCGGTTCGGGCGGCAAGAACAGCCAGCAGTTGACGGTCGGGCTCACCTACATCCCCAACATCCAGTTCGCCCCGTTCTACGTGGCGGAGGAGAAGGGCTACTACCAGCAAGCCGGGCTGAAGGTGGACCTGCGCCACCACAGTGCCTCGGAGGACCTCTTCGGCGCGCTCAACTCCGGCCGTGAGGACGTGGTCTACGCGGGCGGCGACGAGATGATGCAGGCCCAGGCGCAGTCCAAGCCGATCGTGGATGTCGCCACCCTCTACCAGAAGTACCCCGTCGCCCTCCTCGTTCCCACGGACTCCGCCATCCACTCCGCCAATGACCTGCGCGGCCACGTCCTGGGCACCCCGGGTCCCTACGGTGAGACGTACTTCGGGCTGCTCGCGCTGCTGCGGTCGGCCAATCTGAGCACCAAGGACGTCAAGGTGAAGTACATCGGGTTCACCCAACAGGCCGCTCTGGCGGGCAAGAAGGTGGACGGCGTGATGGGCTTCGTCAACAACGACGCGGTCCAGTTCGACCAGGCGCACATCCCGGTCCGTGCTGTCACGGCGACCGACGGCGGCCAACAGCCGCCGCTCGTCGGCTCCGGGCTCGGTGCGACGCGAACCACGTTGCAGAACCGCGGCGCACAGATCAAGAAGTTCCTGGCAGCCACCATGCGCGGTGTCCAGGAGACCATCGACAACCCGCAGGAAGCCGTTCAACTCAGCGAGAAGTACGTGCCGGACCTACAGGATCCCGAGCAACAGGCTGCGGCCTTGAGCGTGTTGAAGGCGACCATTCCGCTGGTACGCACCGGGAGTGGGAAGCTCGGATACAACGATCCCGCGACATGGGCCCGGATGGCCGAGTTCATGAAGCAGCAGGGACTGCTGAGCCACCCGGTCTCGACTGACCAGGCCTTCAGCGACAGCTACCTGCCCTGAGCCTGACCGACCAGCGCTTTGTGGCCGCCGTCCGCGCGGGGACGACGGCCACAACGGCGCGTGGCGTCAGTGCACGGCCCCCGAGGATGCCAGTGCGAGGCCACGGGCCTCCAGATGGTTGCTCAGGTCGTCGATGCTGATGAGCTTGAGCCCGTGCTCGCGGGCGAAGGCGCGGCAGTGCGGCAGCCGCATCATCGTCCCGTCGTCGTTGGTGAGTTCGCACAGCACCCCGACCGGCGGCAGACCGGCGAGCCGCGCGAGGTCGACCGCCGCCTCGGTGTGTCCCCGGCGGTCCAGCACGCCGCCCTCGACCGCCCGCAGCGGGAACAGATGGCCTGGGCGCGCGAGATCCTGCGGCCCGGTGGCGGGATCGGCCAGCAGCTGAATGGTGCGTGTCCGGTCCGCCGCCGAGATTCCGGTGGAGACCCCGGTCCGCGCGTCGACCGAGACGGCGAACGCCGTGCCGAGTCGGCACTCGTTGACCTCCGTCATCGGAGGCAGTTTGAGCCGGTCCAGGTCATCGCCCAGCATGGGCACGCAGATGACGCCACTGGTGTGGCGGATCATGAACGCCAACAGTTCCGATGTCGCCTTGCTGGCCGCGAAAACAAGGTCCCCCTCGTTCTCCCGGTCCTCGTCGTCCACCACGATGACCGGGCGGCCTGCCGCGATGTCAGCGACGGCCTCCTCGATGGGGTCGAGCTCAATGTCCTGCGTGTCGGTCCTTACGACCGTCATGCCGTAACCTCCACTGCCTTGGCCTGAGTAGTCGGCGGAGAACTCCTCGAAGCGTCACCGAATGACGGTCCGAATTGGCTGTGCCAAAGGAGGGCGCCGCTGTCCTAACGCCGCTGTCCAGAGACTCCGCACACCGCATCACCGAGGAAACCGACCGGCCGGAAAGGGTGACCAAAGCACCGGAATCCCGCTGCCCAGCTCGGGCATCAACCCGCCTCCTCGCGCGTACATTCGCGGCTCCGGGCGGGACGAGGCACACGCAGAGAGAAATGCGTACCTCCCGTTCGCACTTCAGATGTGCGAACGGCGCGACGTGCTGCCTCCCATCCGGACTTTCACCGTCGGTCCTGGAATTCCACCAGGTCAACCAGTCGATGGCTTCGACTGGGTCGCGGACTGTCACCGCCGGTTCGGACTTTCACCGACCCCGGAGCACGCGTTGACGTTTTCACTGAATCATACCGCCGACAGGCCCGAAACGATCCCCGGACGCCACTTGTGATGTGTTTCACCGCACCCGCGTTGCACAGTGACGCACGCGCCCGTATCCCGCCGCGATGGCGAGCAACCCCGGTGAAGCGGACGGCGGTCACGCACCGCCGCGACTCACAACCGAGGACCCTTCGTTCGGGCTCTGACCCCGGCGCAGGGACGCGAGGTAGTCACGCAGGGTGTGGCTGGTGCGTTCGGAGCTCCAGAGCTCCAGTACCTGGCCGTCATCCAGGGGACGGGCGACACCGATGCGCTCGCACGCGGGCCGATGGAGCTGGCGCTTGGCGAGGGCGTACACCTCCGGTGCCGCGGCACACAGTCCCTCCGCTCGTCGCAGCGCCGCGTCGAGCAGTTGGTCAGGCTCAACCAGCTCGTGCACCAAGCCGATTGAGGCGGCCTGGCCGGGAGCCAGTCTGCTGGCCTGAAGTACCATCGCGTCCAGCGCGGGGCCGACGGCATGGCGCATGATCTCCAGGGGCACCGTCGGAAACGGCACACCCGCTGCCAGCTCGGTAAGCCCAATGGTGCCGCTCGACATCAGCCGAACGTCACAGGCCGCCGCCAGCACGCATCCACCGGCCAGGGCGTGACCGTTCACCGCGGCGACGACCGGCTTCGGATGCTCGAACAAGGTGAGCATGGCGAGGCTCAGCGCTGGCAGGAACTTCTCGACATACCGCGGGCCGCCGTCGACTATCCGCTTCAGATCCACACCTGCCGAGAAGGACCGCCCACTGCCGGTCAGCACGACGGCGCGGGCGTCGGCGACGGCGGCCAGGGTCTCGGGAATGGCGGTGAGCAGCTCAAGGTCCAGCGCGTTCACCGGTCCGTGGTGCACAGTCAGGATGGCGACGCCGTCCTGGTCGGCTGTCTCGATCATCCAGCAATGTTTGCCGGTGCTCGGGCGAGCCGCCAGGGGGAATCCGGCCACGTGGAATCCCCAGGCGGGACGCGTCCCGTATTCGCGCTGGCAACAGGCGGGTTGGCGCCGCCGCCATGGCTCGCCGTCCTCGACCGCTTCCGTCGTGACCGGTCAGTCGTTGTATCCGTCGAGTTCGGCGAGCGGAATCCTGGACACGGTGTACGTGCCCTGACCGGCCGCCACAAGTCTGCCGCTGTCGGTGTACACATCGCTCCGCGCGACGTAAAGGGTCTTCCCCGCGGTCACCACCTCACCGGTCGCGTAGATCCCCTCTTTCTGCACCGGTCGGATCAGGTTGATGTGATAGTCGACCGTCAGCACACTGTAGGTTTCCTCCATCGAGTTGGCCGCCATGAATCCGGCGGTGTCCGCGACCTCGAACAGCATGGCAGCGTGCAGGAAGTCCGAGTTCTGGGTGAGATCAGGATGGAACGGAATGGCCACCCGCGCGACTCCGGCCTTCTCGATCGTGATCGTCTTGTCGAGGAACCGGGAGATCTTGCATTTCATGCAACAGCGGGTGAGCCTCTCGATGTGCGTCGACGAAGTCCCCATGGCAGTGCTCCTTCTGAATGCGGTGGCATGGCTACGCACGCGACACGACCAGGCTGGCGTTGATACCGCCGAAGCCGAACGCGTTGATCAGGCAATGGCGCACCTCGGTCACCCGAGCTTCGCGGGCGATGTCCACGTCGGCGAACGACGGGTCCGCTTCTTCGAGTTTCGAGGTCGGCGGCACGACTTGGTGACGAAGCGCCATGAGCGCGCTGGCGAGGTTCATCGGCCCGTTCGCGGCGAACGCGTACCCCGTGTGCCCCTTGATCGAGGTGACGACAGGCTTTCGGCGGCCACCGGCCGACACGTACCGCACTGCCTCGATTTCGGCGGCGTCACCCTGGACCATGCCAGAGGCCTGCGCGAACACGCAGTCAGTCGCGTCCGGTTCCACCTCGGCGTCGGCGAGTGCGCTGGACATGCAACGGGCGGCATGGCGGGGTGAGATACCGGTGAGGTCATCGCAACCGCTGTTCGTTGCGAAGCCGGTCAGTTCGCCGTGCACCACCGCGCCGCGTGCTTCGGCGTGGGCGCGGTCCTCCAGCACGAACACCGCTGCCGCCTCGCCGACGATCATGCCGTCTCGCGCACGATCGAACGGGCGGGGGGTGGTCGACGGATCGTCGCATCGGCTCAGCGCGTTCATCGCCTCGAAGCCGGAGTAGGTGATCGGGGTGGTCACCGCCTCGGCTCCTCCGGCGAGGGCCCATGAGCGGGCGCCGGACTGGATCGCGCGCATGGCGTGGCCCAATGCCTGGCAGCCGCTGGCGCAGGCGCCCGCGATCGTCATCTGTTCTCCGTCGATCCTGTGACGCAACGCGATCGTACTGGCCGCCATGTTGGGGATGAGGGAGGGAATCAGGAACGGGCTGGTCTTCCGTGGCCCCTTCCGCTCCTGCCTGAGCACACCAGCCTCAATGCTGGGCAAGCCGCCCATCGCCACGCCAAGGAAGACAGCCCCGCTCGACGGGTGATCCGGCGGCAACTCTTCGGCGCGCCGGTCGTCCTCCGTGGCCAAGGGCAGGCCGCTGTCCTCCAGTGCTCGATCGGCGGCGAACAGCGCGTAGCGCACGAACGCGCTCATTCGCTTGATCTCGAACTGGAAAGGCCCTGGCGGGAACGTCACAAGGGTGTCGTCGATCTGAGCGGCATACCGGCTACGGAAACGGCAAGTGTCGAAGCGCGTCAGTGGACCGATCCCCGAACGTCCGGCGAGGAGGCCCTGCCACAGATCATTGGCGGTCGCACCGAGAGAGCAGACCACACCCATACCGGTGACCACCACACCGCGTCGACGCACTGTGCGGACCGCGTCACGCCAGTTGTTGCCCCGCGTTCTGCAGGTCTCGTATGTAGTCCACGAGATCCTGGACCCTCTCAAGCCCTCCCACAACGGATTCCTCGAACTCCAACCCGAAGCAGTCCTCCAGGTAAAGAAGCAGTTCGACCATCTTGAGCGAACTCATCCCCTCGATGGACGTGCCGAGATGCGCATCCGGAGTGAGATAGGAAACGTCGGCTTCCATGAACTCACCGATATGCTTCACCAGCTTGTCGAACAGCTCCTGATCGCGGTCCTGATCCTGGATCATGTGCATGCCTCTCAGTCACCCGTAGTCGCCAGCTCGGTTGTCCGGCGGCGTTCTTCGATCATCTTCCGGCACAGATGGCGCTGGATCTTGCCGCTTGTGGTTCGCGGAAGCTCGGCTCGGCTGACCCAGTGGAAGGTGACACCGCCGATGCCGAACACCTCCGCGAGTGCGTCGCGCACCTGGTTGGTGATGACCCGTCGGTCACGGCCGTCCGCGAGCCGCGTGTCGAGCAGGAGATGGAGCTGCTCGGTCCGCAGCGTTGGATCGGGAACACCGACCGCGACGACCGCTGGTGTCCGCGGACTGTCGGTAACGGCCTCCACGAACGACTCAAGTTGGTTGGGCACGTAGTTGCGGCCCGCGACGATCACGATGTCCTTGCGCCGTCCGGTGACATACAGCTCGCCGTCGACCTGATAACCGAGGTCGCCCGTGCGCAGATACCCGTCCGCACGCTTGAGCTGGTCATCGGCTGTGCTGGCCAACTCCTCGTCAGGCTCTGGGAGATAGCCGTCGATCACGCTGGGGCCGGACACCTCTATCTCACCGATCGTGCGATCGGGTAGTGGCGCCCCGTCAACGTCGACCACCCGCAGACTGTGGCCGGGCAGCACCCGTCCCACGCACATCACGCTGGTGGTGCGCGGGTCCGCGGCCGAGCGGGGCTCGGCTCGTCCCCTCGCCGCGGCTTCCGCGTCGACCCGGTCGACCGAGTAGGGCCGCCCGACATCGGAGATGGTGGCCGCGAGCGTGGCCTCCGCCAGCCCGTACACGGGCCGGAGAGTTGTCTCGGGCAGGCCGAAGCGGCCGAACATCGTCTGGAAGGCCCGCATGGTGCTCTCGTGCACCGGCTCCGCACCACACAGTGCGACGCGCCAGGCCGACAGGTCGAGATCGCCAGGCGGGCGCCGCTGCGCGACTCGCACGCACATGTGGAAGGCCGAACTCGGTGCGGGCGACAAGGTGCCCCGGTAGCGGCTGATCCACTGCAGCCACGAGACCGGGTTGCGCAGGAAGTTCACCGGATCCGACAACACCATCGGAATACGGGCGTGGAGCGCGTAGGAGATGCCGATGAGTCCCATGTCGTGAAAGAGGGGCAGCCAGCTCACCAGCACGTCGTCGGGCTTTCCCTGAATGGCTTCGCGGATCGCGTGAACGTTGGCGGTGATGTTGCGGTGCCGGACCACGGCCAGCTTCGGTGCGCCGGTCGAGCCGGAGGTCGCCTGGAGATGGGCGAGCGAATCCGGCGTCGGGAGCGGCGAGTTCAGTCGCGGTGGTACGCCGCGCAGGACGCTCGGCGTTGTGACCGGGATCGGCAGCAACGGCGTGAGCGAGTCCGCCAGTTCCGCGGGGACGATGATCCGCCTGGCCTTGGCGTGTTCGGCGAGTCTTCGCAGGTTTGCCGCGTAGTGCGCGGTACGTCCGTCCATCGGTTCCGCCACGACGATCGGCACGATCCCGGCGTACAGGCAGCCAAGATAGACGGAGAGGAAGTCGCGCGAAGTGGGCAGAACGATGACGACGCGGTCCGATTCCTCGATCCCGCACGTCTTGAGTCCGGCCACGGTCTGCCCGACGAGGTGGCACACGTCCGCGTAACTGAGTGCGAACTCCTCCCCGGACCGCTCGATCACACGGAACGCCAACCGGTCCGGAGCACGGCTCACGCTGTCGAGCAACGCATCGATGATGGTCTGCGATCGATGGGCCTCCGTCATCGAGCGTACACTTTCGTGAACTGCAGGTCGGTGCGCCTGGAGGACCGCGAGAGCCAGGTACGGAGCTCGCCGTAGCGCGAGTCGAAGTCGGCCTTCAACAAGTCCTCCTTCAGCGTCCCGGACGCCGTGTAATAGGGCCTCTCCAACTCCTCCAGGAAGCGGATGTGCCGCTCCATGCCGGCTCGGCCGCGTTCGACACTGCGTGAGTACGCCTTGAGGCGGGCCCGCCGCTGCGGTCGCTGCTCGATCTCGAACGCCCGCTTGAAGAAGATCCCGTAGCTGTCGAGGATGCCGCGTTGCAGTTCGCTGGGCCGCATGTGGCGCGGGAAGATACCGACGAACGAGTAGTGCTGATAAGTGGGCACTTCCATGATGATGCGGTGGTCTTCGACATCCTGGCGGGCCCCGTACAGCAGATCCTGGAACGGGTATTCCGCGAGGCACACGAAAACCGGGTGCATGATCCGTGCCTCGGCGCACCAGTACGCGGTGGCCTCGATCGCCCGGCGGTCCTGGACTTCCAGCCCGAAGATGATCGCCGAGTGGATGGCTATGTCGTTCTCCGCGAAGCGCAGCAGGCGCCGGGTCTGCTCTGAGGGATCGACGCGCTTGTTGAACGCCCGAAGGACACTGGGATCCTCCGACTCCACGCCCAGGCAGTACTCCTCGAACCCGGACCGCTTGAGGTCGAGGACCAACTCCATGTCATCGGCATGGTTGATCCGACTCATCGCGATGAACTTGTAGTCGCGGTCACGGAACGTCTCGGCGATCTCACGGCAATAGCTCTTGCGCGTGGTGAAGTTCAGATCCGTGACATAGAACCGGTTGCAGCCGGTCTGCTGGTAGATGGCGTCCAACTCGTCGCGCACGTCCTGTGCGGTCTTGGTCCGGAACCGCCGCCCGAGCAGCCGGACCGCGTAACAGAACGAGCAGTCGAACGGGCAGCCACGCGACATCGAGACCGTTGCCCAATGGAGCTGCGGCGCCCGCGCCAAGAACTTCGGGTTGATCGCGTTGGCGATATTGCCATAGCGGGCGACGTTGTTCAGCCTCAGCTCGCCGTTGGCGCCGATGTAGGCCAGGTTGTCGACATCGGTGACGGGCTCCCCAGCCTCCAGTGCCCTGATCAGTTGGACGGACGGGATCTCTCCTTCGGCGATCACCGCGTAGTCGGCGTAGCGTAGCGCCTCGTAGGGCGCGAACGCGGCATGCGGGCCGCCCGTGATCACCACACAGCCGGGACGCTTGTTGCGTTGGATCAGCTCCAGCGTCTCGATGTTCGACCAGAAGTGTGTGGCGAGTGCCGAGATCAGGATGTAGTCGTAGCTTGCCAGGGGAAAGTCCTCGGGCTTCTCGCCCCAGAGCATCTGGCACATCTCGACTCTCGCGTCCGGATACTCCTGCTGGACGAACGAGGCGACGTAGTAGATGCCGTCGTTGTAGGTGGTCGCCAACGTCGATGCGTCGGGGTAGGCCTCGTGGAACCCGAGCTGAACGCAGAGAATGTTGAGACTCTTCACGATCGGACTCCCCCTCGACCAACTCCCCCTTTCGGCCCGGTGATCATACGGTCGCGTCGGCCTGCGCCGACGATCCGGACGGGTGGAACTGCGCCGCATTGCGCCGGTGCGCGAGCTGCTTGCGCACCTTCTCCTTCATCTCCTGCTTGAGTTTGGCGGCAATGCGGGTCGGATCGTTGACCCGGCGCTGCCCCCAGGCGAGCAGATCCCGCGCTTCACTGCGGTTCATCTTCGGGTGCTTCCACACCAGATTGTAGAGATCATGCTTGCTGAGATCCGGCTCGTCGATCAGATGCTCCATCTGCCGGTAGAGACGGGTGCGGTGAAATGGCGTCAGTAGTGTCAACTGGCAGGCGAACAGCCCTTCCTGGTTGAGCTGCTCGATGTCGAACTGCATGTCCTCGATGCTGTCCTCAGCGAACCCGACCATGAACGTGCCGAGCGCCCGGCGTCCGTTGTCGATGAGCTCGCGGACCGTCTGCCTGACGTTGTAGACATCATCGCGCTTCTTCACATCGGCGACGTTCTTGTCACGGTAGGACTCGATGCCGACGATCGCACCGTCCATATAGCGGTCAGTGAGCTCGGGGATCCGGCCGCGGATCAGATCCGCGCGGGTCAGGCAGATCCACGGCAGTTCGCGCTCCGCCAGGGCGTCCACGACCTGCTCGGCCAAGTGGTTGGTGAGGAAGAAGCTCTCGTCGTAGATGATGACGTGTGCGACCTTCGCATCCCGGTACGCGTCGAGTGCCGCGTACGTGTCCTCCATGAAGATGGCTTCTTCTTTGGGGTTGAAGATCGGCGTCGAGCAAAAAGTGCAACCGATGTTGCAGCCGCGTTTGGAGTACAGGTATCCGACCGGAGAGCTGACACCACGGAAGCCGCTCACCCCCATCATCGCCGGGTGCCGTACCCGTGGCAGCGGCTTGCCGTAGACGTACTGGTGGAGCGGGGACTCCCCGGCGCCTTTCACCAGTCTGGTGAAGTGACGATCGATGCCGGGTGTGAGGACACCGTAGTTGCCGCCCCAGATCTCCTTTACGCCAGCCTCTCGTGCGGCTTTTGCCATCTCGACCGCGACCGGCGTGGACCAGGTGTAGAAGCTGATGCCCACCATGTCCCATGCTTCGGCCCGCAGTGCCGTCAGATATTCCTGCCAGGTCGGGTACTCAAGAATCTCAATGTCCGGCACATTGTGCTTGAGGAAGCGGAGACCAGTCGGTGGGCAGGTCACGGACAACCGGTCCTCGATATCGACCGCGCACGTCCACGCCATGTACGTATCGGTCCGGTCGTACCAGTTTCCGCCGACGCCGTTCGGCTCGACTAACGCCTCTTTTGGCGCCGTTGTCAAGAGCACTTTCTTCATCGCCGTCCCCCTCAGCTTCGGCGGAGTCGCCCTCTGCGAACAAGCAACCCACAAAGTCGCGCGTCGATCATGTTGGTAAGGGCCTGTTCGAATCTATGAGTGGCTCATCTTTTGTGTCAACCCACTTGCCCTGCTTTTGGCATGGCGGCCTCCGCACCACACCGCGTGCGCACCCGGGGGTCGGCAAGATCATTCCGTTCCGAGCAGCAGGTCTGCCCAATGATCGAACGCCGATAGAGTTGGCCGGAATTGGCCTGGCGGACCGCCCTGCTCCGCGACAGGCGACAGCACGCGGACCGCGGGACCGCCCGGTCTCCGGGCGGTCCCGCGGTCCGCGTGGTCGAACACTCACCTCAAGAGGGCAGTTTCCAGGACTGGTTGGCGCCTCCGGTGCAGTCCCAGATCTGCACCTGTGTGCCCGGGGTGGTGGACCAGTTGGTGTCGTCCAGGCACTTGTTGGACTGCGGGTTGTACAACGCCCCGTTGGCCTGCGGTATCCACACCTGGGATCCGGTGTTGTTGCAGTCGTACAGGTCCACCGGTGTGCCGTTGGCGGTGCCTGCCGCGCGGACGTCCAGGCACTTGCCCAGTACGTGCAGCGTGGTGCCCGCCTGCACGAAGGTCCACTGCTGGGCGCTGCTGCCGTTGCACGTGTAGACCTGAACAGGGTTGTAGTTGGCGGTACTGGCGGAGCGGTCGTCAAGGCACAGCCCGCCATAGCCGGTGATCTGGCCGCCCGAACTCCCGCCACTGGAGCTGCCGTTCGTCGTGTAGGCCGCGACGTAGCCGACGCTCATCGTCCCGCCGGGGCTGGTGGAACCGCTCGGTGTGGTGCAGCCGCACTGGCCGTTGGGGAATCCACCGCCCATGGCGAGGTCGAAGATGATCGACATGTTGTGGTCGAACGCCTGCTGCCAGGTGGCGGTGCCGACCTGGCTCTCGCTGACGCTGAAGTACTGGGAGCCGTCGAGGTAGAAGGTGATGGACTCGTTGGCGGTATTCGTCCGGTCCAGGATCATCGAGTACGTGTGGTAGCCGGTCTGGCAACCCGGGCAGGCGCGCAGGCCGCTGCCGATGCCGTTGCCCTCGTTGCACGGGCCGCCCGGGTCGGTACCGCAGTGGATGGTCCCGGCGACGTCGGAGAGCGCGTTGACGTCCTCCATGATGTCGATCTCGCCGTTCTCCGGCCACTGACCGGGGCCCAGCATCCAGAACGCGGGCCAGTAGCCGGAGCCGTTGGCCGGGGACGGCTGCTGGATCGACGCGGTGACCTCCAGCTTGCCTCCGGCGGGGGCGCCGACGTTGGGGCTCGTGGTCTGTATTCGTCCGGAGGTCCAGTTGCCGCCGTTGTTCAGCGCGGTGATGTCCAGATGCCCGTTGCCGTCGAGGTGGACGTTGTCGGGCGAGTTGGTCATGGTCTCGATCTCGCCGGTGCCGAAGTTTGAGCCCGGGCCGGTGTCGTACTTCCAGTTCGCCGACGGGCCGCTGCCCGCCGCGCCCGAGAAGTCGTCGCTGAACACGGTGGTCCACCCGGGGGGCGCCCCGGGCACCGGCACGGCGTCCGCCGCGGTCGGAAAGGCCGCGAACACGGCGAGCAGGCCCACCCCCAGCAGCGCCGCCTCCCGGCAGCAGTGTCTAAGCAGTGAACGTACGCGCCAACGGGCGCGCGGTACGGCGGTGTTCGATGTCATCTGCGGCTCCCAAAGATCCTCGACCGCCACACCTGGTCACCGGTGACCGCCGCCTAGGGCGGAGTTTCGCCGCATTCGGGCAGCACGACGCCCGCGCCAGGCATCGTCGTCGGGGTAGTGGGGTTCACCGGCAGCCGGGCGGGCGGAGCCCGGTAGTGCAGCGCGTTGAGTACACGAAGTGAAGCCCGGCGAACCGAGCTTCCGGCTCCGCTTCGGCAGTATGTGGTCTATGCCAATCGAGGGTCAAGGGGCGTGACACAGCGGCGAGTTGAGGATCATTCCGCGAACGCTGAGGCCAGCGCACCGTCTTGACTGCCCCGGAGTCGCGGGCAAGCGGAGTCGACCGTTCCCAAAGTGGTCAGGAGGTCATCGACTCTTGAACATATGCCGTGGCGGCTCGGCTCTGCGCGATGCCGCTGGCCAGAGCGCCTTTGCTCCGCACCGCGATTGACGGCGAGACCGGTGCCGCGGCCACGACTTGCGGCCAGCACCGAGACGGCAGCGACTGCAAGACCGCGCGAGCATCTTCCTCCCGCTCACGCCCCGGGCGCACCGGCGCGTAGCCCGTCCATGACGATGTCCAGCAGCCGCCCGGCGCGGGTGTGCCAGTCGCCCTGCGGATCTATCTGCCAGAGCCCGGCGATGGCGAGTACGAAGTCATCGGGGGTCACGCCCGGGCGGATGGTGCCCGCCTCCTCGTTCGCGTTGAGCAGCAGCGCCACGGCCTGGGTGACTGGGCCGTGTCCCAGTCGGGCGAGAGTGCCGTGCGCGCTGGTGGCCTTACGCATCGCGTCGGCCAGTCCGGCCTTGGCCATGGCGTACTGGGCGAGCCGGTCCATCCACTCCCGTAGCGCCTGGTCGGGGGCGCGGGTGGCGAGCAGTTGTGCGGCGGCGTCGGAGACCTGCTGGACCTCGTAGCGGTAGACCTCCAGCACGAGTGACTCACGGTTGGGGAAGTTGCGGTAGAACGTGCCCTGCCCGACGCCCGCCTTCTTCGCGATCGAGCTGAGCGGCGCGTCGGCGCAGCGGGTCAGCTCCTCCAGCGCGACTTCCAGGATCCGCTCGCGATTGCGTTGTGCGTCCGAGCGCAGTGGCGCGTCGTTCCTCTGCCGCAACTCGTCACTCCTTCCGGGAATCCCGGCCGGGCGGGTCTTGCTAACCGGACAACTGTCCGGTAGCTTCGCGACTACCGGACAGTTGTCCGGATAGGCCCCACCATAGCGACAGACGCCCGCCGCGCAACACCTACGCGAAGGAAGGCTGATCATGTCCCAATCGACGGCCAGCGTCATCACCCTGAACATCAACGGCGAGAAGCACACGCTGCCCGTCGACCATCGCACCACCCTGCTCGACGCGCTACGCGAGCGCCTGGACCTGACCGGCACCAAGAAGGGCTGCGACCAAGGCCAGTGCGGTGCTTGCACGGTGCTGCTCGACGGCCGCCGTGCCGTCTCCTGTCTACAGCTCGCCGTGGCCGCCGAAGGGCGGGAGATCACCACCATCGAGGGCGTGGCGGACGGCGAGCAACTCCACCCGGTGCAGCAGGCGTTCCTCGATCTCGACGGCTACCAGTGCGGCTTCTGCACCCCGGGGCAGATCTGCTCGGCCATAGCCATGATCGAGGAGCACGCGGCGGGCTGGCCCAGCGCCGTCACCGCCGACGTGCGCCCGGAGGCGGAGGCGGCACCGCTGACCGCCGAGGAGATCCGGGAGCGGATGAGCGGCAACCTGTGCCGTTGCGGCGCCTATGTGTCGATCGTGCGAGCGGTCGCCCGGGCGGCGCAGGCCGATGACGCCCAACAACCCCCTGTTTCCGATGAGTTGGCCCGCCTCGCGGGCTCCGAGCAGAAGGAGGGCGTGGCATGAGGGAGTTCGGCTATCAGCGCGTCTTCGACGTACCCGGCGCGGTCGCCTTGGGCGCCGATCCCGAGGCGCGCTATCTCGGCGGCGGCACCAATCTGGTGGACCTGATGAAGGCCAGCGTGGAGCGGCCCGCGTTACTGATCGACGTACGCGAACTCCCCCTCGACCGGATCGAGTCCACGGACGACGGCGGGCTCCACATCGGCGCGACCGTCACCAACAGCGATCTGGCGGCCCATCCGGAAGTGCGCCGCCGCTACCCGGCGTTGGCGCAGGCCGTACTGGCCGGAGCCTCCGGCCAGTTGCGCAACATGGCCACGGTGGGCGGGAACCTGCTCCAGCGCACGCGCTGCGCCTACTTCACCGACCCGGCACGGCCGTGCAACAAGCGCAATCCAGGAAGTGGCTGCGCGGCCGTCAAGGGCGAGCACCGCAACCACGCGATCCTCGGCGCCACCGAACACTGTGTGGCCGTCCATCCCTCGGACATGTCAGTGGCGCTCGCCGCCTTCGACGCCCGCGTCACCTATGAAACGGCCACCGGGCCGGGCGAGTTGCCGCTCACGGAGTTCTATCTGCCGGTGGGCGACACCCCGCACCTGGAGACCGCGCTACCGCCCGGCGCGCTGATCACCGGCATTACCCTGCCACCCGCTCCGGTGGCCGCCACCTCCCGCTACCGAAAGGTCCGCGAGCGTGCCTCCTACGCGTTCGCCATCGGTTCCGTCGCCGCCGCACTCGACGTCCAGGAGGGAGCCGTCCGCGAAGTCCGCCTGGCCTTCGGGGCGGTCGCGTCCCGGCCGTGGCGCGCCCGAGCGGCCGAGCGGGCGCTGACCGGCGCGCCCGCGACGGCCGAAGCGTTCGCGGCCGCCGCGGACGCCGAACTGGCCGCCGCCAAGGCGCTGCCGCACAACGGATACAAGGTGACGCTGATCCGCAACCTCGTCGTCGCCGTCCTGACCGAGCTCACCGAGGAGGCCGCCCGATGACCACGATGACGGGACCCACCCCGGTCACGGGGTCCGTCGGCACCGCGCACACCCGTGTGGAGGGCCGGGAGAAGGTCACCGGGGCGGCGCGCTATGCGGGCGACATCCCGTACGCCGAACTCGCCCATGGCTGGCTGGTGTTGTCGACCATCGCCCGCGGCCGGATCCGTTCGGTGGAGGCCGACCCCGTACTGGCGATGCCGGGCGTGCTCGCCGTCCTGCACCATGGCAACGCCCCACGTGTCAACGCCGACTACACCGGCCTGCTGGGTCGGCCCGACCCGACCGTCGCCGTCTTCCAGCACGACCGCGTGCCCTTCGCGGGCTGGCCGGTGGCGCTGGTCGTGGCCGAGACCTCCGAGCAGGCCAGGGAGGCCGCCGACGCGCTGGTGGTCAGGTACGACGAGGAACCGCACGACGTGGCGTTCTTCGCCGGGCACCCCGGTAGCTACACACCGGAGAACGGCAGGGCGCAGCCGGAGACCAGCAAGGGCGACATCGAAGCCGAACTCGCCGCGTCCGCCGTGGTGGTGGACGCGGAGTACACCACACCGCAAGAGCACCACAGTGCGTTGGAGCCGCATGCGGCGATGGCGCGCTGGGACAGCGGTCGGCTTGAGGTGGTCGACTCCAACCAGGGCAGCACCTGGGTAGCGGAGGAGCTCGCCAAGCTGTTCTCCCTCGACCCGTCCTCGGTGCGGGTGCGCTCCGAGCACGTGGGCGGTGCCTTCGGCTCCAAGGGGGTACGGCCGCACCAGGTGCTCGCCGTGATGGCGACGACGGTTCTGCACCGCCCCGTCCGGGTGGTGCTGACTCGGCGTCAATTGTTCTCGCTGGTCGGCTACCGCAGTCCCACAGCGCAGCGGGTGAGGCTGGGCGCCGATGCGGACGGGCGGCTGCGCGCACTGGACCACGAGGCGCTGAGCCTCACGTCGAAGGTGTACGAATTCCTCGAGCCCAGTGCCGCGGTGGGGCGGGTGATGTACGACGCCGACGCGCACCACACGGTCAACCGGGTCGTGGCTCTCGATGTGCCGACCCCGACCTGGATGCGCGCCCCGGGTGCGGCGCCCGGCTCGTTCGCGCTGGAGTGTGCGCTGGACGAACTCGCGGAGAAGTGCGGCATGGATCCGATCGCGTTGCGCGCCAGGAACGAGCCCAATGCCGGTCCGGTCTCCGGAGCGCCGTTCAGCAGCCGCAATGTGCTCGCCTGCTTCCAGGAGGGCGCCCGCAGGTTCGGCTGGGCCGACCGTGATCCGCGCCCGGGTCTGCGCCGGGAGGGGCGCTGGCTGCTCGGCACCGGTACCGCGGCGGCGACGCACCCCTCGGGCGTCGCCCCGTCCACGGCGTCCGTCACGGCGGAGTGCGACGGCACCTTCACCGTACGGATCACCGCGGCGGACATCGGCACCGGGGCGCGCACCGCGTTGACCCTGATCGCCGCCGAGGCACTGGAAGTTGAGCCGGAGCGCGTGCGGGTGCGGATCGCGGACAGCGACTTCGGCCCGGCGATGGTCGCGGGCGGCTCCATGGGCACCCGCTCCTGGGCCTGGGCGGTCACCAGCGCGGTGCGCGAGCTGCGCGAGCGGCTGGTCCCGGGCGGCGGCATTCCGCCGGAGGGCATCACGGCACGGTCGAACACCACCGAGGCCGTCGGCGCGCTGCCGATGCTCGAACGGCATAGCTTCGGGGCGCAGTTCGCCGAGGTCGCCGTGGACGAAACCACCGGCGAGGTACGGGTACGGCGGATGCTCGGCATCTTCGCCGCGGGCCGGATCGTCAACCCGCTCACCGCTCGCAGCCAGCTCGTCGGCGGCATGATCTGGGGGCTTTCCATGGCGCTGCACGAGGAGGCGGTGCGGGACCAGGCGTCGGGTGCCCTGGTCGGGGCCGACCTGGCCGGCTACCACTTCGCCGCGAACGCCGACGTACCGCTGGTCGAGGCGGACTGGGTGGACGACCCGGACGAGGAGGATCCGGTGGGCGGCATCAAGGGCATAGGCGAGGTCAGCATCGTGGGAGCGGCGGCGGCGATCGCCAACGCGGTCTGGCACGCGACCGGTGTACGCCACCGCCATCTGCCGATACGCCCCGACCGGGTCCTGCTGGCGGGGGCCGCGACCGCCTGAGCGGCCCTTGTGCCGGGGCAAGTCCCCCAGATGCTCAGGGACTTGCCCCGGCAGGACCAGTGCGCCCTACGCGTTGAAGCCCACATGAACATGGTCGTGGTGCGTGTCATCGCTGAAGAACTGGTTGGCGGTGGCTCCACCCGACAGCTGTACGGGCCCACCGACGTTGTACGAACCGGCCGCCGCGGCATCGCGCATGAAGGATTCGATCAGTCCGCGTGGGGTGGCCGGGTCAACCACCCTACGCCCGTTGATCCGCCACACGTCGAAGGCCCGGCTGAGCGGATGGTCGCTCGGCCGGTTGGTGCCGAACACGTACAGCGGATGGCCGGAGCGCACCACGCTGATGTCCATCCGATAGCTGCCCGCGAGGTCGAGCATGGCCCGCAGCGCGCTTTGGTGGATGGCGCCGCTGCGGATGTCCGCGGCCCCGGCGGGCGGCAGGGTGATGCGGGAGTCGGCCAGCACCCGGCGGGCCTCCTGCGGCAGCGTGGTCGCCGCCGCGCCCGGCTGAGCGGGATGCAGTGCCGTGACGTCCCACCGTGGCCGCGCCCGGCTCAGCCGTACGTCAACGGTCGTACCGCCCGCGGTGACGCCGCCGCCGCTGCGGGTCCACTGTCGGCAGACGACCAGCACACTGCCGGAGTCCGGCAGGATCCCGCCGTACTGCGCCTCGATCACCTGCAGTGCCGCCTCGTCGGCGTCGGGCAGCAGCGATCCGGCCTGGTCGGCCAGCGCGGGCGGCAGCCCGAGCGCTGAGACACGGTCCCGAGCCCGGGCCGCCCCGTTGCCGCCGGGTGGCCAGGCGCCCAGCGCCTCGATGAGCTGGGCGGCGCGCAGCTTGACGTCGGGGTCGATGTCGGCGGGACTCGGCCGCCACGGCGTGGTGCGCGGCAGCCCGGCGCCGGGCGGTGAGGCGGTGGTTCTCGGCGTCGGCCGGTGCGTCGCCGTCCCGGAGCATCCGGCGGCCAGCACGGCAGCGGCGGCACCGAGCAGGACGGTGCGGCGGCCGGTGCGGTCGGAGGGTTGGTGAGGGGCCATCATGAGCTCCGTGAGCCGGGACGGTGCCCGTCCAGTGTGCCCCGGACCGGGCACCGGCGCGCGGTGACACGGGTTCCGCGCGGTGGGTATCCACGGCGCGCCCGCAAGCACCCCGGCGCGGGCGCCAGTTGACGGACCTGGCATGTCGTCATGCGGCGACGGGGCTGGTTGTCAGTGCTCGCGGCTACCTTGGTTCACATGTCCCCGACGTCCCCGCCGCAGGCGACGCCTGTGCCCGCTTCCGTGCGTCTGGCACAGGCTCAGGCCGCCATTCGCGCGCTGACGACGCGCGGTGCCCTGACGCCCGAGGAGCGGCTGGAGTTGGCCCACTGGCAGCGGGAGTGGCTCGCCGCCTGGGGCGAGAACCGATACGTCATCACCGCTTGAGACCACGGCCGCGCGAAGCGGCACGCGAACGAGGAACGCCACGTGAAGGAAAGGAAGGAGGAGGCCACCTGGCTTCCGGACCGCGGCCCCGGTACTGGACGATCCCCCGCGTCGCCCAGTACCAAGGCGCGCCCGCCACCTCCAACCCGCTACCGCCCGGGTGCAGGAGGTACTGCGCTGAGTATATTGGCTCGGAGCCAGTCAACGCAGGAGTTACAGCATGTCCCCGCGAAGCGCATCGGTCAATGAAGAATTGCGGCGCCGTTCCCGCGAGCGGCTGCTGCAGGCGACCATCGAGCTGGTCGACGAGCGCGGCTACGAGGCCACTACCTTGGCGGACATCGCGGACCGGGCTGGTGCGGCACGCGGACTGGTCTCCTACTACTTCCCCGGAAAGCGCCCCCTGGTGCAGTCGGCGGTGCACCGGCTGATGCACCTGACGCTGGCCGAGGCACTGGAGCGCGAACCGCGCACCGAGGACGGCCAGGAGCGCATGGCCAGGGCGATCGACGCGATCTTGGGTCTCACCCGCACCCACACCACACTGATGCGCACACACATGGCCTCGATCCTGCAGAACGAGGGGTTCATCCAGTGCCCGGAGCAGCAGAGATTAGCCGCTTTGCTGGAGGACACGGTGACCCGCTGGGGCGCCGAGAATCCGCCGGAGGACTACCGCATGCTGCGCGCGCTCCTCATGGGCGCCGTCGTCGCGCTGCTGCTCCCGGGTGCGCCGATGCCGTTGGAGAGCCTGCGCGCGGAGTTGTTCCAGCGCTACGGGCTGGACTGGAAGCTCGGCGACCCCCCGGAGAACCCTCCGCCGCCGCACATCTGAGGTCCGACACAGCGGCGACGACGATCTGACACACCAGCGACGACGCACCGTCCCACCTACGGCTTGACAGTGCGATCCTTTAAGTGACCGGCAAGTGACCCACGGGTACGCGACCGGGCCGGTGCGCGACCGGCGGGCCTTGCGGTGGCTGACGGGAAGGAGCCGCAGGTGCTTCGAGTGGCAGTCGTGGGGTCGGGTCCCAGCGGGGTCTACACCGCGGAATCGCTGACCCGCCAGACCGCGCTGCCCGATGTGGCGGTGGACGTGCTCGACCGGCTGCCGTGCCCGTACGGCCTGGTGCGCTACGGGGTGGCGCCGGACCACGAGAAGATCAAGTCCCTGCAGGGTGCGCTGCGCAGGGTGCTCGAACAGCCCGGTGTGCGGTTCCTGGGCAATGTGCCGGTGGGCGACCCCGGGGTGTCCCCCGCCCGGTTGCTGTCGCTCTACCACGCCGTCGTCTACTGCGTCGGCACCTCCACCGACCGGCACCTGGGCATCCCCGGTGAGGAGTTGCCCGGCAGCGTCTCCGCCACCCGCTTCGTGTCCTGGTACAGCGCCCACCCGGACATCCCGCCGGACGGCTTCGCCCTGGACGCCCGGTCCGCCGTGGTGATCGGCGTGGGCAATGTCGCGGTGGACGTCACTCGCGTACTGGCGCGCGGCGCGGGCGAGTTGCGGCACACCGACGTACCTCAGACGGCGTTGCGCGCGCTGGACGCGAGCCGGGTGCGCGAGGTGCACATGGTGGGGCGACGCGGTCCGACACAGGCGAAGTTCACCACCAAGGAGCTGCGCGAGCTGGGCCAACTGCCCGGTGCCGATGTCCTGGTACGCCCGGACGAGCTGGCGATGGACCCGGGTGCGGCCGACCCCGCCGCACTGCCCGCGGTCGCGCGGCGCAATCTGGAGGTGCTGCGCGGCTGGTCGGAGCACACAACGGGGGATCTGCCGCGCCGCATCCAACTGCGCTTCTTCCTCAGGCCGGTGGCACTGCTCGGCACCGACCGGGTGGCGGCGGTGCGGCTGGAGCGAACGGTTCCGGACGGTCGCGGCGGTGTGCTGGGCACCGGCCGGTTCGAGGAGATCGAGGCCCAGTTGGTGCTGCGCTCGGTGGGCTACCGGGGCGTACCGCTGCCGGGGCTGCCGTTCGACGCGGAACGCGGCGTCGTGCCCAACGCCGCGGGACGGGTGCTACGGGACGGCGAGCCGTCGCCGGGTGAGTATGTGGCCGGGTGGATCAAGCGCGGTCCGACCGGGGTGATCGGCACCAACCGCCCCTGCGCCAAGGAGACCGTCAACTCGCTGCTGGAGGACGGCGACCGGCTGGCGGCCCGCTCGCTGCCACGCGAACCGCTGGACGGGCTGCGGGAGTCGGGGATCGACCCGGTGCCGTGGTCGGGCTGGCTGGGCATCGAGGCGGCCGAGGCGGCGCTGGGCCGGACGCTGGACCGCGGCCCGGTGAAGATCCCGGACTGGGCCGGGCTGCTGGCCGCCGCTCGGGGGGCGCACTGAGCCGGTCCGGGCGTCAGTGGGCGGCGGCGAGCCGCCGTTCCTCGCCTTCCGCGGCGGCGAGGACGCTGTCCAGCAGCCCCGGGAAGACCGCGTCGAGGTCGGCGCGCCGCAATCCGTTCATCTTCGATGTGCCACGGTAGGTCTGGCTGATGACCCCGGCCTCGCGCAGCACCCGGAAGTGATGGGTGCAGGTGGACTTGCTGACGTCCAACTCCACGTCCGAGCAGGCCATTTCGGACCCATGGGCGGCCAGCGTCCGCACCACGCGCAGCCGCATGGGGTCGGAGAGCGCGTGCAGCACCGCTTCGAGCCGGATCGCCGAACGGTCCGGGTGCTCCAGGACGCGGCTGGAGGAGGCCACGCTGGCGCTGGCACTGGGCTGTGACGACATGCCTCCATAATACGAGCGGCCTCGTAGTTTGACAGTTACCGTACTACGACGATTATCGTCGTAACCATGCCGGGGGAAGCCCCGCGCACCGGCTGAGCCCGACGACGAGGAGTGTGCCGTGAGCGCCCTGTTCGAGCCCTACACCCTGCGATCGCTGACCATCCCCAACCGGGTCTGGATGGCGCCGATGTGCCAGTACAGCGCGGCGACGGACGGGCCGGACACCGGCGCCCCCAACGACTGGCACTTCGCGCACCTGGCGGCGCGCGCGGTCGGCGGTACGGGGCTGATCATCACCGAGGCCACCGCCGTCAGCCCCGAGGGCCGGATCAGCCCGGCCGACCTCGGCCTGTGGGACGACCGGCAGCAGGAGGCTTTCGGCCGGATCACCCGCTTCCTCAAGGAGCACGGTTCGGTTCCGGGCATCCAGCTCGCGCACAGCGGCCGCAAGGCCTCCACCGATGCGCCATGGCTCGGCGGCGCACCGATCCCGCCGCAGCGGGGCGGCTGGCAACCGTACGGGCCCAGCGCGGTGCGGTTCGCCGACGACCACCCGACCCCCACCGAGCTGACCAACGCTCAGATCACTGGCATTGTCGAACAGTTCGCGGCCGCCGCACGACGCGCGCTGAAGGCGGGCTTCGAAGTGGCCGAGATCCACGGCGCCCACGGGTACCTGATCCACGAGTTCCTCTCGCCGTACAGCAACCGCCGCACGGACGCGTACGGCGGCAGCTTCGAGAACCGGATCCGCTTCGCCCTTGAGGTGGTTGACGCGGTGCGCGCGGTCTGGCCGGACGAACTCCCGGTCTTCTTCCGGGTGTCGGCCACCGACTGGCTGGAGGAGAACGGCCAGGGCCAGGGCTGGACCGCCGAGGAGACGGTACGGCTGGCGAAGGAACTGCAGGCGCACGGGGTGGACCTGCTGGACGTCTCCACGGGCGGCAACGTGGCCAAGGTCCACATTCCGGCCGCGCCGGGCTTCCAGGTTCCCTTCGCCACCCGTGTGCGGCAGCAGACCGGTCTGCCGGTCGCGGCGGTCGGCCTGATCACCGAGCCGGAGCAGGCCGAGCGGATCGTGTCGGACGGCCAGGCCGACGCGGTACTCCTCGGCCGTGAGCTCCTGCGCAACCCGCACTGGGCGCGCCACGCGGCCCGCACACTCGGCGCGGAGCCCCGAATCCCCAACCAGTACGCCCGCGCGTAGCAGCCCATCGCACCCCCGCCCGTCTTCGGGCACCGAGCCGCGGCGCCGAAATCCTCGCCCCCCGGACCGGCCCCGCGCAACGGCGCCCGAAGACGGGCGGCCAGCGAGTGGGCGGCCAGCGAGTGGGCGGGCAGGCAAAAGCCCCACCCAGCAGCGCGAGCGCCCCCGCAAACGAGTGGCCAGCCCCAAAATTCCCTACCCTCTGTGATACAGAACACATCCCGCACCGCAGAGGGAACCACCCATGGAAACCGTCCTCCTGGCAGTCGGCACCAAAAAGGGCCTCTTCCTCGCACACCGCCGCCGCTCGCGGCCAACCGCCGAGTGGGACCTGACCGGCCCCCACTTCCCCATGCAGGCCGTCTACTCCCTCTGCATCGACACCAGAGGCCCCCGCCCGCGCCTCCTGGCGGGGGCGGACAGCCCGCACTGGGGTCCGTCGGTCTTCCGCTCCGACGACCTCGGAGCGACCTGGCACGAAGCCAGCCGCCCGGCGGTGAAGTTCCCCGAGTACACCGACACCTCACTGGTGCGGGTCTGGCAGCTGCACCCGGCCGGACCCGCCGCGCCCGCCGTGGTGTACGCCGGGACCGAACCCGGCGCACTGTTCCGCTCCGACGACGGCGGTGAGACCTTCGACCTGGTCCGCAGCCTGTGGGATCACCCGCAACGCCCGCACTGGGGCGCCGGTTACGGCGGCCAGGCGGTACACACCGTCGTCACCGACCCGCGCAGCGCGGACACGCTGATGGTCGCGGTGTCCTCCGGCGGCGCGTACCGCTCGTCGGACGGCGGAGCGAGCTGGCAGCCGTGCAACTCCGGTATCAAGGTCGAGTTCATGCCGGACCCCTATCCGGAGTTCGGCCAGTGCGTACACAAGATCGCTCAGGACCCGACCGCCCCCGACCGGCTCTACCTGCAGAACCACGGCGGCGTCTACCGCAGCGACGACGGCGGAGCCCAGTGGTCCGAGATCGGCAAGGGCCTGCCCGCCGACTTCGGCTTCCCGATCGCCACGCATCCGCGCCGCGGCTCCGTCGCCTACGTCTTCCCGGTCAACGACGGCTCCGACCGCTACGCACCCGAGTACCTCTGCCGCGTCTACCGCACCGAAGACGCCGGAGCGAGCTGGACCCCCCTCAGCGGCGGGCTGCCCACCGAGCGCCACTACGGGATCGTGCTCCGCGACGCCCTGCGCACCGATGACAACGACCCGGCCGGGGTCTACTTCGGCACCCGCAACGGCGAGGTGTACGCGAGCGCCGACGAGGGCGACAGTTGGCGGCTGGTCGCCTCGCACCTTCCGGACGTGCTGTGTGTCCGGGCGGCGGTGGTCGCCTGAGCCCGATTGGGGTCGTCACGCTTTGAGCCACTAGAGTGACTGCCCGTGGCACGACCTTTGCACGAGATCGTTGAGGCGGGCTGGGCGAAGGCCCTTGAACCGGTGGCCGGACGGATCGCCGCGATGGGCGACTTCCTGCGCGCCGAGATCGCCGCGGGACGCACCTACCTGCCGTCGGGGCAGAACGTGCTGCGCGCCTTCCAGCAGCCGTTCGACGACGTCAAGGTACTGATCGTCGGGCAGGACCCGTACCCCACACCGGGGCACGCGGTGGGTCTGAGCTTCTCGGTCGCCCCTGAGGTGCGCCCGCTGCCGGGCAGCCTGCTGAACATCTACCGCGAGTACGGCACCGACCTCGGCCTCCCGCATCCCTCCAACGGCGACCTGACGCCGTGGACCCGCAACGGCGTACTGCTGCTGAACAGGGCGCTCACCACGGCCCCGCGCAAACCGGCCGCGCACCGCGGCAAGGGCTGGGAGGAGGTCACCGAGCAGGCCATCCGGGCGCTGGCGGCCCGCGGCAAGCCCCTGGTGTCGATCCTTTGGGGGCGCGACGCCCGCAACCTCCGTCCGCTGCTGGGCAGTTTGCCCGCGATCGAGTCGGCGCACCCCTCCCCCATGTCGGCCGACCGTGGCTTCTTCGGCTCGCGCCCGTTCAGCCGGGCCAACGAGCTGCTGGCGAGGCAGGGTGCGGAACCGGTGAACTGGCAACTGCCCTGACGGGTCCTCCGCGATAGTCTTGCCCGCCGTGACCACGCAATCGAATGTCCCCGCGGGCTGGTACGCGGATCCCCAGGGCACCCCGAACGTGCTGCGATGGTGGGATGGTTCGCGGTGGACGGAGCACACCCACGCCGATCCCCGCGCCGCCCAGCAGCAACAGGCCCCGCAGCCGCAACCCCATCTGCCCCCGCAGCAGGCCCACCCGGCACCGCAGCCGCAGCACGCCATGCCGCCCCAGCACACCGTGCCGCCCCAGCCGCCGAACGGCTCGCAGGGCGCCAACGGGTTCCACGATCCATCCAAGATCCAGCGCCAGGTCCAGCACCAGGCGGGCGTCGGCCCGACCGCGGGCGGCGGTGGCACGCTGTTCACCGAGCCGATCCTGGTGGTCAACCAGAAGGCCAAGCTGATCGAGATGGTCGACGAGTACAGCGTCTACGACCAGGCGGGCACCCAGATCGGCTCGGTGGCCGAGATCGGCCAGAGCGCCGCGAAGAAGGCAGTGCGCGCCCTGACCAAGTACGGCCAGTTCATGACGCACCGGTTGGAGGTGCGCGACGCACACGGTCAACCCTTGCTGTATCTGACCCGGCCCGCGAAGCTCCTCAAGTCGAAGATGATCGTGCAGCGGCCCGACGGCGCCCAGATCGGCGAGATCGTCCAGCAGAACGCCATCGGACGGATCCACTTCGCCTTCATGGTGGGCGACCAGAAGATCGGCGCGATCAAGGCTGAGAACTTCCGCGCCTGGAACTTCGCGATCGTCGACCACACCGACACCGAGGTCGCCCGGATCACCAAGACCTGGCAGGGGCTGACCAAGGCCATGTTCACCCATGCCGACAACTACGTCCTGCAGATCCACCAGCCGTTGCCCGACCCGTTGCTGAGCATGGTCGTCGGTTCGGCGCTCACCGTGGACGTCGCACTGAAGCAGGGCACCAACTGACCGCGCGGCGGCGGCCGTCGGCCGCGGAACAGTGGGTGCTGGGCGTCGACTCCGGCGGCTCAGGTGTGCGCTTCGCGCTGACGCGCGTCGCCGACGACGGTCGGCCGTGCCCGCCGGAGTTCAGCCACTCGGCCAAGGAGCCGGTGCGCACCGGCTCTGACGGGATCGACGCGGACCACCTGCTCGCCCAACTGACGCCCTTCATGGGGGACTTCGCGGGACGCGGCGAGGTCGTGGCCGCCTGCGTGGGTGCGGCCGGGATGGTGTCGCTCGGCGGGAATCTGCGCGACCGGCTGCCTGGCGCACTGCGCGCCGCGTTCGGGGTGCCACGGCTGGCGCTGGCCGCGGACGCGGTCACGGCCTACGCGGGCGCGCTGGGCATGCGGGCGGGCGCGGTGGTCGCCGCGGGCACCGGACTGATCGCACTGGGCACCGCGCTCGGCGACTCCGGTTGGCGGCGCGCTGACGGCTGGGGGCACCTGCTCGGTGACTGCGGTGGCGGTGCGTGGATCGGCCGGGCCGGACTTGAGGCGGCGCTGCGCGCGTACGACGGCCGCACGGGTGGTTCGGCCGCGCTGCTGGCCCGGGCGGAGGCGGTGTTCGGCCCCGTGGCGGGGCTTGCGGGACGGCTGTATCCGCGCGACGACCGGGCAGCGGTACTGGCCTCGTTCGCACCGCAGGTGGCCCTGTGCGCACAGGACGACGTGGTGGCGGCGGGCATCCTGCGGGCGGCCGCCCGGCACATCCTGGAGGCGGCCGCCGCCGTACTGCCCGACCCGCACGGCGGTGAAGTGGCCCTGACCGGCGGCCTGTTCAAGGTCGGCGAGCCGCTGCTGGGACCGTTGCGGGCCCAGGCACCCCAACTCCTGCCCGGCGCCCGGCTGTTGGCGGCCGAGGTCGACCCGCTGCACGGGGCGCTACGGATCGCGGCGGCCCTGTCGCGCGGCGAACTGCCACTGCCCGTCGACGGGACACTGCTCGCCATCGACTGAACCGGCTCATTAAGTGCCGCGTCCCCATTAACCGCTGTGAAGCGCCTCAAACCTCTCTTCCGGTTAACGGCATTTCCCCAGATCGACGAGGCAACTCCGCCAAACAGACATACCGTGACGGGAGGGTCGATGAGGTCACCCGGCCGAGCGGCGCTGCCCGGTGAACCGTTAGCATGCGACGCCATGAGCTCAGCCACTGGCCCCGCACCCGGTCTGCCCGTACGAATGCCGCGTCCACGTCAGCCCGGTCGGCACCGCAGGCCCGAGACCCTGTCCGTCCCGCAGGACGCGCCGCCGCTGGTCCTGGCCGTCCCCGGCGCGCCCACCGCCGCCGTTCGCGCCATCGTGGACGAGATCGTCAGCATCGCCCGTTGGGAGCTTTCGGGGCTCAACCCGCTGGTCGGCTACATAGAAAGCGGCGCGGAGGACGCCGACTTCCCGTCGCTGGCCGAGGTACTGGCGAAGTTCCGCGGCGAGGGGGCGGCCGAGGACCAGGTCGCCGCCGTGGTGGTACCGCTGCTGGCCGGTCCTGACGAGGCCGTGCTGGGGCGCATACGCCAGGCCGTCGCGGACAGCGGTGTCCGCGTTGACCTCACCGACGCCCTGGGCCCGCACCCGCTGCTCGCCGAAGCCCTGCACGTACGGCTGTCGGAGGCCGGTCTGGCGCGCGCCGACCGCGCCCGGCTGTTCACCGTGGCCACCGCGGCCGACGGCATTATCCTGGCCACCGTGGGCGGCGAGGAGGCGGTTCAGGCCGCGGGCGTCACGGGACTGCTGCTGGCCGCCCGGCTCGCGGTGCCGGTGATGGCGGCGGGCCTTGACATGGACGACGCGATCGCGCGCACCGCTGAGCAGCTGCGCGCCTCCGGCTCGTCCCGACTGGCCATCGCGCCCTGTCTGGTCGGCCCCGAACTGCCCTCCGGCCTGCTGGACAAGGCGACCGAGGCCGCGGACTGCTCGGCCGCCGAGGCGCTCGGGCCGTACCCGGCGGTCGGCAAGCTCGTGCTCGCCAAGTACACGACCGCCATTGGCATCGCCCCGCAGCAGCCCCAGGGCGCACCGCTGCGCTGACGCGTCGTCCGCTGGGTGGGGTCGCGGGGTTTGAGCCCGTCGGCCCCCACCGGCGTCTCAGCCGAACACGACACAGGAAGCGGCGGGAACCGGGAGCGAGCCGGTGCGCCGCGGGTGGCCGGTGGTCGGGTCCAGCTCGAACCAAGTGACGTCGCCCGAGCGCTCGTTGGCCGCGTAGAGGCGGCGCCCCGCGGGGTCAAGGGTGAGATGGCGGGGCCAGTGGCCGCCGCAGGAGTGGGTGCCGAGCAGTTCCAGTCGGTCGCCGTCCGCGTCAAGGGACAGTACGGCGATGCTGTCGTGGCCCCGGTTGGCGACCCAGGCGAACCGCGCGTCCGGCGAGATGACCACCTCGGAGGGATAGTTGGACTGATCCGCCGCCTCCTTGGGCAGCGTCGCCGCCGAGCCGAGCGGCGTCAGCACGCCCGCCGCCGCGTCCCAGGCCAGGACCGTGACCGAGGACTCCAACTCGTTGACCACGTAGGCCCGGTGGCCGCGCGGATGGAAGGCGAGATGACGCGGCCCGCTGCCCGCGCGCAGCACCGTCTCGTGGTGTATGCCCAGTTGGCCGCTGTCGCCGTCGAGCGCGCAGACCCGTACCGCGTCCGTCCCGAGGTCGACGGAGAGCACCCAGCGCCCACTGGGATCGGGCAGCACCGCATGGGCGTGCGGCGCTTCCTGGCGCTCCGGGTTCGGCCCGCTGCCGGTGTGCTGGAGTACGTGGCGCGGTGCGCCGAGCGTGCCGTCCGGGGCTACGGGGAGCACGCTGACGCTGCCGGAGGCGTAGTTGGCGGTGAGGAGGTGGCCTGCGGCCAGGCACAGGTGCGTCGGGGCGCCGCCGCCCACCGGTACGGTCGCGCCCAGCGGCGCGGGGGCGTTCGGCTCCCGCAGCGACAGCGCGGCGGCGCCGCCCTCGGGACGCTCGCTGACCGCGTAGAGCACGGCGCCGTCCGCCGCCACCGCCAGGAACGACGGGTCCGCCACGGCGTCCGTACGGCCGAGTTCGGTGAGCTTTCCGGTGTCGGGGTCCACGGCGGCGGTGATGACGCCGTGCCCGCCCGCCGAGGTGAACGACCCGATGTACGCCCGCTGCATCACCACTCCGTCCGCCGCCACGTCACAACGCGGACAACGCTATAGCGGCGTCACGGCGAACGGGGGTTACGGTGAGTCCGGCGGCGCCGAACCAGCCGCGGCCCCTTACGCCGCAACCCCCCGCAGCGGAGCCTCAAGCTGCGCCAACGACCGCTCCAGCCCGTGCAGATGGGCCAGCGCCTGCTCCGCCACGGAGCCGTCACCGGACGGGACCGTCTCCGGCACCGCCAGCGGTTCCGCACCGCGAAGCGTCAACCGCCGTACCGCCGCTTCGACGCGCGCGCACGCCGCGAGCAGCCGCTCGTCGTGCGAGGCGTGCGGATGCGCCACCACCTCCGCCAGCCCCCGTACCTGCCGTACGCAGTCATCCAGCAGCGCCAGCACCTGCCGGGCCCGCGCCTTGCGCGCCCGCAACGGATTGAGCGGGTGGACCAGCGGCGCCACGGACACCCGCACCCGCCCGAGGAGCGCGTCGAGTTCCTCGACGTGCCGCTCCAGGGACTGCTCCGCACCTCCGATGTGCCGCGCCGCCGCCCCGGTGGCGTTCCGCACCGCGAGCAGCGCGCGCTGGATCCACGCGTCGGTGGTCGCGTGCGTGGTCACCGGCAGCACCAGCAGCACCGCGAGCAGCGCGCCCGCCGCCCCGATCGCCGTCTCCTCAAGCCGCAGTACCAGCAGCGCGGGGTTCAGCACCCCCAGCAGCCCGTAGAGCAGTCCGGCCAGGACCGTCACGAAGAACATCATCCAGCTGTACGAGACGGCCGCCGTGTAGAAGATCCCGAAGACGCACGCGCCGACCAGCACCGCCGTGGGCACCGGCGCGCCGTTGACCGGCACCGCGATGCCGAGCCCGGCCACGATGCCGATGACGGTGCCCAGCACCCGCCGGAAGCCGCGCACCAGCGTCTCACCGCGCGACGCGGTGTTGACGAAGATCCACCAGGCCGCGGCGACCGCCCAGTACCAGCGGGCCTGAGACAGCAGTTCGCCGCCGACCACCGCGAACGAGGCCGCGGCCAACGCCTGGAACGCCTGCCGCGTGGTGGGCCTGCGCAGCCCGCCGGGCTGCTCGGGCGGCGTGACGGCGTGCGGCAGCGGCGCACGCCGCTCGTAGCACCACAGACCGAACCGGACGAGCGCCGCGCAGCCGAGCCCGATGGTGAGCGCCGCGTACAGCTCGGGTAGCAGCCCCGGCCCGGCGCGCAGGAACTGGGCGGTGAAGAACATCATGAACGCGAACACACCGAGCGCGTGCCCGCGCGCTCCCCAGCGGCGCGCGTAGACCCCGGCGAAGACCACGGCGAGGAAGGCCACGTCCCGTGCGACCACGTACGGATGCAGCCAGGCCGCCAGGGCCAGTACGGGGTAGCCGACCACCGGAAGCAGCGCGGTGGTCACGGCCTGCTGCGGAACGCGGGGATCGGCGACGGTGAACAGTGCCAGCATCGCGGCCAGCCCGCCCGCGATCATCGGGAGCAGCGGCAGCCCCGCGAACCCGATCGCTGTGACGGCGACCCCGACCCCCACGACCGCCCGCGCGGCGAAACGCAGCCGCGCCAGGCCCGGGTCGGGTGCGACGAACATCCTCTTCACCGGTGGCTTCCCCCAAGGTCGTCAGTGCACCGCCGAACAGGTTCGGCCGCACGACGGCGGCCGGATCCGCGCGCCGGTGCGCGGACCTCACGGCGAGGGCAGAAGGCATGAATCAGGGCGGTGCGGGGGAGACAGCGGCCTCGTCGCCGTACTGTCGCTGCCCAGCGCAACGCCATCGATGCGGCCAGGAAAGCATCCCGTGCCCTGACGGCTCAAGTGATCCCTTCGGGACTGTGCCATTGGTACAGTCGAGGCACTGTTTTGCCGACCGTGAGGAGGCCGCTGGCCCATGCCCGTGGACGCGTTGGACGCCCGGATCCTGCGGTTGCTGCTGGAGCAGCCGCGCACCAGCGTGCGCGAGTACGCCCGGATCCTGGGTATCGCCCGTGGGACGCTCCAGGCTCGTCTCGACCGGCTGGAGCGGGACGGGGTGATCACCGGGTACGGCCCCCGGCTCTCACTGGCCGCGCTCGGCCACCCGGTGCTGGCGTTCGTGCACATCGAGGTCACCCAGGGCCATCTCGAAGATGTCGGCACGCGACTGGCGGACATCCCGGAGATCATCGAGGTGTTCTCGATCACCGGCGGCGGTGATCTGCTGACCCGGGTCGCGGCCCGCGACAACGCGCATCTGGAAGACGTGATCCAGCAGGTGATCCGCATGCCGGGAGTGGTCCGTACGCGCACCGAGGTGGTACTGCGCGAACGTGTTCCGCAACGAACGCTGCCCCTGGTGGAGTCCGTCGGCCGAGGCGCCAGCGGCACCCCATGACAGCCATCCGCTTCAACGGCCCCACCCGCGCCGGGCATTGACCTCCGCCACCCGGGCCCGCAGTTCGTCCAGCGGGCTGGCGGGACGCACCGCGTCCCGCCGCACGTTCCACGGCTCCCCGCCGCCTGCGGGCCGCAGGCTTACGGTCCGGGCGTTGCTGCCCAGTACGACGCCCACCCGGTCCGTCCCCGTGTCCAGCACCACCGCACCCATCTGCGGCCAGTCCTCGGTCGCCATTCGCCAGTCGCCTTCCGTGACGTTTCGTGTTCCTAGCGTTGCGACCTGGCGGTACGGTGGGCAGGGGGAGCCGCCGGACAAGCTCCGTGTCCAGTGAGGGAGTTGTACGTGACCCAGCCCAAGTCGTTGGACGGTTCAGCGAACCCCCGTGCCTTCTTCGGAGCGGAGCTGCGGCGGCTACGGACCGCGGCGGAACTGACACAGGAACGGCTGGGCTCGCTGGTGTACCTGTCGGGCGACACGATCGCCAAGGTGGAGAAGGCGGTGCGGGTTCCTACGGAGGAACTGGCCCAGCGGTTGGACGCCGCGCTGGGGACGGATGGGCATTTTGATCGCCTGTTCAGGCTTGCGGAGAAGAGCAGCAAGCATCCGCAGTTCTTCGCGCTTCACGCCGAGTTGGAGCGTACGGCTCAGAGGATCGAGGAGTTCTCCCCGTATTTGGTGCCCGGATTGATCCAGACCGAGGGCTACGCGCGTGAGATCTTCCGTGCCTTCTGGCCGTACCTGCCAGATGAACAGGTCAACCAGAAAGTCAAGGCTCGCCTCGACCGAGCAGCCTTGCTAGACAAGGACGTTGAGTACTGGGCGGTACTGGATGAGATGGTGCTCAAAGAGCCAGGGCTGCCACCTAGTGTCATGCGGGAGCAGGTGCAGCACATCGTCGCCCTGATCAAAGATCATCGCGCCATCGTGCAGGTCCTGTCACGCTCTGCGGGCATGCATGCGCTGCGCAGCGGCCCGCTCACGATCCTGACCCTTCAGGACAGCACGCCCGTGGCATACGTAGAGGCCCCGCACACGGGCCAACTCCTCGACAGCGCAGAGCAGGTACATGCCTGCCGACTGTCTTACGATCTCGTACGGGCCGCCGCGCTGCCGCCTCCGGCGTCCCTGGAACTGATCGAGTCGACCTTGGAGGAATACGGCACATGAGCGACACCCGCGCTGCGCGCAAAAGCAGCCACAGCAGCGGTGACGGCGGCAACTGCGTCGAGGTCTATGGAGGTTGGCGCAAGTCAACCTACAGCGGCGGCGAGGGCGGCAACTGCATAGAAATAGCGGACGGCATACCCAACCTGATCCCCGTCCGGGACAGCAAGGACCCCCACGGCCCAACCCTGACCTTCGGCGCCGACGCGTGGGCCGCCTTCGTCGCCGGGATCAAAGCCGGGGAATTCAACTAGACCCCACCCCGTCACGTCCAAGATCCCGATCGAAGGCGAATGCGACTTACGTCGCATTTTCTGGCGAACTCTTCCACCGCTCCGCGGTGATTTGTTACACACGTCAGATTGATCCGCCCACGCGATCGGGAATCTCACCATGCATGACCGCGCCCCCAACGAAGACCTGCACGTGCTGGAAATAGACCTCACCCACGATGAGGCACGGCGCCGGGCCGCGGTCCTCGCCGCGCTGGGCGACAGCTGGGACCCGATCGCGGCGATGGAGGGCGAGGACGAGGCGCACCGCCTCCTCTACTCCGGCCTGGACGAGGAGCAGCAGGCGATATACCGCCAGCTCCAGGAGGCCGGTGTGCTGCCTCCCCAGGAGGGGGACGGGAATGCTGCCGATTGATCCCAGCGCCGACATAGGCCGCAGGGCGTGGGTTCCGTGCCCGCACTGCCAGGACCACCAGGAGTGCGACGCTTGCGCGGCCGGACGCGACTGCGCCGACCACTGGCGCTACCTGCTGTCCAACCAGGGCCGTCTGCTGCACCTGCAGTGCCCGAACTGCACCCACGTGTGGTCCTGGGACTCCGGGTTCGGCGCCCAACCGCCCACCCCGCACCACTGACACCGCCCGTCACTCACGGTTCAGCCAGGCTCACCGCCAGCACCGCGATGTCGTCCTGCCGTTTGCCCTCGGCATGCCGGGCCACATCGCCCAGCAGGGTGTCCACCAACTCGTCCGGCGAACCGAACCGCACTCCGGTGAGCCGCTCGACGGGGTCGTAGAAGTCGCCGGTACGGTCCCGGGCCTCGGTGATCCCGTCGGTCATGAACAGGAGCGTGCTACCGGGCGCCATCTTGACCGCTTCCGCCGGGAAGCCGCTTTCCCGCAGGTTGCCGAGGCCGAACGGCACATCCGGTTCCGCGGGCTCCAGTGCCCGTACGGTGCCGTCCCGCAGCAGGAGCGGTGCGGGGTGGCCGCGGTTCATGATCCGTACCAGGCCGTCGCCGGGGTGGATCTCCGCGACGACGGCCGTGACGAAATCTTCCAGCGGCAGCTCCCCGGACCGGCGGCGGGCCTCGCGCATCGCGGAGCCCTCAAGGCGCGCCACCATCCGCTCCAGCACCGGTTCGGTGTCGGCCAGTTCGCGGAACGCCCCCACGACGACGGCGACCGCGCTGACCGCGCCCATGCCCTTGCCGCGTACGTCGGCGACGACCAGCCGGACCCCGTACGGCGTCTCCTGCACCGCGTAAACATCGCCGCCGATCTGCGCCTTCAACTGGGCCGCCGCATAGCGCGCCGCCAACCGTAGCGGCCCCAGCCGAGTGGGCGGGTGCGGGAGCACTGCGCGCTGTGCGGCGACGGCCATGTCGCTCATCGTCACCAACAGCCGTCCCTGGCTGCGCAGTACGTGGTTGAGGTACACCGCGACGACGGCGATGATCACTACGTTGGCGATGTCGATCGGATGGTTGGCCAGTGGGTGGCCGACGGGCGTCATCCCCAGGATCACGTCCACCACCACGGCCACACAGCCGACAAGCACCGTTCCGCGTTGGGTCAGCAGTGCCGCCGCCACCGCCGGGGCCGCCGCGAGCAGCGGCGAGGAGGAGTACTGGGGCGGTGTGGCCACGTCGAAGATCACGCTGATGACGATCAGCGCCGCCGGGAGCCATCGCAGCTGGCGGACTCCACACGGCCCAGCCGTCGCGTCCGCCGCTCTCTTCATCCCGCCGGTGGACCCCATCGCCTCCAGCCTGCCGGAGACCGACAGGCGGTGCACGCCGAGTCACCGTCTCATCACTACGCTGAGCGACGATCGATGACTTAGCGCTGCTACGCGATGAACCGCCTGCGCACGACCCCACGGCCTTCAGACCATCCCCTTGACTGGCCGCTGACCAGCCTGCTGTCGGCGGAGCGGCGGGACGAACTGCACTCGCTCACCGATGTGCTGCTGCGCGTGGTCGACCCTCCTGAACAGGCGGCGATCCGGATCCAGCCCCTCCATCAACTGCAGGGAGAATCAACCGAGTTGCGCCGCCGCGCCTCCGGTGACGATCCGACCAGTGCCCTGATCGCGGTCCGCGACGAGGACGGCACGCGGCTGAGCGAGTCCGAACTCCTCGGCACCGTAGGCTCGGCCCTCAGCGGTCCATCGGGCGCCGCGCGGTCTCCGGAAGCACCAGGTAGCAGACCGCCGAGACCAGGCACAGCACGGACACGTACCACGGGAACCAACTCGCGTGCCCGGCCTGCTTGAACCAGGTGCCGACATAGGGCGCCGTGCCGCCGAACAGCGCCACGGTCAGCGAGTACGGGAAGCCGATCCCGGCCGCCCGCACCCTGGCCGGGAAGACCTCGGCGTTCACCGCCGCCGCGATCGCCGTGTATCCGGTGAGCAGCACCATGCCCGCGCACTGCACCAGCAGCAGCGAGAGGAAGGCGGACGTGACGCAGTGCAGCAGCGGCACGGCGAGCAGCGCGAAGCCCACCGAGAACCCGATCAGCAGGGGTTTGCGGCCGATCCGGTCGGAGAGTGCGCCGCCGAGCGGCTGGAGAACGGCGAAGAACGCCAGCGAGATCGTGCCCACCGTCAGCGCGTCGCCCTTGTTGAAACCCGCGTTCACCGTCGCGTAGGTGGGCAGATATGTGGTCCAGGTGTAGTAGGCGATCGTGCCGCCCACGGTGATGCCGCAGATCAGCAGTGAGGGGCGCGGATACCGGCGAAGCGCCTCGAACAGCGCTGGGCGCGGAGCCGCGCGCTGCTCCTCGCTCCTGGTCTCGACCGCGCCGCGCCGGATCCAAAAGCCCACCAGGCTGATCACGGCACCGAACAGGAACGGCACCCGCCAGCCCCAGTGCGCCATCTGGCCGTCATTGAGCAGGTGGGCCAGGAGCGCGGCGATTCCGGAGGCCACCAACTGCCCGATGGTGGTGGACACATACTGGAAGCTGGAGAACAGCCCCCGGCTGCCCGGCCCGGCCGACTCCACCAGGAACGTGCTGGAGGCCGCGAACTCCCCGCCCACCGAGAGCCCCTGCACCAGCCGGGCGACCACCAGCACGGTGGGGGCCAGCAGTCCGCTGGCCGGGTAAGTGGGCGTCAGCGCGACCAGCAGGCTGCCGCCGCCCATCAGCAGGATGGTGACGGTCAGCGCGGCGCGCCGACCGCGCCGGTCGGCGACCGCGCCCATCAACAGCCCGCCGACCGGCCGCATGAAGAAGCCGACCGCGAACACCGCGAAGGTGGACAGCAGCGGCACAAGGGAGTTGCCCGAGCCCTTGGGGAAGACCTGGTCGGCGAAGTAGACGGCGAGGAAGGAGTAGGCGTACCAGTCGTACCACTCGGCCGCGTTGCCGATGCAGGCGGCGACGAGCTGCCGTACGGGCGCGCGGCGCGGCAGCGGGATGCGCGCCGCCGCGATGGTGCCTGGATCGGTCATGTCGTACGCGTTCCTTCGTGCGGGCTCGTCGGCCAGGGCCTGGCAAGGTTGATCAACCGACTCTGCCCTTGACCTATGCCCGTCACACGCGTTGAAACATGGAATTCATGATCCGGCATTCATCGGATGTCTGCTTCACTCGGGTTGCCCGTTAGGGCACTATGGGCACGATCAACCGGCAGGCGAGCGCACCGGAGGCGGCACGTGCGGGTAGCCCTGTTCATCACGTGCGTCAATGACGCGTTGTACCCGGGAACCGGCCGAGCGGTGGTGACGCTCCTGCGGCGACTGGGTGTCGAGGTCGACTTCCCCGCCGAGCAGACCTGCTGCGGCCAGGTGCAGTACAACACCGGTTACCGCCGTCAGACCGAGCCGCTGGTGAGACGGTTCGCAACCGTCTTCACCGAGTACGACGCCGTGGTGACCCCGTCCGGATCCTGCGCCGCCATGGTGCGCGAACACTATCCGCGGATCGCGCGGCGCGCCGCGGACGAGGACCGGGACGGCGAACTGGCCGAGCTGACCGGCCGGATCGTGCCCAAGGTTTATGAACTGTCCGAGTTCCTGCTGGATGTGCTGCGCGTCGAGGACGTGGGCGGGTACTTCCCGTACACCGTCGCCTACCACCCGACCTGTCATTCGCTGCGCCTGCTGGGAGTCGGCGACCGGCCGACCCGACTGCTGCGCGCGGTCAAGGGACTTGACCTCGTGGAGTTGCCGGGCGCCGAGGAATGCTGCGGGTTCGGCGGCACGTTCAGCGTCAAGAATCCCGACGTTTCCGCCGCCATGGGCGCCGACAAGGCGCGGGCCGCCGTGGACAGCGGTGCGCAGGTGCTGTGCGCCGCCGACAACTCGTGTCTGATGCACATCGGCGGCACACTGTCGCGGCGCGGCGGCGGTCCCCGGGTGCTGCACCTGGCGGAGATCCTGGCCAGCACGGAGGAGAACGTCTCATGAGCGACGCCGCATCGTTTCCCCAGGCGGCCCGGATCTCCGTCCGGAACGCCCAACTGCGCGGCAACCTACGGCACGCCACCCGCACCATCCGGTCCAAGCGAGCCAGGGCAGTGGCCGAACTCGCCGACTGGGACCGGCTGCGCGCCGCTGGTGCCGCCATCAAGGACCGCACCCTGCGCCATCTCGACCAGTACCTGGAGCAGTTGGAGGCCGCGGTCACCGCGGCGGGCGGCACGGTGCACTGGGCGGTCGACGCCGACGAGGCCAACCGCATCGTCACCCGACTGGTGAAGGCCACCGGCGAGAAGGAGGTGGTCAAGGTCAAGTCCATGGCCACCCAGGAGATCGGTCTCAACGAGGCGCTGGCGGCGGCCGGTATCCGTGCCTACGAGACCGACTTGGCGGAACTGATCGTGCAGCTCGGCGCGGACCGCCCGTCGCACATCCTGGTACCGGCCATCCACCGCAACCGTACCGAGATCCGCGATATCTTCCGCCGCCAGATGGGAGCTTGGGGCCGACCGGCGCCCGAGGACCTGTCCGACTCCCCCGCCGAACTGGCCGAGGCGGCCCGGCTGCACCTGCGGGAGAAGTTCCTGCGCGCCAAGGTGGCGATCTCCGGGGCGAACTTCATGGTCGCCGAAACCGGCACCCTGGTGGTCGTCGAGTCGGAGGGCAACGGCCGTATGTGCCTGACCCTGCCGCAGACCCTCATCTCGGTGGTCGGCATCGAGAAGACCGTCCCCACCTGGCGGGACCTGGAGGTCTTCCTGCAGCTCCTGCCGCGCTCCTCGACCGCCGAGCGGATGAACCCGTACACCTCCACCTGGACCGGCACCACGGACGGCGACGGCCCCAGCGAGTTCCACCTGGTGCTGCTGGACAACGGGCGCACCGACACACTGGCCGACCAGGTGGGCCGCCAGGCGCTGCGCTGCATCCGCTGCTCGGCGTGTCTGAACGTCTGCCCGGTCTACGAGCGGGCGGGCGGCCATGCGTACGGCTCGGCGTACCCCGGGCCGATCGGCGCCATCCTCACCCCGCAACTGCGCGGAACGGCAAGCGCGTTGGACGCCTCACTGCCGTACGCGTCCTCGCTGTGCGGGGCGTGCTACGAGGTGTGCCCGGTGGCCATCGACATCCCCGAGGTGCTGGTACACCTACGGGAGCGGGTCGCGGAGGGCGGTTCCGTGACCCGTAACGGCGCCCGGGTCACCATCAGACCGGCGAAGGGCCATGCCGCCGAGCGGGTCGCGATGCGAGCCGCTCGCTGGGCGTTCGAGCATCCCCGGGCGCTGCGCGCGGGCGAGCGGCTGGCGGCGCGCACCCGTCGGGCGCATCCGGCACGGCTGCCGGGAGAGCCATGGAGCGCGAGCCGCGATCTTCCGGTGGTGCCGCCCGAGCCGTTCCGGGACTGGTGGCAACGCACCCACGGCGGCAAGGAGGCCAAGTGAGCAGCCGGGAGACCGTCTTGAACCGCATCCGGCGCGCGCTGGCCGACGTACCGGTCACCGAAGTCCCCCGTGACGTGCCCGTCGACCGCTGCTATCTGCGCCGCCACGGCGAACGCACTGATGAACAGAGCGCCGAACTGCTCGCCGAGAACCTGGCCGACTACCGAGCGGTGGTACACCGCTGCACCGATGCGGAACTGCCGTCCCGGATCGCCTCGTTGCTCGCCGCACACGGATCCCGCACGGTGGTCGCGCCAGCGGGCGCACCGGCGCGCTGGCTGTCCGAGAGCACGGGCGTCGAACGCGTTCCGGAGGACGTGACCGCTCACCAACTCGACACGGTGGACAGCGTACTGACAGGTTGCGCGGTCGCGATCGCCGAAACAGGCACCGTCGTCCTGGACGCCTCCCCGGACCAGGGCCGTCGCCGCATCACCCTGGTCCCCGACCACCACATCTGTGTGGTCCGCGTCCCTGAACAGGTCGTCGACTCCGTCCCCGAAGCCCTGGAACGCCTCTCCCCACAGCGGCCGTTGACCTGGATATCCGGGCCTTCGGCCACCAGCGACATCGAACTGGACCGGGTGGAGGGGGTCCATGGACCGAGGGAGCTCGAGGTGGTGCTGGTCACGTCCTAGCGGGTGGTCCGGGGTTCCGGAGGCGGTCCGACGAACGGCGGCAGGGCGGCGAAGGCTGGATCGGTCCGCACCGTGCTGGCCAGGCGTCCCAGCAGCCGCCTGGCCCTGGACAGCGGATGCTGCGGGAAGCGGGCGTCGTAGCAGGGGTCATCGGCCCGGTTGAACGGCAGCGGGCCACGCAGCTCGGGGGCGAACGGGTGCGGCAGGAAGGCCTGCTCGAAGCCCACTTCAAGGGCCACGGTGGACTCACGGATCCCGGTGGTGCCGAGTTCGACGGACTGCACCTTGACCACCACACTGCACGTCGCACGAGGGACCGTGAAACTGCCGAGGAAGATCAACCCGGTCTGCTGGTCGGGATTGCGGAACTTGTTGATCTGCACGAGCGCGGGAAGCCCACCGAACCACTGGACGTTGGCCTCCACCAACGTGCCACCGGCGCGGGCCGTGCCATGCGCCATCTCCCAACGCAGCCGGGGAAGGTCCTCAAGCGGTGCGGGAAGGTCAGGGGGCAGGCCGAAGTAGGAGACGGTGACCGCGTCCCCCTGGTCGTTCACCCATGTGCACGCGTCCAGCTGCCGGAAGTCCGGCAGGTCCACCCCGTGTATCGGTCCCATGGGCGATGATCTTGCCCCATGCCGCCGCATATCCGGGGGTTGGGGCTGGACACTCCACCGGTCGGCGTGAAGTCCGCTGCGGTTCGGTAGCGCCCCGAAGGGGCGCGAAGAACTGCGCGACCAGCCGCAGTGGGGCCGCAGACGATCGACGACGGCACATCGCCGAACCCCCCAGCGGAGCGCCTAGCACTCCACCATGGCCGCGCTGGTCGCCCCGGCTCCAGGGAGACCGCCAACACCCGGGTTCCCAGGGGGTGTTGGTCCTCGATGACGCGCTGCAGGGTCATGAGCACCCCTGTGGGGCGGCCGCATTCGATGATGCGGGTGCCGTGGCAGCCGAAGCGTTCACGGAAGCGGCGCTCCAGGGCCGGGGTTTCGGTGTGCAGGGCGACGCGGTCGATGCGCGACCAGGCGGTGCCAGCCTCCCGCAGGGCGCGGCCGATCAGCCGGTCCAGCTCCCGGTCGTCGGTGTCGCGGCCGGTGACCACGGAGCGGACGCGGTTGTGCGGCCAGTTCTGTTCGGCGAGGAGCACGGCGGCGGTGCCGCCGGTGGTGGGCGCCATCACCAGGCCCTGCCGCAGGGTGGCGTCGGTGATCAGGTGACCGGCCACCCTGGCCAGCAGGGCCAGCGCACTGGCGCCGCCCTCCGCCACCCGGTACGAGCAGGCGCGGCCGACACCCAGTGCGTCCAGGCCCTGGCGCGCGGCGAGTTGGGCCTGCGCTCCGCCGTCGTACCGCGTGCCACAGACCAGGTAGTAGGGCAGCACCAGTTCCGCCGCCGCCATAGAGGCCCGTGCCAGTGCGTCTTCGGTTGCCGCGCCCAGTCCGCTGGAGCTGCCCACCGAACGGATGCCTATCGCCGCTGCCTTCACGCCGCCCGCTCCTTTCCGCCTTGTTCACTTGGTGCGCGATGTTGTCGCTTGGTGCGCGATGCGGTCCGCTGTGGACCGCCGCGTATGTCAACCTATGCGGCGTGAAAGGGCATCTTGGGCATGTCGCGCCCGTATTGACTGGCCTCTGGCGTCCGAAAGGGCCATCTTGGCGGGGCGTTGATGTCGCGGCTTTGTTGATGCTCCTGTTCAGGCTTCGGGTACCGGCCGTGGCTCAGGGCCGACATAGCGGGCGTCCGGGCGGATGATCTTGCCGTCCTCCGCCTGTTCCAGGATGTTGGCGCTCCAGCCCACCACACGGGCGCAGGCGAAGGTCGGGGTGAACATCTCTCGTGGCAGACCGCACAGTTCCATGACCACACCGGCGTAGAACTCGACGTTGATGTGGAGTTCGCGGCCGGGCTTCAACTCGGCGAGTATCTCCTCGACGCGCCGCTCGACCTCGATGGCGAACTTTACGCGGGATCCGCCGAACTGCCGCGCGATCCCCTTGAGCAGCCGCGAGCGCGGATCCTCGGTGCGGTAGACGGCGTGCCCGAAGCCCATGATGCGCTCACCCGCCAGGACCCGTTCGCGGATCCACGGGGTGATGCGGTCCGGGCTGCCGATGGCGTCAAGGGTGTCCAGGGCGCGACTGGGCGCGCCGCCGTGCAGCGGGCCGGACAGCGCTCCGATCGCCCCGGTCAGGCAGCCGGCGAGGTCGGCGCCGGTGGAGGCGATGACCCGGGCGGTGAACGTTGACGCGTTGAAGCCGTGGTCAATGGTGGAGATCAGGTACTGCTCAATGGCGCGGGACTTGGCGGCGTCCGGCTCCTGGCCGGTGAGCATGTACAGGTAGTTCGCCGCGTACGGCAGATCGGCGCGCGGTTCAAGGGGCGCAAGGCCACGACCGAGCCGGTGCAGCGCGGTGACGAGGGTCGGCACCCAGGCGCAGGCGGCGAGCGCGTCCTCGGCACGCTGGGCGGGGGTGAGGTCGTACAGCGGCCGGAACCCGGCGGCCGCCCCGGCCAGCGAGAGGGCGGTGCGCAGTGCGGTGAGCGGTCCGGCGTCGGCGCACCCGCTGGCGATGGCGGGCAGGGCGGCGCGCACGGCGTCGGGCAGCGGGCGCAGGGCGGCGGTGCGGGCGGTGAAGGCGGCGCGCTGGTCGGCGGTCGGCAGCTCGCCGTGGAGCATCAGGTACCACCCGTCCTCGAAGGCGCGGGTGCGGGCCAACTCCACGGCTGGGTACTGCCGGTAGTGGTAGAAGCCCTCACGGCCACGGACCGCGCCCAGGGCGGTGTCGGTGACCACGACTCCCTTGAGACCGCGGGGCACGTCGACCAGGGTGTCGGCCGGGGCGGAAGCGGATGTGTCGTGGTGGGCGGTGCTGGTCGGCATGGTGTCGTCGTCCTCCGTCGGCCGTCTCTCAGCGCTTGGCGTCGCTCAGCGTTGGCGCCACTCAGCTTTTGGCGCCGCTCAACATCGCGTCGTACGCAACATTGATTTCAATGTCTATGGTTGACTAGTTGATGTCAATGTTGATTGAATCAATGTGAATGAAAAACGGGACGCCACGATGCGATGGGATGGGCCGCATGACGGAACGGGCGGCACAGCGGCGGAGACTGACCACCAAGGAGGCGGCGCAACGCCTCGGCGTCAAACCCGAGACGCTCTACTCCTATGTCAGCCGCGGACTGCTGAGCAGTGAGCGCGTCTCCGGCGGCCGGGGCAGCACCTTCGACGCGGCCGAGGTGGACGACCTGGCGCGACGCGGCCGTCGTGTACGCCCCACAGCGCCGGAGGAGCCGCAGGCCACCGCACACACCATGCCGGTGACCACCGGCATCACCCTCATCGAGGACGACCGCTACTACTTCCGCGGTGTCGACGCGGTCGAGTTGGCCACCCGGTTCGGCTACGAGGAGGTAGCCCAGTGGCTGTGGACCGGGACCCTGCGGCCGGGCACCCGTTTCAGCGCGCCCGGGGAGGCGCTGGCCGCCGCCGAGCGCGCGGTCGCCGCCCTGCCCGCGCACAGTGGCCTCACCGACCGGCTGCGCGCCGCGACCGTGGCCGCTGCCGTCGCGGATCCGCTGCGCTTCGACCTCACACCGAAGACGGTGATCGCCGCGGCCCGCGGCCTGATCGCCACCCTGGTCGACTCGCTCCCCCTGGCAGGCGACCGGTTCCACCGGCCAGGCGGCTCGATCGCCCACCGTCTGTGGTCCCGCCTGACCCCCAGCGAGGCCGACGCGGCGTCAATTAACGTCCTGCAAGCGGCACTTGTGCTGCTGATCGACCATGATCTGGCCGCCTCCACGGTCGCCGCCCGGGTCGCCGCATCGTCTCGCGCACACCCGTACGCGGTGGTCTCGGCAGGGCTCGGCGCCCTCGACGGCCCCCTGCACGGCGCCGCCAGCGGGCTGGCGCACCGGATGCTGACCGAGGTGCTGGAGCGCGGCAGCGCGGCAGCCGTCGTCTCCGACCATCTGCGCACCGGACGCACCGTGCCCGGACTTGGCCACCGGCTCTACCGGGGCGAGGACCCACGGGCCCGGGCACTGTTCGAGCTGCTGGCCCAAGTGCCGTCGGCCGAGCGGACGTTGGACGCCGCGCGGGCCGTGGTGCGAGCCGCCGCCCGGGACGCACCGGTGCATGCCAACGTCGACCTGGCGCTCGGGGTCCTGTCGGTGTCCGCCGGGATGCCGAGCGAGGCGGGCGAGGCGGTGTTCGCGGTGGCCAGGACGGCGGGGTGGATCGCGCACGCGCTGGAGGAGTACGGCGAGCGGCCGTTGCGGATGCGCCCGCGCGGCCAGTACACCGGCCCGCGTCCGCCCCAGCCACTGCCCTGAAGTCAGCCCGCGGCGTCCAGCGCCGCCAACTCCTGCTTCGGCGCGGCCGGTTCGGCATCCTGGGGTGCCAACCGCGCGTCGCGCCGGACCAGTTCGGCGTACCGGCCCCCCATGGCCAGCAGTTCGTCGTGCTTGCCGCGTTCCACGATCCGGCCGTGGTCCAGCACCACGATCTGGTCGGCGTCGCGGACCGTGGACAACCGGTGCGCGATGGTGATCGTGGTACGCCCGGCGGCGAGCGCGTCGATGGCGTCCTGCACGGCGTGTTCGGTGCGGGTGTCCAGGGCGCTGGTCGCCTCGTCCAGGATGAGCACCGGCGGATCGCGCAGGATGGTGCGGGCGATGGCCAGCCGCTGCTTCTCACCTCCGGAGAAGCGGTAGCCGCGCTCGCCGACCACCGTGTCGTAGCCGTCCGGCAGTGCGGCGATGTGGTCGTGGATCTGCGCGGCCCGGGCAGCGGCGGCCAACTCCTCGTCCGTCGCGTCCGGTTTGGCGAACCGCAGGTTCTCCGCGACCGAGGCGTGGAAGAGGTAGGTCTCCTGGGAAACCACCCCGACGGCGCGGGAGAGCGTGTCGAAGGACAGGTCCCGTACGTCTACGCCGTCGATGGTGACCCGGCCCGCGGTCACGTCGTACAGCCGCGGCACCAGATAGCTCAGCGTGCTCTTACCGGATCCGGTGGCGCCGACGATCGCGAGACTGCCGCCCGCCGGTACCGTCACGTCGACGCTGGACAGGTTGGGCTCGGACGCGTCGGCGTCGTAGCGGAAGTCGACGTTCTCGAAGCGCACATCGCCGCGCACCTCCTCCAGCCGTATCGGGTCGGGGCGTTCGGTGATCTCCACCGGCAGGTCCAGGTACTCGAAGATCCGCTGGAACAGCGCTATGGACGTCTGCACCTGCACCCCCGTCTGCAACAGGCTGACCGTGGGCCGGAACAGGCCCTGCTGCAGCGAGACGAACGCCACCAGCGTGCCTATGGAGATGGTGGGTCCGCCGAAGTGCAGCGCGATCCCGGCCGCCCAGTAGATCAGGGCGGGCATGGCCGCCATCACGATGCTGATGGTCGACATCCGCCAGCGTCCGGCCATGTCGGAGCGCACCTCAAGGCTGACGAGCTGCTCCGACTCGGCCTCGAAGGCGCGGGTGAGCGAGTCGGCGCGGCCCATGGTGCGGCCCAGCAGGATGCCGCTGACCGACAGCGACTCGGTCACTATCGCGGACATCGCGGCCATCTGCTTCTGCCGCTGGGCGGTAATCTTCCGGCGTTCGCGGCCCACTCGGCGGCTGATCGAGACGAAGACCGGCAGCAGCAGGAGGGAAGCGACGGTCAGGCGCCAGTCGAGGGCGAGCATCGCCACGATGGAGGCGATCACGCTGGTGGTGTTGGAGACGATCGAGGTGGCCGTGTTGGTGACGGTGGCCTGCATCCCGCCGATGTCGTTGGCGATGCGGGACTGCACCTCGCCGGTGCGGGTGCGGGTGAAGAACGACAGCGACATGCGCTGCAACTGCGCGTAGACGGCGGCCCGCAGATCGTGCATGACGCGCTGGCCGACGGTGGTGGAGATCAGCGTCTGGAGCACCCCGAAGACGCTGGTGATCACAGCGGTGGCGATCATGCCGAGGGCGAGCAGGCTGAGCAATCCGGTGCGGCCGTGCGGAATGGCCGTGTCCAAGATCGCCCGCAGCAGGAACGGCGAGGCGATGGAAACCAGCGAGGACGCCGCGACCAGCAGCAGGACGACGGTCAGCCGCCAGCGGTAGGGGCGGAACAGCCGGAGGATGCGCCGCACGTCGGCGGGCCGTTCGGGGTCCTTCGGCGGCGGGGTCCAGTCGATGTCACGTGAGTGCGGATTCATGTGCTCCTACGGAGTAGTTCGGAGACGGGTGCCCGGGCTGAGGGCACACCGCGCCACACCTCGGCACGGTGCCGTCGTATGCGAGGGTAGTTCATTGTTACCTATATTCACAATGAGTTTAGTCCTGATAGCCTGTGACCCATGACCACCGAGACCGGGGAAGCCACCGGAAACCTCGCCGACCAGTTGCTACGGCTGACCCGGCGGCTGCACCGCACGCAGAAGGAGCATCTGCGGCCACTGGGCATCACCCCCGCCATGGCACGGCTGCTGCGTACGGCAGCGCACAGCCCCGAGCCGCTGCGCATGGTGGACCTCGCCCAGCGCCTCGACGTGGTGCCGCGCGCGGTCACCTCACTGGTCGACGGGCTGGAGGCGTACGGGATGGTGCGCCGGGTGCCCGACCCGGCGAACCGGCGGGTGGTACGCGTGGAGCTCACCGACGACGGCCGGGCCGCGCTGGAACAACTGCGCGCCGCCCGCCGTGCCGCCGCCGAGGAACTCCTCGCCCCGCTCGGCCCGGAGCAACGCCGGCAGCTCGGCGATCTGCTCACCGCCCTGGTCGCCGACCCGGGCAGCGGCCGCGCGAACTGCGCGTGACCGTGGGCGCGTCAGCCGCCGACCAGGCCCAGCGCGGCGACGCAGCTCACTCCGCCGATGCCCATGAACAGCGGCATCAGCACCTTCATCTCCACCCAGCCACCGGCCTTGAAGCGCATGAAGTGCGGCGTGCCGATCGGGTACCAGCGCTTGCGGGCGATGGGCAGCGGCCACAGGATCGGGCAGCCGGAGACGGTCAGCGCGTCGCCGAGGCAGTGCACCAGAGCACCGAGGGCCACCGGCACCCCGATCCACAGGTAGTGCTGGTCGGGCTGGGTGAACAGCCAGGCCTTGCCCATCCCCGGATCGTCCAGGATCCCGGCGAGCAGCCACGACCCGGCGGCCCCGAGCAGCCAGACCAGCAGATGGTGGCCGCCCTTGACCTCCTTCCACAGCAACCCGTCCACGGCCAGCACCAGATGGACGAAGAGCACCGCGAGCACCCCCCAGCGGCCGCCGTAGGTGGCGATCGCCGACGCGCCCGCGCCGCAGCCCACCGCCCACACGAGGGTGTGGGTCAGCGTGCGGTGCCCCCCGTTGCGGTGCGGGTCGCCCTTCCCGCGGGTGGCGTTGTAGACGCCGAGGGACAGCTTCTCGACGATCTCGCACAGGCCGCGGGAGAGCGGCCCGAAGGCGCGGGATATCGTCGCGGGCTTGTGGTCCAGGTCCGGCGCGAGCGCGGCGCCCGCACAGATCAGGGCACCGGCGACCAGGGTCGGCCAGGGCATCGGATGGTGCACACCGGCGGCCACGGCGCCCACCGCCAGCCATGCCGCCGCTCCGGACAGTGAATGCGCCGGTCCCATCATGGTTGCTGCCCCGCCCCCTTCGGCCCGCCCACGGACGGGAGTTGATGCTTCTGCGGCCGCACAGCCTATCGGTACGTGATCTTCGTTCTGACGACCGGTTCCCGGTTGGGCGGCAAAGGCAGGCAAGATGGGTGGGTGACCCTCATCGATCAGCTCCCCGCGTCCCCCGATCCCGACAACCTCTTCGAGGCGTTCTCGTCGTGGACCCAGGAGCGGGGCATCGCCTTGTACCCGGCTCAGGAAGAGGCGCTGATCGAAGTGGTCTCCGGGGCGAACGTGATCCTTTCCACCCCGACCGGCTCCGGTAAGAGCCTGGTCGCGGCCGGAGCGCACTTCACCGCTCTCGCCAACGACCAGGTCACCTTCTACACCGCGCCGATCAAGGCGCTGGTCTCGGAGAAGTTCTTCGACCTGTGCAAGATCTTCGGCACCGAGAACGTCGGCATGCTCACCGGCGACGCGTCCGTCAACCCGGACGCCCCGGTGATCTGCTGCACCGCCGAAGTGCTGGCGTCCATCGCGCTGCGGGACGGCCGGGACGCCGACGTCGGCCAGGTGGTGATGGATGAGTTCCACTTCTACGCGGAGCCGGACCGCGGTTGGGCCTGGCAGATCCCGCTGCTGGAGCTGCCGCAGGCGCAGTTCCTGCTGATGTCGGCGACGCTCGGCGATGTGTCGAGGTTCGAGCAGGACCTGACCCGGCGCACCGGGCGGCCGACGGCCGTGGTCCGCTCGGCGACCCGACCGGTGCCGCTGAGCTACGAGTACCGGTCGACGCCGATGACCGAGACGCTCACCGAACTGCTGGAGACCCACCAAGCCCCTGTCTACATCGTGCACTTCACGCAGGCGGCGGCGGTGGAGCGGGCCCAGGCGCTGATGAGCATCAACATGTGCACCCGGGCCGAGAAGGACGCGATCGCCGAACTCATCGGCAACTTCCGCTTCACCACCAAGTTCGGCCGGAACCTGTCCCGGTTCGTGCGGCACGGGATCGGGGTGCACCACGCCGGGATGCTCCCCAAGTACCGGCGGCTGGTGGAGCGGTTGGCGCAGGCCGGGCTGCTGAAGGTCATCTGCGGCACCGACACCCTCGGCGTGGGCGTCAACGTGCCCATCCGCACGGTGCTGTTCACCGCGCTCACCAAGTACGACGGCTCGCGGGTGCGGGTGCTGCGGGCCCGGGAGTTCCACCAGATCGCGGGCCGCGCCGGGCGGGCCGGGTTCGACACCTCGGGCCTGGTGGTGGCGCAGGCGCCCGAGCACGTCATCGAGAACGAGAAGGCGCTGGCGAAGGCCGGTGACGACCCGAAGAAGCGCCGCAAGGTGGTGCGCAAGAAGGCGCCGGAGGGCTTCGTCAACTGGTCCCAGCAGACCTACGAGAAGCTGATCGCCGCCGAACCCGAGCCGCTGACCTCCCGTTTCCGGGTCACGCACGCGATGCTGCTGTCGGTGATCGCCCGGCCTGGCAACGCCTTCGAGGCACTGCGCCGCCTGCTGGAGGACAACCACGAACCGCGCGCGGCCCAGTTGCGGCACATCCGCCGCGCCATCGCGATCTACCGCTCGCTGCTGGACGGCGGAGTCGTCGAGCGCCTGCCGGAGCCGGACGCCGAGGGCCGTATCGTCCGGCTCACCGTGGACCTGCAGTCGGACTTCGCGCTCAACCAGCCGTTGTCCACCTTCGCGTTGGCCGCCTTCGACCTGCTGGACCCGGAGTCCCCCTCGTACGCGCTCGACATGCTCTCGGTGGTCGAGTCCACGCTGGACGACCCGCGCCAGATCCTCGCCGCGCAGCAGAACAAGGCACGTGCCGAGGCGGTCGCCCAGATGAAGGCCGACGGGGTGGAGTACGAGGAGCGCATGGAGCTGCTCCAGGACGTGAGCTACCCCAAGCCGCTTGAGGACCTGCTCTTCCACGCCTACGGCGTCTACCGCAAGAGCCACCCCTGGGTCGGTGACCACCCGCTGTCGCCGAAGTCCGTGGTGCGGGACATGTACGAGCGGGCGATGGCCTTCACCGAGTTCACCTCCCACTACGAGCTCGCCCGTGCCGAAGGCATCGTGCTGCGCTACCTGGCGAGCGCGTACAAGGCGCTTGAGCACACCGTGCCGGAGGACCTCAAGTCCGAGGACCTCCAGGATCTGATCGCATGGCTGGGCGAGATGGTGCGCCAGGTGGACTCCAGCCTGCTTGACGAGTGGGAGCAGCTGGCCAACCCGCAGGAGGAAACGGCGGACGAGGCGGCCGAGCGCGCCGACCAGGTCAAGCCGGTGACCTCCAACGCCCGCGCCTTCCGGGTGCTGGTCCGCAACGCGATGTTCCGCCGGGTGGAGCTCGCGGCGCTGGAGAAGTACGAGGAACTGGGCGAGCTGGACGCCGAATCCGGCTGGGACGCCGACGCCTGGGCGGACGCGATGGACGCGTACTGGGACGAGTACGAGGAGCTGGGCACCGGCCCCGACGCGCGCGGGCCGAAGCTGCTGCAGATCGAGGAGCAGCCGCAGCACGGACTGTGGAAGGTCCGCCAGGTCTTCGCCGATCCCGAGGGCGACCACGACTGGGGTATCAGCGCCGAGGTCGACCTTGCCGCGTCCGACGAGGAGGGCCGTGCCGTGGTGCGGCTCACGGATGTGGGCCAGTGGTAAGAAGCGGTGAAGGTACGCTGACGCCGCCCGAGTTCGCCCCGAGGGAGACCCGATGACCAATCCCGCAGAACGGCTGGTCGACCTGCTCGATCTGGAGAAGATCGAGGAGAACATCTTCCGCGGCCGCAGCCCGCAGGAGCGGTTGCAGCGGGTGTTCGGCGGCCAGGTGGCGGGGCAGGCGCTGGTGGCCGCGGGACGCACCACGGACGGGCAGCGTCCTGTGCACTCGCTGCACGCGTACTTCCTGCGGCCGGGGCGGCCCGGTGTGCCGATCGTGTACCAGGTGGAACGGGTGCGGGACGGACGGTCCTTCACCACCCGGCGGGTGGTGGCCGTCCAGGAGGGGCGCACCATCTTCAATTTGACCGCCTCCTTCCACCTTCCCGAACCCGGCTTCGAACACCAGCTACCGATGCCCTCGGTGCCGGATCCCGATCAACTGCCAAAGCTCCCGGACGAGTTGCGCTCCCACCTGGGCACCCTCCCCGAACCGCTGGAGAGGATGGCCCGGCGAATGGCCTTCGACATCCGGTACGTCGACCGGCTGCGCTGGACGGCGGAGGAGATCGAGGGCGCCGAACCGCGCAGTGCGGTGTGGATGCGGGCCGTTGGCCCGCTCGGCGACGATCCGCTGGTACACACCTGCGCCGTGACCTACGCGAGCGACATGATGCTGCTCGACGCCGTACGGGTCCCGGTGGAGCCGTTGTGGGGTCCTCGCGGCTTCGACATGGCCTCCTTGGACCACGCGATGTGGTTCCACCGCCCGTTCCGCGCCGACGAGTGGTTCCTGTACCAGCAGGAGTCGCCGATCGCCACCGGCGCCAGGGGCCTGGCCAGGGGCCAGATCTACGACCGCGAGGGCAGGCTCCTGGTCTCCGTCATGCAGGAGGGACTGTTCCGCAAGGTGGGCAACTGAACCGCCCTGCCTGGCGCAGCCCGACGCGCTGACTCAGCGCACGGCGATGGAGAAGGTCCGCGAGACCGTGTGCACCTTGGGGTGCTTGTCCTTCGGGGACGATCCCTCGACCAGCGCGCCGCGGAACTGCACGACGCCCCTGTGCTGGGCCCGTACGGTCATGTTCAGCCCTCCCCCGCCGTTGTAGTCGCCGTGTGAACACTTCAGCGTCCGCCAGCCACCGTGGCCGGAACGCTCCTGTATGCAGAACCTGTTGAACGTCGAGTTGTCGTCGTCGCCGTTGCCGGTGAGGTGGATCAGCCTGCCCATGCGTACGTCGTGCGGGCCCGCCGCGAAGTATATGTCGGACTTCGCCCAGGCCGAGGTGCTGGCCAGACCGATCGCGGAGACGCCAACGGCGGCGATGACAGCGGCACGCATGGTGCCGCGGTTACGGTTGAACATCAGCTTTCCCTTCGCTGAAACAGGTGGTCAAACGGACTGGGTAACGGCCAAGGCGTCATCCCCGTTGGCCAAGGCCCGCACCCGTGTGGTCTAGTCCGTGTAGCTACACAGACAGCGGAATCACAGCCTCCGTTGCGCTTCCTTCTGTCACCGTTCCGCAACAGGCCCCAGCGGTTCCTTACTTCGCCGCGTCCGCACGCGTCTGTCGCCGGTTCCATGCAACAGCCGCAGCCACGGCCGACGGGTCCGGTTCCGCCCCGGCGAAGCCGCGGGCTCCGGTGGCGCTGGCAGGTCCGGCGCCCAGGGCAGCGGGCGTAGGGTGCGCGCCCTTTCCAGCGCATGCCCCAGGCAGAGCGCGGCGAACATGATCTCGTCGGCGTCGTCGGCCAGCAGGTGGGCCTCGACCACCGCGCGCGGGGCGTAGATACCCGGCTTGCCGGGGGAGAGAGCCGGTAGCAGTTGGTGAAGGTGATCCCGCTCCCGCCGGTCCGGTGCCACCCGCGCCGTCTCCCGCGGGCCGAGCAGGGCCGCCCACACCGCCGCCTCCTGCCAGGCGTCGGTGGCGTCGGCGACCAGCCGCTCAACGCACCGGGACCGCCAACCGCGCGCCCGTAGATCACCGCCCGACTCGATGCGCGCCCGCAGCCCACTCGGCAGTCGCCGCGCCAGCAGATGGGGGTTGAGCGCGCCGAACTCCCGTACCTCGCGGGCGAGATAGAGCCACACCACGGCCTGGTACCGGTTGACGTACCAGCGTGCCGGGCGGAAACAACCCGCTCTGGCCAACGTGCCGAACCGGTCCCGGCTGACGCCTAGCGCCTCCGCGCCCGCCACCGTGCCCACCAGACGGATCCGGTCACGCAACGTACCGGGAAAACCGTCCTCGGCCCGCAGCCGCTCCACCTCCGCGCGAGCCACCATTCGATGCTCACCCACCGCACCGCGGAGCTCGCCCGGTACGGTACGCACCTCTCCAAGCTGCACCGCCAGCTCGAACTCCCGCTGCTCTAGCCCGAGTTCGGCCCGTGCCGCCGACAGACCGCAGGCTACCTGCGGCCACTCCTGCGTGATCCCGATCTGCCGCCCCATGACGCCCATGACGACTCCCCCTTCTAGTCCGGCCACTTCCGACCGACCCGTCGATCACTGTCAGTAATCACGATAGACCGACGTACGGACAGTGGAGTGAGCCTGTGGATAACTCGGATCCGGCGCGACCCGAAGGGGGAGACGCTTGCGAACGGGCAGGCGACAGCTTCGCTGACACGGCCGAACGCCCTGCGCCTAAAGAGACTTCAACCCGTCGATGACATGCCGCAGCACGCCGACGTCCGGCGCCTCGCCCGAGACAGCCGGTGACACCACGTGGATGCGCCCCGCATCCAGCAGGTCGCCGAGCAGGACGCGGACCACGGCCACCGGAAGGTCCGTCTGCGAAGCCAGTTCGGCGACCGAGCGCGGATGGCCCTCGCAGCGCCGCAGCAAGGCGAGATGGTCCTCGCCGAGGGCGTCGCCACACGTCTCGGGATCGGCGCCCGGCTCGGCGGCGAGGACCGTGATCAGTTCGATGTCGACCGCGGCGGCGTCGGGCCGGGTGCGCCCGCGGGTGACGGTGTAGGGGCGGACCATCGGCCCGGCCTCGTCGTCGTACCAGAGCGCGCCCGATTCACCCGGCAGCCGGTCCACCTGCGGTCACGTCCCGGCGGGGTCGTCGGTGGCTCGGGGAGCGACGCCGAGATGCTCGCCGACGCGGTGCACCAGCAGCGTCATCTCGTAGGCGATCTGCCCCACGTCGGCCCCGGCACCGGTCAGTACCGACAGGCAGCTTCCGTCGCCCGCGGCGGTGACGAACAGGAATCCACCATCGAACTCGACCATCGTCTGACGCACCACCCCGGCCCCGAAGTGCAGCCCGGCGCCCTTGGCCAGGCTGTGGAACCCAGACGAGACCGCGGCCAGGTGCTCCGCGTCCGCTGCCTCCAAGTCGCGGCTGGCGCCCGTCACCAGCCCGTCGCTAGACAGGACCAGGGCGTGCTTGACGGACTCGACGCGATCGGTCAAGTCGTCCAGCAGCCAACCGAGTCCGGCCCGGTCCCCCGAGGTGGTGGCACTGTTCACGGTGATCCCCCGTCTTCCTCTCTCGACTTCTGTGCGGCGGCCAGCCCCGAGCGCCCACGGGCCAGGCCTCGTGCGTAGGCCGCGTAAGTGGAACGGGCCGCCTCTGGCGATCGTTCCCTGTCCGTCCCGACTGTCACGTCTTTCCCGTCCACCCCAACTGTCCTGTCTGTACCGTGCCCTTGGGACGCCTCGTCGGCCGTCCCAAGGTGGTCGTGCACGGTTCGCTCATGGGTGGGCGGCTCGTCGTGCAGTCGCCGTGCCGGGCCGCGCTTGGGGGCCCGCCCCCTGGGTACCCGTAGCGGAAGCCCGGCCGCGGTGGTGGTGCGGGTGTCCGGTGCACTGGCCCGGGGCGCGGTCGGCACGGCCACCGGCTGACGCTCCCCGCCCTTGCGTGCGCCGTTCCTGACGCGGCTCGTGCGATCACCCTCCCCACCGACGCGTTCGCCCTCCCCTACGACAACTTCCCCCGCGCCACGCTCTTTCACACGACCCGCGCGCACACCGACCGTTTCCAGCCGCTGCGGCGGACCGTCCGGTTCCTCCCGGTGCTCCTCGACCGGACCGAGCAGTTCCACGGGCAGCAGGACGACGGCGGCGGTGCCCTGCCCGTCGGCGCGGTGCAGAGCGACCCGCACGCCGTGGCGGGCCGCGAGCCGTCCGACGGTGAACAGGCCGAGCCGGTCGGTCTCCGGGAGGTCAACTGTGTCGGCGGCGACGCGCAGTTCGCGGTTGGCCTCGGCGATGCGCTCCTCGCTCATGCCCAGGCCGTGGTCCTCGATCCGGATGGCGAGCCCGTCGGGCACCTCCTCGCAGCCGACCTCGACGCTGGTGTCCGGTGGTGAGAACGCGGTGGCGTTCTCCATCAACTCGGCCAGCAGATGGAGCACATCGGCGACCGCGCCGCCCGCCAGCGCCACCCTGGGCAGCCGGTGCACCACGATCCGCCGGTAGTCCTCCACCTCGCCGACCGCCGCCTGGACGACCTCCACCAGCCGCACCGGACGCCGCCACGCCCGCCCGGGGGCGTCGCCGGAGAGGATCAGCAGGCCCTCGGCGTGCCGCCGCATGCGGGTCGTCATATGGTCGAGCCTGAACAGGTCGGCCAGTTCCGCCGGATCCTCGGTACGCCGCTCCATGGCGTCCAGCAGCGTCAACTGCCGGTGCAGCAGCACCTGGCTGCGCCGGGCCAGGGTGGTGAAGACCGCGGACACCCCGCGGCGCAGCCGGGCCTGTTCGACCGCCGCGCGCACCGCCGCCCGCTGTGCCACCCCGAACGCCCGTCCCACCTGGCCGATCTCGTCATCGCCGAGTTCGTCGTCGGTGAACTGCCCGGTGTCCGCGAAGCCGGTCACGTCATCGACGGGGACGCCCTCCCGCAACCGCCGCATGACCTCCGGCAGCCGCTTGCCCGACAACTCCTCGGCCGCGTCCCGCAACGCGGTGAGCCGCCCGGCGATCTGGCGGCTGATCCGCAGCGAGATCAGCAGTGAGCCGATGACCGCGCCCAGCCCGGCGAGGCTGACGCCCGCGGCCTTGGCCAGCACGGTCATGCCCTGGGTGTGGGCCTCGTCGCCGACGTGCCGGGCGGCCTGGTCGTCGATGGTCTCCAGCTGCGCCAGGGCGGCGTTGGCGGTCTGCCGCCACTGCTGGACACCGAACCCGGTGGCGACGGTCAACGGGGTCGCGGTGCGGGCCGACTCCTCAAGGGAGTACAGGGACCAGCCGACGCTGCCGTTCTCGAACTCCTGGAGCTTCGCACTGTCGGCGGGCGGCAGTTCCGGTGCGTAGATCTCGTGCAGCAGTTGGCGGCCGTCGATGGTGCCGATCAGGTCGCGGTACTGCCCCTCGGTCATGCCGTTGGCGGCACGACCGCCGGCCACCATGGCGTCCTCGCGGGAGAGCAGTTCGCGGGCCCTGGCGAGTTCGACCACCACCGCGCCCATCCGGGCCACCTCCCCGGTCTGGAGTTCGGTCAGCGAACCGCACAGCCGGAAGGCGGGGGCGATCACCGCCGAGTAACGATCAAGGATCTGCGACCAGTTGGTGCGCCGGACGGTGACCTGTTCACGTAACCGGTCCAGTCCGTCCACGCCCTTGAGCAGGTCGTCGACGCGCGCCTTCTGGTCGGCGGTCAGGGTGGGGCTGTGACGGCGCCACCGGGTGTGGTCGCGCAGCACGGCGAGGCGCTGGTCGGTCACCCGTTGCGCCGCGGCCAGTTCCGGGCGGCCCCTGGTACCGCCGGAGGCCACGTATTCCACGGCGGTGCGACGCTCCTGTTCAAGTCCCTCGACGAGTTCGGCGGTCGGCGTGCCGTAGTAGCGGTACGCCGCGGAGACCCGGATGAGCGCCCAGGCGCCGCGGACGGTGGTGAAGGAGCTGTACGTCCACAGGGCGGCGAGCGAGACCATGGGCACGAGGAGCAGTACCAGGAGCTGCGTGCGGATGGTGCGGGGGCGCAGGCGCATGGTCGGGAGGATCCTCGGTCGCTGATGGCACGCGGAACGAGCGGAGCCGCCGCCCCACGGGTTCTTCGCGGGTTCATCACAGACCCGACACAGGCCGGGGTACCGCGTGCGGCACCGGGTCCGGTGCGGGACCCGCACAGTCTGGTACGCGCTCCCCCGGCGGACCCGGCGACTGTGACATGTCACAACTGAGCGTCTCGTCGGCAGGACCCGTCACACCCGCCCGAACGTGTTCGGGTGGCGCGTGATCATGACAGCATGAGGCCCGCCGCCGACCGTGAGGAGCCGACCGCCATGCCGCACGACATGAACAACGACCCGGCGAGCGTTCGGGCATTCTTCGGCGGCAAAGCCGACACCTGGGACAGCAAGTACCCGGACGACACACCCGCTTACCAGGCGGGCGTCGCCGAACTCGGGTTGCGCGCCGGTCAGTCGGCGCTCGACGCGGGCTGCGGGACCGGCCGCGCGCTGCCCGCCCTGCGCGCCGCCGTCGGCCCGCACGGCACGGTCATCGGCGCCGACCTCACCCCCGAGATGCTCCGCGCCGCCGTACGGGCCGGGCGCGACAGCGCCGCGCTGCTGGTGGAGGCGGACGCGGCCCGGCTGCCACTGCGCGACGGCTGCCTGGACGCGGTCTTCGCCGCCGGGCTCGTGCACCATCTGCCCGATCCGGCCGCCGGGCTGCGGGAGTTCGCCCGGGTCTGCCGCCCCGGCGCCCGGCTCGCCCTCTTCCATCCCATCGGCCGCGCCCCTCTGGCCGCCCGCCGCGGACACCGCCTGTCCGACGACGACGTACGCGCGGAACCCAACCTGCGCCCGCTGCTGGCCGCCACGGGCTGGCGGCTGACCGAGTACGACGACGCCGAGGAGCGCTACCTCGCGCTGGCCGTCCGGCTGGGCGAGTGACGCCTCACGGCTCCCGGCAGGCCAGGGCCCGGGCCACCGGCGTACCGGTGGCGGCGGCGTGGGCGAGCCGGACACGCACCTCGCGCGGGGTGCGCGGACGGTAGCCGGGGCCGCTCCCGAGGCAGTCCGAGGTATGGAAGCGCAGGCCCGCTTGGAGTACGGCGGCCAGCGCCCGCCAGGCGGCGGCGTCCGAGCGGCGCGGCGAACGCGGTGCCCGCGTCGATCAGTTCGGCGCCGCAACGCGGACAGCCGCCGTGGCGCGCCCACCCGCGGTCGGGTGCCTTCTTGACACAGACCCGGCACGGCAGGCAGACGAAGTGGCTACGGCGCGGCATGACCGGCAGGGTAGCCGTGGCGGGACACGAGGGGCGAACGGTTTCCCTGGGGGCGCGTAAGGCGGCGCATTAACCCTCGACTCCGCCGTTACCTGCTGGTTAAGGTGCGCGCACGACTCTGGCGGACGGACCACGACCGGGAGACTCAGGTGTCCGGAGACGACGACGCGCTCTATGTGCTGACGGCCGTGCTGTTGACGCCCGCGCAGTTCCCCGGCGCGCTTGGCGACGACTACCCGGCGGCCTGCGCGGCGCTGGATCTGCGGCCGGTCACCCGAGGCTACGGGCTCGTGCTGGGCCAGGACGGCAACGGTGCGCGGTGGACGGTCGTGACCCGGGACACCGCGCTGGTCGCGCTGGCCATCGCCACCTGGGACTGCGGACTGCCGTACGACCTGTCGCCCGGCGAACGGGACATCATCGACTCGCTGCCCGGTTGGCCGCTCGCGCTGGCCGTCGCGGCGCCCGGACTGCCCGAGCCGCACGACCCACCGGAGGAGGAGGGCGGCCGTCCGCCGCTCACGCCGCCGGACACCGAGCGGTGGGGGCCCGCCCAACGCCGTCTGGGCGCCGACGAGGTCGCACTGCAGTGGCGCACCTGGCGGGCACAGGTGGACGACGCGAAGGACTTCGCGGCACCGGGCGAGGGCGACGGCCATCCCGCGGTACGCCGGGTGCTCGCGGAGGCCGAGGCGTACACGGACGACCCACCACCGCCAGGACGCATCCGGTCCTCCTACGCGGAGGGCGGGGCGCGGTCGCTGCGCGTGGACGGGCCGGGTTGGAGCATGGTCGCCAGGACGGACGACATCGCCTTCGTGCTGCTGGACGAGGAGCCGGGCGAGGTACTGCCGATCGGGCGGGGGCCCGAACTGCCCGCGCTGCTGGAGGCGTTGGACAAGCTGGCGGTACGGCTCGACTGACCCCGGAGCCTCCCTCCGATCTTCCGTTCAGACCACATGAGGGCCGCATGGCGAACTCCGCCTGGATCGCGGCCTGTTCAAGGCGCCGGACCCCGTCACCGGAGTAAGCGCTGGCGAGAAGCCGCCCTTCGACACAGCCCACATGGCTGACGCGCATCACCCAACCACGCGCAAGATCAGCCGCGCCGATACCTGACCCGATGTCCGAATCGGTGTACGTTCGCCACGGCTCAAGCGGAGCCGTTCGATCCGGCTTACCGTCAGGCCACCTGCCGGACACCTGGTCAACACGGTTCCGCCACATGTCGACCACGCCGCAGAGTTGTCAGGTAAACGTCAAGTGAATCCTCCCGCGAGACACTTTCACGTCACGCATACGCCACACCACACTGGCCATATGCGAATGCCTCTACGCGCGTTGCTTTCTCGTGGTTCCGCGATGATCCTCGCCGGAACGATCATTATCGGCCCCGCCACCGCGCTGGCCGGACCCGCGCAGGCCGCCACCGCCGCGCCCGCCGCCTCGGCCCTGGCCGTACAGCCCTTCGACGTCGGCACCGTGTGCCAGTCCGCCCTGCCCAGCCAGGCCGACGACACGCTCAACCTGATCGCCCAGGGCGGGCCGTTCCCGTTCTCCAAGGACGGTGAGGTCTTCGACAACCGGGAGGGCGTCCTCCCGTCGGAGTCGTACGGCTACTACCACGCGTACACCGTCATCACCCCCGGCGTGAGCACCCGTGGCGCCCGCCGCATCGTCACCGGTGACGACGGCACGGACTACTACACCGCCGACCACTACTCCTCGTTCAGCCAGATCGACCCGAGCTGCTGAACCCCCTGTCCCCCCACACGCCCGAACGGGTCCGCCAACCTGATGGAGATCAGGCGAACGGACCCGTTCCGATGAGCGGCCTCACTTGTCGGCGGTGAGCTTCCCACCCGAGCCCCAGCTGTCGGCCGGGGTCTCCTGGATCCAGACAGACACGGTGTCGACCGGAATCTGGTAGGCGTCGACGAACGCGTCGGTGATCCGGCGGACCAGGTCGCGCTTGAGCTCGACGCTGCGGGGACCCTGCTGCACGATGACGTTGGGCATGACGCACTCCTTCAACTCCCCGGCGGGGTCCGGCCGTTCCGGACCGCTCACCGGCATGTCCCCAGTTCACCGCGGCGGGCGACCCGCACCAAGGCGCATCCGCCACTCACTGCGATCAGCGAACGTGATCGCCGGTCCACCGCACCCGCGCCCGTGCACACGCCTCCAGCAGTTCCCGCGCAAGCCGTGGTGGCCGGGAGCGGTGCAGCGCGAGTGAGGTGGTGATCGTCAATCCCGGCACGCGGAACGGCACGAACGCCACCCTTGAGGCCCTCAACTGGGCCGCGTGCGCGGCGTACACAACGGTCCACATGGGTGTGCCGGAGCCGATCGCCGTCAGGGTGTCCTGCAGTGCGGTACTGGGTGGTCCCGGTACCGGCTCGAAGCCCGCGGCACGGCACGCGGACAACACCAGGTCCACCAGGGGTGGGTTGTTGCGGCGCGGGGTCAGCCGCAGCGGCAGCGCGGCCAGCTCCGCCAGCGGCAACTCATCGCGGGCGGCGAGCGGATGCGCCGCCGGAAGGACGGCGAGCAGCGGCTCCTGCCATACCGGGACGATGCGCAACCGCTCGTCCTCCTCCTGCTCTCCGCGTACGAACGCGGCGTCCAGCACGCCCTGCGCCACCTGTTCAAGGCGCTCCCGGGTGGGCACGTAGCGCAGCTCGACGGCGGCTTGCGGGATGAGTTCGGCGAACGCGGTCAGCACATCGTCCAGCCGCTCCCCCATGCCCGTGCTGGTGCCGACGCGCAGGCTGTCGCGCTCCGCCGCCAACTGCTCCGCCACGACCGCCCGCGCCCGTGCCACCGCGGCCAGTACCGCTCGCGCCTCCGGCAGGAGCCGGGTACCGGCGGGGGTGAGCCGTACGTGCCGGGACGAACGGTCGAAGAGTTCGACGCCGAGTTCGCGCTCCAGGCGGCGGATCAGCTGGCTGACCGCGGGTTGGCCGATGTGCAGCCGTTCCGCCGCGCGCCCGAAGTGCAACTCCTCGGCGACAGCGGTGAAGTACTGGAGCTGGCGTATTTCCACGGTCGCGTCCTTGGGTCAACGGCTGGTCGGTGCTTGGCTACCGGCGAACCGCGCCGGATGCACCGACCGTACGCGCCGAAGTTGCGCCGACCGCGGCGGGCGCTCTGCTTGGATGGCGTCATGGCTGACGAGGGACGCTCGGCGGACGAGTTGCTGGACATCGTGGACGAGAACGACCGCGTGACGGGTCAGGCGCCGCGTGGTGAGGCGTACCGCAAGCGGCTGCGGCACCGATGCGTCTTCGTGCTCGCCCGCGACCCGCGGGGGCGGATCTTCGTGCATCGCCGCACCCCCGACAAGCTTGTCTTCCCGTCGCGTTACGACATGTTCGTCGGCGGGGTGGTCGGCGCGGGCGAGAGCTACGACGAGGCGGCGCTGCGGGAGGCCGAGGAGGAACTGGGCGTGCAGGGGCTGCCGCGGCCGACGCCGGTCTTGCGGTTCCTGTACGAGACCCCCGAGCACACCTGGTGGTCGAAGGTCTACGAGGTGGAGTGCGCGCTGCCTGTTCATCCGCAGCCGGAGGAGATCGCCTGGCACGCCTTCGTCACCGAGGAGGAACTGGAGCGCAGGCTCGGCGAGTGGGAGTGGGTGCCGGACGGGCTGGAAGCGTACCTGCAACTCCAGGCCGTACGCAGTGGAGAGGGCACCGTCGGCGGCAGCGCTGACTGAGCGGGCTAGCGGGCGGGTTCCTCGGCGGTGCGCGTACCGTGGTCCCACTTCTCCTCGATGCGGGCGAACTTCCACACCGCGAGCGCCACGGCCCAGGTGACCACGAACAGGCCGACGATCCAGAACCCCACGGTGTTGAGGTCGACGGAGCCGACCCAGTCCCAGAACGGGCCGGTGAGCGAGAGCTTGTCGCCGATCAAGCCGAGCAGTTCGATGCCGCCGATGATCAGGGCGACGGCGATCGACAGTCCGGTGATGGTGAGGTTGTAGTAGACCTTGCGGACCGGCTTGGAGAAGGCCCAGCCGTAGGCGAAGTTCATGAACGAGCCGTCGATGGCGTCCAGCAGCGACATCCCGGCGGCGAACAGCACCGGCAGGCAGATGATCGCGTACCAGGGCAGCCCGGAGGCGACCGAGCCCGCGGCCATCACCAGCAGGCTGACCTCGGTGACGGTGTCGAAGCCGAGGCCGAACAGGAAGCCGATCGGGTACATGTGCCAGGGCTTGCGGACCGCGCCGGTGGTCCGGCCGAGGATCCTGTTCATCAGGCCGCGCTTGTTCAACTGCGCTTCCAGTTCGGCCTCGTCGTACTCGCCGCGCCGCATGCCGCGGAACACCCTGACCAGGCCCATCAGCACCACCAGGTTGATGGCGGCGATCAGCACCAGGAAGAAGCCGGAGACCAGTGTGCCGATCAGGCCGCCGACGTTGTGCAGTTGGGAGTTGGCGTCGGCCAAGCCGGTGCCGACCGCCTTGATGCCCAGCGCGAGCAGGAAGGTCAACCCGAAGACCACGGAGGAGTGGCCGAGCGAGAACCAGAACCCCACCGACAACGGCCGTTGGCCGTCGGCCATCAGCTTGCGGGTGGTGTTGTCGATGGCCGCGATGTGGTCGGCGTCGAAGGCGTGCCGCATGCCCAGGGTGTACGCGGTCAGGCCGGTGCCCAGGCCGAAGGCGCCGGTCCCGAGCTTGTAGTGCCCGGGGACCACGAAGGCGACCAGGACACCGAAGCCGACGATGTGCAGCAGCAGGATGAAACCGGCCATGCCGCCCAGCCGTGACCACTCGGCGCGGGTCAGCGACTGGCGTATCTGGCGTGTTCGGCTGAGCGCCGGAGCTGGCTGGATACCGGTCGTGGCCATGGGTCGGGTCCCCCTGTGCGTCGGTGCGTACGGTGCGCGGGCGCGGCTCCCGCACAGCTCGGCTGCCGTCAGAGCGCTTTCGGCATTGAACCGCTACTGCACATTACATGCAATAACGAGCTACTGGCAGCACAAGGGGCGCGTCGGAGCAGTATCAGGGCGCGAGGATGTCCAGCTCACGTAGTGCGCCGACGCAGATCTCCCGCATCAGCCGCTCCGCGGCCTCGGCGTCCTGGGCCCGTACCGCCTCGGCGACCTGGACGTGCAGGGTGACGGCCGCCGGGTCGGGGGCGCTGAACATCAGGTGGTGCTCGGTGCGGCCGGTGAGCACCTCGGCGACCACATCGCCGAGGCGGGCGAACATCTCGTTGCCGGAGGCCTCCAGCACCACCCGGTGGAAGGCCACGTCGTGCACCAGGTACTCCTGCAGGTCCCCGGCCCGGCCCGCGGCGGCCATCTCGGCGGCCAGCGCGGTGAGGCGGCGGCACTGGCCTGGGTCGGCGGCGACGGCGGCGAGTGAGGCGGCGACCGGTTCGACGGCGGTGCGCAGCATGGTCAGTGAGCGCACTTGGCGCAGCCGGTCCGGTCCGGCCAGCCGCCAGCGGATCACCGCCGGGTCGAAGACGTTCCACTCCTCGGTGCGGCGCACGGTGATACCGACCCGGCGCCGGGTCTCCACCAGGTGCATCGCCTCCAGGACCCGGACCGCCTCGCGGACGACGGTGCGCGAGACGCCGTAGCGCTGTTCCAGTTCGTCGATGCGCAGCACGGTGCCCGGCGGATACTCCCCGGAGGCGATGGCCGGGCCGAGTTCGGCCAGTACGCGGGCGTGCAGACCGCCTTCGCCCTGCCGGGCTTCCTGCTGAGGCATGGGGCACAGCTTATTCCGCCCGCACTCTCATATGACTTTTACATCACAGACTCTTGAATAAGTAGTACCTATGGCGTTTATTGAACGCGTCCTTCAGAGGAAGAGGTCTCAGCGGATGTCACACCTGGTCGTCGTCATGGGGGTGTCCGGTTCGGGCAAGTCCACGGTGGGCGGACTGCTCGCGGAACGGCTCGCGGTCCCCTACGCCGAGGCGGATGACTTCCACCCGCCCGCCAACATCGCCAAGATGTCGGCCGGTCATCCGCTGGACGACGCCGACCGGGCGCCCTGGCTGGACGCCATCGCCGCCTGGATCACCGAGCGCGGGGGCAAGGGCGGCGTGATCAGCTGCTCGGCGCTCAAGCGCCGCTACCGCGACCGGTTGCGGGCCGCCGCGCCGGACCTCTTCTTCATCCACCTCGACGGGCCCGAGGAGTTGATCGCCGCACGGCTCGCGGCGCGCATGGAGCACTTCATGCCCGCCGGGCTGCTGCGCTCCCAACTGGAGGCGCTGGAGCCGCTGGAGCCCGACGAGGCCGGTGCCGTGATCCCCATCGAGGGCGGCCCGGCGCAGATCGCCGAGCAGGCGCTCGCCGCACTGCCCGACTAGCCCCACCTCTCCCCCCGTCCCCGCGTCCTACGGAGTTCCCATGCCCGCACTCAGCGTCGAGCTGCTGGCCGCGACCCCGGCCCCGCCGCCGATCACCCACGCAGGTGGCACCCAGCTCGGCATCGCCGCGCTGGTCGGCATCGCCGTCATCGTGCTGCTGATCACCCGCTGGAAGATGCACGCCTTCCTGGCGCTCACCATCGGCTCCGGCGTGCTCGGCGCGGTCGCCGGGGCACCGCTGGCGAAGGCGGTCACCAGCTTCACCACCGGCCTCGGCGCGACGGTCGCGAGCACCGGTGTGCTGATCGCGCTGGGCTCGATACTGGGCAAGCTGCTGGCCGACTCCGGCGGCGCCGACCAGATCGTCGACACCATCTTGGCCAGGACCGGACAGCAGCGACTGCCGTGGGCGATGACGCTGATCGCGGCGTTGGTCGGGCTGCCGCTGTTCTTCGAGGTGGGGATCGTGCTGCTGGTCCCCGTGGTGCTGCTGGTCGCCCGGCGCGGCAACCAGTCGCTGATGCGGGTGGGCGTTCCGGCGCTGGCGGGCCTGTCGGTGATGCACGGTCTGGTGCCGCCGCACCCCGGGCCGCTGGCCGCCGTCGCCGCGATCCACGCGGACCTGGGGACGACGCTGGCGCTCGGCGTGCTGGTGGCGATCCCGACGGTGGTCATCGCCGGACCGCTGTTCGGGCGGCTGGCCGACCGCTGGGTCAAGGCGGTGCCGCCGGAGCGGTTGACGCCCGCCCGCGCCCGCGACGAGCTCACCCGGCGGCCCGGCTTCGTGCCGACGGTGTGCACCATGCTGCTGCCGGTGGTGCTGATGCTGGCCAAGGCGCTGGTCGACGTGCTGGTGAAGGACCAGAGCAGCCTGGTCTACCGGGCGTTCGACGTGATCGGCACTCCCATGGTGGCGCTGCTCGCCGCGGTGCTGCTGGCCATGTTCACGCTGGCGCGGCCAGCCGGGTTCTCCAGGGAGCGGATATCGGCGGCCGTGGAGCGGTCACTCGCTCCGATCGCGGGCGTCGTGCTGATCGTCGGCGCGGGCGGCGGGTTCAAGCAGGTGCTGGTGGACGCTGGTATCGGCCAGATGATCCTCAACTGGTCGCACAGCTGGCACATTTCGCCGCTGCTGCTGGGGTGGATGATCGCGCTGCTGGTCCGGGTCGCCACGGGTTCCGCGACGGTGGCCACCATTTCGGCGGCCGGACTTGTCGCCCCGCTGGCCACGGGGATGACCACCACGCACACGGCGCTGCTGGTGCTCGCGGTGGGCGCCGGTTCGCTGTTCTTCTCCCATGTGAACGACGCGGGCTTCTGGCTGGTCAAGGAGTACTTCGGGATGGACGTCCCGCAGACCCTGAAGTCCTGGTCGGCGATGGAGACGGTGATCTCCGTGGTGGCGATCGTGTTGGTGCTGGCTCTGTCGGTGGTGTTGTAGACCCCGAAGGCCTGCCGCCCCGGACTACCAGCGCGGTACGGCCGGGGTGGCCCAGGCCGGGTCGGCCCTGCGCATGGCGGCGGTGTCGTCGCGGTCGCGCAGGGTGCCGTCGTCGTCCAACCACCGCCAGTGCAGGGCCTCCAGGGCGGTGCGGTCGAGTTCCACACCGAGGCCGGGCGCGTCGCCGACGGTGAGACGGCCGCCCTGGAAGGTGTGCCGCGCGGTGATGACGTCCTCGGTCAGCCAGGGATAATGCGAGTCACAGGCGTGGTCGAGGTTGGGGAGGGTGGCCGCCACATGGGTCATCGCGGCCAGGCTGATACCCAGATGGGTGTTGGAGTGCATGGCCAGCCCCACCCCGAACGCCCGGCAGACGGCGGCCAGTTCGCGGGTGCGGCGCAGCCCGCCCCAGTAGTGGTGGTCGCAGAGCACCACCTGGACGGCGCCCTTGGTGAAAGCCTCCGGGATCTCCGCGAACGTCGTCACGCACATGTTCGTCGCCAGCGGCATCCCGGCGCACCGGGCCAGCCGCGCCATACCGGCGGTACCGCTCGTCGGGTCCTCCAAGTACTCCAGCACCCCGGCGAGTTGCCCCGCGACGTACCGCGCGGTCTCCACCGACCAGGCACCATTGGGGTCAAGGCGCAACGGGTGTCCGGGGAACGCCCGGGCCAGCGCCCGCACAGCGGCGATCTCCTGATCAGGTGGAAAGACGCCGCCCTTCAGCTTGAACGAGGTGAAGCCGAAGTCGGCCGCCAGGCGCCGGGCCTGGGCCACGATCCCCTCCGGGTCGAGCGCCGCACCCCAGTCGTCCAACGGCGCACCACTGACCGGGTGTTCGGCCCAGCGGTAGAACAGGTACCCGCCGTACTCCACCCGGTACCGGACCCGCCCGCCGAGCAGGGCGTGCACGGGCAGGCCGAGGGCCTTGCCGAGCGCGTCGAGGCAGGCCACCTCGAAGCCGGAGACAACGGACAGGCGCAGCTTGTCGGCGGTCCGCACCCCGCGCAGCCCACCGCTGTCCACGGACTCGGACACCCCGTCCGGCTCGCCGCACACGCTCTCGGCCAAGGTGAACAAGCCGTTCAGATCGGTGACCGAGCGTCCGGGCAGCGCCCGGGCCAGCGGGCGGGCCAGGTCCAGGTAGCAGGTGTCGCCGTACGTCTCCCCGACGCCGGTGGTGCCGTCCGCCGTGACCACCTCGATGACCAGCCGCGGGGTGTACGGCTGGTGGACGCCCTGGGTGTTCAACAGCGGCGGATCGGCGACCAGCACCGGGGTCAGCCGTACCTCGGCGATGGCGAGCGCCGAGGCACCGCCGACCACCGTTCCCATAGGTGAATGACGTTCACCCACAGAGTCAGAGGCTAGGCGTCCGCCAAAGTGGGGGTCAATGGCGCCCACCTGGTGGGGCCGCCCGGCATCTGGGTTCGCGGAGCACGCAACGCCCTACATGTGCGTGCCGCCGTCCACCCTGATCTCGGTGCCGGTGATGAAGGCACCGTCGTCGGAGGCGAGCATCGCGATGACCGAGGCGACCGTCTCCGGTGGCGCGAAGCCCTCGCCGATCGCCGGGAGCAGCTTGGACAGCAGGCTCCAGTCGGTGTCCTCCGGCAGTCCGGGGTCGGCGGTCATACCGGACTGGATGCTGCCAGGCGCGACACAGGCGGCCCGCAGGCCCTGCTTGCTGTACTCCAGCGCGAGGGCGTGGGTGAAGGACTGGATGCCGCCCTTGCTGGCCGCGTAGGCGGCCATGTACGGGTGCGCGAACGAGGCCGAGGTGGAGCTGAAGTTGATCACCACACCCCGGCCGCTGGCCAGCAGCGAGGGCAGTGCGGCGCGGGTGACCAGGAAGGTGCCGGTGAGGTTGACCCCGATGATCCGGTTCCAGAACTCCAGGGTCGTGAGGTGGGTGTGCGAACTGCGCAGGATTCCGGCCGCGTTGACCAGCACGTCCAGGCCGCCGAGACCGGACACGGCGCCGCCGACCACGCGCTCGACGGCCGCCTCGTCGGCGATGTCCAGGGCGGCGGTGGTCAGTCGCGCCGCCAGCCCCTCGGCGTCGGCGCGCTCCGCCGTCCGCTTCAGGCCCTCCTCGCTGATGTCGGCGGCCACCAGGGTCGCCCCCTCGCCCAGCAGCCGCAGCGCGGTCGCCTGCCCGATGCCTGATCCTGCGCCGGTGACCAGCACTTTCCGTCCGTCGAATCGATTCATCGTGTTCCCTCCCTGTGGCCGGTCGTCGGCCACCCCGATCGGTTCGATCTTGATCGCGGCACGAAGGTAGCGGATGCCCGCGAGACTTAGAACGCGTTCTCTTCGTCGCCCTTGCGGCGATACCCTCTGGACTCCATACCGACTGGTCGGCATGATGGTCGGATGACCACGACTGACAATCCCCCCGGCCTGGATCTGGAGCGGTTGCGCACCTACGTGGACCGCGAGCGGCCCGGCCTCGTCAGCGGACCGCTCACCGGGCGGCTGATAGAGGGCGGTCGTTCCAACCTCACCTACGCCGTGACCGACGGCTCCTCCCGCTGGGTGGTGCGCAGGCCGCCGCTCGGGCACGTACTGGCCACAGCACACGACATGGGACGCGAGTTCACCGTGCTGGCCGGGCTGTACCCGACGCCCGTACCGGTGCCGCGGCCACTGCTGCTGTGCCGCGACGAGACGGTGATCGGGGCGCCGTTCTACGTGATGGAACACGTCGACGGGGTGCCGTACCGCACCGCCGGGCAGCTTGCCGGGATCGGTCCCGAGCGCACCCGCGAGGTGGTCCTGGGGCTGGTCGACACGCTGGTCGATCTGCACGCGGTGGATCCGGCCGCGGCCGGGCTGGCGGACTTCGGGCGCCCGGAGGGCTTCCTGGAACGGCAGTTGCGCCGCTGGGACAAGCAGCTCGCCGCCTCCCGCAACCGCGAACTGCCCGGCATCGACGCGCTGCGGGACCGGCTCGGCGCCCGGCTACCGATCTCCGGCCCGCCCACCGTGGTGCACGGCGACTACCGGCTGGACAACGTGCTCGTCGGCCCGGACGACCGGATCCGCGCGGTGCTCGACTGGGAGATGTCCACCCTCGGCGATCCGCTCACCGACCTCGGCCTGCTGGTCATGTACAGCGAGCGGCTGCCCGTCGCCGACTCACCGGTCGCCACCACCGCCGGCGCGCCCGGTCATCCCGAACCCGCCGAGCTGGTCGCCCGTTACGCCGAGCGCTCCGGACGGGACGCCTCCACGGTCGGCTGGTACACCGCGTTCGCCTACTTCAAGCTCGCGGTGATCCTGGAGGGCATCCACTACCGCTTCACCCTCGGCCAGACGGTGGGCGCGGGCTTCGACCGCATCGGCACCCTGGTCCCGGCCTTCATCGACCGCGGCCTGAACATCCTCAACACGAAGGACTGAACGGCATGGACTTCGGATACGACGCCCGCACCGAGGAGCTGCGCCAGCAACTGCTCGCCTTCATGGACGAGTTCGTGTACCCGGCGGAGCCGGTCTTCGCCCGGCAGCGCGCCGAGGCGGACGACCCCTGGTCCCCGCCACCGGTGGTGGCGGAGCTGAAGGCCGAGGCCCGTAAGCGCGGACTGTGGAACCTGTTCCTGCCGGGCGAGAACGGCGCCGGGCTGACCAACCTCCAGTACGCCCCGCTCGCCGAGATCACCGGCCGCAGCCCGCACCTGGCGCCTCCGGCCCTCAACTGCGCGGCCCCCGACACCGGCAACATGGAGGTGCTGAACGAGTTCGGCACCCAGGAGCAGCGCAAGGCGTGGCTGGAACCGCTGCTCGCGGGCGAGATCCGGTCGGCGTTCGCGATGACGGAACCGGACGTCGCCTCTTCTGACGCGACCAACATCGAAACCCGAATCGAGCGGGTCGGTGACGAGTACGTCATCAACGGCCGCAAGTGGTACATCTCCGGGGCGATGAACCCCGACTGCCGGATCTTCATCGTCATGGGCAAGACCGACCCGACCGCGGACCGGCACCGCCAGCAGAGCATGGTCCTGGTGCCACGGGACACCCCCGGTGTCGAAGTACGGCGCGGAATGCGGGTGTTCGGCTACGACGACGGGGACCACGGCGGACACGCCGAGGTGGTCTTCCACGACGTACGGGTGCCGGTCGCGAACCTGGTCGGTGAGGAGGGCGGCGGCTTCGCCATCGCCCAGGCCCGGCTCGGCCCGGGGCGGATCCACCACTGCATGCGGCTGATCGGGATGGCCGAGCGGGGCGTCGAGTTGATGTGCCGCCGCGCGGTGGCCCGGACCGCCTTCGGCAAGCCCATCGCCGCGCAGGGGGTGGTACGGGAGTGGATCGCCGAAGCGCGGGTGGAGATCGAGCAGTTGCGGCTGCTGGTGCTGAAGACGGCGTGGCTGATGGACACGGTGGGCAACCGTGGGGCGCACACCGAGATCCAGGCGATCAAGATCGCCACGCCTGCGGCGGTGCAGCGGATTCTGGATCGGGCGATCCAGGTGCACGGCGCGGGTGGGGTCAGCCAGGACTTCCCGCTCGCCGAACTGTGGGCCGCGGCACGGACGTTGCGGCTCGCGGACGGGCCGGACGAGGTGCACAAGCGGTCGCTGGCGCGGCGGGAGTTGCGGCAGTACGTGTGATTCCCGCCCGCCCGGCCCCTCCGGGGGCTTCGCCCCCGGGGCCCCCGGTTTGCGCCGCTGGCGCGGCTTGTCCTCAATCGCCGGACGGGCTCGATGCGGGCCCGTCCGGCGGCTGGGGGCGTCGTCAGGCCGGGCTGACGACCAGGCGGCCGGTCGTGGTGCCGTCGGCCACGCGCTGTACGGCGGCTGCCGCTTCTGCCAGTGGCAGCCGCTCCGTAACCAGTGGCTTGATCCTCGACTCCGCGGCCAGACGGGTCAGTTGCTCGTGGCAGTGGTGGATCGCGGCCGGGTCGTGGGTGTTGTACAGGCCCCAGTGCAGGCCCAGGATCGAGTAGTTCTTGACCAGGGCGTGGTTGAGGGCGGGAGTGGGGATGGTGCCGCTGGTGAAACCGACCACCACGATGCGGCCCTCGAAGGCGACGCACTTGGTGGAGCGGGTGTACGCGTCGCCGCCCACCGGGTCGTAGACCACGTCCGCCCCGCGGCCGCCGGTCGCCTCCTTGACGACGGCAACGAAGTCCTCCGAACGCCGGTCCACCACGATGTCGCAGCCCAACTCGGCGGCCACCGCGGCCTTTTCCTTGCCCCCCACCACGCCGATCACCGTGGCGCCCGCGGCCTTGCCCAGCTGTACCGCGGCACTGCCGACGCCGCCCGACGCCGCGTGCACCAGCAGGGTCTCACCGGCGCTCAGCGCGGCCCTGCGGTGCAGCCCGAACCAGCCGGTCTGGTAACCGATGTGCAGCGCGGCGGCCTCGGCGTCATCGAGGGCGTCGGGCGCGGGCAGTACGGTCGCCGCCGGGACGACGACCAGCTCGGCGAACGCCCCCCGGGGCGGCGTGACCGGGGCGATCACCCGCGCGCCCGGCTGGAGTCCGGTCACGCCCGGCCCCAACTCCAGTATCTGGCCGCACATTTCGACACCGGGGGTGAACGGCGGCTCGGGGCGGATCTGGTACTGGCCCCGGCACAGCAGTGCGTCGGGGAAGTTGACGTTGGCGGCGCGCACCCGCACCAGCACTTCACCGGGTCCTGGCACCGGGTCGGGGACCTCTTCGAGGCGCATCGCCTCGCGCGGCTCCCCGGTCTCGTGTACGCGCCATGCCTTCACAGGGGTTCTCCGTAACCTCAGGGCCGCCGTACCGAGTACAGCAGCAGATCTGCGAACTCCTTGGCCACCTGGGCGGCGGACAGCGGTCCGCCCGCGCGGAACCAGGTGCCCAGATGGTGGACCGAGCCGAAGAAGTAGTCCACGACGAGGTCGGGGCGCAGCTCGGGGCGGAAGGTGCCCTCCCGCTGGCCCTCCTCGACCAGTGCGCGGAACCGCTCGTGGTAGCGGCGGCGTTCGGCTCGTACCGCCTTCTGCTTCTCCGGGCTGAGCTGGTGCATCGACCGGAAGAAGATCTTGGTGTCGTCCAGGTTCTCGATGCTGGTCACCACGACGTCGGCGGCGGCGCGGTGCAGCCGTTCGGCGACCGTCCCGGCGCCGGAGGCGATCTCCTCCAGCCGTTCGGTCTGCAGCCGCAGCACCCGCGCGTAGACCTCGTGCAGCAGGTCGTCCTTGCTGCCGAAGTAGTGGTAGAGCGCGCCCTTGGTCACCCCGGCGGCCTCCACGATCTCCTGGACGGAAGTGCGGTCGAAGCCCCGGTCGGCGAAGAGGCGGGTGGCCTCGGCCAGCAGCCGTTGCGGAACCGTCGCCGCCTGGGTGTTGCCGCCGTCTGCCATGGCCGTCGTTCCCTTCCTCTTGGTACAGCTCCCCCATGGTGGACTGCCAGCGTACCGACCGGTACGTCGCTGAACGCTCCGCTGGGAGTGCCGCGATGTGCCATCGATCGTGCGCGGCACGATGGTGGCTGGTCGCGCGGTTCCCCGCGCCCCTTCAAGGGCGCTGCCGGACCGCAGCGGACTCGGCCCGATCTGCTTAGCCGGTTCGTTGCCCCGGCAGCCCGCGCAGCTCGCGGCGGAGGATCTTTCCGCTGGTGTTCTTGGGCAGTTCGGCGAGGAACTCCACCTCGCGCGGGTACTTGTACGCCGCGAGCCGCTCCCTGCAGTACGCCATCAGCGCGCGGGAGTCCACCGAGGTACCGGGTCTGAGGCTGACGTACGCCTTGACCGTCTCGCCACGGTAGGGGTGGGGTACGCCGACGACCGCCGCCTCCCGTACGGCGGGGTGGGTGTACAGCACGTCCTCGACCTCGCGTGGCCACACCTTGAAACCGGAGGCGCTGATCATGTCCTTCTTGCGGTCGACCACATAGAGCCAGCCCGTCTCGTCCATGAACCCGATGTCGCCGGTGCGCAGTTCACCCTCCGGAAGCGTGGCGGCCGACTCCTCGGGCCGCCGCCAGTAGCCGGGCACCACCATGGGGCCGCGCACCGCGATCTCACCGTGCTCGCCGAACGGCACGTCGGCGCCGCTCTCGTCGACGATCCGGATCACGGTGTCAGGTCCGGGCACACCCACCGCCAGCGTCCCGGAGACCGGGTCGACCGGGGCCTGCCTGCCGGGCGGCACGCTGGCGCAGGCACCGGTGCACTCGGTGAGCCCGTAGCCGTTGCGCAGGTAGTGGCCGAACCGCCGCTGGAACTCCTCGACCACGGCGGGCGGCAGCGGTGCGCCGCCGGAGCTGAGCCACTTGAAGGAGGCGAAGTCGTCGGCGCTGGCGTCGGGCCTGGCCATCAGCGCGATGTAGGCGGTGGACGGGCCCACCATGTACCCGGGCCGGTGCTCGCGGATGGCGTCCAGCACCGCACCCGCCTCGAAGCGGTACGCCATCGCCAGGGTGGAACCGCCGGTGATGGCGGCGGCGAGTTGCGAGACCATTCCACTGATGTGGAACAGCGGCGCCAGCGCGAAGACGGTCGCGCCGTCGGGCAACTGGAGGACCTGGCACTGGCGTTGTGCGTTGTAGGCCATGTTGCCGTGGGTGTTGAGCGCGCCCTTGGGCATGCCGGTGGTACCGGAGGTGTAGGTGAGCAGCGCGGCGTCGTCGGGGCCGAGCCCCGGATCGGGCACCGGCGCGCCCGCCGCAGCGCGGGCGGCGGCCAGCAGGTCGTCGCAGTCCTCGGGGCGGGTGCGGGCGTCGGGCGGCAGCACCCGGTGGTCGTCGCGGCTTTGCAGGTCCGACTCGCTGGTGGTGAGCGCGATGCTGACCGGTGAGTCGGCGACGGTCTGGCGGATGTACGAGGTCCAGCCGCGCTCGTGGCAGACGACGGCCGTCACCTGGGCGTCGCGCAGCACGTGTTCGAGCTCCCGGCCCTTGTACATCGGGCTGACCGGCACCGCGGTGCCGCCCGCCTTCCAGGTGCCGAGCAGCGCGAGGACGAACTGCGGGGTGTTCTGCAGCACGATCGCGGTGCGGTCGCCGGGCCGGAAGCCGTGTGCCAGAAGGTGGTTGGCGATGCCGTCGGAGAGCGCGTCGGCCTCGGCGTAGCTCACTCGTCCGTCGAAGTAGGCGAGTGCGGTGCGGTCGGGGACGCGGCGGGCCGAGGCGCGGAACGCGTGCAGCATGGTGGGCGGCGGATCGACCGGTGCGAGGTGTTCGGGGCTGAGGTGCTGGAGCCAGGGTTTGTCGGCGTACCTCACGCCTTGCCGTCCTCAAGTCGCCGCTGCAGCTTGTTCATTCCGCCCAGCCAGCGGTCGGGTTCGCTGGCCCGGTTGGCGTAGAACTCGGCGACTTCGGGGTGCGGCAGGATCAGGAAGCGTTCGTCGGCGATTCCGGCGAGCACGGCGTCGGCGACCTTCTCGGGTTCGATCGCGGTGGGGGTGAGCACCAGTTGCCCCGCGGCGCCGGTGCCGTCCAGCATGTCGGTGCGCACGCCCTGCGGGCAGACCGCGTGCACATGGATGCCGCGGTGCCGGTAGGTCAGCGAGAGCCACTCGGCGAAGGCGAACGCGCCGTGCTTGGTGACGGAGTAGGGGGCCGCGCCGATCATGGTGAGCAGTCCGGCGGCGGAGACCGTGGAGACGAACCGGCCCTGGCCGCGCTCCAGCCACTCGGGCAGCAGCGCCCGGGCGGCCCGCACATGGGCCATCACGTTGACCTCCCACGCCTGCGCCCAGTCCGCCTCCGGCGCCTCGGGCCCGCCGCCGGTCGGTACGCCCGCGTTGGCGCAGTAGACGTCCACCGGCCCGTCGAGCGCGGTGCGGGCCTTGCTGATCAGCTCGCCCACCCCGTGCTCGCTGGCGGCGTCGCCGGGGACGGCCACCGCGCCCAGTTCGTCGGCGACGGCCCGCGCGGCGTCGGCGTCCAGGTCGTTGACCACCAGGCGGGCGCCTTCGGCGGCGAATCTGCGGGCCAGGGCGGCCCCGATGCCGCGTCCTGCGCCGGTGACCACAATCCGTGTGTCCTGGTGCGCGCCCACGCCGGAGTCCCTTCGGTTGGTCGGATCGTCTCCGTCTGCGACTAGGGCGCATACTAACCGGTCGGTATGACCTCGGGAAGGGGTGAGATTCTCGGACAGCTGGCCGGAACAGCGTCTTCCGGCGGTGATGGGTGTAGCTCACACTGGCCGGGGGGACGCTGGGGGCGGCGGGGAAGAACGGCAGGGGGGCATGCCGATGGGGGCCATGGGGGTCGATCCGTACTGGACGGTGACCATCGACGCGGAGGGCAGCGCCGATCCCGAACAGCGGGACCGGCTGATACTGGGCGCGGCCGGGAGCGGGATCACGGACCTGATCCTCTTCGCACACGGCTGGAACAACGACCTGCCCACCGCGATCCGCGTCTACCGCCGCTTCTTCACCCCCTTCCCCGCGTTACTGGAACGCGGCCGCAAGGACGCGGTGGTGGGCTACGCGGGTGTGTACTGGCCCTCGTTGCGCTTCACCGAGGAACCGCTGGTGGACTACCGGCCGTCGATGCTCGCGGAGCAGGCGGCGAACCTGGCGGTCCAGCGCGGCCTGGACAAGGACACACTGGACGGTCTGCTCGCTCTGTTTCCGTCGCGGTCCCACGAGATACGGCGCATGGCGACGCTGCTGCGGGAGCGACCGGCGTCACCGGGGCGGCTCGTCGAGTTCATCGAACTGGCCCGCAGGTTCGCCCCCGAGGCCCGGCTGGCGATACTCACCGGTGATGCCGAACGGATCTGCGAGGAGTTCGCGGCGGCGCTGGAGAGCACCGGCGCGGAAACCGTTCCGATGGCCCGCGAGAACGCGCCGGACGCGGCCTCCTTCCGCCGGTGGAGCGGCGCCCGGGAGGTGCTGCGCCAACTCGTCTACTACCGGATCTGCCGCCAGGCCGACCTGATAGGCGAGATCGGGCTCGCCGAACTGCTCGACCAACTCGCCGACGTGGCCCCCAGGGTGCGGGTCCATCTGCTCGGCCACGGGTTCGGCGCCCGCCTGGCGCTCTCCGGGGTGCGGGCGGCCGGGGCGATCGCCGCCTCGGTGACGCTGCTGCAGGGCGCGGTCACCTCGCACGCGCTGCGCGGCACCCGGCAACGGCTGGGCGGGCCGATGGTGGTGTGCCATTCGCGCTACGACGACGGGCTCGGCACGCTGTACCCGCTGGCGTGGCGGACCTCGGGCAGCACCGGAAGCCCGGCCGCGGTGGGGTACCACGGGCTGCCCACCGCGAGCGACGCCGTACGCCTGACGCTCGCCGACACCGCGCCGTCGGCCGGGCGGCACTTCCCGCGGTCCGGGCTGGTGAGCGTGGACGTCTCCAGTGTGGTGCGGCGCGGCTATCCGCCGATGGGCGCGCACATGGACATCTGCCACGCCGGGCTGGCCCGGCTGGTGCTGCTGGCGGGCCGGATAGCGCATTAGGCGGCCGGTTGCCCGGTGGTGTGCGCTCCCGTGGTCGGCGGGAGCGCACACCATCTGCGGTGAACTCCTAGCGGTGGCTGGGGAATTCGACCACCTGCTGGTAGGTCGGGCGGTTCTGCCAGGAGATGCGGTCGTCGCTGATGCCGCCGAGCGGCCGCTGCACGATGGAGTCCGCGCACCACTGGTCACCCGCCGCGCACCCGGTGCCGTCGCCCGGATAGAGCTGGTCGGCCGGGGTGGCCACCGCTTGCTTGAGGGTGGTCAGCAGCATCGACTGGCAGGCGGGCAGATCGCCGCCCCCACAGTACTTCTCGGCCAGGCCGCCCTGGACCGGCCTGCCCAGCACCGCGCGCAGGTCCTTGTCCGCGTACGACCACCAGCCGAGCTGGAAGGAGCTTCCGGCGTGCGAGCCGGTCGGCCCGTGCCCTGCCGACGGTGATTCGTCCACGCCGAGGTTGGCGGTCAGCGCGTTGTACAGGTCGCTGCCGAGCCCGGGCTCGAACTCGCCCTTGACGAGCAGCGGCCACCAGGCGTCCATGATGCGGATCGCGTCGGAGTCGGCATAGGTGTGCGAGCCGGGCGAGTTCTCCTTGCGCTTGGCGCCGTCGTTGCTCCAGTTCGCCAGTTCCGCTACGGCGCTGGCGAGTTGGGGGTCGGTGATGGGCTTGCCGCGCAGTACCGCGAGCAGTTCGGGCAGCACGTCCTCGCCGCGCAGGTCGGTGACGGCCGCGTCGGCCATCGCCTGGGTGAGCGCGGCACGGGTGACTCCGCCCTGCTTCACCAGGCGCTTGACCCGGTCGTCAAGCAGGTTGGCGCGGTGCACGGAGCCGTCGCCGAACCCGGACGAGCTGTAGTCCTTGGCTTGCTTGTTGTTCCAGGAGACGTAGTAGTCCTGGTCGATGGACTGCGGGTGCTCGGACGGCGGGGTGTCCGCCGAGGTGTTGTCGGCCGGGTTGAAGCCCTGCCACTCGTAACTCTGCTCCGCGAGCACCGGCAGCGAGGGGTCGACGTCCGCGGCGCGCACCGGGTTGGTGCCCGAGTTGTAGTAGGCGATGTCCTGGGAGTCGGCGTAGAACCAGTTGAAGGTGTAGTCGATGTGCTGCACCGCCTGCTGGAAGCTCCTGGCGTCATGGACGAAGCCGGGGTCGTTGAGCATCTGGAAGCCGATGATCGAGTCGGCCTCGTGCTGGTAGGAGCTGCGCAGCGAGGTGTACGCGACGGGCTTGCCGCCGACCGTGGCGCGGGCGGTCACCAGACCGTACCTGGTGCGGTAGACCTGCATCCGGTACGAGCCCGCGGCGGTGGAGTCGGCGATCGTCGGCGACCAGGAGTCGGTGCGCTCGATCTTCTCGAACGGCACACAACTGCCGTGCCACAGGTAGGAGTCGGACTCGATGGTGGGCGTCTTCCCACTGGGGTCGCACAGTTCGACTGCATAGGTGTCGGTGACGTCCTGCCCCGCGGAGGTGGCGCTCCACGCGTAGTCCTGGCCGCGGCCGAGTTCGACGTACATGTTCAGGCCCGCGAAGGCCGCGCCCCGGGCGCTGATCCCGGGTCCCCGCAACTCCTCGCGCATCAGCAACTGCGGGGCGAAGTAGCCGGTCTGCGGGCCGAACACGGCGACGGGGTGCCCGCTGGCGGTGTACTTACCCGAAACCAGCAGTGCGTTGGACATGCCCTTCCTGGGCGTGGAGAGCAGGTTGCCGGGCAGTACACCGTTGTCGAAGATGCCCTGGAGCGGCCGCAGTTTCGCCGGAACGTGTAAGGGGGTACGCGCCGGGGCCCTGCTGCTGGAGGCGGCGGAACCGGTGCGGTCGTAGACGAGCTGCTCCGGGACGACAGAGCCCGGGTCGGGCAACGCCTCGCCGCGCGGATGGGCGGGCTGGTCGGCGTAGGGGAAGGTCTGCCCGTCGTGCACGGTGAGCACGGCTTCCGGGTCGTTGCGCTCCCGGAACGCCTCCCAGACCTGGGTGCCCTTGACCACCCCGTACTTGTTCTGGGCGGCCTGGAGAGCGAGCGCCGACTGGACCTGGCCGCCGCCGCCCGAGCCGAACAGCGCGCCCACCACGGCGCCCAGCGCGATCAGGTCGGTGAGCTTGAACGGTTCGATCTCCCCGGCGTTGGTGATGGCGTTGATGTGGCCGGTGAGGTCGTACTCGCCGGGGAAGTACCGGCCGGGCTTGGCCTGGCCGATGTAGGCGTTGATGCCGTCCACGTACGACTGCGCGTCGGCGAGCGCCTGCTGGCCGCGGGCGCCGTTGGTGCTGGCGATCCGGTCCACCTGGGCCTGCAGATCGGCCTCGGTGTAGGGGGCGGCGCTGAAGAACTGCTGCTCCAGGCCCTGGTTGGCGGCGGCGCCGCCCGCGAAGGAGGTCAACTCACCACGGCCGACGTGCCGGAAGAGGTCCATCAACCACAACCGGTCCTCGGCCGCTGCGTATCCGGCGCCGAACTCGGTGCCGGAGCGGGTGGTGCCCTGGATGTGCGGGACGCCGGTGGACCTGTCACGGGTGACGGTGACGTCGGAACGCGGGTGCTGCACGGATTCGATCTGGTCGGGCGGGACGCCGAACGACGAGCTGTTGTAGTAGTCGCCGAGTGTGGCGTCGGTCAGCGAACCGTAGCCGCCGGGCAGTGCGCCATAGGTGCCGAGTTGGTCCTCGGTGTGCGCGGGATGGGTGCCGAACAGCTTGTTGCCGAGGATGTCGGCGAGGGTGGCGTTGCCGTTCTCACCGGGCGGAAGGATGTCGTCGCACTGGCCCTGGCAGTAGTCGTCGCCGGGGTCGGCGGCGACCGCCGAGTGAGGTACGGGTCCGATCACGGTGACGCCCAGCGCGAGTAGCGCGGTCGCCGCCGCGGTTCTGAGAGTGCGGGTGCGTCGTCGCATTCCTGCTCCTCCCTGGGGGGAATGCGACGGACGTTACCGTCGGTAGGGCTATGCGGGAAGATGAGCCGCCGTCATGTCTGCGATCTCGGCTGGATCTACGGCCCTCGTCTCCACAACTCCTTCACGCCGGGAGCCGATCGAAGGGCCGGTACGTCCATTCCATAGCGCCACGAGGTGATGTGGTCCGCTGTGGTCCACTGTGACGGAGGTGGTACGAGATGGCCGGGTTCCGCAGTCTCGCGAGACGGGTACGCGACCCCCGTCTGATAGACGCCGAGCAACGCACCTCACTACGCCGGTGCCTGGAGCGCTTCGCACCGTACGGCCACCGGGCGACCTGGCACCACCTGTGCCTGCGCGCCGGATTCGCGCCGGACGACCGACATCCGCGCCAAACACAACTGATGGCGGCACTGGAGGAGTTGGAGGAGGCGCGGGCGGTATGGCTGGCCTACGAGGCGCAGTTCGCCGCCCGTCGCAAGCGTGAGAAGCACGACGGCATTCGCCGTCCCACCAGCCTTGACGACTGGCACCGCCGCACCTGGGGCGGCAACGGCGTCGCGTGGTGCGACGATCCGGCCGTCCATCCGACGGGGCGGCTCGCCGAGGTGCTGCGCCGACTGATCACCGCCCTCGACTCGGCGCCCGGCGACTGCTGCCCGGTCTGCGGTGCCACGCGCATCGTGTGGCGGGAAGGGTTGCGCCACGATCCGGCCGCGGGGCCGGTGTGCACGGAGTGCGGCATCGTGGTGCCGGTGCCGGTGCTGTCCGCCGAGGCTCTCGCGGCGGCCCGGGCCGCCGCGTGGGAGAGCCGGTACGCGGTGCGGTGAGCCCGCAGTCGGGCGCGGCCGGTGCGGGCCGCCGCTGTTGAGCCGTCTCGCCGTCGCGGGCGGGTCTGCATCGCGGCGGCGAGCGAACACTTCGGCCACGTTGACACGCGGCCTCCGGCGAACCATGCTGAGCAAGCGCTTAGACAGCAATCGCTCCGGCACCCAAGCATGTGGGAGGCAACAGATGTCGCAGGCCAGGGTCTTCACGTCGGTCGACGAACTGCGGGCGGCCGTCGGGGAGGAGCTCGGCCACTCGCCGTGGATCGAGATCGACCAGAAGCGGATCGATCTGTTCGCGGAGGCGACCGGCGACCACCAGTGGATCCATGTCGACCCGGAGAAGGCCGCGCGGGGTCCGTTCGGCAGCACCATCGCGCACGGGTACCTGACGCTCTCCCTGATCCCCTCGCTGATGCCGGAGCTGATGCGGGTCGAGGGGGTGCGGATGGGGGTCAACTACGGTGTGAACAAGGTGCGTTTCCCCGCTCCCGTGCCGGTCGGCTCACGGCTGCGGGCGTCCGCGGTGATCGCCGAGGTGAGCGAGGTGGCGGACGGGGTGCAACTGGTCACCCGGGTGACCATCGAGCGGGAGGGCGGGGACAGGCCGGTGTGCGTGGCGGAGACGGTGGCCCGGTTCTACCTGTGAGGCGCCCGGGGCCACCCGGCGGCAGGCGGCTAAGCGGTTGCTCAGGGTGGCGGTAAGGTGTCCGCATGGATGCTCAGGCGATGGAGACCGAGGTGTGGGGTGACATCACCCCGGATGCGGCGAGACGGCTGGTGGTTGCCGCGGTGGAGGCCTTCGCCGAGCGGGGGTACCACGCCACGACGACGCGCGACATCGCCGGGCGCGCCGGGATGAGCCCGGCCGCGCTCTACATCCACTACAAGACCAAGGAAGAACTGCTCTACCAGATCAGCGGCGTGGGTCACCGCCGCTCCCTCACCCTGCTCCGGCAGGCCGCCGAGGGCGGTGGTACCCCGGCCGGCCGGCTGCGCACCGCGGTGCGCTCCTTCGTCCGCTGGCACGCCGAGCACCACACCACCGGCCGGGTGGTCCAGTACGAGTTGGGCGCGCTCGGCCCGGAGCACTACGCGGAGATCGTCGAACTGCGTCGGCGCAGCGAGGCGACGATGCGCTCGATCATCGAGGACGGCGTGCGCTCCGGCGACTTCGACGTCCCCGACGTCTCCGGCACCACGCTCGCGGTGCTGTCCCTGTGCATCGACGTGGCCCGCTGGTTCAACCCGGACGGCCGCCGCACCCCCGACCAGATCGGCGAGTTGTACGCCGACCTTGTGCTGCGCATGGTCCGCCCCGGGTAGCGGACCCGGCGCTACCGGCCCGTGCCTAGAAGGCCGACACGCCCGTCAGAGCACGGCCTATCAGGAGCTTGTGGATCTGGGTGGTGCCCTCGTAGAGGGTCATCACCCGTGCGTCGCGCAGGAGTTTGCCGACCGGGTACTCGTCGATGTAGCCGTAGCCGCCGAAGACCTGGAGGGCGTTGTTGGCGCAGCGCACCGCCGCCTCGCTGGCGTGCAGCTTGGCGATCGAGGACTGGGTGGCGAACGGCAGGCCGCGGTCGATGTGGTCGGCCACCTGCCAGGTCAGCAGGCGGGCGGCGGCCACGTCCACGGCGATGTCGGCGATCAGCTCCTGCACCAACTGGTGCTGGGCGATCGGCGCGCCGAACTGCTCACGCTGCCCCGCGTACGCCACCGCCGCGTCCAGGCAGGCCTGCGCGATCCCCACGCACCCGGCCGCCACCGACATCCGCCCCTTGGCGAGCGCGGACATGGCGACCGCGAACCCCTTGCCCTCGGGGCCCAGCATCGCGCTGGCGGGCACCCGGGCACCGTCGAACACGATCTCCGCGGTCGCCTGGCCGCGCAGCCCCAACTTGCCGTGCACCTCCCGGCGTTCCACACCGGGGGTGTCGGTGGGCACCAGGAACGCGCTGATTCCCTTGTGCCCGGGCTGCGCGCCGGTACGGGCGAAGACCAGGACCACGTCCGCCCACGTCCCGTTGGTGATGAACATCTTGCCGCCGGTCACGGCATAGCCGTCACCGTCCCGTACCGCCCTGGTGGTGAGGTTGGCCGCGTCCGAGCCGGTGCCCGGCTCGGTGAGGCCGAAGCAGCCGACCGCCGCACCGGAGCACAGTCGGGGCAGCCACTGCCGCTTCTGCTCCTCACTCCCCCACGCCGCGACGGACTTGGCCACCAGGCCCAGCGAGACCGAGACGATCCCGCGCACCGAGGAGTCACCGCGCCCCAACTCCTCGGTGACCAGGCAGTACGCGAGGTGGTCGCCGCCCGAACCGCCGTACTGCTCCGGGATCGTCATGCCGAGGAAGCCCAGGTCCCCCAGCTTCTTGACGATCCCGCGGTCCACCCGCTCCGCGCGGTCCCAGGCCGCCGCGTAAGGGGTGACCTCGCGCTCCACGAAGTCCCTGGCGAGCTGCCGAACCGCGGCCTGCTCCTCGTTCAGCTCAAGGTCCACGGCGCACCCCTCATAAATTAGCGCTGCTAGTTTTCCATGGCGGCCTCTACTATGTGCCGCATGGCACGCCCCCGCAAGCCCCTGCTCAGCCGAGAGCGCATCGTCGCCACGGCGCTGGCGCTGGTGGACGCGGAAGGGCTGCAGACGGTCTCCACCCGGCGGCTCGCCGCCGAACTCGGCGTCAGCGGGCCGTCGTTGTACAACCACTTCCGCACCAAGGACGAGATCCTGGACGCGGTCGCGGACACCGTCGTCGCCCAGGTGGACCTGTCGATGTTCGACGACGGCACGCCCTGGCCGGACGCTCTCGTGCGCTGGGCGCGGTCGTACCGCGCGGCGCTGGCCGCGCATCCGCACATCGTGCCGTTCCTGGCCCAGGGGCCCGGCCGCCGACCGGCCGGACTGCGGCTGGCCGACGCGGTGTTCGGCGGCATGGTGGCCGCGGGCTGGCCGCCCGCGCACGCCACCCGGATCGGCGCGATGATGCGGTACTTCGTCGCCGGATCGGCGCTCGGCTCCTTCGCCCGGGGGTTCGTGGACGATCCGACCGCCTACGACCCGGCCGACTATCCGCACCTCGGCCAGGCCCATCTGCTTCCGGAGCACCAACGCCGCGTGGACGAGGGCGCGTTCGAGGCGGGCCTGCGCGCCCTCGTGGACGGCCTGGCCCTGCAGTACGAGCGGCTCCGCTGAGCGCTCCGCCGGGGGTACGGCGACATTCCGTCGATCGGCTGCGGCGCCATTGTGGCCGACCGCGCAGTCCTGCGCGCCCTTTCGGGGCGCCGCCAGCGTCTAGAAGACCACCAGCGCGCGCCCGCCGCGGCCCTGGAGCATCGCGTCGAACGCCTCGGGGATCCCGTCCAGGCCGATCCGGTCGGTCACCATCGCGGACAGGTCGAGTCCGCCGGTACGGACATGTTCGGCGAGGACCGGGAGGTCCCTGGCCGGATCGCTGTTGCCGTAGACGCAACCGGTCAGGGTGCGGGCGAAGTGGAAGATCTCCAGGGCGCTGAAGGTGACCTGCTGCTCCTTGCCGCCGATGCCGACCACCGTCGTCCGGCCGCCGCGCCGGGTGGCGGACCAGGCGGTACGGATGGTGTCGGCGCGCCCGACGCACTCGATCGCGGCGTCGGCCCCGTACCCGCCGGTGAGCTGGCGGATCCGCTTGGCGGTGTCATCGGCGGCGAGCACGAAGTCGGTGGCACCCGCGGCGCGCGCCAACTCCTCCTTGCCCGGGGCGACATCGACGGCGATCACCGCACCGGCCCCGGCGATCCTGGCCGACTGGAGCACCGCGAGCCCCACCCCGCCGACGCCGAACACGGCGACCGTCTCCCCCGCCCGCAACCGGGTGGCGTGGTGCACCGCGCCGTACCCGGTGAGCACCGCGCACCCCAGCAACGCGGCCTCGGTCAGCGGCACCCCGTCCGGCAGCGGCAGCACCGCGCCCGCGGCGACCACCGTCTCCTCGGCGAAGACGGCGGTGCCCAGCCCCGGGTACAGCTCGGCGCCGTCCGCCGCGCACACCGCGTACGGAGCCGCCGCACCCGCCGCGGCGTTGGCGCACAGCCAGGGCTCGCCCAGCCCGCAGAAGTGGCAACCGCCGCAGGACGGCGCCCAGTTGAGCACCACCCGGTCCCCCACCGCGACACCGGCGACGTCCTCGCCCACCGCGGTGACCGTGCCCGCGCCCTCGTGTCCGAGCACCGCGGGAACGGGTTGCCGCAACGTCCCGTTGGCCAGCGACAGATCGGAGTGGCACACCCCGGCGGCGGCGAGCCGGACCCTGACCTGACCGGGGCCGGGATCCGGCAGGCCGATCTCGACGATCTCCAACGGCGCACCCACGGCGGGCAGTACGGCGGCGCGGACCACGGTCTCTCCTAACGAACGCGACGACGGATGATCAGAACTGCAGGGACTTGGTCTGGAGGAACTCCGCCAGCCCGTGGGCGCCGAGTTCCCGTCCGACGCCGGACTGCTTGTAACCGCCGAACGGCGCCAGGGGGTTGAACCGGCCGCCGTTGATGTCCACCTGGCCGGTCTCCATCCGCCGGGCGAACGCCACCGCCGCCGCCTCGTCCTGCGACCACACCGCCCCGGCCAGGCCGTAGACCGTGCCGTTGGCGATCTCCAGGGCGTGCTCCTCGTTCTCGTACCGCATGATCGACAGCACCGGCCCGAAGATCTCCTCCTGGGCGATGGTCATCTGCGGTGTCACATCGGCGAACACGGTCGGCCGGACGTAGTACCCGCGCTCGCTGCCCTCCGGCGCCTCGGGGCCACCCGCCACCAGCCGCGCGCCCTGTGCCAGACCGCTGGCGATGTAGCCGCGCACCCGCTCCCGTTGTGCGGCGCTGACCAGGGGGCCGAGCCGGGTGTCCGGGTCGGTGGGGTCACCGGGTACGTACTTGGCGACCGCGGCCCTGGCCAACTCGACCGCCTCCTCGTAGCGGTCGGCGTCGACCAGCATCCGGGTCCAGGCGCTGCACGTCTGGCCGGAGTTGGCCATGACGTTGGCGACGCCGATGTTGACCGCGCGGGCCAGGTCGGCGTCGGGCAGGATGACGTTGGCGGACTTGCCGCCGAGTTCCAGCGCCACCCGCTTCACCGAGCGGGCGGCGGTGGCCGCGATCAGCTTGCCGACGGCGGTCGATCCGGTGAAGGAGACCAGGTCCACGCCCGCGTGCTCGGCGAGCGCCTGGCCCGCGACCGGGCCGAGCCCGGTGACCAGGTTGAACACCCCCGCGGGGAAGCCCGCTTCGTGCACCGCCTCGGCGAACAGCCGGGCCACCAGCGGGGTGTCCTCGGCGGGCTTGAGGACGACCGCGCACCCGGCGGCCAGCGCGGGCACCACCTTGGCGACGATCTGGTGCAGCGGGTAGTTCCACGGGGTGATCGCCGCGACGACGCCCACGGGTTCGTGGTGGACCACGGAGTTGCCGACCTTCTCGGTGAACTCGTAGCCCTCCAGCAGTTGGGCGTAGGAGGCGGCGACCGAGATCGGCATGGCGGTGTGGACCCTGCCGCTGAAGGTGTGCGGTGCGCCGAGTTCGGCGGTCACGGTCCGGGCGATCTCCTCGCGCCGGGCGGTGAGCCGTTCGGCGAGCGCGGCGATCCGGGCGGCACGCTCGGCGGGCGGTGTCTCGGCCCAGCCTCGGAAGGCGGCACGGGCGGCGCGCACCGCGCTGTCCACGTCCTCGGCGGTACCGGCCGGCACCGAGGCGATGGGCGTCTCGTCAGCCGGGTTGACCACCTCGATCCGGTCCTGGCCCGCGGCGCGCCGCCACTCGCCGTCGATGTACATCCCGTCGTGAGCCTGCACGTCGTCGTCCTTCCGAGCCGGGTACGGCTGCCTGCAGACCTCAAACTAACGGCGCTAGTTACCGGGGCACCAGCATGCCGGGGGTGATTGACGGCACGCCGCTGGAATCCTATGTTCGGGCATAGGATTCCAGCACTCGGAGGTCGGGAGCACGCCATGGGCAGCACGCGGGACGGGGCAGGGGACAACGGCGTGGAGGCGGCCCGCAAGGCCGCCGAGGCGCTCACGTACTCCTCCGGCTTCGGCAACGAACACGTCAGTGAGGCGGTACCGGGCGCACTGCCGGTCGGCCGCAACTCACCGCAGCGCGCACCCCTCGGGCTGTACGCGGAGCAGCTGTCCGGCACCGCGTTCACCGAGCCGCGCCACCACAACCGGCGCAGCTGGCTCTACCGCATCCGGCCGTCGGCCGCACATCCCCCGTTCCACCGCATCGACAGCAGGCACCTGCGCAGCGCGCCGTTCACCGAGACCGTGCCGGACCCCAACCGGCTGCGCTGGAGCCCGCTGCCGGTGCCGCAGGAGCCCACCGACTTCCTGGACGGCCTGGTGACCGTCGGCGGCAACGGCGACGTACTGCAGCGCAGCGGCATGGCCATCCACTGGTACGCGGCCAACCGCTCGATGACCGACCGGGTCTTCTCCGACGCCGACGGCGAGCTGCTGATCGTCCCCCAGCACGGCGGGCTGCTGCTGCGCACCGAGTTGGGGCTGCTGCGCGCCGAGCCGGGGCACATCGCGCTGGTTCCGCGCGGAATGCGGTTCCGCGTGGAGCTGCTGGACGCCGAGGCGCGCGGCTACGTCTGCGAGAACTACGGCCAGCCGTTCCGGCTGCCCGACCTCGGCCCGATCGGCGCCAACGGGCTCGCCAACGCACGGGACTTCCTGGCACCGGTCGCCGCCTACGAAGACGACGGAGACCGCCAGGTCGAGGTGGTGAACAAGTTCGGCGGCAACCTGTGGACCGCCACCTACGACCACTCCCCGCTGGACGTCGTCGCCTGGCACGGCAACTACGTGCCGTACGTGTACGACCTGCACCGGTTCAACGTGATCGGCTCGATCTCCTACGACCACCCGGACCCGTCCATCTTCACCGTGCTCACCTCGCCGACCGACACCCCGGGGCTCGCGAGCGTGGACTTCGTGGTCTTCGCACCGCGCTGGCTGGTGGGCGAGGACACCTTCCGGCCCCCGTACTTCCACCGGAACGTGATGAGCGAGTTCATGGGCCTGGTGGAGGGCGCCTACGACGCGAAGGCGGAGGGCTTCGTGCCGGGCGGCTCGTCGCTGCACAACATGATGTCCGCGCACGGCCCCGACCGGGAGACCTTCGACAAGGCGAGCGCCGCCGAGCTCAAGCCGCAGAAGGTCGACGACGGCCTGGCGTTCATGTTCGAGACCCGCTGGCCGGTGGTGCCGACCGCGCAGGCGCTGCACGCGGACCACCGCCAGCAGGACTACGACGCGGTGTGGCAGGGTCTGGAACGTCACTTCAGGGCGTAGCCCGCCCACGAACCCACGTACGCCGGAGCGGACTTGACCTCATTCGCCCCTGATTCGCTCACCCTGAACCGCAAACTCCCGTTGTGGTACCAGGTGTCGCAGTCACTGCGCGCCTCCATACTCGGCCGCAGCGCGGACGCACCGCTCCGGCTGCCGACCGAGGACGACCTGGCCGCGCACTACGGCGTCAGCGTGCTCACCATGCGGCAGGCGCTGAAGTCCCTTGAGGAGGAGGGGCTGATCAGCCGCCACCGGCGGCGCGGCACCTTCATCGAACCGGGGGCCCGGCGGGCCGCACCGGTCCGGCTGCTGGGTTCGGTGGACGCGATCGTGGCCCAGCAGTCGGGCATGCGGGCCACGATCCTCGGCCACGGCACGGTGCCGGTGCCCGCCGAGATCAGTGAGCACTTCCCCGGCGCGGCCGAGCTGGTCTCCTACCGCAGGCTGCGCCGGGACGACAGCGGTGAGCCCACCAACTGGGCGGAGAACCACGTCCTGCCGGAACTGGCCGACCGCATCGACCTCGCCGATCTCGAACACTGGCCGATGACCAAGGTGCTGCGGGACCGGCTGGGGGTGCGGATCAGCCGGATCACCGACACCGTGGAGGCCAGGCTGGCCGATCCGGAGACCGCGCGTCTGCTGGACGTACCGCTGTGCAGCCCGATCCTGCACTACACCGGGGTCACCTACGACGCGGACGGCCGGGCGGTCGACGTGGCGCGCATCCACTACCGCGGCGACCGGTTCACCTTCTCGGTCACGATGGAGGCGCGGTAGTGATCCGCCTCGCGGCGGCGCCCAGGGTGGGTGTACCGGCTGGGGGGCATCCCCCGGGAAGGCGCCGCCCGGTCCCACTACCATGCGTGCGGTGAGCGACGACGCGCCCCTGCTCGACGACCTGATGCCATGGTCCACCGCACCGCCTCGGTTCGGCAGGGGCTGGGTGATGGCCCCGGACTCGAAGTCGCTGCGGGCCCGTTGGGACGCCCTGCTGCGCGGCGAGCGCGAGACGCTGTTCTGCCCGAGCCGCTCCCGTACCGTGCGCAGCGTCGTGGCGCAACTGCCCGGGCATCCCGCGCCGTCGGGCACCCTGGCCGACGAGCGGGGGCCGTGCCCCGATCCGGTGCGGGTGCTGCACGGGCCGTACGACCAGCAGTGGCTGATTCCCGACAACCGGTTGCTGGACGCCGCCCGCCCTCAGTTGTGGCGGGTCGCGGACCATCGGCAGGTCTTCGCCGTTGAGCAGGATTCCGGCTCCGCGGTGGTGTGCACCGCGCTGCTGCCGGACGGGCCGGGCCGGATCCGTCCGCTGTACCGCCGCCCCGGCGGGGTGGAGCCCAATGTCGCGCCCGGACTGCTCGACCATCTCGGCAAGCGTTGTGAACGGGAGGTCCGTGCCGAGGACCTGCTGGCGTGGATCACCGCGTTCTGCGCGGGCCGGGTGGTGCCGCTCCCGGCGAGCGGTGAACTGTGGGACGCGGGAGTTGAGTTGGGCCGCGAGATGCTGGATGTCCACACCCGTGGCGCGCGCACCGGTACCCGGCCACGGCTGCCCGGCGGGCGGCGACCGTATGTACGCGCGCCGTTGCCCGACCGGCCGGACTCGCTGCGGTACGACGACCAGGAGGAGGCCCTGTTCGTGGGTGAGGGGCGCATCTCGCCGGTACCGCGCGAGGCTTGGGACTTCCACGCGGGCGGAGTACGCGTGCTTCAGGCGTGGTTCGACGCTCGTAAGGGGACGGAGCAGGCCGGTGCGCTGGCGGCGATCGGTCCCGCCGCGTGGCCGCAGGAGTGGACGTCGGATCTGCTGGAGCTCATCACGGTGCTGGCGCTGCTCTCCGAACTCCGGGCGCGGCGAACGGAGTTGGCCGCCGCCCTGGACGCGGGTCCGCGTACCGGCGCGGCGGAGCTACGTGCCGCGGGCGTACTCCCGGTGCCCCCCTCGGCACGGCGGCCCGCCTCCGTACTCGACCACCCGGAGGAGGGGCCTGGCGGCCAGTTCGCCCTGCTGTGACGCGGGCCGCGGTGGGATCGACACCGCCGAACCCCACCCCCGTGGTCGCTCGCCGCCGCGGACCCTTCCCCGGGCGAGCCCGCGGTCCTACGCCGCGTACCCGTTGAGGATCCGCCCGAGGACGCGGTCGAAGGTGGCATCCGGGTCCGTGAGCGCGGGAGCGCTCCCCAGCGCCGCCGCCAGGCGGGGGTACTGACCGCCGCCCAACTCACGTGCCAGATAAGCCATGCGGGTGGCCACTTCCTGCGGGGCGCCCTCACCCATCGCCAACTCGTTGGCCACGTACGCCGTGACCAACCCGTTGATCACCCCGATCAGCTCCATCTTGGTCCCGGAGTCACGGTCCAGACTCTCCAGCACCCACAGGCAGTACTCGGAGTACCGCAGCACGTTGGGGCCCAGTATGTAGCGCTGCGACAGCACCTTGGTCAGCCAGGGGTGCCGGTGCATCAGGGCCCGGGTCTGGCGGGCCAGTGCCAGCAGGTCGGCGCGCCAGTCCCCCGACGGCCGGTCGGGGAAGACGTACTCACCGCTGACCGCGTCCACCATCAACTCGTACAGGTCCTCCTTGCCCGCCACGTAGTTGTAGAGCGACATCGTGCCGCAGCCGATCTCCGCGGCGACCTTGCGCATCGAGACCGCGTCAAGCCCGTCCGCGTCCGCGACCCGGACCGCCGCGTCGGCGATCTCCGCACGGCTGTGCGCGGGCCTGGGCCCACGGGCGGCACGCTCCGGGCGCTCCCAGATCACATCGGGTACGTCCGAAGACTCACTGCCTGGCATCGCTCATCACCTGTCGTCGCGCTTCCCTCGTCCCACCATCCTAGTTACGTACACCGTACGTAGTGGGCTATGCTGCGGGCCATGACTACGTACGCTGTACTCAGTGAGGGGCTGGAGAAACACTTCGGCAAGGTCCACGCGCTGCGCGGGCTCGATCTGGCCGTCCCCGAAGGCACCGTGTGCGGACTGCTCGGCCGCAACGGCGCGGGCAAGACCACCGCCGTCCGCGTGCTGACCACGCTGAGCCCCCCGGACGCCGGTACCGCGCGGGTCGCGGGCCACGACGTGCGCACCGAGCCGCACGCCGTACGGGCCGGCATCAGCGTCACCGGTCAACACACCGGCGTGGACGGTGACTTGACCGGGCGACAGAACCTGAGGCTGTTCGCCCGGTTGCACCGGCTGCGCGGTGCGTCGGGCCGGGCCCGGGCGGACGGGATGCTGGAGCGGTTCGGCCTGGGCGAGGCCGCGGACCGGCCGACCCGTACCTACTCCGGCGGTATGCGCCGCCGACTGGACCTCGCCGCCTGCATGCTCAGCAGGCCGCGGGTGCTCTTCCTGGACGAGCCGACCACAGGCCTCGACCCGGTCAGCCGGGACGGGATCTGGACGGCGGTCCGCGAACTCGCCGACTCCGGCACGACCGTGCTGCTGACCACGCAGTACCTGGAGGAAGCCGACCGCCTGGCCCACGAGGTGGTGCTCGTCGACGAGGGACGCGCCACCGTGCGCGGCACCCCAGCCCAGCTCAAGGCCGAGATCGGTTCCTACGCCGAGGTGGTGGTCGAGCACGAGCGGGCGCTGACCGCCGCGGCCGACGTGCTCACCGCGCTGACCGGCTCCGCGGTCGTGGTCGACGCGGAACGCCGCACCGCCGGTGCGGTGGCCACCGATCCGACCCTGACCCTGCCGCTGGTCGTCCGCGAACTCGACGCCGCCCGAGTCCCGTTGATCGACGCCACCTTGCGCCGCCCGACATTGGACGAGGCCTTCCTACGCCTCACCAACCCCGCTGAGGAGACAGCCGCATGACCACTCCCTCCGTCGCAGTCGACCGCCCCGGCCAATGGGCCTACGACGGCTGGGCGATGATGATCCGCCATCTGCAACGGCTGCGCAGCGCACCGAGTCTGATCGTGCTCACCCTCGCCGCACCCATCCTGATGCTGCTGTTGTTCGGGTATGTCTTCGGCGGTGCGATGGCCCTGCCGGACGGCGCGGACTACCGCGCGTACCTGGTGCCGGGGCTGTTCGTGTCGATCGCCGCGAACGGCATGATGACCGGCATGATCACCGCCGCCTATGACGCGCAGCGCGGGGTGATGGACCGGTTCCGCAGCCTGCCGGTGAGCCGTAGCGCGGTACCACTGGGGCAGGCGCTGTCGGAGGTGTTCGTCGCCGCCGTCGCGATGGTGCCCATGGTGCTGGCGGGCCTGGCGGTGGGCTGGCGCATCAGGGGCGGTGCGGCGAGCGCGCTCGGCGCGCTGGGGCTGGTGCTGCTGTTCCGGTTCGCCGCCGGATGGATCGGGCAGTACCTGGGACTGCTGCTCGGCAACGAGGAGGCGGCGGGCCAGCTCAGCAGCCTGATCTTCGCGCTGACGCTGATCTCCAACACCTACGTGCCGCCGACCAGCATGCCCGGCTGGCTGCGCACGGTGGCCGAGTGGAACCCGATCAGCGCGGTGGTCGCCGCCTGCCGCGACCTGACCGGCAACGCGCTGCCACAGCCCGGCGCGGCCTGGCCGGTGGCGCATCCGGTGGCGGGCGCGCTGGTGTGGTCCCTGGTGCTGCTCGCGGTCTTCGTGCCGCTGGCGGTACGGCGGTTCGCGCGCAGCGGTCGCTGACCGGCGCGAACGGGAATCACCTTGGTGATGTCCGCACCGCACGGTGTCGGCGCCCCCTGCCGGGTTGGGGCGCCGGATGGCCTCGGGGAAGGGTGCGCCGGGTGGACCGAGGGGCACGGGGGTCCCGTCGGTCCAGGCGGCGTCAGGTCAGCCGCGGCTACCGAACAGCGACCGGCGCAGCCGGCGCAGCGGTGCGAACAGCGAGACGCGGGCGCCGCGGTTCTCCCTGGCCGGGCAGGTGTCCCGGGCCGTCAACTCCCGCATCAGCAGCGTCGCGTCAGCCGTCTCGCGCGGCGGCACGGCGGGGCCGCCGAGCACCGCCAGATGACGGTCGAGGCGCGCACTGGTCGCGCTGCTCCCGCAGTTGATCGCAGGCACACGCGGCCTGCTGCGCACTATTTGCTCCATTACTTCTCCCCACCCGTACGAGGCACCCGGCCCGGGCAGCGTAACCCTACCTCCCCGCCGCGTCACCCGCGCATCCACAGCCCTCGGATTCACCTGCCGAACAGGCGTGTTGCCCCCGACACCACGGGTACGCACGGTAGTTGGCCGAGTGCCGAGGCGAACGTCAGATGGCGGCCGCGGTGAACACCGGAAGGTACCCGCGCGACTGTCCCACCGCGGTCGGGTGGTACGAGTCACCGAGCGGAACGGTCACGCTGTGCAGCCAGGGGTCCCGGCCGCAGATCTCGTGGGCGGCGAAGGCGCCGCGTACGTCACCGAAGACGAAGCCGTGCGCGGCGGCGCGCTTGGCGATGACGGTGTCCAACTCGTCGATCGCCGTGTCGATGGCCACGCGCTTGGCCTCCTCAAGCCCGGCCAGGCAGCCGCCGTCGAGTTGGTAGAAGCGCGGGTAGCCGAGCACCACCACCCGCGCGCCCGGCGCCCGGTCACGAATCGCGGAGTAGAGGGCGTCCAGCCGCCCCGGCAGGGTGTCGCGCACGAAGCCCCGGGCCCGGTCCACCCGTGGCAGACACAGCAGGCCGGTGGGCACCGCGCAGGTGGCCATCACATCGGCGAAGCCCGCGTCGTCGCCGCCTACGGTGATGCTGACCAGACCGGTGGCCGAACTGAGCTGGTCCAGTTGGCCGTTGAGGACGTCCGTCGTGGTGGCCCCGTCGCACGCGGGGAAGCCGAACGACGCGGGGGCGGTCCGCACGGCCCACAGCCGCGGATAGGCGTTGGTGCTGCGTCGGCAGCTTCCGCTGGACGCGATGGTGCCGCCCGCGCCCACCCCGGCGGAGTACGAATCGCCGAGCGCCACATAGCCGGGCGGCCCCACCGCGTCCGCGCTGCTTGGGCCCCACAGGGTGAGGGCCGCGAGGAGAGGCAGGGCGGACAGGGTGACGACAAGCCGGGTGAGCCTCATGGGACCTCTCTTGGTGGGATGTGCGTGGCCGTGTGCGTGGGATGTGCGTGGGTTTGCGTGGGGTGTGCTGCCGCGTACGTCGTAGCAGCGAACGGCCCACCGGGTGGGTAGGCGCCCGGAGATTCCCCCGATCGGTGGTGGTGTGTCGCAAGGTGTCCGGACTGCTTGACGGGCTGCCGTGACTGCGCGACATTGAAGCCGGGGGGCAAGTCGCCAATGCATCCAATTGCCAAGGAATCTCTGCCACTTCTCGCTGGTGCCGCCGTCGGCACGGGAGTGGCCGGTGCCGCACTCGCTCTGGCCGACATCAGTTCGCCGTTGCGCGCGCCGTTCACCTTCTTCTTCATGATCGCCGCGCCCGGGGCCGCGCTGGCCAGTACGCTGCGCGGCCTTGATCCGCCGACCCGGGTGGTGGTCGCCGTCGTCGGCTCGATCACGTTCGACGTGCTGGTCGGCCAGGTGCTGCTGATGCTGCACCTGTGGTCGGTCCGCGGTGGGGTGGCGGTCGTCGCGGCGTTGAGCGCGGCGCTTTTCCTGCTGCCGCTGGGCGTCGGTAGTTACGGAAGCGCGGTGCGAAGGCGCGATCCTTGAGACCGCGAATACGTGTGCTGCGCCCGGCCGAGTTGACCGAGTCCGACCGCGCGGCATGGACCGGCCTGCAGTCGCGGGCCTGGGTGTGCGGCAGTCCGTCGCTCGCCAATCCCTTCCTGTCACCGGAGTTCACGCTGGCGGTGGACCGCTTCCGGCGCGGGGTGCGGGTGGCGGTGGTCTACGAGGACGGCGCGCCCACGGTTCCCGCGGCGTTCTTCCCGTTCCAGCGCACCGCGTTGGGGGTGGGCCGGGCGGTGGGTCTGGGGTTGTCCGACTGCCAGGGGCTGGTGCACCGGCCCGGCTTCCAGTGGGACGCCCAGGAGTTGCTGCGCGCCTGCCGGTTGGCGGTCTGGGAGTTCGACCATCTGCTGGAGGGCGAGAAGCCCTTCGAGATCGGTGCAACCGGCTCGTACCCCTCACCGGTGATCGACGTGGAGCAGGGGTACCAGGCCTATCTGAGGTATCTGCGCGGGCACGCGCCGAAGTTCGTCCGCACCACGCTGGCCAAGGAGCGCAAGCTGGACCGGGACGCGGGTGGGGTGCGGTACGTGCACGACGAGCGCGATCCGACGGTGCTGCGCACACTGATGGCCTGGAAGTCGGCGCAGTACCGCAGGACGGGCCGCAGCGACCGGTTCGCCCGGCCGTGGATCGTGCGGTTGGTGGAGCACCTGTTCCACACCCGCGGCACGCAGTTCGCCGGACAGTTGTCGGTGCTCTACGCGGGTGGGCGTCCGGTGGCGGCGCACTTCGGTTTGCGTTCCGAGCGGGTGCTCGCCTGTTGGTTCCCGGCGTACGACAGCGCGTTCGGTAAATACTCGCCCGGTCTTGCGTTGCATCTGAGAATGGCCGAGGCGGCTGCGGCGAACGGTATCTCCTATCTCGATCTAGGCCGCGGTGAAAAAGAATACAAAGAGTCGCTCAAAACCCGTGAACTTTCGGTGTCCGAAGGCTGGGTGACACGGCGCCACCCGGTCGCGGTTGGTCATCTGCTCAGGCGTGCGCCGGTGCGGGCGGCCCGCAACGCGGTGCTGGCGCGCCCCCAACTCCACAGCAACGCCGATCAGTTGCTCAAGCGGCTGGGTCGGCTGCGGACCGGACGCTGACGCGCCCCAGTGCGCCCGTTCGCACCCGGCGCTCCTTCGCGCCGGATCACGGCCGCTTCGCGTACAACGCGGCAGCCGGTCCATTTTCCCTACGAGCCGAAAGGAATGGCTCGTTTCCTCGCAAGTTCGATCACCAATGCAAGATCAAGAAGACAGCTCGGTAGTATTTTCTGCCAATTATGAATCACGGCGCCGGGTCTTGCCTTAGAGTCACAATCATCAATACCGTCGGACATCCACCCGCACCAGCCATCAGGGAAGGGCGGCCCCAGGAGACCTCAGGGGAGGGGGCTCACTAGGCCGCGATGGCACGGTGCGGGGCGCGGTAGGGGGGTGCCGTGCTCGGACACTGCGCATGTGCCGGGCCGCGCACCGCGCGGCCGGTCACATACGCCAACTCACCAGGTTCGCAAGGTGTGTTCACCCATGGGCGGCAACGCCCTGGGCGAAGACGGCACGGACCAGGTGAGACCCCCCTTTCGAACCGGACCCACGACACGGGCCGCCCGGCGCGGGCGGTCGACCGGACGAGAGGGAAACGGATTCATGAGCTCTTATGTTCAACCGGCCGTACCCGGCCCATCGCTGAGTTCCAGCCCACCAAAGGACACCGTCACTGAGGCGCGCTTCCGGCCGATCTCCTCGCACCTGGCGATCACTCCGCCGGTCAGCGTGGTCATTCCGGCGATGAACGAGGCGGAGAACCTTCCGCATGTGTTCGCCACGCTGCCGCCCTGGATCCACGAGGTCATCCTGGTCGACGGGCACTCCACCGACGACACCGTGAAGGTCGCCCGTGAACTGTGGCCCTCGGTGACCGTCGTCGAGCAGCGCGGCAAGGGCAAGGGCGACGCCCTGATCAGCGGATTCGCCGCGGCCACCGGCGAGATCATCGTGATGGTGGACGCCGACGGCTCGGCCGACGGCAACGAGATCGTCAGCTATGTCTCCGCCCTGGTCTCGGGAGCCGACTTCGCCAAGGGCTCGCGCTTCGCCAACGGCGGCGGCACCGACGACATGACGCCGATCCGCAAGCTCGGCAACTGGATACTTTGCGCACTGGTCAACGCCAAGTTCGGGGCCCGCTACACGGACCTGTGCTACGGCTACAACGCCTTCTGGAGACACTGCCTGGACCACATCGCGCTGGACTGCGCCGGTTTCGAGGTGGAAACCCTGATGAACATCCGGGTGGTCAAGGCTGGCCTGAAGGTGCAGGAGATTCCCAGCCATGAACATCTACGCATCCACGGCGCCAGCAACCTACGAGCGGTACGCGACGGTCTGCGCGTGCTGAAGGTCATCCTGCGGGAGCGCGGAACCCGTCGGCTGCGCTCCCGCCCGGCGGTGCTGCCCGCCAGCGCCAACCTGGGGGAGGGTTCTTGAGCACGGAGACCGTCTCCGTGGTGATCTGCGTCTACACCGAGGACCGCTGGGGCGACATCCTCGCCGCGGTGGCCTCGGTGCGGGCGCAGTCCCTCCCGGCACAGGAGACACTGCTCGTGGTGGACCACAACGCCACGCTGCTCGCCCGGCTGCGGAAGCAGTACGCGGACGACGACACCGTCACCGTGCTGCCCAACGCGGGGCCGCGCGGCCTGTCCGCGGGCCGCAACACCGGAATCGCCGCGTCCAACGGAACCGTCATCGCGTTCCTGGACGACGACGCGGTGGCCGAACGGGACTGGCTGCGGCACTTCGTGGCGGCCTACGAGGACCCGCGGGTGATGGCGGTGGGCGGCAGGACCATGCCCGCCTGGGCGTCCGGCCGCCGCCCGGCGTGGTTCCCCCGCGAGTTCGAGTGGGTGGTGGGCTGCACCTATCTGGGCCTGCCGCCCGGCCGGGTGCCGGTGCGCAACGTGCTGGGCGGGAACGCCTCGTTCCGGCGCACCGCGTTCGACGCCGCGGGCGGCTTCGCCACCGGGATCGGGCGGGACGGCGACAAGCGCCCGCTGGGCTGCGAGGAGACCGAGCTGTGCATCCGGCTGCGGCGGGCCCGCCCGGACGCGCTGCTGCTGATCGACGACCGGGCGGTCATCCACCACCGGGTGCCGCCCGCACGCGAGCGGTTCGGCTACTTCCGCACCCGCTGCTACGCCGAGGGGCTGTCCAAGGCGCTGGTGGCCCGCAGCGTGGGCGCCGAGGCGGGGCTCTCGGCCGAACGCCGTTACACCACAAGGGTGTTGCCGTCCGGGGTGGCCCGCGGCGTACGCGACGCGCTGCTCGGACAGGTCGACGGGCTGGCCCGGGCCGGTGCGATCGTGGCCGGGCTGGCCACGACGGCGGCCGGGTACGCCGTCGGCACCGTGCGCTCCCGGCGCGGCGGCCGGTTCGTGATCGCCACGACGGCGGCCGGGTCCGACGCGCCCCAGCAAGCCGAACACAACACGAAGCACAGACCGGGAGCGGTGGCATGATCGCAGGTGGGGTGCCCATCTTGATGTACCACGCGGTCGCCGACACCCCGGCGAGGGCGGCGCGCGGGCTTTCGGTGACACCGTCAGCCTTCGCCGAACAGATGGAGTTGCTGGCGCAGCGCGGCTTCACACCGCTGACCACGCGTCAGTTGGCCGCCGTCTGGCGGGACGGTCGGCGTGCGCTGCCCGCACGGCCGGTGCTCATCACGTTCGACGACGGATACGAGGGCGTACACCGGCACGCGCTGCCGGAGCTGCGGCGGCACGACTTCCCGGCGACCCTGTTCACCTCGACCGGCTGGGTGCTCGGGCGGGCCGCGCAGGACCAGGCGCCGGGCGCGCTGGACATCATGCTGCACTGGGACCAGGTGCGTGAGCTGGCGGCGTCCGGGGTGGAGATCGGCGGGCACAGCCACAGCCATCCGCAGTTGGACCAGCTCTCCGACGACCGGCTGTGGTTCGAGGTGCTGCGCTGCAAGGAGATCCTCACCGAGGAACTGGACGCCCCACCGGTCTCCTTCGCCTACCCGTACGGCTACTCAAGCCAGCGGGTGCGGCGCATGGTGCGTACCGCCGGGTTCGGCATCTCGCTCGCCGTCGGCAACCGGCTGGCCTCCCGGGCGCAGGGGCCGTACGCGCTGCGCCGGGTCACCGTGCGGCGCTCCACCTCCATAACCGAGTTCGAACGACTCGTCGAGGGCCGCGCCGTCGCCCGGAACTTCGCCAAGGACCGGGCACTGACGAAAAGTTATGCCATGGTGCGCAGAACCCGCCGAGCACTGGGGAAGGTACGCGGAGCCCGTGTCTGAGACGACCACCCAGGAGACATCCGGTACGAGCACGACCGGCCAGCGGCCACCCGGCCGCACGGCGGTCTCCGGCGTCGCCGAACGTCCGCCCAGACGCGGCCGGTTGCGGCTGCCGGGGCGGCGTGGCGGGGGCGATCCGCTGTTCCGCAACGCCTATGCGCTGATGCTCAACACCGGGGTCTCCGCGGTGCTCGGGGTCGGCTACTGGCTGGTCGCCGCCCGCTACTACACCGATGACGCGGTGGGCCGGGGCTCGGCCGCGATCGCGGCGATGAAGTTCCTCGCCGGGATCACCGCGGTCACCCTCACCGGTGCGCTGGCCCGGTTCATCCCCGTCGCGGGCAGGCGCACGGCGCGGCTTATCTCCGGTACCTATCTGGCGAGTTCGCTGGTGGTGGCGGCCGCGGCCGGGCTGTTCCTGCTCACGCTGGGGTGGTGGGGTCCCTCGTACCACTTCCTCAGCGGGGTGGTGCCGGGGCTGGCGTTCGTCGGCTCGGTGGTGGCCTGGTCGGTGCTCACCCTGCAGGACGGGGTGCTGACCGGGCTGCGCAGCGCGGTGTGGGTGCCGTTCGGCAACACGGTGTTCTCCACCGCCAAGCTGGGCCTGCTGATCGCGCTGGCCACGGTGATCCCGGCGACCGGGGTGTTCGTCTCCTGGGTCGCGGCGATCGCGCTGTCGGTACTGCCGCTGGGCTGGCTGGTCTTCCGCCGGCTGATCCCGCGCCATGTCAAGGCGACCCAGGACAAGACCGATCCGCCGTCCACGCGGGAGATCGGGCGGTTCCTGGCCGGGGACTACACCGGGTCGCTGTTCGCGCTGGCCGTGCTCTACCTGGTGCCGGTGATCGTCGCGGCGCGGATCAGCGCGGAGAACAACGCCTACTTCTACATCACCTCCACCATCGGCGGCACGGTCGACCTGCTGGCGATCAACATGGGCGCCTCGCTCACCGTGGAGGGCGCGCACGATCCGTCGCGGATCGCCGAGAACTGCCGCGCGGCGCTGCGCCGGATGGCCCGGATCATGGTTCCGATCTGCATGACCCTGGTGGTCTTCGCACCGCAGATACTGCATGTCTTCGGTGCGGGGTACGCGGCCAAGGGTGGGCCGCTGCTGCGTTTCATGGCGGTCGCCTCGCTCACTCGGGTGCTGTTCGAGGCGTACTTCGGCGTGCTGCGGGCACAGAGCCGCACCTCGCGGATCGCGATGCTCCAAGGGCTGCTGTGCGTCCTGGTGCTGGGGTCGACGCTGCTGCTGCTACCGCCGCTGGGGATCGTCGGGGCGGGAGTCGCGGAACTGTCCAGTCAGACGGTGATCGCGGTGATCGCCTGCTTCGGGCTGGCCCGGATCCTGCGGACCCCGGCGCCAACCGCCGCGCCTGTTCAGGCGGAGCCGTCGGAGCCGGTGCCGTTGGACACCGACACGCTGGTGTTCGGCACCAGTTGGGCGCTGCGCGCCGCGGTCGACCAGGACACCCTGCCGCTGGGCGTCCGACTGGACTTCGACCACATGGAGCGGCGCCCCTACGTTCCGGCGCATGCCCAGACCCACCAGGAGTCCCGTGCCGAGGGTCCCACCCCGCATCCGGTCTCCGCGCCACCGCCCGCGCAGCCGGTCGAGCGCTCGCGGGTTCCGCTGCGCCAGCGGATCGCGGGCTGGTCCTGGGCCGGGCTGGGCGGCTGGCTGGCGCTGGTCGTGGCGCTGACGCTGTACTGGCTGCCGCTGCGCGGCATGGGCGACGCCTCGCTGGACCGGATGAACGGTCTGGGACTGGTCTCGGTACTGCCGCACCTCACGCTGGTGGGCGCGGCGTTGCTGGTGCTGGCGTTCTGCTGGGCGCTGTCACTGCCCGGCTGCCGTCCCTGGCTGCTGCTGGCCGTGCTGCTGGCGACCGTGGTGTCGCTGCACGCCGTGCCCGCCGTGCTGGAGTCGCAGCCGCGCTTCCCGACCGCCTGGCAGCACGCGGGGTTCATCGAGTACATCGGCCGAACCGGCCATGTGGTCCCCTACCTTGACGCGCGGTTCTCCTGGCCGGGGTTCTTCGGGGGCGTCGCACTGGTCACCAAGGCGTGCGGGGTCACCGATCTGACCGAGGTGCTGCGTTGGTGGCCACTGGCGGTCGAACTGCTCTACCTGGCACCGCTGATGCTGCTGCTGCACGCGGTCCGGGCCGGGTGGCGGGCCAAGTGGTGCGCCGCCTGGTTGTTCGTGCTGTGCGGCTGGGTCGGCCAGGACTACTTCTCACCGCAGTCGGTCAACTACCTGTTCTACGTCATGTTCGTGGCCGTACTGCTGGTCTGGTTCCGCTCGCCGCGTCCCGGGGACGGCAGGCGGCTGCCGGGTGAGGCTCAGGTGCGTCCGGCGGGCCGGGCCGACCGGGCGGTGCTGCTCGGTGGGGTGCTGGCGCTGTTCGCGGCGTCCGTGGTCAGCCACCAACTCACCCCGTTCATGATGCTCGGGGTGGCGGCGGCACTGGTGGTCTGGAAGCGCTCGACGCTGTACGGGCTGCCGCTGCTGTGCGGGGTCATGGTGGTCGCCTGGGTGGGTTTCCTGGCCGAGCCGTACTGGTCTGGGCACTTCAACGAGCTCTTCGGCGGCCTGGGTTCGCTGGGCGGCAACGTCTCCTCCAGCGTCTCGGGACGCATCCAGGGCGGCTCGCCGATCCACAAGGTGGTGCTGTACTCAAGGGTGTTGCTGGCCGCGGGGGTGATGGCGCTGGCCGCGTTCGGCTGGCTGCGCAGGCGCCGGGCCGGGATCAGTGACCGGGCGCTGCTGATCCTGCTGCTGGTGCCGTTCCTCGGGTTCGGCATGCAGTCCTACGGCGGTGAGATGGCGCTGCGGGTCTTCCTGTTCGCGCTGCCGGGGGCGTGCGTGCTGGCCGCGTTGGCGTTCTTCCCGCGCACCTCGCCGGAGCGCCGTTGGGCCGCGCTGGTCGTCCTGCCGCTGGTGGGCCTGGCGCTGACGGGCGGCTTCCTTGTGGCCCGTTGGGGCAACGAGCCGTTCGAGCGGGTGCGCACCGGCGAGGTCGCGGCGCTGGACTACGTCTACGGCCATGACACGCCGTCCGCCCGGCTGCTGTGGCCCAGCAAGGACCCGGCCAACGATCCCACGCCCAACCTGCCGTGGATGGCCCGGGACATGGAGAAGGTCAACTACCGCGGAGTGCTGGCGCCGCGTGATCCGTCGCGGGTCGGCGGCATGGTCGCCGATCTGAAGGCGGCGGGCCCGCAGTCGTACCTGCTGATCAGCTCCGGTACCGCCAGCTATCTGCAACTGGACGCGGGCTACCCGGCCGACTGGCGCTCCCGTGTGGTGGCCGCACTGGACGCCCGTAAGGACCTGCGCGAGGTGATGTCCAACCAGGACGCCGCTGTGTACCAGTTGGCGGCGCTGCCCAAGGGCGCGGTGCCGCGTCCGGTGGTCGGCAAGGTCGGCCCGGTGGTGACGTGGACGCCGTGGACGGTGGTGGGCGCCGTCGCGGCGGTGCTGCTGCTGGTGCTGCTGGGCACCCGCGAGGTGGTACGGGTCGTGGTGCCGGAGCCGCGGCGGCGGCGCGGTATGAAAGTGTCCTTCTACCTGGCGCTGCCGTTGCTCGCGGTGTTCCTGGCTTCCCTGGTGGACCGCTTCGCCACGTTGAGCTGAGGTGGCGGGCGGGTCACCGGGTGGTCCAACTGACCGCGTAGGGTGCCAGGTTGACGGTCGTGCCGTCGATGCGGGCAGTGATCTGCCGGTCGGTGGTGTTCACCGCCAGCAGCGTGCGGCCGCTGGCCAACGCCCTTACGTTGGCGTTGTCCACGGCGGGGGTGCGCAGTGGGGCGCCCGGTGGGAACGCGGCGGCGAAGCGGCGCAGCAGGCTCAGCATGGGCAGCGGGGTGCCGCCCTGGTCGTCGGCCTCGGTGCCGGTCCACAGGCAGCCGGAGCAGTCTCCGCTCTCGGATTCGGGGTTCCAGTAGAAGGCGGTGTCGGTGCCGCCCAGGGCGAGCTGCGTCATGGCGGTGGCCTGCACCGCCATCAGCTGTTTCTCCGGCCAGACGGTGTGGTCGGGCTTGACGTACCACTCGGCCCACCACAGGGGCAGACCGGTGTCCTGGCGCAGCCACCTGCTCAGGTCGTAGAACTTCTGCGTGGCGTTGAAGTCGTCGGGCACCAGGGCGCCGTCATGGGTGGTGCTCGATCCGTCAACCACCAGGAAGTCGGCGCCCGCCTTGTTGCGCATCCAGTAGTCGAGGGCGTCGAGCACCCGCTGGTCCAGACTGCCCCAAGGGCCGCTGACCGACGAGGCGTTGTCCTTGGTTCCTGGTGCGACGCTGTCCATGTTCAGGTACGGGCCGCCCACCAGGTTCTGCGGATTGACGGCTTTCACCGCCCGGTAGACCAGGTTGTACAGGCGCGTGTAGTCCTCGTAGTTCCAGCGGCCTGGGCTGTCGTTCCAGAAGCCCTTGAACTCGTTCCAGACGACGAATTCGTGCACGTCCGGATAGCGCCGGGCGATCTTGGCGGCCAGGTCGGCGAAGTCGGCGTAGTGGCCCGGGGTGGGCGCGGCCTCGATGCGTGACCAGTCGGTGGTGCCGGGGGCGCCGCCCTTCATCCAGTCGGGGGCGCAGCACAGGGTGAGCACCGGTGTGCCGCCGGTCCTGCGGATCAGGGCGATCCGGCTGTCCAGGCCGCTGAAGTCGTACCGGCCGGGCGAGGGCTCGGGGTTGTCGGAGCCCCAGCCCATGATGGCCTGGTTCTGCGGCAGCGGCTGGGCGGCCAGCAGTTTGTCGGCACTGCCCTCGGCGGCCGCGGTGCCCCGGTCGGCGCTGTACTCGGTGTGGGTGAAGCCCCAGCCGAGCCGGACGCTGGGCGGCGCACCGGTGCCGGGGGTGCCGTAGACGCCGGGCGCGGCGGTGCCGGTGGACCGGCTCCCTGCCCCGTGACCCGTGGTGCCGAACATGGTCAGCAGCAGGCCGAGTCCGGCCATCGCGACGACGAACAGCACGATGACGCGTTGCCAGCCAGCACGTAAGAGGCCGAAACTCCCGGCCGCGTGACGAGCGCTCACCTTGGCACTGTAAGGCCGAGAAGCGCGCGTAACGACCGTTTTGGTGAACCCTGTGAGGGTTTTCCTTGCCGATCACCCCGGAAAATACCGCGCGACCCGACCCGTTCTGGCAGATCATGGGCGTCATGTCCACGATGCACCCGACCGATGACCGCCTGCCTGACGCGGCGCTGCCGATCCGGCTGAACACCGCGGGCAATGACTCGCCGTCCGACATCGTGGACGCCATGCTGCTCGGCCGGTTCGCCTCCGGCGCCCAGCCGTACGCGCGCGGCCACTCGGTGCAGCGGGTCAGGTCCGGGGCGACGCTGCTGCCGGGCGGCGCCCGGGTGCTGCGGCAGGCCTGCGAGAAGGACCGCCGCTCGGTGCTCGCCGAGGGGGACGGCTGGACGATCCTGGTCTCCCGCTGGAAGCGCGGCGCGGACATCACGGTCACCGCGGTGGAGGACGAGTTGGCGCGGTGGGTCCTCGACCAGGCGCTGGACGGCGCGGAGGATGAGCCGGAGCCGCGGCCGGAGTTGGTGCAGATGGGCTTCTGGCACTTCTCCCACCGCCGCGGCCCCGTCCGGCACACCCGCGCCATCAGCGCGTCGAGTTGGCCGGAGGTACGGGGCAACTACACCGCACCGGTGGCCGAGGCGATGGACGCGCTGATGAAGCTGACGCCGCAGGACATCACCGGTCGGCTACTGCTGCTGCACGGCCCGCCGGGCACCGGGAAGACCTCGTGCCTGCGCACCTTGGCACGCTCCTGGCAGGAGTGGTGCCAGGTGGACTGTGTGCTCGACCCCGAGCGGCTGTTCAACGACCCCGGCTATCTGATGGACCTGGCCATCGGTGAGGACGACCACGATCCGCACCCCGAGAGCGCGCCCCGCTGGCGGCTGCTGCTACTTGAGGACTGCGACGAGCTGATCCGCGGCCAGGCCAAGCACGCCGCGGGCCAGGCGCTGTCCCGGCTGCTCAACCTGACCGACGGGCTGCTGGGTCAGGGCCGCAACGTGCTGGTCGGCATCACCACCAACGAGGAGTTGGAGCGGCTGCATCCGGCGGTGGTACGGCCCGGCCGCTGCCTGAGCCGGATCGAGGTCGGCTCGCTGACCCGCGAGGAGGCCATCGCCTGGCTCGGTACGTCCCAGGGCGTCGGCCGGGACGGATCGACCCTGGCGGAGCTCTACGCGCTCCGCCGCGGCACCCCGCCCCTGCTGCCCAACCAGGCCGAGGCGGCGGACGGTCTGTACCTGTAGGGCGGCGCCATTGCTGACCGGAGCATGATTGCCGCATGACACATGATCCTCAGGAGGCCACCGGGCAAGCCTGGTCCGCCCTCGGCGGCGCCCCGCGGTTGCTGGAGCGGGTGTCGTACGGCAGGCCCGGCGCGGGGCTGCCCGCGCGGCTGCCGGTACGGGAGCTGGCCCGGGCGACCGTCGCCGTCTGCTCGCTGGCCGCCGCGGAGTTGGCGGCACGCCGCACCGGCCGCCCGGTGCCCGCGGTACGGGTAGACGACGGCGCGGTGGCCACCTCGTTCACCAGCGAACGGCATCTGCGCATCGGCGGCCGGGAGCCGGTCAACTTCGCGCCGCTGTCGGGCTTCTGGCGCGCCGCCGACGGCTGGGTGCGCACCCACGCCAACTACCCGCACCACCGCGCTCGTTTGCTGGCCTGCCTCGGTATCCGCGACAACGGCCAGGACACGGAGCTGGCCGGTCAACTCGCCGCGGTCGTCGGCGAGTTGCCCGCCGAGGAGATACAGGAGCGGGTGTACGCGGCGGGCGGCCTGGCCGTCGCCGTGCGCACCGCCGAGCAGTGGGCCCGGCATCCGGCGGGCCGCGCGGCGGCGGCCGAGCCGCTGGTGCGCGCCCGGCGGTTGGACGGCGCACCTCGGCGGCCGGCGCGCCCACTGCCCGACGGTGCGCTGCTGCCCGGCGCGGGGGTCCGGGTGCTGGATCTGACCCGGGTGATCGCCGGGCCGGTGGCGGGGCGGACGTTGGCGCTGCTGGGTGCGGATGTACTGCGGATCGACTCGCCCCGGCTGCCCGAGTCGGCGGACGCCCACGCGGACACCGGCTTCGGCAAGCGGTCGGCCCGGCTCGATCTGGCACACCAGCCGGACCGCGCGGTCTTCGACGAACTGCTCGACACGGCGGACGTGGTACTCCTCGGCTACCGTCCCGGCGCGCTGGACCGGCTCGGCCTGTCGGCGGCGGCGCTGCTGGAGCGCCAACCCGGGCTGGTCGTCGCCGAGTTGGGCGCCTGGGGACATCAGGGGCCGTGGGCCAGGCGGCGCGGATTCGACAGTCTGGTACAGGCGGCGACCGGCATCGCCATGGCGCAGGCCGGGCCGGACGGCCGTCCCGGTGCGCTGCCCGCCCAGGCGCTCGACCACGGCACCGGGCATCTGGTGGCGGCCGCCGTGCTGCGCGCGCTGACCGAGCAGCACGACACGGGCGGCGGAGCGTGGCTGCGGTTCAGCCTCGCTGCGACGGGGCACTGGCTGACGCACGGGCTGAGCGCGCGGGCGGCGGACGACGAGGACGGCTACGAGCCGTACGATCCAGCGCGCCATCTGGCGCGGGCCGATGCGCCGATCGGCCGTCTTGTCCATGCCCTCCCCCCGGTGTCCTTCGTTGGCGGTCCGGCCAACTGGGCTTGCCCGCCTGGCCGTTGGGGCGCCGACCAGCCGGTCTGGGTCCAGCCGCTCTCCCGTATCCGTTATCCGTAGACGGCACGCAGCGCGTCGTCGATGGCAGCCAGCGCGGCGGAGCGGTCCAGGCCGAGGCGGTGGGCGCGCTGTGCGTACTCCGCCGCCGCGGCCGCCGCCTGCCGCTGCGCGGCATCGCCCGCGGCGGCGATGAAGGTGCCGTGTCGGCCGCGGGTTTCGATCACCCCGTCCGCCTCCAGCACCCGATAGGCCTTCGCCACCGTGTTGGCCGCCAGCCCGAGTTCCTCAGCCAGACCGCGTACGGTGGGCATCCGGTAGCCCACCGGGAGCGCACCGCCGCGCGCCTGGGCGGCGACCTGTTCCCGTACCTGCTCGAACGGCGCGGCGGCCGAATCGGGATCGACGCTGATCTTGAGTGTCACGTACGGTCTCCAGCTGGCTGTGACGGTCGTGTGTCGGGTTCATTGTGCGGCAACACCACCGCCCGGCCCGGGCTTCGGGGTCGGTAGCCGATCGAGTCGCCCGGGTGGTGCCAGTGCAGCACGAAGCGATCCCCTGCCCGGTAGGCGTCGACGCCCGCTCTGCAGTAGGCGACCATGTCGTCCGGCAGCGCGTCCAGTTCGAACCACTCGATGCCCGCGCACTTGTGCGGCTCGCGGTTGACCGCCTTCCCGCTCCACCGGAGCGCCTCGAAGAACCATCCGGTGCGCGCACTCCCATTCGGCGCCCGGTGCTGCATCACCAGCGCGACCCGCAGATCCGCCGGATCGATGACCACACCGATCTCCTCGTACGCTTCCCGGATCATCGCCGTGCGTACGTCCTCGCCGTCCTCGACGTGGCCACTGGGCGCGTTCCACAGCCCGTCCGCGTAGCCGGTGTTGGAGCGGCGAGCGAGCAGGACGCTGTCGGCTCGGCGCAGTATGAGGTGTACGTCCACGATCTCGGCGTGCCGTCGTGGCGGCGCTGGGTGGATCACGGCGGCGTAGTGCGCGTCCGCCGCCCGGCCCTCGCCGGACCGCGGATCACGGCCCAGCTGTTCGACGTGGGTGTACGACGCGAGCGATGCGGCGAGTTCGGCGAGGGCGGCGGCTGGGACGCCGCCGGGACCGCCCTCTTCGAGCACCACCAACCGTCCCGCGGGCCGCACCAGCTCCGCCCAACGGCTCAGCGCCGCCGCCGGATCGGCCACCGTGCGCAGCACGCTGTGGGCCAGCACCGCGTCGAACCGCCGCTCGGCGAGCGGTGGTCGGGCCGCTTCGCCGACCACTACCCGGACACCCGTCCCGACGGGTACGGCGGTGCGGGAGAGCGGCTCGACCACCGTCACCCGGTGCCCCAACTCGGCGGCGAGCAGCGGTAGATCGGCCGCGCCGCACCCGAGGGCGAGCACATCGCTCGCACGGTCCGGCAGCCAGCCGCGCAACCGTGCCGCCCACGCCCGCCGTACGGCAGGATCACTCATTCCGTTCGTTCCATTACTTTCTGTAGTCATGCCGAGATCTTGACACCCCCCACTGACAACCGCCTCTGACCTGCGAGTTCACCCCAGCCCCAGGCTTCGGTAGCGGGCCCGGCGGGCGGCCAGCCGGGCGGCGGCGTCCATCGCGCGCAGGGCGCTGAGCTCGGCGTCGAGAACGCGGCCGAGCTCGGCGAGGAACGGTTCGGGGGCGTCGGCGGCGTCGGGGGTCTCCTCGACGATCCGGTCCACGATGCGGTGCGACCGAAGGTCGGCGGAGCGGACGCCCTGCCGGTCGGCCACCTCGTACGCGCGCTCGGTCGTGCGGTACAGGATCGCCGAGGCGCCCTCCGGCGGGAGCGGGGAGAGCCAGGCGTGCCTGGCCGCCAGCACCCGGTCGGCGGGCAGCAGGGCGAGCGCGCCGCCGCCCGCGCCCTGTCCGAGCAGCAGGCACAAAGTGGGCGCCGGGAGGGTCACCAGGTCGGCGAGGCAGCGGGCGATCTCTCCGGCGAGGCCGCCCTCCTCCGCCTCCTGGGAGAGCGCGGCACCCGCGGTGTCTATGACGGTGAGCAGCGGAAGACGCAACTCGGCGGCGATCCGCATTCCGCGCCGCGCCTCGCGCAGGCCCGCGGGGCCCAACCGCGGCCCGTCCGGGCCGTGTCGGTCATGGCCGAGCACCACGCAGCGCGCCGAGCCGAACCGGGCCAGCGCCAGCAGCAGCCCGGGGTCGCGCTCCCCCGCGCCGGTGCCGCTGAGCGGGGTGACGGCGCGCCCGGCGGTGCGCAACAGGGCGCGCAGATCAGGGCGTTCGGGGCGCCGGGAGCGACGGATCGATTCGGCGGTGGGCGGCACGGAGGGCAGGGGGGACTGCGTCGCCCCCGGTTCTACGCCAGGCGCTCCGCTGGGAGTGCGGCGATGTGCCGTCGTTCGCCTGCCGCGCCATTGTGGCTGGTCGCGCAGTTCCCCGCGCCCCTTCAGGGCGCTACCGAACCGCAGCGGACTTCGCGCGACCTGCTTGACTCCCGCCTGAGACACCCCCGCTTCCTCCGCACGCCGGTGCGCACCACCCCCGCCGGTCTCGACTCCCCCGCACAGCACGTCCAGCGCCCGTGCTGCCACTCCCGCGAGTTGCTCGGCCGGAAGGACCGCGTCCAGCAAGCCGTGTGCGAGCAGGTTCTCGGCGACCTGGACGCCGTGGGGGAACTCCTCCCCGTAGAGCGCCTGATGGACCCGGGGGCCGAGGAAGCCGATGAGCGCACCGGGCTCGGCCGCGGTGACATGGCCGAGTGACCCCCAGGAGGCCAGCACTCCCCCGGTCGTCGGATGCCGCAGGTAGACGAGGTAGGGCAGGCCCGCGGCCTTGTGGTCGGCGACCGCGGCGGCCACCTTGACCATCTGGAGGAAGGCGATGGTCCCCTCCTGCATGCGGGTCCCACCGGAGGCGGGGGAGGCGAGCAGCGGCAGCCCCTCGCGGGTGGCCCGTTCCACCGCCCTGACCAGCCGCTCCCCCGCCGCGACCCCGATCGAGCCGCCGAGGAAACCGAACTCGCAGGCCATCAGGGCGACCCGGCGCCCCTTGACGCGCCCTTCGCCGGTCACCACCGACTCGTCAAGACCGCTGCGCTGCCGGGCCCGCTCCAGGTCCGCCCGGTAGTCCGGGTCAGCGGAGGCGGGGACCGCCACCGGCTCGTCCCAGCTGTGCCAGGTCCCGGGGTCGAGGACGGTCTTGAACAGGTGCAGTGCGGTCATGCCATCACCCTGCCACGACCGCGCACCATGGCGCCTAGAGTGAGCGGCATGTACTGGCGGGGGCGCCCGGGGTGGGCGCGGTGGGTGGCGACGGGATACGTCATCGGGCTCGCCGAGGGTACGGCGGCGCACGCCTACTTCCTGGCCGCGGGTGGCCCGCACGCCTACGACTACGCGCCGCTGCCCGTCCAACTGTTCTTCCACGCACTGTTGTTGCTCGACCCGGTGTCCGCCGTGCTGGTCGCCCGCGCGCATCCGATGGGGCCGCTGCTCGGAGCGGGCGTCATGGCGGTGGACGTCGCCGCCAACTGGTGGGTGCAGTGGGGTGCCGTACTCGCGCGTCCCGCCGACTTTCTGCGCCCGGTCGGGCTGTTGCCGATCACCCTGTTCGGGCTGTTCGTGCTCGGCACGGCGCCTGCGCTGCGGCGGGCGCTCATCCGTTCCTGTGTGCCCGCTTAGCGGCGCCTTAACGGGTCCGTAAGCCGGGATTCCGGCGGGCTTGCGGCAGCTAGCGTGCAGGTCTCTCCCATTGCGCCGCCGTGCCAGGGCGGCGTCCCCCACCGACAGGAGAAGCCATCATGCCGCTACGCCGTAAGGCCACCGTCGCCGTTGTCATCGGGTCGCCGTTACTGTTCATGGCGTTGACCGCGACACCTGCCAGGGCGCACGGTTCGATGCAGAGCCCGGTGAGCCGGGTGCTCGCCTGTTACCAGGAGGGACCGGAGCATCCCACCTCCCCCGCGTGCCGGGCCGCGGTGGCGGCTGGCGGTACGCAGGCGTTCTATGACTGGAACGGGGTGCGGCTCGCCAACGCGGGTGGCCGCAGCAGGCAGCTCATCCCGGACGGGAAGCTGTGCAGCGCCGGTGCGGACGAGTTCAAGGGGTTGGACCTGGCGCGCGACGACTGGCCCGCGACGCCCATGAGCAGCGGCCGGTTCACGTTCTCCTACAAGGCGACGGCCCCGCACAAGGGCACCTTCGCGCTGTACATCACCAAGGACGGGTACGACCCCGGCAAGCCGCTGAAGTGGTCGGACCTGGAGGCCCAGCCGTTCGCCACCGCCACCAACCCACCGCTCAGCGGCGGCAGTTACACCTTCACCGGCAATGTGCCGCAGCGCACCGGGCGGCAGCTCATCTACAGCATCTGGCAAAGGTCCGACAGCCCGGAGGCCTTCTACACCTGCTCTGACGTGGTGTTCGGTGGCGGCAAGCAGAGCGGCCCGGCGCCGACGGCCTCCGCGCCGAGCGACGCCCAACTCGCCGCGGGGGCCGCCAAGTCCTCGATGAAGGACATGCCGGGTATGCGGCCCGCCGCCAACGCACCCGCCCCGGACGGCTCGGCTTCACCGGTGCGCGACCAGGCGCTTGCCGAGACCGGGAGTTCCAGCCTCACCGTGGCGCTGGGCATCGGTGGCGCCGCCGCCGTCGCCGTCGGCTGCGGGGTCGTGCTGACCGGTGCCCGGCGCAAGGCTGTCGGCCGGAACCGCTCGTAGCGGTTCCGCCCGACGGTGGCCACCGTCACCCGGGTGTCACGACAGGCAGTTGGTGGGGGTGGCGTGTGCGGGGTCGAGGGCGTTGGCGGTCTCGTGGAACGCCACCCGGTCCATCAGGCCGATCGCCACATGCTCGGAGATGTCGAGCGGACACAGGTCCTGGACCAGGACGTTGTGTACGTCGGGGCCGTTGAGGAACTGCGAGGTGTACGGCGTGACGACTTCGTCGTACCGGGTGGCGATCACGGTGTAGTGCACTCCGGGCACGGTGTCGCCGCCCGCGTTGAGCTTCTGGATGAACGGCGACCCGGCCACCTGGTCGGTCAGCCCCGGAGTGTTCTCCTCCAACAGCTTCGCGGCGCCGGGGAAGTAGGGCAGCAGCTTGGTCAGGCCGTCCAGGGTGGTGCCATGGTTGGAGGGGGCGATGCCGACCAGGGTGTTGACCTTCGGGGCGCCGCCGAGGAACTTCAGGTAGTACCGCGGCATCATGCCGCCCTGGGAGTGGCCGACCAGGTCCACCTTCTGCGCGCCGGTGGCGGCCAGCACCTTGTCGACCTCGTCGGCCAGTTGCTGGGCGGATTGGGCGATCGGTCCCAGTCCGTCGAAGACGGGTACGCCGGATAGTTGTCCGTAGTCGAAGGAGAAGACGCAGTACCCGCGGTTCACCAGGTACGGCGCCAGCGCCAGCCAGTTGTCCGTTCCGTTGCCCAGGGTGCCGTGCACAAGCACGACCGGCCGCGGGTGGTCGGCCGAGGGTTTGCAGTCGTAGTTGTTCCATCCGCTGGTCGGTGCGTCGTCCGCCGCCGCGGGGGAGGCGACGGCGGTGGCCGCGGCGAGCACCAGTGCCGAGATGAGGCCTACGGCCCGGCTCCGCCGCTTCAGGGGCAGCTTCAACGTGGTCTCCTCACATTTCAGGCAGGGCTGAGGCTGGGAGCAACTCCCGAGTTGGCGCTTGTGATCCGGACCACAAGATGCTGCGTGAAGCTCAAGTTACGAGCAAGTAACAACACTCGCTAGTTTTACGTCGGTAAAGAATTGGCCACGGCTTAGTGGAACTGTCACCACTACTTGGTGCCTCCGGCGGTCAGGGCGCCGGGTATTCGCAGGCTGCGGCGGTCGTGTGAACGCGACGGGGGTCAGCCGCCTCCGGCCGTGGGCGCCGCCACGCACCCCGGCGTCACGCCACCCCGAGCACCGCCGCCGGGCCGAGCACACCCGCGCCGAAGCGGGCGCGGGCGCGGTCGGTGACCTCCTCGATGCGGCGGGCCCTGTCGTCGCCGGGGTCCAAGGTGAGCTGGTGGGCGGCGAGTTCGGCGTCCGTCAGCCCTTCGGCGCGCAGCGCCACCGCCCGCACCCGGGCGCGTTGCAGCCCGAGCGCCGCGTACATCCGGTACGCGGTGTCGGTGAGCGCCGCGGTGTGCCCGGTCGGCTCGGGCAGTGCGCGGGTACGGGTGGTGGTCGAGCGGTCGGCGTAGCGGACGGTGAGGGTCAGCGAGCGGGCGACCTGGCCCGCGCCCCGTAGCCGCGCGCCCAGTTCGTCGGTGAGCGACAGCAGTGCGCGGCGGTGCCGTACCGGGTCCAACTCGTCGCGGTCGAAGCGCCGTTCGCCGCCGATCGAGCGGGCCGGAGCGTTCGGGGTGACCGGTGTCGGATCGAGGCCGCGGGCCCGCTCGTACACCCGCCGCCCCGCGCTCGCGCCGAGGATCCGTTGCAGGGTGCCCAGCGGTACGGCGGCGATCCGGCCGACGCTGTCCAGCCCGTAGTCGCCGAGCAGCCGCGCGGTGGCGGGCCCCACGCCGTGCAGCGCGGCGGCGGGCTTGCCGGCGAGGAAGGCGGCGATCGCCTCCGGCGCGGCGGACAGCGTGCGCACCGCGCCCTGCGGACCGTCGTACGCGACCATCCGGGCCAGCACGGGGTTGACGGCGACACCGATGGTGCAGTCCACGCCGTAGCGGACCAGCGCCCGCACCCTGATCAGGTCGGCCAACTCCTCGGCGGTGCGCCCGAAGTAGCGCAGGCTGCCCCGTACGTCGAGGAGCGCGGCATCGGGCGGCAGCGCCTCCACCACCGGGGTGATCTCACCGAGCAGGGCGAGCAGTGCCCCGTACGACTCCTCGGTCAAGGCGGCGCCCTCGGCGGGGTGCAGATGGACGTACAGCACATGCGGTACGTCCCGCGCCGCGGTCACCAGGGTGAGCCGTCGCGCGGCGCCGGTTCCGGGCGATTCGGTGAAACGGGTCACCACATCGTATACCTGACGCCTGGTCATCCCGCGCTCCCCGGACTCGAGTGCCACAGCTTGCGGCCGGTGGCGGCGCCCTCGCCCGGCGGCTGGAGGTCGGCCCACGGGTGCAGCTGGTAGCCGGTGGGCAGGTGGAGGCGGCGGCCGTCGGCACCGTCCGTGCCCTCCTGCGGCCCCGCCGCCACCGCGGCCAGCCGCTCCGCGACCGCCGACAGCCCGCCCGCCCTGCGCAGTTCGGCGAGTTCCGCGAGGTTCCACGCGGCGGAGCCGACCACGCTGAGGCTGCGCGGGCCGCGCCGCTGCACCACCCCGCGCACCAGCAGCAGCCAGGAGTGGAAGACGGTGTGCGCGCAGGCGGCGTGGCTGTCGTCGAAGAAGGCGAGGTCGACCAGGCCGGTGCCGTCGTCCAGGGTGGTGAAGATGACACGGCGCCCGGAGCGGACCGGCGGGGTCTGGGTGGCCGCCTTCGCCCCGGCGACCAGCACGGTCTCACCGCCCCGAACCACGCCCAGCCGGTTCGCCGGGGTCACCCCCAACTCCCCCAGGAACGCGCGGTGGTCGTCCATCAGGTGGCGGGAGGCGTCCATGCCGAGCACCCCGAGTTCGGCGCCCAGTCGCTCACCGTCGTCCATGTCGGGCAGGCCGCTGCGGGCCGGGCCGGACACCATCTCACCGGTGGGCAGCGGGAGTTGGCCGTCCCGGGCGGATTTGCCACCGCGGTGCAGCTCGGCGGTCTGCAGCAGCAGGTCGCGCCGGTTCGGGCCGAAGGCGTCCAACGCGCCCACCCTGACCAGCCGTTCGGCGACCGGGCGGCTGGGGCGGGCGCGCTGCCACAGGTCCGACAGCGAGGAGTACGGCTGCCCGGCGACCAGCCGGGCGGCCTCCTGCTCGCTGATGCCCTGCACCTCGGACAGTGCCAGCCGCAGCCCCCATTTACCGGACACCAGTTCGATCCGATAATCCGTGCCGGACCGGTTCACATCCAACGGCAGCACCGGCACCCCGCGCCGCCGGGCGTCGGCGAGCAGCAGCCGCTTGGGATACATACCGGGATCGTGGGTGAGCACTCCGGCGTAGAAGGCCGCCGGATAGTGGGACTTGAGCCAGGCGGACTGGTAGGTCGGTACGGCGAACGCGACCGCGTGCGCCTTGCAGAAGCCGTAGGAGCCGAAGGCCTCCAGGATCTCCCAGGTGTGCCTGATGACCTCGGGCGAGTACTTCCGGCCGCGCGCCCGCGCGGTGAACCAGGCCCGCACCCTGCCCTGGAGGTCGGGGTCGGACAGCGCGCGCCGCTTCTCGTCGGCCTCGGCGCGCCCGCAGCCGGTCATGATCCGGATGATCTCGATCACCTGTTCATGGAAGACGACGACTCCATAGGTCTCCTTCAGCACTTCCAGCAGGTCGGGATGCGGATAGCGCGGCTGCCTGCGGCCGTGCCTGGCCTCGATGAAGGGACGCACCATGTCGGCGGCCACCGGTCCCGGCCGGAACAGCGAGATGTCGACCACCAGGTCGTGGAAGGTGCTGGGTTGCAGCCGCCCGATCAGGTCGCGCTGACCCGGCGACTCGATCTGGAAGCAGCCCAACGTCTCGCTGGACCTGATCAGTTGATAGGTCGCGCGGTCGCCGGGCGGCACCGCGTCCAGGTCGATCCGCTCGCCCGAGGCGCGCTCCACCTCCTTGACCGCGTGCGCCATCGCGGACTGCATCCGCACCCCGAGCACATCGAGCTTGAGCAGCCCGAGCTCCTCCACGTCGTCCTTGTCGAACTGGGACATCGGGAAGCCCTCGCCGCTGGTCGGCATGACCGGGGTTCGGTCCAGCAGCCCGGCGTCGGAGAGCAGCACTCCGCACGGGTGCATGGCGACCCCGCGCGGCAGCCCGTCCAGCGCCTCCACCAGCTCCCACATCCGCCCGTACCGGTCCGCGTCGATCCCGCGCAGCTCGGGCAGTTCGGCGAGCGCGGCACGGGCGTCGCGGGCCCGGATGTGCGGGAAGGACTTCGCCAGCCGGTCGGTCTCCATCGGGTCCATACCGAGGGCGGCGCCCACGTCCCGCACGGCGTGCCGGACCCGGTAGGTCTCGGACATGGCGACGGTCGCCACGCGGTCGGCGCCGAAGCGATCGAAGATCGCCCGGTAGACCTCAAGGCGCCGGGCGGACTCCACATCGATGTCGATGTCGGGCAGCGCGGCCCGGCGGTCGGACAGGAACCGCTCCATGAGCAGACCGTGTTCGACCGGGTCGGCATTGGCGATCCCCAGCAGGTGGTTGACCAGACAGGACGCGCCCGAGCCACGGGCCGCGACCCGGATGCCGAGAGCCCGTGTGTCGTCCACGACCTGGGCGACGGTGAGGAAGTACCCGGCGTAGCGCAGCCGTTGGATGATGCCCAGCTCGTGTTCCAGCCGGTCCCAGTGCTCGCGGCTGCGGTCGTATCCCTTGACCACCATGGCGGCGGCACAGCGGGATCGCAGCACCCGGTCGGCGCTGCGCCTGCCCGCGCCGACCAGGTCCGGCTCGGGGAGGTGCACCTGCCCCATCCCGAGGTCGTCCACCGGGTCGACGGCGCACAGCGCGGCGGTGCGGGCCGTCTCATCCAGCAGCCGGTACGCGACGGCGCGCCGGTATCCGGCGGCCTCGGCGATCCGCTCGGCGATCCTGACCATGGACGCGGTGTCCTTGAGCCAGCGCTCTCCGCTGTCCAGCGACTCCTGCCTGCGGGTGTCGATGGGTACCAGCAGTCGCGCCGCGTCCAGCACGTCGGCGACCTCGCCCTGGCCGGGGTCCGCGTACCGCACGGCGTTGCTCAGCACCGGCCGCACCCCCTGTGCGGCGGCGAAGCCGAGGGTACGGGCGGCGAGCCGCAGTGAGCCGGGGCCGGTGCCGTGCCGTCCGTGGTACGCGGCCTCCAGGCGCAGCGCGTCCCCGTACACCTCCCGCCAGGGCGCGAGCAGCCGCGCGGCCCGGTCGGGCCGTCCGGCGGCCAGTTCCCGGCCGACCTCGGACTCGGCGCCCAGCAGGACGGTCAGCCCTTCGCCGGTCAGGTCCTGCCAGGTCAGCCGGGGGCGGTCGGGGGCGCGGTGGGCGGCGGAGACCAGTCGGCACAGCGCGGCCCAACCGGCCGCACCGTCCCGGGCGAGGAAGATCGCGCGGGGCACCGACTCGTCGATGAAGGCCCCGCCCCGAACCGGCGCGGGCCGCCGCACCGCGCCGCTCCCGGCCGCCTGCTCCGGAGCCTCCGGCACGGCGAGCCCGGCCCCGAAGACCGGGCGCACCCCGACCTTCCGGCACGCCACGGCGAACCGCACCGCCCCCGCGACGGTGTCCCGATCGGTCAACGCCAGCGCGTCCATCCCCCGCTCGGCGGCGCACTCGGCCAGCCGCTCCGGGTGGCTGGCCCCGTACCGCATGGAAAACCCGGAGAGCGCATGCAGGTGTGTAAAGCCAGCCATACACACCTCCCGCCTCCCACGCGCCCCTCCCTTCGCTTCCGCCCCTTCGGGCCTTCTCAGGTCCACCTTAAACCAGATCTTCGAATACTCGTTCGAACACAGTGTCACAGTGCCCGTAAGTCGCAAAAGGGGTAAATCCCCTCCCGTCCCGCCCCAGGGGCTGCGCCCCCGAACCCCACTGGGGCTGTGCCCCCGAACCCCTGGGGCTCCGCCCCAAGCCCCCGCCGGAGCTGCGCCCCTGAACCCTGGAGGCTCCCGCCCCCAAGCCCCCCACTGGGCTGCGCCCCTGGCCCCGCGACTCCTCCCCCAAGCTCTCGCCGGGCTGCGCCCTGGCCCCCGCGACTCCTCCCCGGCCCGGTCGGGGGTCCCGAACCCTGCGGGTTCCACGGCGGCCCGGGGCACCGCTCTCGCTCCGGGCCGCCGACGGATCGGCGTTGTCAGAGCCATGTGGTGTGATCTCTCACAAGGACGGCGATCGAACGGGGGTGGCGAGATGGTGGAGCGGGCTCGCGGGGTGCGGGTGGAGATCGAGCCGTGGGGCGATGGTGATCTCCAGTTGCTGCGGCGGCTCAACGCGCCGGAGATGACCGAGCACGTTGGAGGCCCGGAGAGCGAGGAGCAGGTTCTCGCGCGGCACGAGCGGTATCTGCGGATCGGCGGGATGTTCCGGGTGGTACTGCCGGAGGGCGAACCGGTCGGCGGCGTCGGCTACTGGGAGCGGACGTGGCGCGGGGAGACCGTGTACGAGACCGGTTGGGGGGTGCTGCCGCCCTTCCAGCGGCGGGGCATAGCGGCGGCGGCTGTGACGGCCGTCGTGGAGCGGGTCAAGGCGGAGCGAAAGCACCGGTATCTGCACGCTTTTCCGTCCGTCGGCAATCCGCCGTCGAACGCCCTGTGCCGGAAGCTCGGTTTCTCGCTCCTCGGCGAGTGCGACTTCGAGTACCCGCCCGGCAGCACCATGCGGTGCAACGACTGGCGCCTGGACCTGGCCGCCGGGTGACGCCCCGGCGGGGAACCGCCGTCCGCCGCCCGCACGTCTGGACGGCCATGGACACGACGACCATCAGGACCGCGGCCATCGATGATCTGGCCGCCATGGTGGAGGTGCACACCCAGGCGCGCACCGCCTACTACCGCGCGGGCGGGCTGGCCGAGGCGGAGTTGGCCGACCCGGTCGAGCACGCGGAGCGAACTGCCGGATGGCGACGGGCGATTGGCGGCGAGCGGCACATCGCGTTGTGCGCGGTGCGTGGTGATCGGGTGGTCGGAGTGCTGTCGATGGGAGCGCTGGAGGAAGGGGTCTGCGAGCTGTACCAGCTCCATGTGCGGCCCGGAAGTTGGGGGTTGGGGATCGGCAGTCGGCTGCACGCGGCGTATCTGGCGGCGTTACGGGACGCCCTCGTGCCGTACGGGCGGCTGTGCGTCTGGGAGCGCAACGGCCGCGCCAGGGAGTTCTACGTTCGCCACGGCTGGCGGGCCGACGGGCACCGAACGCCCGGGCCGGGCGGCGCTGACTACCTACGGACGCGGCTGCGCGTCGGGTGACTCCTTCTCCCACAGGGGGTGTTCGCGTCGCGCCCACGCGCGCGACACCCAGCCGGTGCGCATGCCGCGGCGGGCTTCCGGGTCGCGCGCCGCCATCCAGATGTGCCCCAGCACCAGGACGGCGATGGCCAGCGCCAGCCAGTCGTGCACGAAGGTGGCGCCGGTGCGCCACACCAGCGGGGCGAGATGGGTGAACCACATGAGCAGGCCCGTGCCGAGCATCACCAGCACCGCCCCGGCGGTGAAGGCCGCGTACAGCTTCTGCCCGGCGTTGAACTTGCCCGCCGGGACCGGCCGCCCGACGGTCCGGTGCCGCAGTGCGGCGCTCAGCCAGCGCCGGTCGTGCGGGCCGAAACGGTTGAGGCGGCCCAGGTCGGCGCGGACGGCCCGGAAGGCCAGACCGGCCAGCAGGGGCAGCGGCAGCAGCAGCCCCGTCCACTCGTGCACGCTCACCAACAGCCTGCGGCGGCCGACCAGTTCGGCGAGCGCGGGCAGGTACAAGAAGGCGGCGGTGAGCAGCGCGACGCCCATCAGGACGGCGGTGGTGCGGTGGATCCAGCGCTCCGCGGTGGTGAAGCGGCGCATGGTTTCAGGACGTTGGCGCATCGGTGCGTCCGTTCGACCGGCCCACCCAGGCGTCCATGTCGTAGCCGTAGTGCTCCCAGTAACCGGGCTGGACATGGTCGGTGAGGGTGATCCCGGACAGCCACTTGGCGGACTTGTAGAAGTACATGGGCGCGGCGTACAGCCGCACCGGACCGCCGTGCGCGGCGGTTACCGGCTTGTCGTCCATCTCGTAGGCGACCAGCATGTCGGGCCGTCTGGCCTGGTCGAGGGTGAGGCTCTCGCTGTACACGCCGTCGAAGCAGGTGAAGCGGAGCGCCTTCGCCTCCGGCCGCACGCCGGCCTGCGCCAGCAGGTCGGCGAGCCGCACCCCGGTGAACGCGTAGTGCGGCACCCGCCAGCCGGTCACGCACTGCACGTCCCGTACCAGCCGGGTCCGCGGCATCGCCCGCAACCGCTCCAGGGTGTAGGTGGTCGGGCGGTCCACCAGGCCGTCCACGGTCAGCCGGTAGTCGGCGGCCGAGCGGTGCGGTACCGAGTCCGCCACCGAGTAGAAGCGGAAGCCCTGGCCGCCGGGCAGCAGCCCGGACAGCCCGGTCGGGTCCTTGGCCGTGACGGACGCCAGCAGGTTGTCGAGACCGCTTTGCAGGTACCCCCCGGCGGCCACCCCCGCGGCGCCGAGCCCGAGCATGCCGAGTACAACCCGCCGTCCGACGGGTGCGCCGGTACCGTCCTTGCCCATGTTCCGATTCGACCACCGGTACCCCCTCGCTGACCAGCGGGAACGGCCGCCGTCACGGATCCGTAAGCTCCGGGCCGCAGGCGGCGGCCGTCCCGGCACGCCGAAGGCCGCCCGCACAGGGTGCGTACGGACGGCCTTCGACGGGTGGGGGGATCACGAAGGTTCGGGGTTGGTGCGGGTGGTTACGGAATGGTCGCGCCCTCGGCGCTGAGTGCCGCCGGGACCGGCTGGAAGAACGTCTCCCCGCCGGAGCTGCAGTCACCGCTGCCGCCGGAGGTCAGTCCGAGGGCCGCGTCGCCGTCGAAGAGCGCACCGCCGCTGTCACCAGGCTCGGCGCAGACGTTGGTGTCGATCAGGCCGTTGACGGTGCCCTCCGAGTAGTTGACGGTGGCGTCCAGACCGGTGACCGAACCGCCGTGCAGGCCCGAGGTGCTGCCGCTGCGCTGGACCTGTTCGCCCACGGTCGCGTCGGCGGCGTGGGTGATCTGCTGCTGGTTGCCGTCGTAGGTGTCGACCGCGCTGGTGTGGTCGCTGTTCGGGTCGTCGTACTGCACCAGCGCGTAGTCGGTGCCGGGGAACTGCGAGTCGACGGTCTGCCCAACCTCGGATCCGCCCTGGCTGTCGGACCAGGTCTGCGAGGCGTTGCCGCAGTGTCCGGCGGTCAGGAAGTACGGGGCGCCGTCCTTGGTGACGTTGAAGCCGAGCGAGCAGCGCACCCCGCTGCCCCAGATGGCGTCGCCGCTGAGGATGTACGGCTTGAACGGGGACTTCGTCCGCCGGAACGTCACCTTGTCGCCGAGTGACGTGACGGCCTTGTCGAGCTTGGTGCGCTTGGCTCCGGTGACGGTCGGGTCCGCGGTGACCACGACCTTGTCGCTGCGCGGGTCCACCGACCAGGCGGTGCCGGGGATGCGGGCCTGCTTGTTCAACGTGACGGTGGCGGCGTGCAGTTGGGCTGTCGAGTACTTGACGGTCCTGGGCACCGCGCCGGCGGCACGCACCGCGTCCGCGTCCGACGGGTCGGTGACGTTGACGATGAGCCGCTTGGCCTGGGCGTCGTAGTAGGAACCGGCCGCGCGGTCACCGAGGTGGGTGGCGAGGGTGGAAGCGAGCTTGACGGCGGTGGCCTGGTTCAGACCGGTCGGGGTGGCCGTGGCCGCGTTGGCGTTGGGCAGCAGGATGGCGCTGGCCGCGAGCGCGGCGACACCCGCGCCCGCGAGGGCGGTACGTCTGGTGGTAGTGCGCCGGTGCGTCAACTCGGGTACCTCCTGTGGGGGTTGGGCCGACCTGGTGGCCGGACCTGGAGGAGCTGCAGGGGTGAGTCGTGTGCATGCCAATCGGCGCCGACGAGTATCCCGATACCACTAGATGGCGGGCAAGGTCCAATTCCGGTCTAGTCCACTACCGGAATCCCCCACCATGGACGCGCGATTCGCCCCCTGTACACCTTTTGGGCATGCGAAAGCCCCGCCCCGACCACCACGAATCGGCCATCCATGAAGAAGCTGTGAGGATCCTGTGACAGTAAGCGCTGTCCTATAACCGCTGGCCGTGTCCGGTCAGCGGTCACCAGTCAGGCGACAGGGCCTACTTGCCGTCCTCCGCGGCGGTTCCGGCGCCCGGTTCGACCTCGTCCAGCCGGACCTCGGGCAGCTCGCCGTCGGACAGTTCGGTCGACGGCACGTCAACCGACGGCTCCACACCGGGCGGTTCGCCGGGGATCTCGTTCGCCGTGGACGGCTCAGGCATCACGACGGACGACGCGGCAGGTGCCGACGCGGGCTCCTCGGGCGTCGGGGCGGCCGGGGCCGCCGAGGTCAACTGCGGGTTCTGCGCGGCTCGTTCCAGAAACCTCAGCAGTTCCACCGGGAAGGGAAGCACCAGCGTCGAGTTCTTCTCGGCGGCCACCGCCGTCACCGTTTGCAGCAGCCGCAGTTGGAGGGCCGCGGGCTCATGGGACATCGCCGCGGCCGCCTGCGCCAGCTTCTTCGACGCCTGCAACTCCGCGTCCGCGTTGATCACCCGGGCCCGCCGGTCCCGGGCCGCCTCGGCCTGCCGGGCCATCGACCGCTTCATCGTCTCGGGCAGCGACACGTCCTTGATCTCCACCCGGTCGATCTGGATGCCCCAGCCGAGCGCCGGGCTGTCGATCATCAGCGCCAGACCCTCGTTGAGCTTCTCGCGGTTGGACAGCAGATCGTCCAGATCGCTCTTGCCGATGATCGAGCGCAGCGAGGTCTGCGCCACCTGGAGTACCGCGAAGCGGTAGTCCTCGACGTTGATGATGGCATCACGCGGGTGGATGACCTTGAAGTACACCACCGCGTCCACGCGCACCGTGACGTTGTCCCGGGTGATGCCCTCCTGGGCCGGGATCGGCATCGTCACGATCTGCAGATTGACCTTCCGCAGCCGGTCGATGATCGGCACGATCATGGTGAAGCCCGGCCCGCGCAACCGCTCCTGCGCATGGCCGAGCCGGAACAGCACCCCGCGCTCGAACTGCTGGACAACGCGGGCGCCCGCGAGGAAGTACACCGCGCCGAACGCCAGCACCGCCGCCACCAAGTCCACGACCATCACGGCCCCCTGCCGTCGCCGTACCAGCCAATCGCGGGCATCGTGAGATGTCCTCCTACCTCACGGTACGCCTCACGGGAGCAGCCGTCAGTGGGCGCACCCACCGAGACCGGCCGACCACAAAGCGTAGCCGACCGGTCGATGATGGTCGTGCCCGCTAGCCGATGCTCACTCCGTAGTGGGCCAGCGCCCCGGTCACCGGCTGGTAGTAGGTGGTACCGCCCAGCAGGCAGTTCCCGCTGCCGCCGGAGGTGAGGCCCAGCGCGGTGTTCCCGGCGTACAGGGCACCGCCGCTGTCGCCCGGTTCGGCGCACACATCGGTCTGGATGAGGCCGGAGACGACATCGCCGCCGCCGTAGTCGACGGTGGCGTTCAGCCCGGTGACCGCACCGCTGTGCACACCGGAGGTACTACCCCGCCGCTTGACCGGTTCGCCGACGTACGGGTCGGCGGCCTTCGTGAAGGCCTGGCCGCTGGCCGAAACCGATGGGGACGGCCCGGGGTTGGCGTACCTGACCAGGGCGTAGTCCTGGCCGGGGAAGGTGTAGTCAACGGTGGTGCCCACCACCTTGGACTGCAGGGGGTCGGCGTACCACTTGACGGCCGCCTTTCCGCAGTGGCCCGCGGTGAGGAAGTAGCGCACGCCGCCCTTGTGCACGTTGAAGCCGACCGAGCAGCGGAAGCCGCCGCCGTAGACGGGGTCACCGCTGCCGAGCAGCCGGGCGAACCGACCGTCCACCCGCCGTACCCGCACCTCGTCGCCGTACCGGGTGGCGGTGGCGCGCAGTGCCGCGAACTGAGCGGGGGTCACCGCACGGTCGGCGCTGACCACGAGTTGGTCGCTGCGCGGGTCCACCGACCAGGCGGTGCCCGGGATGTCGAGGGAGCGCAGGTGCGCTCCCACCGCGTCCAGCTGCGCGGCGCTGTGTCTGACCAGCCTTGGCAGCGCCCCGGCGGCCCGTACCGAACGCGCGGCGGCCTGGGAGGTGACGTTGACGACGGTGGCCCGGTCGGCGCTGTCGTAGTACGCGCCCGCGGTCGTGGTGCTGCCGAGGGCGCTGGCCAGGGCGGCGGCGGAGGCCGGTATGTCGGAGTTCTCCGGGGTCGCCTCCGCGGTGTCCGCGGCGGGCAGGGCGATGACCGCTGCGGCCAGGAGTCCGCAGCTGACGGCCGTGGCGAGGGCGCGTCTTTCGAGTCGGGGGCGGTGGTGGACGGGGCGGCGGTGGTGGACGCTGCGCTTGATCCTCACTCATGCCTCCTGTGCGGTGGAGAGCGCTGTCGCGGAGTATCCCGGACGGCCCAACTCCCCACACAAGAGGGCCTTTTCGGACATGGCGGCTGCCACTCGGGGACGGGCGCCCAAGCTGTGCGTCGCCATAGTCCGGTACCGCGTGGACCGGTGACCGCAGACCGCCCCACACCCCGTCACACGGGCTGTCAGTTGCAGCCGCTACAGCACTCCACGCACTCGCAGCACTCGCAGGAACACTCGCAACAGTCACACACATCGCAGCAGTCGCAGTCACAGTCGCAGTCACCGCGGCACCAGCCCTCGCGCGGCTGCCCGGTCCACGGGTCGTGGTACGGGTTGCGGCAGCACAACTGGCAGGTGCAGCACAGCCCGGTCCAGATCGCGCATCCGGTGAACCAGTTGCGTCGCCGGGGCGGTTCCGGCGGCGGGAAACCGCCACCGGGCCCGCCCGGCGCGTACGGGTTCTGGTACGGGTCACCGTGCGGGTTCTGGTAGGGATTGCCGTACGGGCCGCCGTACGGGTTCTGCCGCGGCGGGCCGTACGGGCCGCCGGGCGGGTAGGAGCCCTCGGCGGGTGTGGCGCAAACGTGTCCCAGCGTGCCGAAGGCCCGGTCCACCGACCTGGGCAACTCGTGGACGAGCAGGACGTGCGCGAGCTTGGCGTCGGTGAACTCCACCTCGCGCAACGCGAGTCGTATCCCGTGCACCGCGTCGTCGCACAACCGCCGCGCCTCGGCGAGTCCGGTTCCGGTGGCGGTCAGTGGGTTCCAGGCGCCGGATACCTGATCTGCCGTCAAGTCTTCGACAGCGTCCAGTAGATGGGCGAGCCTGCCGAAGAGCCGACCCGCCTCGGCGAGCGGGGCGCGGTTGCCCGGCCGCCCGGCGAGCACCGCGGTGTGCTCGAAGGCGGCGGCGGTGGCGGTCTCTGTGGGTTCGGTGACGGTCAGCAGCGGGGTGCCGGGTCCGGCCAGTGCCTCGATGCCGGTCTGCCGGTCCACCGCGTCGACCAGGACCGCGGTGTCGAAGCCGATTCCAGCGCCGACCGAGGCTCCCTTGCGGTCCCAGCTGCCCGCCACCCGACGGGCCGCGGCGGCCACCGGGCGACGGCCCAACAGCCCGTCGCGGTCGGCGATGTGGTCCCGTACCTTCGCCGAGGCCAGTACGAGGGAGACCGCTGCGGCCAGCCGGGCGCCCTCCCCCTTGGCCACCGGTGCGGTGCGCATGCCGCGCAGCGGGCACGGCCCCGCGGTGCGCCGCCAGTCGCCGGAGCGCTCGGACTGCGCCTCCACCAGAACGGAGATGATCAACCCGTCGTAGTTGGTGGCGACCCGGGCCAACTGCCCGTGGTCATCGCGCAGTGCGAGGCACAGGCCGCACAGATGGGCCGTCCACGAGGTGGCCAGCCCCTCGGACAACCGGTGCCTGCACGGCCGGATGATCCCGAACAACTCTCCCCCATCAGCCAGTTAGGCACGTCAGCAGCCAATCAGGCACGCCAGTGGCGCACATTTTTGATCGTGAACAGTCACAACCGGTCGTAGCCGGTCGCGATCGGCCCGTCATGCTACCGGCCACCCGGAACCTCGCCGCACAGGGGAGTGAACCGGCCGTCAGACGGGAAGTGAACCGCCCGGACGGTTACACAACCGGCGGCCAGCGAGCCGTACGGATGCGCACCGTCACCCCGCCGAAAGGCTTGACGGTGTTTTTCTCGCACACCGTCACGATCCGCGTTCCTACGATTACCTGACGCATCGCCATGTTCGGCTGTTGCACCAGAACCGTCACGAATCCCCAGTACGGCGGCTTTCCACTTGGCGCATCATCCACATCATGGACGACCATAGGAGGGCGGACGGTACGGACCGCACGTGAGAGGAGGCGTCCATGGGTTCGGTGCGGAAGGCCAGCGCATGGCTTGGACTCGTCGACGAAGGCGACGACGAGCGCTACTACGACGAGGAGTACACGGACTACACGGAAGGACCCGAGTCCAGCGAATGGGTCACCGACCCACGGGTGCGGGTCGCCGCGGTCAGCGCCGAGGAGCAGGGCCAGCGGATCGCCACGGTGACCCCGGACGGCTTCCGGGACGCGCGCGGCATCGGGGAGCTGTTCCGGGACGGCGTGCCGGTGATCGTCAACCTCACGGCCATGGACGCGGCCGACGCCAAGCGGGTGGTGGACTTCGCGGCGGGGCTGACCTTCGGGCTGCGCGGCTCCATCGAGCGGGTGGCGAACCGGGTGTTCCTGTTGACGCCCGCCGACTACACGGTGGTCGACGGAGCGTCGGGCGGCCGTGCCTCGGACGGCTTCTTCAACCAGAGCTGATGGGGGCAGGCCGGGGGCCTGCCCCCAACGGGTCCGGTCCAAGGGCCCGTGCCCCTGTGCCCACAGCGGGTAGCGGCCGGTTCACACCGCCGGTCCCCGCCGTCGGGCGACCGCCTCGCGGCGGTTGAGGATTCACCCCCGCGGGCTCAGCGGAACGCGTCCAGGCCGGTCAGAGCCTTGCCCAGGACCAGTTGGTGCATTTCGACCGTGCCCTCGTACGTCAGGACGCTCTCCAGGTTCGTCGCATGCCGCATCACGGGGTACTCCAGCGAAATTCCGTTCGCACCGAGGATCGTGCGAGCCGTCCGGCAGATCTCGATCGCCTCGCGCACGTTGTTGAGCTTGCCGAAGCTGACCTGTTCCGGGCGCAGCCGCCCGGCGTCCATCCGGCGCCCCAGGTGGTGCGCGAGCAGGATGCCCTTGTGCAGTTCGACGGCCATGTCGGCGAGCTTGGCCTGGGTGAGCTGGAAGGCGCCGATCGGCCGACCGAACTGCTCCCGGCTCTTGGCGTAGTCCAGCGCCGCCTCGAAGCAACTGCGGGCCGCGCCCATCGAACCCCAGACGATGCCGTACCGGGCGTGGCTCAGACAGCTCAGCGGACCGCGCAGCCCGGTGACCTCGGGCAGTACCGCGTCGGCGGGCAACCGCACGTCGTCCAGCACGAGTTCGCTGGTGACCGAGGCACGCAGGCTCCACTTGTGCCTGATCTCCGGGGCCGAGAACCCGGGGGCGTCGGTGGGGACGACGAAGCCGCGGACGCCCTCGTCGGTACGGGCCCAGACCACCGCCACCCCAGCCACCGAACCGTTGGTGATCCACATCTTGCGTCCGGTGAGCACCCAGTCGGTGCCGTCCCGCTTGGCGTAGCTGGTCATCCCGGCCGGGTCGGAGCCGTGGTCGGGTTCGGTCAGGCCGAAGCAGCCGATCACCTCTCCGGCGGCCATCCGCGGCAGCCACTGCTGCTTTTGCGCCTCCGAGCCGTAGCGGTGGATCGCGTACATCGCCAGCGAGCCCTGAACCGAGACCAGCGAGCGGATCCCGGAGTCGGCGGCCTCCAACTCCAGGCAGGCCAGCCCGTACTGGACGGCGCTGGCCCCGGCACAGCCGTACCCGTCCAGGGACATCCCGAGCGCGCCGATGGCGCCGAGTTCGCGGGCCAACTCGCGGATGCCGGGCAGTTCACCGCGCTCGTACCACTCGGCGATGTCCGGCAGCACCCGGTCGGCGGTCCAGCGGCGCACCGTGTCCCGCACCGCGCGGTCCTCGTCGCTCAGCAGGTCGTCGAGGCCGAGCGGATCGGACGGCTCGAACGGCGGCGCGCTGCTCATGGACGGCTCCTCGTGCGGACGGTCGATCGTCGCTGATCGATCTTTCCTGGTCGCCGCTGACGCTACGGCCGCGTCCGCTCGTCGTAAAGACCCTCAAGGTCGTCGCCCTCGGCCTGGTCGCGTGCCGTCGGCTCGGCGGTGCGCGGCAGGCGGAGCGCGGCGAGCGCGCCGAGCAGCAGCAGCGCGGCGCTGGCGGACAGGGTGAGGTGCAGTCCGTGCACGAAGGAGCCGCGGGCGGCGGTGCGCAGCGCCTCGCCGGTGCCGCCGCCGATCCGGTCGGCCACCTCGTACGCCTCGCCGAGCGAGTGCGCCGCCTGAGCGCTGGCGGCGGCCGGGACACCGGCGACTTTGCTGACCCCGGGTGCGTACCCGGCGTTCATCACGCTGCCGAGCAGCGCGATGCCGATTCCGGCGCCGAGTTGGTAGGAGGTCTCGCCGATCGCCGCGGCGCCACCCGCCTGGGCGGCGGGGGCGTCGCTGAGCATCGACTCGTACGCCCCGAACAGCGTGGTCTCCAGTCCGAAGCCGAGGGCGACGAAGGCGGTGGTGAGCAGCCAGGGGCGGTCGTGCTGGCCCATCGCGGTCAGCGCCAGCACGGCGCAGGCGGTGAGCACGAAGCCGAGGCAGACCATGTGCCGCGGACCGAGCCGGTGCAGCATCCGCGATCCGGTGAGCCCGGCGGCCATCGCGGCGAGGGTGAGCGGCAGCAGCCGCAGTCCGGTCGCCAACGGGGCCAGGCCCAGGACGAGTTGGAGGTACTGGACGGCGATCAGCTCAAGGCCGACCAGCGCCAGCATGGCCAGCACGATGCAGCCGACCGAGGTGCTGAACGCGGGCCTGGCGAACATCCGCATGTCCACCAGCGGGTGCCGCAGCCCGCGCTGCCGTCGTACGAACAGCCACAGCAGCGCCGCCCCCACCAGCAGCGGAACGAGCACCACCGGCTGGTACGGCGCGCCACCGCCGCCGAGCCGCTTGACGCCGAGGATCACCCCGAGGATGCCCAGCGCCGCCATAGCGGCGCCGAGCACGTCCCACGGCCCGTCGTGCGCGCCGGTGGACTCCGGCAGCAGCCGTCGGGCGACCGGCCAGACCACCGCCAGCAGCGGGATGTTGACCAGGAAGACCGAACCCCACCAGAAGCGCTCCACCAGAAAGCCGCCGAGCACCGGTCCGACCGCCGCGCCGACCGCGGCGACGGCGCTCCACAGCCCGATGGCGAGCGCGCGTTCCCGGCGGTCGGGGAAGACCTGCCGCAGGACCGACAGCGTGGCGGGCATGATCATGGCGCCGCCGACGCCGAGCAGCGCGCGGGCCGCGATCAGTACGGCCGGCGTGCTGGCCAGTGCCGCGACCGCGGAGGCGGCGGCGAACAGCCCGTACCCCAGCAGCAGCACCCGGCGTCGGCCGACGCGGTCACCGAGGGTGCCGAACAGGATGAGCAGGGAGGCGGCGGCGAGCGGATAGGCGTCGACGATCCACAGCAGCGCTATCGCGCTGGGGTGCAGGTCCTCGGTGAGCGCGGGGACCGCGACGTGCAGCACGGTCGCGTCCAGCGCCACGAGCAGCAGGCTGACGCAGAGCACGGCCAGGATCGTCCAGCGGTTGGCGGGGCCGGTCGCTCCGCCGCGGTCCGGGCGAGACCGTCTGGCGCGCGGAACGGTGGGCGTCGTCGGGGTGCCGACCGTGGTCGTCCCCGTCATCCATGCACCTCCACTGGTGTCCGCTCATGCCCCGCGTGCGCCGCCTTCCGCGCCCGTTGGCCGCGGTACCCGGCGAAATGGGGCGGGTGAGCCGCCAGGTTACGCGAGTGGGGCGGCCCGGCCGCAGGTGTCGGTCGCCCTCCCGGGACGACCATCGGCTTCCGGCCAGCGCCGACGGGGTAGCGACAAGGTGGCCTTGGTCACACCAGGAGTCGCTCCGGCGTCCCCGTGCGTTGACCCGGCGTTGGCCTTCCAAGGTTAAGGATCTTGAAACGGAACGCGACCGGCGACCGAAGCTGACGATGTGTCAGATTTCACCCGGACCGGGAAAACCGGCCGGACCAATTCCCGGGAATCCACCGGAAAATAACCGGCGTAAATGCGGAACACCGCTGCGGCGCCACCGCTCAACCACGCTCAGAACAAGTGGAAAAATGTGAGCTGCCCGACATCGCGTGACTGTTGCCACATCACATCGTCATCACAAAAAGGTCCGTTCGACCAAACACAGCCGTCACACGCTGTAACGTCGATTGTGTGCGTACTGACCGAATCCTCGCCGACTCGGCGCGACGGCTAGAGCCGGAGCCGCCGAGCGACCACGAGGTCCCAGGGATGAGCCGAACACGCCGGGTGCTGTTCGGCACCACCACGGTGGCCTACGCGGCCATAGTCGCGGCCGTGCTCGGCACGTCCCAGTTGGTGCGACTGGACTGGCAGGTGATGCTGTTCCGGCCGTACAAGCAGTGGCCGCAGTTCCACGCGTTCCTGGACTACTTCGTGGTCCTCGGACAGCGCGGTCCGACGGCGGTGATGGTCGCGGCCTGGCTGAGCTGGCGCACCTGGAAGCAGCGCTCGCTGCGCCCACTGCTGGTGCTCGGCACCGCGCTGCTGCTGCTCAACATCACGGTGGGCGCGGTCAAGTACGGACTTGGCAGGCTCGGCCCGCACTACGCCACCACGATCGGCTCCGCCGAACTCTTCGGGGGCGGCGACATATTCCCCTCGGGGCACACCGCCAACGCGGTGGTGACCTGGGGGATCCTCGCGTATCTGGCCACCACGCCACGGGCCAGGCGGGTGCTGTCGGTGGTCAGCGCGGTGCTCTCGCTGGCCGTGGGCATGACCACGATCTATCTCGGTACGCACTGGGTCAGCGATGTGCTCAGCGGCTGGTGCGCGGGACTGCTGGTGCTGCTGGCGCTGCCGTGGTGCGAGCCGGTGATCGGCCGCGCCGAGCAGTGGCTGCTGGTGAAGTGGGCGCAGCTGCGCTCCCGTTGGCTGCCGACGCCGGTCACCGTCTCGCCGATCGCCGCCCGCTCCGGCGTCATCCCCCCGCGCGGTGCCGCGGACGACGCCCCGCTGCTCCAGCCGGTCGGCGCGGGCGCCCCCGCCCGCCCCACCGCGGCCACCACGGCCACCGCGACCGCCCGAGCCGCACACCACGGCCTGCGCGGCCACACCGCGCGCCACGACCGCGCGGCGGTCCCGGCGCCCGGCAACCGCCGCCCACCGCACGCCGAGCGGCCGGCCCGCCCGACCGGGCACCGAGGTTGAGCCGGAACCCGTACAACACACCAGAAACCGTCGACGGCCCGCGGGGAGCGGTACGCACAACTCCCCCCGCGGGCCGTCGGCGCGTCCGCGCTCAGCCCGCCCAGCAGCGGGTGACCACGCCGTCCTGGACGGTGAGGTTCAGCCGCCCGGCGAGGTACTCCAGGGTGATCACCGCGTCCGGCGGCAGCGCCCGCACCGTCGTCCAGCCGTGCCGGACGGCGGTCCGCTCGGCCTCCCGCGGGGTCATGCCGACGTAGCGCTCGATGTTGTCCTCCGGTACCGGACCGGGGGTCGGTGAGGGTGCAGAGGGTGCCATGTCCGCCACCGTACGACCGCTCGGCGGCCGCCGCCGAGGGGAGGGACCCGGCGCCATCGTCACGCTTCTGTCACAGTGCGGGCCGCGGCGTTTGCCGCCCCGATCACCCGCGCACTGGGCCGATCCCGCCTCCGCGAAATACGCCGCCACGCCCGCCGGAAATCATCCGTGCACCGACCATCCTGATTATCAGGAAGACTGTCCAGAGTGCCGGTCGGGCAATTGCGGAACCGCCTGCGGGGTTAATGCGTAACGGCAAGCGGAATAGCCAGAACGGAACCCACTATTCCTCCACATCACCCTCTTGCTGTTCACGTGTTCACAACGCGGACCGCCCTCGCGGAGGCCGCCAGCCCAGCGCTGCGAGCTCCTCGTCGGTCAACAGCCGTGACCGGATCAGGAAGCGCTGGCCGGTGGGCGCCTCCAACGAGAACCCGCTGCCGCGCCCCGGCACCACGTCGATCGTCAGATACGTATGGCTCCAGTACGCGAACTGGTCCCGCGCCATCCAGACCGGCACCGGATCCATCCCGGGCACATCGAGGTCCCCGAGGTGAACGTCGGCGTCGCCGACGAGGAACTCCCCCGCCGGGTAGCACATCGGCGAACTGCCGTCGCAGCAGCCGCCCGACTGGTGGAACATCAACGGACCGTGCGACTGCCCGAGGCGGCGCAGCAACCGCGCCGCCTCCTCGGTACACCCGACCCGGCGCGCCTCGGCCGCACCCATCAGAACAGCCCGGGCCCCTGCGGGGCGTAGCTCACCAGCGGATCCTCGGTCTCATGGTGGTACATCGAGTCATCCCCTTCTGACCAGCGGCAACGGACGGAATCGGCTGTCTGCGAAACGGAGTTGGTCCGCGCGCGGTCCGGATCTTGGTCGTTGAGCAGCGGTGGGGCAGGGAACCAGCGGGCACGTCCCCCGGCGTCAGGAGTCGGCCGATGGAACAGTGTTACCGCTTGGCGGCTGGGGTGCCAGCCCCTGCCGAGACATACCAGAGTCGGCCACGGGGAGTTCCTCGCTAGCCGTGTCCGCCGTCTGCCTCAGGCGTGAAGATGCGGTCGATGTGGTGACGCGGGACGTCCGAAGGGGCCTCCGCGGTGCGCTGGCCGACGAGGACGCTGCTGATCGGCGACCGCAGCCCACTGCTCCACGCCTCCCCCACACGCGACCGGGCGCAACGGCTCACGCCGAACGTGGACGTCGAACTGGTCACCGACACGCGGCACGGCCCCTCCATCGAGCATCCCGAGTACGTCAACAACCGCATCCTGCGGTGCCTCGGGGCAGCGACCGCCGGGGAACTCCCGCATCACACCGCCTGAACAAGGTGGCGGCGGACGTGGGCGGCGACCGCTTTCGGGTGTGACTAGCGTCACGGGGTTGACGAAAGGTTCGGACAAGCTGCGTCACCGTCGGTGAAAGCGCACTTCACTGCGGGTTACCAGATGGTACGCAGTCACGTTGTGCTGCCAATGATCATCACGGTGTCATATCTCGCGATGGCGGGGATGCGCGTACGCGCGTTCCGCGGGGTTGAGTAGTCCTCAAAAGCGAGCGGCGTGACCGAACTTGGCGCCCGTCCTGCGCTTCAACCCTCAACGAAGAGGACTCATGACCGAAGAAGACAGGTCCACGAAGGACCGCGGCGCCCCGGTGGCTCAGGACAGCGTGCTACCCCTGCCCTTGGACTGGGAGGCACTGTACCTGGCCAACCAGGAGACCTTCCATCGCTACGCCTACGTGGTGCTGCGCAACAACGCGGCCGCCGAGGACGCGGTGCACCGGGCGTTCCTGGAGATCCTGCGGCACTGGGACGCGCTGCTGGAGGAAAGCAATCTGCAGCAGCAGGTGTGGGCGATCTTCCGACGGGTCGTCATATCCGAGGCGTTGAGCGCCTTCCGCAAGAGGCTGAAGAGGCTGCCCGGCGACGCAGGCGTGATCGAGGCGCTGACCAAGCTGCCTCCGCGGCAGTTCGACGCCGCAGTGCTGCGGTTCGTGCTCAAGTGCGACGTGCAGCAGGTCAGTTGGTACATGGGCGTAAGCGCCAGCACGGTCGGTCACCACTGCCGCAAGGCCAAGGAGCGCCTGGAACTGGCGGTGCCCTCGCTTCTGAAGACGGAAGGGGACACCGAATGAGCAGTATCGAACAGCTCCTGGCGAACATCGGCGAGCAGGCGGAGGCCAAGCGTCGCCCGATCGACGTCGGTACCGCACTGCGCCATCTCGCCGAAGACGCCGGATACGTCCCCCCGCCTAGCCGGGCCTGGGAGACCAACGACGACGTGCCGACCGTCTCGCGGGCCCGGCACCAGTTGTCGGCGGTCGTGTGCTCGGTGCTCGACCAGCCCGGTGCCGCCAGCCACGTCGAGGAGTTGGCCTCCGCCATCGGCGAGGACGGCCCCGACGAGACCCGCGGCCCGCTGGAGGACCTCGACATAGACGGCGCCCAGGTGTTCGCCTGCATGCTGTACCAGGCCGACCACCCCGAAAGCGCCCAGTTCTGGTGGCAGCTCGCCGCCGGGGCAGGCCACCGCATGGCCGCCTACTGCCTCCACCTGCACCACCTCGCCCGCGGCGAGAACGCCGAGGCCGACCACTGGCTCCGTCAACTGCTGAGCAGCCTCGGCGCCGAGGACGCCATGGTGGAGTTCATGGGCCGCTTCTTCCTGAGGCGCCACCGACCCGCCGCCCCCGCCCGCGAGCCCGCGCTGACCGCGGAAGTCGAGCGCCTGGCCACCCGCGACGACACCGACTGCGTCCTGGTCTGCCGCCCCGAACGCGAAATCGCCGACCGCCTGCAGCACTGATCCCCGAAAACAGCAAACAGCAAAGGAGCCCGCCTGGCAGTCCCCGGTTCCCAGGCCACCGACCGCCGACAGGCTCCTCACCAGGACACCCTTACCGAAGGACGGTCCCAATGCCCCAGCGTGAGCCCGCCACCCCCACCCCGGCCACGCCTTCCGGCAACTCCCCCACGAACACGACGCCGAACGTCACCACCAAGCCGAACGCGGAGCCGGGCACGGACACCAACACCACGCCCGCTCCCGTCTCCCGCGTCCGGCGCTGGGCTCGCGCCCGCCGCGCCGACGCCGCCACCTACCTACTGCGCGGCGCCTGCTACGGCATCGGCAGCGGCATCTGCGCCCTCGCGGTCTGGCGGATCGAACGCCATCCGTAGAACCGCAATCCGGCCAACCCGCAGGGTTTGCAAGCGAGTTGGCGGTACGGAGCAATCCGCCCACTGCTTAGAGTGGGTCGGCCGAAGGGCGTCTGGCTGGCGAAGGATCGGGTCAGGCCCCCTTTTGGCGCCGAAAAGAGTAGAAAGGCGGCTCCCGGCCTGGTGGGCGGGAGCCGCAGGAGGCGTCAGATATGTCTCCTTCGACGCGGGTTTGGGCGTCTGGCTTCGTGAGGGCCGATGGCTTGGTGCATCAGAGAGAGGACGGTGTCGAGGTCGTCGCTCTGGTGCGGGTCGTCGGCCATGCGATTGCGGCTGCGGGTGCCGCAGCCGGTGCACTGATGGACGATCATGTATCTTTTGGCGGAGTGGTACTCGACGGCGACCGGGCGCATGAGCGCGCGACAGCCGTTGGCACGGTCTCCGGGTGTGATGTCCACGTGCTGTGAGAACAGGCAGTACGGACAGTGATTGCGGTAGCTTCCGTTGACCAGTGCCGTAACGGCCTTTCCGCAGTTCTCGCAGGTGAAGCCGGTGTTTTCGGTTGTTCTGCTGATGGTGCTCTGCTCCTCAGCGAGTCGAAGGGCTTCTTCAACTCGGAGGCGCAGGGTTCCGTTCGCTCTCCCCTGGCAGGGTCGCAGGCTTGACTGGGGAGTGACGCGGTTCACCGCCGCTGTCGGTAGGCGATTACTTCCGGCTCCAGCTTCACCAGAGAGTTTGTGTGCAGCTCTGGATCCGGACCACGACCGGGTTTAACGGGTTTGTCCCGGCCACTGTCACGCGGGTGTTCCACGTGCCGCCGGTAGGTGTCCATCCAGTCTCACTGCCGTCGGCGTCGTCCCCCGTCAGGCACCGGCAGCCGCATACTTCGCGATCACGCTACCTCCTCGATCTTCCAGACTCCGTCGCCTTGGTACGGAGGTCTTCGTCCAGTTTATGTGGGTCCGAGACCGTCCGGCGTCTGAGGATTTGCTGGCAGGTTCCTCGACGGGGCGCAGGAGCACGTCCACCGCCTGCCGCGGGCGGCGACCGCCTATGCGCTGGCGCTGATCCCGGCGATGAGAGGGATGCCCAGCCATATCAGTGCCTGCATGGAGATTCTCCTTGGGCCGACGTGGGGGTTGGGCGCTCTGCCTCGGGTCTTGGGCTGTGACAGGGCTGGGGCACTGGGTGGAAAACCGCTGGCCAAGTCCTCTACTACCAGCTCACGGTGTGGTCTAGGGAGGTCAGAACGGCCAGCATTACCAAGTCCGCCGCCCCAAGGCAGATTCCAAGGCGGGCACGAGCGCGGCGGGTGGTGCCGCGAAGAAGAGCAAGACCGCCGAGGACGATGGCCGCGGGGCCGAACAGCACGTTGAACACCAGAATGCCCACCAGGCCGAAGATGAACGACGCGGCGGCCATACTGTTGGCGTACCGCAAGGAGGCCGGTCGGTCGCGTACGGGCGTTTCGGTACCCATATCCTCTCCTTGGACTCGATTAGCCCGTGGTCAGTTGGTTCGATCGTGAGACTGTCGCCGGCGCACGAGGTAGATCACCAGCCAGCCGACGATGACGGTGGCGATGGCAACGGTCGCGGGCAACGGCAGGTGTACCACCGCGCCCAGAAGAACGCCGAACAGCATGAACGCGGCTACGAGGAAGATCATCTCCATACCTCACTCAATGAATTGGCGGGAGCCAACCGGAGGCGCAGTCGCGCAGCACCAGCGGATGAGGCTTCAGCAAAGGCCATCTCGCTCCCGTTCGTTTCACCCCTGACCACACACCGCCCGTCTAACCGCGAGTGCGCCTCCCCGGCGAACGTCGGCGCATGCGCCACCGCCTCACCGCCGGGCCCGCCGGAGGGCGGTCGCCGCGTTCCGCCTTCGCCAGTTGGGCGTTGAACTGGGCGCCCAGCAGCAGGGAGAGGTTGGAGAGCCACAGCCAGACGAGGAACACCGCGACGCCCGCGAGCGAACCGTAGACGCGCTGGTAGGTGCTGACGTGGGAGGCGTACGCGGCGAAGCCAGCCGACGCGGTCAGCCACAGCAGCACCGCCACCACCCCTCCCGGCGCCATCCGGCGCAGAGGCCGGGAGGCGGCGGGTCCGGTACGGAAGACCACCAGTGTCAGCACGACAGCCAGGCACAGCACGGCGGGCCACCGCAACAGCTCCCACGCGGCGAGTGTGGCACCGTCCAGGTCCAGCAACCTGCCCAGCCGACGGGCGGTCCCGCCTGTCGCCATGAGGGTGACGGCGCTGGCCACGAGAAGGAGGATCACCAGCAGCGCGGTGATCACGATACGCAGCGCCGTGTGCCATACCGGGCGGTGGCTGTCCACCCCGTACATGGCGTGCAGGGCGCGGCGGAAGACACTGAGGTAGCTGGACCCCGACCACAGCGAGCCCGTTATTCCCAGAGCCACCAAAGTCCATGCGGTAGTCGGCTGTTGGGACATCTTCAGCAGACTTCCTCGAAGCGGCCCGCGGGAGGCGGCGGGCACCACCTGGGTGATGTGGTCGATGGCTCCCGGCGCGGAGCCCGGAACGGACAGGCCGAGCACCGACAGGACGACGAGCAGGACCGGGAAGAACGCCAGCACGGCGTAGTAGGTGAGCGCCGCGGCCCAGTCTGTGAGGTCCTCGTTCCAGGCCGTGACGGGAGTCTGCCCCAGCGCCGTCACCCAGGCGCGCCCCCTCCCGGTGAGCACAACTCCCCCTCCCACTCATGTCCTTCCCCGCTCGATCGCTCGCGCGGAGCTCACGCTCCGGGGTGATAGACGACGAGCGCCTTATGTGACTTGGCCATGCGCACCGTGCTCGGGGCACGCCTGACTTCACCGTCGTAGGCCAGGTGCGTGTCCTCGCCGAGCCCTTCGATGAGCAGGCCTTGCAGCTTCTTGGCGGAGTAGACCGGGGAACGCCCCAACGCTCCCGTGACGGCCGCCGCCATCAACCTCGTGCGGGCGAACGCGCCGGCGTCCACCACCCGCACGTCCAGCACACCGTCCGCCAGGTCGCTTCGGCGCAGGGGTGCCACTCCGGTGCCGCGATAGGCGCAGTTCCCCACGAACACCAGCCACACCAGGCGCCGTTGGCCACCGAGGACCACCGGCACCGGTTCGGCGGTGCGCAACACATGCAGCGCCGCGAGCACGCTCGCGGGCCAACTGCCCAGACGGCGCGACCAGCGTTCCCTGACGCGCACCAGTTCCGGGTAGGCGCCCACGCTGAAGGTGTTGACGAACACAACGCGCTCCCCGTCGACTCCGGTGAAGTACCCGAGGTCGATCGCGGTGGCCTGGCCGTTCCGCACAGCGCGGGCAGTGTCCTCGATCTCCTGGACGCCGAGGCTCATCGCGAGGTGGTTGCGTGTACCGCCGGGGAACACCGCGAGCGGTACGCCCTCCCGGGTGGCGATCGCCGCCGCCGCGTTGACGGTCCCGTCGCCACCGTGAACGCCCAGAGCGCCGCCCCGCTCAGCGGCAAGGCAGGCCGCCTTCTCCAGGAGTGCGGGAAGGTCGTCGTCCTCGGTCGCCTCGATCACGTGTGCCTTCGGCACGGCGGCCCGCAGCCGCTCGGCGTGCGGCACCAGAAGCGGTGGCACGCCCGAGGTGTTGTTGACTACGACGACCAAACCCTCACCGGCGTCCAGCGCCGGGGCCGCCGCGCGCGGTGGCTTCGGCTCCCGCCGATCGGATCCGAGCGCACGCACCACGACAGCGGCGGCCACCCCGATGGCCGCGCCGACCAGCACGTCACTCGGATAGTGAACGCCGGTGTACACCCTGGAGAACGCCACGGACGCCGCCACCGGTGCCACCAGCGCACCCCAGCGCGGGGATTGAAAACCCACTCCGGCCGCGAAGGCGGCGGCCGAGGCGGCGTGCCCGGACGGGAACGAGGTGGTGAACGGCTGCCGTCGCAGCTGCCGGACCACCGGAACCCCATCCCGCAGCGGACGCGGTCGGCGCACCATCCGCTTGCCCACGGTGTTCACCGCCGCCGATGCCAACGCCAGCGACGCCAACCCCCGCCCGGCCGCGCGTCGTCCGGGCGTGCCGCCGAAACCCGCGATCGCGGCGGCCGCCCCGAACCAGAGCACACCGTGGTCGGCGGCTCGGCTGAGCCGCGGCAGTGTCGATGCCGCGAACGGCCAAGGCCGGGCGGCGATCCGGCCGAACACCACCCGATCAACGGCAATGAGTCGCCTTGCTCCGGCGAGACGTCGCTTCATGGCGGTCGCTTACCCGCCTTGGGAGACGGTACGCGCGGGTATGCGCCTCCTGGGTGGCTCTCCTGCACGGCCTCCTGACCGAAACTCAGCCTCGGGCCGTCCCGGCACGGATCACTGCCTGGCGGGGACCGAGAGGGATTTGTGAATGTGTCCCGGGACCCGCTCGTGTCCCCGCCCAAGGCTGTGCTTCGCCGTCCGGCAGAGCGGCGGGACGGGCGAAGCGCTCACGTATCGGCGTGGGGCATCCACCTCCTTGCGGGGAAGGGCTCGTGCCGTTTCCTGCTCGGCCTCCCTTCTGTGCTGGCTGCGAAAGGGCCCCGCCCGCAAGGCCCGCTACGGCTTGTTCGCGATGGCACCCCGGCGCTCGCACCACCAAGGTGCAGGCACCGTTCGCCCCGCGGCTTTCCACCAGGCCCTCCTGTTACACCAGCCGTGGGCCATGCCTGGCCGCCCAGACGACCGCCCCTTTGTGGCGTACACCGCCCAAGGCGGGTTTGCCTCATGACGGGCGATCACCACCGGGCGCCGCCTGGCTTATGTGGTGAGCAGGCGGTTGAAGAACGACCGGTAGTGCCGCAGGGCCGTTCGCAGGTCCTCGGTACTCACCTGTTCGCCGCGGTGCCACTGGCCCTCCAGGCCCTCCTTGTGTTCAGCAAAGGTGGTGGCCAGAGTCTGCATGACTTCGGCGACCAGGGCATCGGCGTTGTGCACGGCCTCACGCGGGTCGTCCACGAACCTGCTTTGTATCTCCTGCCAGCGCCCCCGAAAGCTGTCCGCCTCCTCGCTGGCCAGGAGTTGGGGAGCCTCGTCTGCTTCTGTGCCCGCCATGTCCGGCGCCCCGGCGGGAGCGCCCTCGCCTGGGTAGGCGGGGGCCTCGGGTGGCGGCGCTTCGTCTGCCGTTCGCTCGCGCGCCTGGGCGAGGTCTTCGGTGGACAGGCCGCTTTCGGCGGGATAGGGCGTGTTGTTGTCGCGTCGCATCGGCGTCCTCCGTCTCTTCGCGCTGCCGAGGGTCAGGCGCGGGCGTGCCGGGCTTGGCCACCGTCGGAGAGCAACTCGTCGAAAAGGCTGCGGTAGTGAACCATGGCACCCCGCAACTGCTCGGTGGTGGCCTTGTGCTGGACGCTGAGGGTTTCGACCTCGTGGGCCGCCCGGTAGTGTTCGAGCGTGCGCCCGTGCTCGACCGACAGGTCCTTCATCTGCTGCTCGAAGCCTTCGGTCGGGTAGCCGCGCTCGTGCATCAGCGAGGTGACCAGTTGGTCCGCGTCCCGCACGGCAACCTCTGGCCGGTCCACGAACTCCTGCTGCACGCGGGTCCACTCCCCCGCATATCGGTCCCGTGTGGTGCTGGGCAGCGGCTTGATATCCAACGCGTCATGGCGCTTCTCACGCGCGCTGAGCTCGCGCTCGCCCGCCAGACGGCTGTCCGCGTCTTCAACGGTTCGGTCGTACTCGGGGCCGAAGCGCTCCCGCAGATGGCGGCGACGGATCACCAGTGCCGTCGCCCCTGCGATCAGAGCGATCACCACCACGAGGGGGATGATGATCTCCAGAAGCGTTCCTGTTGACATCGGGCCACTCCCTCACAGGCTTCGCCCAATTTGACGCATTTTCGCTCTGTATGTACTGACTCTACGCCGAGCCCGGCACCTGGGCGCAACAGCAGTGATCTCAGGGGTTGTCCGCGCTGGTCACGGTCACCTTCCACACCGGCCCGCTCCGGCCGCCAACGCCACCATCGTCTGCCCGGGCGGCCTCCGGCCGCCACCATGTGGCTGACCGCCGCTGCTGGCTTCGCCTGTATGCCTCGCCGCTGGGCGCCTACAGCCCCCTATCGCTCCTGGCTGGCTTCGCGGTCCTTCCGAGCTGGCCGTGGCTCCCTGACCTCGCCCGCTGATCGGCTCACGGTTCACCGCCGAACTCGGCAGGCCCCGGGCCGGTTCGGCCAGCCTGGGCGCGCCACGCTCGGGCTACCCGTCACCCGCCCGGCCCCCGCTCCCGGGCGCCTCCGTCAAACACGTCCGCACTGTAGAGACAGGTGACCCGCACGACACGACAGCGGCGGAGCAGGAGCAGGCAGACAGGCGGCGGGATCGACGATGAGCGGCGACGAGACCACACCGGCCGGGCACCATGAGGGCGGCGGCCTGATGTGTCTGGTGACCGGCGCGACCGGCTACATCGGCGGCCGACTCGTACCCGAGCTCCTCGACGCAGGCCACCAAGTGCGCTGTCTGGTCCGTACCCCACGCCAACTGCGCGACCACTCCTGGGCCGACCAGGTGGAGATCGTCCAAGGCGATGTCACCGACCCTGACTCCGTCGCACGGGCCATGCGCGGCGTGAACGTGGCCTACTACCTCGTGCATGCCCTCGGCACCGGGCGCGGCTTCGAGGACACCGACCGCAAGGCGGCCCGCGTCTTCGGCGAGCAGGCCCGCCGGGCAAGCGTCGGCCGCCTCGTCTACCTGGGCGGGCTGACTCCCGAGTCGGTGCCCGAGCGGAAGCTGTCGCCCCATCTGCGCTCCCGCGCCGAGGTCGGCCGCATCCTGCTCGACTCCGGCGTGCCGACCGCCGTGCTGCGCGCCGCCGTAATCATCGGCTCCGGTTCGGCCAGCTTCGAGATGCTGCGCTACCTCACCGAGCGGCTGCCGGTGATGGTCACACCGCGCTGGGTGCACACCCGGATCCAGCCGATCGCCGTGCGCGACGTTTTGCGCCTGTTGACCGGCAGCGCCGAACTGCCCCAAGAAGTCAACCGCACGTTCGACATCGGCGGCCCAGACGTGCTCACCTACCGTGACATGATGCGCCGCTACGCGGCCGTGTCCGGCCTGCCCCGGCGGCTGATCCTGCCCGTGCCCGTCCTCACCCCCGGCCTGTCCAGCTACTGGGTGGGCCTGGTGACGCCGGTGCCAGCCCGGATCGCCCGCCCCCTGACGGAGTCCCTGCGGCACGAGGTGGTGTGCCGGGAGAATGACCTCGAACGCTACGTGCCCAATCCTCCCGGCCATCCCATCGGCTTCGACGGCGCCGTCGCCCTGGCGCTGCGGCGCGTCCGCGACGCCCAGGTCACAACGCGCTGGTCGTCGGCTTCCCTGCCCGGCGCACCCAGCGACCCGATGCCCACCGACCCCGACTGGGCTGGCGGCAGCCTGTACACCGACGTGCGCGAACGCGACGCCGAGGTCGCGCCGGAGGCACTGTGGGACGTCATCGAGGGCATCGGCGGCGAGAACGGCTGGTACTCCTTCCCGCTGGCCTGGGCCGTGCGCGGCTGGCTGGACCGGCTGGCCGGTGGAGTCGGGCTACGCCGGGGTCGGCGTGATGCCCGACGGCTGAGGGTGGGCGACTCGCTGGACTTTTGGCGGGTGGAGGAGATCGAACGCGGCCGACTGCTGCGGCTGCGTGCCGAGATGCGCCTGCCCGGCCTGGCCTGGCTGGAGATGCGGGTGGAGCGAGCCGACGACGGCGCAGCGGGCAAGGTGCGCTACCGGCAGCGGGCGGTGTTCCATCCGCGCGGTTTGCTGGGCCACCTGTACTGGTGGAGCGTCTCGCCGTTCCACGCGGTCGTCTTCGGCGGTATGGCCCGCAACATCGTCCGCGCGGCCGAGCGCCTGGGCGCAGCGCGACCGCGTCCGCAAGGCCCGCCCCGGCCAAGGACCTGAGCGAGCCCACCGGTTTCCGACGCCCCCTGAAAGGGGCTGACGCCATGTAGGTCGCGGTTGCGCTGGCCGACGAAGTAGGCCAGAAGGCTGCCCGAGGTCATTGGAAGCTGGGGGCGGTTGGTGTTTCGCGCCACCGCCGCCGAGCCCCTGGGCAGAAAGCGGGTTCAAGCGCACGGTCAAGCCTGCGGCGGACGGCCACCTCGGCGGCTTCTACGGTCAGGTGAAACCGGGCGCAGCAACGGGCGGGGGCACCAGGCCACGTCCGCGCCCTTTGCTTCCATCTCCCCGCCCGGGGAGGACCTGTTGCGGACCGAGGAAGTCCTTGCTCTTTTCCTCAGCGGCGCGGGCGTCACCCTTGGCCTTCTCGGCTTCGCCCTTGGCGGTCAAGGTGTCGTCGCCGACAGTCTTGCCCATGGCCTTCTTGACTGCGCCTACTGTCTTTTCGATCTTCGCCCCGGCCTTCTGCTCGGCACTCATATCCCGTGCCTCTCACCGATTTCATTCCAGCGTGTGATCCCACATCACCTCACCACTTACGAGACTGACAAACCCCCCACTTGCAGGAATGATCACCCACGGTGCGGGCAGTGGCTGTGATGGAGGTGTATGACAATGGGTCCCTTGCTTTTGGTTCTGCTGCTTGCTCTGATCCTCTTCGGCGCGGGCTTCGCGCTGAAGATCCTTTGGTGGGTCGCGGTTGTGGTCCTGGCCATCTGGCTGCTCGGATTCTTGGTCCGCGCAGGTGAAGGTGCGAGCCGGTCCCGCTGGTACCGATGGTGACCCTGACACCAGTTCACTTCGGGACAGCCGGGTGGACACCCTCGAAGGAGGGGGTCCACCCGGCTGTTTGGCAAGTGCGGCCGATTTTCCAAGGTGGGGGTACCACCCTGGCTGGGCGGTCCTCGTCCAGGCACCCAAGTGCCCCGCGAGGGGCTCGCAGCCCGCCGCCCCCATCGCTGGGAGGGAACTTCTTGCGTCGCGCGCTGCGCCTATCCGGTGCGCCACAGGACATGACCACCTTTCGTCGGCCGCTGTCGTTGGCGTCGCGGCGGGGGGTTGAAGCGCCTTGCGACGACCGTGGCAGCGACCGCTGCGGCTGACAGAGCCCTACTTGTGGGTGGTGTGTCCGAACATCGGAACTGCCAGTTCCACAACAAGCCATACGCAGAACAGTGTGGCAATCGCAACGAGGACTGCGGTCGTCAAGGTGGCGGGATGGCGGATGATGGGCCTTTTCACGGCTTCCTCCGTCCTTGGTGCGGCCGGTTCTTCCGATCGGATCTTGTGGCTCACTCCTCCCCGTGAAAGCGCGGCCTATCCCTGCGGGGCCGCCGAGGTAGTCCCTCGCCGGATCGGCGCTGTGTGCCGGAGGTCGGTATCTGCGCTAGTCAGACGGTGGCTTGGGTTCGGCCGGTGCATGATGCTGTACGCGCTCGTGGCACGGAGGGCGGTGCTGTTCTCCTTGACCGACCCCCAAGTAGCTGTCGCGTGGGAAGACGACCAACGGTAGGTCGCCAGCTGCAACGACGGCTTGGTCGATAGACAGCCCAAAAAAACAGACACCGAACTTCCTGCGGCAAGCGCCATGTTGCTGTGCGCGTAACAGGGGAGATCGTTCTCCGCTCTGTTGTCGAGAAGGAGGGTCACCCGGCTGTCAACTTCCATGCCGGGCGGCCCTGTTACTGGCTTTAGAAGAATCCTTGTTTCTTGGGGTTGTAGCTGCAAAGGATGTTCTTGGTCTGCTGGTAGTGGTCCAGCATCATCTTGTGGCCCTCCCGGCCGATGCCGGAGTTCTTGTAGCCGCCGAAGGCCGCGTGTGCGGGATAGGCGTGGTAGCAGTTGGTCCACACCCGCCCCGCCTGGATGGCGCGGCCCGCCCGGTAGGCGGTGTTGCCGTCCCGGGTCCACACTCCCGCGCCCAAGCCGTACAGCGTGTCGTTGGCGAGCGAGATCGCGTCGTCGAAGCCGTCGAACGGGGTGACCGCGACGACCGGGCCGAAGATCTCCTCCTGGAAGATCCGCATCCCGTTGTGGCCCTCGAAGATCGTCGGCGCCATGTAGTAGCCGCCGGAGAGCGCGCCGCCGAGGTCGACGCGCTCGCCGCCGATGAGCAGCTTGGCGCCCTCGGCGGTGCCGATGTCGATGTAGGAGAGGATCTTCTCCAACTGGTCGTTGCTGGCCTGGGCGCCCACCATGGTGTCGGTGTCCAGCGGGTTGCCCTGCCGGATGGAGCGGGTCCGCTCCAGGCAGTCGCCGAGGAAGCTGTCGTAGACGCTGGACTGGATCAGCGCCCGGGACGGACAGGTGCACACCTCGCCCTGGTTGAGGGCGAACATGGTGAAGCCCTCCAGCGCCTTGTCGTAGAACTCGTCCGGCTCGCGCGCCACGTCCGCGAAGAAGATGTTGGGGCTCTTGCCGCCCAGTTCCAGGGTGACCGGGATGATGTTCTGGCTCGCGTACTGCATGATCAGGCGGCCGGTGGTGGTCTCGCCTGTGAACGCGACCTTGGCCACCCGGGAGTTGGCGGCCAGCGGCTTGCCCGCCTCCACGCCGAAGCCGTTGACGATGTTGACCACGCCCGGCGGCAGCAGGTCCTGGATCAGCTCGGCCAGCACCAGCACCGAGGCCGGGGTCTGCTCGGCGGGCTTGAGCACCACGGCGTTGCCCGCGGCGAGCGCGGGCGCCAGCTTCCACGCGGCCATCAGGATCGGGAAGTTCCACGGGATGATCTGGCCGACCACGCCCAGCGGTTCGTGGAAGTGGTACGCCACGGTGTCGTCGTCGAGCTGCGCGATCGAGCCCTCCTGCGCCCGGATCGCGCTGGCGAAGTACCGGAAGTGGTCCGCGGCCAGCGGGATGTCGGCGGCGAGCGCCTCGCGGATCGGCTTGCCGTTGTCCCACACCTCGGCGACCGCGAGCCGGGTCAGGTTCTGCTCGATCCGGTCGGCGATCCTGCCGAGCACGGCGGCTCGTTCCGCCGGTGCGGTTCGGCCCCAGCCGGGCGCCGCCGAGTGGGCGGCGTCCAGGGCGAGTTCGATGTCCGCGGCCGTGGAGCGGGCGACCTCGGTGAACGTCTCCCCGGTCACCGGGGTCGGATTCTCGAAGTACTGGCCGTCCACCGGGGCGGTCCACTGGCCGCCTATCCAGTTCTCGTACCGGGAGCGGAAGGTCACGGCGCTGCCGGGTGTGCCAGGTGCCTGGTAGACCGTCATACGGCTGCCTCCTCGGGGTGTTCCGGGCCGCGTGTGGCGGGCCGGACGTTCCTGGATGGAGCGACGTTCCTGGATCGACCGCACGCTACCGCCGCTCCGCGGGCTCGGCCATGAGCTGGAACGGATCCCGCCATGGAAGGGTTCGCCAACACAGGTGCGTCCTGCGCGCGTTGACCGCACGTACCAGACAAGTCGCTCGCCGTCGCGGCGGGTTCTACCGCTGCGCCCGCGACTGTGGTGGTTCCGGCAGTTGGACAGGCTCAGACGTTGAGCCGCTCCCCCGGCATGATCAGGTTCGGGTCGTCACCGATGACCTGCTTGTTGACGGCGTACAGGTGCTGCCAGGTGGTGCCGTGGGCCGCCGCGACGGCGCTGAGGGTGTCGCCGGAGCGGACGGTGTAGTCACCGTGGCCCGACTCGGCCGCGCGGGTGGCGGACCGGGTGGTGTTCGGCGCTTCCTCGCCGCGCTCGGTGGGCGCGGACTTGTACGTCGGGTGGCTGCGGTGGTGGCTCGCACCGCTGGAGTGCGGCGCCGACTCGCTGGGCGCACTGCCGTACGCCCCGGCCTGGCCAGAGCAGACCGGCCAGGCGCCCCAGCCCTGGGCGGCCTGCACCCGGCTGGCGACGGCGATCTGCTCCGAGCGGCTGGCCTCGCTGGCGTTCGGCGCGTAGTTCGTACCGCCGTAGGCGGCCCAGGTGCTCGCGCTGAACTGAAGGCCCCCGTAGTAGCCGTTGCCGGTGTTGATGTGCCAGTCGCCGCCGCTCTCACAGTTCGCGATGCGGTCCCACACACCAGAGTCGGCGGCCTGCGCCTGCCCCGCGCTGATCGCGATCGCGCTCAGCGGCACCACGACAGCCGCCCCCGCGAGCACGGCGGCCCGCGCCCTGCGGCGCAGTCCCGTCGCGGTGTTGGACGGTTCGGGCTTACGGCGCTCCGGATGTCCGGACATGAATCCCCTTCTCAACGGACCCGGGCTCCCCCTGTCGTGCCAACGGGACGTCCACCGGGCGCGTTTGCGCCCCGTGCCCGTCCCGCCCGTCCGCTGACCGCGCTGACGCGCCGTCATCCTCCGTGCGGACTGCCCGGGTGGTGCTCTGTGCACACGGCCGCCGAATCTAGGGAGCACAAGCCGCCGATATCAACCAATGCCCGGTCTGCCCAGGCCAGTTGGCGGTTACCGGCGGTAAGGTGCGCTGTTTTCCGCCCTATTGATGGCGCTTCATTCCGATACCGCGCAGCGGAACACAGCGTTCTTGTGAGGTTCTTCACGTATTCACAAGCGTGTACAACATCACAGGATCTACATGGAGTAAGGGATTCCGGGAGACCGATCACCCTACGGATACGACTAGTTGAACCCGCGCCAGTCCGCGCGTGACCCCTGCCACAGATGGCCCGTTGTCACTGCGAGCCGGGAAACTCCGGGCTCGCGCCGAACGCACCCCCGAGGAGTCACCCCGTGCCGCCCATGCTCGACGTCAGCGACGAGGTACGCGCCGAGATCGGCGACGAGGAGGCCGCCCGCCTGGTGTCAGGCGAGAACGCACCAGGCCCGTACGACTGCACCTCCTGCCGCACGCCCGGCAACACCGAACAGGAACCCACCAGCACGGTGCTGTTCGTCGGCGAGGAGACCGCGGTGCTCGCCTTCGCGCACGCCAGATGCATCCCGTCGCAGGTCGTACCGGTCTCCGAGGAGCAGTTGCAGGTCGCCGTGCGCAGCATCACCGGCGACAGCCCCGCCGTCGCACCGCAGCCGCAGCCGCAGCACCAGCACCAGCCGCCCGCGCCCGCCGTCCCGCCGACCCCGGAGGAGCAGGCGGTCCTGGGCATCACCTGTGGCCTGGTGCTCTGCCAGGACAACCTGCACCCGGCGCTGGTGGTCGAACCCACCAGCCCAGTCGCCCGCCCGGGCAACTCCTCCCACGACGAGTTCCTGGTACTGCTCCGCGAGGCGGGGTTCCACCCGGTCAGCAACCTGGAGATCCCGCCGCCCGAGCTGACCGGCTGGTCCGTGCTGATGGCGATGGGCAAGCTGCACGCCGTACTGCAGGGCGGCCCGAACGCCGCCAACGCCTCCGCCTGGTGGCAGGCGCACCAGCCGCTGCCGGTGAGCGAGGGCTGGCGCAGCGCGGCCAACCGCTCCAACAAGGTGTTCGTCTACGCCGCGCCGGCCGGCACCATCGGCCGCCAGCCGCGCGAGGACCTGCTGCGCGACGCGCTGGACCGGGCGGCGAGCACCGGTCAACTGGTCGGCGGCACCATGCCGCTCGCCGGTACCTGAACCAGCCGACCGGCACGAAGGCCGGAGTACCCCGTTCGGGGGTACTCCGGCCTTCGTCGTTCCGCGTCGGCCCTTGTCACAGGGCTTTTGCCCAGGGAACGGTCATTTCGCCCCGTACGGCCCGCATCTCGGATGTACGGGAATCGTTGGTACATACGTGCACACCTACGACACCTTCTCCCGAGGCCCGTACCAGAGCCAGATCCCGCCCATGCGCTCGCCGCACGACTCGCTCGCGGGCTCGGCCACCCCGATCTACGACGCGCTGTACTCCGAGTACCGGCGGATGTTCCGGGCACTGCCGGGCGACCGCACCGGCGAAGAGGAACTCCAGTTCAACAGCAGCGGCCCATGGCCACAGCACGAACAGCGGGCCATCACCCAGTCCTACGGCCGCTACCGGCCCGCCGCGCTGCCGCCGGGGCAGTCCAACCCGTCCGGGGCCGTCGCCCCGTACGACAACCGGATGCACGGGCGCTGAACCGCGCCCGCGCACCGGGGGGCGGCTACTTCTTGCGCCCGCGCTTCTCGCGCACCCGCACCGAGATCTGGATCGGGGTGCCCTCGAAGCCGAACTCCTCACGCAACCGGCGCTCGATGAAGCGGCGGTAGCCCGCCTCCAGGAAGCCGGAGGCGAACAGCACGAACCGCGGCGGCTTGGTCCCGGCCTGTGTGCCGAACAGGATCCGCGGCTGCTTGCCGCCGCGGATCGGGTGCGGATGGGCGGCGACCAGTTCGCCGAGGAAGGCGTTGAGGCGGCCGGTGGGGATCCGGGTCTCCCAGCCCGCGAGCGCGGTCTCGATCGCCGGAACCAGCTTCTCCATGTGGCGCCCGGTGAGCGCGGAGACGTTCACCCGCGGCGCCCACTGGACCTGCACCAGGTCCTGCTCGATCTCCCGCTCCAGGTAGTACCGGCGCTCCTCGTCCAGCTGGTCCCACTTGTTGTACGCGATCACACAGGCCCGGCCCGCGTCGATGGCCATCGAGACGATCCGGGTGTCCTGTACGGACAGCGTCTCGCTGGCGTCGATCAGGATGACCGCCACCTCGGCCTTCTCCAGGGCGGCGGCGGTGCGCAGCGAGGCGTAGTAGTCGGCGCCCTCGGTCAGGTGGACGCGGCGGCGGATGCCCGCGGTGTCCACGAACTTCCAGGTCTTGCCGCCGAGTTGGATCAGCTCGTCGACCGGGTCGCGGGTGGTGCCCGCCAGTTCGTTGACGACGACGCGCTCCTCGCCCGCCACCTTGTTCAGCAGCGAGGACTTGCCGACGTTCGGCCGACCGATCAGCGCCACCCTGCGCGGCCCACCGAGCGCCTCGCCGAAGGTCTGCGCGGGTGCCTCCGGCAGCGCCTCAAGCACCGCGTCCAGCAGGTCGCCGGTGCCGCGGCCGTGCAGCGACGAGACCGGGTACGGCTCGCCGAGGCCGAGCGACCACAGCATGGCCGCGTCCGCCTCGCCGGAGGGGCCGTCGACCTTGTTGGCGCACAGCACGACCGGCTTGCCCGCCCGGCGCAGCAGCTTGACGACGGCCTCGTCGGTGTCGGTGGCGCCCACGGTGGAGTCGACCACGAAGACCACCGCGTCGGCGGCCTCGATGGCGAACTCGGCCTGCGCGGCGACCGAGGCGTCGATGCCCAGCACGTCCTGCTCCCAGCCGCCGGTGTCCACCACCTTGAAGCGGCGGCCGTTCCAGTTCGCCTCGTAGGTGACCCGGTCCCGGGTGACGCCCGGACGGTCCTCCACGACCGCCTCGCGGCGCCCGATGATCCGGTTGACCAGGGTCGATTTGCCCACGTTCGGGCGCCCGACCACGGCCACCACCGGCAGCGGGCCGTGCCCGGCCGCGGCCAGGTCGCCGGCCACCTCTTCGAGGTCGAAGCCCTCCTCCGCCGCCAGCTCCATGAACTCGGCGTACTCGGCGTCGCCGAGCGCGCCGTGCTCGCCGTACTCGTGTGTGGTGTCCATGAAGTATTTCCTCGTCGTCTGTCAGCGAAGTCTTGGGTTGTTTCCTCAGCCGCGCCCGGTGGCGCGCCTGGCGTACTCCAGATGCGCCGTCAGCTGCTTCTGGATGCGGGCGGTGGCGGTGTCCAACGCGCTGCGGGTACGCCGCCCGCTGCCGTCGGTCGGGTCGAACGGGTCGCCGAAGACCACGTCGATCCGGCTGCCCAGCGGCGGCAGCGCCGGAATGAGCCGTCCGGCGCGGGCGCTGCCGAGCACCGCCACCGGTACCACCGGCGCGCCGGTGCGCACCGCGAAGTAGGCCAGCCCGGACCGCAGTTCGGCGAAGTCACCGGCGCCGCGGGTGCCCTCGGGGAAGATCCCGAGCACCCCGCCGCGCTCCAGCACACCCAGCGCCGCGCTGATCGCCGCCCGGTCGGGCCGTCCGCGGTCCACCGGCAGCTGGCCGATGCCCCGCAGGAACGGGTCCAGCGGGCCGATGAACGCCTCCTGCTTGACCAGGAAGTGCACCGGCCGCGGTGCGGTGCCGATCAGCATCGGTCCGTCGATGTTGTGCGCGTGGTTGCCCGCGAGGATGACCGGGCCGCTGGCCGGGAACCGCCAGGCGCCGAGCACCCGGGGCCGCCAGCAGCCGTTCATCAGGCCGATGCCGATCCGGCGGCCGACGGCCGCGCCGTACGGTCCGGGCACCGCGCCCTGCGTGCGCGTCACCGAGCCGCTCGCTTCTCCTCGATCAGGGTGACGATGCACTCGATGACCTGGTCGAGGGTGAGGTCCGTGGTGTCGACCTCGATCGCGTCGTCCGCCTTGGCCAGCGGCGAGGTCTTACGGCCGGAGTCGGCCGCGTCCCGCTTGGCCAGCGCGGCCTGGGTGGCGGCGAGGTCGGCCGCCTCCTTGCCCTTCAGCTCGCCGTTGCGCCGGGCCGCCCGCGCCTCGGCGGAGGCGGTCAGGAAGACCTTCAAGGTGGCGTCCGGCAACACTGTGGTGCCGATGTCCCGGCCCTCCACCACGATCCCGTTCGGCGCCGCGGCGGCGGCCGAGCGCTGCAGCTCCACCAGTCGGGCGCGCACCTCGGGCACCGCGCTGACCGCGCTGACCGCCGCGGTGACCTCCTGGGTGCGGATCGGGCCCGTGGCGTCCGCGCCGTCCACCGTGATGGTCGGGGCGGCCGGGTCGGTGCCGGAGACGATGGTGGGCTTGTGGGCGGCGGTGGCCACCTCAGCGGCGTCGTTGACATCGACGCCGTTGCTCAGCATCCACCACGTCATCGCCCGGTACTGGGCGCCGGTGTCCAGGTAGCTCAGCCCCAGCTTGGCCGCGACCGCCTTCGACGTGCTCGACTTGCCCGTGCCGGAAGGGCCGTCGATGGCGACGATCACCGGAGTTTCCACAGCTGGGGGACCTTTCGTACACGGGTGGGAGCAGAACGCCAACGACAAGGTTACCGGCCGCGGGCGGGATGCTGTCCCGGCGGCCTACTGCCTGATGGACCAGCCGCGCTCGCGCAGCGCGGCGATCAGCACCGGCACCGCCTTCGGCTCCACCATCAGTTGCAGCAGGCCCGTCTGCTGGCCGGTGGCGTGCTCCATGCGCACGTCCTCGATGTTGACCCCGGCGGCGCCCGCGTCGGCGAAGACCCGGGCCAGCTCGCCGGGCTGGTCGCCGATGAGCACCACCACGGACTCGTACACCGTGGGCGCCGCGCCGTGCTTGCCCGGCACCCGCACCCGTCCGGCGTTGCCGCGCCGCAGCACCCGCTCGATGCCCGCCGCACCGTCCCGCCGCTTGGCGTCATCCGCCGACTGCAGGGAACGCAGCGCCTCCACCGTCTCGCCGAGGTCGGCCGCGACCTCGGCCAGCACATCGGCGACCGGCCCGGGGTTGGCGGACAGGATGTCGACCCACATCTCCGGCTCGGACGCGGCGATCCGGGTCACGTCGCGGATGCCCTGGCCGCACAGCCGCACTGCGGTCTCGTCGGCGTGCTCAAGGCGGGCGGCGACCATGCTGGACAGCAGCTGCGGGGTGTGCGAGACCAGCGCGACGGCCCGGTCGTGCGCGTCGGCGTCCATCACCACCGGGACCGCGCGGCACAACGCGACCAGTTCCAGGGCCAGGTTGAGCACCTCGGTGTCGGTGCTCGGGGTCGGGGTGAGCACCCATGGGCGGCCCTCGAACAGGTCCGCGGTGGCCGCGAGCGGGCCCGACCGCTCCCGGCCCGCCATCGGATGCGTGCCGATGTACTGCGACAGGTCGCAGCCCAGCGCCTCCAGATCGCGCCGCGGGCCGCCCTTGACGCTGGCCACGTCGAGGTAGCCGCGGGCCAGCCCGGCGCGCTGTGCCTCCGCCAGCGTCCTGGCGACGTGCGCCGGGGGCACCGCGACGACCGCCAGGTCGACCGGTCCCTGCGGCTCGTCGGTGGTCCCGGCACCGAGCGCGGCGGCGGTACGGGCAGCGTCCGGGTCGTGGTCGCGGAGGTGGACGGTGACCCCGCGGCTGGCCAGGGCCAGGGCGGCGGAGGTGCCGATCAGTCCGGTGCCGATTACGGCGGCGGTTCGCATGGCGCCATTTTTCCACTGCGCCGATCCGGTGGTCGTTTCGGTCCCGGCCATGCGGGCTTCGGGCGCCGCGTCCGGTAGAACGTTGCGCATGATCTTCCATGTGGTCCCGCTGGACGACTGGCTGCGCGTCCCGGAGCGGCCGTACGCACCGCCCACGCTCGCCGAGGACGGCTTCGTGCACTGCTCGCCCGACGAGTCCACGGCGCTGGCGGTGGCCGACGCGTTCTACCGGGACGCGGTAGGCCCGCTGATGGTGCTGCTCATCGACGAGGACGCGCTGGACTCCCCGGTGCGGTGGGAGCCGCCCACGGGGGCGCCGCCGCCGGGTACCGCGCCCACCGTCCTCTTCCCGCACGTGTACGGGCGGATCAACCGGACGGCGGTCGCCGGAATGCTGGAGGTGGAACGGGATGCGGAGGGGCGGGCGCTCAGCCTGAAGCTCTGGTCCTAGCCGGACGGGCTTGGGTCCTGGTTTTTTTGGGGGGTGGCGGTGCGTTCGGACACCGCCGGACCCGGTTCGTCGTGGTTACTCGCCGTCGCGGCGGAGTCTTTCTGGGGGCAAGCCCCCAGGCCCCCAGGGGACGTGTGCGGGGGGCGAGCCTCGGGGTCTGCCGGGTGGGAGCAAACCCCCGGCAGATCGACCGCCGCGACGGTGAGCGACCACGACGCAGCAGCCCGGCGGTGTCCGGACGCCCGCAAGCCACTGCGGCGCCGCCCGCGGCACCGCGACCCACCGCACCGCAACCCACCACGGCGCGACCCGCCGCACCGCAAGCCACCGCGGCGCCGCCTGCGGCACCGCAAGCCACCGCCCCGCAAGCCACCACGGCGCGGCCGGCCGCACCGTGGCCCGCCGCGCCCCAGCCCGCCGCGGTGCGGGTCCTACAGGCCGACCTCGTTCATCAGCATGCCGACCTCCGTGTTGGTCAGCCGCCGCAGCCAGCCGGACTTCTGGTCGCCGAGGGCGATCGGACCGAAGCGGGTGCGCACCAGCTTGTCGACCGGGAAGCCCGCCTCGGCGAGCATGCGGCGCACGATGTGCTTGCGGCCCTCGTGCAGCGCGACCTCGACCAGGTAGTTCTTCCCGGTGTTCTCCACCACCCGGAAGCTGTCGGCGCGGGCGTAGCCGTCCTCCAGCTCGATGCCGTCCTTCAGCCGTCGGCCCAGGTCGCGCGGGAGCGGCCCCTGGATGGCGGCGAGATAGGTCTTGGTGACGCCGTAGCGCGGGTGGGTGAGGCGGTTGGCCAGCTCCCCGTGGTTGGTGAGCAGGATGATGCCCTCGGTCTCGGTGTCCAGTCGGCCGACGTGGAACAGCCGGGTCTCCCGGTTGGTGACGTAGTCACCGAGGCACGGGCGGCCCTCCGGGTCCTCCATCGTGGAGACCACACCGGCGGGCTTGTTGAGCGCGAAGAACAGGTAGGCCTGGGTGGCGACGGTGAGCCCGTCGACCTTGACCTCGTCCTTCTCCGGGTCGACGCGCAGGCCCTGCTCGGTCACGATCTTGCCGTTGACCTCCACCCGGCGCTGCTCGATCAGTTCCTCGCAGGCGCGGCGGGAGCCCAGGCCCGCGCGGGCCAGCACCTTCTGCAGCCGCTCGCCCTCCTGCTCGGCACCGGGGAAGGTCTTGGGCAGCTTCAGCTGCGGCTTGTCGTGCCGGGCGCGGTTGCGCTCCTCGATCTGGGCCTCGTACTCGCGCGGCCGGGCCGGGGCGGTCCTGCGGCCCTGGACGGCCTTCTTGCCGGTGCCGGGCTTGCCGGGCCCACCCGGCTTGCCCTGCTTGCCGGATCCGGCGGTTCCGTGACCGCCCACGTCGTAGCGGCGCTCCTCGGGACGGGGGCGACCGGCGCGCTTGGACTTGTCGTCGCGCTGGTTGCCCGCCCCCCGGTAGTTCCGGTTTCCGCTGTTCCTGCCGCTGCTTCGCATCAGTGTTCCGTAGTCGAGGTCGTGTCGGGGGCGTCCGGGTCGAATGACGGGATCCCTTCTGGGGACTCCGCTTCGACCGCGTCCGCCTCCGGGAGGAACGGGGCCAGCTCGGGCAGCTCGTCGAGGCCGCGCAGGCCCATCCGTTCCAGGAAGTAGTTCGTCGTCCTGTACAGGATCGCACCTGTCTCGGGTTCCGTCCCAGCCTCCTCCACCAGACCGCGCTGGAGCAGGGTGCGCATCACGCCGTCGCAGTTCACCCCGCGCACCGCGGAGACCCGGGAGCGGCTGACCGGCTGGCGGTACGCGACCACCGCGAGGGTCTCCAGCGCGGCCTGGGTGAGCCGGGCCTGCTGGCCGTCGAGCACGAACTTCTCCACCGCGGGCGCGAACTGCGGCCGGGTGTAGAACCGCCAACCGCCCGCGACCAACCGCAGTTCGAAGCCCCGCCGGTCCCGCGCGTACTCGTCGGACAGTTCGCGCAACGCGTCGGCGACCTCGCGGCGCGGCCGTTCCAGCACCTTGGCCAGGTGCTCCTCGGTGGCGGGCTCGTCCACCACCATCAGCACCGCCTCGAGCGCGGGCTTCACGTCGAGGTCGGCGACGGACGGCACTGCCGCGGGTGCCTCGTGCTGCTCAGTCATCCCGGCCATCCTTCCCTACCCCGGGTTCCTGGTCGAACTCGTCGGTGACCAGCGGCTGTCCGGTGCCCTCGCCGCCGGTCCAGCGGACCTGGAGAGCGCCCAGCGCCTGCTCCTGGTCCAGGGCGACCGCCTTCTCCCGGTACAGCTCCAGCAGCGCGAGGAAGCGGGCGACGACGGTGAGCGTGTCGGCGGCGTCGGCGGTCAGTTCCTGGAACGACGCGGTGCCCACTGCGCGCAGCCGGGCGATGACGATGTCCGCCTGCTCGCGCACGCTGACCAGCGGCGCGTGGATGTGCTCCACGTACACCGCCGGCCGGGGCTTGGGCTGCATCGCCTTGACGGCCAGCTTGGCGAACCCCTCCGGGCCGATGCTGATGGCCACTTCCGGCAGCAGTTCCGCGTGGTGCGGCTCCAGGCCGACGGTGCGGGGGTAGCGCAACCCCTCGGCGTCCAGGCGGTCGGCGAAGATCTGCGCGACCTGCTTGTACGCGCGGTACTGGAGCAGCCGGGCGAACAGCAGGTCGCGGGCCTCCAGCAGGGCCAGGTCGGCCTCGTCCTCGACCTCGGCCGCGGGCAGCAACCGGGCTGCCTTCAGGTCCAGCAAGGTGGCCGCGACGACCAGGAACTCGGTGGCCTGGTCCAGGTCCCAGTCGGCGCCCATCGCGCGGATGTGCGCGATGAACTCGTCGGTGACCTTGGACAGGGCGACTTCGGTGACGTCCAGCTTGTGCTTGGAGATCAGCTGGAGCAGGAGGTCGAAGGGGCCCTCGAAGTTCTCCAGCCGAACGGTGAACCGGCCGTCCGCGACGGCCGGTTGGGCATCCGGCACGGCCTCCGGCGCGGCGGCGACGGGCGGTTCGGACGCGGGCGGTTCGGGTGCGGGCGGTTCGGACGCGGTGGGGGCCGCCGGTTCGGTGGTCCCTGGAGGCGCCGGTTCCGGTACGGTCGCGGGCGCCGGTTCCGTGGGGCCCGGCTGTGGCGGCACGGTGTCCGTCGCCCGCCCGGCCTCCGGCTGCGAACCCGGCTCGGCCAGCGCGGTGCCGGAGTCGGCCTGCGGCGGGGCCTGGTGCGCCGCTCCTCGGCCCAGCGGGCGGCGGGCGGGGCGGTCAGCTGCGGTCATCGTGTTCCAACAGGGCGGGGCGGGTGGTCGGCCGAACCGGCACCCTATCCAGGTTCGCCACACGATGTCGCGTTTCGCGAGGGCGTCCGGCGGGCTTCCCCCCGGAAAACCGCCCTACCGCACAGCGCGCCAGCTAGCGCCCCGAAGTGGCGCGGGGCTGTGTTCATGTGCGGCTCCGCCGCGTGGGCGCGACCAGCCACAACGGCGCTGCAGACAACCGACGGCACACTGCCGCATCCCCAGCGGAGCGTCGAGCCGCACCCCCAGCGGAGCGTCTAGCGGCCGCGCAGACGGCGGACGAGGATGCTCGCGTCGCCGCGCGACTCGAGGTCGGCCAGCACCACGGCGACCGCCTCGCGCACGATGCGGCCCCGGTCCACGGCGAGGCCGTGTTCACCGCGCAGCACCAGCCGGGCGTGTTCGAGGTCCATCAGCTCCTCGGCGGAGACATAGACCGTGATCTTCTCGTCGTGCCGTTCCCGGCCGCTGGGACGGCGGTTGGGCGCGCCGCGCCGCCGACGCTCCGGCGCCGGGTGCTCCTGCGCGGGGCGGCGCTGCGCCGGGGTGGTCGGGCTGGGCGCCTCGGGGGCGTCGGAGCGGGTGTGTTCCGCGGCCGCCGTGGCCTTGGCGTCGGCCTGCTCACGGCGAGCCGCGTCCTCGCCGCCCGGCTCGTCGTCCTCAGCGCGGCGCGCGGCGGCGGTACCGTCCTCGTCGGCCGCCGGTACCGAGCGCAGCCGCTCGGCGGACGTGGTGGCGTCACCGTTGTTGTGCTGCCGGGGAGTTGACGGCTGGAGCGCCATTCCCCCTGTGGTACGGAACAGTTCGTCGGCTCCGGGGAGACTCACTCGGCGTGGCACCGGGCGAGCACCTCCCTGGCGAGCTGTCGGTACGCGGCCGCGCCAACGGAGTTGGAGGCGTAGGTCGTGATCGGCTCGCCAGCCACCGTGGTCTCCGGGAAGCGGACGGTGCGGCCGATGACGGTGTGGAAGACGTGGTCGTCGAACGCCTCGACGACGCGGGCCAGCACCTCGCGGCTGTGCACGGTGCGCGAGTCGTACATGGTGGCCAGGATGCCGTCGAGTTCGAGTTCGGGGTTGAGCCGCTCGCGGACCTTCTCGATGGTCTCGGTGAGCAGCGCGACACCGCGCAGCGCGAAGAACTCGCACTCCAGCGGGACGATCACCCGGTGCGCTGCGGTCAGCGCGTTGACGGTCAGCAGACCGAGCGACGGCTGGCAGTCGATGATGACGTAGTCGTAGTCGGCGACCAGCGGCTTGAGCGCGCGCTGAAGCGTCGACTCACGCGCCACCTCGGAGACCAACTGCACTTCGGCGGCCGACAAGTCGATATTGCTGGGCAGCAGGTCCATCCCCGGCACGGCGGTCTTCAGCAGCACCTCGTCGGCGGCCATACCGCGTTCCATGAGCAGGTTGTAGACCGTCAGGTCCAGCTCCATGGGGTTGACGCCGAGGCCGACGGAGAGCGCGCCCTGCGGGTCGAAGTCGACGAGCAGCACCCGGCGTCCGTACTCGGCCAGCGCGGCGCCCAGGTTGATGGTCGAGGTGGTCTTGCCGACCCCGCCCTTCTGGTTGCACATCGCGATGATCTGGGCCGGGCCGTGCTCGGTGAGCGGACCGGGGATGGGGAAGTACGGCAGCGGACGGCCGGTCGGGCCGACGCGCTCACGGCGCTGCCGGGCGGCGTCCGGGGCCAGGGTGGCCGCGTACTCGGGGTCCGGCTCGTATTCGGCGTCCGGGTCGTAGAACTGACCGCCCTGAAGGTCTTCCTCGTATGACGACATGGCGTGTGTTGCTTGCGTCTCCGTGCTCGAATCGGTCCGGCGTGCTTCGAAGGTGCGGACGGCAACGGACCCAACGGCTCCAAGTCCAGCCGGGCTCGGACCCTCAACGGTCATTCCTGGTTGACCACCCCCGGGAGCAAATGTCGACTCATTCACAAGTCGTCTTACCTCCTTGGTGACCAGGAAACTTCTCAATAGGTCAGCGTGACACCATGCCGACGGTTGGCGACTCTATGGCGTGTCGGCCGTTCGCAGCAACACAATCCACCGGACACGGCACGATGTGTCGGCAACCGAACACCCCGATGTCAAGGGCGTAAGGAGCGCAACCGGGATCTTTCGCGGGTGTGCGAAACGGTAAAACAGTTAAGTTCCGGGCCAGTTACGCTATCAACGAAACCATCGTCACAAAGTCGTTGCGAAGCGGACCGGCCGGGCCTTGTTGGACAAGACCCGGCCGGTGACACGGTTTTGATGCCGGTTGACGCGACACGCTCGCCAACTGACCGTGGCTGGCTGCGAACCCGAAGGCCCCCTGGAGCGGGTGGTCAGCCGAGCAGGGAGCTGAGCTCGATCGACTCCAGCCCGTGCGCCTCGGCGACAGAGCGGTAAACGACCTGGCCCTCGTGGGTGTTGAGGCCCTTGGCCAGCGCCGCGTCCCGGCGCAGCGCCTCACGCCAGCCGCGGTTGGCCAGCTCGATGATGTACGGCAGCGTGGCGTTGGTGAGCGCGTTGGTGGAGGTGTTGGCCACCGCACCCGGCATGTTGGCGACGCAGTAGAAGACCGAGTTGTGCACCTGGAAGGTCGGCTCGGCGTGCGTGGTGGGACGCGAGTCCTCGAAGCAGCCGCCCTGGTCGATGGCGATGTCGACGAGCACGGAGCCCGGCTTCATCCGCGAGACCATCTCGTTGGTGACCAGCTTCGGCGCCTTGGCACCCGGGATCAGCACCGCACCGATGACCAGGTCGGCGTCGAGGACGGCCTTCTCCAGCTCGAAGGCGTTGGAGACGACGGTCTTCACCTTGGTGCCGAAGATCTTGTCGGCCTCACGCAGCTTGTTGATGTCGCGGTCGAGCAGCGTCACCTCGAAGCCCATGCCGACGGCGATCTGGGTCGCGTTCCAGCCGGAGACGCCACCGCCGATGACGACGGCCTTGGCGGGCGCCACACCCGGGACACCGCCCGGCAGCACGCCGCGGCCGCCGGAGTGGCGCATCAGGTGGTAAGCGCCGACCTGCGGGGCGAGACGGCCCGCGACCTCGGACATCGGAGCGAGCAGCGGCAGTGCGCGGTTGGCCAGCTCCACCGTCTCGTAGGCGATGGCGGTGGTCCCGGACTCCAGCAGCGCGTCGGTGCACTCGCGGGAGGCGGCCAGGTGCAGATAGGTGAAGAGGGTCTGGTCCTTGCGGAGCCGGTGGTACTCCTCCGCGATCGGCTCCTTGACCTTCAGCAGCAGGTCGGCGGTGGCCCAGACCTCGTCGGCGGTGCCGAGGATCCGCGCACCGGCCGCGACGTACTCCTCGTCCGGGATGGAGGAGCCGGTGCCAGCGCCCTGCTCCACGAACACCTGGTGCCCGTTGCGCACCAGCTCGTGCACCCCGGCGGGGGTGATGGCGACCCGGAACTCGTTGTTCTTGACCTCGCGGGGGATACCGACCTTCACGTCGATCACGGTCCTTGGCTCAATGAGAGATGCAGATGCCTGTCCGGACATAGCGCGGTAAAACGTCACACGCCGGACCTGACCGCGTTGCCCGCGGCTGGGTCAAGTCTAATGAAGGAAGACCCGCTGTCTAGCCTTACAAAGTGACTATTTTCGCCGAGGGAGCTAGTAGATTCGTAGGCGTGGTGGTCCGATTACGGACGGGCACCCTCGTGCCCGGCTCACCGGGCACCGGGTGCGCTCCGCCCCGCTCCACGACCCAGCAACTCCTCAGCCGCCGCCCGCTGCAACCTCGCCCCGGCCCGATCGCCGAGCCGCTCCAGGGCGTCGGCCATCCGCAGCAGCACGGCACCCTCCACCGGCGCGTCCGCCGCCTGCCGCGCCCAGTGCAGGGCGTCCCGGTAGGTGCGCAGCGACTCCTCCGGCTGCCCGGCGCGCTCCTGCACCCCGGCCGCCTCGCCCAGCGCCATCGCGTACCCGGAGGCGTCCCGCAGCCTGCGATGCGCCGCACCGGCGGCCCGCCACTCCCGCAGCGCGGCTGGGTACGCACCGGTGCGGGTGTGCAGCCTCGCCAGCCGGGCGTGCAGCCTGGCCTGCTCGACGTACTCGCCCCGCGACTGGCGCAGCGCCAGCGCCCGGCCGTACCAGTCCGCCGCCCGCTGCGGATCGTCCAGTTCCAGATAGCTGTCGCCCAGCGCCTCCAGCGCACGGCCCGCCGCGAAGCCGTCGTCGCCGGACCTCGCCGCGTCCAGGGCGCGGCGGTAGCGCTCCACCGCCTCCTTGGTCCGTCCGGCGGCGGTGTCCAGATCGGCGAGGTTGATCAGCGCGGCCGCCGTCTGCCGGGGCAGCGCCCGCCGCTCGGCGACCGCCAGCAGCAGGCCGTGCAGCTCGTACAGCTCCGGTAGCGCCTCGGTGTCGGCGCGGTGCGCGTTCAGCGCCCTGACCAGTGCGGCGATCAACCGCTGTGCCAGCGTGTCGAGTTCACCGTCGGCCACCGCGTCGCGCGCGGCGGCCAGCAGCACCGGCAGCCGCCCGCCCAGCCATCCCGCGGCCACCGCGGACGAGCCGAACCGCAGCGGCCGGGGCAACTCCTCCATCCTGCGGCGGGCGGGCGAACCGGCCGGTTCCGCGGCGGCCCGGCAGGACCGCAGCCGCCGTACGGTGCGCTCCAGCATCCGGGCCCTGGCCAGCCGCACCTCGGCGGGGCGCTCGTCCGCCGCCAGCCGCGCCCGCAGCAGCGGGTGCAGGCAGCCGGGGACGCGGAACCGTGCGTCCTCCTCGGTCAACTCCCCCGGCCCCAGCGGCACTTCGCGCTGGAGCAGCCCGTATCCGAGCAGCTCGCGGAGCATCGTCTGGGCGGTGCTCATCGGGCAGCCCGCCAGCGCGGACGCGGTGTGCGCGTCCAGCACGCCGTCCGGCGCCAGCGCCAGCAGCCGGGCCAGTCGGGCGACCGGTTGCGGCAGCCCGCCCAGCACCAGCCGGAAGGCCCGGTCGACGGGCGTGGGGGGAGCGCCGTCCCAAGGCAGCGCGCCGAGCTCGCGGATGGCGTCGGTCATCGACATCCCAGGCCGGGCGGCGAGCCATCCGGCCGTCAGGCGCAGCGCGGTGGGGTTGCCCCCGCACTCCTCGGCGAGCGCCTCGGTGGCGGTGGGGTCGCAGGTGACGCGGGTCGAGCCGACGAGCGCGGAGAGCAGTTCGACCGAGGTCGCCGAGTCCAGACCGCCCAGGGTGCACGGCCGTACGTCGGGGATCGCGGCGAGCGGTCCCTCGGAGGTGGCGATCACCAGGCCGCCGCCCGGCGGCAGCAGCGGCAGCACCTGGTCGGCGGTGGCCACGTCGTCCAGCACCATCAACACCCGGCGCCCGGCCAGCGCGGTACGCAGCACGGCGAGCGGATCCTCCGCCTCCGACGCGCCGTCCGCCACCGCACCGGTCCCGCCCAGCGCCCTCAGCACGGTGCGCGCGACGCGGATCGACGGCACGGGCTCGCCGTCGCCGCCGGTCAGCCGCAGGTAGTACCGGCCGTCGGGATACCGGTCGGCGACCTCGTGGGCAAGGCGGACGGCCAACGCGGTGCGGCCGGAGCCGGGGCGGCCCGCGACCAGCAGCACCCGGCAGCCGCCGTGGTCCTTGCCGCGCAGCGCGGCGAGGCCGGGGCGGTCGATGTCGGCGCGCAGCTCGCGCAGTTCACGGCCGCGCCCGACGAAGTACGGCGGCACCGCGGGCAGCGCGCAGGCGCCTGTCCGTACGGTCAGCGCGCGATCCGTCACGGGGCCACACTCCCGTTTTCCGTGTTACGCGGCGCGTGCCGCGCGTACACAGGAGGATACGAGCCCTGTCACCGGGCGGTCGGCGCAACCCGCTGTGATGATCACTCCATCGGATCATGGGGATTCGCGGGGGGTATCACGCGCGGGTGATCTTGGGTCGTGCGGGGGCCACGCCCCCACGGCGGCGGCGACCCGAAGGGGCGCGGGGCTGTGTTCATGTGCGGCTCCGCCGCGTGGGCGCGACCAGCCACGACGACGCCGCAGCCGATCGACGGGACCTCGCGGCACTTCCAGCGAAGCGCCTACTGCTCGAACGGGCGCGCTGGCCACGGTGCGTCGGCTGGGCGGAGGGCCTGCGGGCCGTCGCCGTTGAGGACTGCGCGCAGCGCCAACACCCCAACCGCCAGGCAGGAGTTGTGCAGCTCCCCCGCGAGGACGCCGCGCACCAGCTCGTCCAGCGGAACGCGGGCGTGCTCGAACTCGGCCTCCTCCGCCGAGGCCGCGAACCGCTCGCCCTCGGCATCCGTCAGCTCGCGGGCGAGGAAGATCCGGATCGCCTCGTCGGAGCCGCCGGGAGTGCTGTAGATGTCCACCAGCACCCGCCAGTCCGCCGCCTTGACGTGCGCCTCCTCGTACAGCTCGCGCTGCGCCGCGTGCAGCGGATGCTCACCGGGCACGTCCAGCAACCCGGCCGGGACCTCCCACAGCCGCTGCCGCACCGGATGCCGGTACTGCCGCAGCACCAGTACCCGGCCGTCCTCGTCGAGCGCCACCACGGCCACCGAACCGGGGTGCGTCTGGTAGTCGCGGCGGGCGGTGCTGCCGTCCGGCATCGTCACCAGGTCGCTGCGCACACCGGTCACCCGGCCGGTGAACGGCGTCTCGGTGGCCGAGACCGGCCACTCCTCAGGGGTGTCGTGAACAACGGGCTCATGCATGGGTCTTCGGCTCCTCCGGGGGGGAACGGCGGTGCCGGGGTGACCGCACACGTGGTCGCCCCGGCACCCTTTCGAGTCCGAGCTCAGGCCTTGGCCTTGGCCTGCTCCTTCACCGGCTCGGCCAGCGCGTCGGCGCCCTGCTGGCGGCGGACCGCCGCCGCGACCAGGCCCGCGAACAGCGGGTGCGGACGGGTCGGCCGGGACTTCAGCTCCGGGTGCGCCTGGGTGGCGACCAGGTACGGGTGCACCTCGCGCGGGTACTCCACGTACTCCACCAGCTTGTTGTCCGGCGAGGTGCCGGAGAAGACGATTCCGGCCTTCTTCTCCAGCTCCGCGCGGTAGGCGTTGTTGACCTCGTAGCGGTGCCGGTGCCGCTCCTCGACGTACGGCTCGCCGCCGTAGACCTCGCGCACGATGGAGCCCTCGGCGAGCTTGGCCGGGTAGATGCCCAGCCGCATGGTGCCGCCCAGGTCGCCCTTGCCCTCGACGATGTCGAGCTGCTCGGCCATCGTGGAGATCACCGGGTGCGCGGTGGCGGGGTCGAACTCGGTGGAGTTGGCGTCCTTGATACCGGCGCGGTTGCGGGCCGCCTCGATGACCACGCACTGCAGGCCGAGGCACAGGCCCAGCAGCGGGATCTTGTTCTCCCGGGCGTAGGCGATGGCCGCGACCTTGCCCTCCACACCACGGTCGCCGAAGCCGCCGGGCACGCAGACCGCGTCCACGTCCGCGAGCTGCCGCTCGGCACCGGCCGCGTCACGGCAGTCGTCCGAGGTGACCCACTTGATCTTCACCCGGGTGTTGTTGGCGAAGCCGCCCGCGCGCAGCGCCTCGGTCACCGACAGATAGGCGTCCGGCAGGTCGATGTACTTGCCGACCAGCGCGACCGTCACCTCGTGGGCGGGGTTGTGCACCCGGTCCAGCAGGTCGTCCCACTGCGTCCAGTCCACGTCGCGGAAGGGCAGGTCCAGGCGGCGCACGACGTACGCGTCCAGGCCCTCGCCGTGCAGCACCTTGGGGATGTCGTAGATCGACTTGGCGTCGATCGCGGCCACCACCGCGTCCTCGTCCACGTCGCACATCAGCGAGATCTTGCGCTTGATGGCGGTCGGCACCTCGCGGTCGGCACGCAGCACGATCGCGTCCGGCTGGATACCGATGTTGCGCAGCGCCGCGACCGAGTGCTGCGTCGGCTTGGTCTTCAGCTCGCCGGACGGGCCGATGTACGGCAGCAGGGAGACGTGCACGAAGAACACGTTGTCCCGGCCGACCTCGTGCCGGACCTGGCGTACCGACTCCAGGAACGGCAGCGACTCGATGTCGCCGACGGTGCCGCCGACCTCGGTGATGACCACGTCGACGTCGTCGGTGGCCATCCGCCGGATCCGCGACTTGATCTCGTTGGTGATGTGGGGAATCACCTGCACCGTGTCACCGAGGTACTCACCGCGCCGCTCCTTGGCGATCACCGAGGAGTACACCTGGCCGGTGGTGACGTTGGCCGAACCATCCAGGTCGACGTCGAGGAACCGCTCGTAGTGGCCGATGTCCAGGTCGGTCTCGGCACCGTCGTTGGTGACGAACACCTCGCCGTGCTGGAACGGGTTCATCGTCCCGGGGTCGACGTTCAGGTACGGGTCGAGCTTCTGCATGGTGACCCGCAGGCCGCGCGCCTTGAGCAGGGCGCCGAGGCTGGAGGCCGTCAGCCCCTTGCCGAGCGACGAGGCCACACCCCCGGTGACGAAGATGTGCTTGGTCGTCTGGTTTTTGCCAGGATGAGGCAGTGCCAAGAGGGGGCTCCCGTGGTCGCGAGGTGAGGATCAACGGCTCGGTGTGGGGTGGAGTCGTCGAGGCGGTTCAGTGGTTCAACCCACCGGCCCACGGGCTACCAGCGTATCAGCGGCTGGACCCGACCGCGTTCGGCGGCGCGGCAACCGCCCCGGCGAACCGCGCGCGGCGGCGTACGAGCGGGCCGCCGTTCACCGCCCGCGGTCACCGTGTCGCGCTGGGCGCACGGCTCACCCGACCGGCCGAAATCGGCCGTCCGGAGAACGCACGCGCCCCCCGTTCAACGTCGTATTCTGCTCGGACACTCTCTTCGTGCCGTCGGGTTCGGCGGCGCAGGAAGGGGCCATAGCGAGCCGGCCGGCACGGCATCATCCCCGCCCGCTCCCGAACTGTGAGACCGCCCCATGCGTATAACCAGCAAAGGGGCGCATCACGGTACAAGGGGGCACCGGAGCAAGGTTCGTCGAATACGCCAGACCTGGAATTCGAACGTCCCTCGGGACGGTTCAAGCTGTTCGACTGGAGATGTACGTGGCCGGGCGCATCGAGGACTACGCACTCATCGGCGACATGCAGACCGCCGCCCTGGTCTGCCGGGACGGTACGGCCGACTGGCTGTGCCTGCCCCGCTTCGACTCCCCCGCGGTCTTCGCGGGGCTGCTCGGCGCCGATGAGCACGGCTACTGGCGGCTGGGCCCGGCGTACCCGCACGGCACGCAGCCGCCCGCCGCGACGCGCCGCCGCTACCGCGGGGACTCCCTGGTGCTGGAGTCGGAGTGGGACACCCAGCGCGGCACCGTGCGGATCATCGACTTCATGCCGCCACGTGACGGCGCGCCGCAGTTGATCCGGATCGTTGAGGGGGTCAGCGGCCGGGTGCCGATGCGCTCGGCGCTGCGGATGCGCTTCTCCTACGGGGCGGTGGTGCCGTGGGTGCATCGGGTGGAGGACCCGCAGGCCACCGAGGGCCGCACGGTCGCGGTGGCCGGTCCCGACTCGGTGTGGCTGGACACCGAATGCCCCACGTACGGCAAGGACTTGACGACCTTCGCCGACTTCACCGTCTCCCCCGGCGAGCGGATCGCGTTCACCATCAGCTGGCAGCCCTCGCACCACCAGCCGCCCGCGATGCCGGACCCGGAGGCCTCGCTGGCGGCCACCGAGGAGTTCTGGCGCGACTGGGTCGACCACTGCACGTACCACGGCCCGTACCGGGACGCCGTCATCCGTTCGCTGATCACGCTGAAGGCGCTGACCTACGGCCCGACCGGCGGGATCGTCGCCGCGCCCACCACCTCGCTGCCGGAGGACATCGGCGGCGTTCGGAACTGGGACTACCGCTTCACCTGGCTGCGGGACGCGGCGATCACCCTGTCGTCGCTGCTGCGCACCGGCTACCGCGAGGAGGCCCGCGCCTGGCGCGAGTGGCTGTTGCGCGCGGTGGCCGGGGACCCGGAGAACCTGCAGATCATGTACGGGATCGCGGGCGAGCGGGAGTTGGGCGAGACGGAGCTGACCTGGCTGCCCGGCTACGAGGGCTCCAAGCCGGTACGGGTGGGCAACGGCGCGGTGCGCCAGCTCCAGCTCGACGTGTACGGCGAGGTCAGCGAGGCGCTGCACCTGGCGCTGATGACCGGTCTGGCCCGCAACGACTACGCGAGTCTGCTCCAGCTGAAGCTGATCCAGTACCTGGAGGACCACTGGCAGGAGCCGGACGAGGGCATCTGGGAGGTGCGCGGGCCGCGCCGCCACTTCGTGCACTCCAAGGTGATGGCCTGGGTCGCGGTGGACCGCACGGTCAAGCTGATCGAGTCCGGGGAGGTCGACGGGCCGCTGGAGCGCTGGCGCGAGCTGCGCGACGAGATCCACCGGGACGTGTGCGAGAAGGGCTACGACAAGGACCGCAACACCTTCACCCAGTCCTACGGCTCCAGGGAGCTGGACGCCTCGCTGCTGCTGATCCCGCAGGTCGGCTTCCTGCCGCCGGACGACAAGCGGGTCATCGGCACCATCGAGGCGATCCAGAAGGAACTGACGGTCGACGGCGGCTTCGTGCTGCGCTATCCCACCGAGGGCGCCCACGCGGGCGTGGACGGCCTGCCCGGTGACGAGGGGGCGTTCCTCGCCTGCTCGTTCTGGCTCGCGGACGACCTGGCGATGATCGGCCGGGTGGACGAGGCCCGGCAGCTGTTCGAGAAGCTGCTGTCGCTCCGCAACGACCTCGGGCTGCTCGCGGAGGAGTGGGACCCCCGGCGGCAACGGCAGGTGGGCAACTTCCCCCAGGCGTTCAGCCACGTGCCGCTGATCGACACGGCCCTACGCCTCACCGCCTCCGGCGCGTACGGGGGTTGAGCGAGGGGGGTTCCCGGGGGGGGTGGGGGCTTGCCCCCAGCGCTTTGCCCGGTGGAGGGGTTGGGGGCTTGCCCGGAGTAAATCCCGCAGCGGCGGCGCGGCGGAGCCCGGCGGTGCCGAACCAGCCGCACCCCGGGCGAAGAGACCGGGCGTCAGCCCACCCTCAACTCGTCGTAGACACTGAGGACTTGCGCGACGGTGTCGTCCTCACTGGGCCAGGTGGCCGCCTGTGCCCGACCCTCCGCGGCCAGCCGGGCGCGGTCGTCCGGGTCGGCGAGCAGTCCGGTGACGGCGCGAGCCAGGGCCCGCGCGTCCCCGTAGGGGACGAGCGCGGCCGCGTCGCCGACCAGTTCGGGGATGCCGCCGACCGCCGTGGCGACCAGCGGCACCCCGGCGTGCAGCGCCTCCTCGGCGATCAGCGGCCGGGACTCCCAGCGGCTGGGCAGCACCACCAGATCGGCCGCCGCGAGGAGTTCGGCGATGTCATCGCGCCGCCCCAGCAGCCGGACCGGCAGGTCCTCCGCGTCGATCCGGTGCTGGAGCGCCGGGCGGCAGCTGCCCTCACCCGCGATGGCGACCAGCGGCGGCGGTTCCAGGGACCGCCACTCGCGGGCCGCGTCCAGCAACAGGTCGTACCCCTTGTGCGGTTCGAGGCGGCCGACCGCCAGCAGCAACGGCTGGTCCATGGCGCCGAGTTCGGCGCGCCGCTTCTGCCGGGCGCACTCCGCGTCGGCGCCGGGCCGTTCCGGATCCAGCCGTGGCCCGGGCAGCGCGACCGGCGCCAACCGGGCATCCCGGGCACCCAACCGCCGTACCTGGTCGACGAGTTCCGACGAGGTACCGAGCACCACGGTGGCGGCTCTGGCCACCCGCCGTTCCAGCAGCCGCAGCAGGCCCGCGCGAGTGCCGGACGCGGGCTCGCTGCCGTGCCAACTGACCACCAGCGCCTGGCGCCTGGGCGCGGGGACCGCGAGCGAGGCCAGCAGTCCGGCGCGCAGCCCGTGCGCATGGATCACATCGGCGCGCGCACAGGCGGCCCGTAGCGCGGCGATGGCCAGCGCGTCCGCGCGCGGGCCCGGCCTGCCACCGATGTCCACGGGGGTGAACCGGGCGCCGGTCCCGGCGAATCCATACGCCTGGGCCGCCTCGGCGGGCCCGCACACCGTCACGTCCACCCCGCGCGCCACCAGCCCACCCGCCAGCGAGCTGACATGCGCACCGGCCGTCGTGCCGAGCACCTGCACGGCGTGCAACGGCCCGTACGGCGGGGTCTGGCTAGTGCTCACGCGGGGTACGGCTCCTGGGTAGGCGGCGTGCTTCGCTGGTTGAACGTACGGGATGGCAACGGAGGCACACCCGTTCGCCCCTGGATGTTCCTGTGCGGACGGGTGGATCGGTGTTCGGTTCGGGGGCTTGCGGTTCCAGGATGCCAGCAGGGGCCGACAGTACGAGGGCCGCTCCCCGGCTGGTGGGGGTGGGCGCTGGTGCGGGATCACCCATTTGAGTGGGTGTGAAGCCAACCGTCGCCTTAAGGGCGAAAGCCACCGTCAGCGCGGAAGACGTCCCCAGGTGTCAACTACCCGTATTCCTGGGGCAGTCCACAGTGCGTCGCCGTAACTCACCTTGTCACCGATCGCCGCCAGCGCGACCAGTACCGCCGCGTGCAGCGCCCGGCCGGTGCGGCCGTTCGCGGCCACGATCGACACACCGAGCGCCGCGCCCAGCGCATGCGCGCCAGCGTCCCCCAGCATGGTGCGCTCCCCCAGGTCGTCGGCGAGCACCGCCGCGGCGGCGGCGACCGGTCCGGCGGCCAACGCACTCCCGAGGCCACCGCGCAGCACGCCGGGCGCACCGGCGGTGAGCACCGCCTTGACCGCCCGGCCGGGGGCCACGTCCAGCAGGTTGGCCAGATGGGCGCTGCCCGCGATGACCACTGCGGCCAGGACCGCGTCCACCGGGCGTCGTCTGTCGATCAGCGCGCCCGCGGCCAGTCCCGCCGCGCCGATGCCCAGCAGTTTGACCGTGCCGGAGGTGACCCGGCCGTCGGCGAGCTTCCGTAGGTGGACCCGCAAGCCGCGCTCCTCGGCGGAGCCCGCCTGGTCGTCGTACGCCCCGCAGCCCGCCGCCGCGACCGTGGCGAGCAGCGCCGCCGCGCGGGTACGGCCCCTCAGGCCCGGGGCGGCCGCGGTCGCCAGCACAACACCGGCGGCGGCCGCCAGTCCGCCGTACAGGTCAACGGTGCGGCCCGCGTGGTTCTTGCGCAGCCAACGGTCGGCGCCGCCGGGTGCTCGGGCGCGCAGCGCACCGTAAGCGGCTCTTGTGGCGCCTGCCGCCACCAACGCGGTCCTGAACATGTGGCTCGTCCCCCTCCGATGGCTGCCTCACGGCCACCCCCACGCGGCCACCCCCATTGTCGGCCATCTCCGGCGCCCGCTTCGCGTAGGCACGGGCGGCGTGGCGGCGCACGCCGCCACGCCGGGGGGCTTGGTCGGCGTCACGGCGGGTTCTAACCGCCGGGCGGCGCGGTGCGGGGTCGCGCGCTGCCGACCCCACCTCGGCCACAAGCGGAAGGCGCCCCTCAGCGTGCGGCGCGCGCCGTCTCCAGGAGTTCCTCCGCGTGGGCACGGGCGGTGTCCGAATCCTCCAACCCCGCCAGCATTCGCGATAGTTCGCGCACTCGGTCCTCACCGTCGAGCACCCTGACGCCACTGCGGGTCACCGACCCGTCGTTCGTCTTCTCCACCAGCAACTGCCGGTCGGCGAAGGCCGCCACCTGCGGCAGATGGGTCACCACGATGACCTGAGCGGTCCTGGCCAGCCTGGCCAGCCGTCGGCCGACCTCCACCGCGGCCTTGCCGCCGACGCCCGCGTCCACCTCGTCGAACAGATACGTCGGCACCGGGTCGGATCCCGCGAACACCACTTCCACCGCGAGCATCACCCGGGACAGCTCACCGCCCGAGGCGCCCTTGGCGATCGGCCGCGCCGGTGCGCCCGGGTGCGGGGCGAGGTGCAGTTCCACCTCGTCGGCACCGCTCGCCCCGAAGGCCACGGCCCGCCCGCCGACCTCGATGCCGTCCGGGTCCTCGACCTGGCGGATCTCCACCGTGATACGGGCATGCGGCATCGCCAGCTCGGCCAGCTCGGCGGTCACCGCCGTGGCGAACCGTTCGGCCGCCGCCGTCCGCGCGTCTGTCAACGCCTGTGCCAACTCGCCGAGTTCGGCGCGCAGCGCGTCGCGCTCCGCGGTCAGCGCCTCGATCCGGTCGTCGTCGCCCTCCAGTTCGGCCAGCCGCGCCGAACCCTGCTCGGCCCAGGCCAGGACCGAGGAGATGTCCTCACCGTACTTGCGGGTGAGATGGGCCAGCACCGAGCGCCGCTCCTCAACCGCCGCGAGCCGCCGCGGATCCGCGTCCAGGTTGTCCGCGTAACCGGCCAGCTCGCCCGCCACGTCGGACAGCAGGATCCCGATCTCACCCAGCCGGTCGGCCAGCGCGGCGAGCGCCGGATCGTGCGAGCGCACGGACTCCAGGGCGCGGCTCGCTCCAGCCACCAGCGTGGTGGCGTCCACCCCCTCGGGGTCCTCCGGGTCCCCGGCGAGCGCGGAGTGCGCGGCGGAGGCCGCCGACGCCAGCGCCTCGGCGTGCCCCAACCGCTCGGCCTCGGCGGCCAGTTCGACGTCCTCACCGGGCAGCGGCTCGGCCGCGGCGATCTCGTTCAGGCCGAAGCGCAGCAGGTCCGCTTCCTGCGCCCGTTCCCTCGCCTTGGTCGTCAGGGTGTCCAGCTCGGTGCTCACCTCACGCAGCCGACGGTACGCGGACGCGTACTTCGCCAGCGGTACGGCGACCGCCTCGCCCGCGTACCGGTCCAGCGCCGCCCGCTGCCGGGCGGGACGCAGCAGGCCCTGCTGGTCGGTCTGGCCGTGTACCGCGACCAGGTCGTCGGCCAGCTCACCGAGCAGTGCGGCGGGCACCGAACGGCCGCCGACGTACGCGCGGGACCGGCCCTCCGCCGAGATGGTCCGGCTGACCAGCAGCGCGCCGTCGTCCAGCTCGGCCCCGGCGTCCTCGGCCCGTACCGCCGCCGCTGAGTCGGGGGCGACGCTGATCCGCCCCTCGACGACGGCCGACTTGGCGCCGATCCGCACCAGCGCGGCGTCGGCACGGCCGCCGAGCAGCAGGCCGAGGCTGGTGACGACCATCGTCTTGCCCGCGCCCGTCTCGCCGGTCACCGCCGTGAAGCCCGGCGACAACTCGACCACCGCGTCGTCGATGACGCCCAGGGAACGTATCCGCATCTCCTCCAGCACGGCACCGAGGATACGGCTCCGCCTGGGGTGCGTGGGGTTTACGCCCACCCTCCCCCCGTTGCCACCACCGCGAGCTTGACGTCGCGCTCGGGGGAAGCTCCCTGGCCAGCTGACCGTGCTACTGGGGTGCTCCCCGCCAACCGGCCACCGGCAGCGCGAACTTGGCGACCAGGCGGTCCGTGAACGACGCATGGTGCAACCGCGCGAGCCGTACGGGTACCGCCCCGCGCCGCACCTCAACGCGCGCCCCCGCCGGAAGCGGCACCGTGCGGCGCCCGTCGCACCACAGCACGCCGTGCGGCGTCTTCGGCTGGACCTCCACGGCCAGCACCGACCGCGGTGAGGTGACCAACGGCTTCGCGAACAGCGCATGCGCGCTGATCGGCACCATCAGCAGGGCCTCGACCTCCGGCCACACCACAGGACCGCCAGCCGAGAAGGCGTAGGCGGTCGACCCGGTCGGGGTCGCGAACACCACACCATCGCCGCCGAAGCCGGAGACCGGCCGCCCGTCCACCTCCGTGACGACTTCGAGCATCCGCTCCCGTGCCGCCTTCTCGACCGACGCCTCGTTGAGCGCCCAGTCGGTGTGCACCACGGTGCCGTTCTCCCGTACCAGGACGTCCAGCGTCATCCGTTCCTCGACCTCGTAGGCCCGGGTGACCACCCGGTCCACGACCTTGTCGAGGTCGTCGCGCTCCGCCTCCGCCAAGAAGCCCACCCGCCCGAGGTTCACCCCGAGCATCGGCACCCCGGACGCCCGGGCGAACTCCGCGCCGCGCAGCAGCGTTCCGTCGCCCCCCAGCACGACGAGCAGCTCACAGCCGTCCACCACGTCCGGCCGGGACTCCACCACGTCCACCGACGGCGGCAACGGCAGATCGACCGCCTCCTCGGCCAGGATCCGCACGCCTATCCCACAGCGCAGCAAGCCCTGCACCACGCGCTCGGCGCTGCGTACGGCCGCCGGACGGCCGGTGTGCGCCAGCAGGAAGACGGTGCGTTCGCCCGACGTATTCGATCCGCTCAACGAGGCCCCTCCGCTACGGCTCGATCCACATCCGCCGGGTCGAGTTCTGGCGCCCCGGCACGCAGCCACAGAAAATATTCGACGTTGCCGGACGGTCCCGGCAGCGGGCTGGCGGTCACCCCGAGCACCCCGAGCCCCAACTCGGCCGCCTGCGCGGCCACCCCCCGCACCGCCTCGGCCCGCAGTTGCGGACTCCGTACCACCCCACCGCTGCCCAGTCGCTCCTTGCCCACCTCGAACTGCGGCTTGACCATCAGCACCAGGTCCGCGTCCGGCGCCGCGCACCGCACCAACGCGGGCAGCACCAGCCCGAGCGGGATGAACGACAGATCACCGACGATCACGTCCACCGGCTCACCGTCGAGCTGCTCAAGCGTCAACTCGCGTACGTTCGTACGGTCCTTGACGGTGACCCGTTCGTCGCTCTGCAACGACCAGGCGAGTTGACCGTAGCCCACGTCCACCGCGACCACGTGCGCCGCACCCGCGCGCAGCAGCACATCGGTGAAGCCGCCGGTGGACGCCCCCGCGTCCAGACAGCGACGGCCCTCGACGCGCAACCCCAGCGGGGTGAACGCGGCCAGCGCGCCCGCGAGTTTGTGCCCGCCACGGGAGACGTAGTCGGGATCGCTCTCGTCCTTGGAGACGACCAGCGCGGCGCTGGTCTCCACCTGGGTGGCGGACTTGGTGGCGGTGGCCCCGCCCACGGTCACCCTCCCGGCGGCGATCAACTGGGCCGCGTGCTCGCGCGAGCGCGCGAGTCCACGGCGTACCAGTTCCGCGTCGAGGCGCCGCCTTGCCTGTCCTGCCACGCTCTGTTCAGCTCCTGTCGTCGTGTCTCCGGTTCGGGCCGGGCGGCCCTGGCCGGGAATCAAGTGCGGTGAGGGTGTCCCGCAGCCCTCGGTGTACATCCTCATACACCTCGATGTGGCCCTCGGTCGGCAGGTCGTCGGCATCCGCCAGCCGCTCCAGCAGCGCGTCCACGTCCGCGTTCCCGGTGCGTTCGAGGGTGACTCCGAGGGGGTGGGGGGGTGGTTGTTCCGGGGTGGAGAGGGGGGATTGTTGCGGTTCCGGGTGAGTCGGGAGGGGGGATGGTTGCGGTTCGGGGTGATTGGCGGCGCGGGCTGCTTCTGGCTCGGCGTGGGTGGTGCGGGCTGGTTCCGGTTCCGGTTCGGGGTCAGGGGCCGTGGCCGATTCGGTGGCGGTGGCGGTGGCGGTGGATTGTTCCGGTTCGGGGGCCGGGGAGGGCTTCAGTTCGGTCTGGGGGGACGGTTCGGCCGCTGGGTCCGTTGCGGTGCCCTGGGCGGGCGTCTGGTCACTCATCTCCTGGCCCCGTGCTTCCCTGCGCCTGGGGCGAACCCGCTGCCGACTTCTTGGCGGTTGTCGACTTCTTGGGAGTTGTCGACTTGGCGGTTGCTGCCTTCTTGGCAGGAGTTGCCTTCTTTGCCGTCGTCTTCCCTTGAGGTGTCTTCTTGGCTGCCGCAGTCTCCCTGGCTGGGGCCGCCTTTTGGGCCGCGGCTGTCTTCTTCGCGGGGGCCTTCTTCGCCGTCGTCTTCTTGGCGGGAGCCGTCGTCTTCTTGGCGGGAGCCGTCGTCTTCTTGGCGGGAGCCGTCGTCTTCTTGGCGGGAGCCGTCGTCCGCTTCGTCGGAGCGGCCTTCTTCGGCGCCTCCGGTGCCTTCTCCTCGTCCACCCGGACCCGCTCGCGCGCGGCGGACGGCGGCTCGGCCGGGGCGGTCGGCTCCTCGGGCTCGCCCTCCAGGCTGCGTACCCGGCGCTCCAGTGCCTCCAGGATCACGCCGACCTTGGTCACCTCGTCCGCGAGGCGGCTGACCCGGGCCTTCGTCTTGTCGGCCTCTTCCCTGATCAGACCGAGCAGCAGGTCGCGATTCGCGCGCCCGGAGGCGATCAGCTCGTCCGCGAGGCTGTGTACCTCCGGCGGGATCCGCTCACCGATCCTCTTCTGGAGCTCGTCCATGTCGATCCCAGCTTGGTCCAGAAGCTCCCGAGCCGCTCCCGCCGCCCGCCGTCGGGTGGCCTCGGTCAGGCCCTCCGCGATCTGTAGACAGGTGCGCAGCGCGTCACGCAATGCCCTCACTCCTCGCCTCACCATTGACGCCGATGGTCATGACGCTACCCTGTGCCACCCCGCTTCCGTCGTGCGGAAGCCCCTGGAAACCCCCAGGAAAACCCCTGGGCCCGGGCCGCGTCCGCCATCCAAACCGCCCTGCCCCGCGCAGGTGTACGGTCGCCGGTACGCGCACCACACCGCGCGCCGCCGAAGCACGTACCAGCGACACAGGAGCAGCCCCACCGATGGCGACCATCGAGGAGTGCCGCGAGGCACTCGACCGGTTGTCGGAGAACCTCGCCCAGGCCGAGGGTGACGTACGCAGCGCAGCCGCCCTCGACCGGTCGTTGAGCTGCCGGATCACCGATCTCGACATCACGTTCATGGGGCGTCTCGCCGACGGCCACATCCGGGACGTGATTACAGTGCCCGGGCCACCGCCCGAGCGCGCCCAGATCCGGCTGTGCCTGGCGGGCGACGACCTGGTGGCGCTGGTCAACGGCGAACTGCACTTCGCCAAGGCCTGGGCGAGCGGCCGGGTCAAGCTGGAGGCCGGGCTGCTCGATCTGCTGCGCCTGCGCTCCCTGCTGTAGCGCGGGCTACAGTTCCAGCTGGCCCAGCGCCTTGTCGGCGTCCAGTTCACAGGCCGAATCGCCCGCCGCCGTCCAGGCCGCCGCGCACAGCGCCCGCAGGCCGTCGTACGGGTCCCCCGCGCCTTCGACGCACAGTCGGTCGCTGTGCGCCGAGGCGGTCCAGCCACCGCATCGGAAGCCGTTGCCGTCCGGCTCCACCTCCGGCTGTGGGGCCAGCAGTCCGCGCAGGTCGGCGGCGAGATAGGTCGGCCGGTGCCGGGGCTCGGCCGCGACCAGTTGCGCGGGCGCGGTCACACCGGTGAGGACGAGCAGCGAGTCCACTCCGCCGACGTAGGCGCCCTCGATGTCGGTGTCCAGCCGGTCGCCGACCACCAGCGGTCGCCGCGCACCGGTGCGCAGAATCGTTTCCCGGTGCATCGGCGGCTGCGGCTTGCCCGCCACCTTCGGTTCGCCGCCGGTGGCGATGCGCACCACCGCCACCGCCGCGCCGTTGCCGGGCAGGATGCCGCGCGGGCTCGGAATGGTCAGATCCGTGTTGGACGCGTACCACGGCACCCCGCGCGCCACCGCCAGCGCCGCCTCCCCCAACCGTCCCCACGGCAGATCGAGGCCACCGTACCCCTGCGCCACGGCGGCCGGACCGTCGTCCGCCGCGTCCACCGGCACCAGCCCGCGCTCCCGCAGCGCCACCCGCAGCCCCTCGCCGCCGATGGCCAGCACCTTCGAGCCGGACGGCACCTCGTCGGCGATCAGCCGCGCGACCGCCTGGGCCGAGGTGATCACGTCCTGCGGCTGTGCCGGAACGCCCAGCTCCGTCAGGTGCTCCGCCACCGCGTCGGGCGTGCGCAGCGCGTTGTTGGTGACGTACGCGAGGTGCATACCGGCGGCGCGGGCCGTGCCCAACGACTCGACGGCGTACGCGATCGCGATGCCGCCCGCGTACACCACCCCGTCGAGGTCCAGCAGCGCGGTGTCGTAAGCCGTGTGCAGCGGCCGCTCGCTGCCGTCCGGCCGGGTCCGCAGGGTCTGCCGGTTCATCGCTCGTCGCTCCCTCTCCTCGCCGCGCACCGCGCGCGGTTCTGACGCATCTTCCCAGGCGCTGATCCCAGATCGCCGCCGGGCACATAGCATGCTCTGATGAGCACTCCAGGAGCATCCCCTGGGCTTCGCCATGGGGAACCCCGGCCACCGCGCGGTCTACAGCTCGCGCCCTTCCGCGGTCTGCGCTACGTCCCCGACCGGGTCGGCAGCCTGTCCGCGGTCACCTCGCCACCGTACGACGTCGTGGTCCGGCCGGATGGGCTGCACCAGTTGGAGACCGCCGACCCGCACAACATCGTCCGGTTGATCCTCCCGCAGTCCGGCGACCCCGCCGACCGCCACGCACAGGCCGCGCGCACCCTGCGCCACTGGCTGGAGGAGGGCGTGCTCGCCGCCGACCCCGAACCGGCGCTGTACGTGTACGAGCAGTACAGCGACGCCTCCGGGCTGCAACGCGGCCTGATCGGCGCACTACGGCTGACCACCCCGGACGAGCACGTCGTGCTGCCGCACGAGGATGTGATGCCGGAGCCCGTCGCCGACCGGGCCGGGCTGATGCGGGCCACCGGCGCCAACCTGGAGCCGCTGCTGCTCGCCTACCGCGGTGACGGCGGCGGCGACTACGACGGTTCCGGCGGGCACGGCGGCAGCGTCACCGCGCGGATAGTGGAGCGCACCGCACAGCAGCCGCCGCTGCTGGCCACCACGACCGAGGACGGCACCCGGCATCGCCTGTGGGCGATCACCGACCCGAAGCAACTCGCCGCCGTCGAAACCGACTTGGCCCCCCGGCAGGCCCTGATCGCCGACGGCCACCACCGGTGGGCGACGTATCTGCGGCTGCGCGACGAGCAGCGACGCACCGGCGCGTCCGGACCGTGGGACCGCGGTCTGGTGCTCCTGGTGGACACCGCGCGCTATCCGCTGCGGGTGCGGGCCATCCACCGGGTGCTGCAGCACATGCCGGTCTCGCGGGCGCTGGCGGCGCTTCAGGACGTGTTCCAGGTCGAGACGCTCCCCGGGCCGCTTCCAGCCGCCCTGGACGCGCTGGCGGCCAACAAGGAGAGCGGCGGGAACACCTATCTCCTCGCGGGCGACGGCTCGTTCCACCTGCTCACCCGCCCCGACGAGCGCCTCATCGAAGAATCAGTGCCATGCGACCGCCCCGAGGCCTGGCGCCGACTGGACGCCACCGTGCTGCACAGCGTGCTGATCGACCGCCTCTGGCAGGTGCCCGATTCTCCGGAGCACATCGGCTACGTCCACGACGCGATGGCCGCGGTACGGCAGGCCGAACGGCTGGGCGGCACGGCCGTGTTGCTGCACCCGGTGCCGGAGTCGACCGTCCTGGATCTGGCCCGGCAAGGCGTGATGATGCCGCACAAGTCGACCTCCTTCGGTCCGAAACCTGCTTCCGGGCTGGTGTTGCGGAGCCTTGAACTCGGCTGAGGACATCGGAAGGGCGCCCCGCCGTGTGGCCGGGGCGCCCTTCCGCATGTTCTGCTGCCTGTTATACGGCTTGTTCGTTCTGCCGTCGGCTCAGGCCTGTTCGCCCGGCTCCTTGAACGGGTCGTCCAGGAAGGAGGACGGGGCCGCCTCACCCTCCTTGGAACCCGCTTCCGGCCGCGGTTCCGGCTTGGGGTCGGTGTCCTGCGGCTTCGCCTGTGCGGCGGGCTCGGCCTCCGCTTCGGGCTCCGGCTTGGCCTCCGATTCCCGCTCCGGCTTGGCTTCCGATTCCGCACTGGCCTCGGGGGCTTCGTCATCCGCCTCGGCGGACGGGTCGAGGGCGTCCACGAACTCGACGCCGTCCAGCTCGGCGAGCCGGTCCGACGCGTCGGTGGTGCCGCTCTGGTCAGCCTCCAGCGCCTTGCCGAACCACTCCCGGGCCTCATCCTCGCGGCCGACGGCCAGCAGCGCGTCCGCGTACGCATAGCGCAGCCTGGCGGTCCACGGGTGTACGGCGTTCGACGCCAGCTCCGGGCTCTGCAGCGTCACCACGGCGGCGTCCGCCTGGCCCATGTCGCGGCGGGCGCCAGCGGCGACCAGCCGCATCTCCACCTGGCCCGCCCGGTCCAGCTTCTGCACCTCCGGCTCACCGGCCATGGCCAGCGCCCGCTCCGGACGCCCGAGCCCACGCTCGCAGTCCGCCATCACCGGCCACAGCTCCGCCGAGCCCGTCATCCGACGCGCGGCCCGGAACTCGGCGAGCGCCTCGGAGTAGCGCGCGGTCGAGTAGGCCGCGAAGCCCATCGCCTCACGCACAGCGGCCACCCGGGACGCCAGCCGGAACGCGACCTTCGCGTAGGCATACGCCTGCTCCGGGTCGGTGTCCAGCAGCCGGGCCACCATGACCAGGTTCCGCGCGACATCCTCGGCGAGGGTCTTCGGCAGGCTCTGCAGCTCCTGGCGAACGCTCTTGTCGATCTCCTGTCCGGTCACGTCATCCGGAATCGGCAGCCGCTTGACGGCCTGGCGCTCCTCGCGCGCCTCGTCCCGGCCCGCGTTCTCGAACCGGCCACGCCCCGGCGAGTAGGTACGCCGCTCGCGCGAGCGCTCGTCGCCCTTGCGCCCGTGGCCGCCACCACGGCCCCCGCGCTCGTCGTCGCGGCGGAACCCACCCCGTTCGTCGTCACGGCGCGGACGGTCATAACGCGGACGATCCTCGCGGGGACGATCCTCACGACGGTCATCGCGGGGACGGTCATAACGAGGACGCTCATCGCGGCGGAACCCACCACGCTCATCGTCACGACGCGGACGGTCATAACGCGGACGATCCTCGCGGGGACGATCCTCACGACGGTCATCGCGGGGACGGTCATAGCGCGGACGGTCCTCACCACGACGGTCGTCACGAGGACGGTCGTAACGGGGACGCTCATCGCGGCGGAACCCACCACGCTCATCGTCACGACGCGGACGGTCATAACGCGGACGATCCTCGCGGGGACGATCCTCACGACGGTCATCGCGGGGACGGTCGTAACGGGGACGCTCGTCACGGCGGAACCCACCACGCTCATCGTCACGACGCGGACGGTCATAACGCGGACGGTCCTCACCACGACGGTCATCGCGGGGACGGTCATAACGAGGACGCTCGTCACGGCGGAACCCACCACGCTCATCGTCACGACGCGGACGGTCATAACGCGGACGATCCTCACTCCGACGATCATCGCGGGGACGGTCATCGCGGCGGAACCCACCACGCTCATCGTCACGACGCGGACGGTCATAACGCGGACGATCCTCGCGGGGACGATCCTCACGACGGTCGTCACGGGGACGGTCATAACGCGAGCGCTCATCGCGGCGTCCGCTGTCATCACGGCGGTCGTCCCGGCGGTCGTCACGCCAGTTGTCCCGCGGCCGGTCATAGCGGGGGCGGTCGTCCCGGCGGAAGCCGCCGCGCTCGTCGTTACGGCGCGGACCACCGCTACGGAAACCGCGCCGGTCGCCAGCGCCCGCGTTCCGCTCCCTGCGCTCGGGCCGATCCGAGCGGCCCTCGGACGAGTTGGACATCGACGTGACTCCTTGGTTCGTACTGCTGTAGTGCCAGTTTCTCGTACTCAGGGGAAGAGTGCGCACCGGCCGGAAAACAAAAAGACCCTCGGTCCCAGCTCTTAGGCCGGGACCGAGGGTCCATAAGAATTGTTCGGCGGTGTCCTACTCTCCCACAGGGTCCCCCCTGCAGTACCATCGGCGCTGAAAGGCTTAGCTTCCGGGTTCGGAATGTAACCGGGCGTTTCCCTAACGCTATGACCACCGAAACACTATGAA
>NZ_JANFNH010000049.1 GCF_024436055.1 Streptantibioticus rubrisoli | reverse complement strand
CGGCGGGGGCCTGGTCGACGATGCGGTCCTTGCGTGGGTCCCAGCCGGTGCAGTGCTCGCGAACCTGGCCGTCCTTGCCGCGCACGGTGATCTGCCACGTCGGCCACTGCTCGCGGGGGCCGCGGTCGATAGCGAGGACCTCGTACTCGCTGTCGGCGTACCCGTGGTCGTACCTGCCCCCGACCCGGCGGGGGCCCACCTGGAGGGCGACGAACTCCTCGTACGTCATCTCGAAGCCCTCGTCGCGGTCGCCGAGGACCTCGCCGGGGATGGTGTTGTCGCACTCCTGGCACTGGCTCCACGCGTCGGAGTTGACGGTGCCGCAGCTGGCGCACGTCCAGGACGGGCGCTGGCAGTCGTGGCAGGCGTCGTAGTGCGGAGGGTTGTCCGCGCCGCACGGGCAACCCCACGCGCGGCGGGCGCGCTTGGCTGCGGCGAGGTCGTCGAGGTAGGTCACGAGGAAGTCTCCTTGTCGGTGTCGTCGTTCGGGCTGGTCATGGCGTCCCAGGGGACGCCGTGGCCGGGGGTAGCGCGCAGGGCCTGGGCGCGGGCCCGGTCCTTGGCGATCCACTCCGTGACCTCGGGCGGGGCGTCGCCCTCGCGGGCGAGCCGCTCCAGCAGGTCGGCGTGGAAGTCGGCGGCGTCGGCCTGCTTGTGCGGGTCGGGGACCATCTGGTCCTTGAGCAGCCGGGCGGTGTACTTGCCGGTGATGATCAGTGCGGAGGTGGTGGTGTGCCGCTCCAGGTGGGCGCTGACCGGCTGGTCGCGGCGGGCCCACGCGTCGTACGGGGCGGTGTGGTCGCGCAGCCAGCTATCGAGGTGCCCGGCGGCGGCCTCGGGGTCGCTGGCCGGGTAGGGGATGCGGGGGTCCTCGGCGGTGCCGTTCAGGCGGACGGTCTCGGGCTCGTCGAGCGGCGCGCGCCACTGCTCGACCTGGTCGGCGAACCGCTTGTGGGCGGACTGGCGGGTGATGGACCCCAGTGCCTCGCCGATGTCGTCCCAGGACGTGCCGCGCTCGCGCTCGTAGACGACGGCCCAGCGCAGGACGTCCTCGGCGTAGCGGGCCAGGCGCCGGGCGTTCTCGACAAACTCGCCGGGCTGCGCGTAGGAGTCGGCGCCGGGCGAGATGCCGCCGAGCGCGGACCCGGCGGTCTCTTGGTAAGCGTGGGAGAGCATCAGGCGGGCGAGCCCGGTCTCGGTGTACGGGTGCGGGGGGTCGTGCCGTCCCGCCGGCGGCGGGGTTGTCTCGTCGGTCATGTTGTCAGCTTAGAGCTGACAAACTCACTTTGTCAGTCTGAAGCTGACAAACGCGTTGAGGTCGGCCGGATCCACCCGTGCAGGTGACCGGAACCGGTCCGGCTCAGGACAACGCCACCAGCAGCCGGCCAGCGCTGGCACGCGGGCAGCGGTGGCGCGTCGTCGCCGGGCTGGAAGGGGAGTTGGCCGGATCGGGGCTGGGTGTCGGTGCCCCTGGCTACCGTCGTCCTATGGCGCTGGACGACGCGATCGGCAAGGCGAGACAGGAACGGGACCGCCAGGAAGAACAGGCGCGGCTCAAGGAGAAGTGGGAGGCAGAGGCGCAGCAGCGGGTGCGGAAGCTGGGGGCGGAAGCGCTCGCCCGGCTCGCGCCGTACTGCCGGGAGACCTTGCACTTCTACCGCTCGGTTCGCGGGCCGCAGAACCGCACCACCTACCAGCCGGCCGGGTCGTGGTGGTGCTGGCGCATCAGGGACCTGGAAGGCGGGTCGGTCATCAATCCCCGGGTCATGCTGCTCGTTGCGGACCGGGACAGGAAGACGGTGCACTTCGCCGCGGTGACCCTGGACCAGCCCAGGACCGACAAGGGCCAGTACCTGACGACGATGGCCGCTGACCCGGTCGGGCCGGTCCACTACTCCAAGCAGCACCCGATGGCGTTCTTCGGCCCGGAGTGGGTCAACTACCTGGAGCAGGACGTGGCCGACGCCATCGTCCGCTACGAACGCGAGGGCTAACCGCCCAAGCAGACGACACCTTCAAACCGAAGGCGCCCCTGACCTCGACGTCCCGGAAGGCCTCCGGGGTCGCGCAGGTCAGGGGCGCCTGGGAATCGCAGGGGCGTCTTACAGCACCTTCACCAGGGCGTTCTCCTCCCAGCCGTCGCCCTCCTCGAAATACCCCTCCATGGCTGCGGAGTTCTCGACCCATCCGCCCTGCTTGGCGATGACCTTGCGGTCGTTGCCGGCGCGCTTGGAGCTGGTGGCCAGTCCGCGCCGGGGGGAGTGCCCGGTGGGCCGGAAGGACAGCTCGGCCCACTTGCCCAGCCGGGTGATGACGTCGCCGATGGTCTCGGGGTCGAGTCCGCCGTCCATGACGGTGTGCCAGCGGGGGTGCAGCGGCTTGTACGCGAAGTCGTCCGGGTCGGTCAGGTTGGCCTCCGCCTTCCAGACCCGCCACGCGCGCACCGGGCAGCTGCTCGGCCGGGAGCCGAAGGGCACCTTCACCCTGCGGGGCTTGATCTTCGACACCCGGACGTCGACCTCCATGCCGTGCTCGGTCTCGACGAAGTCGCGCACCCGCAGGAAGGCGACCTCATGCTCGCGTCCGGCGATGGCGAAGCAGGTCAGCCCGATGGAGCGGTCGCGGATGCCCAGCCGGGTGTCGGGTGCTGCGACCACGGTGGCGCGCAGGTGCTCGGCGAGCAGGGCGGGCGCCGGTCCCCGGCCCCGGGTCTCCTTGGTCTTCTCCATCTCCTTCACCTTGGCCTTGAGCACGCGGCGGGCGCGGGCGGCCACGGTCTTGTCGAGGACCAGGCGGTGGTCGGTGCGGCCGGTGACGACCACGCCGGACAGGCGGCGGTCGATGGTCGAGGGCGCGGTGTAGGTGCCCTTCTTCCAACCGGGCTGCCACCACAGCCACTCGACGAACGCGGTCAGCGAGCCGGGCGTGATGGCGGTGACGGGCAGTTCGAGCAGCGCACAGAACTGCTCCCACTGCCTCCAGTCGGCGGCGTAGGAGTCGGTGGTGTTGTCCGGGCGGAGGTTCTTTTCGTGCTGCGCGCTGCGCTCCTCCAGCTCCTGGAGCTTGGCGAGCACGTCAGGGGTGAACGCCGCGGCGGTGGTCGCCGCGGTGGTGCCCGCCGGACCGGCCGACGCCGGCAGCACCAGCGAGGGGGTCACGACGTGGCGAACGTCCGTGCTCGTCTCGGTCTGCTCCATGATGGCCCGTCACGCCCCTTTGTTCGTACTGCTATTTGTAGCGTCTTTGTCCCGCATATGTGAGGTTATCCGGGACTTACGAGGTGGCGGGGCACGCGGGGCCGGACACCCCGGCCGGGGCGCAGTGGCGCACATCACACGCTCTGTCCCGAGATTCTTTGCCGGATCGGGCCCGCGAATCGCGCCTAGGACCGCAAGGATTCCCGCAACCCACAAGGACCCGTCATGTCGATGCCATCGCACCTGAACCAGCTCCGCCCGCACCTGGACCGCCCGCGGTTCTGCGACCCGCGGCTAGATCGGGTCTTTCGCGGCCTGGCGCCCGCCGAGGAGGCCGTGGCCCTGGTGTGGGCCGACGGCGGCACCAGCTGGGAGGGTGCCGCCCTCGACACCGGCCTGCCCGCGGCCTACGGAGAGCGGGTCCGGCGCAAGCTCAAGCGGCTCGGCGAACGCTGCACCGCCCGCACTGTGGCGGCTGCCGTCACCGCGGGGAGGGACTGGTGAACGCCGGTGCGCTGCCGGGCGTCATGGCCGAGGGAGCTTGGGCGGTGACGGCGTTATGCACCGCCGTGCTGATCCTCGGTGTCGTCGCTTTGCTGCGCGCGCCGCGCGACAAGGCGGCGGAGGTGCTGTCCGCCCTCGCGCAGATCGTCGCCGCGATCCGTCGAACGCCCCCCGGAGAGCGGGCTACTCGCAGGAACTCCCGGCCCCGGAGCGGGCAGAGGACTACGTCGGGAGGCTGAAACTGCGGAAGTCTCACCCGGGTCTGCGGCCGGGTCAGGGCTCCTCGGGCCCGGCCGCCTCGTCCTGGACGGCGCCCATGGCCTCCAGTCGGGTCTTGGTCGCCGCGATGCATTCCGCCGTCGACAGGCGGATGCCGAACATCTTTCTCGCGGTCTTCCGGACGTCGGCCATCGTGAACTCGGCCTCGTGGGACGAGCCGTCGGTGGGGGTGTGTGACTGGATGACCGCGTTGGCCGCGATGAGGGCCTTACGCGCCCGGTCGGCGTCCAGACCGGCCTTCCTCAGCTTCCGGCGGAACAGGTCCATGGCCTCCCCTTCCTCGTTTGTCGCTGCGATCCGGTCACCGTAGCGGCGGGGTCCGACATCGGGTGGCCGTTGATGGCCGGGCCTGGGCGTGCGGGAGGCCCGCACCGTGGTGCGGGCCTCGACGGTGAGCTGCTGTCAGCGGTTGTTGAAGTACGTCACCAGGCCGCCGGCCACCCAGCCGCGTTCGCGTCCCTGGCGGAACTCTTCCAGCCGGGCCTGCGGCGTGTACTTGGCTGCGGGTGTCCCGGGCGGGGTGCGGACGCCCAGTTGCGGGCCGTACAGGCACAGCACGTGTCCGTGGTGGAGGGCGGCGGAGACCCATGCGGGGTCGAGCGGGACGCGGATGCGGGAGTACACCCCGCCGTGGGGCGGGCGGAGTTCGAGCTGGTCGTCGGGCAGACGGTGCAGTTCCCAGCCGGGCGCTGTACGGATGTCGGCGAATCCGCGGGGGAAGCGGCGAAAGCCCAGGGCGATGGTGCCTTCGACTTGTCCTTCCTTCGGCGGCTGGCCTGGTAGCCGCGTCATCATGGCGCGCTCGGGCTCGAAGAGGGCGGCGGGCATCTGCCCGCTCTCGCCCGGCGCCGTGGTGATCGCGCCTGTGGTGACGTCCACTCCGGTGGCCAGCTCCCCCAGTTGGAGCGCGGGGTCGTCCCAGAACATGATGCGCCCGTGGTCGTCGACGTGCTCGGCCATCCGGTTCGCCTCCGCGAAGATGGCCGCTTCGTCCACGGGCTGATTGTCGATGTGCAACCGTCCGCGCTCGCGGCGCGGCTTGTTGGCCTTGAACCTGCCCACGGGAGTTTCCCCCTCCTCTGTGTACGGGTGCCCGGCGGCGGCAGCATCGGCATGACTCTTGCGCCGCCGGGCTGGTCCAGTCTCGCTGACCGCACCGACATCCGGGGCTGGCGCGGTCAACCGTCGATAGCATCGACGCGTGTCGTCGCCGCAGTTCTCCTCGATCACCGCGCTGGACAGGCTCCTCGACGACCTGGACGTCGGCGAGGCCCGGCGGCGCCAGCTGGGCATGGTCCGCGGCGAGTTGCGGCGGGCGCTGCACCAAGGTGCCCTGCCCGTCGCCGCGCGGGGCAGCCTGCGGCGGCTCCTCGATGAAGAGTCCCTCGCCCCGTACGTGCGGCTCGCCGAGTCCGGTGCCCTGCGGACCCGGCTGGTGAAGGGGGAGCGTCCGCGGACCTCGGAGGCGACCAACGAGATCCGCCGGCAGTGCGTGGATGTGCTGCGCGACGCGCTCGGCCTGCCCGTGTTGCAGCTCGGCGGCGGCGCGCTGGCGCTGCAGCCCACCCCGCGGTTCGGCGACCTCGCGGCCCTGCGCCGCCAGCTCGACCAGGACCTCGGCGGCCACATGTCCCCGGGGCAGATCCGGCTGACGGCCGTGCTCGCCCTGGTCCTCGACGCCGCCCCGCGCTCCGGCGAACTGGTCGAGCAGCGCCTGGCTCACCTCGCCGACGGCAACGCCGCGGTGTACGTCGAGCGGCGCCCCCAGCGCGGCGGCGGCCACCCGGACGGCGAGGGCGACTGGGTCGAACTGTCGACGCTGAGCCGGGCCGCGCTGGAGCGGTGGCTGCCGCTGCGCGCTCAGCTGGCCCAACGTGCCCACGGCACCAGCCGGTTGTGGGTCTCCCTGTGGCACAACCACGACGGCAACCCGGAGAAAGAGGGCGCCACGCTGCACCGGCCCCCGGGGATGCCGTTGGAGGAGAACGGGCTGATCACCAGCTACCGCCGGGGCCGCGGCCGGTACGGGCTCGCCGGCCTGCTGCCGCCGAAGCTGGAGCAGCTGCGCCGCGCGGTCATCACCGAGACCCCGCCGGTCACCGTCGAGGCGGCCGAACCCGTCTGAGTCCCTCCTTGTCCTTGTTGCTGCCTCGACCTGGTCTTTCCGACGGACGCCGGCCGCAGGGCTTGTTATTAGCTCGCGGGGCGCCTTGCGACCGAAGTTAACGACGTCGTTTACTTGCTTCATGGCGAAGAAGCGCATCACCTTGCAGCTCTCGGTGCAGCAGGCGGGCCGTCTGCGGTTGCTGATAAAGCGGCATCGGGAAGCCGAGACACTGTTCGTCAGGGAATTGGTGGAACACAGGTCGGAAAGCTTGGCGGAACCGGTCGGCTCGGTGGCCCGGGAGCGGGCCATTGCACGGCTGCGCCGGCAGGCCCGGATAGAGGCGGCACAGGTGCGGCCCACCCGGTGGCCTGCTCTGGACGTGCTGATGGGGCAGGCACTGGAGGCGCGGCTGCAGCTGCCGGACACGGCCGGTCCGTGGCTGCCGCTGAGCCGGTCCGAACTGACCCGGCTGTCGCTGTCGGGGCGGTGGCCGGCCTGCCTCTCCGGGTGCAAACACGGTACTGCGGAAAGGGCGTTCACCCTCGACGAGGACCTGGTGCTGAAGCTGCGCACCGCAGCCTGGCGCATCTCTGAGCCGGTCCTGAAGGAACTGGAGGAGAAGAACCTGATCGGCCCGCAGCGGGACCTGAGCGAAGCGGCGCGCGCCGAGCGCGAACGGCTCGCTGAGCTGCTGTATCCGTCGAGCCGGATCGCCCGGGAGGCCGTCGAGGACCATTGGCCCATCCCCCAGGAGGAGGCACCCGCGGCGTGACGCCGGAGGTGAAATTTAACGACGTCGTTTACTTTCATCCGGCTTCGCGCGCGCGGAAATAGCGGCCTTCCCGGTTTTCTTCATTCACATGTGGAAACCGGGTGATGTCGTTTATTCTGCCCCGTGCTGTGGTATTCAATTGCGGTACAGGAATTCGGTTCGGAAAGGAGATGGGCGGGCTGTGGGGAAGCAGAAGGGGTTCGGCCCGGTGCAGCTGGCCGACTACGCGGGCCTGGCGCGCTGGCAGGTCGATCGGGGGATGGTGAAGGGCCTGGTCCCGAAGCCGGGGCTGCCGTCGGGGCGATGGTCGGATGAGCAGGCCAACGACATCGCCGCGCGGCGGGGGCAGATCGTCGAGGTCCTCGGCGACCGGCAAGGCTACGGGGCCAAGCGCACTGCCGAGCTCCTGCGGGAGGCCACCGGGCTGGAGCTGTGGTCGGCGGATGTCGAGCAGCTCGCCGCGCGCGGCCTCATCGAGGAGACGGGGGAGTGGAAGGACTACACGCTGTACGACCCTCGGGTGGCCGCTGAGCCCTCGGCGGAGGTCGCCGAAGCGCTGCGCGAGATCGTCGAGCAGCGGCTGGCCTGGTATCAGTCGAGCGCCACTCGGGAGGCGGCGGCCGGCCGCTGCGGCATGAGTGAGTTGGAGTTCGAGAACGCGGCCCGCGCGGCGGGCCTGAAGCCGGGCCAGTTCGGGCGGTGGCCGCTGGACGGCATCGAGCGGTTGGCCGGGGTCAAGGAACCGGACGTGGCTGCCGCGCGGATGCTGGGCCCGGACGAAGCGGCCGACCACATGGGCGTCAGGCGCCGGGAGTTCGACTACGTCGTCGCGGCTGGCTGGATCTCCCCCGTCTCCCAGATCAAGCGCACGGTGTGGTCCGGCGAGCGCCGCGGCTACCACAAGACGGTCGACGTGCCGCTGTACCGGGCGGGTGACCTGGACGCGGTGCTGCGGATCGAGGACGTCGACTGGGACACGGTCCGCACGCTCAAGCCTCGTCAGCCCTCTCCGCTGCGGAAGTTCGTGTCGCAGGCTCCCAAGCGTGCTGAGGCGGTCCACGCGTTCGTCGAGAGGCTGCGCGCCGACCACGGCCTGGTGGTCTGGAGCCGGTACGCCAACCTGTCGAACCGGTGGTTCATCAACTGGGTGCCGCGCGAGGACGGCACGCCAGCGGTCGAGGACGTGACGGCGTTGGTCGCTGCCGACCCGGGCCTGGCGCCGTACGCCGGTACGGTGCGGCTGCTCGACTCGGTGGGCGAGACGGTGCACTGGGCCCGGCGGATGCTGCAGCCCGGCGGCGGGGTCTTGATCGATACGGAGACGCACGCCCTGTGGGGCAGGGTCATGGAGGTCGCGGCGATCGATTGCGCGACCGGGGAAGTCCTGTTGGAGACGCTCGTGAACCCGCAGTCCCCGGTGACCGACGGGGCTTTCGACGTGCACGGGATCAGTGACGAGATGGTCGCGGACGCGCCGACCTGGGACCAGGTACTCCCGGACCTGCTGCGCGTCACGGCCGGGCGGACACCGCTCGCGTACAACGCGGACTACGACTGGGAGGTCATCGTCAAGGACTCCCGGCGGGTGGGTCTCTCCGCCGAGCACCTGGCCAAGCGCAAGGGCTGGGGCTGCGTGATGGAAGAGCGCTCCAGCTGGGAGGACTGTTACGACTTCCTGCCCCTGGGAGGCGGTCACCGGGCCCTGGGCGACGTGCAGTGCGCCCTCGACGTGCTGAGGGACCTGGCGACGGCACCGCCGTGGGCGCGGGCCCGTTCGCAGAAGGTGAGCGCCTGATGCCACAGATCCGTCTCCTGGGCTCGGACCCTGACGATGTGCAGCGCACGGCCGACGCGGTCGTACGGGCGCTGAAGGCGTGGCCCGAGACGAGGGTCGGGGACGTGTCCGCCCCGGTGCCGAACCGGCGTGGCTCCGGATGCCGCATCTATATCGAGGTCCTGGCCGATGTCGTCGACCGGGTCGAGGTCACCGTCGAGCGTGACGACCAGCCGCGACCGGTCCAGCGGCGGGCGCTTGCGGCCGGGCGCGGGCGTCGGCTGGGCCGGTGAGCGCCGCATTCGCGGTCGATTTTTAGGAAGTCGTGCTGGTCAGCCTGCTGGTGGGGTGGGGGCCAGTACGCCACGTTCACGGAGCTGAGCGAGGTGCTCCAGATCGCCGGGGCGGTACAGCGGCAACGGAACATCCTCGGCAGTGGGCAGGTGGCGGGCAGCGTGCTGGGGGCCGGTGGGGGCCTGGGGACCGTGGCCGAGTGGTCGGCGCGGGGTGCTCATGGCGGCTGATCGTACGGATTCCCATTCCAGGGCGGGGAGTTGGGGCGGCGAGCGGCAGGGCCGACACTACGCTGACGCACGTCCAGCGCTGGATGTCCGGGGAGGGGCCAATGTACGAGCGTCGGCTTGCACGCGCCGTGGAGAAGGGGATCCGCAACGCGGAGAGAAAGAGGAACAGTCCCTTACACCGCTTCACACAGCGCATGACTCGCTACGTTCTTAGGGCCTGGATTTTCGGGATGATCCTCCTTGCCCTGCTCTTCGGGATGTCCGAAGCGTTCTCCGGACGGCATTGAACCGGCCTGGTGGGGGGCACAGGCCAGCGGGGGCTATCCAGCGAGTTGGTCAGCGGCGTGGTCGAGGGCCGTGGCGTCGTCGAGCGCCACGGTGTACCGGGCGGCGCGTGCAGCTGACCAGTGCACGCGGCGGTAGGCGAACAGGCTGGTCAACGTGATGAACCGGTAGCTGCGGTGGACGTCGTCCTCAAGGTGCCCGGCGGTGGCGAGGCGGACGACAGCGCACGGGCTGATGCCGAGCATGGAGGCGGCCAGCGGCACGGGTACGGTCAGCTCCTCCCAGCTGCCGTCCCATTGCTGGTCGGTCTCGTCGTTCATGATCCCCCTCTCACGGTCTGGTCGGCGTGTGCTGCAGGTCCTGCAGCCGCCGCTGAGCGGTCGATAGGTGCCGTGGATCGAGCGCGGGCAGCTGTCGTAAGAGGTTGACCAGTTCGGGGCCGCAGGCGCGGGCCTCGGTGGGGTCGGTGACTTGTGTCCAGCAGTAGTGCGCGGACGTCGCCGCGTTGAGGACTTCGGGGACGTCTGGGGCCTGATGGGCGAGCCGGGTGCGGGCGGCGGCGATCCACAACTGGGTGGCGTAGGCCCACCGGCCGGCCATGCGGGCGAGATCGGCGCGAATCTCGGCCCACTGGGTGGCCTGGGGAGAGTCGGCCCCGAACTGCTGCAGTGCGTACTGTTCCCAGGCTGCGGCCATCTCGGCGGCTTCGTTGTGCCGTCCCGCCTGTGCCGTCTGCCAGATGATCGGCCTTGGGTCCTGCGGGTGCGGGATGACGGGCTGCGGTGCGTACGTCGGCTGCTGTGGCTGCGGTGCGGGCGAGGCGGGCTGACGGGGCGCTGGGGTCTGCGGCGGGGCGGGGGAGGTTTCTGGGTGTGGGCCCCGTGTGGGCTGGGGCGTGGTCGGCTGTGGCGCGGGAGGCGCCGGCTGACGAGGTGGCGGCGGCTGGCGCCACGTTTCTTCCGGCTGCTCGACGGGGGAGGGTGGCAACTGGTCGGGGTTTAGGGCGCGTTGGGTGAGCCGACGGCGGTTGGGGAGAACGTCGAGGTCTCCGGCGAGTAGGCGCTGCAGGTTGCTCACTGGCCGGGGAGCTGGCTCGTCATGCGGCCGGGACGTTGCGATCTGCGCGGCGGCGGGCAGGACGAGGGTGCCGGGCGGGAGGTCGGCGGCGGCGACAGCCAGCGCGTGGACTCGGGCGTGGGCGAGGCGCTGCGGGTACTGGCGCAAGACGTCAATGACGCTGCGGGTGTAGGCGCTGACGCTGTCGGTGCCGGGCCAGCCGGGCGGAGCGACGATGCCGTACACCTCGGCCGGACCGGCGGGCAGCGTGCCGTAGGTCTGGAGTTGGGGCCAGGCGGCTTTGTCGGCGGCGAGGTCGACCAGCACGGTGGTGGTTCCTGCGGGGCGGTAGCGCAACTCTGTTGTGAGCCATTGCCATGGCAGCGCTGTGTAACGGGCGGTGGATGCCTTGGTGCCGACCAGCGCGAGGTAGAGCTGATGGCTGCGGCTGTCCACCGTGAGGCGTCCGGAGAGGTAGACCAGCAGCGGGCCTGGGGTCGCGGCGGCCGTCCGCAGCCGCATCAGCACGGCGTTTTGGTCGCGCATGCCGTCGAGGTACGTCGTGTCGCTGGGCACGTCGCTGTTCAGCAGCACTGGTACCGGGACGATGGACAGGGCTGCGAGATTCATGCTGGGGGCTATCTGCACGGTGCGTCGTCGGGCTGCCACGTCCCCGGCGATGAGCAGTACGTGACCGCGCTCGTCATACCGATTGGCCGGTTTTAGCCCGTTGACCTGCATAGATGCACCGTACTCACATGCATGTGGCCCCGGGATACCCCCGGGGCCACAGATTTCACAGAAGTGATTCAGATGTCGATGTCGAGGTCGCCGCCTGCGGCCTCGATCTCGGGTGCGGTGGTGGCCTGGTAGACCTCGGCGACGGTGTTCTCGCCCCAGGTGCCGGCGGTCTCGATCCGGTCGGCCAGCTCGACGCCGATGTCCTGCAGAATCTGCGTGCTCCGCGCCGAGACGAACGCGGTGAAGTGCTGTTCCTTCTCCGGGTCGTTGCTGAACGGGTCCCATCCGCCCTGCTCGACGGGGTGCTGGTGCCAGTATTCGGTCATCGCGTGCTGGCGGGCCGCGTCCTGGGCCTGCTCGACGGGGCTGGATGGCTCGACTGGCCGGGCGGGGATTTCCCCGGCGGCCTCGGCGGCGGTCACGATCATCTCGTCCCACTGGCACGCGGCGTATTCGGGGTCTTCGGCGGAGTCCGCGATGTACTGCTCGCGCTGCTGGCTACCGTAACCGGCCGCGTCCAGGGTGCGGTCGTAGTCGGTCATCTGCTGTTCGAACGTCGGCTCGGTGGGCGCGGGCGGGGCGCTGTTCCACGGGTCGACGGTGCGCTGGGGGTCGTTGTTCACAGGTCGATCTCCTGTTCCTTCTCGGCGTCCTGGTCGACGTCTGATTGCGGCTGGTGGGGTGGTGTCGGCTCGTAGTGCCGGGGGTGGGTGGCGTGGTCCAGGGCGCGGTCGGCGAATCCGTGGGGGCCAGCGCCCCGGTGTTCGTGGGCGGCGGCCTTGATGTCGCTCGCGCTCAGTGCATGGGCGCCGAGCAGGTGTTTGGCGTGCTGCGCGTGCAGCTCGTACGCCACGACGGCGCTGCGGTTGATCTGTTCACCCCTGTCAGTGGCCTGCTGCAGCGCGGCGGCCTGTTGGTCGAGGCTGGCGAGGACGGGCAGTACGGCGGCGGTGGCGCGCTGCCGTTCCTCGTCGGCCGGGTCGCTCTGGGCGTGCTCGGTCACAGCTCGAACTCCTCGTCGTCGTAGTCGACTTCGGCGGCCTGTTCCCGCTGGGGCGGCCAGAGCTGGCCGGCGGGTCCGTGCACGGTGACGCGGTCGGGCTGTACCTCGGCCTGGACGTGGCCGCGGTAGACCACGGCGCCGCCGGGCAGGAACTGCAGCGCGGGGTGCTGGCGGGGGTCTTCGCTCGGGCGGACCGCGTCCCGCTCGGTGAGCGGGGCCGGGTCGACGGTGCGGCCGTCGATCGCCAGTCCCCGCTCGGAGACCTCGACCACGTGCCCTTGCCAGTGCCGCACGAGCCGTCCTTGGGGCTGAGTCGGTTTCACCGCCACTGTTCCTCGCGCTCGGCGGCCGTCAGCTCTCGCGGGGCGTCGTGGCCAGCGGCCTGCAGCAGGGCCGCGACGTTCAGCTCCTCGCCGGGGGCGAGGGTGCGCTGCTCGCGGGCGAGCAGGGCGTCACGGGTGCGCGCATCGGATGCGGCGACGATGGCCCGTACCCGCTCGGTCTCGGCAGCGCGCAGGGAGTGGGCGGTCTCGACGGCGGCGGCGGCCCTGGTCGCGGTGTCGCGCCATTGGTGGTAGCCGCGGACGTGCTCCATTTCGACGGCGCGCTCGTGCTGGGCGCGGTCACGCCGGTCGGACCGCCAGTGCGGAGCGCACAGCGCGTAGGCGGCGGCGACGTTGGCCAGCCACATCAAGACGGCCACGGGCCAGTGCGGGGTCCACGCGGCCACTCCGACCGTGGCGCACGTGCCAGCGGCGGCGAACGCGGTGCCCATCACCGCCTTGTCGCCGTGCTGCTTGGCGGCGGCGATGATCCCGGCGCCTCCGGCCAGCGTGGTGAGCGTGCCCATGAGCCACAGCGGTTCGGTGGAGTTGGCGGGCAGCTGCTGGTGCCAGGTGGTCGCCAGGGCGGCGGCGATGGTGGGGAGCAGGCCCGGGGCGATCCGCCCGGCGTGGTCCCACAGCCAGCGCCAGCCGGTGCGCGGCACGGGCAGCGGCGCGACGGCCGGGGCGGTCGGCGTGGTGACCTGCTGCTGGGTGGCGGCGAGGTACAGGGCGGGGTCGAACCGCTCAGGGGTGTTCACAGGTCCATCTCCATCTCGGGTGCGGCGGTGGCGGGTTGGGTGGCTGGCTCGGCTGGGGCGGGCTCCTGGTCGGCGGGTGCCAGTTCGCGCTCGGCCTGGCGGATGCGCTCGCGGTCGGCGGCAACGGGCTGCAGCGCGTGGTCGGAGTGGCCGACCAGTGAGGCCGGGGCGAGCGCGGGATGGCGGGCGAGGTTGCGCAGCTGGTGGCCTGCTCCGTCGAGCCGGTCGAGTGCGGCGGTCGCCAGGACTTGCTCGCCGGTGTGCACGGCGGTGCCCGGCGTCCCGCCGCGGTCGAGTTCGTCCAGGACCTGCTCGCTGGGCTGTGCGCCGCTCTGGCGCTGGGCCTGCCAGGCGACGGTCAGCGGGTCGATGGGCGCGTGCCGCTCGTGCAGCGTCGCCATCGCCTGGTACACCGCAGCCAGTTGGGGATCGGCGAAGTCGCCGCGTTGCAGCCAGCGGACCTCGTCGAGTTGGGCGGGCTGGTAGAGCAGGGAGGCGACGGTCTCCGCCTCGGCCCGCAGGTCGACCCGGGACCGCTCGGTGCGCGGGGCGAGGGTGACCGGCTGCTCGGGCGCGGTGTCCAGCAGGTTGCGCACGGTCTCCGGGGCGGCCTGCCAGGCGGCGCCCAAAGCGGCCAGCCGCTGGCCGGTGCCCTCAACGCGGGCCAGCGCCTGCGCGGCCTGGTCGACCTCGGCCTCCCGGGCGGTCTGCCGCAGCTCCTCCCCGGCCCGCTCGACGGAGCGGTGGACCGCGGCCTCCAACACCATCCCGCCGTACAACGGCGCACTGCCCGGGGTCGGGCAGGCGTTGGCCAGCTGGGCGAGCCGGGCTGGACTCAGGCAAGCGCGCAGTCCAGGCTCCGCGATCTGCTCCGCAATGGCCGCGCTGACCGTGGCCGGTATCTGGGAGCTGGGCACCGTGGTGAAGTCGATGGCGTGCAGCACCTGCCACAGGGCTTGGTGGTCCGCTCGGGAGAACACCGCCGACGGGAGCCACCGACGCATCGACGGCAGCGCCGCCGGGTTGAACAGGGCGGCGCCCAGCAGCGCCTCCTCGACCTTGCGCGTTAAGCGGCTCACTGCCTCACCCCCTGCGGCTCGTAGGGCAGCAGCGGCGCGGATTTGGCGAGGTAGAGCGGGTGGCGCGGGTATCCGGCCTGGGTCACGCCGAGCGCGTACAAGCGGGCGCCGTGCCCGCGCAGCAGGGCCAGCACCTCGTCGGCCCGCCGCAGCGATCCCCACGTGCCCCACCCGACGGTGATCTCCCGAGCGGCCTCGGCGAGCAGCGCGAGCAGCGCGTCGTTGTGCTCGCCGACCGGCTCCGGGCAGCTGGGCAGCCCGGTCGGGTGGGTGCACCGCACGGCGAACAGGTTCGCCAGCACCAGCCCGCCATGGCCCTCTCGCCGGGCGAACCCGGCCAGCCTGCGCACGGTCGGGTCGTCCTGGTGCGCGGTGGCCATCGACGGGTTAAGCAGCACGAACACGGCGTGCGAACCGGCCGGGTCCCAGGTGCGGGTGAGCGCGTAGCGGTGGACGGCTTCGGGGCCGAACACCGCAGTGCCGGCCGTTCCCTGCTGGTGCGTCAGGCCGCAGGCTGCGGCCCAGCTCGCGATCTGCTCGGTCAGCGTCACGACGCCACCCCCGTGGAGTCGGCCAACTCGGCAAGCACCCGGGCATGGCACGGCTCGCCCTCGGCGCACCAGCAGCCCAGCGCTTGGCCCTTGAGCTTGGGCAGCTCGCGCTCCAGCAGCTGCCGGTGCTCCTCCAGCCAGACCCGGTACTTGGCGACGCACTCCTCGGCCGTGCCGTGACGACCGACCCGGTACGGGTTGGCCAACGGGTGGCCGTGCAGGCGCCAGCCGCCCTGGTACATCGGGCGGCCGACGTAGACCACGGCGTCGATCGCCGGGTCGTCGCGGCGGCCCTTGAGGCACACCACCGTGGTCCGGCCCGGCTGCTGTGCGGCCTCGGTGGCGCACTGCGGGCAGTCGTACAGCGCCCGGCACTGGCGGTCGGCGAGCCACACCGCGACGTACAGCGGCCGGGTGCGCTGCAGCCGGTACGGGGCCGGGGCGCGCAGGTGCGTCTCCGGCCCCGGGGCAAACGGTCCATGCTCGGCGTCCCGGGTGGCCTCGCGCAGTTCACGGCAGCGGGCGTGCTGCCCGTCGCGGCACAGCGCGCACGGCATCTGGCAGCGGCAGCGCGGTTCCCAGTTCTGGTCCGGGTCGCCCCAGGTGTGCTCGTTGGCGAGGTGGTAGTCGGCGATGACGTGCTCGATCACCCACGCGGCCTCGCTGGGGCTCATCACCAGCGGGGCAACCGGAGCCGCCGGCCGGGCCGGGCCCGCCATCACGGCGGGCTCCGGCACGGCGACCGACTCCGGGGCCGCGACGAACAGGCCCAGCTGCTCGCCGGTGGCCATGTTCTCGGGGTCGCAGACGATCCGGCGGGGAGTCATCGGCCGACCCCCGCCCACCAGTTGCCCACCAGCTCGGCGGCGGTGTCCTCGTCGATGGCGAGGGCGACGGCGATCTCGGCGGTGCTGCGGCCCGCGGCGCTCATCTCGCCCGCCTGCCGCGTCCACTCCTTCAACCGCTGGGCGGGCGGAACGTAGGTGCTGCCCGGCTCAACGTCCAACTGGGGCTCGGGGTCCTCGGCGAGCAGGCCGAGCACGAGCAGCAGGTCGCGGGCATCGGCGGCGTCCTTGGCCAACGCGGTGACCTTCTTGGCGAGGTCGCGATCGACGGTGAGGTGGACGCTCATCAGCCCATCGCCCCTGCGATGGAGCGCCACGCGCCGGTCAGCAGCAAGACGATGACGACGGCGGTGATGATCGCGCCCCGTCCGGTGGCGGTGATGACCTTGCCCAGGTGCAGCTGCAGCCGCAGCTTCCAGGCGATGCCGACCACGGTCCCGGTGTAGGTGATCAGGGCGGCGCCGATGATGTCGCCGAGTCCAGCGCCGGAGTGCAGGGCGATCACGGCGACCAGCACGGCCAGCAGCGTGGCGAGCCATGCCACTTTGTGTTCGCGGGTGATGGTCATCGGGCGACCGCCTGACGGGGCGCGGGCACGGGCAGCTCGATGCGGACGGCCTTGACCGCTTCGACGCATGCCTGCATCCGCGGTACGGCGGTCTCCGGGTGGGCGCCGTACTCGTAGGCGAGGGCGGCCAGCGCGGTCTTCGCCGCGAACGGCCCGAGGGCTTCGGATGTCTTGTGGATCAGGGCCAGGGCAGCGTCCGGGTCCGTCGCGAACGCGGCGACGGGGGCGTGGGAGACGAACAGGAGAGCGGCCAGCAACTCGCTGACCTTCGAGGTGGAACGCACAGCAGCCTCCACAAAGGAGAAGAAGAGAAGGGGGTGCGCGCTCCGAGCGGGGTATCCCTCAACCGCCCGGAGCGGCAGATGTGCAGGTCAGCGGCCGGTGCTCTGAGACCCGGCGGACTCACGCTGGGCCTGGGCACGTTGGGCGGCCTCGGCAGCTTCCTGGGCGCGGCGCAGGGCGTCAGCGGCGGCGGGGTCCTGGATGCACGCCACAGCGGTCACCCGGCCAGCAGGGCGAGGTGGCGCGCGTGCGGGCCGCGGGCGGGCTCGGCGGGCGCGGACTGCCGGCCGTCACGCTCGTGGGGCTCCGGGCGGACCGGCAGCGGGGGCCGGTCGACCTCGCCCCGCGTGAGGCAGTGGCAGGAGACGGTGCCGGCCTTGGTGACCACGGTCTGGAAGTCGCGGCAGTCACGGCAGCGCGGGCCGATCAGACCGGAGACGGCGAGCCGGGGGCCGACGATCAGCGCCAGCGCGGGCATCCCCTCGGGCGACAAGCGCAGTGCGGCCTTGTCGTCCACCTTGATTTCAGTGGCGGGCATGAGGCTGAGAGACTGGTTCACGGATATCCCTCCAAGTCAGGGGTGTCCCAACCCGGGAGGCGTTCGCTGCGCCTGTCCGGGGTGAAGGCCGGGGCGGGCAAGCCCCGGTCGGAGAGGGCCGGGCGGGCAAGCCCGGCCCTCTCGCACTTCCATTAACCTCCCCCTGAGCCAGCTTGTCAACATTCCTGGAATCACGATTCCTTGAATGTTGGCAAGCATGGATGTTGGCAGTACAGTTGACGGGCAAGCAAGGAAGCCATGAAGCCAACGGAAGGGCCTAGGGTGCTCGGAACACTGGAACCACCCACAACAGGAGCCAAAGTGCCGAAGCAGTCGCAGCCTCAGACCCCCGAAGAAGAGGGCGAGGAGCGCGTCAACTTCTCCGCGCGAGTGCGGGTTTCCGTCCGCAGGCGCGCCCGGCTCTACGCGGCCGAGCACGACGTCAACCTGCAGGACTTGGTGGACGCGGCTTTGGACGACTACCTCACACGCCACAACGCGTGACGAGCCAAGAACACGACACAGATTGGGAGTTGACCTACATGCTCCACGCCCAGGGAACGGCTACCGGCCCGCCCGGGTCAGCAGCCGAACCCGCCACCGGGCAGCCCCAGGAGCGGCAGCCATGGGAACGGCTCAAGGACAAGGGAGCGGCCCGCACGCTCGTCGGTGTCATCGTCGCGGGCACCGTCGTGATCGCCTCCATCGGCTTCGCTGGTTCCTACGCGGCGGTGCGTGACCTGGCCCTGCACAAGGGGTTCGGCTGGTTCGCCAATGTTTTCCCCATCGGTATCGACGCTGGGATCGTGGTCCTGCTCGCGCTGGACCTGCTGCTGACCTGGTTTCGCATCCCGTTCCCCCTGCTGCGCCAGACGGCATGGCTGCTGACCGCGGCCACCATTGCTTTCAACGGGGCGAGCGCCTGGCCAGACCCGCTCGGCGTCGGCATGCACGCCGTCATTCCGGTGCTGTTCGTCGTCTCCGTCGAGGCGGCCCGGCACGCGATCGGGCGGACCGCCGACATCACCGCCGACAAGCACATGGAAGGCGTGCGCATCACGCGCTGGCTGCTGGCGCCGGTCCCGACGTTCCTGCTGTGGCGGCGGATGAAGCTGTGGGAGCTGCGCTCCTACGACCAGGTCATCAAGCTGGAGCAGGAGCGGCTCGTCTATCAGGCGCGTCTACGGTCGCGATTTGGGCGGGGCTGGCGGCGTAAGGCCCCGGTCGAGTCCCTGATGCCGCTGCGCCTCGCGCGGTACGGAGTGCCGCTGGCGGAGACTGGCCCGGCCGGGCTGGCGGCTGCGGGAATCGAGTTCGACCTGCAGGTGATGCGCGAACTGCCCACAGGCAGCGAGGACAACGACCGCGGGGACGTTGTCGACCTGGTCGAGGACGAGCCGGACGACACCCCGGTACCGGAACACCAGGAGATCGAGCCGGTTACGACTCCCGAACCTGATCCCGCCCCTGCGGCGGTGTACGGCGGCTACGAGCAGCCGGAAGCAGTAGTCCCGCCTGCCGAGCCGATGTTCGCCGAGCAGGTCGAACAGCAGCTGCACGCCTACGGCTACGGGAACGGCCAAGGGCAGCAGGACGTCGAGCGGTACGCGGCGCCCGCGCCGTACAGCACGACCGAGCAGACGGCCGCGCCCGTCGTGCCGGTCGAGGTGCCGGAAGCCCAACAGCCCGATGTCGAGGCGCAATTCGCCCAGTACGGCCACGACGTCGGCGAGCACGACACGTTCCCCAACACCGAGCAGCTGGCTGCGGCGGGCGCCTCGCCAGCGGCCCCGGCCCGCAGCACGCGCCCCAACCGGGTGCAGGCCAAGGTCGAGGACGACCAGAGCGCGGCTGCGCCCGCGCGCTCCGGCCGGGGCGATGCCCAGGAAAAGCGCAGGAGGTTGCGGGAGCTGATGGCCACGATGCGGCCGGAGGAGTTGGAGCCGCTGGTGTCCCGGCGGGCCGTGGCCCGTGTGCTCGCGCCGCAGTTGGGGCTTAAGGAGGACGCGGTGCGCGGTCATCTGAAGGTCATCGCCGAAGAAGACGCACAGGCCGTGTCACAGCAACTGCCCGGCCAGCGCGCGGATGAGCTGTCGGACGCCGAGCGGTGACCGCGAAATCTTGTCCACAGGGGTCAGTCGCAGGCCCGGAAATCCGCGGACTTTGTCCACAGGCCGGAGCCCAGAGCATGGCCGTGCATCCCGCGAGGGGTGGCTCCGGTACCGGGGCTGATGGCGCTCGCGTGCTGGGCACGCACGCGCCGGAGGTGTCCGGTCTGGCGGGCAATCTGCCCATGCCATCCCGCCTGACGGGAGCCTGCGCAACCGCGCGCAGCAGGTCAACAACGATGGGCAGCAACAAACATGCGGCGCTTGTCAGTGCAACGACGTATACCAACAGGAGTGGCCCCGGTGCTTTCTGAGCTTGGCGGCTACAGCACCGGGGCCCCGACGAAGGGAACCTTCGTGAACGACAACAGTAAGGGCAGCGAGACGAACCCGACGACAGCAGACCACCTCTTCGACGACGCCGCGGTGCTGACGACCAGCGCCCGGCAGGAGGTCAACGACAACGCGCTGGCCACCCCGACGCCTGGTGGCGCGCGGTGGGTGTGGGACCCGGCCGTGACCTCCGCCCCGCTGTCGCGTATCGAGCGCCAGTTGCTCGGGCGGCCGACGGCCCGGTACGCCGCGCTCGGCGCGGTGCCCGCCACGTTCCTGGCGGCCGATCAGACCGGCCTCAACACCCCCAGCTTCGGCAAGGTGCTGGGCAGCATCGCCCACATCGCTGGCCACCTCTTCGCCCAGCAGCCGCTCCTGGTGTCGGCGATCGTGGTCGCCGGTCTCGGCGCGGGCTACTTGAAGCTCAAGGAAGACACTCTCCTCGGTGGCATCGGCATTGGCGGCCGGGAGACTGACGGCTTCGCTACGGCGCGCAAGATCCGCAAGCGCGTCAGCCGACGGGCCGTGGTCAAGCAGCGCGGGACCCTGCGGCCCTCGCTCGCTGACGTGCCCGCCCGGCAGGTGGACACCAGCGAGGTGGCGGTGCGGCTCGGCAAGGACCGTAAGACCCATATCGACGTCTGGTCGCCGATCGAGGACAGCACGGCGGTCATCGCGCCCATGGGCGCGGGCAAGACCGGCCTGATCGGCAACTTCGTGGTGGACGCCCCGGGTTCGGTGCTGGCCACCAGCACAAAGGTCGACATCGTCCGCCTGACCGCGCCGCTGCGTGCTCGGCTGGGCGGGCGCATCTGGACCTTCAACCCGCAGGATCTGGGCGACGGAAAGTTCAGCTCGACGTTGCTGTGGGACCCGGTCATCGGCTGCCGCGACCCGAAGGTGGCCCTGCGCCGGGCCAAGTACCTGCTCGATGGCTCGGACATCACTAGCGGGCTGGAGAACAGGGACTTCTGGAACTCCCAGTCGTTCAAGGTCCTGAAAAGCTTCCTGTGGGCGGCCGACATGAAGGGGCTGACGCTGCTGGACGTGGCGCGCTGGGCTAAGAAGCCGCTGGAGACGCCCGCCACCGCCATCTTCGAGGAGTTCGCGGACGTCGCGCCGCTGGGCTGGGCGGACGACCTGCAGCAGACCCAGGCGCCCGCTCAGAAGGACAGCCGCTCGAAGACCACCACCTTGGACAACGTCTTCTTGACGCTGTCGACCACGTTCGAGTGCCTGTCCCTGCCGGAGATCGCACAGTCGATCGTGGACGCGCACCGCGAGGACGTCCCCCAGTTCGATGTCGAGTCGTTCATCACGTCGGGCAGCGACACCGTGTACATCCTCGGCGAGGACACCGGTACCGGCGGCATCGGCCCGCTGTTCACGACACTGACCGGTGAGATCTACGAAGCAGCCCGCCGGCGTGCCCCCGCGCAGCCGGGGGAGCGCAACGACCCGCCACTGACGATCGTGTTGGACGAAGCGGCGCTGATCTGCCCGGTGCCGCTGGAGCGGTGGACCGCCGACAGCCGCGGCCTGGGCATCACCGTGCACTGCGCGTTCCAGTCCCGGGGCCAGATCCGCGACCGGTGGGGCCGCAACGGTGCGGACACCATCTGGGACAACTGCACCGCTCTGATCCTCGGCGGCCTGAAGAACGACGACCACCTGGAATCGCTCTCCAAGCTGACCGGGCAGAAGCGGGTGCGGGAGGAGACCGGCAGCAAGGGCCCCGGCCCGAACGGGACGACGGCCACCACCTCGTGGCGCATGGTGAAGGAACCGACAATGTCGGTCAGCGACATCATGGGCCTGGAGCCGGGCCAGGTCCTGGTGATCCGCCGTCACATCGGCGTGCTGGTCGCCAAGTACGAAATGGTGTGGGCCCGCAAGGACATCAAGCAGCTGGACAAGGCGGACAAGAAGGCAGCCCGCGCCGCGCTCAAGGCCCGCAAGCGCAAGACGGTTGCGGCGCCGAACCCGGCGGACCTGTGGGACGCCCCGCCCGCCATGCCGCAGGCCAGCCCGTGGGGTCCCGCTTCGGCGGCCCCGGCGGCGACTGCCTGGGAGCAGGCCCCGGCCGCGTTCGAGGAGCCGTGGGCGCCCCCGGCCCCGGCCGCATCCCACAGCCCGTGGACCGTTGACCCGGCGGCCAGCGGCTGGGCAGCCAGTGGCGGCTTCCCTGGCCCGCGCGACCACTTGAGGGTCGTGCCCGGTGAGGTCGTCGACCTGCAGCCGCAGCCCGCACCGGTCCCGGAGAAGCCCGCGTTCGAGCCGACCGTCCACCTGGAGAAGATCCCGCAGCCGCCCGCCCCAGTCGAGGAGAAGCAGGACGACGACGTGCAGGACGCCATCCCGCCGCGCCGCACCCGGAACCTGGGGGCGTTCTAAATGGCGATCTCCCCGGAGAAGATGCTCACCGCGCTGGCCGGCGACGTGGCCGACGTCCGGCGCCGTGTCGAGGCCCTGGAGGAGCAGGACCTGGTCCAGGGCATTGAAGGCATCAAGATCACGCTGGGCGACATCATCGAGGCTGTCGAGCAGCTGCAGGCCCAGCAAGAAGAGGAGGAACCCAGCGGGCCGGGCAGCGCGCCGGACTGGACCAAGGTCAACCAGGAAGAGGCCCGGGAGCTGTGGCACTGGCTGACGCTGTGGTGCCGGGACGTCCTGCGCCCGATGTACGCCGAGTCGATCTGGCGGCCCTGCTGGTACGAGCACCCGCAACTGCGGGTCCAGCTCACCTGGCTGTGCGCGTACTGGCACTGGTCGTACGAGAAAAAGACCGTGCCCCCGACCCGCGCGGCTGAGTGGCACGTGCGGTGGTGGCCCGCCGTCAAGTCCTTCATGGTCGAGGAGTTCCGCGACTGCGGCTATGAACGGCCGGACGCCGTCATGCTCCACCCGATCCCGCCACCTAGGCCGGACGGCACTGTGACCCTGGTCGAGACGGACTTCGAGGACGGCGGCCTGCACTCCTACATCGAGGCGCACGTCGCCCGGCGCCCACCCGCGGAGAAGAAGAAACCCAAAGACAGCTGATCCACGCTGATCGACACAATGGGCAGTCACCCAAATTTGGGTGACTGCCCATCTGCGTATCCGGCTTCCTCTACCGGTCCTTGAGGATGGCCGCGGCGGCGTCGGCGATTGACCGGGCACTCTCCTCGATGGCGCGGACGGTATCTCTACGGGCGCCCTCCAGCACACCGCTGGCCACCAGCTCCTCGCGCAACCCGTCCAGGACGCTCCAGGCGTGCACAGCCCGGTCCTCCAGCTCCCCGCCAGCTTCCGGCTCGCCGGGCTTCCCCTCGCCGGTGCCGGGGGCGGCACTGGCCGGGGCTTCCTCGGCCTCCGGCTGCTCGGAGGCGGAGTCACCCAAATTTGGGTGACTCTCTTCCTCGGCCGGGGGCTGGCTCTCCCGCTCCCGCTGCTCGGCGGCACCCGGTTCAGCGAGCGGAGTCTTCTCGACGGCGCGCGGCTTGGGCACCTCCTTGGCCTTCTGGGTGCGCTCCTCCCGCGCCGCCATCCAGTTCTCGGCGGTCAGCGCAGGCTTCTCCTCCGGCCGCTCTATGGCCTGGGCCTTCTGCACCCAGGTCTCCAGATCGGCCGCGGTGACCCTCTTCTTGTTCTCTGCGGCCCAGGTGCGCAGCGTCGCGTAGTCGCGTGCGGTCTCCTCCAGGCCGTAGCCCTCGACCACTGGCAGCAGCGCCTGGACGTGGGAGGCCGGCGTCGCCAGCGGCTTCGTCCACTGCTGGGCGATAGCCCGCATCAGCGGCCACTGCTGAATCGAACGGTTGACCTCGGACTCGGATTCGCCGAGCACCTCATCGCAATACTCCGGCCATGTCCGGGTGCCGTCCGGACCTCGGTAGGTCTTCCGGCTGCGGACTGCGTGCGCGGCCTTCCACTTAAGCCAGTCGGCCTGGTTGGCGTTGATGTAGGCGGCTTCGCAGCGCGCGAGTTCGTCGACCTCCTGGTCGGTCAGCGGGCCCTGTGCGTCGAGTTCTTCGGGCTCGGGGATCAGGTCCGGGGTGAACGGCTGGGGCCGGTACGCCCCGGTGCCGGAAGCCGGGGGCTCGGGCTCGACCGGGTCCGCCTCGCCGCGCGGCGCTGGCGCGCCCGCTGTGGCGGCCTGCTGGCCTTCAGTCTCCCGTCCCCCACGCTTGGCGTCGCGCTGGCGGGCCCGCTCCTGCATCTGCTGCCGGTAGCTCACTTGGCTTCCTGCTCCTTCTGCTTCGTCACGGGAAGCAGACCCCTCATCTTCATCTCGGTCACCAGCGCCCCGAACGCGGTCTTCCTGGCATCCAGGATGGGAAAGCCCAGGGACTGCCCGAACAACTCACTGCGCGGGATGACCGTGGTGAAGACGTCATAGCCCTCCTTGGCCATCTCCTCCCGGTAGTAGCCCGTAGAAGACGCGTTGGCCACGGTGCGGTTCAGCAGCACCCAGGTGGTCGGCATCCTCTTCGTGGCACGAAGCGGGGCGCTTCGCTTGAGGATGTCCATGAAGGGAGTGGCGTCCGGGGGCTCGACGATCCGCTCCCAGTCCGCGCCGGTCGGAGACATATGCAGAATCACCAGATCGGCGACGCGCAGCACTGAGTCCGTGATGTGCGGGTGGTTCTCGGCGTGCCCGCAGTCCACCATCCCGATCGACTTCCCCGTCGGTGGCACGACCTCCTTGTGGAACTGCGCGCTGGCCGCAAGATGCACCGGGAACTGGAAGTCGCCCTTCTCCTCCTTGCCCCAGTTGTAGAACTGCTTGGAGTGATCGGCGTCAAACCCCTCGACCTCGTACTGCTCCTCGTCCTCCGCCAGGGCGTGGGCCAACCACGCCGTGTCTGTGGTCTTGGCCATGGTCCTGGGGGAAACGTTCGCGATGAGCATGGCGCTGAGCCTATGACCCCTGCTGAGATCAACACACCCGCCCCGCATAGCGCACCCCCGACATGACGCGCGGCCTGCACCGGATGGAGGGCAGGCCGCGGGCGGCACGAAAAACGGGAGTACTGACGCTCATTCCCTGATGGGACGTTTGGTGTCAGCCCGCCCCTGGATCCACCGGAGGGTCTCCCGTACGCCGGCGGCGTAGTCCTCGTGCAGGTCGGCGAACTGGCCGCGGCCCCAGATCGCGTCATCGGCGCGGGCAGTCTCCCGCCCGATGGCCTGCTCGGTGCGCGGGAAATCGTCAACCTCGTTGGAAATCGGGGAGGTGTTGCGCTGGCCGAGCAGCCACCGCGCGGTCGCGGTGATCCCTTCGACAGCCACATCGTCGTCCGAGCAGAACATCGCCACCCGGGGGCTGGCCGCTGCAGCATCGGCGGCCAACTGCCCGACCTCGGCGGCGCTTCGTACCCCGATGGTCAGCGCCGTGGGCGGCTGTGCCGGGGGCGGGGGAACGGCCGGTGTGGGCTGGGCTCCGGTCGGTTGAGTCGACGGGTTGCCGGCGGGCTGGTTCCACCTTGTCTCGGCCATACCTGCACGGTAGCGGGCGGGTGCGACACGGGACAGGAAGAACCGGCGGGCAGGAACCCGCCGGTTCCTCACATCTCGATCTCAGGCTCCGGCGCAGGCTCGGGGACAGGCTCCGGCTCAGGAGCAGGCGGTGCCGGGCTGCTGGCCGCGGGCTCGACGTCGTGCTCGGCGGCGGCGAGGTCGTGGCCGATGCGCGCGTACTCCGCCTCGTATGCGGTGTCACGGCGCTCGCGGTCGGCGTCCTCGGCATGCTCCGGCTCCCGCTGGGCTGCCTGCTCGCGTTCCCGGGCACGCTCGGCGAGGATCTCCTGAGCCCGGCGGGCCTGCTCCATGGCCTGCTCCAACTCGTACGGGTCCTGCGCGGCCGGGGTGGTGGCAGTCGAGTCCGGCGCGTCCGGCTCCTCGATCTGCGGCTCGGGGGTCCGGCGCTCCAGCTCGATCCGCGCGTACTCGGATTCCTCGCGGGCCTGCTGGGTCTCGGCGTACCACTGCTCGCGCGTCTCGTGGATCTCGTGCAGCTGCTCGGCCCGCTCCCGCATCGTCTCCGCGATGTCCCGCGAGGTCTCGGCGCGGCCCTCGATCTCCTTCTGCCGCTCGCTGGGGTCGATCTCGGCCTGCAGCGTGTGGGCCTGCTGCATCGCCATCACCTGGTTGAGGTGCTCTTGTTCATAGGTGTAGCCGTGCGCGGTCTGCGCGTTGTAAACAGCGTCGGTCACCCGTTCCTCGTGCTCGGCGGCCTCCTGTTCGGCCATCTCCTTGGCGCGCAGCTCCAGCTGCACGGCCTGGTCGCCGTAGTCGCGGTGGGCCAGCGACGCCTTCTCCAGATCGTCGGCCACGTACTGCGGAGCCCACTCCTCCTCGCGCTCGTACCGCTCGATGGACTGCCGCAGACTCTCGTCGGACGCGCGGGTGATGTCGGCCTGTTGCTCGGGCACGCCCAGCGCCCGCCGCGCTCGTTCCCAGTCGGCGCGGGCCTCGACGGCACCCTGCGGCGGGGCCTGCCCGATGGCGTCATGCTCATTGTCGTAACCGTGCGCCTCCCGGTACCGCTCGATGCGGCCGGCGCACCTTTCCCACTCGGCGCGCTGGGTCGGGTCCTCGGGCACCGGACCCAGCCGATCCATCGCCCATTCCGGCTGCTGCTCGGCCACCCGCTGTCCCAGCCGCTCGACACGCTGGTCCATCTCGTGGGCCCACTCGCCCATAAACCGGCCCAGGTCGCCGTCGATCTCCGGGGTGCGGGCGGTGTACGAGTCCAGCGCCTCCATCCGCGCCTCGCGCTCGTCGGCCTGCCGCTGGCGTACCTCGACGTCCTGCCCGGCGTGCGCCACTGGCAGGTACTGCATCGCCATCGCCTGCTGCAGCGCCTCCTCCTGGTGCGGGTGGACCGGCGGGGCGGTGTGCGCCTCGGCCACAGCTTCGGCGACTTCCTGGTCCTGGTCCTCCGTGGTCATCGCCTGGCCCAGATCGACCAGTTGCATGGCCATCGCGTGCTGTGCGGCCTCCGGCTGGTCCGGCTGCAGCGGCGCGGTGTACGCGGCGGTGAGCACGGTCTCGACGCGCTCGGTCTGCTCGGCAACGGCGGCGCGCTGCTCGGATTCCTCGGCGAGCACGATGTCCCGTTCGGCGAGGTTGTAGGCGCGTTCCAACCGCCAGTACAGAACGCTGCTGTGGCTGTCGGCGGAGTCCAGCTCGCGGGAGGTGGCGGTGCGCCGCAGCAGGTCCTCGGCGTCGTGGCCCTGCTCCTCCACGTGCCGGGCCAGCCGCATCAAGCTGGCGTACGCCTCCTCGCTGCTGAGCCGCTCGTACTCCTCCGGGCCGAGCGCGTCCAGCAGGGTGCTGCCGAATCGGGCCTCGGCCTGCTGGTCCTTCACTCCTGACCACACCGGCTCCATGACCGCCAGGTGCTCGCGGCGCTCCAGCTCGTCACGGACGGACTGGGTGGCGGTCTGCTCCAGCTCGGTGCGCTGCAGCGCCTGGTCGAGGGAGGCGAGGTGGTGCGGCGCCTCCTCCGGCTTGATCCCGTCGCCAGGCTTGCCGTGCGTGATCACGTAGGCGTAGTTCCCGCCCTCGCCGCGGGTGAGCGCCACGTAGAGCGACTCGCGGGTGGTCTGCTCGTCGACCAGGCTGTGGCACACGCCAACCGTGCGGCCCTGCGCGCCATGCACCGTGCTGCAGTAGGCCAGCTCCACGTTCGTCTTCACGTAGGCGGCGGGCAGGTACATCCGGCCGCCGTCCTCCAGCTGCACCATCAGGGAGCCGTCGTCGCCGATCCCGGTCACCTTGGCCGTGAGCCGGTTGACCGCGAACCTGTCGTTCTCGCCGGTGATGTTGCGGTCGTTCTTCCGCAGCTGGATGAGGTCGCCGCGACCGGCCCTGGTCTCGACCTGGTAGCGGTCCCCGGTGCGCAGCACGACGCCGTCCTCCTCGACCAGCCCGGCGCGGACCAGGTCGGCGCGGGCCCGCATCGACAGATCGGCGGCCTGCTCGTTGGTGCTCGCGATCAGCAGCGGGTTGCGGCCCGCAAGGTGGTCGGCGATCCATCCCTGGTACGCGCGCTCGGTCATGGCCTCGGCAGAGCCGCCGCGCAGACGGCCGTGCGCCTGGTAGGCAGCCAGCGCTTCGGAGTCGCCCTGGCGCAGCTGCAGGGAGGCGTCGGCCTCCCACTGCCGCACGGTCTTGTTGCCCCACGCGTCGGTGTCCCGGAACCGGCGGACTTCTTCGAGGGTGTGCACGCCGGGGAGATCCTCGGCGAGTTGGGCGAACATCCCGCCCGCGCCGACGGCCGAGAGCTGGCCGTGGTCACCACTCATGATCATCTTGGCGCCGCTGGCCTCGACCAGGTCCGCAACCCGCTTCATGTCCGGGGTGTTGGTCATGCCGGCTTCGTCGACAATGACCAGCTGACCGGGCCTGATCCGGTACAGCTCGGCGTCGTCGACCTCCCTGCCGGCTGCCATCGCCGCGTTGGCCTTCAGCAGCTTGCTGATGTTGGCAACGTTCGAGATCCCTTCCTCGGCCAGCACGTCTGCGGCGCGTTGGCCGCTGGCCAGGCCCAGCACCTGGCCGTTGTTGTGCTGCTCCCACACCTCACACAGCGCGGCCAGGGTGTAGCTCTTGCCCGCACCAGCGGGGCCGATGAGCAGGTCGACCTGGCGGCCGGAGGTCGCGGCCTGGCGCACGAACTCGGCCTGCTTGCCGGTGAGTCCGCGGCGCTCGATGACGTCCTCGACCAACTGCCGGGGAACAGCCGGTGCACCGGACAGCCCGGCGAACTCCCGCAGCCGCTCCTCCACGCGCAGGTGGTCCTCAGTGGCGTAACGGTTGGTGGTGTTCTGTGCCGGTTCGTAGATGAAGCTGCCGTCCTTGCGCTGCAGCTCGGCGGGAATCTCCACGATGTGCGGCGCGGTGGTGCGCACCACGCCGTTGTCAGTTGTCGGGTTCAGGGCTTCGTCGGCAAGGGTGTTGAGCAGGTCGCGGACCTGGTGCCGGTCCAGCCCGCCCAGCGTGTCGGGCAGCTGCCGGTTCAGTTCCACGATCAGGTCGGGCCGGGTCCAGGTCGCCTTCTGCTCCTGGACGGCAGCGATGGCCCGCCGCTGGATGCGGGCCGGGTCGAACTCCCCGGCTGGCCGGTACCGCTCGTGCAGCGCGGACTCCAAGGCGACCTGCTCGGGCACGTCCGCCAGCGACTCGCGCAGTCGGCTCTTGCTCGATGCCTCCCACCGGTCCAGCAGCCTCTCGCGGGAGAGAGCATCGTGCTTCTTGGCCTGGCGCTGGTCGAGGGTCACGTCCTCCGACATACGGGCCAACACGTACGGGGTCGGTGCCACGCCGTGGCGCTCCTCGTACGCCTTCGCCAGCTCCGCGACCGTCTCCTTGATGGCCGTCCGACGGCTGGAGAACTCGTCGCGCAACTCGGGGCTGATACCGACGATCTCGCGGGCCTTGCCGTCCGGGCGCATCTGCACCCGTACACCCAGCGTCCGCTCCAGCTCCTGCTCGGCCACGCGCTCCGCGAGGTGGCCGGCGGCCTGCTTATGCCGGAACAGTCCCTGCCCGTCCAGCGCCCGCCACACGACGCGTTCCTGACCGGTCACCGGGTCGATGTCCACGGTCTTGACCTTGTTGAGCACCGCGACGTGGACGTGCAGCTGCGGGTCGTCGTTGCGGCTCGTGTGCTGGGCGAATGCTGCGGCGGTGAACTCGGGAGCCTCGACAAACCGGCCGGAGGTACGCCCGCCGACCTTCGCGCCGTGGTGCCCGGCGCGGGAGTAGCCCGCCTCCTCCTGCATGTGCTCGATCCCGGCCTGCACGCCGGTCTTCCAGCAATCCCACACCTGCTCGGCCTGCTTGGCGAACTTCTCCGCCGCCTCCACATCGCCCGCCTCGCGAGCCTGCGCCGCCTTCACCTGCAAGCTGGCGTGGTACACCGACCACGACTTCGGTGCGCTGAACGTGAGGTCGTAGTACAGCGTCGCGCTCGGGGCTTCCTTGCGCACGCTCAGCTCGATGCTCTTGATCTGCTCCGGGGTCAGGTCGCCAGCGGCCCGCTCCTGGGCCTTCTCGACCGCAGCAGCGAACCGCTTCTCAAACGCCTTCTCGTAGGTCTTCGGGGCGGTGCCCAGCCGGGCTTCCTTGCGGATCTTCGCCTCGGCCTGCTTGTACTCCTCCGACTCCGGGTCAGCAGTGATCTCGGCCAGCTTGGCGTACATCTCGTCGCGCTTCCGCGGGTCGATGAAGTCCGTGTACAGGTCGGTCATCACGTCGTTGCTGACCTCACCCGACAGCCCCAGCTCGGCCGCGCCGTCGCCGGTCCAGTAGCCGGGCGGCTCGCCTGCCTCGTCGATCGACCGCAGGTAGTAGTGCTCCCGGCCCTGACCAACTTCCTTGGTCAGGTAGCCAGGATCGCTACCTGTAGAGATCGAAAGCACGTCACACAAGGTAGCGAACTTTCAAGATCAACAGTAGCCATCGGATCGTGATGCATAGGTGTGGAGGATTGTTGTAGTAGGCATGAGGATTGACGGGCTGTGAGGTACCTGGGTGAGTCGGGGGCTGCTCGGGTGGCTGCGGCCTGGGACTGTAGAGGGTCAGAATGTCCCATTTGAGTCTGCCTCGTGAGGGGCCATCAAGGGAAAGTCGGGCTACTGCGCTTGGGGCGGATGGGTGGCGCGGCGCGCTCGGTTGCCCGATATGCGCCGGTCGGCGGTCGGCGGCCTGCACCGCCGCGGGCGGCGCGCTGCGAGAGCGGCCACCGGGGTTCCGTCGCCCCGATCGGGAGGCGGTTGTGGCCACCGCCCGCAGGGGTGCGCTACGGTCGGCACCGACGACATAGGCCCCCGCCCGGACTCCGGTGCGGGGGTCGACTGTTACCAAGGGGCGGTGAGGACGCCCGCGCACCGCCCCCGCCGACCGGCCGGCGCGCTCGCGCGGCGGCCGGTGCTTCCCCACCAGCCCGCTCGATGCAGCCACGGTGCGTTACCGTGCGCGGCCTCGTCACCAACCCGCGCGCTCGCCGGGTGGTGACGTTCACCGGCCCGATGGCTGTGGTGAAGCACCGGCGGCGCGAACGTCACCACGGCGTGGTGACGCAGAAGGTTCACCACCGACGTTGGTGAAGTGGTGAAGCAACGCCGTGGTGAAGTCGGCGGCGGGCTGGTGAAGCTCACCACCTGGCGAGCGTCACCAACGGCGCTGCTTCACCAATCGAGCAGCGCGCCGCTTCACCAGGTCGTGGTGAAGCGGCGGCGGTGAAGTGCTGCCGCGAGTCGCACGCGATCTTCCCCGGTGAGGTTCACCAACGCGTCCGGCCCCGGACCGAGGGTCCGGGGCCGGCGGGTGAGCAGACGGTCAGAACAGGCTGTCCTGGTGGGCGCTGCTGGGGTTGCCCGCGGCGAGCGCCGCGGCGATGGCCGCGTCGAGGTGCTCGGGGCCGGGGGCGGCGGCGATGGCGGCCTGGACTGCCCGCGCCCGCCCGATCGGGCCGCGCACGTCGGCCAGCGCATGACCGGCAAGTCGCCGTCTAGCTGCGGCGTCGCGGTTGTTGTCACCTCGCGTGCCCAGGATCCAGTGCGCCGGGTTCTGGCACGGCGGTTCGTCGCAGGTGTGCCGGCAGACCTGCCCGGCCGGGATCGAGTCGGCGCCGTGAGCAAGCCGGTAACCGAACAAATGGGCGGGCACGACGCGGCTCGTGCCGGTGGTGTGGGACCCGGCGCGGAACGTCCCGTGCGCGGTGGGGATGAGCCCGCCGGTCCACCACCAGCACTCGTCCGGGCCGCGCCGCAGTACGTGGCTCCAGTAGCGGGCGACGGTCTCACCATCGGCCAGCAGCCGTCCCCAGTCGACTGGTGAAGTCGGCGCGGCGCCGTCGGCCTCGCCGACTTCACCACCGAACAGGGGGACGTCACCAGCGGGCTGGTGAAGCTCGGACTGGTGACGGCGCGGCTCCGCCGGGTTGGTGATGCTCACCGCTTCACCAACTGAGCCGGTCCGGGTCGGGTCGCGGTGGGGATGCTGTCGGGCCCGGCGTACACGAGCCGGGCCTGCGGCCACGGCTCCTCCTTCACCACTTCGCCGTCACCGTACGTGAGCTTCACCATGGTGTCCCCACGGTCCGGGTCGTACTCGGCGCTGGTGCAGAACCGCCACCCCGGGTCGCCGTAGATCCACACCCACGCGCCGGTGAGCACCGCGGCGAGGTCCTTCACGCGGACCTCGTACACCTGCGCCTCCCACCCGGCGGGCGCCGGGCCCAGCTCGGCCGGCTCCTCCTCGTCCTGGTCGTCCTCGTCGTCGGGGCCCTCTTGGGGGGCGTACTCGGCGGTTGCCTCCTCGTCGAGAGTGCCGTCGCCGTAGTAGAGGAGAACGGCCCCCGCCTCGTCGACCTCGCTGTACGGCGGGAGGTCGACGTCGTCGTCCGGGTCGCCGGTGCCGTAGGTACGCCGCCCGCACGCCGGGCAGTGCCACATCTCCTCGCCCTCGGCCTCGATCGGCTCCGTCGCGGTCGAGCAGTGCGGGCACGGCGGTGTGACGGACATCACGGGCGACTCCCGTCGTCGGCGGGCGGCTCGTCGGCGCCGCGTACCCGCCCGGTGCCCCGGCAGTGCCCGCACTGGTCGTTCCCGCCCGGGTGCGCGTTGCGGCAGGTCGCGCCCTCGTCCATGACCAGGGAGGTCAGCCACGCGGCTTGGCCGGGCTGCAACTTGATGTCGATGGGCTCACCCCGGCCCGGCTCGTCGAGGTCGGTGACGGTGAGAACGACGCTCACCGCGTCGTCGGTGGGGTAGTCGTCGACCAGCTGCTGGAGCGCGGCGGCGAGCAGGGCACCGGGCGGCAGGTGCGGGTTCGTCATGCGTGCGTCTCCTTCACGGCGTGCTGTTGCAGGAAGGCGCCAGCGTGGGCGGCGGCCTCCTCCTTGGTGTCGTACGTGACGTCGTCTCCGGCGTCGCCGGGGGTGCCGTCGGCGCCGTGACCGATCCACCACCAGCCGCCCTCGTCGACGTGAAAGGCGACGCGGGCTTCGCCACCGAACGCGCGGATCTCGACGGGCTCCTTGTTCGCGGTCTCGTTGGCGGCGCTCACCGCGCCGAGCCAGCGCTTGCGGGCAGCCTGGCGGCTGATGCCCCAGGCAGCCCCCAGCTGCGGGTAGTTCGCGCCAGCGGCCCCGGCGCTACGGGCGGAGGTGTCGGCCAGCTGCTCGATGACGTCGCGGCCCTCGCGCAGGGCCCGCAGCACCGACAGGTGCCAGTCGGGGGTCATCAGCGCGTGCTCGCGAACGAACTGGGTGGGCGTCTGGCCCGTGGCGGTCAGCTCCTGCTCGCGCGTGGAGATCTGGGCGGCCAGCTCGGCGACCGCGTCGAGCAGGCGGTCGCGCAGGTCGGCGCTCTGGTCGTCGGTCGGATCGGTGAATGCCGGGTCTCGGGGACGCATGAAGTGCTCCCAGAAGCCCGGCGGTTCCTCTACTCGCTCCATGCGACAACTGTAGTTGACGTGAACTCGGATTGTCAGGGGAACTCAGATTGTCAGCACGGCCAGTTCCGGCTCCGTACCGGACTGCTGGCGAGTCACCCAAATTTGGGTGACCGGCACCCCGTAGGGCTTGTTATTAGCCCGCTGTCCGGTCTGCGGCGGTGCCGCTGTACGCGCTCGCGGGCGGGCAGATATGACATGAGGTCACACGCATGGCAGGGCAAGGGTGGTGGTGGGGGTGAGCGAGGTGTGGCCGCTGCGCCGGTCTCCGGTGGGGACACGACGCGCCTGGCGACGACGTGAGGACCTGCGGCTGCGCATGGCCGGGCAGTACGGCCCGGAGTGGTGGGAGGTCGCCCCCGCGGTCGCCGTGGTCCTCGTCTCGATCGGGCTGCCCGTGTGCGTGCTGGTCTGGCTGTGGTCGCGGGTCGGCTGGTGGGCGGCGCTACTGGCCGCCACAGCGCTGGGCTACGGCGTGCGGGCCCTGGTACTGCGCCGCAGTCAAGCGGCTGCCCGCAAGAAACGGGCGGCGGTGCGCTTCACGCTCGCCGACATCGACGCGGCCGACGACCGGCGATTCCGCAACATCGTCGGCCGGCTCCTGGTCCGCGACGGCTGGACGGCCAAGGGGGTACGGGTCAACGACGCGGGAGCGGTGCACCTGGTCGGCGAACGCGCCGCCCGGCGCATGGGCTGCGCGTTCGAGCGCGGGGCCGACGATGCCGGACACGGCGGGGCGGCGGTGCTGCGGCCGGTGAGCGCGGCGCCGGATGATCCGCCGGAACGCGAGGGCGGGCCTGCGCCGTTACTGCTGATCGTCTGCTCCGGCACGTTCCCTCGGGAGCGGGTTGTCTGGGCGGCGAGGAACAGCGTGCGCCTGGTCGACCGTGTCCTGCTGCAGCGGTGGGCGGCGGGCGAGGACTTGTGGGACCTGCTCGACCTCGGCCACGCGGACTGACCGCGGCCTGGTCGAGCGCGTCGAATGAGCAAGGGCCCGGCGGATGCCGGGCCCTTTGCTGTGCGGACGGTGGGTCAGCGGGCGGGCGGCAGCGTCCGCTCGGCCAGCTGCTGCACGGCGGTGATGCGGTCGGCGTCCCAACCGGGCTGCGGCGGCAGACTCTGGATCAGACCGCGCAGTCGCCTGGCCTCGACGACGGTCACCCCGTGCAGTTCTAAGCGGCCTCGTGGGGCCGGGACCTTGGCGCCGTGGACGGCGATGATCGGCCGAACCGGCACGCTCAGGGCGCGGGCTGCCTGCTCGGCCTCCCACACCACGGTCTGCAGCTCGCGGGTCTTGTCGTAGCGGCCGTAGCGCAGCAGACCGCCGGTGACCGTGACGCGGGCGGTCTTCGAGCGCCAGTTCTTGGTGTCGATGTAGAACACGCCCGCCGGGCCCGCGACCAGATGATCTAAGTTTGCCCGGCTCGACGGTACGGCCCGGTCGTGCAGCACGATGTAGCCGCGGCGGGACAGCGGGGCGAGCAGGTGGGCGGTGCGCACTTCGCCGGCCGCGCCGGTCGCCCAGGAGTTCGCGCTGCGCCGGTAGACCCGGCGCAGCCCGTAGGCGACGACGCCCAGGCCGACGACGACTCCGGCGGGCCACAGCGTGGTGGCCACGGCTGCGGCGTAGCCGAGGACGGCGGCGGCTGCGGCGGTGACGGGTAAGACGGTCTTGGCGCGGCGGTGCTGTTCGGTGCGCTCGGCGGTCCGCATGACGTCGGCGATCCGCTGGGCGCTGGCTCCGGCTCCGGCTCGGCGGCCTGGTGTGGTGGTCATGGTGAACTCCCCCTCCTGGTATGGCTGTTACGGCCTGTGGTGGGACCGTAGCGCCGTGCACTGACACGGCATCAGTGCGAGGTCGTCTCCTGAGCGGGCGGGTTGAAGGTGCCCATCCAGTCGCCACCGGACCAGTTCCACCCGGTGACATTGCGTTCGTCGGGTTGGTAGGGCTGGCTGAGGTCGCGGCCAGGCCGGTCCGGATAGGACTCGTAGCGCAGCCAGGTGTGGGGGAACTCGGTGGCGTCGCCGAGCAGGGCGACGGCCTGGCCGTAGGTGTCGGCGTCGATGGGGCCGTCCACCATGAGGGCGGAGACGATGACCTCGGCGCCGATCGTGCCGTCGTCGAGCCGGTCCATCTCCACGCTGGCGTCAAGGGCCGGGGAGTAGCCCGCCTGCTGCAGGACGACGAAGGCGGACCTGATCGTCGGCCACAGGACGGTCTCCCACGGGTTAATGATGGTCAGCCCGTCGTCGCCGTACTCCCGTTCGAGACGCGGCCAGTCCACCGGGTCCCAGATCCGCCCCATGGTCAGGCTGGGCATCTCGTCGTCGAGCAGGTGACCGTCCAGCTCGGTGCGCATCCACTCACGTACCGGGGTGCGGTCGCCGAAGCGGTAGCGGCGGGGGCGGTCGCCGACGACGACCCTGCCTTCCATCACACGGTCGTACAGGTCCCGGTCTTCATCGGGCCACTGTGCCCAGTAGGTCTCCTCGCGGGCCTGCTCCTCCTCGCCCTGGCGGCGGGCGTCGACCATGCAGGGCTCGCAGCCCTCCAGGTGGCGGACATCGGACGTCCCGACGCTGGAGGGGCCGAAACGGGGATGGAATTCGACGCCGACCAGGTCTCCCTCGACCCACACAACGGTTTCGCGGACCGAGTCGGGCGGCATGTGGACGGTGTCGCCGGATTTGAAGTGGCCGGGCTGCTCCCACGCGGGGCCGGTGTCGGCGGCGGCCGGGGCGGTGCGGTGGCGGAAGGGAAGGCGGAACTTCACTGCTGCGGCTCCTCGTAGGCGTCGGTGACGACCGCGCCGAAGGTGGCGTGGCCGCGGAACTCCAGCCGGTGCCGCAGCATGGTGGCGGCCTCGGCCCGGGTGATCTGCAGGTTGAAGTCGGAGCGGGCGCGGTCTAGGACGTCGGCGACGTTGACGCGCAGGGGCGGCTCGGCGGCCGGGGCGGCGGCCAGCTCGGCGAGGCTGGCGCGGACGGCCGTGCTGATGGCCTGGTCGGCGGCGTTGACCAACTGGCGGTGGCGGTGCTCAGCGGCGGTGCGCCGGGCGCGCTCGGCGCGGTGGTGGCGTATGCGGCGGCAAGTCGCCAGCACCGCAGCGAGCAGGGCCGCGCAGATTGCGGCGGCGAGTAAGGCGGCGGGCACGGGCTACTTCCTCCGGCCTTGGTCTTGCAGCTGCTGGCGGGCGTCGCGGGCCTCGTCTTGGGCGGCCCGCTTCTCGGTGAGGGCGGTGTCCAGCTCGGTACGCACCTGGTCGAGCCGGGTCTCCAGCTCGGTGGCACGCTCGCGGTAGCCCTTGGCGTCCTCGCGGATCCGCTCCAGGGCGTCGCGCAGCTCGCCGACCAGCTTGTCGGCGGCGTCGACCTGGGCCGCAGCCTCGACCTTGGCCTTGTTGGCTGCCTCCTCGGCGTTCTGGGCCCGCTTGTCGGCTGCGGCCTGCGCCTGGGCGGCCTCCGTCTTTGCCTGCTCGGCGGCGGCCTCGGCCTGGGTGACGGTCTTCTCCATCGCCTCGACCTTGCGCCGGGCTTCCACCTCGGCCTTCCCGGCTGCCTCCTGGGCCTCCCGGACGCGCTTGTCCGCCTCGGCCTGGGCGGCGGTGGCCTTCTGCTCGGCTTCGGCCTGGGCCTGCTCGATGGCTGCCTCGGCGTCCGTGCGGGTTTGCCGGGCCTCGGCCTGGGCCGCAGTGATCTGTTCGTCGGCTTCCGTGTGGATGCGCTCGGTCTCCGCCTCGAACTTGGCCTTGGCCTCCTCCAGTTCTGTGATGGCCTGGTCCGCGGCCTCTTCGGCGGCTTCCTTCGCCTCCTCGGCAGCCGCGGCCAGCCGCTCGGCTGTCTCCCGCCGGCCGCGCTCGGCGGTCGCTGCCTCGCGGAACTCGGCGACCCGGGCGTCCGCGCGGGCCTCGGCTGCGGCGACCTGGGCCTCGGCGGCATCCGGGTCCGTGACGGTCTTCAGCAGCTCCAGGTACCGCGCCAGCTCCAGCTGCAGCTGTTCGACCTTCTCCAGCACCGTGCCCTGGACGATTCCGGCGGTCCGGGCTGCGTCGCTCACGATCTGGTCGCTGGCCTGCTCCTTCACGGGTGCGGGCGCGGTGTCGCCGGTCTTCTTCTGCTGCTTGGCCCGGTACGCGCTCATCGGGGTGTGGTCTGGGTTGGCGCAGTACTTCGGCGCGGGGCCGGTCACCGTGGGGTCCTTGGGGACCGGCCGCTCGGTGCACCCCGGGAACCGGCACTGGGGCGCCTTCTCTGCCTCGACGGTCTGCTCGGTCGGCTGCTCGCTCATCTGGAAGAACTCCTACGGGGCGGTGCGGTCGGTACGGCACGCTGCGGTCGACAGCGTGCCGTATCCGGGGACGGGTGCGTGTGCCGGACGACGGCTCACGCGGCGGTGGTGTACTGGTCGGCGCTCTCCCGCATGGCGGTCAGCCTGCCGCGCTGCCGACCGATGCCCAGGTGGGCCAGCGGGGTGCGGGCGTGCGGCCAGACCGCGGCGGCGCGCTGGGTGTACTTCTCAGGGGTGAGCAGCACGACCTCGGCGTCGGTCAGCCCCAGCTCGGCGGCCTGGGCGCGCAGTTCCTCCACGGTGACGCTGCCGACGTCTTCCCATGTGTGGTCGTACGGCTCGATGACCTGGTCCAACGGCAGGAAACCGTGCAGCGCACTGAGCACCAGGACGGTGCCGCCGCGGGCGGTGAGGGCGTCGGCGGTCCGGCGGGCGTGCGTGTGCAGCCTGCCGACGTACAGCTTCCCGGCCGGGGCCGCGTGGTCCAACTTCGGGCCGGAGCAGGGGATGACGACGACCGGCCCGGCCGCGGCGGGGGAGGTGCCGTCGAACAGGGCCAGCTGCTCGCCGTGCGCGGCGGCGACCGGCCAGCGCGCGGCCGGGGCCTCGATCCGCTCGGCGGCGTCGAGCAGCTGCAGGGCGGCGGCTGGGTCGTAGGCGTCGCGGATCTCGACCCACCCGTACTCGCCGAGAACTCCGGCGAGGGTCTCGGCCTGCTCCCACAGGGGCAGAGCGGGGTCGACCTCGGGCACGACGACGTCCTGCGGCCCGGCCAGGACCTCGACAATCCGGCGGAAGGCGACGGCACGGAAGTAAGCGGCGGCGGCCCGGCGCCCAGCTGTGCCCAGGGCCTCGAAGTAGTCGGCGTGCTGGGGCCGGCGGGCGCACTCGCCGTACATGCGGGCGGCCCAGCTGGCCAGCTGCTCGGCGTGGTCCAGGACGCGGGGGAGTGCGGCGGCGTAGCGGGCCACTTCCTCGGCGGGGCCGGTGACCCGCAGCGCTCGCCCGGCTCGGTCGAGCCTGCGGACCTCAACGCCGAAGCGGACGCCGACGGTGTGGGCGGCCTCGGCGCGCTGCGGACCGCGGCCGGTGGCGTAGGGGAAGTCCAGGCGGACCGCGGCGCGGCCGTGCGCACGCAGCTGCAGCCGCTCGATGTCGACGTAGCGCTCGCATCGAGCGGCGTAGCGGGCGGCGCGCTCCGGTCCCCAGCCGGTGTCCTGGAGCGGCCGGCGGGCGGTGGTGCCGTCGCTGCGCCGGAGGTGCTGGCTCTCGTCCCGCAGTCCCATCCTGTGCCCCCTTCGTGGTGAGTTGTTCAGGATTCCAGTCTAATGCATTGCATTGCATTTCGTCAATGCATTTCATTACAGAGTGATGCAATGAAACGCAATGTTTTAGGGGTGTCGGCATGATCGCGGCCGTACGATCGCCGGTCGTGGCGACCGCTTGGGGTGTCACGTCCTCGCCCCGGGCGCTGCGGGCGGGGCTCTTGGTGGCACGGGCCTTGGGCGGTGGGTCCTCGACGGGCCGGGCCGACCACTGACGACACGCTCCTCGGCCACAGCGAGACCCGGGCCGACGCGGAGCGACCTCACCGGCCGGTCACCACTGCGCGGCAGCAGCTGCTCCCCGTCGGCCACGGCCGGGCGGTGCGGTCTCCTCGCGCGCCCGTCATGCGCGACGGCGGGAGTACGGCGGGCGGCCCCGCTCCGGCCGGGCAGGCGGCGATCGGTCCGCCACCGACCCCCCTCCCTCCGCCGCTGGCCGTCTTTTCCAGCCCGAAGCACCTGCAGCCGCGCACGCTGCGGGCCACGGAGGATTACGGACCCTGGGCGGCCCTCCCCGGGGCCCGCGCCATGCCTCGGGCCGGAGCGGGGTGCTCCCTCGTCGGTCGGGCGCGCGCAGCGCTGCCGCAGGGTTCCCGGGAGCGGAGGGGATCGCGCTCGCGCGACCGCTTGCGGCGCCGGCGGCGTCCTCGCAGTGGACGGGGTTCCTGTGGCACCCTCCGGGGCCCGGTCGTCGAGGGAGCGCGCCGCGACCCAACCTTGACCCCAGCTCCCCACCGGGCCGCGGCCGACGGCGTTCTCTCCGCCCCCTCGGAGCGAGGGCCTGCCGGAGGCGTTCTCTGTGACCCGGGCCCGTGCCGGGCGGCCGTCGCCGGGCCGGTGCGGGGGTGCTGACCTGGGCCGGTTTCATAAATCCGACCGCGGCTGAGGCGCCCGGCGTTCGTTGGCGGTGGCCCGCGGCGGCTGCTGCCAGTCACCCAAATTTGGGTGACTGGCGGTCCTGCCGCGCGGCGGCGAGCAAGTTGGCGCGGAAGGGGAGCGTGCCTCGTGGGGCACCGGACCGGGGGGGCGGACCCGGTGCCGCGGGGCTGCTTCGCGCGCGGGCGAGTCGGGCGGTCTCAAAAGTCCCAAAACCCCGGCGGACAGCAGCACAGTGCGCCGGGACCGGGGTGGTCTCGGCGCACTGGCGGCGGGGCGGGAAGCGGCTATGCCTGGGCGGGCCCGGGGGTGCCGACGGCGATGCGGGCGCCGACCAGCTGCCCGGCCTGGGCGGCGGTGCGCAGTGCCCTGGCGGTGGCCTTGGCGTCGTGGGCGCGGGGGTGGAGTCCACCGGCGTTGCCGACGTAGAGCACGGCCCAGCCGTAGCGGGCGGCCTGGGTGAGCCAGCCGTCGGGGAGGTCTACGGCCCCGGTGTAGAACTGCCCGCCGTCGGGGTCGAGGACCAGCAGCCCGTCCTCGCCGGCCGGGCCGTGACCGAGCAGCAGCACGCCGACCCACTCGGCGACCTGCGGCGGGGCCTGGCGTAGCCGGTTGACCAGGTGGAAGCCCTGGCCCAGTAGGTGGCTGGCGACCACGTTGGTCAGCTCGCCGGGGCCGTCGTTGACGATGTACGCCTTGCCGACGGTCTCGGCGACCAGGACCGGCAGGTCGGCGCCGCCGTGGTCGAGGACGGCGGCGGTCATCGTCATGTCGTAGCCGTCGGCGGGCGTGGCCGGGGCGAAGTCGGGGCCCATCTGGATGACCTCGGAGGGGCCGCATCCGGCGTGGACGTAGACGACGTGGGTGAAGGACCCGTTCGTGCGCACCACCATGTGCACCGTGCCGTCCAGCGGCCGGCTGCAGGCGACGCACCGGCCGTCGGCCAGGGACACCTCGGCGGCGCGGGCGAGGCCCTCGGGACCGAGCAGCGCGCGGACCTCCTCGCTCATCTGCAGCTCAACCACGGGCGTGCTCCTGGTCGTGCTCGTCGAGGACGGCGGCGGCGTGCTCCTGGCGGGCGTAGCCGCGGGCGTCGGTGTCCCATCGGGTGTCGGCGGCCGGCACGGGGCCGCGGCCGGTGGCGTGGGCGCGGTCGTGCTCCAGCAGGCGGCGGGCGGTGTCCTCGGCGTCCTGCTCGCTGGTCGCCGGGTCCTCGACCTCGGCGAGGGCGGGCACGGCGCGGTCGGCGAGGGCGGCGCGGTGCACCAGGTACGCGCGCTCGCGTCGGCGGTCGCCGGGGCGGACGGTCAGCTCCTCGTCCAGGCGCTGGACGGCGGCGGTCGCGCGCAGCAGGGCGAAGGGGTCGGTGGTGCTCATCGGGTCCTTTCGGAAGGGGAGTTGGCGGCGGCCGGAGCCAGCTCGAATGGCTCCGGCCGCGGCGGTGGGCAGGTGGTGCCTCATGCCAGCTCGGGGTCGTCGGCCTGCCCGGAGCCGTCCTCGGTCTTCTTGCTGAGCTTGTGCACGGCCTGCCGTGACACGCGGGCCCGCCCGGCGATGTCGGAGTCGCTGTAGCCCCACGAGATCGCCCGGTTGACCAGTTGCAGGCGCTCGGTGCGGTACTTCTCCAGCCGGGTGCACTCGGCGCCGACCACGGCGAGGCGGTCCCAGTCCTGCTCGCGCAGCCGGGCCCGGTGGCTGTAGGCGGCCTCGCGGGTGCCGAACAGGCGCAGCCCCGCCTGCGCGGCGCGCAGTTCCTCGCGCTCGATCCAGGCGTCCAGGTCCGCGTCGGTGGACTCCGAGGTGATGCCGCTGCCGTTGAGGCTGCCGTGCGCGGCGTCCCAGTCGGCGAAGTCGCGCGGCTCCCGGGGGTCTCCGTCCAGCAGCACGGTCCGGTACCAGGAACGCACGCCGGTCACCTGCAGGTGCACGCCGGTGCCGTCGCGGTGCGGGGTGCCGAACACCTTCTTCACCTCCTCGTGCCAGTGCTCGTTCGCGCCGATGTACCGGGTCTGCACCTCGCACTCGTGCGCCAGCTTGTCCAGGGACAGCCGCAGCATCTCGGGCCGGTAGACCTGGGGGAAGTGCGCGACGACCTCGGCGAAGTCGACCAGGTCAGCGTCGACCTCGGGCAGGGCGGCCTCACGGTGACGGGAGGTCAGGCGGCACAGCTGGCGGCCGGCGCGGGCGGAGGCGGCGGACCAGTCCAGCTCGCCCCCGGCCTCGAAGAAGCCGTCCAGCAGCTCTTGGGCGTACGGCGCGACCAGCTCCAGCAGGGCGTTGGCGGCCTCGACGTCGAGGTAGGGGTGCCCGGTGAAGCCGGAGTCGACGGTCCAGTTCAGCAGTTCGGGGACCGGCTCGAACCACATGTGCGGACCCGCCCCGGGCAGGAACAGCTTGCCCGGGTGCCAGCGCTTCCAGGTCTCCCGGGGGACGTCGTTGATGGCCTTCCACTGGGGGTTCCAGGGCTCCCGGTGCTCGGTGCTCTCGTGGAAGGACAGCTCGCCGGTGCGGGTGTTGAGCAGGACGTTCTGGTAGGCGCCGGGCGCGTGGGCACCGGCGACGGGCTCCGACGGGATCACCTCCGTGACGGGTGTGACGGTGACCCTCGGCGCCCGGTAGGTGGCCACCTCGATCTGCGGGACGGACACGGCCTCGTTGCTGCTCATCCAGTTCTCCTCGTCGCTGAGTGCGGTCTGACGTCAACAGGTTGACGGTGTCTCAAGTCAGCGTCAACCAGTTGACAGAGATTGGCTGGAACCCAACCAGGGCCAATAACAAGCCCTGCGGTGGGGGGTCACCCGAAGATCGGAAAGAGCGCGGCAGCAGCCGGAAGAGGTCACGGCCTGCCTGCCGTGACGTCAGGCGGTGGCGATACGGCGCTCGATGCGGGCCCTGGCGGCGGCGTGGTCGCCTCGGCCGTCGGCTCCGCGGGGGTAGCGGCGGCGGGGCTGGCGAGGGAGCGTGGTGAGCACCAGGGCGGCTTGCTCGTCGTGGGTCTGGACCCCGGTGCGGATGCCGGCCTTGGGGGCGCGCATCCACGCCTCCTCCTGCCGCCACCAGCGGTACAGCTCGATCTCGACGGCGTACCAGCGAGCGCGGGTGGCCAAGCGCCCGTGGGTGCCCAGGGCCTTCGCCGCGGCGACCAGCGAGCCGGGCCTGGGGCGGTAGTGCGGGGTGCTGGAGCGTTCGGCGGCGAGGGTGCCGCGGGCAGCGTGCTGGTCGGCTCCTCGGCGGCGCAGGACGCTGCCCGTGCCCGTACGGCAGCGCTCGCCGGGCGCGACCTGGCAGGTGGGGCACTCGTGGTGGACGGTCATCACTGCCCGGGTGGCGACCATCAGGTCCCGCATGCGGGCGAGGTGCTTGGTGACGGTACGCGGAGCGTACCCGGACTTTTCGCACATCTCGGAGAGGCTCAGCGGGCGTTCAGCGTGCTCGACCAGCAACTGGTAGACCCTGCCCGCGTGGTGGCCGAGCCCCCCGGCATGGCTCTGGTTAGGTCGCCCGTAGGCGAAAACGTCGGACTGACCTGCAGCAAGACGCCGTTGAAGCCGGGAGATCCAGGTCCCTCGGCTTTCCCCTGCGGGGGGCGGGTTTCCTTGTGTCCCACCTTGGGCAGCGAGGTTGAATCCAGGGTGCGAAGCGGTGACGGGGAGCAGTTCGTGGGTGGCGGCCGGGCCGTCGGAGGTGCGGGCGGCGAGCCAGCCGTCGAGGCTGAGACGGTGCTGGGCGCGGTGCATGGCGGAGCTGCTGCTGCCGACGGCGAGGGCGGCGCGGCGGACGTCGAGGTCGAGCACCGTGGTGCCGGAGCGCAGCGCGAGCAGGCAGCGCAGATCCAGCGCGGCGCGGTCGGCGGGGCCCGACTTCTTCGCCCAGCGCTTGGGGCACGCGTCGGCGGCGGCCTGTACCTGCTCGACCAGGGCGACGACGTCGCCGATGGTCTCGGTCCAGGCCAGGGATTCCTCGGTGAGCGGCAGGGTGGCCGCGTACGCCACACAGCGCGCCCACTGGCGCTCCAGCTTCTCCGTGACGTCGTCAGCGTCCAGGACCACACGCAGCGTGCCGTTCCCGGGGCTCGTGCACAGGTGCAGCAGCCCGCCCTCGCGGTACGCCCGCTCCCGGAGCAGGCGTTCGACCATCGGAAACGTCCAACGGCGCAGCGCCAGCTTGGTCAGCACCGAGCCGCAGACCTCACTGACGCGGTCCTCGGGCGGTCGACGGGTGAGCTGGGCCAGCGTCTCGCGGTCCAGCACGGTGTTGGGAGTCCCGGCCAGACGCGGCCCCAGCTCGTCATCGATGATCTCGGTGAATTGGTCCTTGCCGATGATGCGTGGGCGGATCTCCACCCGGGCCGGGACGGCGTCGATGATGAGCAGCAGGCGAGTGAACGCCTCGGAGCTGTTGCCGCACGTGGCGGGAGTGAGCAAGGCAGCAGCCGTGCGCGAGTCCTGCGGGAACATCAGCTGGCTGCGGCCACCGTTGCGGTGCGGGGCACCGATGGGGCGGGCCGCGCCCTTGCGGTTCTTGAGCAGGCCGTAGTCGAGGGTCGGCAGGCGCTTGGCGGCGGCCACAGCGATCGAGGCGACCAGGACGGAGTCCAGCAGCGTCTCCGCGGCGACCCACACGTGCCGTCCGCCGGCGGACCCGGAGGCGGCCACCACATAGGTGATACCGGCCTCCTCCAGCCAGCGCAGCAAGGTCGCCAGATCAGGGCCCACGTCGCCGCGCTTGTCGTCCAAGTCGAAGCACAGCCAGCGGTAGCGGCCCCAGCAAGACGACAGGTAGACGGCGTACGGGCGCGTGGGAGCGGTCCGCGGCAGGGACCGCTCCACGTACTTGTGCAGCCATTTGCCATCGGTAGAACGGGTGTCGACCCGGAGGGAAAGGCGCGGGGACAGCCGCAGAAACAGCTCCTGCAGGTCGACGCGCGCGGCATCGAAAACAGGGAGAACACCGGTACGGGGGTGGGGGATTCGGGCAGATGACGGGCTGTGCACGCCCGCGTCCGATGACACACCGGCGGCAGGCATGGGCTGACCGACATCGCAGCTGTCCGCTACGATGGGGGCACTCCTTATGGGGTCACATAAACCAACAGGGCGGCCGGACCCTCCTCGTGGAGGGCCTGACGTTCCTTATGGGGTCACAAATCACCAAACGGTCTGTGTGGTCTTGGGGAGTGCTGCACCTCCTGGCTCTGCAGGACTCCGGGCTGGTAACCCGGGTCCCGCGATTTGTGCGGGTGGCTGACTGGCCGGTCAGCCGTGGTGGGTGTTGCTGTGTTTCGGGATTCAGCCGCTGGTATTTGGTGGTGAGCTGAGTCCTTGTTCGGATGGGCGCCGCCCCGGTGGGTAGCCGGGGCTTTTTGGCGCGTCCGGACGTTGGGGGACTATCCGGTCATCGGTAGGGCTTCTTGGTCGTCGTGTTCGTCCGCCCATACTGGGCGGCCGTTCTCGTCGACTTCCATCCGCCGTACCAACTCGTTGACGAGTCCCGCGAATGACAGCCCGGTGCGCTCTGCTGCCCGGATGGCCTTAACGGCCACGTCGGGCACCACCACGATGCCGGTCCGCCAATTCTCGCCAGATGACGGGTCGTAGGAGACACGACGGCCACCTTGCGCTCGTCCACGCACGGGTCCTGATGCTCCAGCTCGTCCTGCCATGCTGTCGATCTTTCCATAGATGCCGACGTAATCACTACGGAATGTCGGCGTGTCGCCGTACTTCTTTGAGGCGAATGTGGTTTGAGGGAACGTCACTGCGGTCCAAATGATGCGACAAGATCCATAATTACCCTGTTTTCGGCCTCAGCCACGGCCAGTCAGCCACGACGATGCGGTCAGCCGCCCGAGCAGGCGCGCGTATGCCACCTGCACCCCAACGGGCCTCAGCCACTCCCTGTTTGCTTGATCGTCACGGTCGTCACCACCCGAGACTCCGCGCCGGAAGTGCTGCCTACGGTCTGCAGACAACGGCGGCGCCGACGCGCGAAGCGAGCGCAACCACGGAGGACCAGCAACGACGGCGTGGTGCCTCCCGTCCGTTGGGAGGCACCACGTGGGGCCTGCGGGTGGAGCGCGGGCGGTTGCCGCACCCGTCGTGGTGCGGTTCACGGGGTCGCGGATATGGCGTGTACGTGGCTGATCGCGGGTGTGGGGTGGTGAGTTGGTGCGGCCTTTTGCTGGGGATGGGAGCCGAGCAGCGCCAGGATCAGCAAGAAGGCCGCGAATCCGCCTCCTCCTGCGGCTGCGGCTGTGGCGCCGCCTCCCGAACCGGCGTAGGAGCCGCCTCGGTAGTGGGGGCGGACGTAGGTGCCGGCGCGGTAGTGGCCACGGACGTGAGGCATGCGAAGTCTCCGTTTCACTCGATCGTGGAAGGCGGTCAGTTGACCGTGCTCTCGACGGTAGGGAGTGGGGATTCGCGGATGAGGGGCCCACAACGCGGGGGTGCACGGCGGAAGTTGCACCCCCGCGTTGTGGGCGCCCCGAGTGTCAGTGGCCGGTCGTACCGTCGTTTGTTATGCCGAGGAGCACGCCGAGTAAGGCGGATCAGGAGTTAATGGCCGCGGTCAGCGCGGCCGGGGTGACGGTGAGCGCCGCCCAGCTGGAGCGGTGGCGGCGGTGGGGCCTGCTGCCGAGGGCGACGCGGACGTGGCAGGGCAAGTACGGCAGCACGTGCTCGCTGCCAGAGGGCAGTGTGGAGTTGGCGACCGCCCTGGGTCGGCGGGCGCGGCGTGGCCGGGGCTGGGCAGACTTGGCCGTGCTGGCGTGGATGGACGGGGCACCGGTGAAGCCCTCAGTGTTGGCCCGCTCCGTGCGGCACAGCACGCGCACGTTGTTGGAGACCGTGCACGCGGAGCTGGAGCAGGAGATGGCCGCGAGCCCGGTACCGGAGGATCTGCGGCTGGATCCGGCCTACGAGCAGGCCGAGGCGATGGCGCGGATCGTCGAAGGACAGCGGAACTCTGGTCGGCGCGTAACGCAGCGGATGCGGACTCGGCTGCGGGCTGCCGGGTGTGAGGTCCCGGACAATCCGCTGAACGAGATGCTGATCCGCATGTGGTCCGCCTTCGCGGAGCCACCCGACGATGAAACGGCCCATATGTGGGGAATCGCCTTGGGGCTGACCTCCGAGTCACCGGACGAGATGGCCGTGATGGCCGGACTCGGGTGGCTGTTCGGCCGCGGGCTGATGGAGCTGACCGGCACATCGGGCCATGGGCTGGTCGACCTGGCCGTGCAGCAGTTGCTCAATGGCGAGGCGGCGGCGACCACCGAGGAGATGACCCGAGCCCGCGAGGAGTTCCGCTCGGTCGCTGCGGCCATCGTCCCAGACGGGATGGGCGTGGATCCCGGCCAGCACGCGATGTTGGCTCAGCTGGTGGCCCTGTTCAGCTCGGTGTGGGCGCTGGTCTGCCGCCAACTGCCCAACGGTGGCGGTCTGCCCATGGTCTTGCGGGCCGGGCTCGACGCGATTGGAGTGCCTATCCCCGCTCACGAAGGGCTACGGGCCGCGCTCGCCGCCTAACGCTGGCAGAACACCTCTTCGATTTTCTGACTGGTTGTCAGTGGCATCTGCTGCACTGGTTGGTTGGCACGGGGGTACGTCGAACAGCTTTGGGGAGGGGCAGCGGTGCCGTTCATAGACAGCTACACGCGCAAGGACGGAACCCAGGTGCGGGCGCATTCACGCTCGGCACCGGGGGCGAAGCGGGAGTTATCCATCCTGGCCGGGGTGGTCTTAGCCGCTTGGGCGCTGACAGCCGGGCACGTGCACGTGACGGTCAAGACACCGGACGCGCCCGCAGTGCGCACGCAGGTGACGGCTCCGGCGCATCCGGGGGGTGGGCGGTGAGCCGCCGGCCACCGGCCCGGCGCCGTCCCGCCCGGCGGGCTCCGGCCCGACGGCGCACCCGGCGCCGTGGTGGTGGCGGCGAGTGGGTCGTGGGCCTGGTGGCGCTCGGTATCGCGCTCGCCGTGATCGAGTGGCTGCTGGCGAACTGGTGGATCCTCGTCGTCCTGGCGGTCATCGCCGCCGGTGCTGGCGGGGTCTGGCTGTACCGGGTGCAGCAGCGGGCGCAGTGGGAGCGGGTGCGCATCAACGGCCTGCGCTACGGGCTGGCGCAGCTCGACGCACTCCATCACCGCGAGTTCGAGCACGCGATACGCGACCTGATGCAGCGGGACGGCTGTGCGGACGCGGTCCAGGTCGGCGGGGCCGGGGACAACGGCGCGGACGTCAAAGCCACCGATCCGCTCGGTCGACGCTGGGTGATCCAGTGCAAGCACCGCCGCAACGGGGACGCTGGATCACCGGTGGGAACCCCAGACCTCCACGTACTCAACGGCACCGCTCGGCAGTTGCACGGCGCCGACGTGGTGGTCCTGGTGACCAACGGCCGCTTCACCCAGCCGTGCGCCCCGCTGGCGAAGTCCCAAAAACTCCACCTGGTGGACCGGCGGCTGCTGGGCACATGGGCGACGGGGTCCCGCCCGCTGTGGGAGTTGCTGCCGCGGCTGCCCGCACCACGCAAAACCACGCCGCTGTCGTAGCGGTTCGGGAAGGAACAGGAAAAGGGGGCCGCCTCGGCGGTCCCCTTCGTCGTGCCAGGCAGCGGTACGGCAGCTGACCCGCGCTGGTCAGCGGGCGGTGCTCACGGTTGACCGTCGAAGGTGCGGATCATCGCCGTGTACAGCGGGGCGTCGTCCCACGGGCGGCTGGGACCCAGGGAGCGGTATCCCCAGCGGTTGTACGCCTGCCGTGCTGGGGCTGCTTCCGGCTCGGGGCGCACGGTGAGGGTGACCCGCTCGGCGGGCATGCCGGCCAGCAGCGCGGTGTGCAGAGCGGTGGCGACGCCGGAACGGCGCCACGGCCGGCGGACGGCCAGCTCGATGACCGCGAAGGTGCGCTCGCCGGTCTCGCGGGTGAAACCGGGGTCGGCCGGTGGCTGCTGCAGGCCAGACCACCAACGGGTGTCGGCGGGCAGGCAGTAGCCGTAGGTGAAGCCGATGACCTGGCCCTCGTCGTCGCGTGCGAGGACCAGGCGGAAGTGCGGGCGGGTCGCGGCCTGGCGGGCGAACCGCTCGGTGAACTCCTTCACGTCCTTAGGGCCTTCGCTGTACGGGGGCTCGACGTACACCTCGACGTAGGCAGGCAGGAACGCGTCGAGCTGGTCGAGGGCGGCGGGGCCGTCGAGGACCTGCAGGGCGGGGCGTGCGGTCATCGGTGGCCTCCGGATGTCGTGGTCAGGTACGGGGTGATGGCCTCGACCGCCTCGCGGGCGCTGCGGGCGTCGGTGCGCTGCAGCTGGCCGCGGACCTGGGCGAGGCGGCGGATGACGCGACCGGAGTCGACCTCGGCGAGGTCGTCGAGCGCGGCGGTCGCCTCGCCGGCGGCTTCGTCGGCTTCTCCGGCGTTCACCAGGGCGCGAGCGAGGGTGAGCCGGTACAGCGCGCGGTTGCGGCCGTATGCGGCGGCCTGCCGCGTCACGGCGGCGCGCAGGAAGGGGACGGCGGCGCGGGGCCGGCCGGTGTCGGCGTACAGCAGCCCTTGGGCGAAGTCGAGTTCGGCCGGGCCGTGGAACGCGGCCCACGGTGGTGCGGGTCGGCCGCGGTCGGTGCGCTCCAGCATGCGCATGGCGGTGGCGAGTTGGCGGCTGGCTGCGGTGGCGTCGCGCATCCGGGCCAGTGCACGTGCTTCCCGTGTGGTGATGAGCGAGAGCAGGGTGGGGGAGCCGAGTCCTTCGGCCTTGCTGCGGGCGGTGCGGGCGAGGTCGTAGCCGTCGCGGGGGCGGTCCTCGTGGATGGCCTGCATGCTCAACGCTGCCAGGACCAGGACCTCCAGTCCGGTGTCGCCCATCACCGTGGCGGTGGTCAGCGCCTCGCCCCAGTAGCGGCGGGCGGCGTCCTGGTCGTCGGCATCGTAGGCGAGCCACGCCACTTGTTCCGCGGTCTCGCCGACGAGCAGCTGCAGCTGGCGGGCGATCGGCTCGGCCACGGCCGCGGTGTTCAGTACCCGACGGACGCGGTGTAGATGGCGCACGGCCAGCGAAAGGACATCGGCACCGCCGTACGCGTCGTCGAGGGCATACAGAGACCGCAGTCCCTCGCGCAGCTCCAGGACGTGGGCGGAGCCGACCTCATGGCCTCCTCGCGGGAGCGCCGCGCAAGCGGCCAAGCTCACCGCGTCGGCCACAAATGCCCGCCGTTCCACCCGCGCCTCCTTCCGCGTCGGCGTGATCGTCTCACCGGTCGTCCGGGGTCGAAACCCCAAGGCGGAGGGGTCCGTTCCGAACATCGCCTGCAGCACAGCCCAGGCACGAGCCCGAGGCTGGGGCGGGTCCGGCTGTCTCCATCGCCGTTGCTGGCGCTCGGTGACGGTGACCGGCTCGCCGAGCAGCCGGGCCGTGGCATCGAACGCCTGCAGGAATGCGGCGGGCTGGTCCCAACCGCGGGCGACACATGCCCGTTGAAACGGTGTCACGTCGTCGGTCACCTGAACCCCCGGTGCAGCTGCTGAACCGACGGTAGCGGTGCCCAGTGTTCCGAAAGTCCGGTCGGACGCGGAAAAGTCCGGCGATACGTCCGGGGACATGTCCGCCGCGCGGTGCGGGCGCGGCGGTTGTCTGGACACAACGAAGCTCGGCCCAGGAGCGAGCGCCCCCAATGGGTCGGGCTACCCGCCCATGGCCGTCGGCGCGGAGTGAGCCGGCGGTACCTCACCACCCGGAGTTCGTCGAATGACCGCGTCCGTACCGCGCCAGTCCCGCGATGCTGTGGAGTCCGCCTCACCGCTGCACTCGGTACCGTCCGGCGGTTGGGTGAGCGCTCTGCCGGGCAAGGCCAGCTTGCGGCGGGCGGGCCGGGATTGGGACGCGGTGCGGCTCGACCCGACGATCGGCCCCACGGTCTATGAACGCATGCGCGATGCGACGCATGGCGAGGCCGGGCCGGTGATCCTCGATCCCTACGCCGGGTGGCACTACTGGTTGGTGCGGCCCGGCGCCACGACCCACTGGGACTTCCCCGGCGTGGTCTGCCGCAGCACTGGCGGGTGGGTCACAGTCGTGCACGCCGCACGGACCACTGGTCCGGGGCCGCACTGGCTCAGCCCGCCCCACCCTGACGGGCGCCTGGCTCACGCCGTACTGCTCCACGCGGTCATCCGCTCCGTCGTCGGCGGTGCGTGAAGCTCCCGGCCGGTCCGCATAGCAAGGGGCACGGACCGGCCGGGCCGCGGCGCCCTTCGCCCATCCCCCGAGGCGTGGCGCCGCACCCCTGCCAGCCAACCCCGAGAGGAGGTGAGCAGCATGACGAAGTCCAGTAAGCGGGAGATCACGGCCACGAAGGCGGTGGTGTCCGCGGCGGCTGTCCGGACGCTGCAACGTCGCGTGGCCGCGTTCGCGGCGACCGGCGCGACCAGCCACGCGCCGACGTACTACCACCGGTAGGCGCAACGCGGGGAGGGGCGCTCGCAAGCCCCTCCCCGCTCCTGACATCCACTCACGCCCCATTCGGAGAGGCCATGTCCGCTGACCTGCACCTGACGTTCCTGGGACACCAAACGTGGCACATCAGCGATGGGCACACCGTCGTGCTGCTGGATCCCATCCTCGACACCGCCTTCGGCGCGGGAGATCTGCGATTCGAGATCTGGCCGCCCCGCCAGGTGGACGTAGCGGCAATGCCCGCGCCGGACGCCATCGTGCTCACCCATGAACACCTTGACCACTTCCACCTGCCCTCACTGCACCTGCTCGACCGCTCGACGCCCGTCTACACGGGGATGACCACTCCAGCCGCCGTGACCGACGCCATCGCCTTACTGGGCTTCGGCGTGCACCGTGTCGACCACACCCAGCCGATCCGGGTTGGCGACATCGAGATCACCCTCTACCCGGCCGGCGCCCGCACTCTGTTCTGGGAGAAACGGGTCGTACAGCCGCTGGTACGGCTGGCGGGCACCAGCGACGCAGACGTGTTCGTCGGCGTGGACGCCGACGTCTCCGACCTGTACGTCGAGCAGCTGACGGACGGAGCCGTAGTACCGCCGCGGCTCGCGGTGGTGTCCAACAACAGCCAAAGCGTCCCCTACGGTGCGCTCGGCGCGGACACCAACCTGCTGCCGGGCCTGGACGGCCCGCGCCATCGCAAGACCGGCGTCCAAGTGCTGAACGGTCTACTGATCGACTACCTACGCCCGTTGGACGGTGTTGCCGACGTGGCGCTGTGCGGCAACGGGTTCACCGCGCCGCGCAGCCCACACGGCCCGTTCCTCTACGCCGACCATGCCGCGCTCGCCCAGGCCGCCAACACGCTCCAGCACCTGTTCCGCGTCCACGGCCCACGCCCCGGCGACCAGCTCACCCTGCCCGGCGACCGGACGGCGATCACCTCCAGCCGGGCCCCGTGGGTGACCATCGACACCGCTGAAGAAAAGCGCGCTTGCGCCGCGCTGGCGGCCTTCCTCGACCAGCCGCGCCAGGTCACCCCGACGCCGATCACCTCACCGTTGCCGGAAGACGAGTGGGACACCGCCCGCGAGACCGTGGCCCGGGAACTGCCGCGCCTGGCCCGTGAGTTGATCGCCACCCGCACCGGCACGCTGGCCGGGAGCATCCACGACTACCTAGCTGGTCCGCTCGGCGCTCACCGCCTGGTGCTCCGGCTGCTCGATCCGCCCGGCCAGCCCGGCGGCGTCGACAGCTACGCGTGGGACATCACCGGACCGCGCTGGGAGCCGGTACCGACCGTCAGCCGTGAAGAGACCATGGCCGTCTACCCGTTCGGGATCGAGGTCTACTTCCAGGACTTCGTGGCCCTGTTCGACGGCCGCGCCCAGATCTGGGACGTGATCGGCGGCTCCTACCAGGGATGGCACATCGGCGAACCGCTGGATTCACCGGTCTTCGCGCTGTTCGCGGTCTACGGCGAGCACCAGCGGCCGGACCTGGCGGCCCGCTGCTACGCCTACAGCCTGGCCCGCCTCGGCATCACCCCGGCAGCATCGTGAGCCACCGCACCGCTCCCGTCGGGCCGTTGGACGGCGCTGCCCGTCTGCGGCCTGACGGCTGGCTGGACACTCCGCTGACCACCAGCATCGCCCACGCCGAGGCCCAGGCCCGCGCCCTGCTGCCCCGCCACCACCCGGCCGCTCCCGGCCCGGTCCGCTGCCTGACCGCCCGCTACCGCACCGCGACGTTCACCCTCGGCGACCCGCCCCAGCAACTGCTCAAGCGGCACGCGGCCGAAGCCGCGTACCTCGGTGAGGTCCTCGCCTACCAGCTGCTGCAGCACGAAGCAGCGCTGCCAGCCCTACACGGTTGCAGCGACACCGCGCTCACGCTGGTTGTCGACTACCTCGACCAGCCCGCCCCACTGGACGGGCCGAAAGCGTGGGAGGACCTGGTCGCCACAGTGGCGGCCGTCCACACCGCCCCCACCCGCTGGCCAGCCCACACCGCCGACGCCATGAGCCAATGGCGACTCGACCAACTCCTTGAAGCCTCCACACCAGCGTGGATCCGCGACCCGCCGGCCTGGCGGCTGCTGCTCCAGCTGACCGCCGACGCGCACGGCACCGGGCACGTCCCGCTGGGCCACCTCGACCTGAAACCCGATCACTGCCGCAGGGACAACGGACACCTGGTCCTCATCGACGCCGAGACACTACGGCCCGACCTCACCGGGCTACCCGACTTGATCACCCTCGCCTACCTGGCGAGGGATCACCCGGACATGCCCCCGGGCTGGATCCGCCAGGTCTATCGTCAGCACTGCAACCAGCTCGGCGCCACGTGGACCGACGCAAGCCTCGTGCGCGCGCTGGAAGCGTTCGCACAGGCCACCGGCCTGCACTCCCTTCACGGCGCCACCACATGAAGGAGAAGTACGTACGTGTTCCAGGGCATCCGCACCGTCATGGTCTTCGCCGACGATCCCGAGAAGTCCGCTCGCTGGTGGGCGGATGTCTTGGAGGCGGAAGAGATCCACCTGGAAGTGGAGAACGGCCGGGTGTACGCCTGGCTGGACGTCGACGGGGTCGAACTCGGCTTCCACCCGGCCGACGACGCACGCAACCCTCGCGGGGGTAGCCCCGTCGTGTACTGGGCCGTTGACGACGTCGACGCGGTCCGCCAACGTCTGTTGGACGCCGGGTGCACCCACCACCGCGGCCCCATCGAAGCCGAACCGGGCCGAAAAATCTGCCAGTTGACGGACCCCTTCGGAACCATCATCGGCATCGACGGACCCGGATCAACACCCGCGTAAGGCGTGCGGGGCGCCCGGGTCGGCCCCGGCCCGGGGCGTAGGTGCGGACAGCACGGCGCCCCCGACATCTGCCTTGTCGGGGGCGCCGTGTGCTGCTCGGTGCGTTTACTGGCGGACGAGCCCGGCGGGGTCGATCTCGAAGGGGAAGCCGGAGGCTTCCTGCTGCGAGCGTCCTCGCTAGCGGTCGGTCTGCCTGGGGTGGCGGGTGGATGCCCGGTCGATCCAGATGGTGCGGCGGTCGGGGTCGACCAGGTACCAGATGCGTCCGCCAGCGGTGACCTCGATCTGCCAGCGGTCGAGGGTCTGGCCGCGGTGGGTGCCGTGGGCGAGTTCGCCCTTGAGGCGGTGGTGGCGTTCGGTCCGGGTGGCGGGGGCCGGGTCGGTGCGCATCAGCTGCCAGGCTGAGCGGGTGTTCGTCGGTGCCTGGGCGCACAGCTCGTCCCAGCCCTTGGCGGCGTCGCCGTTGGCGAAGCGGACGTCCCACTCGCCGGAGCCCGGCGGCGGGGCCGCGCGGTCTCCGCGCTTGGGGCTCACGCGGCGGTTCCCGGCTCGGGCACGGGGCCGAAGTCCTCGCCGGAGTCGGTGGTCAGCGCGGCGTACAGCTCGGGGTCGGCGTGGACCTCGGCGGTGTGCCGCCACTCGGTGATCAGCTGGGCGACGGCGGCGGTGTTGTCCATCTCGACGGCGGCGCTCAGTGCGTCGACCAGTTCCACGGAGAATTCCCGCACGTCGTGGGCGGGCAGGTAGCGCACCCACGGGAAGGTCGCGGGCAGCACGTCCAGCACCAGGGTGCGGCCCTGGGGGGTGCGCATCATCTCCACGAACAGGCGGCTGGTCGCGCCCATGACCTCCTGGTCCTGCTCGGCGCGGGCGGCCGTGGTCAGCACCAGGTCCTCGTCGTCCCGTCGCCGCAGCAGTATCCGCCGACTGCCGCGCAGCGCGGCCAGCGTCGCCTTGGGCTTGTTCAGCAGCTCCGACAGGTTCGTCTCCAACACGCTCATGACTTGAAGCTTAGTTGACAAGTCTGCCGGATGCGCGGGGAGCACGGGCGCCCGCCTGTCCGGCGGACGCTTGAGATCGAGTCCACGGGCTGGGAGCCTGCTGCCATCGGCCGTACGAGGACGGGAGGGCCGACGATGCCGGTGAAGGACGCGTGCCCGAACTGCGGCGCCCGCATCGAGGAGAAGGACCGCTGGGGCGCCTGCAAGAAGTGCGGGGCCTGGCAGAAGCGATTCGCCCCGGAGACTCAGTCCGCCTGACAGACCGCGCCGCCTGCCTCCGTCCTGGTCAGCGCAGCCGCTCGGCCTCGCCACCAGCTGCTGCCGCTCGCGCGCGGACTTCGCCCTGCCCCGGGCCAGTGTCCGCATGACAGTGCTGGCGGACCCCCGGCGGGCGAGGGCCAGAGGGTTCTACTGTGCCGCCATGAGGATTCCCGGCAAGAAGACCAAGGAACTGTCCGAGGACCTGCAGACGATGGATGCGGGTCTGGCCATGGCCGCTGACCTGATAGCCGACAACGCTGCGAAGAGCCTGCGCGAGGGCCGCTGGGCGGACCTCGTCGCCGACCTGGCCGAAGCCAGCCGCCGGACTCAGATCAGCTTGCACGAAGCAGTCGAAAAGGCGCTCGCCGAAGGGGAGACCTTCGAGACCCTGGCCAATGGCTCCCACCTGTCGCCCGAATACCTGCAGGCGGCGTACGAGCAGTTCAACCGTGAGATGTGGGCACAGGCCGGTCCCGACAAGGACGGCCGGGAGCCCTGGCGGGTGCTGGGCTGATGTCCTCGCGATTCTGACCGTGCGGCACCCCACCCGCCGTACGGATCGGGGCCGGTACAGTCGAAAGGGCGCCCGCAGCCAGCTCGAATGGCTGCGGGCGCCCGTTGTGGTGCTGCCGGACGGTCAGCGGTCGACGACGTCCTTGTCGAGGTCGCGGTGGACCAGGTCGACGCTCAGGCGCCGGTCGGTGAACTCCTTGGCAGCGTCGGCCAGCCCGTACGTGGCGGCCTGCTCGACGTCCCCGGTGAGGACGGCGCACAGGGCCATAGCCGTTGCCGCGGCTCGGTGGCGCCCGCCGGCGCACTGGGTGACCACGGTGAGCGGCGCGGCCGTGGGCCCGGCGAGGTAGCCCTGGACCTGCAGCGCGGTCGCGGCGAGGACCTGGCGGACGCCCGGGGTGTCCATGACGGTATCGCGCACGACCCGGTCGTGGGCGGTGAGCTGGCGCAGGTCGGCGCGGACGTGCGGGTCGCGGAAGTGGTGGCGCAGGTCGAGCGCGATGGTGGCGCGCTGCAGGACGTCGGCGTACTCGCCCTCGCCGTCGTCGTGCAGGCGGCCGACGGACACGATCGTCACGTCGGCGGGGGCCTGGTCGACGATGCGGTCCTTGCGTGGGTCCCAGCCGGTGCAGTGCTCGCGAACCTGGCCGTCCTTGCCGCGCACGGTGATCTGCCACGTCGGCCACTGCTCGCGGGGGCCGCGGTC
>NZ_JANFNH010000048.1 GCF_024436055.1 Streptantibioticus rubrisoli | reverse complement strand
GCGGTGGCGCCCGGGGCATTCCCCAGGCGCCACCGCGCCGCCGCGATCCCCAGTATCAAGGAATCGATGCGGGCATTGGCTCCGGGTCGTGCATGCGTGTGCGGCACGCTTCGGTGGTCAGGAGAAAAGAGCGTCCAGCGTGGTGTAGCCGTAGCCCTGATCGTTGATTGCCTTGATGAGGTGGGGCAGTGCGGTGGCGTCGACAGTCGAGGGGTCGGTGGCGCTGGTGCTCCCCACGTGCATCAGGACGATGGCCCCTGGGGTGAGGGCTTCCATCACGCGGTCGATGACGGTGTCGGTGGTGGCTCCACCAGAGGTGCCCTTCCAGCCACAGGTGTCAACTGTCCAGCGGACGCACACGTATCCCTCAGCGTTGACGTCGGCGATGCACTCTCGGTTGACGTCGCCGAAGGGGAAGCGGAAGAACGGCACGGGCGGCCGCCCGACCGCTTTGTTGATGGCACCGGCTGCTGACCAGACCTCCCGTGCCCGCTGGTCGCGGGTGAGCTTCGTGAACATCGGATGGGTCATGGAATGGTTGCCGCCCGGGTGCTGATGGCCGATGCGTCGGGCGGCATCCGAATGGGTTGAGGCGAAGCGACCGGTCATGAAGAAGGTCGCGGGGAGCGCGTGTTCGCCCAGGGCGGTCAGGACCTTGTCGACGCCGTCCGGGGTACTGCCGCAGTCGAAAGTCAGGGCTACTTTCCTCTCGGTGAGCGGCAGTTTTGTCACGTCCTGGCCCGCCAAGTGGCCCGGTACATGTGAACGGTCCGCCGCCTTGGCGCTGGTGGCGCCGAGGGTGCCCGGCGCTGCCAGCGCGCCGAGGGCGATCGCCAGCCGCAGTACGTCTCGTCTGACGGGCCGCCCGTGGGTCGGACCGGGCCCCGATAGTGCCTTGTTCGCGTCTTGCTTGGTCACGTGCCACTTTTCTGTGGGTAGTTGGGCGACATCTGGATGGTCGATGTTCAACTAGGGCCTGAGGACTGCATCGTTGAGATGGTTTCGACGTTCTTCCCTTGGTTGTGCACTGTGCTCATGGCCTGACCGAACACACCGCTCGAACCTTGCGGCGTGTCACCCGCCCGGGACCCGGAAGAGGACCGGGGCTCGTCCGGTGATCTCGGTGACGAACTGTTGCGTTCGCTCGATCTCGCCACGGATGCGCGGCGTGGACAGGTGGCCGAGGTTCGGGTGGTTGCAGGTGTGATTGCCCAGTACGTGCCCTTCGTCGGCGACACGCCGCACGGTGTCTGGGTACTTGGCCGCGTTGGCACCCAGCACGAAGAAGGTCACTGGAACGTGGTAACGCGCCAGAACGGCGAGTACCCCTGGCGTGTACAGCGGATTGGGGACGTTACCGAAGGTGAGGGCGAGCGTCTTCGGCCCACCGGCCACATGATGCTCGGGCGCGGGCAGCGTACCGTCCCCGGCTCCTGCCGCAGACATGGCCTGGGTCGTACCCCCATTGAGCTGGGGCTTCAACAGACCCGCGCCGCAGGCAGCCAGGAGTGTACGGCGGGACAGGACCCTTCGGTCGCTGATCGTCACCAGGCCAGCATGGCGCACCGTCACAGTCGTTCTCACCCACGTAACCCGTTCGAGGGCCCACCTCTGTCCGCCGTGGCCACCGTTAGCGTGCGGGCGTGACTCCTTCCCCACGAGCAGCTCACAGGATCCTGGGCAGCGTGGTGGCCGTCGTCGCCTCAGCGATGACGGTGCTCGGCACGGCACCGACAGCCATCGCCGGACGCGACCATGCGGGCACTCGGACGGTGCACACAGCTATCGAACGCCCCCTTCGCACCGACCGGTTGCGGGCCTTGTACGGATCCGAGAACCGTACGATGCCCACGCGACAGCGCGTGGTGGCGCTAACGTTCAACGCCGCCTGGGACGTTGAGGGCCTCGACACCGTGCTGCGCGTGCTGCGCCGGTACCACGTCCCGGCCACTTTCTTCCTCACCGGTGACTTCGCCGACCGTCACCCGGCCGCCGCACGCGCGATCGCGAAGGCCGGATACGGAATCGGCAACCACTCCTACAGCCACCCGCACTTCCAAGCACTGCGACCCGCCCAAGGCGCGGCCGAGGTCCTGCGAGCCGACCACGCCATCCGTACCGCCACCGGCACCGCACCGCTGCCGTTCTTCCGCTTCCCCTACGGCGAAACCAACCCCCAGCAGATCACGGAAGTCAACGCCCTTGGCTTCGCCGACATCGAATGGACCACCGATACCAACGGCTACCTCGCCCCGAAAGGCAGGATGACCGTACGGAAAGTCATCCAGCGCGCCATGGACGCGCTGCGCCCGGGCGAGATCATCGGATGCACGTGGGCTCCGACGGCCAGAACACGGTCCTCGGCGCTGACGCCCTGCCACAGCTGATCGACACCCTCCGCGCCCACGGCTACGAAATCGCCGACCTGCGCAGCCTCCTCAACACGTAGTGCACGGCGCCTTGCCGTCCATTGCTGAAGTGCTGGACAGCGGCGCCGAAGGCGGGAGCGTCCCGGGGGTCCGCCGTCAACTCCATTAGGGCTGAGTCCAGTTGGCCGGTGTGACGCCGCAGGTGGCCAGGCTGAGCCGGGGCGCACCCGTGTGTATGTGCCTCTGACCTCAAGAACGTCCACATGCTGGGGCAGGGAGACATCGCGGGAACGGCGAGTGCGTGCCTAGCACCCACCCCTTCCGTCAAGCTGGGTGACTCGCGGTTCACGATGCCGTTGGCGCTGGTTCGCCGTCGTAGCGGAGCTCGGCCGGGCCGGAAACCCACTTGTTACGGTGACGCGTTGAGTGAATCTTTGGGGGTGGGCGGGGGGCCGGGCGGTGCCACCTGCTCCGGACCCGACAAGGAGATCCCACACCCATGACGTACCCGTCCGGGCAGCCTCAGCAGGATGGTCACGGATACGGAACCCCGCAGCAGCCACCGGCGGATACAGGCGCCGCTCCGGGGCCGTACGCGCCGCCTCCGGCACAGGGACCAGTTGGGCAGCCCAACCCGTATGCGACACCAGGTGTCTCGGCCACCCCGCAGGGCCCTGGCCCGTACGGCGGTCAGCCCCCGTACCCGGCGCAGCCGCCGTACGGCCCTCAGGGCGGCCCCCAGTACGGGTCTCCGTCCGCGCCTTCGTACGGGCCGCCCCAGTTCGGATCGCCCCAGTTCGGATCGCCCCCGTTCGGATCGCTCTACCCGCAGCCTCCCGAAGGCGGTAGTGCCGGGAAGCGGCGACTCGCCGTCATCGCTGGTTCCGCCGTCGCGGCAGTGGTGCTCGTCGCCGGTGGGGTGTACCTCGCGACGAGCGGTGGTGGCGGCCCCAAGCCCGTGGCCGACAAGAGCCCGTCGGCGCAGGCGACGCAATCGTCGTCGGTTCAGCCGAGCGTGAGCGCCACCGACGGCACGGGCGAGAGCCCGACCGACGACCCCACCGACGGCTACGCGACCCCGCCACCCGCGACGGGGTTCGAGGGGCAGTGGCAGGACGCGAGCGGCAAAACCCTCACCATCGGCAGCAAGTACACCTCGGGGCAGGCCAAGGGCGACTACTCAGTCAACTTCCTCAATCCCGGAGACAGTAACGGCATCCTCCTCGGCATCGGTATGGACCGCAGCGACGGCTCCTTCCGCATAGCCCTCAAGCCCATGGGCAGCGACAAGGAGAGCGACTACCAGGCCGCGACCTTGACCCGCTCCGGTGACAGCGTGGTCGTCAACTGGGACAACGGTGGGCAGAACACGCTGAAATGGGCGGGGCACGAGTAGCTGTTGCCCAGCTTCCACTGGTGGTTCAGAGGGACGAATCCGTAGGCAGGGTCACCAGCGCACGAACCTCTGCTGGCCCCGCGGCATGTTCCCAGCGCGTTCCCATCGGGCACGAAAAGGCCCTCCGCGATCTTCACGGAGGGCCTTCCTCGTACCCGTGCAGGCCCTGACCTGCGGCCTCTCTGAGCCCCCTGGGAGGGTCGGACAGCATCGACACGGCAGAGAAGGCTGCGTGAGCTGGTGGTTTCAGCAACGGTTGAAGTACCACGGCGGCGCCGTCAGGGCGACGAACCCCCGCTGAAGCCCAACTCCACGAGGTGATCACGGCTTTACAAGTTCGATCACCGCGGTCGGCGCCTGGCCAGGATGAACGAATGGGCGGTGCGGCTGACGCCAGACGCACCCACATTGGCCGCCGGCCAACTCCCTCCGTGAGTCTGGGAGCCAGCCGCCCCGCTTTGGGCCGCAGAGCCCATCGAGACGCTGTGCTCGCCGCCGCGCGGCCGCCCGTCGACGTCGTCTGGGACATCCGGGCGGCTTCGCGTAGCTCCGCTTCACGGCGGTGGGAGGCATGACGACGTCCTCCGCCCCCGAGCTGGTGCAGGTGCCCATCCGGGTGCTGCTGCACGGGGACCAGGAGGTCGTCGCACACCTGTCATCCCCGCGCCAGCTGCGCGACGGCTGGCTGTACGAGGTCGGTCTCCCGGCGTGGCGGAACGGCCCGAACAGGAGGAACCGCTGATCGGGGGCCTTCTCGCGGCGTGTTACTTCTTCTTGCCCTGAGTCTTGAGCGCCGGTACTGCGAGCTGGGCGGTCGTGGGTCGGCAGCGCTCTGGTCTGCGGGGGAGCTGTCGACGGTCGTCGGCGTTGAGCCACGGTGCACGGCCCGGGGACGGCCCAGAGCGGGGGCCTCCGGACAGGGTGCTGCGGCTGGTGACGGCTCGGTTTCGATTACGGCGACTCGTCCGCTTCCCTCCGTGCCGCCCCATACGCTGCCGCACGACGGCAGGCCGACGTGACCGGCATAGGGGGCGCCTCATGGAACAGCTGCAACGACTGGTTGTCCGTTACGGCGAATGCAGGCAGAAGCCGGTGCGCTTACGCCCGAAGACCTGGCGCCCCTGGCTGGAGCCGCACGGCGCTGCGCGCGTCCTGAGCCTTGGCACCGAATGCTCCATCGGGCCACGAGGCGACCGCCTCATCACTCGGGACGACCTGGCCACACTACGGGTGCGCGCCGACGGCAATCCTGACGGCCTACGGGATCTGTTCGTCGCCGTCATGATCTGGGGCTCGGGCACCAGCAACGGGCACGGCCCGCGCTACACCTGCCGTGCCCTGTCCGACAGCCGCATGACTCAAGTCCTCGAAACGACGCGGAAGTCCGTTCAAGCCGGAGAACTGAGCAGCGCGTACAGCCAGTTCACACTCAACGGGGTAGGGCGATCCTTCTTCACCAAGTGGTTCGCCGCGGTCGACCCACGCGACTCCGAGTGCGAGCGGGCCCTGATCCTCGATGCCCGGGTCTTCCGGTCCCTGATTGCCCTGGGCTGGTACAGCCGGAAGGCAGCCGGCACGCGTCGTTGGCCCACCCGGTACGCCACGTACGTAAGCACCATGCACGGCTGGGCCAGGCGCCTGGGAGTCTCGGCGGACCGGCTCGAATGGCTCCTCTTCTACCTGAACGGTCGAGTTGACGCAGCGTCGGAACCATGTAGCAGCCGTGCAGCGAGTGCAGCTCACCCGGCGCAAGAGGACAAAGAGTCCATCCGGCCCCGCGAGGAGCGACAGCATGACAGATGAGGTCGAGCCCACCTTGGCGGCCCCGCTCGCGGGAGAGCCGGAGACGACGATCGCCCGCAACCACCGCGTCCCCCGCTTCCGATTCGCCGTCGTCATTGCGATAGGCGCCATATGCCTGGGCATCGGATACGGCGCTGGCTACCTCACGCCGCGCGGCATCGGTCACGCCGCACCGGCAGCCGCTGCGCCGCCTACCACTGCAGCGCAACCGTCCGATCCATCGTCCGGAACCGACTTCTCGGCTTCTACGGCGCCCAGTCCCCCTGTCCCGGCCCCGGCGGACACATCCGCATACAAGACTCTTACTGATGTGGACTTCGCCCAACTCACGCGCGATGCGAATCCCCACGTTGGCGAGCAGCACGTCATCTACGGCCAGGTCATGCAGTACGACTCCAGCACCGGAAACGGCGGGTTCCGCGCCAATACTTCCGCGACCTACCACGACACTGGTTGCGACGGCTGCACTTATGTATCGGACTATCAGGCCAACACGGTGATGGTCGGCGACCCGTCTGTCATCGGCAGCCTGCTCCAGAACGACACCTTCACCGCGTACGTCACGGTGTTGGGTACCTACACCTACAGCACAACCATGGGTGGCGAGTTGACCGTTCCAAAGTTCCGAGTGGACAAGATCACCGATGTTCAGCACCACAGAAGCTGAAACCGCTCGCTTCCCAAGTCTGTTGGTACAGGTGAGGGCGGTCTCCGCGCGGCGCGAAGCGCCAAACGGCGGTGTCACAGCGCGGGTACGGCGGTGCGCCGAAAAGCGATGGCGCCACGGCGCGGGTGCCGACCGGGCGCGGCACTGCCGGTAACGGCCCGAAGGGTCGATGCACCCCCACCGGGGGTCCTTGACCGGGCCGGTGGGGTGGGGATCCGCACCCGTTCAACGATGTCCACCGCGGGCTGCTGACCCTGCGGTCGTACGGTCCTGGACGAGGCCGAACGGCAGCGAATGAGACGAAGACCGAAACGGAACGCGCGTAGCACGTCACTGGGTGGCTTGTCCGGTGCCCCCGCTCGTGGATCGGGCGGCATCTCGGCTCTTACCTCCGGCCGCTTCGTAGGTGGCCCCGAAGATCCCCATGACGGCCATGAAGAGGGCCACAATCAGCCACCAGGTCGAGGAGTCCTTGTGTGCCCCGTTCCACAGTCCCAGGCCGATGCCGCCCACCGCCAAGAGAATGCCTAAGACGATCGATGCAGGTTCGCGATGGAGCGTGTCCTCAAAGGCGCAGGCCTCGGCGTACTTCTGGGCACTTGCATCGAGCCGTTCGCTCATCAGTTGATTGGCGATCAGGTCGTCGGGGATCTTGCCCAGGGTTTCGATCTCCGCTGTTAGGCGCGCCATGATTTTGTCGGATCGTCGCCGCCATCGCATGGTGAAGACGCCGGTGATCACAGCCACGATCGCAGGAGAGAAGGCTGTAACTACTTCGGTGATCGTTTTGAGAGCCACCTGACCCCCCAGCTTTCCATATGAGGAAGGTCACATTAGCCGGTCCGAGATGCAGGTAGGGCGGCGGAGCGGCTTTGGCCGGTGGCCTGCCCGGACTGGGGTCGAGCATGGTCAGGGGGCCTTACGCTGGCCAGCCAATCGGGCAGCCTTGGCCTGCCCACGTTTGTGCCCTATTGCCCCCCTGGCCTTGCTCGACGCGGGTTCCGGTCCGGGGAGGTGGGTAAAGCCGCAGAGCCGACCGCCCCAGCCACGACGTACGCCTCTCTAACGGCAAGCGGCTGCTGCCGTTCGCCGCGCGCGGGACAGACGGCCGCCGGGACGGAGCGGGGCGAAGACAGGAGCGTCGGCCCGGGGGAACGGCCAGGTCCGCGTCATCCAGCGCACCACAGACATCCCCGTCCGTCACGTGAAGGCGACCCCGCAAGATCTCCGATGTCGTCTAGGCCCACCGTCAAGCATGAACTGGGACCAGAACGTCAAACATCACCTGGGACTAGACAAGCACTGGGGCGCTACCGTGGCGACCTGACATCCTGGATGCCTCGCGGCGAGAGGGACTGGACAGATGCAGTGGGAGATCCACGGTGAGCGGCAGATCTACAGCAACCCTTGGGTCAACCTCTGGTTGGTCGATGTCCAGCAGCCTGATGGGCGGCGTTGGGAGCACCATGTCGTGCGGATGCGGCACTTGGCCGTTGCGGCCGTGGTGGATGACGAGAAGCGGGTGTTGATGATGTGGCGGCATCGGTTCGTCACGGACACCTGGGCCTGGGAGTTGCCCATGGGACTCATCGAGGAGGGCGAGACTCCGGAGCAGGCGGCGGTCCGCGAGGTCGAGGAGGAGACCGGCTGGCGGGTGAAGGGCGTCAAGCCGCTGGTCTATGGGCAGCCCGCCAACGGCATTACGGACTCCGAGCACTTCGTCTTCCGTGCCGATGCGGGCGTGTACGTGGGGCCGCCGACCGAGGTCAACGAGTCGGACCGGATCGAGTGGATCCCGCTGGCAGATATCCGCGGGATGATCGATCGGCGGGAGATCGTCAGCAGCGGGTCGCTCATCGGGCTGCTGTACCTGCTGCTGGACGAGGCGACGGCACGTTAGGAGAAGGCCTCACGCATCCGTGCCTCGAAGGCAATTACCGGAGTCTCGCGGGCATACGGCTGCAGCCGCGCGTGGAACTCGCGGACGTGGCCCGCCACTCGGGGTGAGTCGACACTGGTTGCCAGGTCCAGGGCAACGCCAGCGGTGCCGCATGCCTGGTCGAGCGATCCCTGCTGGAACTGCGTTGTTGCGAGCCAGAAGGCGTGGAAGGCGCGACCGCGCTGCTGGGTACCCTTCTCTCGACGTAGACCTTCTGCGATCAGAGGCTCGGCTCGGCGGGCCTCGCCGAGCTGGGCGAGGGCGATGCCGGTGTCGACCACGAGCTTGGTCTCGTCGAAGTAGCGCACCCAAGTGGGCGGCTGCCCCTGGCTCGTGGACCTCTCGAAGTGACTGTGGGCCGTGGCGACGGCTCTGTGACACGCGACCGCATCGCGCAGTGAGGCGTGTGCAAATGCCTCTCGCATGTGGAGCATCGACATCACCAGTGCTGCAGGGGCGGTGTCGCGAGCAGCGTCCTGGGCGGCACAGGCAAGGGAGACGGCTTCGCTGGCGTCGCCCTCATACGTAGTCTGCAGGCTCATGCAGGACAGGACGTTGGCGGTGAACTGTCGGTCCCCGGTCTCCTGGGCCAGGTGCAGGGCCTGGGTGAAGTAGGACCGTGCGGTGCTGTACTGACGGGCGTCAAAATAGGACCAGCCTGCAAGTCGCGCCAACTCGGCGGCCAGGGACTGGAGGCCGCGTTTGAGTTCACCTTCAGCAGTCGTGTCGACGAGCCGGAGAACATGACGTAGCTGGCCGACGACGGCTGGGCGCAGTGGCGCGCCACCGTGCTGGTCGTCCCGTCGCCAGTAGTCCTCAATGGCGGACTGAATCGCGACGAGGGTGGAACGGGTGACGCGGTCCTCGTCGACAAAGGACAGGATGTCGTCGAGGCGTGCTGAACGATCTTCGTGGGTCGTGGGGGCGTGCTCCGCACGATCAGCGGCAGGGGGCTCGGGTTCGGCAACCACAGCTCGGGGCGGGATCTCCCAGGGGCGGTGAGCGAGACCGAGCATGGCGCCAGGGATGCGGAGTCCGTCGGCGACCCGTTCGATGACGTCGATGTGGGCCAGCCTGCGCTGTCCGTTCATGATTTCGCCGACCCGGCTGGGCGTCATCCCGCACAGAGCGGCGATCCGGGAGGGGTAGATGCCTGACCGCCGCCGCACCAGGTGGAAGATCGCCGAGAAGTCACGGGTTCGGCAGGCCCGCACCATCTCCGGATCTCCTAGGAGAGCGATGGGCAACTCGTGAGGTGCCTCGGAGCCGGCCGTCATCGGATCCCCTTCCGCGAGGGTTCCTGACACTGCGTTCTCTACTCTCAACGCTCCGCAAGGTTACCCAGGTTGGGTAATCACGTGGACCTTCTTCACAGCCCTTCCCCCGAGCGAGGCTCATCTCGCTCGCGAAACGCCCAGCGGCGTGCACGCGGGAGAGACGACTGGAGACCTTCGAGTAGCCACCGGCTTCTCAATGGGGGATGCGGTGCGGACGATGATGACGGAACTTCATGTGCACAGCGAAGGGTTGCTCGCATGCGCCGAGCGGTCCTTCACCAGGGACCTGACAGCAGTAGCCGATGCCCGGACCTTCGTGTCTGCTCTCCTCACGCGGTGGGGCATAACAAAGGGGTTCGACGACATCCGCCTGTGCGTCAGCGAGTTGGCTACCAACGCCCTTGTCCACGGCGTGTCCTCGACCCACGGCTTCACACTCCGCGTCGTCGCTTCTTTGCAGTGGCTGCGCGTGGAGGTGGAGGACAACGCGCCAGGACGGCCTGTGCGCCGGGCCTCCCGATGCGAGGGCACCTCCGGACGGGGGCTCTTGCTCGTCAGTGCGATGGCCGATGCCTGGGGCGTTGATGAGCAGGCAGACGGCAAGGTCGTATGGGCGGAGTTCAAACTCCACACCTCCGTCACGGAACATGCGGTGGGGGCCGCATGCTGACCCGGCCGAGTGACACCTACGTATCGCTTGCGCTGCTGGCCTCATTGAGTGTGTTCACCTGGGCGATTCTCGATCCGGCCGCGGAACCCGTCGGAATGGTCTTGGTGGCACACGCGCCCGTACGCAGTGCGGAGGAGACCGGCCGTAGCGTCGAGCGACGCATGCGTGACTTCGCCTCGGCGCTCGGCATGAGAGAAGACGGCGTCCAGGCGCCTTGCCTCAGGCCGCGCCTCACGATCGACTCCCTGCGGCGGGTCGTGCTCCGGGCCGACGGCATGCGTTACGGCCTCCAACTCCCAACGAGCCCAGGGTGGAAGCGTCTGGTGGGGCAGCGTGCGCGCGCCACCGTGATCGTCGGCCTCGACCCACTCCAGCGCGCTTCCGAGATGCCCGACATCGAGCGTTATCTCGATCGTGCGGTCGCGGAGCGCCGCCTGTACTTCGGTGCGGCTCAAGTCATCCGTAGCAATGTGATCTCCGAGGACCTGGGAGACCCCCGTGTATGAGCTCATCGCCAGCCCCTTCCTCAACACGTACATCGTGGTCCGGCCAGGAAGCCCTTCCGGGCTGAAGATTCCGTATCTGAGGTACCTGGAGCTCAAGCAAGCCGCCGAGACGGACAAGGACTGCCCGACATGGCTTGTCGAGCCCAGCCGCCGCGCCTGGAACCTGGATCTGAATCGCAGGCCCGCATCCTGCACCATCCTCGTCCGCGCACCTTCCCAGTACGGCTACGGCCGCGCCTCGTACGAGATCAACAAGGGCTGCAACTTCGCGTGCGAGCATTGTTACTTGGGCCTCAAGGAGTTCCAGGGCCTGGCTTGGGACGACAAGGTCCGGCTGCTGCACATCCTGCGGGATGCGGGAGTGCTCTGGCTGCAGCTCACCGGCGGCGAGCCAATGATCGACAAACACTTCCCCGACGCGTACGCCCTTGCCTTCGAGCTGGGCATGGTGGTCGAAATCCTCACCAACGGATCACGCCTTGCGCACCCGAAGGTGCTCGACCTGCTCCTGCGTCAACGCCCCGGCAAGGTCACGGTCTCCGTCTACGGCGCCACAGCGGACAGCTTCGACTCCCTGACCCAGCGCAAAGGCGCTTTCAGGCTGGTGACACGGGGCATGGATGCCGCCCGCGAGGCGGGCATCCCGCTGGAACTGGCGTTGATCGTCACCAAGCACAACGCCCACGAGATCGGCCAGATGCGAGCCCTGGCCGAACGCTACGGCGCCCGGAGCAAGGAGTACACCAACATCTCTCCCACCTACTTCGGCACGGGAGAAACCCTCGCCGCACAGGCACCGGGCTACCTCAACAAAAACGAGATCTTCAAAGGCTGCCCGGCGGGCCACACCTTCTTCCACGTCGATCCACTCGGCATAGCCTCGATCTGCAAAGTCGGCCGCGACCAGCAGATCCCACTCATGGCCGAAGGAGTCGCAGGGCTGAGCCGCCTCGGTGGCATCGCCGACTCCCTCATGCTTCGCACCGGTGGCTGCTCCGGCTGCCAGCTCTCCGGCACCTGCCGGGTGTGCAGGCCGCTGGCCAAGGTCTACCAGGAGGCGAAGGCACCACTCGAAAGGTATTGCCAGCACTCAGAGACAAGGAGCTGACCGATGACAGCAGTCATGGTCGAGATCGCGCCCCTCCGGCCTGCCGAAGCCGACGAGGAGATCGTCCTTCTCGACGACCTGGAGGTATTCGGCGAGTCGGCAATGCCCGGCTGCGGCGACGACAACCCGTACAACTGACCCTCGATGACGGGGTCTTCCGGCAGCGGCCATGTCGGAGGGCCCCGTCGCCCGTCCCCTATCTGGGAGCCTGCCATCATGGCAACCACACCCGTTCTCTTCGACGACCTGCCGAAAGCCGTCCGCGAGGCCGTCGAAGCGCAGACAGGGCCGATCCTCAAAGTGGAAGCGATCAGCGCCGGGCTCAACAGCGCACTCTCGGCACGAGTCCATACAGCGACCCGCAGCGTGTTCCTCAAGGGGTTGCCGAGCGACCATCGATGGGTCTGGACCCAGCAACGGGAAGCCAGCATCAACCCGTACGTCGTGCCTCTCGCCCCTCACCTGCTCTGGCAGGTCGAGACCGGCGGCTGGAACGTGCTGGGATTCGAGGCCATCGATGGCCATCACGCCGACTATCGGCCCGACTCCCCCGACCTGGCCATGGTCGCTCAAGCCCTGCGTCAACTCGGCGAGATTCCATGCCCGGACGTGCCGCTGCGACGGGCCGAGCAGCGTCTGTCCGCCTACGTCGACGAACCCGCCATCCTGAAGTTCTTCGCGGGCGACGCCCTGCTCCACACCGATCTGAACAACCACAACGTGCTCATCACAGACCGGGGCCATCTCGTCGACTGGGGCTGGGCAACTCGCGGTGCCTCCTGGCTTGATCCCGGATACTGGGTCATCTGGCTCATCGCCGCAGGCGGCCACAGTCCCGAAGAGGCTGAGACTGTTGCATCGCAGATCCCTTCGTGGGGCAGCGCGCCGCAGGAAGGGGTGAACGCCTTCGCCGAGGCCAACGTCCGCATCTGGGACGAGATCGCCGGTGCCGATCCCGACCCGTGGACCAACCGCATGGTCAAGGCCGCTCATCGGTGGCGTGACTACCGATTGCTCTGAGGACGTCGCCTGGAGCGAATACGTACCTGGCATCCCGATCTTGCATCCAGCGACATTTCGACCACGCAGTGTAGTTGCCAACAAGGCTACCGTTCTCGCTACGGATCGGGGGTCCTACCGGGTTACCCCCTAGAGAGGTAGCCCCCTTCTGCGGCCTTGTCGCTGGTCACGGCCGCCTTGGCCCTTCCCATGTGCCCCGCAACTCGATAGCCGCAAGGCAAGCGCACAGCCAGGGTGGCGGCAAGCGATCGCCGGGTGCACCTCCGGGGCTGGGTAGCTCCAAGGCAGCTCAGCACTCCCCCTCTCAAAGGCCGCTATCAGGGCCGACTTTGGACGCGGTGAACCGAACTTTCGTCACGGCTCATGGAACGACCGACCCTCACCAGTCGTGCGGCTGACTGCCGTCCGCGAGCGGTCAGGACTCGGTCTCGAAAGTGAGGTCCAGTCACCGACCAAGTCGGTTTGGGTACCGACCTCAATCCCCGGCGTGCCGCCCCTGTGAGCGATCTGGGTGCCGACCGCTGGCTGTACGTCCCAGCCCCGAGCGAGACCGTGGTCGGCATACGCACCGCCTGTGCACGAGGCCCGCTACTGAAGGCCGCCTAAAGCAGCAGGTCGTGAGCGCAGTGCTGTTCTATAAGGCCGAGCTACACGCGCCGCGAAACGTCCCGAGTAAGAACAAGATCTTGGTCGCACCGTGTCCAAAAGCGGCTCTGAAACCGGCCTTTTGGGGTGCCCTGTTGTCGACCAACGATCCGCGAGGATTCACGCCCGGACCTCGCGGAGTTGAAGGCCGCGCCATGCACCCTGCCGCCCACCACGCCCAGCACCAACCTCGCTGCGACGAGGACGAGAACGCCGCTCCCCCGCCGCAGGACAAAGCCGAAGACGAGACGGTGGACCCTGCGAACACCGCCCCTGACCAGGCCCTTTGGCGATACCATCAGAAGAGCACGCACGGTCGTGACCGGACCTACTCCGGTCACGTGATGTATATCGGCGGTGCCGAAGGCCAGCGCCTACAGGGCGAACTGGCGACCGCGATACGCGACCTGCTCGCCTGGGCCGTCGTAGCAGCCCGGAATACCGCCGAGGAATCTGCTGACCGTCGCGACGACAGCGAGGCTGCATGACACCTCCCAACAACCCGTCGAGCAACGGAAACGAAAAGGCGCAGGATCCGCCCGCTCCCACCTTGGCTGGGCGACTTGCGCCAACGACGCCAACCGGGGCTGCACTCACAGGCCCATCGGGCTTGTCCGACCTGGCGGTGTCGCCGTTCGGCATGCCCACGGCCCTGCTGCGCGGTGAGGTACGCGTCGCCTGGGTCGGGCGCACCTCGACCGAGGACCAGCAGGATCCGCGTCAGTCGCTGATGCGCCAGTTGGAGCGCAGCAAGTCCGCGCTCCCCCAAGCCTGGGCGATCGTCTGTCACTTCTACGACGTCGAGTCCGGGCGCATGGAACTGGACGCCCGCGGCCGCAAGGTCGGCTACGAGCGGTTCGACATCCCCATCGCCCGCGACGGCGGCATCACCGACCTGCTGGCCGAGGCCGCACACTCCAACCGCCGCTTCGACGTCGTCATTTGCGAGAGCACCTCCCGCGTGGCACGGCGGATGTTCGAGAACCTCTCGGTGGAACGCGAGCTGGAACGAGCCGGTGTGCCGCTGTTCGCAGAACGAGCCGATCAAGCTCGACGGCGGGCGCGCCCAACAAATCCTCCAACGCAGGATCAACCAATCGGTGGCCGAGTACGAGGTATTCAACGCCTTGGAGCTGTCTCGGGGCGGCCTGTGCACCCACGTGCGCGAGGGTTGGAACATCGGCAAGCCCCCGTACGGCTACACCTCAAAGCGCTACCGCCATCCCAACCCGATGAAGGCCGAACGCGGCGCCACCAAGACTCGCCTGGAGCCCGACGGCCTTCACGCGCAGACGGTGACGCAGATCGCGCAGTGGCGGTACCACGAGAACCTCGGCTACTCCACGATCGCCGATCGCCTCAACGCCGACCCTGACCGGTACCCGCCGCCCGTGCCGCCTGGCGAAAGGCGAGCCCGCGGGGCGTGGGGCAAGTCGGCCGTGTGCGAGATACTGCGCAACCCGAAGTACACCGGTTACCAGGTCTTCAACCGCCGTGCCTCCCGATCACGCCGCGGTGCGTACAACGACCCCGCCCTGTGGGTCTGGTCCCCCGAACTCGTGCACGAGCCGCTGATCCCCCAGTGGATGTTCGACGAGCTCAACGCCCGCCGACAGGCCAAGCGAGGCTCCCGGGACGGCAACGAGCCCAACACCCACCCCGCCACCCGCCGCACCTACCTACTGCGCGGCATGGTGCACTGCCCCTGCGGACGCCGGTTGTACGGACAGCAGCGCCATCACGCCACGTACTACGTCTGCTGGCCGCGCGGCAACAACCGTGGGCGCCCAGAGACGTACCCCGGGCATCCCAAGACCCTCTACATCGGGGAAGCCGCCCTCCTGGACGCCGTCAGCGCCTTCTACGGCGACCGGGTCTTCGGACCGCACCGCAGAGAACTCCTCACGGCCGAGATCGCCTCAGCGGACGATCGAGCGACCCGCGAACGCGAGGCTGAACGAGAGCGCCTCCAGCGCAGTCTCACGGATCTCGACCGGCGCCAGGCCAACGTCCTGCGCCAGGCCCAGGACTGCGAGCCGGGCGACCCGTTCGCCCAAGGGCTGCGCCGGACCTACAACGAGCTGGAGGAGCAGCGGAAAACCGCTCTGGCGAAGATCGCGGATCTCGACGAGGCCGACGCCGCAGAGCCCGCCCGCCCCACCGCCGACGCCGCAGAGCTGCTCGACGCGCTCCCCTACCTCGTGCTCAACCTCACCGACGCGCCCGAGCCACTCCAGCGCCGCCTCTACGAGATCACCCAGCTGACCGTCCGCCTCCACACGGACAGCGACCATGCGACGATCAGCATCAGGCTGCCCGCCGACCAGCTGCCAGCAATCACAGCGGCCGCCGCAGGAATCCACCAACAGACACACAGGCCCGTGACCAGCAAGGTCACGGGCCGAAGTGTCGATCCTGTGCGAGCCCCCTGTCGGGTTCGAACCGACGACCCCCGCTTTACAAGAGCGGTGCTCTGGCCAGCTGAGCTAAGGAGGCTTGGCCCTGGCGTTGGGTGGCTGGGGCCATGAGAAGGGTACCAAGGGGTGGGCGGGGGGCCACACAGATCGGGCGGGAAAACGTGGGTTGCGGCGCTGATGAGTGGGTGAGCGAGGGGTAGCGTCACGGGAGGTTCGCTGTGCGTGGACTAGGCCCCCGGTCAGCCGCGAGGCCCTCACCCCCGCCGTCGAAGGCGGCGGCCGCACCGTCACCGTCGGGGTGCGACTCGAACGCTTCGGCATCGCCAACGGGGAGGCGGCCTCCCTGGTCCAGGACGAACCCACGGGCGCCGCCGTCACCGGCAACGTGGTCGAGGAACTCGGCGCCGACGGATACGTCTACGGCACCGCCGAGATCGGCGGAACGGCAACCGGCATCCTCGTCCGCGTTGGCGGCCGCCAAGTCCCCATGAAAGGCAAGTGCTCCACGTCGTACCCCGCGCGGGCGAGACACACGTCTTCTCCACCTCCACCGGCGAACGGCTCTCCACCTCCACCGGCGAACGGCTCAGTGACTGACAGCGGCGGGCCCGTACGGCCGATCGGCCGTGCGGGCTCAGGTCGGCGATCACCGGGGCGGTGATCGGTACTGTCGACAAATAGCCATGCACGGCGGGTTCCTTCGGGATAGCACATGCCGGTGAACAACCCCCGATCCGGGGACTTGCGTCACTCGTAGGGGTGACTAAATGTCGCCAAATCATCACCCCTCGCTACCATCACCGTCGTGAACCAGGCAGCTCGCCGTATCGGCAAGACTCTCGCTCTCGTGCTCCCGGTCGTCCTCGTACTGTCCGGGACCCTCGCTGTCACCCGCGTGCCCTGGGCCGCCTCGCCCTCCGAGGCGCAGGTGCTCACGGCCTCCTCCCACCGCGGCACCACGGAGTCCAGTACGGCCCCGCAGAACGTGCTGCGCCGCCGCCTGCTCGCCGAGCTGCAGGAGCGGAACCCCGGCGTCGCGCTGACCGACCTCCAGACGGAGATGGCCCGGCAGCCGTCGCTCGCCCGCTACTGCGCCGGGATCGCCCGTGCCCTCGGGCAGGCCGCAGTCGCCAAGTACGCCCGGCTGTACGGCGGTTCGACGGCCAACCGGCGGGCCCAGGCGTGGTCCCGGCCGGTGTGCGACACCTCCTTCGCCTCCGGTGTCGCCTCGTTCCGCTGACCGACTCCGGGGTCGCCAGGCAGGCTCGTCGTCAACCGGCGTTAACGCCAAGCCTGCCCAGCGTTATGCCGAACCCGTATCGTGCGCAGCATGACGACAGGTGCCATCTCCAACGCCCCGGTCACCCAGGCGGTCATCCTGGCCGGGGGCCAGGGCTCGCGACTGCGGCCGTACACCGACGACCGGCCCAAGCCGATGGTCGAGATTCCCGGGACCGGGACCCCGATCATCGGCCATCAGCTCGACTGGCTCGCCGCCGAGGGCGTCACCGACGTGGTCGTCTCCTGCGGGCACCTCGCCGAAGTGCTGCAGAAGTGGCTGGACTCGGCCGACCTGCCGCTGAAGGTGACCACGGTCGTGGAGCGGGAACCGCTGGGCCGCGGCGGTGGGCTGAAGTACGCGGCCGCCGCCCTGCCGCGCCCCGACGAGCCGTGGTACGCCACCAACGGCGACATCTGGACGCGCTTCTCACTGCGCGCGATGGCCGACTTCCACACCGAGCGGGCGGCCACCGCGACGCTCGCGCTGGCCCGGCCGAACATCCCCTGGGGCGCCGTCGAGACCGACGAGTTCGGACATGTCCTGGACTTCATCGAGGCTCCGCCGTCCCCGTATCTGATCAACGCGGGGCTGTACGTGTTCGCCCCCGAGTTCGCGGAACTGCTGCCGGAGCGTGGCGACCACGAGCGGACCACCTTCCCGCAACTCGCCCGTGACCGGCGGCTGGCCGGGTTCCCGCTGCCGCAGGGCGCCTACTGGCGGGCCATCGACACCGTCAAGGACCTCACCGAGGCGGCGAAGGAGCTTGATCAGGCGGGCGAGACGGCCACCTGACGCATTAAGTCTCCAACGTCTTCAACGTCTCCAACGTCTTCAACAGCGATTCAAACCAGGTTTCAACCAGCAAAAACGAGGCCGCGCACCCAACCCGGGTGCGCGGCCCACGTGTTCGCGTTCAGGCGGTGCCGTTCTCAGGCGATGCCGTTGTTCGACGGCGCCCGGCGGTGCTCGCCCGGCATGCCCAGCAGCCAGCCGGTCGGCGGCTTGCTGCCCAGCAGACCGCCCAGTGAGCCGCCGGAGGACGAACCGCCGCTGGACGGGGGCGGGTTGGCGGGCTCGGAGCGCGGCGCCGGAGCCGAGTCGTGCGGGGCCTGCACCGTCTGGTCCTGGGTGGGCATACGGTGCCGTCCCGTCGTACCGCCCGGCAGCGACGTACCGGCCGTGGCGCCCGATGTCGCGGACGCTCCGGGGGTGCCCGCGGTGGCCGCGGACGAACTGGCGCCCGTCGTGGGCGACTTGGAGCGCACCGCTCCGGGCGGCAACGAGTGGCGCGGCGTCGGAACGCCGGTGTACGGCGCCTGCGGCAGCGGGGAGCCGGGCAGGTCGTTGGTCGGCAGGTCGCTGGGAACCGACGGGGGGACCAGGTGGGTGTGCGAGGCGCGCACCGCGCTGCCCAGCACCGCTCCCAGCACCAGCGTGCCGCCAGCGGCGAAGGTCGCCAGTACGATGCCGCGCCGCAGCACGTACCGCCGCAGGTCCCACAGCGGGGCGCGCGGGCCGAGCCGCCGCCAGGCCTCACCCGCGAGCTTGGCGTCCACCGAGTAGACGGGGGCGCCCGCTATGATCAGCGGGCTCCACGCGGCCAGGTAGATGATGTCCGGCGCGTCGTAGACCGGAACGGTCCGCCAGCTCACGGTCACCAGCAGCGCCACCGCCAGCAGCGCGCCGAAGCCCGCCGCCATCCGCTGCCACAGCCCCATGATCGTCAGCACCCCGACGGTCACCTGGAGGAAGGCCACCGTCAGCCCGGAGCCCACCGGGTGGGCGAGCGCCGCGGCGCGCAGTGGCTCGGCGACCGACCACGGTTGCAGCGAGTGCAGCCAGTGGACCATCGAGCCGCGCGCGCCGCCGTCGAAGTAGACCGGGTCGCAGAGCTTGCCCAGTCCGGCGTAGATGGAGATGAAGCCGAGGAAGATCCGCAGCGGCAGCAGGACCACGCCGAGGTTCATCCGGCGCCCTGGGTACCAGGCGTGCCGAACCGGTTCCGCGCGCCTGCGGCCCCGGCGGTCGGACCGGTCCGCGTACTCGTCCTGCTCGTCGTCGTACGCCTCCTCGTAGGAGGCGCCGTGCGGCGGGGTGTCGTACTCGTCGTGGTCGCGCGGCGGTCGTACGCCCGCGGCCTGGCCCGGCGCGGGGCCGCCCACGACCGGTGCCCGGGGCGCCACGACCGCGGGCCGCACCGGCGGCATCCCGTCGTCCAGGTCCTCGTCGCGCAGCCGCTCGCCGACCCGGGGCAGCAACTGGGTGCCGCCCGCGCCGCGTACCGCCTGGAGGAGCTGGGTGGCCGCCGGGTCGCCGTCGGTGTGCCCGGACCACACCACCGGCGCGGCACGGCGCCTGCGCGGCATACGGGCCTCGGCGGCGGAGCGTACGGACGTCGGGATGACCGGGATCGGGGTGGTGTCGTCGGCGGGGTCGTACTTCGGCGCGGGCGCGTTCGCGCCGAGTTTCACCCGGAAACTGGCGTGGTTGACGATGACCTGGGCCGGATCGCTCGGGACCCGCACCGTGTTGAGCACGTCCTCTTCGAACCCGGGCGACCGTCCCCCCGTGGATGAGCGGGGTGTTCTGGTATCCACACTCATCTAACCGAGTGACGCCCGGTTTGGACACTGCCTGACGACGGCCGCGGTGTCCGAGGCCCGTCAAAGTTCCAGTCAAATACCCGATCTTGGGCGGGCGTTGGCGACGGCGCTCAAGGCGGCCGTCGCATTAACCGACCGCGCCGCCGCCAAACCTGTGCCGTACCGGGCGACGCGGAAACGTGCCCGGCATCCCCAGGGCCGCTTAGGCCCGCGCCCGGCGGCGGGCCGCCTCGTACAGCACGACGCCCGCCGCGACACCGGCGTTCAGCGACTCGGCCGCGCCGCCCGGCATCGGGATCCGCACCCGCAGGTCGCAGGTCTCGCCGACCAGGCGGGACAGGCCCTTGCCCTCGCTGCCGACCACGATCACCACCGGGCCGTCCAGCGCCTCCAGCTCGGTCAGCTCGACATCGCCGTCGGCGGCCAGGCCGACCACCATCAGACCCGCCTTCTGGTAGGCCTCCAGCGTCCGGGTGAGATTGGTGGCCCGCGCCACCGGAACGCGCGCCGCGGTGCCCGCCGAGGTCTTCCACGCGCCCGCGGTCATGCCCGCCGCGCGGCGCTCCGGCACCACCACGCCGTGCCCGCCGAAGGCGGCCACCGAACGCACCACGGCACCCAGGTTGCGCGGGTCGGTCACGCCGTCGAGCGCGACGATCATCGGGGCCTCTGCCTGGTCGTCGGCGGCGGCCGTCAGGTCGTCGGGGTGCGCGTAGTCGTACGGCGGGATCTGCATCGCCAGACCCTGGTGGTTGATCCCGTTGGTCATCCGGTCCAGCTCCGGACGCGGCGCCTCCATCAGCGGGATGCCGCGTTCGGTGGCGAGCTTGAGGGCTTCGCGGACGCGTTCGTCGTTGTCGATGAACTGCTGGACGTAGAGCGCCGTCGCCGGGATGTCGGCGCGCAGCGCCTCGACCACCGGGTTGCGCCCGACGACCAGTTCGGACGCGGACTTGCCGCCCTTGCCGCCGGCCGCGCGCCGCTGGGCGGTGGCGGCCCGCTTGGCCTTGGCCTGCGCGGCGCGCTGCTTGGCGTGGCCCTTGCGCATCTCCGCGGGCGGGGTCGGGCCCTTGCCCTCCAGCCCACGGCGCCGCTGACCGCCGCTTCCGACCTGGGCGCCCTTCTTGGACGTGGTGCGGCGGTTACGTCGCTGGCTGTTCCCGGCCATGGGGCACCTTCACTTCTTCTTCGAGCCAAAACATGGGGGCGGGGTGGATCTCGGGGGCACTACGCCCCCGAGCCCCGCTGCGGAACCGTTCGGGTCCGCGGTGCGGTGGGTGCGGTGACCGCTCACCGCGAGCCGATCGACCACCGGGGGCCGGACGGGGTGTCCTCGATCTCCAGACCCGACTGCTGGAGCTGGTCCCGGATGGCGTCGGCCGTGCCGTAGTCCTTGCGGGCGCGGGCGCTCTCGCGCTGCTCCAGCACCAGCCGCACCAGCGAGTCGACGACCCCGTGCAGGTCGTCACCGCGCTCGGTGCTGGCCCACTGGGCGTCCAACGGGTCAAGACCCAGCACTCCGAGCATCGCACGGACCTCGGCGAGCCGCGCCACCGCGGACTCCTTGTCGTCGGCCGTGAGCGCGGAGTTCCCTTGGCGGACGGTGGTGTGCACGATCGCCAGCGCCTGCGGCACCCCGAGGTCGTCGTCCATCGCCTCGGCGAAGGCGGGCGGCACCTCGGCCGCGGGCTCCACGAGCCCGGCCTTTTCGACCACCCGCTGGACGAACCCCTCGATCCGCGCGAACGCCGACTCCGCCTCGCGCAGCGCGTCCTCGCTGTACTCGATCGTGGAGCGGTAGTGCGCGGAGCCCAGGTAGTAGCGCAGCACGATGGGCCGCCATCGGGTGACCATCTCGGAGACCAGCACCGAGTTGCCCAGCGACTTGCTCATCTTCTCGCCGCTCATGGTGACCCAGGCGTTGTGCACCCAGTAGCGCGCGAACTCGTCACCGCAGGCCACCGCCTGCGCGATCTCGTTCTCGTGGTGCGGGAAGATCAGGTCGATCCCGCCGCCGTGGATGTCGAACGCCGAGCCCAGGTACTTGTGCGCCATCGCCGAGCACTCCAGGTGCCAGCCGGGCCGTCCGGGGCCCCACGGCGTCTGCCAACTCGGCTCGCCCGGGCGGGCCGCCTTCCACATGGCGAAGTCCCGCGGATCGCGCTTGCCGGTCTCGCCCTCGCCCTCCGGCTGGCGCAGGTTCTCCAGCTCCTGGTTGGACAGGGACAGATAGCCGGGGAACGAGCGCACGTCGAAGTACACGTTGCCGTCGGCGGCGTAGGCATGGCCCCGCTCGATCAGCTCGCGCATCATCTCGATCATCTCGGGGACGTGACCGGTCGCCCGCGGCTCGTACGTCGGGGGCAGGCAGCCGAGCACGTCGTAACCGGAGTTGAAGGCGCGCTCGTTCTCGTAGCCGATCGCCCACCAGGGGCGGCCCTGCTCGGCCGACTTCGCCAGGATCTTGTCGTCGATGTCGGTGACGTTGCGGATGAACGTCACGTCATAGCCGCGGTACTGGAACCAGCGCCGCATGATGTCGAAGTTGAGCCCCGACCTGATGTGCCCGATGTGCGGGGCGGCCTGCACGGTGGCACCACACAGGTAGATCGAGACGCAGCCCGGCACGAGCGGGGTGAAGTCACGGACCTGGCGGGCGTTGGTGTCGTACAGGCGAATAGTCACGGCAACAAGGGTAGTGGGCGCGACGGGGTGCCCTGCGTCCATAGGACCACGCGGACACACAAATGTGATAGCGGGCGCGTAAACGCCCTCGTTTGAGGGCGGCGGTGGGCGTGACAGCGGGCGCGTAAGCGCCCACCTTTGAGGGCGGCGGGCGCGTTCGCGCCCTCCCTGTTCAGATGCTTCCCACGACCTTGCGCGGCGTGATGCGGACCACGACCCGCTGGGCGTCCTCCGCGGACGCCGGGTTGAACTCGGCGTACGGCTTGCCGGTGTACTTGCGGGACAGTTCCTCGATCAGTTCCGGCCCGCCCTCGGTGGTCAGCAGGGCTTCGCCGCGGATCTCGGCGTACGTGTACGGCTCATCGAACGGCTGCACGAGGACGGTCACCCGGGGGTCGCGCCGCATGTTCTTCTCCTTGCGGCGGCCGATGGTGGTGGAGATCAGCACGTCGTCACCGTCGCGCTTGCACCACACCGGGGAGACCTGCGGGCTGCCGTCCGGCTGGATGGTCGCGAGGATGACGAAGACCGGGCTGTCGAGGAGCTTTTTCAGGTCGTCGGAGAGTACGGCTGCCATGGCGGTCCCTTCTGGCGTGGTACGTCGGGCCGTTGTGTACCTACCCCGGCGTACCAGTACGAAGCGGCGCGGGCGCCGTTCCGCACCCGTACGGGCGCACCGCTGACCGGATGTCAGGCGCGCGCCACCACCAGGGCGGTGGCGATGGCGGCCAGGCCCTCGCCGCGGCCGGTCAGGCCCAGCCCGTCGGTCGTGGTGCCGCTGATGGAGACGGGGGCGCCGACCGCGGCGGACAGCGTGCGCTGCGCCTCGTCGCGGCGCTTGCCGATCTTCGGCCGGACGCCGATGACCTGGATGGCCACGTTGCCGATCTCGTAGCCCGCCGCGCGGACGATGCGCGCCGCCTCGGTCAGCAGCGTCACCCCGGAGGCGCCCGCCCACTGCGGACGGTCGGTGCCGAAGTGCGCGCCGAGGTCACCGACCCCGGCCGCCGAGAACAGCGCGTCGCAGGCGGCGTGGGCGGCCACGTCGGCGTCGGAGTGACCGGCCAGGCCGTAGGGCTCGCCGTCCCAGCGCAGTCCGCCGACCCACAGCTCACGACCCGCCTCGAAGGCGTGCACATCGGTGCCGACCCCGATGCGCGGGATCACGGGAGCGTCAGAAGACATCGCTGGCCCTCCGGCGGGCGAGCACCGCCTCGGCGAGTACCAGGTCCAGCGGCCTGGTGATCTTGAACGCTTCCTCGTGGCCCTGTACCACCACGACCTCGACACCGAGCCGCTCGACCATCCCGGCGTCGTCGGTGGCGCCCTCGCCGTCGGACGCGATCTTCTCGTGCGCCTCGGCGAGCACCTCGCGGCGGAACCCCTGCGGCGTCTGCACCGCGCGCAGCCGGGCCCGATCGGGCGTGCCGACCACCTGTTCAGGGCGGCCGCCCGGGTCGGGGACGACCTCCTTGACGGTGTCGGCCAGCGGGAGCGCGGGCACCACGGCGGGGGCTCCGGCGCGTACCGCGGCGGCGACCGCGTCCACCGTCTCGACCGGCACCAGCGGTCGGGCGGCGTCGTGCACCAGGACGACGTCGATGTCGTCGGGGAGGGCGGCAAGGCCGAGGCGTACCGAGTCCTGGCGGGTGTCGCCGCCCGCGACGACCTTTATCTCCTTGGACTCGGGCAGGCCGTGGGTGCCCAGCAGGCCGCGCACCTCGGCCACGCCGTCCGCCGGGGCGACCACCACGACCAGGGAGACCTCGCGGGCGCGGATGAGCGCCCGTACGGCGTGCACCAGGATCGGGATGCCGCCGAGGGTGCGCAGCGCCTTGGGCGCGCCGGGACCGAGCCGGACGCCTCGTCCGGCGGCGGGGATGACGGCCGCGACCGCTCGCGGCGCGGGCGGGGTCGCGGGCAGCGGGGTGGGAGTCAGGTTTGCGTCCTTGGCCGAGTTGGGTATCGCCTCAACGTGCCGGGCACGGTGTCACCGCGGACCCCTTCCGTGAAGCCGCAGTGGCACACCCCCGCTGGCGCGGGGTCAGGCTGCCCGGGCCCGGCACGTACGGCGCGCGGTCGGGCCGCGCGTCGCACGTACGCGCTCAGCATGCCAGATGTCGCCGTATGCCTTATGCCCGGAAGCCGGGCACGTCTTACGCCCGGATGCCGGGCCACGGTGGACTGACGAATTACGCCTGAATGCCGGGCAGCGGCGGCGGGCTGACAAACATGCCGCAGCGCCCGGCTACGCGACCGGGCACCGCGGCATATTCACATCAGGACGCGAGAACTTCGTCGAGGAGCGCTTCGGCCTTGTCCTCGTTGGTGTTCTCGGCCAGCGCGAGTTCGCTGACGAGGATCTGGCGGGCCTTGGCGAGCATCCTCTTCTCACCGGCCGACAGCCCGCGCTCCCGCTCACGACGCCACAGGTCACGCACGACTTCAGCGACCTTGATGACATCGCCGGAGGCGAGCTTCTCCAGATTTGCCTTATAGCGACGGGACCAGTTGGTGGGCTCCTCGGTGTACGGCGCGCGCAGCACCTCGAAGACCCGATCCAGCCCGTCCTGACCGACCACGTCGCGTACGCCGACGAACTCCGCATTGTCCGCGGGCACACGTACCGTCAAGTCGCCCTGGGCGACCTTGAGCACCAAGTAGGTCTTGTCCACGCCTTTGATCTGGCGAGTTTCGATGGCCTCGATCAGCGCGGCCCCGTGATGGGGATAGACCACGGTGTCGCCAACCTTGAACGTCATGTGACAGGTACCCCTTCCGTGGCTATCCAGGGTAACACGGGAACGGCCTCATCTGAATGGCGTTTTCGCAGGTCAGGGCATATCTCAGGGCTTGACAAGTGCGGCCGGATCGTGCTGGAGGGAACGGTTCTGGGCAGGTATCCGCAGGTCGGAGCGGCTGCGCGGGCGAGATGAAACACACACGTCACGCGCTCGGAAGTCCCGATCGAGGGGCGTTTCGTCCCGTTTTGCCACCCACTCATGAGTGCACTTCCGCTACTCCGTTCGGAGATCGGACACCGAACCTCGGACCGGTTCGGGCCGTTCCCGGCCCCCTTCACACCTCCCACACAACGCCCCCCGCACGAAATGGCGAATTAGCGCTCCCGGGGGTGATCCACATTTGGACAGATTCCGATAACCGGTCCAGTAGGACAATCGACGGAATCGATCTTCGGATTGATCTTCGGATTGATCTTCAAGTGCGGGACAAGCGCAGGAGATCCGCCCGGACAAGCGCCGCAATCACCCTCCGGAATCGCCGGAAGCATTCCCGCGCGAACCCCTCTTCCCGCCGAGCCCCCCGCGAGCCGCCCCACCGGCGGTGGACCGAACGCCGTACGGGTCCGCGGAGGGCGGGCCGTCGAACGTGGTGAGGGCCGCCGTCGAACGTGGTTACCGGCCCTGGTTCAACCGCCGCGTGGGTGAGCCGGAACCGCGAGGGGGTGGCCGGGTGCGGCCCCGCGAGGACGGCTCGGTAACCTAAGCGCGCTGGAAGATCCTTAGTGCGGCTTTACACGGCGCCACCGGGCACCGCGACGGCCGCCGAAGCTCGCCGCCGTACTCGTCCAAGTCGTCCAAGGAGATGCCGCCGCCGTGAGCCGCAGCCTTCGACGCGGCGCTGTCGCCGCCGTCCTCGCCCTGACCGTCGCCCCGTTCGCCGCCGCCTGCGGGGCCGGTAGCGACTCGCAGACCCTGCAGGTCCAGCCGAATTCCGCCGCCACGTCCGTGGGCAACCTCAAGGTCCAGAACGCGTTCATCATCACCGAGCCGAACGGCACGGGACCGGCCACGGTCACCGCTCGCATCTTCAACAACGGCAGCAGCCCGGAGCAGCTGACCGGGATCACCGTCGAGGGCGCCGCGCAGCAGGTGAAGCTCACCGGCGCGGACGGCAAGAGCGGTTCGATCACCATTCCGGCGAACGGCTCGGTCACGCTCGGCGGCAGCGGCAACCCGACCGCCATGCTGTCCAGCAGCCAGGGCATCGTGCTCGGCAACTTCCAGAGCACCGTGTTCAACTTCAGCAGCACCGGCCAGGTGACCCTCTCCCCGCAGGTCACCCCGGCCACGCACTACTTCCAGCCGTTCGGTCCGGGCGTCGAGGTGACCCCGTCGACCCCGGCCTCCGGCGCGCCCTCGGCCCACCCGTCCGGCTCGGCCTCGGCCCCGGCCTCGGCCAAACCGGGCACCTCGGGCAAGCCGGGCACGCCGGGTGAGTCCGTCAGCCCCAGCGCTTCTGAGACGCCGCTGCGCTGACCCGCGCACAGACGCACAAGGGGGCGCCCGGACCACTCCGGGCGCCCCCTAAGCGTTCAGCCGCCGTGGTTTACGGCTCGAACTTGTAGCCGAGGCCGCGGACCGTCACCAGGTAGCGCGGCGCGCCCGGGTCCGGCTCGATCTTGGCGCGCAGTCGCTTGACGTGCACATCGAGGGTCTTGGTGTCACCGACGTAGTCGGCGCCCCAGACACGGTCGATGAGCTGCATCCGGGTGAGCACCCGGCCCGCGTTGCGCAGCAGCATCTCCAGCAGGTCGAACTCCTTGAGCGGAAGGTCGACCTTGCCGCCGGAGACCGTGACCACGTGCCGGTCGACGTCCATCCGGACCGGCCCGGCCTCCAGGGCCGCCGGGGTGACCTCCTCCGGCTCACCCTGGCGGCGCAGCACGGCGCGGATCCGGGCGACCAGTTCGCGTGAGGAGAACGGCTTGGTCACGTAGTCGTCGGCTCCTATCTCCAGCCCGACGACCTTGTCGATCTCGCTGTCCTTGGCGGTGACCATGATCACCGGGACGTTGGACTTGTTGCGCAGCTGGCGGCAGACCTCGGTGCCGGGCAGGCCGGGCAGCATCAGGTCGAGCAGCACCAGGTCGGCGCCGTTGCGCTCGAACTCCTCAAGGCCGTCCGGCCCGGTGGCCGCGACCGCCACCTCGAAGCCTTCCTTGCGGAGCATGTACGACAGTGCGTCGCTGAACGATTCCTCGTCCTCGACAACGAGCACTCGGGTCACGGAAGGACCTCCGGGGCAGTATGGGGGGTTGTTGCTGGGATCGGGGTCGGGGTAGTGGCCGCGTACGCCTCGTAGGGCGGCGGTATGGGATGCCCGGCGGCGTCCGCGTCGGTGCCGGGGTCCCGGTCCGGGGCGCCCGCGTGCCGGTCACCGGGGTCATGCGGGGCACCCGCTCCGTGCGGGGCACCCGCGTCCCGGTCACCGGCGCCGTGCGGGGCGTCGGCGTCCGGGGTGCCCGCGGCGGCGGTACGGGGGTCGGGGGTGCGGTGGTCGCCGGAGCGGGGTTCCGAGGGCCGGGCGCTCGCGGCCTCCGGCAGCCGGAGGGTGAACGTGGAGCCCTGGCCCTCGGCGCTCCACACGGTGACCTCCCCGCCGTGCGAGGCCGCCACGTGCTTGACGATCGACAGGCCGAGACCGGTGCCTCCGGTGGCCCGCGAGCGCGCCGGGTCGACGCGGTAGAACCGCTCGAAGATCCGCTCCCGGTCGGCCTGGGAGATGCCCATGCCCTGGTCGGTCACGGAGATCTCGATCAGTCCCCCAGAGCCTCCGGCCTGGGAGGTGCCCCCTCCCCCGGGTGCCGTTACCCGGCGCCCGGCGATGCCGACCCGGGTACGGGCCGGGCTGTAGTTGACCGCGTTCTCCACCAGGTTGCCGAGCGCCGCGGCGAGCTGGCCACGGTGGCCCCAGACGTACAGGTCGGGCGCGCCCGCGGTGGCCATGGTTATCTGCTTGGCGTTGGCCGGGTGGCGGCAGCGGTCGATGGCCTCGGCGACCAGGTCGTCCACCGCGACCGGCTCGGCGTCCTCGAGCGGGTCGTCGTTCTGCACCCGGGACAGGTCGATGATCTCCTGGACCAGGCTGGTCAGCCGGGTGGCCTCGACCTGCATCCGGCCCGCGAAGCGGTTGACCGCCTCCGGGTCGTCGGCGGCGTCCATCACGGCCTCGGAGAGCAGGGAGAGCGCGCCCACCGGGGTCTTCAGCTCATGGCTGACGTTGGCCACGAAGTCCCGGCGCACCGCCTCGATCCTGCGGGCCTCCGTCAGGTCCTCGACCAGCAGCAGCACCAGGCGGGAGCCGAGCGGCGCGACCCGGGCGGAGACCGCCAGCGGCTCGCCGCGTCCGCTGCGGCGCGGCAGGTCCAGCTCGATCTGCCGTATCTCGCCGTCCCGCCGGGTCTCCCTGGCCATCTGGAGCATCTGGTCGACGGCCAGCCGTCCGCCCCTGACCAGGCCCAGCGCATACGCGGCCGAGCTGGCCTTGACAACCGTGTCGCCCTCGTCCAGCACCACCGCGGAGGAGCGCAGCACGGACAGGACGGTGTCCACACCCGGCGGCAGGACCGCTTCGGTGTGCAGCGAGGTACGGGTCGGACGCGCCTGCTCGCGCTCGCTCCAGCGGAAGGCCAGCACGGCGGCGGCGCCGGTGCACACCCCTCCGACGGCGCTGGCTGCGGCGATCGCCGCGTTGACGTCCATGTCGTCCAGATTAGGCGGGCGGAATGACTGGTCCACAGCCTTCCGAGGGCCGCCTCGAACACTCGTTGCCAAGAGTTCACCGTGGTGTCGTGGCTGGTTCATTCTGGGTGTCCGGCCGGGACGCGTGTACGAAGCACGGTTGGTGGCCGAGACTCGTACCGCCATACGGGCGCGCGGCTGCAAGAGAGGAAGACTGATGCGGGACGCCTACCACGAGGAGCTGGACTCGATCGGCGACGGACTGGTCGAGATGGCCCGGCTCGTCGGCTCCGCGATCGGGCGGGCCACCACGGCGCTGCTGGACGCGGACCTCAAGCTCGCGGAGAGCGTGATCGCCTCCGACGAGCGGGTGGACGACCTCCAGCGGGACCTGGAGAACCGGGCCATCGACCTGCTCGCCCGGCAGCAACCGGTCGCCACCGACCTGCGCATAGTCGTCACATCCCTGCGGATGAGCGCGGACCTGGAGCGGTCCGGCGACCTCGCCCGGCACGTCGCCAAGCTGGCCCGGCTGCGCTACCCGCAGTCCGCGGTGCCGCGGGACCTGCACAGCACGGTGCTGGAGATGGGCCAGCTGGCGCAGCGGCTGATGGCGAAGGCCGCCGAGGTGATCGTCTCGAAGGACGTGGACGCCGCCTTGCAGCTGGAGACGGACGACGACCGCATGGACGAGCTGCACCGCGCCCTCTTCCAGCACCTGCTGGACGACCGCTGGCAGCACGGCATCGAGACGGCCGTGGACGTGACGCTGTGCGGGCGGTTCTACGAGCGGTTCGCCGACCACGCGGTGTCGGTGGCGAACCGGGTCGTCTATCTGGTGACCGGTGAGCACGCCGACGAACTGACCTCGTCGCCGTCCTCCGCGGCGGACGGGTCCTGACCCGGCGGCGCGAGGCGCGGGCGGCGCTTTGCGAAACGTGCCGCCACGCGCCCTTGATGCGCCGGGGGGTACGAGCGTTCACTGAGCGCCAGTACGTGTGTTGGACACGTAGCTCAGGCGCCACGCCGAGGAGGGTGTTGATGAGTGGATGTTCGTGCGGTCCCGGTTGCACCTGCGGATGCCAGTCGGGCGGACCGTGCCAGTGCGGAGGGTCCTGCGGCTGACGCAGGAGGACGAACCCCATGACGAGTCGGCCCCGGCCAAGAAGGCTGGGGCCGACTCGTCATGACGCCCACACGACGGGCGGTTGCGGGCCCATGGCGGCTGCATCACCGCCCGGGGTCGGTTACGTTGATAAAGCACCTGGTCAGAAGGGGGTAACCAGCCGCAACCCACCGGGGACGCTCCATGACCGGCCTGACCGTCATCCTGCTGCTCGTGGTCCTGGCCACGGCCGTGGCGACCGGTGCCCGGCGTTGGAGCCTGCCCGCCCCCTCGCTCCTGGTGATCGCCGGTCTGGTGGTCGGGCTGATGCCCTGGGTTCCCGAGGTTCGGCTGCCGCCCCATGTGATCAACGTGCTGGTGCTGCCGCCGCTGCTCTTCGCCTCGGCCGGGGAGATCTCCGTCCGCGATCTGCGCACCGTGTGGCGGCCGGTGACCGGGCTGGTCTTCGGGCTGGTCCTGGCCTCGGCCTTGGCGGTCGGGTACGTCGCCCGAGCGATCACCCCGCTCACCGCCGTGACCGCGTTCATCCTCGGCTCCGTGCTGGCCAGCACCGACCCCGTCGCGGTCACCGCGCTCGGCCGACGCCTGTCCCTGCCACCGCGCGTGCAGGCCATGGTGCAGGCGGAGAGCCTGTTCAACGACGCCACGTCGCTGGTCCTCTACAAGGTCGCGGTGGCCACCGCGGTCTCCGGCAGCGCGATCACCGTGTCCGGGACCGTCGAGCAGTTCCTGCTCCTGGCGGGCGGCGGAGTCCTCATCGGGGCCGTGGTCGCCGCGGTGGTGATCCTCGTCCGCAGGCGGACCGAGGACCCCATGCTGGAGACCGTCATCGCGCTGGTCACCCCGTACGCCTCGTACGTCATCGCGGAGGAGTCGCACGCGTCCGGCGTGACCGCCGTCATCGTCTCCGGGGTCGCCCTCGCCAGCACCGGCCACAAGCTGGGCAACGCCACCATCCGCCTGCAGGTGCACGCCGTCTACGACACCGTGACCTTCCTGCTGGAGAGCGTCGTCTTCGCGCTCATCGGCCTGGAGCTGCCCTCCGCCGTCCGTCATCTCGCGCACGACGAGCACGGCTGGCCGCTGTGGGTGCCGGTGATCGCGTTCACCGTGCTGGCGATCCGCCTGTTGTGGATCTTCCCGCTGTCGGCCCTGATCCACTACCGGCACAGGGAAGGCGACAGACGCCTGTCCTGGCGCGTACCGGCCGTCCTGTCCTGGGCGGGCACCCGAGGCGTCATGCCGCTGGCCGCCGCGCTGTCCATCCCCCTGGCCACCCACACGGGGGCGCCGCTGCCACACCGGGCGCTCATCCTCACGCTCACCACCGGGACCATCGCGCTCACCGTCGTCTTCCAGGGATTCACCCTCGCCCCCATCGTCCGTCGCTCCGGCATCGCGCTGGAACCGGAGCACACCGCCCGTGAGGAGGCCAGAACCCGCCGGCACATCGCGCACGCCGCCCTTGAGGAGCTCAAACAGCTCGGCGACCTGGACCAGCTCGCCGAGCTGGGCACCGCCGCCGAGACCGCCCTGAAACAGGCCCGCCGCCAGCTGGAAGCGCGCATCCACCAGGCCGAGGACGCCCACTACACCGACCCGGACGCCCGCCCCGCCGACGCCTACCGCGAGATACGCCGAACCCTCATCGCCATTGAGGCGGCCGAGCTGCAGCGCCTCTACGAGGCCAACAAGATCAGCAACGCCACCCGGCGCAGGATCCAGCGCGAACTCGACCTCGAAGAAGCCAGCCTCCGCACCCGCGGCTGACCACGGGCCGACCCCGCTGCGCCCTGGCCCCTGGGCCTCTGGGTCCCCGGGTCCCCGGGTCCCCGGGGCCCGGCAACGAAAGAGCCAGCGCAGCGCACAGGCCCCCTCCCCACGGCGAAACCGCAGGTCGGGGGCCCGAGGACAGGGTGCTACTTCTTCTTGCCCTGGTTCTTCACGGCCTCGATGGCGGCCTTGGCGGCCTCCGGGTCGAGGTAGGTGCCGCCGGGGGTGGTGGGACGGAAGTCGGCGTCCAGTTCGTAGGCGAGCGGGATGCCGGTGGGGATGTTCAGGCCCGCGATGTCCGCGTCGGAGATGCCGTCGAGGTGCTTGACCAGGGCGCGCAGCGAGTTGCCGTGCGCGGCGACCAGGACGGTGCGCCCGGCGATCAGGTCCGGCAGGATGCCGTCGTACCAGTACGGCAGCATGCGGAAGACGACGTCCTTGAGGCACTCGGTGCGCGGCCGCAGCTCGCTCGGGATGGAGGCGTAGCGCGGGTCGTCGCTCTGCGAGAACTCGGCACCGTCCTCAAGCGGCGGCGGCGGGGTGTCGTACGAGCGGCGCCAGAGCATGAACTGCTCCTCGCCGAACTCCGCCAGCGTCTGCGCCTTGTCCTTGCCCTGCAGGGCGCCGTAGTGGCGCTCGTTCAGCCGCCAGGTGCGGTGTACCGGGATCCAGTGGCGATCGCAGGCCTCCAGCGCGAGGTTCGCGGTGCGGATGGCGCGCTTCTGCAGGGAGGTGTGCACGACGTCGGGCAGCAGACCGGCGTCCTTGAGCAGCTCACCGCCGCGCAGCGCCTCCTTCTCGCCCTTCTCGTTGAGGTTCACGTCCACCCAGCCGGTGAACAGGTTCTTCGCGTTCCACTCGCTCTCGCCGTGACGGAGCAAGATCAGCTTGTACGGAGCAGCAGCCATGGACGTGAGCCTAATCGAAATTCCCTGGTGCCAGCCCTCCGCCCTGCGTAAGCTACGCAAGCCGTAGGCGCCTATTACAGCGGGGGGATCATCATGCGTGCCGTCAGGCGTGTCGTCACCGAGACGGTGTCAGGACTTCCACGGGCCTTCTGGTGGCTGTGGACCTCCACGCTGATCAATCGGCTCGGCGGATTCGTGGTCACCTTCCTGGCCATGTACCTCACCCTCGACCGGGGCTTCTCCGCCACGTACGCGGGGCTGGTCGGGGCGCTGTACGGGCTGGGCGGCGCGGTCGCGGCGATCGTCGGCGGCGTGCTCACCGACCGCGTCGGGCGCCGTACCACCATGCTGGCCTCGCAGATCGGCGCGGCGGTCAGCACCGCGGCGCTCGGTTTCGTCACCCAGCCGGTGGCCATCGCGGCCGTCGCCTTCGCGGTGGGTGTCACCAGCAGCGCCTCCCGCCCCGCGGTGCAGGCGATGATGGCCGACCTGGTCCCGGCCGAGGACCGGGTGCGCGCCTTCTCGCTCAACTACTGGGCGATCAACATCGGTTTCGGCGTCTCCGCGGCGGTCGCCGGACTCATCGCGGCCCATGGTTATCTGTCGCTCTTCCTCGGCGACGCCGTGACGACGCTGTTGTGCGCGCTGGTCGTCTTCGTCAAGGTCCCCGAGACCCGGCCGTCAACGACGCCGCGGCACAACGCGGTTGACCAACCGGCGATCGGCCTGGGCCAGGTGGTGCGCGACGGCCGGTTCATGGCGCTGGTCGGGCTGACCTTCCTGATCGCCACGGTGATGCAGCAGGGCTCGACCACCCTGTCGGTCTCCATGGGCGAGGCGGGGCTGACACCCGGCCAGTACGGTCTGGTGATCGGCCTGAATGGCCTGCTGATCGTCCTGCTGCAGATCCCGGTGACCCGGCTGATGCGCGACCGCGGCCGGGCGGCGTTGCTGGCCAGCGCGGCGCTCCTGCAGGGCTGGGGGTTCGGGTTGACCTACTTCGCCGGGACGGCCGCCTGCTACGCGCTGACCGTGGCGGTCTGGACGCTGGGCGAGATCATATGGGCGCCGACGTCGATGGCGGTGGTCGCGGATCTGTCACCGGCACACGCCCGGGGTCGCTACCAGGGCATGTACTCGCTGGCGTGGTCCGCGGCCACGTTCCTGGGCCCGATGGCGGGCGGCGCGGCGCTGGACCGCTGGGGATCGGCCATGTGGCCGACGTGCGGACTGGTCGGCACGGTGGCGGCCGTCGGCTGCGGCCTGCTGTTGCGCCGCACGCCGGTACGCCCGGCGTCGGGCGCCGCTCCGGCCCGGGCCGCCACGCCGGGCGGCGCCGCACCCGCGGGTTCCCTGGACCAGGCCGGGACCTGAGCGGCCTGGGGGATGCCGGGCACACCCCCGCGCCGCCCGCACCGGACGGCGCGGAAACGCACCCGGCATCCCCGGGGCCGCCTAGACGTCCCGCGTCAGATGGGTGAACGCCTCCAGGTTGCGGGTGGACTCACCGCGGGCGGTGCGCCACGCGTACTCCCTGCGGATCGCGGACGCGAAGCCCAGCTCCAGCAGGGTGTTGAAGCTGCCGTCCGCGTTCTCCACCACCGCGCCCAGCAGTTGGTCGACCTGCTCGGCCGTCACCGCGGCCAGCGGCAGCCGCCCGACCAGATAGACGTCGCCGAGCCGGTCGATGGCGTAACTCACCCCGTACGTACGGATGTTGCGCTCCAGCAGCCAGCGGTAGAACGCCTCGTGGTTCTCGTCGGGGCGGCGCACCACGAACGCGTTCACCGAGAGGGTGTGGCGTCCGACGGCCAGTGAGCAGGTGGTCGACAGCTTGCGCGTGCCGGGCAGTTGGACGACGTACGTGCCCGAGGCGCCGTCCGGGGTGTCCCATTCGAGCCCGGCGTCCCTCAGCGCCTGCTCCACGGCCGCGCGGGCTGCGTCGTGCTCGCTCATGCCCTGATCGTAGGCGACCCGGCTACGCCCTGCGGCGGCGGGCGGTCGCGCCCGCGTACACGTCGGCGGTCGCCGCCGCGGCGGCGTCCCAGCCGAAAGCCCGGGCGTGCAGGGCCGCGGCGGCGCCCAGCTCGTCGGACAGCCGTGGCCGGTCCACGAAGCGGCGCAGCACCCGCGCGTAGTCCACCGGGTCGTGTCCCTGGACCAGGAAGCCGCTGTGTCCGTCCCGCACCGCGACCGGCAGGCCGCCTACCGCCGCCGCGAGCACCGGCGTGCCGCACGCCTGCGCCTCGACGGCGACCAGCCCGAAGGACTCGCTGTACGAGGGCATCACCAGCACGTTCGCCGCCCGGTACCAGTCGGCCAGCCGGTCCTGGTCGACCGGCGGCTGGAACCGTACGACATCGGCGAGGCCGAGCCGGGCGGCCAGCTTGTGCAGCCGTTCCGGCTTGGTCAGGCCGCTGCCGCTGGGGCCGCCGACGACCGGCACCACCAGGCGCTCGCGCAGCGAGGGGTCCTCGTCCAGCAGCACCGCGACCGCGCGGAGCAGCACGTCGGGGGCCTTGAGCGGCTGTATTCGCCCGGCGAACAGCGGAATCACCGCGTCCGGCGGCAGGCCGAGCCGGGCCCGGGCGGCGGCCCGGCCGTCCGCCGGGCGGAAGCGGTCGAGGTTCACGCCCGGGTGGACGACGGCGACCTTGTCGCGGGCGGCGCCGTAGTGCCGGACGAGTTCGTCGGCTTCCTCCTCGGTGTTGGCGATCAGCCGGTCGGCGGCCGCCACGATCTGCGTCTCGCCGATCACCCGGGCCGCGGGCTCGGGAGTGTCGCCTTCGGCGAGGGCGGCGTTCTTCACCTTGGCCATGGTGTGCATCGCGTGCACCAGCGGAACGCCCCAGCGCTGGGCGGCCAGCCAGCCGACATGGCCGGAGAGCCAGTAGTGCGAGTGAACCAGGTCGTAGTAGCCCGGCCGTTGCGAGGCCTCCGCCTGCATCACGCCGTGGGTGAAGGCGCACAGCTGGGCGGGCAGGTCCTCCTTGGCGAGGCCCTCGTACGGTCCGGCGTCGACATGCCGTACCAGCACGCCGGGCGCCAGCTCGACGACCGGTGGCAGGCCGCCGGTGGTGGCGCGGGTGAAGACCTCCACCTCGATGCCCAGCTCGGCCAGGCGCCCGGCCAGCTCCACGATGTAGACGTTCATGCCGCCCGCGTCGCCGGTGCCGGGCTGGTGGAGCGGGGAGGTGTGGACACTGAGCATCGCGACCCGGCGCGGGACGCCCGCACGGCGCCGTCGGTGCAGGTGTGCGCGGGCACGCAGACGTTGCGCGCCCAGCCGGGGCACGTGGGCCACCTGGTGGTTCACCGTACGGTGCCTCCCTCGGTCCTTTTGTGTCTGTGGTGTAACGGCGCGAGCGGGGGCGGGCATTTCCGCTTTGCCAAGTCGTTATCAGCGCGGCGGCGCCCGGCCGCCGCCGGTAAGGGGCACAGGGGCGGCCAATTACCCTGAAACGTCAGCCCCGCCACGCCCCGCACCCGAAGGCCCCCATGAACCCCATCGGCACCGTCACCCGGGGGACCACCAACCCGAACCGCCTGCGCCGCATGGACCGCTGGATAGCCGCCACCTTCGGCGCCGCCCTGCGCCGCGCCGACGACCCGGTGGTCGTCGACCTGGGCTACGGCGCCGCCCCGTGGACGGCCGTCGAACTGCTCTGCAGGCTGCGTACGGTGCGCGCGGACACCGAGGTCGTGGGCGTCGAGATAGATCCCGAGCGGGTGACCGCCGCCGCCCCCTACGCGCGGCATGGGCTGCGCTTCGTCCGCGGCGGCTTCGAGGTTCCGCTGCCCGCCGGACGGCGTCCGGCGCTGATAAGGGCGGCGAACGTGCTGCGGCAGTACGGCGAGGCGGAGGTGGCCGCCGTCTGGGCGCGGCTGTGCGGTCGACTGGCGCCGGGCGGGCTGCTGGTCGAGGGGACGTGCGACGAGATAGGCCGCCGCCATGTATGGGTGGCGCTCGGTCCCGAGGGGCCGCGCACGGTGACGTTCGCCACCCGGCTGGGTTCGCTTCAACGGCCGTCCGATCTGGCCGAGCGCCTGCCGAAGGCGTTGATACACCGCAATGTGCCGGGTGAGCCGGTGCACGCGTTCCTCACCGAGTTCGACCGCGCGTGGGCGGCCGCCGCGCCCTTCGGGGCGCTGGGCGCCCGGCAGCGCTGGATCCGTTCCGCCCAGGCGCTGCGGGCGGCGGGCTGGCCGCTCACCGACGGCCCGGCGCGCTGGCGGCAGGGCGAGGTGACGGTGCGCTGGGACGCGCTGGCTCCGGCGCGGCCGTTCATTCCGACCCAACGGGGCTGAACCCCGCGCGCGTCTGTCGCATTGCGCCCCCCTGTGGCACCATCCGCACGAGGTGACGGCTCGTCAGATTCGAGGTGGCCCCATGCGGTTGCGGGCGGCGGCGGTGGCGTCCACGGTGCTGGTGTGCGCGGCAGGCCTGCTCGTCGCGCCGGGCGACGCGCAGGCGGCGAAGCCGAAGTCGCTGGCCGAGGTACGGGACCAGGTCGACCAGCTCTACCGGCAGGCGGAGGCGGCCACCCAGGCGTACGACGCGGTCACCGAGCGGATCGGCCAACAGCAAGCGGATCTGGTCACGTTGGCCCGGGCGGTGGTCGCCGCACAGTCGAAGCAGGCCCAACTGACCCAGCGGCTCGGCGCGTTGGCCAGAGCCCAGTACCGCACCGGCGGCGGACTGCCGTTCGCGGCGCGGTTCCTGCTCTCCTCCGACCCCCAGTCGTTCCTGGACGGCGCGCGCCTCGCCGAGAAGGGCGCACAGGCCGCCACGGCCACGTTCACCGCGCTGCGGACCACCAGGAGCGAGCTTGAGGGTTACGCGAACACCGCCACCAGGGAATGGGAGAGCCTGACCGCCGAGCAGACCAGCAAGGCCGACGCGAAGCGGCAGATCGAGCAGCGACTGGCACGGGCCCGCGCACTGCTCGGCACGCTCCAGGCCGGACAACGCGAGCGGCTACAGCGGTTGGACGAGGAGGCCGCCTACCGGTCACAACTGGGCTGGCTGAAAAGCGACGTTGGCGCGGAGCTCGGCCGCGCCGCGGGTACGGCCGACGCGCTCGCCGCCCGGGCGGTGGCGTTCGCGTCCGCCCAACTGGGCAAGGCGTACGAATGGGGTGCGCAGGGGCCGTCCACGTACGACTGCTCGGGCCTGACTCAGGCGGCGTGGGCGGCGGCGGGAGTCACGCTCCCGCGCACCTCGCAGGAACAGTGGGCCGGGCTGCCGCACGTTCCCCTGGGCCAGCTTCGGCCCGGGGACCTGATCGTCTACTACGCGGACGCCAGCCACGTGGCGATCTACATAGGCGACGGCGCCGTCATCCAGGCCCCACGCCCCGGGCGAACGGTGGACATAGCGGGCGCGGGCTCCATGCCGATACTCGGCGCCGTGAGGCCCGGCTGACCCCGCGCGCCCCGCCCGGCTGACCGCACGCGCCCCGCCCGGCAGGGCGCGCAACTGGCGTGGGATCGCCAGCATCTTTGGCCACAGCGGCCACAACTAGCCCACCAGCCCCAACCCACCCATAACCCCACCCGTTTGGTCCCCCACGGCTTGCCCACAGGTCCCCGCCCGGGCAGCAGCGCGCCCACCGTCAAACTCGCCCGCGCCCCGCCGCCCGACCGCGCCCCGCCGCCCGACCGTGCGCCCAACCTGCCGCCACACCTGCCTCGGCGGAGCGCCCCACATCCAACACACAGGCACCGCCAGCATCTTCAGCCACAGAGGTCACAGCGCCCCACGGTCCGCCCCTCCGCCCGCCCCACATCCCCAACACACGCGGCAACACACCCCGCTGGCGCGTGATCTATCTCATGCCCGGATTCCCCCGGTGGCGCCCGAAATCCGCTTCCCACCTTTGGATATGCCACCGGCCAATCACCCGTACGCCCTCCCCGTGGGGCCTGCGCTGCCGCTATGGTCCCTGGCAGTGCCCAGCGACCGGCCCACCCCACATGGTCTGGACCTGGGACGGCGGCGCCGCCCCCACAGCGTCCGCCACACCCTCGGGGGAGGGAAGGAAGCACGCATGTCCGCCACCGGCCGATCCACCGACCGGCAGCCAGACCAGCGCCCCGACTGGACGCCCGACCAGCGTCCCACGGGAACGGCCACCATGCTCCCGCGCCAGCGGGTGTCAGAGCCGGTACCCGTGGAGCGGCCGGGCGCGCCGGTGCGGGCGCAGCAGCCGTTCACCCTGCTCGTCGTCGGTGACGACCCCACCGGCAGCCTGGCCGCGGCCGACCTGCTGGACGCCGCCGGGCACCCGGTCCGCATCCGCCGCGCCCGCAACCTCACCGAGGCCGCGCGGCTGCTCACCGACGACGTGAGCTGCATCCTGCTCGACCTGGACATCGAGTTGGTCCCCGGCCACCCCAAGGCTGGTGGCCTGACCGCGCTGCGCGAGGTGCTGCGGATGGCCCCCACCACCGCCGTGCTCGCGCTGGCGGCCGGTGAGGATGACGCCGAGCTGGCCGCCGAGGCCGTGCGCGTCGGTGCGCAGGACTACCTGTTCCGCGACGAGTTCGACGCGTCCCTGCTCAACCGGGCGATGCGGTACGCCGTGGAGCGCAAGCGGGCCGACGTCGCCCAGCGGCAGCTGACCGAGACCCGGCTGCTGACCCAGGAGAACGCCCGGCTGGAACGCGGGCTGCTGCCGACCCCGCTGCTGGACGGCGCTGACGACCTGCGGTTCGCCGCGCGCTACCGGCCCGGCCGCAGCCGTGCGCTGCTCGGCGGGGACTTCTACGACGTGGTGCGCACCGCGGACGGGACCGTGCACGCGATGATCGGCGACGTGTGCGGGCACGGTCCGGACGAGGCGGCGCTCGGTGTCGAACTGCGCATCGCCTGGCGCGCGCTGACCCTGGCCGGGCTGAGCGGCGACGAGTTGCTGGGAACCCTGCAGCGGGTGCTGGAGCACGAGCGCCCGGACGACGAGACGTTCGCCACGCTGTGCACCGTCGACATCGCGCCGGACGGCCAGCGGGCCGGGCTGTGCCTGGCCGGTCATCCGTCTCCGCTGCTGGCCCGCAGCGGCCGACCGGTCGAGCTGCTGCCGTACGAGCACGGCGGCCCGGCGCTCGGGCTGCTGGAGCAGGCGGAATGGAACCGGCTCACGGTGGAGCTGGGCGGGGCGTGGAGCCTGATGCTCTACACCGACGGGCTGATCGAGGGGCGGATCGGAGAAGGCACCGCACGGCTCGGCAGCGACGGCATGCGGGAACTGGTCGACCGCCATCTGCGCACCGGACTGCGCGGTGAGGCGCTGCTGGACTCGGCGATGGACGAGGTCAGGGAACTCAACGGCGGTGAACTCACGGACGACGTCGCGGTGGTGCTGCTCGACCGCGGCTGACGGTCAACGCGGAACCCGGCGCTCCAAGCGGGCCAGGGCTCAGCGGCGGAACGGCCCGTACGGCCCGTCGCTGCTGCTGCCGCGCCTGCCGGGGCCGCGCCCCGACACCTCCTTGAGCGCCGGGCGTACGTCGACCGTGTAAACGATCGTGGCCACCAGCCCGATCAGCGGCAGGATCGACAGGATGGGGAACAGCCCCATCACCACGGCCGCGAGGCCGAGGATGATCAGCCAGAACGGCTTGGTGTTCTTGCCCGCAGCCCGGTACGCGTCCTCCCGGTGGATCGCCGCGTTGATGAACGCGACGACGGTGAACACCAGGAGGCCGGTCGAGACCCAGCTGAAGATCGTGTTGAACCCTTGGATCAGCATTCCGTCCACCGCCTTGTCGTCCGCCGACGGTCCCCTTCGCCGCCACGGTACCCGTACAACGGGCCGGGCATCGGGTACGTGCCCGACCCGTTGTCACACCCTTGTCACCACTGGGCGTCACTCACCCGGCTTGCCCTGCGTGGTCTTGCGCGGCGTGGTCTTCTTGGCGGCGGGCTTGCGGGCCGCGGGCCGCTCCTCGGTCTCCGGCTTGTGCTCCGGCTCCGGCTCGATGGCCACGGCCAGTTCCTCGGTCTGCTCGGCGGCCTCGCCGCGCCAGGTCCTGACCGCGCCGCGGCCCCGGTCGACCAGCTCGTTGTAGGTCTCCCCCGCCTTGACCGCGGTCTCGGCCGCCCGGCCCACCTGGCGCAGCGCGAAGTCCTGCGCGGTGTCCGAGAGCCTCTTCAGGTCCAGCTCGACCGCGCCGAGCCGCTCGGTGAGCTTGGCCTGGACCTCCTTGGCCTGCCGCGCCACCCGCTCCTGCACGGCCTTGGGGTCCGTGGCGCGCACCTTGTTGATCCGCTCCGGTGCCTCGTCGCCCAACTTCTCCAGCAGCGGCGGCACTTCGCGCAGTTTCTCTGCGGCGAGGTCAACTGCGCCCGCCACGGCGTAGAGAGGGGTCAGGTCGGTCAGTGCCTTGCGGACGTTCTCGGTGGTCACCATGAGGATCCTCCGTACGGGTTGGTGGCGTGTTCGTGGTGTTCGATTCGTGGGCGCCGATCAGGCTCCGGCGGCGATGCTGTCATCGCCGCCGGGCTTGTCCTGATTGTGCGGCTTTTCCTTCGCGGGTACGGGCTTCAGCGCACGCGTCCGCGCGGCGACCGTCTCCGCCACGGCGTCGGCGACCTTGGCCGCCGCGTTCTTCGCGGCGGCCTTCTTGGCGGCCCGCGCGGCCGACGCCTTCCTGGCCTCGGCGGGGCCGGCCGCCGGGCCGTCCGCGACACCGTTCTCCTTGCGGAACGACTCGTAGATCTGCAGCAGCACCTGCTTCTGCTTCTCGTTGATCGTCGGGTCGGTCAGGATCGCGGTGCGCACCTCGATGCCGTTCTGGTCGCGCTCGTCGAGGATCCCGGCCTGCACGTACAGCGTCTCGGCGGAGATCCGCAGCGCCTTGGCGATCTGCTGGAGGATGTCGGCGCTCGGCTTGCGCAGCCCGCGCTCGATCTGACTGAGGTACGGGTTCGACACCCCGGCGGCCTCGGCCAGTTGCCGCAACGACAACTGGGCACTGCGCCGTTGCTCGCGCAGATACTCACCGAGGTTCCCGACATTCAGCGACGCCATGCCACGACCGTGCCACACCAGCGCTAACTTTTGCAAGCAGTGCGCTTGCAACAGTGTCGTTTCAGCCGTGTGACGGACGCCCGCCCACCCCATCGGGAACCATGAAGCATGCGCCCGGATGACTGGCAGCTCACCGAAGACGTCGACGACTTCCTCGCCCGAGCCGGAGACTTCCTGCGCTCGCGCCCCGCCCTGCACACCATGCCGCTGACGGTGACCGAAAGACTGCGAACCCGCGGCGCGGACCCAGACGGTGGCCCAGCACACGTCTTCGGCCGCCTGGAGCGAGCCGGCGAGGTCCGCGCCACCTTCTACCGCACCCCGCACGGCCGCCTGAACCCAACCCCCCTCGCCCCCGAGCACGCCGACGCCCTCGCCGCCCACCTGGCCGCCCTCGGCCACCGCGTCACCGGCGTCAGCGCGGACCACAGCACCGCCACCGCCTTCATCGCGGCCTGGCAGCGGCACACCGGGGCGCTACCGGCACTCCGCGAGCGGCTGCGCCTGTACCGGCTCGGCACACTCGTCCCGCCGCGGCCGCTCCCAGCGGGCCGGGGCCGCCTCGCGGGCGAGCGGGACCGTGAGCAACTCATGCTCTGGTGCGGCGAGTTCGCCAGTGCCGTCGGGGAGGCCGTCTCCATGGACGCCAGCTCCTGGGCTGGCACGCGCTTCGCCGACAAGCGCTATACGTTGTGGGAGACCCCCGACGGCACTCCGGTCTCCATGGCGGGCGTGACCTCGATGGTCGCTGGCCAGATCCGGGTGGACCCCGTCTACACCCCGGCCCAGCTACGCGGGCGCGGCTACGCGGGCGCGGTGACGGTGGAGGTCAGCCGCGCCGCACTGGCCGCGGGCGCGACGCGGGTGGTGCTGTTCGCGGACGCGACCAACCCCACCAGCAACAGCCTCTACCAGCGAATCGGATACCTTCCGGTCACCGACTTCGCCGTCTACGACTTCTCGTGCGCCGCGCCGGAAGTCGGCTGAGAACTACGGTGTGTTCCGCCGACGCCCTCTTCCGCTGGATCCACCGCTCACCTCACCGGCTTACGGGCCAGGACGAAGGCCTGCGGGGTGCGTTCCGGGAACTCGCCCTCCTCGTCGCGCTCGCGCCGCAGGCTGGCGCGCGGGGCCAGCCCGGCCTGGGCCAGCAGTTCGGCGACGTGGTCCGGCTGGCGGCGGCGGAAGTCCAGCGAGACGGGCTCTCCGAACGCCTCCGACAGGTGCAGCGGCTCGTCGCCCACCTGGAACCCGAGCAGCACATGGCCGCCCGGCGCCAGCACCCGGTGGAACTCGGCGAAGACCTCCGGCAGTCGCTCCTCGGGTATGTGGATGGTCGAGTACCAGGCCATCAGGCCGCCCAGCGAGCCGTCCGGCAGGTCCAGGTCAAGCATCGAACCCACTTCGAACCGCAGCCCGGGATGCGTCCGCCGGGCCACCTCGACCATCCCCGGCGACAGGTCGATGCCGAAGACGGACACCCCCAGGCCGTGCAGGTGGGCCGTGACGCGACCGGTGCCGCAGCCGACGTCCGCGACCGGCCCGAGACCGGCGGCCCGTACCAGTTCGGCGAACCCGGCGAGCATCGCCCGCTCCAGCGGCTTGGCCGCGAGTTCGTCACCGAAGCGCTCGGCGTATTCGGTGGCGATGGTGTCATAGGACGCACGGGTGTCGCGCAGGAAGTCTGGTTCGGTCACGGCCAAGCACCCTACTGCGCGGAAACGTTCGACACCGGGGCGGGCCGCCTCACCACCGGTGACGGCTGACACGGCGTCACCGCTTCTCGCGGTATGGCTGGCCGGGCGCCCGCAGGGTAGCTTCACAGGATGGAGCTGCGGCTGATCAACACCGGTGAAGTCCGGTTGGCCTGCCGGGCGTTGGGGGATCCCGACGGGCCGCCCATGGTGCTGTTGCACGCACTGGGCGAAACCAGCAAGGACTGGAACGCGATCGCGGAGGAGTTCGCGCGACGCTGGCGAGTCTACGTACCGGACCTGCGCGGACACGGACGCAGCGACTGGCCCGGCAGGTACTCGTTCGAGCTGATGCGCGACGACGTGTCCGGGCTGTTGAACGCGCTGCGGCTGGAGCGGGTGACGCTGGTCGGGCACTCGATGGGCGGGGTGGTGGCCCATCTGTTCGCCCAAGCGCACCCGCAGCGGGTGGAACGGATGGTTCTGGAGGAGGTCCCCGCGCCCCATCCGCGAGAGCACAAGGAGGCCGAACGGCCGGACGGGGAGCTGGACTTCGACTGGGACGTGGTGGCCGCGGTGCACGCCGAGCTCGCCGATCCACCCCAGCGGTGGCGCACCGGCCTCGCCGCGATCACCGCGCCGACCCTGGTGATCGCGGGCGGATCGCGCAGCCACCTACCCCAGGACCAGCTCGCCCAGATGGCCCGGCTGATTCCGGACGGCAGACTGCTGACCATCCCGTGCGGACATCTGGTGCACGCCGAACGCCCGGAGGACTTCACGGCGGCGGTCCTCGGGTTCCTGCCGGGCGGTCGGCGCTGAACCAGGCGTCCAGCGGTCGACCGCCCAACTCGCCGGACTCTCAGCGCAGTTCCGCGGCCACCAGTTCGGCGATCTGCACCGCGTTGAGTGCCGCACCCTTGCGCAGGTTGTCGCTGGAGCAGAACAGCGCCAGTCCGTGGTCCACCGTCTCGTCGGCACGGATCCGGCCGACGAACGTGGGGTCCTGGCCTGCGGCCTCCAGCGGGGTGGGGATGTCGGACAGGGCCACGCCCGGCGCGCCGCCCAGCAGTTCGCAGGCGCGGTGCGGGGTGATCTCGCGGGCGAACCGGGCGTTGATCTGCAGCGAGTGGCCGGTGAAGACCGGGACGCGGACGCAGGTTCCGGAGACCTTCAGGTCCGGGATCTGAAGGATCTTGCGGCTCTCGTTGCGCAGCTTGCGCTCCTCGTCCGTCTCACCAGAGCCGTCGTCCAGCAGGGATCCGGCGAACGGCAGCACGTTGAACGCGATGGGCCGGGCGTAGACCCCGGGCTCGGGGAACTTCACCGCGCCGCCGTCGAAGGTGAGTTCACGGGCCCGCTCCCCCGCCGCCGCTGCCTGGTCGGCGAGTTCGGCGACACCGCTCAGACCGCTACCGGACACCGCCTGGTAGGTGGCCACCACCATGGAGACCAGTCCGGCCTCCTCGTGCAGCGGGCGCAGTACCGGCATCGCGGCCATGGTCGTGCAGTTGGGGTTGGCGATGATGCCCCTGGGGCGGTCGGCCACGGCATGCGGGTTGACCTCGGAGACCACCAGCGGAACCTGGGGGTCGAGCCGCCAGGCCGAGGAGTTGTCGACCACCACGGCCCCGGCCTCCGCCACGCGGGGCGCGAGCGCCAGCGAGGCGGTCTTCCCGGCGGAGAACAGCACGATATCCAGCCCGCGGTAGTCAGCGGTGTCGGCGTCCTCCACGACCACCTCGCCGCCCTCCCACGGCAGCGTGCGGCCCGCCGAGCGCGCCGAGGCGAACAGCCGCAGCTCACTCACGGGCAGCCCCAGGCCCTCGGCAGCGCGTTGCGCCAGGACCTGGCGCATGACGCCGCCGACCTGACCGGTCGCGCCGACGATTCCGACCTTCATCCGATTCACCTTTCACCGGTGGGCGTACTCGATGGTTCCCGCGCGCCTGAGGTTAAACAGGTCAGGCCAAGTCCACTGCGGTCCGACAGCGCCCGGAAGGAGCGCGGGGCTGTGTCCATGTGCGGCTCCGCCGCGTGGGCGCGACCAGCCACTATGGTGCCGCAGACGATCGACGGCATATCGCCGCACTCCCAGCGGAGCGCCTGAGCGCGCTGCTGTTTTCCATGACGGGAGCCTGACCCACCTGACACTTGAGGTCCAGTTAATTGATCTACGGGGAACGACAAAGCAACACTTAACCGTTGCCCTGGCCAGGCACATTGGCCGCGCACCGGTCAGCTCGGTGGACGCGGTGGCGTGGGCCGCCGGGAAATCCCCTCGACGCGGGGGTGGTCGGCCTGCCAGCCTGCCCGGCATGGAAGCCGTGTACGACATCTCCACCGACCCGGCCCGGCTGGACATCGCCCGGGTGCACCGCTGGCTGAGCACCGACGCGTACTGGGCGATAGGCCGCAGTCGCGAGGCGCAGGAACGTGCCATCGCCGGGTCCCTGAACTTCGGTGCCTACCAGGTGGATTCCGGCGTTCAGATGGCGTACGCCCGGGTGGTCACCGACCACGCCACCTTCGCCTGGCTCTGCGATGTCTACGTCGACCGCCCGGCCCGCGGCCACGGCCTGGGCACCGCCTTGGTGGAGGCGGTACGCGACCATCTGATGCCCTACGGCCTGCGGCGCATCATGCTGGCGACCGAGGACGCCCACGGCGTCTACCAGAAGGCCGGGTTCCGTCCGCTGGACGACCCGCAGCGCTGGATGGTCCTCACCAAGGACTGACTCCCCGGCCGCCCGGGTCAGAAGATGTCCGGGCACCAGGGTCGGCGCGGGGTGCGCAGCAGCGCGTCGGCACGGGCGGCGGCGCCCGGGCGGTGCTCCGCCACCCGGCCGAGGGCGGCCAGCCGTACCGCCGACTCGTCGCCCAGGTACAGGGCGCCCAACTCCCCTGCGCCCAAGGTGAGATCGGGCTCGGCGGTGGTGGCGCTGACCTCGGCGCCCTCGGGGGAGGCGGTCAGCCGCCAGCGGCCGTCGGCGTAGCCGTCCGCGTCCCGCACCCGCAGGACCAGTTCGCCGGTGCCCAGGTAACCGCGGGCCTGAAGCGCGGCCGGTACGTCGAGCACCCGCAGCCACATGAAGTCCGAGTGTGAGGCGACCCTCGCGGCTCGCGGGTCGCCCAGGAGCAGCGGCAGCAGGTCGTCGGGGGCGCGGAGTCCGGATTGGAGCCTGGCCACCCAGTCGACGGACATCGCGTACCGCCACAGCACGCCCTCCGCCTCCGGGCTGGTCGCGATCAGCTTCCGTACGGTCAGCGTGCACTGGGGCAGCTTGGCGTCCCACATGTCGGCGATGGAGTAGGTGAGCAGCCCGTCCACCTGACCGGCGGCGTTCCGGTACACCGCATGGAACGGCTCGGTCCAGTCGTGCCAGGGCAGCGGCGCCTCGCCGGTGTACTGCTTCCAGAAGCCGTCGGTTCTGTTGATCGCGCCGGGCGTCAACCGCCTTACCCTCTCGTGGAGTTCGGGGCCGACCTTGCGGACCTCGGCGCCGTCGACGAGGTCGATGCGGGCGCCGTCGGGCAGTTCGAGGCGGCCGAGGCGGGCCCGGGAGATCTCCACCGCCCACTCGGTGACCCAGGTGGCCGGACCGTAGCCGAAGCGGCCGTATATCGGGTACTCGGCGGCGATCAGGATGGAGACCGCGTCGCCGCGTTCCTTGGCCGCCACAAGGCCGTTCGCCATCATCCGGCTGAGCAGTCCGCGCCGCCGGTGGGTCGCGGTCACCGAGACGTTGGTGACCGCGTCCGCCGGTACCGTGCCGCCGCCGGGCACGGTCAGCTCGCGCGGCATCGTACGGAAGGTCGCCACGCACCGCCCGTCGTCGAACGCCCCCTGGGTGCGGGCCGGTTCGACCTCCAGGATGGCCGGGATCTCGGTGGCGTCCTGTTCCGTGGCCAGCGGCGGGCGCAGAAAGCCCTTGCGCAGCGCCAGCACCCAGTCGGCGTAGTCGGACTCCTCGATGTACCGGACCTCGATCGCACCGCTCATCCCCGCAGGCTAAACCGCCCCGGCGGCCAGACGCACGCGATTAACAGGAGCCGCGATCGGCCCCGCCAGGGAGCCCGCCTCAGGCCCAGGAGCCCCGCCTCAGGTCCAGGAGCCCCGTCTCAGAACGCCGCGCGGATCTCGCCGACCTTCTCCGGGCCGCCCATCAGCGGAGCGTCCCCGATGCGGTCCACCACCGGCGCGTCAACGCCCAACATCCGCAGGGCGCGGGCGAGTACCGGACCGAGGGCGCGCCCCGCGCCATCGTCGATCTTGAAGGCGAGCGCCCGGCCGTCGGCCAGCGCCACCGCCTGCACCGCCTCCGCGCCCATCTTGGACAGCGTCCCCGGAAGCTCGCGCATCAGCCAGGTGTCGGGCCGCCGGGTGCCCGCCACGTACTGCGGGTGGGCGCGCATCGCGTCGGCGACCTGGCGCCGGGGGGTGCCGGGCTCGGCCAGCACGTAGGAGCGGAAGGCGCGGGCCAGGCCGGTCAGGCTCAGCGCCATCAGCGGCGCGCCGCAGCCGTCGATGCCGATGTGCTCGACGCTCTCGCCGCTCGCGTCCCGGACCACCTCCAGGACCATCTGCTGCAGCGGGTGGGACAGGTCCAGATAGCTCTCCAGCGGCCAGCCGTTGCGGACGCAGACGGCGAGCATCGCGGCGTGCTTGCCCGAGCAGTTCATCAGCAGGGGGTCCCGGGTGCCGCCGCCCCGCAGCCAGTGCTCCGCCTCGGTCGGGTCGAGCGGCAGGTCGGGCGGGGTCTGTAGGGCGCCCTCGTCCAGGTCGGCGCTGGCCAGGATCTTCCGTACGCCGTCGAGGTGGAACGTTTCTCCGGAGTGGCTGGCGGCGGCCAGCGCCAGCAGCTCGCCGTCCAGGTCGAGCCCGGCCCGCAGCATCGCCTCCGCCTGCATCGGCTTGTTCGCCGAGCGCGGGAAGACCGGCGCGGTCACCTCGCCCAGCGCGACGTCCACCGCGCCCTCGGCGTCCAGCAGCACCAGCGAGCCGCGATGATGTCCCTCGACGAAGCCGGAGCGTATGACCTCGGCGAGAACGGGCAGCTCAGTGGGGGTACGGGACGTCATCGTCGGCCTTCCGGGGTGGGACGGCCCGCTCCCGCCAGCGGGCCGGTCGGGAATCTCCCGAACGCGGTCTAACCGCCAGCGAGCAGGTCGTCTACTCGTGCTTCGCCCTCACGGTACCTGCGGGCGATCTCGGCACTGCAACCGTCCACCGTCGCCTGTAGCTGCCTGCGCCGACGGGACACCTGCTGCTCGCGCCCGACCAGCGTGGCCATCGCGGCGTTCAGCTCCTGGTCGGTGCGGGCGGCCAGGTCGGACAGCTCGACATCGGCGAGCATCTCCTCGGCCAGCCGCCGGTACTCCTCGCTGTGCGGGGTGCCCAACGTCACGTGCCGGGCGGAGCGCCCCCGGGACGGCCCGTCGGCCAGGATCTCCGGCAGCCGGTCGAGCAGCGGACGCACCAGGAGGGTGCGGCCCGGCTTGGGGTCCTTCGGGTCCCTGGCCTCGCCGGGCGCGGTCCGCCGCCCCAGCTCGGCCCGCAGGATGTCGATCCGGCCCTGGAGCAGCCGCCGCAGGTACGACAGGTCGGCCTCCTCCTGCTGGGCGTCGCGGCGCAGCGTCCGCAGCTCGGGGAGGCGGTAGCTGGCCAGTGGGGGCATGGCGGCCTCCGAGGGGTTCTCCTCCGGCGAGCGGGGGGCGTCCTGGCGCGGAGCGCGGGAGCTGACGGTGTCGGCCTGCAGCATGCGGGCTTCCTCGTTACGGGTGGGACCGGCGGTACGGGCAGTACTGGCGCGGGTGGGGCGGTCGGTGTCGGGTGTGACGGCTGTGGGTGCGATGCCGGAAGTCTGTCCGGTATCGCTGGTTGATATGCGCATACGCCCCCTCCGTCGGGTACGTCCCCTCCATTGGGCGGTGCGCCCTGGCATCGCCCCGGATCAGATCGTGCCACCGCACACTGACAACTCGCAGCGCCGGTGCACCCGAACGGCCCCGACGACCTTGGCAGACCCGCCTCCTGGCAGGCATACGCCCCCGGGCGTTGAGATGACGAATTCACCCCTGAGAGTGGCACCCCATGTCGCGCGCCACAATGGGGCCATGCGTGCCGTAGTCCAGCGAGTGACCGAAGCAGCCGTCTGTGTCGAGGGTGAGACCGTCGGCAAGATCACCGGGCCCGGACTGTGCGTCCTGGTCGGGGTGACCCATGACGACACCCCGCAGAAGGCCGCCCAACTCGCCCGCAAGCTGTGGACGCTGCGCGTGCTGCCCGAGGAGCGGTCGTGTTCCGACCTCGGGGCGCCGCTTCTCGTCGTCAGCCAGTTCACGCTCTACGGGGACGCCCGCAAGGGGCGTCGGCCGACCTGGAACGCGGCGGCGCCGGGGCCTGTGGCGGAGCCACTGGTGGATGAAGTGGTGGCCCAACTGCGCGCGTTGGGGGCGCATGTGGAGACCGGACGGTTCGGCGCTGCCATGCGGGTCTCGTTGACCAACGATGGGCCGTTCACGGTGCTGTTGGAGGTCTAGCCCGCGGTCGGTCTTGGGCTGGGGGTGGGGTGAAGGGTGGGTTTTCCCACCCCTCACCCTTTACGCACCTTACGTAACTACGGCTCGACCACTACTTCCTGAGTGCCCGGGACCGTGTCCGCGAGCAGTACCGCGTCCGCGGGGACGTTGCGTTTGACCAACGCCAGGGCGATCGGGCCGAGTTCATGGTGCCGGGCCGACGAGGTGACGAAGCCCAACTGGCGGCCTTCCAGGCCGTCTTCGGCAAGCCGGACCGGGGCGCCATGGGCGGGGAGTTTGACCTCGCTGCCGTCCAGGTGCAGGAACACCAGACGCCGCGGCGGACGGCCGAGGTTGTGCACCCGGGCCACCGTCTCCTGCCCGCGGTAGCAGCCCTTGTTCAGGTGGACCGCGGTCTCCAGCCAGCCCACCTCGTGCGGAATCGTGCGGTGGTCGGTCTCCATGCCGAGCCGCGGCCGGTGCGCCTCGATCCGCAGCGCCTCCAGCGCCAGCACGCCGATCGCCGGACCCACTTGCTCAAAGAAAGGCGCGGAGCGCTTCCTTGCAAGGGTGGTGGTGGGCGACGGGCGGGCAAAGGACTCCAACTCACCGCGTGGCACGAAGACATCGCGGCCGTACGCCACCTCCCGTACGGCCCAGCCCTCCGGCACCTCGGTGATGGAACCGGCAGGCAGATGCACGACGGCGTAGTCGTCAGTGCGGTCCGCGGTCTCCACCTGGTAGAAGAACTTCATGCTGTCCAGGTAGGCGAGCAACTCGCCCTGGGTGCCCGGCTCGACGTGGATCCAGGTCGTCGTACCGTCGTCCACCAGGTACAGCGCGTGCTCGATGTGGCCGTGCGCGGAGAGGACCAGCGCCTCGACCGCCTGCCCCGGCGGCAGTTCGCTGACGTGCTGGGTGATCAGCAGGTGCAGCCAGCTCAGCCGGTCCGCACCGCTGACGGTGATGACACCGCGGTGCGAGAGGTCAACGAAACCGGTCCCGGCGGCGAGGGCGCGCTGCTCGCGGAACAGGTCTCCGTAGTGGGCGGCGACACCCTCGTCCGGCGCCTGAGCGGGAACCGCGCCGGGCAGCGAGAGCAGGGGACTCTTCGTCATGCGCACCAGCCTACGACCCGCTGGAGACCGCCTCGGGGTCCGCGGCGGCGCGGGAGCAGTTCGCGCAGCGCCCGAAGATCGCGAAGTGCTTCATGTCGGTGTCGAAGCCGAACACCCGGTGCAACTCGCTGATGAGCGGCGCGGCCACCGAGACGTCCGCCTCGATGACCTTGTCGCAGTCCCGGCAGACCAGGTGCATGTGGTGGTGCCGGTCGGCGAGGTGGTACGTCGGCGAGCCGTGCCCGAGGTGGGCGTGGCTGACCAGGCCCAGCTCCTCCAGCAGCTCCAGCGTCCGGTAGACGGTGGAGATGTTGACGCCGCTGGCGGTGCGCCGGACCTCCGACAGGATGTCGTCCGGGGTGGCGTGTTCCAGGTGGTCGACAGCCTCCAGAACAAGCTGGCGCTGCGGCGTCAGGCGGTAACCGCGCTCGCGCAGGTCCTTCTTCCAGTCGGTGCTCACCACGCCACCGATTCTAGGGAAACCCGGGGAGGAAACGCGGGCCGAGGACCACCTGCGGTCCGAGGACTACTTTCGGAGGACTACTTGAAGAACGCGATGCCGTCGTCCGGCAGGTCCTTCAGGTCCTTGGCCCACTCGCGCGGGTCCACGACCTTCTTCAGGTGCGCCGACATGTACGGACGCAGCGGCACCTCAGGGGTCGACTTCTCGCCCACCCACATCAGGTCGCCCTTGACGTACCCGTACAGCCGCTTGCCGCCGGAGTACGCGCTGGCCGAACCCAGTCGGGCCACCGCGTCGGTCACCAGGTCGATCTGCGGCTTCTTGTCGGCCAACTCGCCGTACCAGACCTCGACGACGCCCTCGTCGCGGGACATCACGATCTCGACCTTGCGGTCGGCGCCGACCCGCCAGTAGCCGCTCTCGCTCTCCAGCGGACGGACCTTGTTGCCCTCGGAGTCCAGCACCCAGGTGCGCGAGGTGTACTCCAGGAACGGACGGCCGTCGTGGGAGAACGTGACCTCCTGGCCGAAGTTGCACTTCTCGGCGCCGGGGAAGTCACACACTCCCGCGCCCTGCCAGTTGCCGAGCAGGAAGGCGAGCGGGACGAGCTCCGGGTGGAGGTCGGACGGGATCTCGATCATGGGTGGGGCTCAGGCGATCTGTGAGGTGTCGGTCAGGTACGCGGGGTCAGCGCTGGCCCTGGAACAGCTTCTTCACGGACAGGCCCGCGAAGGCGATGACGGCCACAACGACCAGGGCGAGAAGGGCTTCGAAAAAGGCCTCAAGCACGGTTGGCGCTCCTCGGGCAGGCTGCTGACTCTTAGACGACCGGGTCGAGTCTAGTCGGCGCGGCGGACGGGTGGTGCGGCGGCGTAGGGTGAGCTGCGTGACCAAGCGGTTGGTGATCAAGGTGACGGCGGGCGCCGACGCGCCCGAACGGTGCTCGCAGGCGTTCACGGTGGCGGCGGTGGCCGCGGCCAGCGGCGTCGAGGTCTCGCTCTGGCTGACCGGCGAGTCCTCCTGGTTCGCGCTGCCGGGCCGGGCGGCCGAGTTCGAGCTGCCGCACGCGGCACCGCTGCCGGACCTGATCGACGGCATCATGGCGGGCGGCCGGATCACGCTGTGCACCCAGTGCGCGGCCCGGCGCGACATCACCGAGTCCGACGTGATCGACGGCGTGCGCATCGCCGGGGCCCAGGTCTTCGTGCAGGAGACCATGGCGGACGGCGTCCAGGCCCTCGTCTACTGACGGCGTCCGGCTAATGGCGGCGTCCGGCTACTGGCGGCGCTCGTCTACTGACGGCATCCAGTTGCGGCCGTGGCGGGCCGCTGACGGCGTCCGGCTACTGGCCGGAGTCGCCCCGGTCCAGCCGGTCGAGGCGCTCCTTGGCGGACTTCTCGCCCTCCCGCCAGGCGTCGTCCTTCGGCTCGTCCCGCAGCCAGCTGTCGTCGGGCACGTCCCACCATCCGTCGTCCGGGCCGCGCCGGTTCGCCACGATCGCCGCGAGCGGCGGGATGACCATCGCCACCACGCACATGGCGACGGCCGCCGGGACGGACCACAGCCGCACGACACCCCAGGCCAGGACGAACAGCCCGATGCAGGTCGCCATCATGGCGAAGTACCAGCGCCTACGCCGCGCGTACATACCTCCACCGTACGTCCGGACGGCGTCGGCAGACAGCGCGGAGGGCCGCACCCCGCCAGGCGTCCAACCCCAGGGTGCGGCCCTCCGGCCGTAGTGCCCTCGCTGAGTTCCCTCAGAGGGCGATGGCGACCTCCGCCAGACCGCCCCGCTGGGCGACCACGGTGCGGTCCGCCTGCGCGCCCGGCACCAGCGCGCGCACGGTCCAGGTGCCCTCCGCGGCGTAGAAGCGGAACTGCCCGGTCGCCGAGGTCGGCACCTCGGCGGTGAACTCGCCGGTGCTGTCCAGCAGCCGTACGTATCCGGTGACGGGCTGACCGCCGCGGGTCACCGAGCCCTGAATCGTGGTCTCACCGGCCTTGACGGTCGACGCGTCCGGGCCGCCTGCCTTGGCTCCACACATGTATGAACTTCCTTACCTAGGGGGTCAGTTGGCGCCGAGCTCGATCGGCACGCCCACCAGCGAGCCGTACTCGGTCCAGGAGCCGTCGTAGTTCTTGACGTTCTGCTGGCCCAGCAGCTCGTGCAGTACGAACCAGGTGTGCGCGGAGCGCTCGCCGATCCGGCAGTAGGCGATGGTGTCCTTGCCCAGGTCCACGCCCGCGCCCTCGTACAGCTCCTTCAGCTCCTTGTCGGACTTGAAGGTGCCGTCGTCGTTGGCCGACTTCGACCACGGGATGTTGCGCGCGGTGGGAACGTGTCCGGGGCGCTGCGACTGCTCCTGCGGCAGGTGCGCGGGGGCGAGCAGCTTGCCGCTGAACTCGTCGGGGGAGCGCACGTCGACCAGGTTGAGCTGGCCGATCGCCTTGACCACGTCGTCGCGGAAGGCACGGATCGACTGGTCCTGCGGCTTGGCCTTGTACTCGGTGCGCGGCCGGGTCGGCACCTCCACGACCAGGTCGCGGGAGTCCAGTTCCCACTTCTTGCGGCCGCCGTCCAGCAGACGGACGTCCTGGTGGCCGTAGAGCTTGAAGTACCAGTAGGCGTACGCCGCGAACCAGTTGTTGTTGCCGCCGTAGAGCACGACGGTGTCGTCGTTGGCGATGCCCCGCTCCGACAGGAGCTTCTCGAAGCCCGCCTGGTCCACGAAGTCGCGGCGCACCGGGTCCTGGAGGTCCTGCTTCCAGTCGATCCGGACGGCGTTCTTGATGTGGTTCTTCTCGTACGCCGAGGTGTCCTCGTCAACCTCGACGATGACGACCTTGGGGTCGTCGAGATGGCTCTCGACCCACTCGGCGTCGACGAGGACGTCGCTGCGGCTCATGCTGTTCTCCTCCGGGGCAGTTGCGGCGGGGCGTTTGCTTGGTGTGCCCCCGTACGCGGGCGCTACGGCGCGCGAGGGCGCGGGGTGCGGTACGGGAAGAAGGGCGGCTACGCCGGGCGGGGAGGCCTCGGGGCGGGGCGCCCTTCAGCGGGTGCGACAGAGCATGGCGGCGACGCGGCACAGGTCGACTGCCCGCCGCTTCGTGAGATCCGCCTGTCGCTTCATGGCCCCGATCGTAGGGAAGCGTGGAGCGGGTGTCACCGGCGTGTCGCCATTCGAGACGAGATCGTCCGGATGGCGGAATACTTTCGGCCCCGATGGCCGGTTCCGGCCGACGGTGGAGGCTCGGGAGCCGCCCTGCGACTGAGGTTCGGACGACTCGTCTCAACTATCGGACCACAGGCCCGCTGCGGTTCGGTAGCGCCCTGAAGGGCCGCGGGGCTGTGTTCATGTGCGGCTCCGCCGCGTGGCCGCGACCAGCCACGACTGTGCCGCAGCCGACCGACGGCACCATCGCGGCACTTCCAGCGGAGCGCTTGGTCAGCCCAGCTTGACGTTCGTACCGGACAGCGACACCCGCAGTCCGTCCGGAGTCGCCTCGGCGCTGTCCAGCTTGATCCCCTTGGGCAGTCCGGACAACTGACCGCCGAAGTCCGTCTGCTGGCGCACCAGTTGCTCCGCGCTGACCGGCAGCGAGATGCCCATGATCGACGGCATGCCGTCGGCGTGCAACTGCACCGCGTCGCCGTTCTTGATGACCACGTGGCTCATCACGCTGACCTGCTGGGTGCCCACCAGCGGCAGCTCAACGCTGCCGGTGACCTTCAGCCGCCCCTTGCCGTTCGAGTCCTGGCCGCCGTACGAGACGGTGATGCCGTTCGACGCGGTCTTGGAAAGGTCCGCGTACGAGATGAGCGCGGTGCCGGTGGCGGTGTCGGCGACCGCGCTGTTGACCTGGCCGCTCATCAGGTCGCCGCCGAGGTGTACTCCGTGCCCGTCGGCGGTGAGCTCGGCGACCCGCAGTGAACCGGAGTCGGAGGTGGTCTGCAGTCCGGTGAAGGTCACCGTCACCTCGTCCAGCTTCTTGTCCATGACCTGGGTCAGGAACGGGAAGCCCTTGATCGACACATCGGGCTTGTCCGCGAGCCCCTGCGACCGCTGTATCTTCTCGGCCGCCTTGGACTGGGCGTACGAGAGCGCCACGCGGTCGGCGGCCACGAACAGGCCGCCGAGCACCACGACGAGTATCAGCAATATGCGTATCCCGCGCCCGCGCATCTCTCCTCTTCCCCCACTCCCCGGTGTCTCCAGGCGTGGTTGCTCGGCGCCGCGACCCTACCTGGCGGACCTGTCCGCCTGATCAGGGCTGGCCACCGGGGGCCTGACGTCATAGGTCACTACGTCCGGAGCGTGCGGGCGGTTCCCCGGGGACCGCCCCGGCCCGGCGTGCGGGGGCCGCCTAGGAGCCCAGCGCGCGTCCGAGCGCGTAGACCACCGGAGCCGCGGCGGTCAGCGGCAGCGCGACGCCCGCGGTGAAGTGCACGAAGCGGGACGGGAAGTCATAGCTGGCCACCCGCAGCCCGATCAGCGCGCAGACCCCGGCCGCCACCGCGACCAGTACCGCGGACGTGGTGCCCATCCCGGTCAGCCGGTCGGTGGCCACCCCGCTGCCCGCCGCCGCGAGCAGGGCGACGGCCACCGAGGCCACCGAGGGCAGCGGCAGCGCCCGGGCCACCGTGGCCACCGCGACCGCCACCGCGCCCACCACCACCGGATGGCCGCCCACCTTGCCGTCGACCGCCAGATACCCGGCGGCCAGCACGGTCAGCGCGGTCGACGCGGCGGTCGCGGTGAGGCTGGCCAGCCGCTCCTCGGCACTGCCCCGGTGGCGCATCTGCTGGACCAGGATCAGCAGGACCCACACCCCGAGGGTGCCGAGGATCACCGCCGGAGCCTGGTCGGCGGGCGCCCACAGCAGTCCGGCGTCGGCCGCCACGCCCGCCAGGAATGCCAGCGCGATGCCCTGCCGGGCGGGCCACATGCCGTTCAGCCGGAACCATCCGGCGGCCGTCACGGCCTGCAGCAACACGGCCGGTACGGCCAGCGCCGCGCTGCCCAGCGCCGCGCCCGCGGCGGTGAGCGCGGCCAGCACGGCGGTCAGCAGCGCGGGCTGGATGCCGGGCGGGATGATCGGGGAGCCGGTGCGCACGGGCGCCGAAGCCGGTTCCGGCGCGGGCGCGTACTGGGGTTCAGGCTGGGGGTGGGGCTGGGCCTGGGGCTGGTACGCGTCGTAGCCGTACGGCTGAGGCTGCGGCTGCGGGTGGTCCGCCGCCGTCCGCTCCGGGGCGTAGTAGTCGTACGCCGGGTCGTACTGGCCGTTCCACTGTGGTGTCGTCATCGTGTCGCTCATCCTCCCGCGAACGGCGGGAGGACCTCGACAGTGCCGCCGTCGGCAAGTCGGATCGTGGCGTGGTCACGGGTGCCGACCGGTGTTCCGTCGACGAGGAACGAGGACCTGGCCAGGACCCGGGCGAACTCGGGCTGGTCCTTGTGCAGTTCGCCCGCGGCGCGCAGCGCCTCGGCGAGGGTGGCCGCCTCGTACGGCTCCTCCGGGGTGCCGGCGGCGGCCTTGGCGGCGGCCCAGTAGCGGATCGTGCCGGTCGCGGGCGCGGCTTGCGCGCCCGCGTGGTTCGGGGCGACGCCCATGGCGGCTCCTCGGCGGGGACGTGGGGTTCGGCTGTTTCGCGGTTCAGGGTAATTGGCCCGTCATCCGGTTTCGCCCGCGCTCGCGGTTGCGGCTTCCGCCACCCGGCCACCCGCTTGCCGCCGCGCCTTTGCGCGCCGCCGCGCACGGTGGGGGTGTCCCGGTTCGCGGCTGCGCTGCGGGTACGTGGGTTGGGGCACGCTCACCCGATCACCGACGGGCCTTTGAGCACCGCTGCGCACGGTGGGGGCGGGTCTGGGTGGGTGAGAAGCCCCGCAGCGCACCGCACACAGAACCCGCACGACGGTGCGCCCCGGAAAAGCAAAGGCCGAACGGCGATTGGGTGGGCGGGTG